>CAJJBZ010000007.1 GCA_905182535.1 uncultured Planktomarina sp.
GACCGCTACGGTAGGCTCAGCAATAACGGGCGCCTCAACCTTGAGCTTTTCTGCCAGACGTTTGCTGAGTGTGCGAAATTCCATTTTGACCACAAAATCCATCAGTGCTTGCGGATCTGGGTCTTGGACTTCGAGGTCATCAATGGTGAAATCAAGCACCATATCGCATTCCAATTGTACCAAACGTTTGGACATCTCAATCTGCGCGCGGTTGTCCTGCAAGCTTTCGCGGCGTTTGGGTTGTTTAATCTCACCCGCGCGGTCCAACAGCTCTTCCAAAGAGCCATATTCATTGATTAGCAAAGCCGCAGTTTTAATTCCAATGCCCGGCGCACCCGGCACGTTGTCCACACTGTCGCCGGCTAAAGCCTGCACATCAACGACCCGCTCCGGAAAAACACCAAATTTTTCAACGACGCCGTCGCGGTCAATCACTTTGTTTTTCATCGCGTCTAACATGACCACGCCACCCCCGATCAACTGCATCAGATCCTTATCTGAGCTGATGATGGTACAGCTGCCCCCCGCATCGCGCGCGCGGCAAGCCAACGTGGCGATTATGTCATCCGCCTCGAAACCCGCGACTTCCTTACACGCCACATTGAAGGCTCGAGTGGCCTCACGGGTTAGTGGGAATTGCGGAATTAAATCCTCAGGTGTGGGCGCGCGGTTTGCTTTGTATTTATCATACATATCATTACGAAAAGTCTTGCCGGAATGATCGAAAATTACTGCAACATGAGTAGGTGCGTCTGGCCCACTGTTACTTTCAACATAGCGTTGCAACATGTTACAAAAACCTGCTACTGCTCCAACCGGCAAGCCATCAGACTTACGCGTAAGCGGCGGTAAAGCATGATAGGCACGAAAGATAAACGCTGACCCATCGATCAGATGGAGGTGATGTCCTTTGCCAAATGCCATGATGATGCTATCCTTTGGTCATTGATTAAATATGTTTGTGACATGAAAAATTTACGCCTGCCAGTGCTCGTGGTGCTGATTTACAAATTTGCAGCAGCTGAAGGGCTAGTTCCCGAAAGAAAATTGCGCAGATATCACACATAGCTCTGGCTAATGCTAAATTTCGCTAGCTGATTTAAGAAATAGAGGGGCTTTTTGCTAATGGCCACTTGGCAAGTGGTCAGGCACATTAGCTAGAGTGACTAATTTATGGCCTAGAAAAGGTATTCTCACCAATAAACTGGCGTACAGTGAGGTCTGTATTCTGTTAAGTTAAGGACGACTTAAACCTTACCCTCAAAATCACGGTGTACCATTTTGGCGTCGCAATAGGGGCATTCAACCCAGCCATGCTCACGTGATATCTGCAACCAAACCCGCGGATGGCCCAAAGCGCCCTCACCACCGTCACAGGCCACGCGGTAAGCGTCTACAATTTTTGTCTCAGGTGCTTGGGTTGTCATTTTTTAGCCTTATGGTTGCTGTTGGGCTTTGCCCCGCATATGTCGAAGGCTAAGATACCAAAACAAGCGCAACCCACAAGCACTTTGAAAGGCCAAATATGTCACAAAATGCAATTGAGTTGCGCGGGTTGCAAAAAACCTACGCTGCAACCAAAAAAACTGAAGCTAAAACTGCGCTCTAAAGTAAACATTTCTATTCCAAAGGGAAGCATATATGGTTTACTGGGGCCAAATGGTGCTGGAAAATCCACATTGATCAATATTCTAGCTGGTTTGGTGAACAAATCGTCTGGTAGCGTAAATATTTGGGGCTTTGATCAGGATGAAAACCCACGACAATCACGGGCAGCAATTGGCGTGATGCCGCAAGAATTGAACCTGGATCCCTTTTTCACTCCAGGCGCATCTCTTGATATGCAAGCAGGACTTTATGGCGTACCAAAGAACCAACGCAAAACTGACGAAATCTTGCGGTTGATTGGGTTAGAAGACAAAGCCAACTCCTACGCACGCAGCCTATCCGGCGGCATGCGACGGCGGCTCCTTTTGGGTAAAGCTTTGGTGCACAGCCCGCAAATCTTGGTACTCGATGAACCAACTGCCGGCGTTGATATTGGATTGCGCCAAATGCTTTGGGACAATGTGCGCCAATTAAATGCTGACGGCATGACAGTGATCCTCACCACCCATTACCTCGAAGAAGCTCAAGAAATGTGCGATCAAATTGCGATCATACCACGAGGGATCACTGCGGGCCTTAGATACGACAGAAAACCTTCTATCCAAGCTCGATACTAAAACATTAGTAGTGCAAGCAGATTTGGATGATCTCATTACAATGCCAAAAGGAGTGATGCAAACCACCCGAGCGGATGGTGGCATGGCCTTTACCTATAGCCGCAGTAAGATCTCTCCGGGAGACATACTAGACGCATTACGCCTCGCAGACGTGAAAATTCTAGACATCCAAACCGAACAACCTGACTTGCAGGATGTATTTCTAGAAATTACTAAATAGTCATACGGCAATTTTAATTGTCTCGCAGCATACGCCCGAGTGGCCGTCCTGCCACCAAGTGCACATGCAGATGTGGAACATCTTGCACGCCATTTTTACCCGTGTTGGCCAGCAATCGGTAGCCATCGCCACCATTACCTGGATCAACCTTCAGGGCCAAGGCCACTTGGCCAATCGCACGCGTGAAATCCACAATCTCCTCAGCGCTGGCCACATTAGAAAAATGGTCGAAACATACATAGGGCCCTTTGGGGATGACCAAAACGTGCTCTGGAGCTTGTGCATAAATATCGTGGAAGGCGAGGCAATGTTCCGTTTCCAAAACAGTAGTATTTGGAATCTCGCCCCGTAGGATTTTGGCAAAAATATTCTGGTCGTCGTATACATATCCCATGGATAAGCTCCCTAATCCGAAAACAGATGACCTGCAGTTACAATCGCAAAGCTATTGAAATCAACAAATACCTTGCGCTTTGAGCATCGTTAAGATCGATGTTGCCGGACGCGGGCCAATATGGCCAATGACTTCTCCCGCAGCTATCCCACCAATTTCCCCACAGGTCTTCATATCAAACCCCTGAACCAACCCATAGAGAAATCCAGCTGCAAATTGATCACCAGCCCCAGTGGCATCCATCGGTATCACTGGTACGACAGGTACATCCCAACGCGAATTACCTTGGCATACAGAAACACCTTCAGAAGACCGCGTGCATACCACTAAATCACAATCTGCGGCTCCCAAGGCCAAAGCTTCAGTAAGTCCTTCAGTTTGATAGAGTGATTTTAACTCTTCCTCGTTGCATAAAAAGAAATCCAATGGACCTGCAACTAAAGCGCGGAAATCAACGCGGTGACGATCGACACAGAAGGGGTCCGACAGGGATATACCAGCACGAGCTCCAGAGAGGCGCGCTTGATCCGCAGCCTTGCGAAACGCAGCCTTTCCAGGTGCTTTATCGAATAAATATCCCTCAAGAAATAGGACTTCGCATTTTGAAACAACATCTTCAGATACATCTAGAGGGCCCACATCTGATGAGATGCCCAGGTAAGTATTCATTGACCGTTCACCATCTGGCGACACAAAAATCATCGAGCGTGATGTTGGTAAGCTGGCATTTCCAACTGGTGGGTTTGGAAAGTCCGTCCCTTCCTCAGCCATTGCAGCCGCATAAGAGAGCCCTAACTCATCATCAGCAACGCGGCCAATAAAGGCAGTCCGGATACCCAAAGACCCAAGCCCAGAAATCGTATTAGCTACGGATCCACCTGGCGTTTCAGTGCGCGCGTCCATCGCAGAAAATAAAGCCTCGGCCCGCGGTTGATCGATGAGCTGCATGATACCTTTTTCAACACTATTTGTCATAAGAAACGCATCGCTAGTTGTTGCAATCACATCAGACACGGCGTTACCGATGCCAACCACTTGATAGAGTTTGGTCACTGGGTCTTCTCCTCAAATTGGCATAGATCACTTATAATACAAGCTCTGCATTTTGGCTTTCGCGCCACACAGATATATCGGCCATGCAATATCAACCAATGGTGCGCATGCAACTGAAAATCAGCTGGGACATTATCCTCAATGGCCCGCTCCACATGATCCACTGTTTTGCCAGGCGCTATTCCAGCGCGATTGCCAACCCGGTAAATATGCGTATCCACGGCTTGGGCTGGCTGGCGCCACCACATGTTCAGTACAACATTTGCTGTCTTACGGCCAACTCCAGGGAGGCTTTGTAACGCCGCCCGTGAATTAGGCACCACACCATCAAAATCCTCTACCAAAATTTGAGCCATCTTTATCACATTTCGCGCCTTGGTTTTATAAAGGCCAATAGTCTTAATATACTCAATTAGAGACCCTTCCCCCAAGTTAAGCATCTTTTGAGGCGTGTCTGCTATTTTGAATAGAGATTCAGTCGCCTTGTTTACACCCTTATCAGTAGCCTGTGCGGATAGAGCGACAGCCACTACCAACGTATAAACGTTTACGTGATGCAGTTCACCCTTTGGTTCCGGCTCACTGAGTAAAAATCGGGAAAATATCTCGCGCATAATCGAGTATGAAAGTTGTTTTGCCATATCACAGTTATATCTAACTTCGAGCCCAGACTAAACCGCAATTTTCAGGTCGTCATATTGATACAAATGGCTATTGTAAGTCACAGATGGAGATCAAAATGCAATTAGAAGAGTCAAATCATTACCCAGTCATCCGCCGAGCCATTGCAGCAATAGACTTAGCCGATCATGTTTTGAGCCTTAATGAGCTTGCACATGCACTTGACCTGAGCCCCACGCATTTTCAAAAGGTTTTTTCCTCTTGGGCCAAAATATCCCCTCAAAAATATCAACACCAATTAACTCTAGAGCATGCCGAGGCGCTTTTGCGTCACCTATGGCCACAACCTTAGAAATAGCTAATTCAATTGGTCTTTCTGGAAGTGAGCGCTTGCATGACCCGTCCATCCACTGGGAGGCGATGAGCCCAGGTGACTTTGCTGCAAAAGGCGCTGGCCTCACGATCTACGAAGGCTATTTTTCCAGCCCCTTTGGGGAGGTTATCGCCATGGGTACCAACCTAGGGCTCTGTGGGTTGGGCTTTTCTAGTGAAATGGGGCGCGGGGCGGTACGAGATGACTTGGTGAAACGCTGGCCATTGGCCCAATTTGAGCAGCAACCTAATCAGCTAGCTTCCTGGGTCAATGCCACATTTGCAGGCAAAGGGGATATTGCCCTGCATATGATGGGCGCGCCGTTCCAAATTAAAGTTTGGGAGGCCTTGATGCATATACCGTCTGGATATGTCACCACTTACTCCAACATCGCACAATCAATCTGTAAACCAAAAGCCATACGCGCGGTCGGCACTGCCGTAGGCCGTAATCCACTCAGCTATATTATCCCGTGTCATCGGGTATTGCGAAAATCTGGAGGGCTGGGAGGCTATCATTGGGGTACCCCCGTGAAGCGAGTAATGCTGGCTTTCGAGAGCGCACGCGACGAGAGATCACAATAGGGTGAGCACCGTAACCTTAGCTAGAGTTGGATTGTGTGTTAGTCTCTATTTGATTAAAATTAGTCTCTTCATTTTGATAGCGGCAACAAAGGATTTATAGATGAAAAAAATACTTATCTTACCCACCCTTGTAGGTTCTGTTTTACTTCTGGCATCTGGCTGCGTGACGCCAGAAAGTGCCGCCAACAGCAAACCTGGTGATAATACAACTGCAGGCACTGTAATGGGCGGGCTCATTGGAGCCATTGCTGGCATGGAAATGTCAAGCGATGGGGATCGCAATAAAGGTGCAATCATCGGTGCGATAGTTGGTGCAGGGGCTGGCAACATGATCGGCAGAAATCTAGACCGCCAAGCCAGCAGACCTCCGTCAGGATCTTAACAATGATCAAGTGGGCATTACAAACACTGGCTCTGAACTAATTGTGACCATGCCTCAAGACATCCTCTTCGCACTCGACAGTGCTTCCGTGCGCAGTGGCTTAAGACGAGACTTACGGGTGGTAGCAAATAACCTACGAGCCTATCCTAATTCTACGATCAAGATCTTAGGTCATACTGACAATACCGGCAGTGGAAGCTACAATGAAGCACTTTCACAGCGTCGGGCAGATGCTGTAGTCAATATTTTGATAGACAACGGCGTCCAGCCCGTTCGACTTCAGGCGCTTGGTCGAGGTGAGGACGACCCAATTGAAAATAACCTAACAGCAGAGGGCCGGGCACAGAATAGGCGGGTGGAAATTATCATACGACCAATTTCGTAATCCGCAAAGGCAGTTGCTTTCTCAGCGGTTGGTCATATAACTTGGTCAATCTAAGGAGAGGCTATGCCGTTTCAAGAAATAGACTCTGAAAGATTATCAAAATCAGTTGTCCGCCAGGTGGAACAGCTAATTCTTCGTGGTATTTTGCGTCCCGGCGAGCGCCTACCATCTGAACGAGAACTTTCAGAAAAGCTTGCGGTATCCCGGCCTTCCCTACGAGAAGCTCTAAGCGAACTTCAAGATGCGGGGCTCCTTACCTCCAGAGCGGGCGCTGGGATATTTGTGGCCGAGGTGCTGGGATCTGCATTTTCCCCAGCTTTAATGCGGCTATTTGCGACGCATGATGAAGCAGTCTATGATTATCTTGCATTTCGCAAAGACCTGGAAGGCCTTGCAGCCGAGCGTGCCGCACGGGTGGGCTCTAATACTGATCTCAAAGTTATCGACGCAATCTATGCGAAGATGGAAGCAGCGCAATCAAAGAGGTCTTCAGAAGAAGAAGCTCGACTTGATGCACAGTTTCATATGTCGATCTGTGAAGCGGGCCACAATGTGGTAATGCTTCATATGATGCGCTCAATGTATGAGCTCTTGCAGACCGGTGTCTTCTACAACAGACAGGCCACATTTCGACAACGCAGTGGCCGATCTCAGCTGTTGGATCAACACCGCGCAATCAATGACGCCTTGCAGGCGCGAGATCCAGAGGCAGCTAGAACAGCAGTCCATGTTCATCTTGATTTTGTTGCTGGAGTTTTGAAGGCCCAAGATCGAGCAAACAGGAACGAAGAAGTCGCCAAATTGCGCTTTGCACACACTAAAGATCGATAGTTCTATACTCCAAAGCGAAAAAGCCCAATGAACAAACATTGAGCTTTTCTAATTAGTCGTCATTAGAGCTAGTGCAGTTTTGCACCCGACTTGTGCGATTGCATCGTCAATCAAGCTATTGCCATCGGCAGCAGTCATCTGACTTGCGATGAATATCCCGCGCAGCGCCCACAGCCACAACGATGGCTTGGTCGCGTACTTCTTTAACTGCAGATGCTTCGGCAGATGCAATTTGCTCTTCCGCAGCAACCAAACGTCGCGCCACAGAGGTCACAATATCCGCTTTGGCTTGTTCGGCAGCTGCAGCAGCTTCTACACGAGCAGCTTCCAAAATCCGATCAGCTTGCGCTTGGACTTCAGTTTGCTTTTTCTCGTAAGAAGCCAATAAAGCTTTAGCCTCTTCACGCAGAGACTTAGCTTCTTCTAGATCAGCCCGAATACTATCAGCACGAGCATCCAGCATTTTAGCCAACATTTTAGGCACACCAAGATACAGAACTACTGACACGAAACAGACAAACGCAATCGTAACAACGAAGTTAGTATTATAGAGCGAGAAAAATGGACCACTGGCCGCAAGAGCCGGTGAAGCCACTACGGTAAACAGTATAACAAATAAACGCGTCATGACTTTACCCTTTCATCCGAACGTTTACAGCGGCCGTCACAGTTTTAGCATCTGCCTTACCGCCCATCACTGCAACAATTTCTTTCGCAGTCGCTTTGGCTACATCTTTTACGCTTACCATCGCTGAGCTGCGAATTTCAGCTAAAGCTAAAGCCGCTGGAGCGGTACGTGCTGAGATTTTAGCATCGGCCTTGGCCAATTCCACATCCAACTGCGCCTGAATTTCAGCCCGCATTGCTACGTTGATGCTTTGAGCTTCCGCACGTGCATCCGCCAAGGCTTTCTCGTACGCTTTTTCCGCCTCTAGTGCCCGTTGCTTCAGCTCTTCCGCTTCTGCGAGGTCATTCGAGATGGTTCCGGCACGGTCAGCCAATGCTTCACCAATACGCGGCAGCGCAATGCGCGACAGAATAAAATAAATCACAACAAGTGTAACGACCAACCAAAATATCTGGTTGGAAAATGTCGAAAAATCAAGCTGTGGCATACCAACTTTAGCAGTTTCTACTCCCATTTGGCTTGCGTCTTGTGTCTGTGTGGCCATATCAATTCCTCCAATACCTGAGGGCGAACCGGGGCCCCTTAAGGACCCCAGAACTTAAGGAACGGATGGACTAAACTGCGAACATCAGCAGAAGGGCTACGAGGAACGAAAAGATCCCCAAAGCTTCCGCAAACGCAATACCGATGAACATCGTTGCAGTTTGGCCGCCAGCGGCTGAAGGGTTGCGCAATGCTCCGGATAGGAAGTTACCCACAACATGACCCACACCAACGGCTGCGCCGCCCATGCCAGTACATGCCAAGCCAGCACCGATGTAAGCACCCATTTGTACGATATCGCCAGTCATTTCAAAGTCTCCTTGGTTATATTATAGATAGATTAGGGTTCAAACCTTAGTGGTGCGGATGCAAAGCGTCGCGCAAATACACGCAGGTGAGAATTGCGAAAACATAAGCCTGAATAAATGCTACTAGCACTTCTAAGGCGTATATTGCGGTGATCGCGAGTATCGAAAGCGGCGTTACCACCAACCCGATACCCGTGGAAATAAGAACCAAAGGTGCAAAAGCTGCAAACACTTTGATAACGGCATGGCCTGCCATCATGTTGCCCGCCAAACGAATGGAATGGCTTACAGGGCGCACAAAATAAGAGATAACTTCTATCAAGGCCAAAATGGGGCGTAGGATAAGAGGGGCTGATGAAATCCAAAACACACCTAGAAACCCAAAACCATTTTTAACAAAGCCAAGAATCGTAACAGATAAAAAGACCGCCATAGCCATAACAGCAGTAACAGCGATGTGGCTTGTGGTTGTGAAAGCCATCGGCAGTAAACCAAGGAAGTTTGCTACGACGATGAACATGAACAATGTCATGATGTATGGGAAGTAAAACCACACCGTCTTTGCCAGTTACATCTTCCACCATCTTATAAATAAAACCGTAAGCTAATTCAGCAATTGACTGTCCACGTGTTGGTACGAGAGCACGGCCCCGCGCTCCAAACACCAACAGGAATACAATCACTAAAACGGTAAGACCCATCCAGAGCGTAACATTGGTTATTGTAAACCATTCCACATTGTCAGCGCCAAACAGCGGTGTGACTTGGAATTGATCCATCGGGTGAAATACGAGACCCACTTCTGCTTCGCCGTGTGTTTCTGTCGCCAAGGTCTTAACCCTCTTTATCTTCTGTAGCTTGCGCCATGTGCATTTTTTGAACTTCTTCCGCAGTACGCATCATAGTACGAATACCAGCGGCCAAGCCCAAACCTATAAACAAGATCAAGAAGATTGGCACTGTGCCAAACAGCCAGTCAAGGCCAAACCCAATCCCAAAACCAATGGCTATTCCTGCCACCAATTCAATCACCATACGCCAGGCCATATTGGCCATGGTGTGGTGCTCCTCTTTCGCAGGCTTAGGTGCATTTGCATTTCTAACCCTCGCAATGCGATTTTCAAGCTCTTTTAGCTTTTCCGGATCTGGCGATGCCACCTAATACCCCTACTTAGAGTGTTGCACAGGGGATAGTCGTCTCACTGCGCAGAGTCAATTCAAGTCAGCCAGAAGTAAGGCTAGGTAAATTACTGTTTTTATTCATATTTTTATATATGCTACCTTGTATTGATAGTCTGTACCCCAAAATCAGCCCAAAATTGATATTTAACCATTTGGTTGACGATTGGATGCATATCAGTATCAGTCGAACTATGGCCTCATCATTAGATCTGATATTTTCAGCACTAGCTGATCCCACACGGAGACAAATTTTATCGATGCTGTTGGAGGATGATATGGCTGTCACTGATGTGGCGGAACCCTTCGAGATGTCCTTGGCAGCAATTTCAAAGCATTTAAGGGTTTTGACGAATGCAAGGCTCATCCAACAAGAACGCCGTGGCAGAGTAAAGTGGTGCAAACTTGATCCAGACGCAATGCAAGAGGCATGGACATGGATGCAAGGCTTTGGACAATTCGACCATCTAGATTTAGATGGTTTAGAAGCATACATTGAGAGAACACTACAGAGCGAATAAGATAAACGGCTATTTCCCCCTGAACTTATAGAACAAGAAGGCGCTACGCGTTTTTTTAAGTAAATATTTTGTACAATAATCGCTTGGCTCACCCTTTTTATCACTTTTAGTAACGCGCAACCAACCCTGCAAGCGATCAGGCTCACCCATTTTTGAAAAATTGCTTCTGAAACAACCGTGAGGTTTTTCAGGTAAACGTGCATAATCTAAATTTTGACAATTTGAGTTTTCTGATCGATTTGTGCCTTTCCCCAGAGCGCTACGCGGCGGAGGTCAAGGGTAAGGTTTCAGGCGAGCTAAAGCAACTTTTGAAGTGATGAGTTAGACAGAGGCTTCGACTACGCCTCTTGCAAATATCTAATTTTTGGCGTGATATAAACAACTGCTTAGGTAGTTTAGATTTATCAAATCTTGTGAAAAATCCCCTCTGCTTGAGGTTGGGCGACCCCCGCTTGCGGTGTAAAGCTAGATAGGACACAGTGTACGAAATAGGTTACACACAGCTTTTTTGGAAGAGTATAAAATGAAACTAGCGCCACTGATCGGATATAGCAGCGAACTTTCAGGGCGTCCCGGGGACCGGATTGATTTCAAAATTTCTTCACAACTCGACACGCCTTATCAGGCACAATTATTCCGGTCAATTTGCGCTGATCCAAATCCTGCTGGAGCAGGGCTGGTTGAACAGCCCTGTGCTGATTTTTTTCCCGACCAAAGCTTTCCATCCCGCCATCAAGGGTTTTGCCCTGGATCGCATGCGGTTACAGTGGAAAAACTGGATATTGTGGCCAAGAATTTGCTTGAGGTTTCGGTTCGGATTTATCCAACGCTGCAAACAACACGCGCTCAGACAATCCTGTCATTTGGGCGATTTTCGATTGAGCTTGCGCCCCAAGGGGCCGTGGTGCTGCGGTCAGGGGATGTCACCCTAGCGTCTTCTGAGACAACCGTTTTGCGCCAGTGGTACGAGATCAAAGCCAGTATTGCTTCTAGTGGTCAGATGTCTATCAGCCTGAGTGTTTTATCCGGGGCAATAGTTGCACCAACTACTGGTGCAGGCACAGTGATGGATTTGTGTGTGCATGATATTATGATGGTTGCAGCGCACCCAAGCGATGCGGGGCCCGCGGGCTGTTTTAATGGCAAGATCGAAGCCCCTCAGATCAGTGCAGACGGTGCGCGGGTTGCCGCTTGGGATTTTTCCCAAAATATCTCCAGTATGTCAGTCCCAGGAAAGGTTGGGATCCCGCCCTGTCCCGATCTAAAACTGGTGAATGCGCCAACGCGTGCTGTCACAGGGTCTCTTTGGGATGCTAGCGAAATGAACTGGCGACACAGACCAGCGCATTACGCTGCTATCGCGTTTCATCAAAATGAAATTTACGATTTTAATTGGGATACTGACTTCAGTTTTGTCATTCCGGCTAATTTGCCCTCTGGGGTTTATGTGATGCGGATCAGCTGTGGCGAAGAGTATGACGCCATGCCATTTTTTGTCTGCCCAGAGCTTGGAAAACCACGGGCCAAGCTTTGTGTTTTGGTTTCCACCTTTACCTATGCGATTTACGGCAACCATGCCCGCCCAGATTATGAACAATCTTGGCTTGACCGCATCAAAGACTGGCAGGCTTATCCGCATAACCCAGCTGTGTTTCATGATTATGGTTTATCGACCTATAACAATCACCACGATGGCTCAGGCATTTGCCACGCCTCACACAGACGACCACTATTTAACCTGAGACCGGGCTATTTGACCTTTGGGCAATCCAGCTGTTCAGGTCTACGTCATTTTCAAGCCGATAGCCATTTGATTTCATGGCTACACGCCAAGGGCATACCCTATGATTTGATCACCGATTCCGAGCTGCACGACGATGGGGTGACTGCGATCAGCAGTTATGCAGCGGTGGTTACCGGAAGCCACCCCGAGTATCACACCTGTGAAACGTTAAATGCGCTGACAGCGTATCGCGATCAGGGTGGTGCACTCCACTATTTGGGCGGCAACGGGTTTTATTGGCGGATCGCCCGCCACAGTGAAGATCCAGGGCTGTTAGAAATTCGTCGGGCCGAAGACGGGCTGCGGGCATGGGCCTCGGAACCCGGCGAATATTACAACGCGTTTGATGGCACCTATGGTGGCTTGTGGCGGCGCAGCGGTCGGGCCCCACAGCAGCTCGTTGGCATCGGCTTTACCGCACAGGGCGTATTCACCGGAATGCCCTACCACAGAAGCTGCCACGATCCAGCGTTTGACTGGGTGTTTGACGGAATTGAGGGTGATGTGATTGGTGACTTCGGGTTTAGCGGCAATGGCGCCGCCGGTTTTGAACTGGACCGTATTGATCCAATGTTGGGTAGTGACCAGAACATCACAATTCTGGCACAATCCTATGACACTGCAAATGAATTTATGTTAGTTCCTGAGGAACAATTGACCCATCTGACCAATTTGTCAGGGGGGCCAGAAGATGCGGTTAAGCGTGCTGATATGGTATATTTCGAAACTACCGGAGGCGGGCGAGTGTTTTCAGTAGGCTCGATTACCTTTTGCGGTAGCCTGCCGTGGAATAATTTTGACAACTCAGTGTCGCGTCTGTTGCAAAACGTCTTAACGCACAGCCTCGGTCCAATTTAGTCAAGAAACGCGCTAAAGTCGGGATACGCAGGCACCTCAAATGCGCGCTCTAACGCGGCCCCGATACAAAATACTAAAGATTCTTGACAAGTGCGGGCAACAATTTGCAAGCTGGTGGGTAATCGGTCTGCGGCTGGAAAGGTGGCCATCGATAGGGCGCACATATCTAGATAGTTGAACGGGCGGATAAAGATGATTTAAAATATTATGGAGCTAAAATTGCTTTCTTGAGGAAAGCCATTTTTTCAATGGTGTCAGTTATGGTTATTTATCCTTATCAGCAGCTAATTGTGGCATTGGCGATTCTAGCCCAACTATTAGGTTGCCTTCATTCATAAGCTGGCATTTATTTTTCATAGCCAAGAAAAAGATGGGAGCCGTGATATGATATTAGCACGCATCAAGTACGTATATAAAATCATTAGTTTAAGCGCTGTTATTTTCTTATTTATGACCGGAAACGCAATGGCATATGAAGAACCAGATTATAAACTTATCAAAACTACAGATGTTTATGAAATACGGCAGTATGAAGACCGTCTTGCAGTTCAAACGACCCAGGCTATTGGTCAGAACGGAGCGTTCAGGCGATTATTTAAATATATTTCTGGCTCCAACCAAAGTTCATCAAAAATTGAGATGACTGTTCCAGTTATACAATCAGATGGCAGTGGCGGTTCAGTTATGCTTTTTTTCTTGCCTACAAGTTTTACGAAACAATCAGCCCCGCTTCCAAAAGCAGATAATGTTGAATTGGTCACCATAAAAGGTGGCTATTATGCGGTTATCAACTATTCGGGGCGATCAACTAATAAAAACTTCAAAAAGCATGCTACCATATTAAAGGATGCCTTGAATGCTGATAATATTGTGCGAACGGCCAATCCCAGCATGGCGACTTATAACGGTCCATTCACACCATTTTTCCTGCGTAGAAATGAAGCCATGTATCGTGTGCAATGGAAATAAAGCGATATTATCAATACAGTTCGAAGGCGCCTTAAATAAGTTGTAATTATTTGAGATTTCCTATTCCTAGTTGTGAGGGCTAAGATGCCTTTATATAAGTCAGCAAAGTCTTAATCAGATAGGTTTTCCTCTCAAGCATGAGAACCTGTACCCACTAAACTTCTTACGATCACGAATGGTGGTGATGTGTTTAATGTGTGCCTATGTATTTAATTTCTTATTTACGTTTTGTTGCTGTGCAAAAACAATCACAACACCAGAAAAAATAATGAGAACGATACCAAGGATACTAAGATTATTAGGTACAATATCCCAAACTAACCAGCTAAAAAACCCAACAGAAATTAGATATGCATATTCGTAAATTGCGGCATAGCTTGTTTTGGTTAACTGATAGGCTCTGGTCATTAAAGATAAAGCGGCTGATGCTCCTGCTGCAATTACTACCATCCAGAGCCAAAATAAAGCGTCCACACTCTGCCAACCCTGAAAGAGAAATGGAGCCTGTTTGATTAGAGAAGGTCCAACAGGAAACAGCGTGAACAATGTGGTAATCAAAGCGCCACATAAACCGATACTGACAATAAAGCTCATCAGAATGGCCAGAGAACTCTCATCACGTAAATGATGGTATGTGATGATTGAGCCTATCGCATAGCACGCACCGGCCATAATAGGCATTATTTGATAGAAAGAGAAGCCAGAACCACCCGGCTGTAGGACTAGTAACACACCACAGCTACCAATTATCACCGCAATCACTCGTCTTCTGCCAATTCGTTCTTTGAAAAAAATCATTGAAAAAATCAGAACAAAAATTGGTGAAGTAAAGAGACCCGCACCCGCCTCCGCTAAAGGCATCATTGGCATTACACCAAAATAAAGAAGCATTGAAGTAACCATGAAGAATGTTCGTATCAGAATTGGTTTCCAGTATTGCGGTATAACAGAAAGTCCAAATAGCTTTCCAAGACCAAAAACCAAAACCATTGCAATTATTGACCGGCTGAAGTGGAATTGTCCTACACTCACTTTATCAGAGACAAGCAAAGTTAAGTTATCTGAAAAACCAAAAATAGATATTCCAGACACAAGTAGTATTGCCCCCTGAGTTGCTGGCAAAAATGTTTTTAACAAGGAAACTTATCCCCTCCAACGATACTAAATGCATAATTTAAAATTTAGCTTCTGCACCATAACAATTAGTATTTATCAAATTTCAAGCATAGAATAAACTATCTGACCAAGTTCCCGGGAAGAGCAGCGACTGGGCTGATGCAGATATCAGTTTTACCTCCCCAACCCCTTGTCGATATTTGACTACTCGGACATCCCAATATTTGGTCATCACCAAATAAGCCCCTTTAGCACCCTTTGTTGAAACCCATAGTCACCAACGGCCATCCACAGCCTCAGTCCAATTTAGTCGCAAAGCACGCTAAAGTCCGGATACGCGGGCACTTCAAATGTGCGCTCTAACGCGGCCCCGATGCGAAGTACCAAAGATTCTTGACCTGCGCGGGCGACAATTTGCAGGCTGGTGGGCAACCGGCCCGCGGCTGGAAGGGTCGGCATCGATAGCGCACACATATCTAGATAGTTGAACGGGCGGGTAAAATGGCCTGGTGATATATCTTGATCAATTTCCGACAACAAAGGCGCAGTATCAGTGATGGTGGGCGTCAGCAAAGCGTCAAAGCCCTTAAGTGCATTGTCAAACCTGGTTTGACAATGCAGCTGAGTGGACAGCCGTTCGGCCTGAGATGCAGGGCTCTGGCCACGCCCGGTCAATATCCGTTTGCGCACATCCTCATCCATTGGGGCTTGGGGGTTATCATAAAAATCTTTGTGGTACCCATAGCCTTCATAGATCGTTATCGCCCCATTAGCGGCGGCCAGATTGACGTAGCACTCTGGCGGCGTAAACACTTCTATTTCCGCTCCAAGTGCTAACAAACGATTAATGGCGTCAGTAAACTAGGCAAGGATATCTACAGTGGGCAATTTTTACGCTCATAATCGTTCTCAATACCCCGAATTTGCCTCTAGAAACACCGTGGGCTGCACATTTGTTGAATAGCCCAGTATGATGTTCACAATCATCTTCGATCTGCCAACCTTCACATCCCTGCATTACCGCCAGCATGAGGGCGGTATCCATAACCGATCGCGCCATTGGGCCCGGGGTGTCCAAGCTGTGGGACAGCGGCATTATACCAGCCGTTGGTAAGCAGGCCTTACTTGTTTTTAACCCCACCAGGCCACAAAAAGCGGCGGGCAGACGCACCGAGCCGCCAGTATCAGTACCAGTGGCGCAGACACTCAGCCCGGCAGCAACAGCCACCCCTGACCCTGAAGACGACCCGCCAGGAACCCGCGGATGACTCAAATCCCAAGGGTTCAACGGTGTCCCCATGCGTTGGTTTGTGCCCCATCCCCCCAACGCACATTCGACAGTTTTGGTTTTGCCAAGTAAAATGCCACCAGCTGCAATTAAACGACGGACAATCGGACCGCTATGGGGTGAGACGCGGTCTTGCATTGCCCATGAACCACAAGTGGTGACGCGGCTTTCAACCTCAAATATATCTTTCAATGCAAAAGGAATTCCATGAAACGGGCCTACCCGATGCCCTGACGCTATTGCCTTATCTGCCGCGCTGGCGGCCCCTAGCGCATCTTCGGCATAGATGGACTGAAAGCTCCCGAGGGTTGAATCAAGTTTTTCAATGCGTCGTAAGTGTGCCCGCACAACATCACTTGGCGTGAGGCTACCATCCTGAAATGCTTCGGCTAAGGCGCTAATGCTTGGGTATGAACCGGTTGGATTTGGAATTGTCTCAGGCATCGCGTTATCATCTCTTCCAATCGAGTGTGATCTTGGTTCAGTTCTCACTTAATCCAGTAATATCTCACTGGTACATTCTTTAATTCAGCTTTGTCCCTAGCAGGCCGTGGACCCCGTATCGCCTAACGGTCCCACTTTTGGCCCGGAACAGCGGCCAGAAGATCGCGGGTATAGCTGTGTTGTGGTGCGTTAAAAATTTGTCCTGTAACTCCGGTTTCGACAATCTCGCCATAGCGCATGACGGCCAGCCGATCGCAGACCTGCGCTGCCACTCGCAGGTCATGGGTAATAAACACCATCGAAAGGTTCATTCGTTCGCGAATTTCGTCGAGAAGCTTAAGAATTTGCGCTTGGATCGAAACGTCGAGCGCTGAGACGGGTTCATCGGCAACCAAGATTTCAGGGTTAAGCGCCAGTGCGCGGGCAATCCCTATCCGTTGTCGCTGTCCACCAGAAAACTCATGCGGATATTTAAACGTCGCACCATCGAGCCCTACGATTTCGAGTAATTCGCGAGTTCGAGCCTCAGCGTCTTTTTTATTGGCACCTTGAATCATTGGGCCTTGCGCAATGATCTGCCCAACCTTCACGCGTGGGTTCAAAGACGCATATGGATCTTGGAAGATCATTTGAATTTTTGCTCGCCAAGGACGCATTTCTTTACGGTTCAAATCACAAAGGTTGATACCGTCCAGCATAATTTTACCGCTGTCGTTTTCCAGCAGACGGATGATACAGCGTGCAAGAGTAGATTTTCCCGACCCACTTTCCCCCACTACGCCAAGAGTTTCACCCCGGCACAGCTCTAAAGACACATTCTTGACTGCGTGCACCACACGATTGGGTTTGCCAAAACCAAAGAAACTCTTACCATCACCAAATGTTTTCTGCACGTTTTGAACAGCAAGTACTACGTCCGCAGATCGCGTTCTTGGTGGGCGTGGGATAAGGCTTGGAACCGAGGATATTAGCTTCTTGGTATAGTCGTGTTCGGGTCGGTTAAGCACCTTGTCCACCGACCCCGTTTCAACAATACGGCCGTTTTGCATTACCGCCACCCGGTCGGCAATATCAGCCACGACACCAAAGTCATGAGTGATGAAGAGCACACCAGTCTTGTGCAGTGCCTGCATATCACTGATCAGTTTTAAGATCTGGGCCTGTGTCGTTACATCAAGCGCAGTCGTAGGCTCATCCGCTATTATGATCTTAGGTTCTAGCGACAGTGCCATCGCGATCATCGCCCGTTGGCGCTGTCCGCCAGAGAGTGCGCTGCGGGTAAGCACTTACAATTTTCTCAGGATCCGGCAGCTGCACATCTTCCAACAATTGTATCGCGCGCTGTCGCCGCTCCTTCGCAGGCATAGCAACATGATAGCGGAAAATTTCGTCAATCTGGGTACCAATCGTCATCACTGGGTTTAGCGCAGTCATGGGCTCTTGAAATATCATTGAAATTTCGCTGCCACGGATTTCTCGCAAGCGGCGTTCGCTGGCTTGTATGAGATCCTCGCCGCAGAAATTAATACTTCCCTTTGAGACACGCACATGCGGCGCTGGCAGTAGGCCCATCAACGCTCGGGCCGTCAATGACTTGCCCGAGCCACTTTCACCAACGATGCAGAGCGTCTCGCCCGGCGCGAGATCAACGCAAAGGTTTTCCACCGCTAAAGAACGTTCAGATCCTTCTGGAAGGCTTATATCCAGATTCGATATCGTGAGTAAGGTATTAGTCAATTGCGTTCTCTCAAGCGGGGATTCAAGGCGTCGTTCAATCCTTCACCAACAAGGTTAATGGCGAGAACAGTGATAAGAATGGCAATGCCGGGGAATGTACAAATCCACCAAGCCACCCTGAGCATTGACCGACCGTCACTAATTTGAAAACCCCAGCTCATCACGTTTGGGTCGCCTAATCCTAAGAACGCTAGACCACTTTCTATCAATATAGCCGTCGCCACCATGAGCGATCCGATTACGATGATTGGACTAAGGCAATTGGGTAGAATTTCGGCCATCATAATCCGCACATCCCCCATCCCAAGCGTATGGCATGCCTGTACAAATTCACGGTTTTTAAGCGCCAAGAACTCGCCGCGCACAAGACGCGCAACTGCAGGCCAGGAAACTACTGTTATTGCAATAACGACGCTTTCGATAGATGGTTTCATAATAGCCACCAGCAATATCGCAAAAACAAATGAAGGGATGGTTTGAAAAACTTCGGTGATGCGCATCAGAACGTCATCTACTAAGCCTCCATAATAACCCGCGAATGCACCAAAAATAACGCCTATAAATACAGCGGCGAGAGTCGCAATCAACCCGATTAGTAGAGATGTTTTAGCTCCATGCGCAATTCCTGAGGCAACATCGCGGCCAATAGAATCGCTGCCTAACAAAAACCCGTTTACCCCAGGTCCCGACAAAGGGAACCTTGAATAAAGAAATGGATCATCTGGATAAATCAAACCGGCAATTGATGCCATAAAGACTACTAGACCAAGAATGAACAATCCAAGTACGGCCGATTTATTACGGGAAAACCTATTCCAAAAACTATTCATTTTAATTGACCTCAATTCTGGGGTCGAGAAAACAGTAAATTATATCAACGACCAAATTTACTGCAACGACCAGCACTGAGGATAAAAGAAAAATACCCAGTAAAAGGTTTAGATCACGGGCAAAAAGAGACTCGAATGCGAGCATGCCGAGACCTGGCCATGCAAAAACCGATTCCACAATGACAGATCCACCAATCAAAGCCCCAACCTGTACGCCAGCCATAGTTACAACTGGCAAAAGAGCATTTCGCAGCACGTGAACGAAAGTGATCCGGCGCTCGGTCAAGCCTTTGGCACGGGCCGTAATAACATAATCTTGGCCATATTGTTCAAGCATTGAAGCTCTCATCATCCGAGTGTATAAAGCTAAATAGAATAGAGATAGTGTAATTGTTGGTAATACTAAATGATGGGCGATGTCCTTTACACGGTCTAAACCTTCATAAAACGCAGCGCTGTTTTCCATACCACTAGTAGGAAACCAATCATTCTTTATAGAGAATAGAATAATCATCATCAGCCCGACCCAGAACAAAGGTGTTGCATAGGTTATTAAAGCGAAGACGCTGATCATAGCATCTTTCCAGGTGTTTAAATTTATAGCAGCAAATAGGCCAAGTAATATCCCAAAACCCACAGCAAGCATTATCGTACTCGTCATCAACAGAAGTGTGGGCCAAAGTCTGTCGACGATCAATTCCGTCACTGGCATGTCATGTCGATGCGACCTCCCAAGGTCTAGCTGAACGACATTTTTCAGATAGACGGCCAATTGAACAGGAAGCGGCTTATCGAGCCCAAACTTCTTACGCATCTCTTCCATATATTCTGGCGTTGCTGACCCCGCTTCACCCGCCAATACATCAACGGCATCGCCTTCGGCCAGGTTAAGAAGAAAGAAGTTCATAACAACAATGGCAAGGATGATAGGGATACCTTGAATCAGCCGTTTGGCAACATAACGCAGGATTTTGCTTGATCTATTCATACTGATTTCATCTTTTATTTTATCGTAGCCGCAAATAGTAGTCTGCAGAGAAGTACAAAAAAGATGAGCTGGAAGGTCTTCCAGCTCATCTGCATTTTTTTATTAATTAGTCTAGGTAGGCGTCAGCGAAGGACGAATACGCACCCATAGCCGAGCCGTAGGCTCCCTTAAGCTTAGTGTTGTATACTGTCAGAAACTCCAACTCAAACAAATTAACAACTGGCATATCTCTGGCCAGAATTTCTTGTATTTCCATATAAATTGCCGACCGCTTTTCCGCGTCAGGCTCTGTCATGCCTGCACCAAGCAGGGCATCCAGATCGGCATTGCTATAGCGTGATGAATTCACAAAATGCGTGCCTTTACGGATCATATTTGTGCCATAGTGGCGGTGCACACCCAGAACCGGATCTGACAACTGATAGAAGTAGTTCAGGTTCATATCGAAATCATAGTTGTGATAAACACGCTTGAGCCAGGTAGGAACATCCTCATAGCGAAGCTCAACGTCAATTCCAATCTCACCCAAAACTTGCTGGATGTATTGACCACCTCGTTTCCAGTCTTCGCCATATGGGATCAAGTCAAACATTGCTTTCATTCTGACGCCGTCACTATCTTTTTTATATCCGGCGTCATCAAGCATTTGATTGGCTGCGGCGATATCTCCAGTCGCAGGATAGTGAGGCATTTCTGCATGGAGACCAGTCGCTGCAAAATTGCTTGAAAGCGCACTTGTAGCCGGATTTCCATAACCGAAAAAGATCGTATCAATCATGTATTGTCTGTCGATCGCGGTAGAAATGGCACGTCGTACCACTGCATCTGTGAACGGGCCCTCTTTTGTGTTGAACTCAATCAAGGCCATTGGATTAATCATTGAATAGCCATCTGTAGTAACAGAAATATTATCTTTCTCTTTGTTCAGACGAACCGCTTCAACATTAGATACAGCATTGTATGCCGCATAAAGTACTTCGCCTTTTTCCATTGCTGCAGCACGGGTAGATGCGTCAGGAATAAATCGCCCTACGATCCTATCGATATATGGCCGACCCTCTTTCCAGTAGCTTTCATTTTTATCAAGCCGAATATATTGACCTTTTTTCCATTCGGTGAATTTGAAAGGTCCAGTACCAACGGGGTTATTCGCCAACTTGGCGCTTTTGATATCCTGTCCCTCAAGGAGATGCTTTGGCACCATTGGCGATTCGTATGCGGACAGTGCGCGCAACATATATGGTGCCGGATTGCCTAGGTTAAAGACCGCTGTGTGCGCGTCGGGGGTATCTATGCTGGACACTTCTTTGAACGAATTCGGTCCACGCGGGTGAACTTTCTTCAAAACTTCCATTATGGTGAACTGCACGTCGGCGGATGTGAACGGCTTGCCATCGTGCCAGGTGACACCTTTGCGCAGGTTGAATGTCACGGTTTTACCATCGGCGGAAGTGTCATAGCTTTCAGCCAGAACTGGGATCATTTTACCATCGTTGTCATAATCAAAAAGACCATCATAGATTTTTGGTCCAAGCAGGCCGATGGGGCCTGAGGTCGAGACATAGCCCGCCATCGTCGGGGGTTCCGGCTGTACCAGAAATACCATCGATCCGCCGGCTTGTTGCGCCTGGACGGCCGATCCGCCCATGGTAATCGCTGCTGTCATTATGACGGCATTCATAAATTTTGGTAGCTTCATTTACACTCTCCTTGGTTTAGATAGGTGTTCTTTTTTTGCCTAATCAGATACATTTGTGGCAGAGTGTCAATGACAATAAAGTTTATATAGAATGAGGATTTTAATGCATGCATTTTAGGTATCGCACTCACACTAGGACGATATCTCAAATCGTCTCTGATGAGCTCTAAATGCCTTAGACTTATATCTTATCCAGATCGTAGTGCTGCTCGTCTATTTATCAAAATCAACAGTTCGGGGAACTCAGTTGAAAGAACTATGGGCGACCAATATATCAGAGGCTAGTTTTAGACTGAAAGTGCTAACCAAATATTACAGCTTGTCAAATAAGCGCACATCTGAAGATACATTATTCTCTGATTCTAAAACTTGTTTGATCTTTATTTCTGTTGTTTTTTATTTTTGGGTTCGCAAAATCTCAGGTGGCTCATGGGCAGTCACACGTGGCGGCACCTCTCTATAGAGTTCCACGTTGACCATACAGGTGTGCGCAGTTGGGCCTTGGCCCAACTTTGAGGTGCCTTTATCCCGTGTAAGCACGTTAGGGTTTCCATGTTTGCAAAGTGAATTTGGTTTTGAAGGATCTTCAGGATCGTACCAAGATCCTGTGCTCATCTGAACAACGCCTTGGCGGAGCGCGGAATCTATTACGACACCCGCCAAACACGCACCACGCGCGTTATGTACTTGTACAACATCACCACTTTTTAAGTCACGTTCAGTAGCGTCATTTGGATTGATGTGAATAGGCTCGCGGAAGTTCACCTTTTTAGCCCTACTGACCTGGCCGTGATCAAATTGTGAGTGTAGTTTGTCTTTGGGCTGGTTCGAAATCAAGTGCAATGGCCAACGGGGATCAGCACGCCCCAACCATTCGTAAGGTTCCTGCCAGACCGGATGGCCAGGACAATCATCGTAACCAAAATCAGCCACCGCTTTACTAAATATCTCAATACGTCCACTGGGCGTATCCAAGCGGTTGGCCACAGGGTCTGCTCGGAATTCCTCCAGCATAACAATAGGTTTGACAGGATCATCAAGTTTGAACCAACCCTCTTGGAGAAATGTGGCATAATCTGGCATTATTATCCCCGCGGTTCCCGCGCGGTCCTGAGTTTGTTCGTAAATCCAACGCTGCCAGTCTAGTTGACTGCGACCTTCAGTAAAAGCATCCCCAACCCCCATCTCTGCTAGCAATACCTGCAAAAATATCATAATCATCACGAGCCTGTCCATTGGGTTCTGTCAGTTTTGACATGGCCACCACGTAGGGATCGCGTGGTGTCATAGCAATATCCTGGCGTTCTAATGTAGTAGTACAGGGCAATACAATATCAGCACGCTTAGCCAGTGAGTTCCAGCACCATTCATGAGCAATAATCGTGTCAGGCTTTTGCCACGCCTCCATTAATAAGTTAAGGTCTTGGTGGTGGTGAAACGGGTTACCGCCTGCCCAATAGACCAACTTAGTGTCAGGGTATTGATATCTAGCCCCATTAAAATCATAGAACTCTCCCGCGTGTAACAGAAGGTCTGAAATACGGGCAACAGGAATAAAATTTTCAACTGCATTCTGCCCTTGTGGAAACGATACGCCTGGAATGATTGTGTGCTGACTGCCTATATAATTCATGGCACTGTAGCCAAACCCAAACCCGCCTCCTGGCAGTCCAATCTGCCCCAGCATCGACGCTAACATGATAGTTGCCCAAAACGGTTGCTCCCCGTGGTCTTGACGTGTCAGCGACCAACTTACAGAAATCATCGTACGCTCTGCTGCCATGCGCCGAGCTAAGCTCCGGATCGTTTCAGCAGGAATTTCACTAATATCAGCAGCCCAATCAGCAGTTTTAACTACGCCATCTTTTTGCCCCATCAAATAGGGCAGAAACTGGTCAAAACCCATTTGTATACCGATTTAGGAAAGTCTGATCGCTCAGCCCTTCAACTTCCAAGGTATGCGCAAGACCCAAGATAAGAGCAACATCAGTGTTGGGTCGCAAGGCCAACCAGTCGCCACCAACCTCCTCTAATAAATCTGACTGCAGCGGGCTAATATTTACGAAATGTATGCCAGCATTAGCTGCTCCAAGCAGGCCACCACGTTGCACATGATTGCCAGTACCTCCCTGACTAATTTGTCCATTCTTCAACGGTAAACCACCAAAGCAAACAACTAGCTGAGTATTCTTACGAATGGATTCCCAGCTAGTGCAAGTGTCCAGAAAGGCCCGGAAACTGCCTAATATATGCGGGACCATCGCTTCAGCAGCGGCATAGCTATAGGTAAATTTTGATCGGGTATAACCACCTATGCAATTTAAAAACCGATGTAATTGACTTTGCGCATGATGGAAGCGCCCGGCACTAGCCCAGCCATAAGATCCACCAAAAATAGATTCGTTGCCGTGTTGAGCACGAACGCGCTTAAGTTCTCGGGCCACCAATTTGTGAGCTTTATCCCAACTAACTTCAATGAAAGGGTCAACACCGCGCAGATCAGGCCGACAACCAGCTCCCCCCTCCAACCAGCTTTTACGGACCATTGGAGCGTCTATACGGGTTGGTCCGTCCTGTACATCAATAATACCTCGCCCAATCGGGGAAGGATCTGCGTCCTGTTCAAAGTCTAGCAGCTCCTGAACGCGGTCATTATTAACTTTTGCACGATAAGTGCCCCAATGGGCACTTGTTAACGGAAGCTTGCCGGGGGAAACCATATTGAACTTTCCATACCTTTGCCTACTGATTATTATCATTTTGTACGAATGCATCCAACTCAAGCACCGGCACAAGGCTACTGTAAACCGAACAATAACTTACGTAATATCAGTATGATTGCAAGTCACACTCTTTGTCTACTGTGTCGTGCCACAGAAAGCTTCAATCACTATCGGCGTACTATCAAATCTGGTGTCAGACCTAAGTGACCCTAACCAAAACTGCATCCTTAAAAATATCATTGGGTTAGAATTATTTGCTGCAATAAGCGGGATGCCAGCTAGATATGTAGGGTCATGCATGCTGATTGAGGCTTCACAGAAACGGTAATTACGGTAGTCTAATTGAGATGACCTCTAACCCTCAAAAAAGAGACTGAAATGCCCCGTACCCCGCCAGCTACCCGAAAAGACTATCCAGTATTTTACCACCTGCCCACACGTTGGATGGATAATGACCAATATGGCCATATGAACAACGTAATCCATTATTCTTTAATCGACACTGCAGTAACCAATTGGCAATTAGAACAATCCGTCTTTGACTTGTCAGGTGATAAAGTCCGTTTTCTGGTAGTAGAAAGCGGCTGTGTATATCATGACGAAGCGGGCTTTCCAGACCTTATTCATGCCGGCGTAAGAGTTGGGCACATAGGAAATTCATCTTGGAGATATGAGGTCGGGCTTTTTCGTAATAACGATAATAATGCATTTGCAGAAGGCTTTTTTGCACAGGTACAAGTATCAGCGGATGATAACGCCCCGCTTGCGTTGACGTCAGATTTTCGGGCCTGCTTGGAAAGTATCAAGTTAGCATAGATGATAGTTTCATCGTGTTGACTAGGGTTGTTCAGGCATTAATACGTGGTGTGCATAACAACTGAGAAGTGACGTAAAGCTTTCGCTCATCAAATAGCCCCGACTTCAAAGCTTTTGGAACCTTACTATATCCGTACATCGCTCCCGCTATTTGACCGGTAACAGCTCCCACGGTGTCGGCATCATCGCCAAGGTTAACCGCTTTCAATACTGCAGCCTCAAAAGATTTCGTGGTTTGTACGGCCCAGATTGCAGCCTGCAGCGTATCGACTACATAACCGGAGGACTTTATGGCAGCAGCGTCCAAGCCTTTTAGCTCTATCAACAGGGCATACGTTAGTGGGTCAGACCAAGTCTGTTTAGAAAGTATACCTCTAGCGTCATCCAAAGACCTCCCCTGAAACAAGTGAGTGATTAACTCGTTCAAATAGTGGCTACACTCTTCTGCCAAAGTTGATGCATGTGTGGTTTTGGATTGCGCGCGCGCTACACTATTCCCAATCTCGATATCGTAGGCGTAGGTACATGGTACGGCTGCCAGCCTCATGATTGATTCATTACCATCATTCTTCGACCCAAAGGCTTTTGCTTCCAGTAATCCATCTCGCTTAAAGGACCCAAGGGTCCGCAAAGTATTTTGGCTAATACCAACTGCAACACCCGTACTCGTATTCACTCCATCACTTGCCCATTCGCAAAAACCTTTAAGCAAGTCTTGGGAGCTCAAGCCGTCATTTTTTATCAAGCTGTCTGCTAGGCACAGAGCCATAGCGGTATCGTCAGTCCAAGCACCTGACGGTAAGTTAAATTTACCCCCGGCACGATAAGCAGTAACTTCATCAAACATTCCGCGCCTGCAAAACTCAACAGGTGCACCAAGAGCATCCCCAATAGCTAATCCTACAAAG
This sequence comes from uncultured Planktomarina sp., assembly GCA_905182535.1. Classification (GTDB taxonomy): domain Bacteria; phylum Pseudomonadota; class Alphaproteobacteria; order Rhodobacterales; family Rhodobacteraceae; genus Planktomarina; species Planktomarina arctica. The sequence continues at coordinate 26,407 of CAJJBZ010000007.1, forward strand.
CACCCCGCTATTTGGTCTGAAAGCGGTGATGCGTAACTGCTCCAATAATTATTAGACTTATGCATTCCGTCAAATTTTGAACCTGCCAGCCTAATAACCTCTTGATAAAACCAACTGGCCAGCTCCCAGCTATGCAATAGTCTTAAACTAGTTATAGCACGGCTAATGCGTGCATGATTATGATCATATGGCGCAAGCCACTGATCATTCCGCCCAAGAAATTCTAAAAACCTAACAGCCATTTCTTCAAGGAACTCGACCACATCCTGTCTACTAGAAAGAGCTGTTGCAGAGGCAGTATCCAACACAGGCGCTGAAGATAAACTCTGGCTTTTTACGTTAGTAGGGAAAGCCCACTGAATGAAACCATGGTTGTTCTCGAATTCATTATCACTCATCGATAAGATATTATCACGCTTAAGACCGTTGGCTAAAGGAGCGTTTCCATTGTGGAACATTTTTAGCGGAAGTTTCATTTCATGTCTTTCTTGCTATAGAGATTAGTCTGCGACAGCACGTCAACTAATGCAAAGAAAAATAGCTTTTATTACGAAAGAGACATATCAAGATCTTTAAAAATTGAGTGTTTTACTGATAGATTTCACCAGAATATCTACCACCCGCAGAGCAAGCTAACGAAAAGATTGCTAGGGATGCGGCTTGGATATCTGTTCAAAGGATAATCGGTGAGACGATGGAGGTGAACAACGTCCCAATACGCTTGTCAGCCTTAAACTGTCCTGAGAGGGGTACGCAGAAAGGCGATAATGCGGCTAGGATTGCTCAGCAGTTTTTAGGGTCACAGGCAAGGTGTGAGCTTACAGGGGCTAAAACATATGACCGACTAGTCGGATACTGTAAAGTTAATGGTTCAGACTTTGGAGCGTACATGATGAACAACTCTTCCTGTAAGGTTTGGGAGAAATACGATGTGTGGGATAGGTATTAAATGCGTACGGTTATACTAATATTATTAATAAATTTTGCTTCAAATGCTTGGGCCAATAGTGTTGTTACTGGAAGTGCAGGTAGCAGATTGGAAGGGGAAGTTGTTTCTGAATTCGACAGTCCTTGGGCGATGTCTTTCATTAACAGCGACAACCTACTGGTCACTACAAAAGCTGGAAAACTTTGGCTCGTAAATACCAGTGGTGAACAGTCTTTGGTGTCTGGAGTTCCGAAGGTTTTTGCAGGTGGTCAAGGAGGATTAGGTGATGTCGTTATTCATCCAAAGTATGCAAAAAATAAACTAGTTTATATTTCTTACATCAATTCAGACAATGCAGGGAAGACACGATATGCGTCCGTAATACGAGGCACATTAGAAAACTCAGACAAACCACAGCTAAAAAATATTGAAACCATTTGGAAGCAAACACCCGCTCAATCAGGGAAAGGGCATTTTTCCCACAGAATTGCATTTGGCCTCGATGGAACACAACACGCTGGAAAGATTTTCATCACATCTGGCGACAGGCAAGAGCAAACCCCGGCACAACAATGGGACATGGCATTAGGAAAAATTATCCGTCTTAACGAGGATGGTACCATACCTACGGACAACCCATTTCAGGACAAAGGTGACCTCGCAAAAACCTTTTGGACAGTCGGTCACAGGAATGCCCTTGGAATTGCATTTGCCAAAGATGGTCAGCTGTGGGCGCACGAAATGGGTCCAAGGCATGGCGATGAGCTTAATTTAATCGTAGCCGGTGAAAATTACGGATGGCCAATAGTATCGGAAGGCAATCATTATAGTGGAGCAAGAATTCCCGTTCATGAAACAAGACCAGAATTCATGGCACCAAAACTTTATTGGGTACCTACGGTGGCTCCATCGGGATTAATTTTTTATGAAGGAAATGAATTTCCTGAATGGAAAGGAAATGCATTTATTGGTGGGTTAAAAAGCAAGGCACTGGTCCGAATAGGCTTTAATAATGGAGAGCCTTTTGAGGCTGAACGCTTCAGTTGGTCTAAAAGAGTGAGAGAGGTCGAAATGGGCCATGATGGTGCCATTTGGGTGTTGGAGGATGGCCCATCTGGTAGGTTGATAAAATTCACAAAACCAAATGAATAGATTGAGGCAGATGCCTCCTTTGGCGCGGCCAATCACCCCTCAATAAATTAGTTTTCTGCCAATATCTCAAACCAACCTTCTCAAGGGCGGTGAAGGTGGTATTTATCTCGCCTTCAGGCGGTGGAGCGGCGGTCTGATGATGGCTTTCTAGTAATTTCTGGGCGTATCAGAAATACTCAGTTAACCTGTAGCAAGGCATAAATTGGAGCTATTCATTGTTAAGACCAACTAAAGATTACATGAAAATCATAATCATAATATGTTCAATACTCTTAATGACTGTGTTGGGAGGTTTGATTTATGTTATGGCACCCAAGTATTTTGAAGCCCAACAGGTTGAGCGTGATAATTCAACAAAATGTAAATCGTATCGTGCTTTAGAAAGCATTGCCGCTGCTATGTACCGAGAAGACCCTGAAGGCACTGAGTGGCTATCAAAGGCAAGAGAAGCAGAAACTCGACGCAAACAGCACAAATGCTCACAGCTTGTCTTGGATAAATATTGAGTGTCGCTGGGTTGATGGCATGAATGTGGATCATGCGACCACTACCGACAGCGAGGGTATCCGGGGATATGGTCTGGAGAATGAGGAATTAGACGGTGAGTAGGGCAGTCTTAAACGGATATACCTGCTTTAGGATAATGTTGAAATACCTCGGTGGTTCCATCACTCTTAACTATGAATACATCGTAGGCTTCACGCTCATCTTCAGGTCCCATCCCGGGCGAGCCGTAAGGCATTGCTGGCACGGCTAATCCCAATGCATCAGGACGGTCTACTATAAGACGTTTTATGTCACTGGCGGGAACGTGTCCTTCGATGAAATACCCATCAACTTTAGCGGTATGACAGGACATCATATCTTTGGGGATGCCACTCTCAATCTTAAATTCAGTCAAAAGGCTACCAGAGCGATCTTCAGTAGTAACATTGAAGCCTTTGTCTGTTAAAATCTCTATCCATGCATTGCAGCAACCACACTGTGGGTTTTTAACTACGTGAATATCAGGGGAAGTGCCTTCTGCTAAGGCAGCCAACGGTGCATGCAATTATAGAACTTGATGCAAGTATTAACAATTGTCGGCGGCTTAACGATACTTTGTTCCTCACCACTTATCCCCTTTCAACATCCTTCTGATCAATTAGTGCGGCATCCAAACACATCCATAGCATGGTGGAAAAGACTTTTAGTTTGCACGTCTCCCGTTAATACCCACAGTTCTTATCATTACTTCTCATACACACTTGCGCCATAATTCGGGCTATTTCTATGGATTGTCAGGTCATTTCTGTAGCTATAATAGCTCTGCCTGACCCCAAATTACTTAACAGGTAATGGTGTCATACCTGTTTCCGCTCTAATAATCTTTCCGTCTTTCACTAGGCGCACTAACATCACCGCATTCCTACCTGTTGGACCATCTAGTATTGAATGACTAACTATAATTTCGTCATTCTCATAGATCAAACGTCTACCCTCCGATGCCGTCTTATCTCTGACATCTGTCATCATGGCATCAAGAAACTTATCCTTGTTCCATTCCTCACCCGTATTATGCCTGACAAATATAAAGCCATCGTCCAGTAACTCTGCCATTTGAACTCTATCTTTTGAGTTTGCTGCATCCCACCATTTATTGAATAAGCTCATTGTAGTCTCCTTATTATAATTCTGGCTTAACCTGAGCGCCAATCGTTATCAAGAACACTAGGATGTTGCGCATGGGGTTAGTCATTTGACGGCAGACGAAGTGAAGTCGGTTGTAAAATGCAGTTAGTGATAGATTGAAAGTCATACTGAATTTTTTAAAGTCCCCTCTGATAATTCTTTTGCAAAAACCATATCAATCATACGCTGAGTTCCTTTTGAGAACTCTAATGCACAAGGATAGTCAGCACCGTCCTTAACTGATGAACAAAAAGCTTCTAACTGTTTAACGTAGTGGTTCTCACTTGGGAAACTAAAGGTCTCAAGATTGCCCTCTTCCCTGAATAAATGAACTTCAGCCTGACCAAACACTTGCGGGTTAAAAGGGGCAGTCAACCGAATTAAACCATTCGTTCCCTGAAAGTTCATTTCCTGTCTCGCTTGCATCCTCATTGAGGTTACGCCCATGAAACGAAAGGATGGAAACCGAGCCGATACATTAGCCCAAACGTCCACACCATTCTCCCAAGAAATTGAAGAATGCAGAATTTCTTCGGGTTCTTCCTCTGTCATAAACCGTGTGGAGCCAAAGGTATAAACACCTATGTCAGGCAAACTTCCCCCACCCGTCACAGCGCTATTACGTATGTTCTTTGGATCGCTGCTGTTATTGTACGAGAAAACACCATCCACTTGTATCAAGTCCCCAATGACACCTGACTGGAGTAACTCTTTAGCGTATTGCCACTGTGGGTGATGCACTATCATATAGGCTTCGGCTAGCAGCAGACCTGAAGTATCTCTTATTTTAATGAGTTCGTCTATTTCATCGGCCTGAAGCGCGATAGGTTTTTCACACAGCACATGCTTCCCAGCTTCAATAGCTTTTCTTGCCCAATACACATGTAGATGATTTGGCAAGGGTATATAGATCGCATCAATATTAGGGTCTTGAAGAAGAAGTTCGTAGTCTTCATGTACAGCTATTTCTGGATTGATACTTAAAAAGGGTTTTGCACGGTTGTATTTTGATGTTGCTAAAGCCACGCACTTTGTTCTTTTGGCAAGCTGCATAGCAGGAAGCATATGCTCAAGCGCGAATTTAGAGGCGCCCAAAATACCCCAACTCAACGTATTTTCCATTAAATTATTCCCACTTCTTTAACTCCCCGTTTTTAGCATGACTTAAAGTTTATTAGAAGTTATTATCCATATTTATGTCTAGGGTCGCAATGAGCGCCAATCGCTGGTTACATCTTTACTTGTATCAACGCTGTTAAATGGCCAGTGCTACATACTACCGATAAACTTAATGAAAATGATAAACAGGCTCAGCCAGATGGAGGGCTAAACTCCAAGCCACGCACCTTTAGACTCCCACAAGCCCAACACAGTTACTAGTTTAGGTGAGATGTGGGATGTGAGTTTTGAGGCATCTATGAGTGCTAATTAGGGCCTGATTCACCACGAAACCGCGATTTTTTGTAACCCATTTGTAACCCAAGGCTACATAACTTAAGGTAAATCGATCGCTAAGTCTTTGAAAAAAGTGGTGAGCCCTGATGGATCCGAACCATCGACCTACTGATTAAAAGTCAGTATATCATACTGTGTCATCATGTTTCATGTAGTCCCATAATGTTCATTAATCCATTATTATAACTTAATAAAGTACTATCTGTTGTGTCTTATGGGTTCACCTTGTATCATGCAATCTCACGAACGGTGAAACCTAAGTGAAACCTTTGAGAGGATTCTATGGCAAAACGTGTTCCTCCGCTTAGCGCGGCCACACTGACCAAATTCAAACCAGACCCTCTAAAGGTGTTGGAGCTGGTTGACGGTGCTGTGCCGGGCCTCAGAGTTCGCATTACGCCTGCAGGAACACGCAGCTGGTCGCTCAACATACGCGCGCAGGGCAAGATGCGCCGCTTTGATGTTGGCCGCAGCCTTGGCCTGGCTGAAGCCCGCCTAAAAGCAGAGGACCTGCGCCGTAAGATCAAGGATGGTGCAGACCCAACCGCTGAAAAAAGAACCAGTCACCAGCGGACCCAGCTCGCATCACAGGGCATTGGAACCTTCGATGCGATTGTGGAAGCATATTTTACAACAGGCCAAGGGGCAGGCTTATCCACAAAAGACGATCAGGTGCGACGTATTCGATCAGTCTTTGCTGTGCATCTCAAACGCACGGCACTGGAATTAAAGTCATCCGAACTACAGCTGTCTATAGACAAGCACGGGGCCAAAGTATCGGCGGCGCGAGCCGCAGGCTATCTGACACCTGTTTTGCATTGGGCTAAAAGGCGAGACTTGGTTATTGGCGATTTCAATCTTGAGAAACCCCTGCAAAACGCACCCCGACAAAAGGTACTAACGGAAGTTGAGCTTGCTGCTCTATTACCAACGTTTAAGAGCCATCACGGTGTTTGTGCAAAGTTCATGCTGCTTACCGGGGCGCGGATAACAGAAACCACTGCTGCCACTTGGTCGCAAATTGATCTGGAAGCTATGACTTGGACAATACCGCCCGAAAACCTCAAGGACACTCGCGCTCTGCAGGCCCGACGTCACAAGCCAAAACAAGCACTGGCGATCCCACTGTCACGGCAAGCTATTCAGTTACTGACAGATACACGGGAGGCCGAAACAGAACGACGGCAACTAAATGGGTTGCAAGAAGAAATTAGAAAACAGGATTTATTATTTGTTGGGCCGCGTGGCTCAAAGCTGGGCAACTGGGACAGGTGGTTAAAGGCGACAACTGCTACGACCGGCATAACAGGCTGGTCAGCACATGCTCTGCGCAGGACCACAGCGACCTTGGCTGGGGACTTGGGAGCGCCCCCTCATATCGTTAGTGTTATACTGGGTCACTCCAACGTCGGTGGACAACTTGTGGCAGGTTACAATCACAGCACCTACAGCTCTGAACATCAGCAAGTGCTGCAGCACGTTGCAGATAAACTCGAGGCACTTGAAAATGGAGTGAGCTATGAGTGATCAGGCCAACAATGAACCCTTTTGGTTTCGCGAAGAGAAAAAACGTATTGTTCAGAATTTCATAGACCAAGAATCAAAACATAAAACGCTGGAGGATGATGCGAAGGATGCTGCCGACTGGCTGGCGCAGTTATCACGTCTTAGCCAGAACGTTACTAAAGCCAACTCGGAAAGTGGTGGCATCGATGCAAAAACATCCTTAAAATTAGGAAGTTTTAAGACCAAAAATCCAAGAGATGCGGTCATGCAGATTATCCTAAATCAGATGGGACATAATCCACTAGAAGCATTGGAACTTTTTCAGACACATGAGGCTCAAAAGAAAGAAGATCTATTATTGAAGGAGTCTCAAAACGCAGAAGAAACATCGTTAAAGATGTCCAACATTGCAAAAAAGCCACGTCCTGAGGCACGAAAAATATTTTCTGAAGCTATTACCAAATTTGTTTCAAGAGAGCCTCAAATAACGCCTAAGGAATTACTCCAAAGATTTAAGGACGATGAAGATTTTGAGGTTGGAGATGAATTGATCACACACATTACAGAGCGTGATGTAATGAAAATTACTGCATTGTCTATGAGCCTAAGTCGCGCGAAAAAAAAGCAAAAAAAATTTAAATAACCGTAACACTAACGCCGTTAGCGTTATAATGACTGTGATCTAAAGCCCGCATGTTCAACAATAAGCATGAGGGACCACGATGTTACATGCAGATTTATCTTTTTTTGAAACCCTTCCAGATTCAGCTCTAATTAGAGAAAAGCTGATCATTGGGGCGGTTCACAAGTCACACGAGGAAATGCCGGTAGAAACCCCGCGCATCGTACCCGTGTCCAGAAGTACTTGGCGTCGAATGGTCAAGACGGGGCAAGCCCCTGCCCCCATCAAATTGCACACAGGTATAAGTGCATGGCGGGTCGGTGATTTGCGGGAATGGCTTAGACAAAGGTCAATGTCATGACTACTCCAAGCAACGACTGGGGGGTCGTTCGGTTCAATGATGTTGAGGCCACCCTGATTAAAAAAGCTGACTACTCAGCTTTGATCAAAAGCGCAAAAGTGATAATAAAGCCCGAAAATATATGGCTTATTGTAGAATTTGAAATCATCGAACACGAAGTGTTTGCGGGGTTTGTGCCAGACCCCTACTTTTTACTGATTGCATCACGTGACCCAACCCAGCAGCGGAAAGTGCTAGAAGGTCTAACAAAGTACCAACAACTTGGTAATTTGACCAAAACACCCCTCAATGACCGGCCCGTTGATGTGGCGGCCCCAGAACTGGTCAGCAAGAAAGTTCGTATCGCCGTTGCCAAAAATGGGTCCGGTCTCGAGGTAAAAAATCCTGTACAAAAAGTTTTTAGTTACGACGGGCCAAATTATGTTTCGTGAACTGGCTCCCAAACTGAAAGCCAACGGATGGTCAGCAATTATCCCAGTTGAAAACCCCGGAAAAGCGACATTTATAAAGGGTTGGCAGCACTATAACCGTTGCCCTCCGACAGAGGAAAATATTGCTAATTGGGCTGCGAAATTTCCCAACGCAGGAGTTGGACTGGCCGCAGGACCAGATCGTGTAATAGGAATAGATTTAGACATACTCGATCCTGTTAAAGCTGATAAATTTGAAAATCCATTTGGAAATTGTGAAATTTTAATATTACTGCATTCTGATAAGTTACTTGATAAATATTTTTGCAGCTTGAGAATATCTAATTCTTCTCCTTCTCTAATTCCTATAGGCTTATCAGTCTTAATATTATTCATTTATAACTAATTATATTTGCACATTAAATGCTCTTGTAAGTTTTTAAAATTTGCCTAGCAAGTCTACTTTTGTGGACTTCATCGGCTCCATCATAAATTCTCGATGCACGTTCATGCCTGTAGTAAGCCGCGAGAATGGTATCGTCAGTAATTCCCAATGCTCCATGTACTTGTATTGCTCTGTCAACAACATTTTGCATAACATTAGCTGCGTAAAATTTTATAATTGATATTTCATTTCTTGTCTTATATGCCCCTTGAGTATCAATTTTAAAAGCTGCATCTTTTATCAATAATCTTGCTGCATTTATTTCTGCTCGTGATTCTGCAATCCAATTTTGAATAGTTTGTTTATCTGCTAAAGTCTGTCCATCTGCTAGTTCTCTAGACACTGCTCTTTCACACATTAAATTAAATGCTCTTTCACACATTCCAATCCATCTCATACAATGATGAATTCTTCCAGGGCCTAAACGTTTTTGTGCAATTGCAAAATCCATCCCCGTCTCCACCAAGCACATTACTTTGAGGTACTACAACATTATTGAATTTTATTTCCGCATGACTTTCCCAGCCTCCGCCTGCATGTGACCCATAATTGGTACATTTCGGACAAACTCTACCCCGTCTGTATCCATAGGCACAATTACTTGACTCGCTCGTTCTTGTGGAGATTATCGCCCTTTCAGGGTCCGTAGACCAGCATGGCACTATTGCAAAACTCTGCACCGTCACAGGCTAGAGGTAAACCACTTATGCCCATTGATGACATAGTTGCCATCCTTCTTTGGTAGAGCAACCGAGTTCCCATTTTTACAGGATTAGATCCTGCATGATCAGGTTCTGTCATTGCAAAACAACTTCTTATATCTCCATCGTAAAAGCGGGTTCAGAGGTATTTATCTGTTGTTGTGCTTCTGGTCCCAAACTCGATTAAGTATTTCCATATTCCCTGCATCGGGCGCTTGGCAATTGAAAACAATATATGGCCATAAGGGTTTGCTAGAACCTAAAATTTCACTTACTTCTCCGTGTTCAGCGTTTGTTAGATCCCAAACCCCCATATTCTTTTGGGGATCTGTGGTAAGCCATAAGACCTAGTGCTTTTGTCCTTTTCTCTTAGTTCGTTTAGTTTGGGTAATTTCTCATTCCCACTCTGCGTTTAGTATCCAGGGCTCAAGTGGATAGTAGCTCTTGCTCTACAAAGGTCTTTTATCGTTACTTTTTATTTGCTTCAAATTTCATTATTTGTTTTTTTATTGTCCTTTAAAATTTGCTGTTCTTTTACTCAACAAATGCTGCTAACTCCTTCTTTATGATCTTCAGTTTTAAAAGCCT
>CAJJBZ010000008.1 GCA_905182535.1 uncultured Planktomarina sp.
GATTATGCTGGGGTGAATAGCCTGTACCGATCACCTTTGGGTGCCATCTTGCCAGGCCGTCCGACGTCGCGGGTTTTTGAGGAGCCGATCTTGCCCGCGGTGACGGATCTGGGCCGCAAACATCCGGTGAGCGAAAGCCTTGAGGCTTTTGCGCCGGAGGAGAGGCTGGGGCCGTTGGATGCGGCAGATTGAGCTTGAGGCGACATCAGGTGATGTTTTGATGACTGGTCTACAAGAGCGCCCCTTGCTTATGGTGGATCGCGTCGGGGCAGGGCGCGTGGCGCTGTTGGCTTCGGATCATGCATGGCTGTGGGATCGCGGTTTTGAGGGCGGTGGCCCACAGGCAGAGATGCTGCGCCGCGTGGCGCATTGGTCGATGCGGGAACCTGACTTGGAAGAAGAAGCGCTTCTTGCAACGGTCACCGAAACTGGTTTGTTGGCCACCCGTCGCAGTCTGACCGATGACGCTGTATCAGCGCTCGGGGTGACCACGCCAAGTGGAGAGATCTTGACAATCCCCTTTGAAGAGGTGGCTCCAGGGCGTTATGAGGCGCTAATTTCAAATGGGGAATTGGGACTTTATCGGCTGCGATCTGATGATTTGGAAGTGGTCGCGGCCCTAGGTCCGGCGGCGCCCCGAGAATTTGTCCAAACCATTGCATCGGCTAAGATTTTGGCACCGGTGCTGGCGCAAACGGGCGGTGGCTCAATGGCAATATCGCAGGGTCTGCCGAAGCTGCGTGATGTTCGAAGTGGACGGCCTGCCCATGGACGTGGCTGGATTGGCTTGGTCGCGCGTGATGCCTATACGGTGCAAGGCGTGCAGATCGCACCGTTCGTGCCTGCTTGGATTTATCTGCTGCTGTCGGCTGCGGGTTTGCTTGCCGGTTGGTTGCGCGAAGGCCGCCGTACTTAGCTATCGGCGCTAGTGCCGGATTTCAAAAGTGTGCTGGCTTGAGATGAAAATTCACGGTTCCACAGCATCCATAGCGTTACTAAAAATGCCGCTAGCAAGACGGGCGCTCCGGCCAACCATGCCAGCGAGGCGAGGGCGAAATACATCGCTCTTAGTCCGCGGTTAAAGCTCAGAGCGGCACGAATGTTGATCTCCCCGGCCATAATGGCGCGAGGGATGGCTTGTGGGTGGTTTGGGTTATTGGGCACAGCAGCCATCAAAACCGCGCAATAACCAAACAGGCGACTGGACCAAACGAATTTCAAAAACGCATAGACCAAAAACAAGGCAGCAAAGGCCAGCTTGATTTGCAGTTTTAACGAGGTTGCCTCCTGCGACTGTGTTAAAGCATGTGTGAGGCTCAACCAAGCGATCTGGTGAGCCCATCATTGCCAAAAGGCCACCGATCGAGATCAAGGCTGTGGAGCCAAAAAAGGCCGTGCTTTGGCGTAAAGATGCGAGGGTTTGCGCATCAAAGATCCGCGGGTCTCGATCCACAAAGGTTAACATCCATGCGCGGCGATAGAATGACATCAAGGCCATGACAGAGGGCCTCCGCGTGGGCGGGTTTTCTATGAAATGGCCCATGACAAGGGCGGCTATGAGGCCGAAGCTCACCACCATAAGGTCCCAAGGCGTCAAAGCCGATAAAATTACATCAAAAATCATGGGTAGATAGTAACAGATGATTTGGCCTTGCGATCCCCTAAAATTGGTTATATTTATTTACCAATTGGAGGGTTTAATATGGAAATGCCACAGCCGAATTCGGAGATCTTGTTGAAAAAGGCAAAAGTTGCCGCTGCTTTGCGGGCTGTTTTGCCCCATGATGCGGTGATCGATGATCCGTCTGAAACCCGTGCCTATGAATGCGATGCGCTGACGGCCTACCGCTGTCCGCCGATGATTGCAGTTCTGCCCTCTACGACTCAGCAAGTGTCGGATGTTTTGAAAATTTGCCATCGCGAAGGCGTGCCTGTGGTGCCGCGCGGATCTGGAACATCGCTGGCGGGTGGTGCATTGCCTACGGCTGACTGTGTTATTTTGGGCGTGGCGAAGATGAGCCAAGTTTTGGAAACAGATTACGAAAATCGATTGATCCGTGTTCAAAGTGGCCGCACGAATCTGAGTGTTTCTGGGGCGGTTGAGGAGGAAGATTTCTTCTATGCGCCCGATCCATCAAGCCAGCTAGCTTGCGCCATTGCGGGCAATATCGCCATGAATTCAGGGGGTGCGCATTGTTTGAAATATGGGGTGACCACCAACAACTTGCTCGGTGTGACCATGGTGATGATGGACGGTGAAATTGTTGAAATTGGCGGGGGTCACCTTGATTCCTCTGGTTTGGACATTCTTGGAATCATTTGCGGATCTGAAGGTCAGCTGGGTGTGGTGACCGAAGCCACCCTGCGCATTTTGCCCAAACCCGAAGGCGCCCGTCCAGTAATGATTGCCTTTGACAGCAACGAAGTGGCCGGTGCCTGTGTGGCCGATATCATCAAGGCTGGTGTTCTGCCGGTGGCGATTGAATTCATGGATCGCCCTATTATTGAGATTTGTGAAAACTTTGCGAAAGCTGGATATCCAGACTGTGAAGCGCTTTTGATTGTAGAAGTGGAAGGCTCAGAAGCTGAAATTCAAGATCAACTAGACCGCATTTGCAGAATTGCGCAAAAACATAATCCAGTGGAGCTGCGCCAAAGCCAATCTGATACAGAAAGTGCTGCAATTTGGCTGGGCCGTAAGTCTGCCTTTGGGGCGGTGGGACAGGTCGCTGACTATATGTGTTTGGACGGCACAATCCCTGTTTCTGCCCTGCCAGAGGTACTTCGTCGGATCAAGGAATTGTCTGAGCATTATGGTCTACGAGTAGGCAATGTGTTTCATGCTGGTGATGGGAACATGCACCCATTGATCATGTTTGATGCAAATAAAAAGGGTGACCTTGAACTTTGTGAGGCCATGGGCGCGGATGTGCTGCGTCTCTGCGTTGAGGTTGGTGGCTGCCTAACTGGTGAGCATGGTGTTGGTATCGAAAAACGTGATTTAATGGAAAATCAATACGGCGCTGGAGACCTAGAGATTCAGATGGCTGTGAAGGATGTGTTTGATCCTGGATGGTTGCTTAATCCAGCTAAGGTTTTTCCTTTGTCAGTGTCTGAAACGCGTCGGGCATAATGAGCGCTACAATATTCCCTCAAGATGAAACCGCCTTATCTGCGGCTATCCTCGATGCTGCTGGACCTTTGCAGATCTTGGGCGGTGGGACTCGGTCCATTGGCCGGATCCTTGAGGGGCAAAAGCTCAGCACCGCCCAGCTCAAGGGTATTGTTCTTTATGAGCCTGCGGCCCTAACGCTTGTAGCCAAAACTGGAACCTCGATTGCTAATATTGAAACAGAGCTGGCTGCTGAAAACCAAAAGCTAGCTTTTGAACCTATGGATCATCGCACCTTATTAGGAACGCAAGGTACGCCAACTCTGGGTGGAGTTATGGCTGCCAATGTATCTGGGCCGCGGCGTATCCAAGTAGGGGCGGCCCGTGATTTTGCTTTGGGGGTCTCTTTTGTCGATGGTTCCGGTCAGATACTCAAAAATGGTGGCCGGGTGATGAAGAATGTCACTGGCTATGATCTAGTAAAATTAATGGCGGGCTCTTGGGGTACGCTTGGAGTGCTGAGCGAAGTTGCCCTAAAGGTTTTGCCAGTGAGCGAAACCCAAGCAACTTTAAAAATTTATGTTTCTTCCTGGGCACAGGCTGTTGCCTGTATGTCTGCGGCGCTTGGCACACCATTTGATGTTAGCGGTGCGGCCACTATTCAGGATACTGATGGTGGACTGGGCGTAATCATTCGGGTGGAGGGATTTGAAGCCTCAATCAGATATCGCATTAAAGAATTGAAAACTGGCTTAGCGAAATTTGGCGAGACAGAAGAGGTGCTTAATCCTTGGCTCGAGGTAAGAGACCTCCCGTCGTGGGCATCTCTCGATACTGTTTGGAAGGTATCAGTTCGACCTACGGATGCTCTGAGTGTGATTGCTACGATGCAAGACCTGCAAAAAGATGTTGGTTTTAAGTGTCAGTTGGATTGGGGCGGTGGACTTTTGTGGCTTGGGCTTGACGCTAAACAACTTGGTGATTTTCCTGTTGGTTTGCAGCTACACAAAGTGCTCCAGGGGGCTGTAGGTCAATTGGGTGGTCACGCGACTTTGATGAAATCTAGTATTTTAAGCGGGCAAGACATCCCGCATTTTCAGCCCCTTAGCCGAATGGTAGAAATAGTCAGTCAAACCCTGCGTAGTAAGTTTGACCCGCGTGGAATTCTAAACCCGGGACGGATGAACTGATGCAAACACATTTTACAGAAACCCAGCTTGAAGACCCTCAGATGCAGCGGACCAATGATATTCTGCGTAGCTGCATCCATTGTGGGTTTTGCACAGCGACTTGTCCTACCTATCAGGTTTTGGGCGACGAATTGGACAGCCCACGTGGTCGTATATACCTGATCAAAGATATGTTGGAAAATCATCGAGTGCCAGATGAGAAAACTGTGAAGCATGTTGACCGGTGCCTGTCCTGTTTGGCTTGTATGTCGACCTGTCCGTCTGGTGTGAATTATATGCATTTAGTGGATCATGCTCGGGCATATATTGAAGAGACCTATCAGCGGAGCTGGTCTGACCGTCTGCTCCGCTGGACCTTGGCGCGTATATTGCCTTATCCGAACCGTTTCCGCCTGGCATTGCTAGGTGCTCGAATTATGCGGCCCTTTCGGCATTTGATGCCGGACCTCAGATTAAAAGCCATGCTAGAAATGGCGCCAAGGCAAATCCCGGCGCGCAGCTTGAACGATGATGCTCAAACTTTTCCCGCTCAAGGGCCACAAAAAATGCGGGTGGCACTGATGACGGGCTGTGCACAGCGGGCTTTGAATACGGATATCAACGATGCCACTATCCGACTATTGACTCGGCACGGCGCAGAGGTTGTGGTGCTAAAGCAGGGCTGTTGCGGGGCGTTGACCCATCACATGGGCAAGGTTGATGAAAGCCACAGAACTGCCGCTGTGAATATCGAGGCCTTTTCCGCTGAAGACGCGGCAAACGGCTTGGACGCTGTAGTGATCAACACCTCTGGCTGCGGGACCACAGTGAAAGACTATGGCCACATGTTCGCTGGCGCCCCTTTGGAGGAGGAAGCCAAGCGCGTTGCCGCTTTAGCAAGGGATGTCAGTGAAGTTTTAATGGACCTAAATTTACCAACATTGCCCGATCAAGGCTTACTAGTGGCCTATCATGCTGCCTGCTCTTTGCAGCACGGCCAGCAAATCAAAACTTACCCTAAGGATCTCCTGCGCCGTGTTGGATTTAAAGTATTGGAACCGACAGATAGCCATCTGTGTTGTGGATCAGCAGGCACTTATAACT
The DNA here is from genome assembly GCA_905182535.1 of uncultured Planktomarina sp. Classification (GTDB taxonomy): domain Bacteria; phylum Pseudomonadota; class Alphaproteobacteria; order Rhodobacterales; family Rhodobacteraceae; genus Planktomarina; species Planktomarina arctica. Next base: position 5,386 of record CAJJBZ010000008.1, read on the forward strand.
TAATGCAGCCAGAGATATCAGTCCAGTTAAAGGCTCGTAAAATTGAGACATTGGAGGCAAAAACTCCTGATGTGATTTCTGCGGGTAACCTTGGTTGTATGATCCAAATTGGCAGTGGTACGAATATTCCGATTATGCACACGGTCGAATTACTAGACTGGGCGACGGGCGGGCCAAAGCCAGCGTCTTTATCTGGCTCTTCAGGTCCAGGAAAAGTTCCTATCTTGCGTTAAAGCAGGCACAATCAGATGGTTTGGGTTTCCTTTCCGCGACATTTATGCCGTATGATAATTTTATGCGAACATTGACGTCTCTCATCGTTCTTCTCATCTGTCTTGCTCAGGCTGCTATGGCCCAGAATGCCATATCAAAACTGAGTAAGGCTGATCAAGCCACGCTTTGGTTGGCGGTTGGTCGGCTGAATGTAGCGAATGGTGGCTTTTGTACGGCTACGTTAATTGGACGATTGCACGTCCTAACTGCGGCACATTGCATATTTGACGCTGAGACTGGAACACAGGTGGATGTTGGTCGCTTGGAATTCCGAGCCGGCTGGCAGAATGGGCAAGCAGAGGCGTATCGTAAAGTTGGCTCGATTGAAGTACACCCTGATTTCTCATTTATGGGGCAAACTGGTTTGCAACGTGTATCCAGTGATTTAGCTATTTTGCGATTGCTTACACCGATTCAACATCCTGATATAAAACCGTTTTCTGTAGCCCAAATGCCCTTGAAAGGTGCCTTTGTCTCGGTCGTGTCTTACGCCCACGATCGCAGTGAGAGCCCTAGGTTTCATGACGGCTGTAAAATTTTGGGTCGTAAAGAAAATGTACAGGTGTTCAGTTGTGAAGTGGATTATGGATCTTCCGGCGCCCCAGTCTTTCGGTTAGATTTAGGGGTACCCATGATTATTTCTGTGATTTCAGCTAAGTCAACCTACTTGGCTCAACCAATTTCTCTTGGTGCGTCGGCGGTTGAGAAAATTGTGATTTTGACCGATGTGGCATCGACCAGCGCAGCTGACCCATCAGCCTCACGTGGTGCTAACTTTTTGCGACCCTAAAGCTTGGGCACATCACCTTGGAACATCTCTACCCTAGAGCCCGACCCCACAGATAAAAACATATTGTACCGAGGGATTACGACCTGTGCTTTCGACTGGCAGTTTCATCTTGACGATTATGTTCGCGTCACTGTTGTCAGCCATGTAAATGGCGTGTTACACATTGATTTGATACACAAAGTTCCAGTGGTACTGAAATCTCGACGCATCATAGTTCAATCAAAAGCACCGTTTCATGCGAAAGTGGCTACCACGTAACTTCATTGAATTCTCCTTGAGTTCAGGGAAAAAGGCTAGGAAATACTTGCTTTTTTCCCTATGTGGCTGCGTTGGTTACACCGACATGCAAATATATTTCATCTCAAGATATTCATCCATGCCATGATGGCTGCCTTCACGACCAAGGCCTGATTGCTTGATACCGCCAAAAGGTGCAACTTCGGTTGAAATGATTCCAGTATTGACGCCAATGATGCCATATTCCAAAGCCTCAGCCACTTTATAAACCCGGCTGAGGTCTTTGGCATAGAAATAAGCAGCGAGTCCGAAGATTGTATCATTGGCCATGGCTATAACGTCATCTTCGTCTTCAAACTCAAACAATGGTGCCATAGGGCCGAAGGTCTCTTCCTGACTAACCTGCATCTCTTGGGTTACGCCCGTCAAAATTGTTGGTTGGAAGAATGTTCCACCCAAATCATGGGGCTTTCCACCGGTTGCCAGCACCGCGCCCTTTGCCAATGCGTCTTTGATATGTTCTTGCACCTTGTCCAGTGCAGGCTTTGAGATCAATGGCCCCAAATCAGCTCCCTCGAAGCCATCGCCTACCTTCATAGCCTCTACAGCTTTTTTGAATCGAGCGGTGAAATCGGTATATACGCCTGATTGGACATAAATACGGTTTGCGCAGACGCAGGTTTGACCGTTGTTACGGAATTTGCTGGCCATTGCGCCAATTACAGCTTCATCAAGATCTGCATCGTTGAATACGATAAAGGGGGCATTTCCACCTAGTTCCATCGAGCATTTTTTGATTTGATCAGCAGCTTGTCCCAGCAAAATACGGCCCACACGGGTCGAACCTGTGAAGGTAATTTTGCGAACTTTGGGATTTTCGCAAAATTCCTTGCCTGAGGCTGATGCATCGTTAGATGGCACAATTTGCAAGATACCAGCTGGGAGGCCGGCACGTTTGGCCAGAACACCTAAGGCTAAGGCGGATAAAGGGGTCAGCTCGGAGGGGCGGGCGACAAATGCGCAACCAGCAGCCAGTGCTGGTGCGGCTTTGCGTGTGATCATTGCGTTAGGAAAGTTCCAAGGGGTGATGGATGCTGCAACGCCAATTGGTTGTTTGATCACTGTGATCCGCTTGTCGGCCTGATGACCGGGAATAGTTTCACCATAATTACGCTTGGCTTCTTCTGCGAAGAACTCAACAAACGATGAACCGTAAGCGATTTCTCCCATCGCTTCAGCTAGTGGCTTACCCATTTCGGCCGTCAGGATCTTCGCTAAATCAGCTTGATTTTCCATCATCAAATTGTACCAAGCTCGCAGAATATTGGAACGTTCCTTGGCGGAAACGGCAGCCCACGTCTTTTGTGCTGCAGTGGCGCTAGAAATTGCTTTGGCTAGATCGGTCCGTGACAGATCTGCAACTTGTGCTATCACATCGCCGCGCGCTGGGTTTTTAACATCAAAAGTTGCGCCACTTTCAGAATCAACCCATTGGTTGTTGATGAAGGCCTTTGTTTGCAGCAGACTAGGGTCTGATAACATGGATTTTAGGTCTGTGGATGAATCTAGCATTTTTGCCTCCCTTGGTGTGAGATGTGAGATCATTTGATCGCTCGTTTGTCCAGAGGAGAAGTGCTTTGAACCTTGATGATGACTATGCAAATGCGGCCTATATACCCGATGCAGAAAGCTTTCTGGAATATTGGGATGAGGCCGCGCGCAACTACCGTCAGGCTGAATATACCCTGGGTCGAGCGCAGCTGAACCAGCCCTATGGTGCGCATCCAGATCAGGCTTTTGATCTGTTTTATCCGTCTGGGAGGCCTGAGGGATTGGTGGTCTTTGTCCATGGTGGATATTGGTTGCGCTTTGGGCGCAGAGATTTCTCGCATTTAGCGTAGGTTATGACCTTTGCCCAAATATTAGTATGACGCGTATTTCAGAAGAGCTTCGAGAGGCCATTAGTTTTATCTGGAGCAATAATAACATACTAGGTATTAACCGTGATAGGATATGTGTCATGGGGCATTCTGCTGGTGGTCATTTGGTGGCGCGGATGGGTCAGGATGATGTTGATCTGCCAAGCGTTGTGCGTGGGCGGATTCGAAAAATCATACCAATTTCACCCGTTGCAGATCTTTTGCCCCTTATGCAAACGGAGATGAACGCAATGCTTAAGCTCAATGCCACAAGTGCAAAAGCTGAAAGCCCTGCCAGTCAGCCGAAGCCAGATAAAATTGATGTTCATGTTTGGGTGGGTGCCGAGGAACGGCCCGCCTTTTTGGCGCAGGCACAGCTTTTGGCCGATAGGTGGCAAGCTTCTCTGACTATCGAAATTTCAAAGCACCATTTTGATATTATCGCTGGCCTAGAAGACCCTAAAAGTGAGTTAATGGCAGTATTACTGGGAGAATAAGGGCGGTTAGGGGCGGTGGCGCAGTGCAACATAAGATCCAATATAGCTTAGCCTGTCTGTGCCTTTGGTATCCAGGTCAGCCTTGGCATGTTCGAATATAATTATGCAGGTGGTGTTGAGACCAAGATTGTCCTCAATGTTGGTACAATCAGATTTTGAGAACCAATGATTGAGGCGCGGGGTGGGGTTTTCGTTACAGATGACTTCTACCCGGCTCGGAATGAAGTTGTGGCCTGCACATTCGTACAGATGTGAAAACACCAACTGCTGATGCTCAAAGTGTCCTGCAAAGACATCTGCGGTTTGTCCGCTTGAATTGGGCTGAGTCAAATGCAGCGTCCACCATCTACTTCGAGAGCTACCCCAGTGATCATACTTGCCTCATCACTGCATAAAAAGCTCGCGGCATTACCCATATCCTGTGGCGTGGAAAAGCGATTGAGTGGGATGGTCGCCAAAAACTTAGTGCGCATCTCTGGAGTGTCCTTGCCCATGAAGCTGGCTAATAGTGGAGTTTCACCAGCTACTGGATTTAGCGCGTTCACGCGAATATTGTGAGGAGCTAGCTCCACTGCCATCGCCTTTGTCGCTGTGATCATCCAGCCTTTAGATGCATTGTACCAATTCAAGTGAGGTCGTGGTGATACCCCCGCGGTTGAAGCAATGTTGAGAATAGCACCAGAGTTTTGCTGTTTCAAAAGTGGCACTAAATGGCGGGCGGTGAGGTAGACTGACTTTGCATTGACCGCAAACACTCGATCGAATTCATCCTCAGCCACATCTTCCATAGGGGTCGGCAGGTGAGTTATTCCGGCGTTGTTCACCAATATATCAATATGGCCCCAATGTGCCCACGCTGCTGCAATCATTGCCTGCACAGAGTCATTGTCAGCCACATCCACATGCTGTGCTAAGCCTCCTACCAATTCTGCAGTCTGTTGCGCCGTATCTATACTCAGATCCGCTGCCATTACCTGCGCACCTTCTTGGGCAAACTTTTGTGAGATGCCGGCGCCAAATCCGGAGCCTGCTCCGGTTATAATCGCTGTTTTACCGTTTAGTCGCATTCTAACCTCCGAGTTGTCGCAAATATGATGGTCAAGTCATGCAAAATTGGCAATACTAAACCTGCATTCAGCGATGGCGTCGCTGGCAAGTGGCACAATCCACCTGCGCAAAATGGATCCTGAACGCCGGGATTTGTTTTTAATGAGGTGTCGACATGACCCAAACACAACGCCCAGATTTCCACCGATTTCATAACGGATCAAAAGTGGCTTTGCCCTTTTCTGATGCAGAATACGAAGCCCGCCTTACAGGACTGCGCTCCATCATGGACGATGCCGGTGTCACTGTGGCCATTTTTACCTCGATGCATAATATAGCCTATTATTCGGGTTTTCTTTATTGTGCTTTTGGCCGGCCTTATGGGCTTGTTGTGACTGAAGCGGACTGTGTCACCATTTCTGCGGGTATTGACGCGGGTCAACCTTGGCGACGCAGTTTCTCTGACAATATCACCTATACTGATTGGCAGCGAAACAATTATTGGCGTGCTATCGCTTCTGTTGCTGGGCAGGGTGCCGTGGTCGGCTATGAGGGGGATCATATGTCTCTGACTCAAGCTGCGGCCATGGACGCTTTCTTACAGCCCGTGGTGCGGGTGGATCTTGCTCAGGCTACAATGACACAGCGGTTGATGAAATCTAAAGCTGAGGTTGCCCTTATTCGTGCTGGAGCTGCGACTGCGGACGTGGGTGGTTATGCGATCAAAGATGCGGTGTGCGCAGGCGTGCGGGAAATTGATGTGGCGATGGTAGGCCGCGATGCGATGGAGGCTCATATTGCACGTGAATTTCCAGATGCGGAATATCGTGACACCTGGGTTTGGTTCCAATCTGGCCTTAACACTGACGGAGCGCATAATCCTGTGACAGGGCGTGTGCTGGAACGGGGTGACATCCTAAGCCTTAACACATTTCCAATGATTTCGGGCTATTACACTGCGCTGGAACGCACGATGTTTGTGGAAGAGGTTGATCCTGTTTCTTTAGAATTGTGGGAGGCAAATGTGGCCGCCCATGAGCTTGGGATGCGTTTACTAAAGCCAGGAGTGCGCTGTGCTGAGGTTACTGCAGGGGTTAATGAATTCTTTGAGGAGCGTAATTTGTTGCAATACCGTTCTTTTGGTTATGGTCATTCTTTTGGTATGCTGAGCCATTACTATGGTCGAGAAGCTGGGCTGGAACTACGTGAAGACATTGATACAGTGTTGGAGCCGGGCATGGTGATTTCTATGGAACCCATGATCACAATCCCCAACGGTCAACCTGGCGCAGGTGGGTATCGTGAGCATGATATTTTGATCATCACCGAAGATGGCAACGAAAATATTACCCAATACCCATATGGCCCTGAATTCAACGTAGTTGGTGCTGTATAAATATTTTGGCTACTAAATATTTAGTGAGTGTAGCTTCTTTTTGACCTTTGATGGTGGTGCCTATTTTGGTTTAATGTTAATCTATTTGTCATTGCTTCGGCTTGGTTAATTACACCCAAGCCGAACGCCTGACGAGGGTCCAGCCACGGGTACCTGTGTAAAACGAAGCTTCCAATGTGACTGTTATCAGAAGTTGACCAGCTCAAGGCGCATCACTGAATGGTATCAAGTGGCATGACAATCTACCGTGCTCAATTGGGCGTATGTCCGCTAAAGGAGCCACAGATTTCGAAGTTCATTCTGCGATATCTTCAGCCCAAAGCTTTGGATTTTCCTCAATAAAGCGATGCATTAAAGCACGACAAGCAGGATCATCCACGATAATCACTTCGATACCTTTTGAGCGCAGGAAATCTTCATTTCCGCCAAAGTTTATATTTTCTCCAACTATAACTCTTGGAATGCCAAACTGAATAATGGTTCCGCTGCACATCATGCAAGGGCTGAGCGACGTATATAAGGTAGTGTCTCTATAGGTTTTTTGCCTTCCAGCCTTCCTTAGTGCGTCCATTTCTCCGTGTGCGATAGGATCACCATTTTGGACTCGTTGATTGCGTCCCTGAGCTAATACCTCACCACCTCGTGCCAACACTGAGCCAATCGGGCATCCACCTTCTTTATATCCAGCTTCAGCCTCATTGTAGGCAAGACGCAATAAACGTGTATCATCAGCATTCATATCATGGACTCCTTTGGCTCAAAATAGGGCTATCGTAATAAGGTAATGTCTCAATAGTTGGCTGCCAAGTGCCAGCTTTTTGTAGCTGGTCCATGTGGTTAGCAATTTCTTCCAACGTCGCAAACCAGACATTTTTGTTTAACTGCGTCTTTACAATCCACGCTTCAACCCTTTTCCAACGAGCCAGCCTACCTGTTAAAAATGGATGAATGACCAACATAAAAAAGCCACCAGCATCATATTGCGCATCAAACTCTTCCCAAAACCCTGCCAGCCCCCGTGAGGGTGAATTTACGGGCATCATGTATCCGATCTCCTCAAAATGGGCGAAGGGAGGCCAATCATCAGTGCCCCAATGAACGGGTATTTCATACAATGACCCTTTAGAAGTTTTGAGCTGGTATGGAATATCATCTGCCATCATTGAACTATCGTATCGCATGTCGTGCTCTATCATGAGATCGACAACTTCTTGTGTGATGTTGTAAACTGGAGCTCGGTAGCCACGCGGTTTTTGCCCGCATATGCGCTGGTGCACGTCTAGGGTCCGTTCAAACCATTCGCGTTGTTGCCCTCGCGTCGTAACTGGGTCTTCATGCAAATAACCATGGTGGCCGATCTCGTGCCCAGCTTTAAGGATTGCATCGGCCACATCGGGATAGGTTTCAATACACCATCCCGGAATGAAAAATGATTGCTTTAATCCGAGCCGTTCATAGGTATCCAGCACCCTTGGTAAGGCCACTAGAGGCCCATATCGACCCATTGATATGGGGTAGAGGCGGTCATAACTATCCTTTGGTTTTGCAATATGGATTAGGCTATCGGCATCCATATCAAAGGTAATCGCAACTGCACATTTAGCGCCATTCGGCCACGGTATTGGATTGCGGATCATAGGCTAGTACTCCCTAATAACATGGGCACTTTTTGCGTCCCATGAAAGCCAAATTTCAGTACCACCTGAAAGATCAAACTTTGATAATTCGCGTTCCTGCATTTGCACTTTAAATTCTTGACCCCTCCGCACCCTCAAGAAAAAGTGTAACCATTGAACCGACAAATTCTTCTGAAATTAGCTTGCAATATACTGCGTTTATACTGGCTGGTTTCTCCAAAGAAATGTGAACAAGGTCAGCGGAGATCACAAAACTTGTATTTTGCCCTTTCGTCAGTTGGACGCTATTTGTTGGTACTGTAAAGCTTCCAGAGCTCGTAGAAATAAGTGCGGTAGATCTCTCGAACGACGCTACCGTCCCAGATAAAATATTATTGCGCCCAACAAACTCAGCCACAAATTGGTTTGCGGGTTCTCGATAAATATCTTTTGGCTTACCAATCTGCGCAATCTCGCCCTCATCCATTATGACAACGCGATCTGCCATTGCGAATGCCTCAGACTGTGAATGAGTGACGTATACAAACGTTATACCTAACTCCCGCTGTAGATTGGTCAATACAGCTTGCATTCGAATTACTAGATGAGCATCAAGTGCAGACAGGGGCTCATCTAAAAGCAAGATCTGCGGTTCCATTACTAAAGATCGAGCCAGTGCCACCCGCTGTTTTTGGCCGCCTGATAGTGTGGATATTTCGCGATCTGCAAAGTCCAGAATACCAACCTTGTCGAGCCATTTCAACGCACGCTCTTTCCGCTCGGCCTTACCCACACCACGCATTTTAAGACCAAACTCAACATTTTCTCGCGTTGACAGAAATGGGAATAAAGCTAGTGATTGCCATACGAGTGGTGTGTCTCGTTCATGTGGAGGCACATCATTCATCACTTTACCTTTAAGATGAATTTCGCCAAAGCTTGGCGCTTCTAGCCCTGCCAGCATCCTTAACGTTGTAGTTTTTCCACAGCCTGAAGGGCCCATAATAGCTAGAAATTCACCCTCGTAAATTTCAAAACTAAGCTCTTTTACTGCAACAAATTTTCCAAACTTCTTTTGGACTTTGTCAAAAATTACCAGTGCATCGCTCATTGTCAGAAACTTTTCATTTGGCGGCTGGCAAAGAAGATCTGTGCCAGCACAACTAGTGTCATTGATATGAAGAAAACGAATGTGCCTATAGCGTTAACCTGTGGATCGATGTTGCCCTGTACAATTTCTAATATCATCACAGGGAGTGTCTTGTTTAAGCCCGATACAAACCATGACACCGCAAACTCATCAAATGAAACGGCAGCTGTAAGAAACAACCCAGAGAATATAGCTGGTTTGCAAAATGGGATTATGACGTGGCGCATTGTGGCCCATTCTGAACCACCAAGGTTCCATGCGGCAGCCTCTAGATCAGGGTCCATTTGACTAAGGCGCAAGCGTATGACAGCCATCGCAAAAGGTGCTGTCAAAACACTATGTGCAATAATGATAGAATAGATTTGACCTGACATACCAATTTTTGAAAACCAGGCGAGCATAGCCAAAGCCATAATGATTAGTGGAATTGTGGGCGGTAGAAGGATCAAAGCAAGATACGGACCCTTGAAACGGAAATTGTATCTGTAGTCCGAATATGCCGTGCAAAATCCAAGAAAGGTTGCAACGGCAGCGGTACAACTGGAGACGATTAGGCTGTTTCTTGCTGCATCCCATACGTCAGGATCTGCCAGAATTTTTTGGTACCACTCTGTAGAAAAATGGCCCAACGGAATAGTAGGAAATCTTTGTGAGTTGAACGAAAAGATCATACTAAAGATTATTGGTGCAAAAATAAACATAAAGATCAGGATGACATAAACGGTGAGCATAACATTCAAGGTGTGGTTGGATTTCATCATGCACCTTTCCGCTTGCGATAGGCAATCGCGATACCTGTGAATGCGATAGCAAATAAAGTTGCCATCATCATAATGGCAACGACTGCGGCCCGCGGCCATTGTTGACCGGATTTTGTAGTGTCGAGTATCAATATAGGCAGGGTCGTTTCTTGAGATCCTCCTAAATAAAACGGAGCTACGAAATCACCAAAAGACAGGATGAAACAGAAAATTCCAGCAATGATTAGGCCAGTTTTTGACAGTGGAATGATAACCTGCCAGATCGTGGCTAACGGTTTGCACCCAAGATTTCGGGCGGCCTCTATTAAAGTTTTGTCGATGTTTGACATCGTAACCGTTTGTAAAATCAGAACCAGAGGCAATGTCAGTGTCATATAACCAACCAAAGTACCAAAATGCGTGTTCAGCATCGTGTAAGGGCCAAGGCCAATATGGCCAAGAACAGCGTTTACCACACCACCTTCGGACAAAATAACAAACCATGAGAACGTCCGCACGAGGTAGCTGGTAAAGAAAGGGATTATCAATAGAAAGATGGCCCAACGTCGGGTTGTTTCACTGGCACTGAATGCTAGTGCGAAGGCAGCTGGGAAAGCTAAACCCATGGCGCAGACTGTGGAAACCATCGAAATGAGAATTGTATATTTATAGCTATCCCAAAAGTACCCACGCGTCAGCATCTTGTACCAATTGATAAACTCAAACGCTTCAGTCATTCTATAGTTTTTGACGAGAAAAAATGACATGGCCACCATAAAAAGCACTGGGCCAACAAAGAAAAAAAACTGCCAGATAATAATCGGCAGTCGCCATGTCAGCGCATAGATTTTGGTGCTCCGGCCAGTACTTATCGGCATACTTTGCTTAAGTCCTTTTCAAAAAGGGGCAGTTTAAACGCCCCTTTTAAATGCTCCTAATACCGGTCAGGCGTTTTTGTATTCTGACCAGAAGTCGTTCCAATCTTCCAGAGATTGTTGCTGCGGGATATCCCTATAATGAATGCGGCCTTCGTTGATCAGCGCGATCGGATCATTAGCCATCCCAGACATTTGATGCGAGCGTTTTGCCTCGGCAGGGTCAGCCTTAATTAGAGCTGCACGGCCACCTTTGGTGACACAAAATCCTGGATAGGCTGCCATCTGTGCTGATTTAACCTGGCCCTGCGGTGACAGCATGTATTGGATAAAGTTCCTCGCAAGATCAGCTTTTTGGCTACCTTTGCCAATGGAGTAACTTTCTGTAAACTGAATACCGCCTTCTTTTGGTATTGTTGATGCTACTGGCGCGCCGTCTTTCTCCAAAGGTGCAGTAATCCAATCACCAATCCCACACATAGCTTGCATTTCACCGTTTTTAAGGCCGTTGAATGAGCCCCCATAATCAAAGAAGCCTCCAGCTTGCTTGCGTAGGCTTAGCGTAGTGTCTTTTACAGCATCCCATTTTGCACCATCGAGATCCCAAAGGTTTCCCCCGTTGCCATTATAAAGACTCATCATACCAAGGTTCGGTAGATGCCAGTCGAAATGTCCGACTTTGCCTTCAAGCTCGGGTTTCCAAAAACAAGAATAGCTTTGAGCTTCTTCTTCTGTGATTGAATTTCTATTATATGATACGCCAAGGTGACCACCACGAACCATCATCGAATATAGCTTTCCATTGGCCCAGTGCCCAGGAAATTCTTTGAAGTCTTCGTGTAGCATGTCGTCTAATGGGTAATCCGAAGCTTCCAGAGGTTCGATGTAACCTGCCAGGTTTAGCTGCTGAACGAACTCAGCATCAGATAATATAATATCATAAGTCCCGGGAGGCGATTGCGCGATCAAGGCGAGCATATTGTCACCACCCGCGTAATACTTGGGAATGAATCTGACGTTATTAGCTGCTGCATATTCAGCAACTACGTCAGGCTCGGCATGGCCATACCAGGCCAACATGTTAATATCTATCGTTGAGGCCCATGCGCGACTAACAAAAGGCATAGTCAGAAGGGCAGCACCGCCAATTTTTAGTAATCGGCGACGACTGGGTGCCCCGATTATGTTATTGTTTCTAGACTTTATCATTTTTAGCTCCCCTACGTTAAAGTTCTAAATGAATTCTTCCTTACCTTCCTTTGAAGTCAGTAATTCACTACTGGTTAGATGGGAGGCTAGTGCAACAGTAGTTCTAATGGAAATTTATCGTTTGTATGCTTTCATAAGGAATCCTTATATAAGCGCATCTATAAGTGCCCTTTCGATCTCGTTCACTACATAATGCCCGTTTTCACCCAAACGGGTTTGCCTATAAAAAAGACCAATGTGAAGAGGGTCAAGTTCAGGCAAGCCGTCATCATGGTTTAAACGCTGAAGCCCCTCTATCATGGTAGGCCCCGTTAAACATGAAATGCCAATACCATCTAAAATCGCCTGCTGGACACTGCTGATACCTGGGGTTGAGAATGCAATTCGCCAGCGACGCTTTACCTGTTTTAGGGCTTGTGTCATTCGATCCCGATAAACACATCCGAAGGGGTGAGCGACGAGAGGCATTTCATCAACACTGCTGAATGTCGCTCCAGTCGCAGCCACCCAAAATGGCTTTTCCAACCAACTACGATGCAGAAATTGTTGATCACCTCCGGGGTAGAGGCCAACAGCTATATCTAGTTCATCCTTACGCAGCGCATCAATTATGTTAGATGACAAATCACAACGAATTTCCGTCTTTATATTGGGATTTCGTTGCACGATGTCTGTCAAGCAAGACTGTAGCATTCGCACACCATAATCAACGGGCAAACCAACTCTAAGCGTACTGCCTTCGGTTCGCCGTTCAAACTGACTGATAGCTATGTCATTGAGTCTCAATATTTGGCGAGCATGGCCAATTAGCGCTTCACCCTTATCGGTCAAAGTAATACTGCGTCCTCTACGCACCACTAAAGGTTGCCCAACTAAGTATTCTAGTCTCTTCATCTGTAGACTAATCGCTGGTTGAGAGCGTCCCAAGAGATCTGCCGCATGTGTGTAACTTTTTACTTCGATAACTGTGACAAAAGTACGTAAAAGTTCGGTCGGTAAGTTTTTCTGAGACATCTCATATCCATTTACGTTTCATATAGAGCCATTAGTAGTATAAATTTCTATAATTTAAAAATCCAACATAAAGCTTATTTATGAATCGGAATGACTTTCATAAGCTGTTTAAGACGCCAGGACCGGTTGTATTACCTGTAATCCATGTATTGGACAGCCTGCGGACCCGCAAAAATGTTGAGATCTTACTAAAGGCAGGCGCTCCTGGATGCTTTCTAATAAACCATGATTTTGCACCAGAACAGTTTTTACCAATCATAAAAGATACGCGTGCGGCCTTCCCCTCCTTGTGGATGGCGGTAAACTTTCTAGCAGTTACGGGCAAAGACGCTTTCCCTATACTCGGGCAACTCCAAGCCGAAGGCTGTCAGGTCGATGCCTACTGGGCAGATGATGCGTGCATTGACGAGGATAGCGGCAATGTCCAGGCCATAGCCATTGCGGAAGCCCGCCAAAAAAGTGGTTGGAATGGTCTATATTTTGGTGGAACTGCATTCAAAAAGCAACGTAAAATAGCATCTAATCGTTATGCTGATGCAGCTAGTGAAGCTTGTAAGTTCATGGATGTAATTACGACCTCTGGCGTCGCCACAGGCCGAGAAGCAGATCTTGGTAAGCTAAAGACCTTCCGGGCGGCCATTGGTGAACGCCCATTAGCCGTGGCTTCTGGGCTCTCACCTGAGAATGCAAAAGACTATGCAGATGTAGATTGCTTCATGATTGCAACTGGCATCAATGAGAAAGATAATTTTTACGATATTGACCCAGCCCGATTGGCTGATTTGATGTTTATCACACGCACCCTTTTTACAGGAACTTCATCATGACAATGTCCAATAAAGGCCCGCGCGACGATCGTTGGTATCTAAATATTATGGCACCTAATACAAAAGGCAAAAAATTTGCGTGGCTCGACCCAACCTCAATTTACATCAACGCTCAGGCTTTTAATGATCTGCAAGATGATCTCCTAGAAGACCTCAGCGACGTTGAATTCGACGTTGTTGCAGGTTTGGACGCGATGGGTTTTGTTTTAGGCGCAGCTTTGGCGACCCGTAGGGGAGTTGGTTTTCTACCAATTCGCAAGGCAGGTAAACTTTGCGTAGAAACCGATAAAGTATCTTTTGGAAATTATTCCGGACGCACCCAAGATATGGAAATGCGTCTACCTGCATTCGCTCCCGGAACACGGGTTTTACTGGTAGACCAATGGGTCGAGACTGGTGGTACGATGGACGGATCAGTTCGGCTTGTGGAACGGCAAGGCGGTGTGATTGCTGGAATGGTAGCCGTAGCTATTGAGGAAAACGAAAGAACCAACAAATACCGCTCACTTTATCCCTGCATATCAGCAGTTATGCTTGGGTCGCGCTGGCAGAGAGAATGTAATAGCCAAACTCTATCTAGCTTTGCGCATTACAAGCCTGAAGCAGCATTCCCACAGTCTCGCAGGTAACATACGGCACTGTTCTTTAGAGTTAATGTGCGGCATGTAAGGTATATACCTTACAAACAGGCTACCCCACACTATGATTCCTTTGCTCGCCCTTCCCCTCCCACTTTTGATTGCCGTGATTTCAGGGTGTAGAGCCGGGTTGCGCGATCCTCAGGGGGCTGGAGAATTCTGGCGGGAAGGGGCCGTTGCGCTGGCTTGGGCGTCGGTTTCAATCTTCTTATGGCATTGCCTTTGGATTACATCAATCTTGCCTGCGCCCTGGCAGGATACTTTGGTATCGGGTGCCATTTGGACAGTAAAGACTAGCGCAGTATGGGGCCCATTATTGGTTATTTTCTATGTGCTTTATGCTATTAAAGCTCAACGTGCCTTGTGATGGTCGAGATTAATTATTTCGTTGATATTATACTCCCAATAGCTACTTTTTTTGTGGTGGCTTGGTGCTTGCCCACGTTCTTGGCACGGTTTGTGTCAATGACCATTAAGGGCTTAATCATGAATGGGATTTTTTCTACAGGGGTCCTCATTGTCCTAGGCGCTTCTTATATGTGGTGGGTAGGTGGAATTGATGCTGGAGAGGGATCTATACTCTCAGCGCTTTGGCGCAGTCTGCGCTTTGCATTAATCTGGGCACCGGTTCTGGTTTTAGCTTTGATTGTGCAACCGCAAAGATGGAGGCCTGATTTATGATTTCTCCAATAAAACTGGTTGCGATGCCTGAAAAGGAGAGGGAGCAATGCTCACCAAACTGAAATGGATTTTTTGTCTTTGTCTTTTTATGATGGTCTTTGGGCTTTTGCATTATAATTTGCCCCAACGCGACATTGTCAGGATCACGGGTACGGAAGTACTGCGCAAAGACTTCTCTGGGTGGACACGTGTATTTTATGCCAAGCCTGATACAAGAGGTGCACTGTCGTTCAATCGGGATTTACGGCTGCTCAATTCGGTGCAGCCGAACGGAAAGGTGAGTGTCTATCGTAATGAGGATACTGGCTTCGGTTGGCCCCCTTATTTCAAGTTGGATAGCTCAAACTTACAAGCTGAGACTGAAGATGCTATTTCCGATAGGGACAGACCGGAATGGTATGTCGTGCGCCATTACGGTTGGCGCAACACATTTCTGTCGATCTACCCCAACGCAGTGAGCATCAAACCTATATCTGGGCCAAATGTGCAACTGATCCCATGGTTGAATATCATATTTCTGACCGTATTAGCCGCCTTTTTATGGGCGATCTATGTGCGGGTTCGTGGGTTTTGGAGCAGAAGAATAAGCCCAATGATCGAAAATATTGACGCTGCCGCTGAAAAATCTATCGGTCGGATTAGTGGCTGGTTCCGAAATAAATAGAGCAAGTAGCCGTTATATCATTACTCGCCGTAAGGAATCCAAATAGTTTTGATCTCAGTACCAGCATCAAGCCAGCTTAGGTGATCTTCAGGTGCAGCCCCTGCCCAAACGCGTTTGATGTTGCTGCTAGCTTTCGCCTTGACTGCTTTGGTTATGGCTTTACCTGACAAACACCAAACGCTGTCAATATCCATGTGCGCCCCAAGATGGGAGGCCAAATTGGCTTGGGCCCCTGTCAAGATATTCACTGTGCCGGCTGGGAGGTCCGAAGCCTCTAAGATATGATAGAAGTCTGTTGCGGCTAAAGGGTAGGGCTGGCTTGCAAAAAGTGTGACCGTGTTGCCCGTGGACAAAGCGGCGGCCATTGGTGTCACTAAGCCCAACAGAGGCGTAGCATCTGGGCACAGTGCCGCAATCCTGCCAACAGGTTCGCGCATCGCCAAAGCAACACCCTGAATGGGTACAGATTTTGCGCGGCCTTCAAACTTATCGGCCCAAGCGGCGTAGGTGAACAGAATGTCAATCGCTGCTTCAACTTCAAATTTCCCACTTGTGGTGCCAGTCATGGTATCCAAACGTGCGGCATAGCTCTCGGTCTGTGCCGCAAGATTTTCTGCAATGTAGTACAGAATTTGCGCTCGAAGATGACCTGAGCTTTTACCCCAGCTAGAGGCTAATTGCGACTGCACCGCGTTGCGGATGTCTTTGCGACTTGCGATGGGGACATGGCCTAACAGCTGGCCTTTGGGCCCGTAAACCGCTTGGCTATATCCGCTATCAGGACGGGCTTGTTTCCCACCGATATAAAGCTTGGGAGTCCGGTCTACCAGCTCTGTGATGGCGCCGTTGCCTGTGAACGCAGCAATAGTTGCAGGACACTTTATGGATGTGGTGGCTTTGCTATATGCTTGCAAACCCTCCCAGCCACCCTCACGGCCAAACCCGCTTTCGCGCACACCGCCAAAGCCGGCTGCTGCATCAAACAAATTAGTGGCATTGACCCAAACGACACCAGCTGCCAGTTTTGGCGCGACGTCTAGCGCTAGGTTGATGTTCTCCGTCCAAACGGTAGCCGCTAGCCCGTATTTAGTGTTGTTGGCAATCTCTATGGCTTCTTCTTCAGAATGTGGTGGAAACTAAAACTGGACCAAAAATCTCTTCCTGCATCAAGGTGTCGGCGGCATGTAGGCCAGTGATCAATGTTGGCGGATAGAAGCATCCCTCTGGAACTGGGGTATTCGCATGGTAGATTTCGCCAGCATTATTAGCTGCGATCAGATTTTGAATTTGCACTAATTGGATGGGGTCTACGATCGCACCAACGTCGATTGATTTGTCTAACGGGTCACCGATTATTAGCTTGTCCATGCGCGCCTTGAGCCGGTGGTAAAAATCTTCAGCAATAGCTTCATGAACTAAAAGTCGAGAACCTGCACAGCATACTTGGCCTTGATTGAACCAAATGGCATCAACTAAACCCTTCAATAGCACTGTCAATATCAGCGTCATCAAACACGATATAGGGCGATTTCCCACCCAGCTCTAGGGTGAGAGATTTACTACTGGTTGCGGTCGCATCCTGGATTTTGCGTCCCACAGCGGTGGAGCCTGTGAAGGCAATCTTGTCGACCTCTGATGCGACAAGCGCCTCGCCCGTATTACCGTCGCCAGTTATAATGTTTACTACACCGGGCGGCACGCCTGCTTGCGTACAGATATCGGCAAAGAGCATGGCGGTCATCGGTGTGTATTCTGCGGGCTTCAAAACCACTGTGTTGCCCATGGCTAAAGCTGGGGCGATTTTCCAAGCTAACATCAGAAGTGGAAAATTCCATGGGATGATCTGACCGCAAACGCCCAAGGCCACGCGATCTGATAGGGCGGTTGGCATCAGTTGCGCATGACCCGCATGGTGATAAAAGTGGCGAATGGCCAGAGGGATATCAATGTCCCTGCTTTCGCGAATAGGCTTGCCATTATCCAAGGACTCCATGACCGACAAGAGTCGTGCATGTTTTTGCATCAATCGTGCGATGGCATAGAGCACGCGTGCCCGAGCAGGGCCACCTGATGCCTCCCACAAGGGTTGTGCCTTGCGTGCTGCTGCAACTGCGGCGGCAACCTCGGTAGCAGAGCTAATTGTCATCCCGGCCAGTTTTTCACCTGTGGCGGGATTGCAAACTAACAAGTCCTCGCGAAAGGGGCCCCATTTGCCATTGATATAGGGCCCAGAAATTCCACCATGATCTGCAATCCATTTAAGCGCTATGGTACTATCTTCGGGGGCTGTACCGTAATCCATTGTGTCGAAAATTGTTTCAATGCTCATGGGGTTATCCGATCGGGTGGCGGTGATTGGCAGAATAGGAGCCGGTGAGGTGATGCTCGAGTTGACGTTCAATGTCGCCCAAAAGCGACGATGCACCAAAGCGGAAAAGGTCTGGGCGCAGCCAACGGTCCCCAAGCTCTTCCTTTATCAAGGCTAGATATGTGATTGCGTCCTTGGCTTTGGAAATCCCACCTGCAGGTTTATACCCCACGCGGAATCCGGTGCGGCTGTAATAGGCGCGAATGGCGCGCAGCATTACTAATGTGACAGGCAGGGTCGCATTTATACTTTCTTTACCGGTGGAGGTTTTGATGAAATCAGCCCCTGCCATCATACAAATCAAACTGGCGCGCCCCACGTTACGCAGGCTGCCCAACTCGCCAGTGGCCAGAATGGCTTTGACATGTGCATCGCCGCACGCGGTACGGAAGGCAGCCATCTCTTCATAGAGGGCTTGCCAGTTTTGGGTAAGAACGTGGCGTCGTGAAATCACAATATCGATCTCGGATGCCCCCGCTTTCACGCTTTCACGAATTTCTTCTATTCGCAGATGTAACGGTGAAAGTCCTGCAGGAAAACCAGTACTGACGGCAGCTACGGGAATGCCAGTCCCATGCAGGGCAGTCACCGCAGTGGTGATCATATCGTGATAGACGCAGACCGCGCCTGTTGTTAGATATGGCAGGCCAATTTGATCCAGAATATCTTGTCGTGCCGGTTGGAGGGCCTTGGCGCAGAGCCGTTTGACCCTGCCTGAGGTGTCGTCTCCTGAAAGGGTAGTCAGATCGATGCAGCTTATTGCGCGGGCAAGCCATGCGGCTTGATGATCTTTTTTGACAGACCGTCTACCGGGCAAGCTGGCACATCGTCGTTCAATGGCAGAGGTGTTGGCTTGCATCGAAAGTGCCCAATCCAAATCGAGCACTGTGCCCAAATTTCGGGGTTTTGTAGTTTGAGGCATTTGTGCAATTGACGTTGTTTTCTGTTCCATTCAACTTGTGTGCATGGGATTGCCCGACAGTTCAAGTATTCTAACACGTGACAATCATGCTTTACCGAGATAATTGCGAGAAAACTATGTAAAGGTGAGACCATGTCTTTCAACCGTACTATAAAAATAGCCCCCTCAATTTTATCCGCAGATTTCGCAAATTTTGGCGAGGAGATCCGCTGTGTAGAGGCTCAAGGTGCGGATTGGATCCACGTTGACGTGATGGACGGGCATTTTGTGCCTAATATCACCTTTGGTCCTAGTACCTGTGCCGCCATTCGGCCGCATATTTCAACTATTATGGATGTTCACCTGATGATCGCACCCGTTGATCTATATGTTGAGGCTTTTGCAGAAGCAGGCGCTGATGTGATTACTGCACACGTTGAAGCAGGGGCACATATTCACCGCTCATTGCAGGCAATTCGTGCTAATGGTGCAAAAGCTGGCGTGGCGCTCAATCCCGGCACACCAGCCAGCGCCGTTATGCATTTGCTTGATATTGCTGACCTAGTTTGCGTCATGACCGTGAACCCAGGCTTTGGTGGCCAATCCTTTATCCCGTTGGAAAGCAAAGTCGCTGAGCTGCGCGCAATGATTGGTGACAGGCCTATCCATATCGAGATTGACGGTGGCGTGACACCTTTGACTGCCCCGGGCCTTGTGAATGCGGGTGCAGATGTGTTGGTGGCAGGATCGGCAGTTTTCAAAGGAGGCTCGGTTTCCAACCCTGCCGCCTATGGACTGAATATCAATGCAATCCGCGCGGCTGTTGCTTAAATACCCGAAAGCTTTGGATTTTACGTAATAGTAAAACTATCTGTGATGGCAGTATCTCTTTGAAAAAAGTCTGGTTTAGGGAAATATTTTTCTAGCCATTTTTGGTCAGGGCTCTTGACGGTAGCCATGTTTGCAGCGTTCCTGCTGCAAACTGGTTGGGAGTAGACTATGGCGTGGGAGTTTTGGGTCGATCGCGGTGGTACATTCACTGATATTGTAGCGCAAGATTCAACGGGGCATCTTCACAGCCATAAGCTTTTGTCTGAAAGCCCCGAGCAGTATCAAGACGCAGCTGTGCAGGGCATCTCCAACATTTTAGGCGATGTACCCATTGCACGGGCAGACATCGGCGCGGTGAAGATGGGCACAACTGTGGCGACTAACGCGTTATTGGAGCGCAAAGGGGCTGCTGTTTTGCTGATGATTACCGAAGGGTTTGGCGATCTGTTGGAAATTGGCTATCAGACAAGGCCGGATCTGTTTGCTATGCATATCAAACGGCCTGAGTTGCTGTATCAATCCGTTGTGGAAGTGTCTGAGCGCTTGGATGCGCAGGGGCAGATCCTGACCGGACTGGATATGGCGCAGGCCCGGGTAGACATGCAAACGGCACGGGTGGCGGGCGTGGAGTCCATCGCCATCGCCCTGTTGCATGCCTATCTCAATCCCAGTCATGAACAACAATTGGCAGAGTTGGCCCGCGACCTTGGGTTTGAACAGGTTTCAACCTCTCATGAGGTGTCGGGGCTATCCAAATTGGTGAGCCGCGGTGACACAACCGTGGTGGATGCCTATCTGTCGCCAATACTGCGGCGCTATGTGGATCAAGTGGCTGATGCGTTGAACGTCGGTGAAAACTGCAAGGCATTGATGTTCATGCAATCTAATGGTGGCTTGACCGATGCGCGAAAATTCCAAGGCAAAGACGCGATTTTATCGGGGCCTGCCGGTGGAATTGTTGGGATGGTGCAAACGGGTCAGCAGGCTGGTTTTAAACTGATTGGTTTTGATATGGGCGGTACTTCCACTGATGTAAGCCATTTTGCTGGAAAGTTTGAGCGTAGTTTCGAGACTGAAATCGCTGGGGTACGCATGCGCGCACCGATGATGGATATTCATACTGTGGCGGCCGGTGGTGGCTCGATTTGCAGCTATCGTGACGGCAGATTTCAAGTGGGCCCCGAAAGTGCAGGCGCTGATCCGGGTCCAGCCAGCTATCGTCGCGGTGGGCCTTTGACAGTCACAGATTGTAATCTACTTTTGGGTGCCGTCTCTGTGGACTATTTTCCCGCTGTTTTTGGATCTTCTGGGGATATGCCTTTGGATCAAGATTCTGCTCGACGGCGCATCCAAGACTTAGCGGCGCAAAATGACCTGCAAGGGTCACTGGAAGGCATGGCACAGGGGTTTCTTGAAATTGCAGTCCAAAATATGGCCAATGCCATCAAGAAAATCAGTGTTGAGCGTGGCCATGATATCACCGCCTATACCCTGCAAAGCTTTGGGGGCGCAGGGGGGCAGCATGCCTGTTTGGTGGCTGAAGCGTTGGGTATGTCTCGGGTGATGGTGCACCCGTTTGCAGGCGTGCTTTCCGCCTATGGGATGGGGCTCGCAGATGTTCGGTGCCTGCGCGAGGGGCAGCTCGATTGTGCTCTGGAGGATGATGCACAGGTGCAAAGCACCTTGGGCACCCTACAAACTGCCGCCGTGCAAGAGCTGGCGGGACAAGGCATTGTGGAGCCGCGTATCGAGATAATGGCACATTTGCGCTACGAGGGCTCGCACCAAGCTTTGGAGGTGTCTTATGGCCTGGCCACACAAATGGCTCAAGATTTTGAAGCCGCCCATTTGGCCCGTTTTGGCTTTTCGTCACCGGACCGAAAGCTGCAATTTGAGATGCTGAGTGTGGAGGCTATTGGCGAGATGGAGGGTGCGGCCAATCCGGTGCAAACCTTTGGTGATGGCGCACCGATAGGGCAAGGTCGGCTCTATCGCCAAAGCTGGCATGACACGCAGGTCTATGACCGAACCAAGCTACGGTCCGATCAAGTGATCAACGGTCCGGCGATTGTGCTTGAACCAACCGGAACAAATGTTGTGGAACCCGGATGGCAAGCGCAGCAAGATATCTTTGGTAATTTGATTCTTGAACATGTGGCCCGCCCAGTGCGCGATTTGGCTAGTACCAAGGCTGATCCAATTTTGTTGGAGGTTATGTCGAACCGCTTCATGTCGATTGCGGATCAAATGGGCGCCACTTTGGCCAATACGAGTTGGTCTGTGAATATCAAAGAGCGGTTTGATTTTTCCTGTGCTATTTTTGATGGGCAGGGGGATTTGGTGGCGAATGCTCCGCATGTACCGGTGCATCTGGGTTCAATGTCAGATAGCATAAAAACCGTGATGCAGCAAAATGCAGAGATCGTTGAGGGGGATGCATACATGCTCAACTCGCCCTACAATGGTGGCACGCATTTGCCGGATGTGACTGTTGTCACCCCGGTCTTTGTTGAGGGCAAAGCGACCTATTGGTTGGGCTCGCGCGGGCATCACGCAGATATTGGTGGGCGCACACCTGGATCTGCACCACCGGATAGCACGCATATCGAACAAGAAGGCGTGTTGATTGATAACGTACAATTGGTCCAAGCGGGGCGTCTGTGTGAAGATGAAGCGATCAAGATATTATTGTCTGGAAAATACCCTTGTCGCAATATCCCACAAAATATGGCTGATCTGAAAGCTCAAGTCGCGGCCAATGAAACTGGACGCCGTGAATTGCTACGGATGGTGGCCAGCTATGGGCAGCCTGCTGTGACCGCTTATATGGTACATGTGCAAGACAACGCCGAAGAAAGCGTGCGCGAGGTCATCGCTGGGCTCGAAGATGGCAATTTCCTATATAAAATGGATACTGGCCAGCAAGTGCAGGTGGCAATTACGGTCGACCGTGATACCCGCTCAGCGCGGGTGGATTTTACCGGCACCAGCGCTCAGCATGCTGGCAATTATAACGCACCCTTTGCCGTGTCGCGGGCGGTCGTCCTCTACGTGTTTCGCTTGATGGTTGGTAAAAATATTCCCCTGAATGAGGGCTGTCTCAAACCCTTGGATATCATTGTGCCAGAAAACTCGATGCTCAATCCGCAATACCCGGCGGCGGTGATTGCGGGCAATACAGAGGTGAGCCAAGCGGCCTGCAATGCTTTGATTGGGGCCCTGGGCATCATGGCTGGCAGCCAAGGAACGATGAATAATTTTGTCTGGGGCAATGAGATTTTCCAGAACTATGAGACCATAGCGGGCGGCACAGGGGCAGGACCAAGCTTCAATGGCTGTGATGCGGTGCAAACCCATATGACCAACACTAAAATGACTGACCCGGAAATTTTGGAAAAACGCTTTCCGGTTCGGTTGCGTACCTTTGCCATTCGCAGTGGATCTGGTGGAGCGGGGGCCTATAGCGGTGGGCACGGCGCATTGCGACGGTTGGAGTTTTTAACTGATGTAACTGTGACAACCCTATGCTCGCACCGCGTGATCCCGCCCTTTGGTGCGGCGGGCGGAGACAGTGGCGCCACAGGTCAAAACTGGGCGGAATTACCGGATGGTAGCCGCGTTGAATTGAAAGGTAATGATGAGATTGACTTACCAGCAGGGTCCATTTTTGGATTGGCCACGCCTGGTGGGGGGGGATGGGGGGCCGCCTAATTTGATAGGCGACCTGGCAATGGTTTAAAGCGCTGAAAGCCCGCTGTGCAGATCGGCTAAGATCTTGTCGACATCAACCTCGGTTAGGATCAACGGTGGTGACATCAGTAGATTGTTGCCGCCAATCCGCACCATGGTTCCAGCCTCATAGGTGGCTTTATGCGCGCGTTTGATGGCGCCCATTTCCAGGGGTGTTTTGGTATCTCGGTCTGAGACCAACTCAATTGCGGCCATCAACCCATGGCCACCGCGCACATCACCAATGATATCAAAATCTACCTGTAGCGCTTTCAAGCCCTCATAAAGCTGCGTTCCGCGCACGGCGGCATTGGATTTGAGATCCAAACGCAGTGTTTCACTCACGCAGGCATTGACCGCCGCCATGCCCACCGGATGGGCTGAGTAAGTATAACCATGCCAAATGGAGCCTTCGCCCGATTGATCGCTCTCAAAGGTCTCTGCCACTTTGGCGCTGACTAATGTTGCACCCACGGGGAAATAGGCCGAGGTGATGCCCTTGGCTAAGGTCATCATATCAGGTTGAACTCCCCAATGGCGCGCGCCGGACCAATCGCCAGTGCGGCCAAAGCCTGTGATCACTTCGTCAGAGATCATCAGAATCCCGTGTTTGTCACAGATGCCGCGGGCCAATTTCATAAAGGAGGCATCAGGGACAATAACACCACCCGCCCCTTGGACTGGCTCCATGATGAAGGCGGCGATGGTTGAGGGATCTTGGAATATGATCTCATCTTCCATCGCCTGCGCTACCATCTGTGCCAATTTGACTGGATCACTTTCATGAAACGGATTGCGGTAGCTGTAGGGTGAGGGTAGGTGATAGCAGCCGGGCAGCAAGGGTTCATAGGCTGTGCGGAACCTTGGATTACCATTGACCGAAGCGCCACCAAAATGCGTACCGTGGTAGCCCTTCTTAAGGCTCAGGTATTTGATGCGTTGGGGCTGGCCGCGCAAGCGGTGATACTGCCGTGCCATGCGCATTGCTGTGTCCACAGAGTCAGAACCGCCTGAAGTGAAAAATACCCGCGCCATGCCGTCTTCTTGGAAGAAATTCACCACGGCTTCCGCCGCTTCAATTGCTGGGGCGTTACTGGTACCTGCGAAGGCGGAATAATAGGGCAGCTTGAACAGCTGATCTGAAATGGCCTGTTTCACCACATTATTGGAGTAGCCAAGATTGGCGCACCAAAGGCCACCGACTGCATCAACGGCTTCATGGCCGTCCAAGTCGATGATGCGGACACCTTCGGCGCGGTCAATGATGGTCGGAGCGTTGGATTGTAAATCACCGGGGTGACCCATGGGATGCCAAAGTTGTTTGGCATTAAGGTCTTTTAACTCTTGGATATCTTTCATGTAGCATCTCCCGAGACCATAAAGGGTATTTTAAACCAGTATTCTTCTAAATTCGTGCTACTGCCTATCCGGTCTACGACAGCAAATAAGCCGGGTGCGAACAAAGGTGTCAAAACACCATGCCAAACGTTACGGTGGAAGTTTATTCCTTGGCCTGCCAAAGTGCGAAAGGCCAAGGGCCTGCCCGGTGCGCCGTCTTCATCAGGGGCCACAATCACTAAAAAGGGATTTTCAGTCATCGGCAAAAAAGCTTGCGAGCCTTCTGGGTGGCGCTCAACCAATTCCAAGCGATAGGGCAGGCTGCGTGGCGTAGCGTCAAACAGGCTGATGCCCGCGCGGCCATCTGATCCAAAATCCAGCGCGGTCAAATCGTTATGCCGCCCGCATAGACCCTGATTGATGAGTTTGTCCGGGCTATCTTTCAGAGTGATGATATCACCGAAGGCTGCAAAAGCGTCTTGGGTGAGTGGGTGGATCAAGATGTCAGACATGGGGCAAACTCTCCAGAAATTTGGATTTACCTTAGACCTTCCGCCGAAAAGGTCCAGCTGGTGATTTGCTCATATTGGGCGCCGGGGCGTAAAATGATATCGGGGAAATGGGCGTGGTCGAGTGATCCAGGCCAGCTTTGCGCCTCTAACGCTGGAGCGGCATAGGGGTCATATGACGCGCCGTGGTGGGTGTCGTAGTCTGGTGCGTGGATAGTGCCGCCATCGTAGAGTTGAAGCCCGCACTCTGTGGTGGCCATGTCCATCCGAACTCCCAGGATCCCTGTAAGAGTTGCCACCACGGTTAGGGGACGTTTGTGATCAGCCATACAGAGATTGAAGTCATAAAGTTCCGAGTCGTCCCCCGTCATGATAGCGCCTCTACGAAAATCATATTGGCTGCCTGAAACTGGTAAGATTTGGCCCGTGGGCATCAGGTTTTCGCCTGGCTCACTATAGTGATCTGCGTGTACCTGAAAAGTTTGGCCCGAAAAGCCAACTGTCGGGTCCAGCGACCAATAGGAATGATTGGCGGGATTAAACGGGGTAGGCGCGTCACTTGTGGCCTGCACTGTCATGCTGATCGTCGCCTGATGTACGGTATAGCGCAGCTCAATCCTCCGTTTTCCGGGAAACCCTCCCAAACCATCGGCCAGAGCCAACTTCAGCACCACAAAATCTGGCCCGTGATCTACAATTTTCCAGACTTGTCGGTGCATGCCGGTGCTGCCCGAATGTTGGGTGAGATCGCCAGAATGGTGTTTTTCAAAGGTAAATACCTGCCCATCGATTTCGGCCGAACAGCCCTTGATCCGATTGATAACTGGACCCATCAAGGAGCCAAAACTGCTCATTCCACCTTCATAAGCCGCAACCTCTGAACTGCCCAAGGTTAAAGGCCAAGGAACCCCAGTCAGCCTCACATCATTGAGCACACCGCCGAGGGTTAAGATTTTCACGACCAGCAGATCTGAGCCAATGGTGATTTGCGCGACATCGCGACCATCTTCGGTGGTTCCGAAAGGGGTGATTTGTGTCATAGGATCTCCCAATGAACCCCAGCGGCAGGCAGAGTCATATCATTCCACATGACCGGTTTTGGGCCATAGTTAAACCAAAATCTATGGGTCTGGGTGTCGCGAATTCGAATGTCTCGGGGCAGGTCCATTATCGGCAGGCCTTGCTCTCGCGCCACATGTACCAGCAAAAGCCGCCAAAGGCTGGGATTGGGCCAGCCTGCGAGATAGATCATATCGTCCGCGCGAACAGCGGCTGGGGCACCGTCTTCAAGCCACAAAATCACAGCATCTGTGGTTTCAATTGCTTCTCGCCATTTTTCAAATGCGCCTCCCCCTGTGAGAGACATTGGGGCGAAGGGCGGCAGGCTTTCCACATAGGTGACTTTGGTCGCAAGCCCTGCAATCTGAGGGACAAGACCCTCAGGTATGGTCAGCTCTTCAGTTTTTGAGCCAGCCCGTGGACCGGCGACAACCAATCCGCCGGAAAGGCTGGCAGGAACTGTGAGAAGGCCAGGCGCAAATGTGATTTTATAGGCCGATGGATCGACTGTTTTAGGAACAATATCTATCGACCAGCCGGCTCGGCGTAACGCGCGATAGCAGTCAAACACCATTTGGAAATAGTCAAAATCTGCACCCTGTGGCTGGGTTTCCCAAGCATAGGCGCTGTCGTAATCGAACACCAAAGCCACTTGAGCTTGAGCTGTGCCCACATCTGGAAGCTCAGCCAATTCTGCGGCGACCTGTGCTGCATCGCCCAAGGCAGGGGCTGCGGTCGAGTCGGGCTGTAATAGGCCTGCATGCATCTGCTCCTGTGCGAAGGGCGCTTGCCGCCAACGGAAGTAGCAGACGGTTTCCGCACCGTGTGCGAAGGCCTCCCAAGCCCAAAGCCGTGGCATGCCTGGCATGGGCGCAGGGTTCCAGGGGGCCCAATTCACCGGTCCCGGTTGTTGCTCCATGATCCACCACCGCCCGTTGGATGTGGCGCGGTAAAGGTCGTGATGGAAAGCCTGAAAATCCGGATCCCCTTGGCGCAGAAAATGCGTCTTATCATCATCTGTGGCCCCAACCCGGTCTAGTAGGAACCCCATAGGGTAGCTGTCCCAAGAAGAAATATCCAAGTCTGCTCCAACATCATAGTGATCAAACGAGGTGATCCTCCCCATGAAATTGTGGATGATTGGAGCTTGGGAATGCTTGCGAATTTCATCACATTGTACGCGGTTAAACAAAACTACCTGATCAGAAGAAAATCTGCGGAAGGCTAAGACATGGCTCGGGTTGGGCTCGGTCACGGTTTGGTTGGGCAGTCCCAGTTGATCAAAGCTGTCATAGTCCATCGACCAAAACACATTGCCCCAAGCGGAATTAAGTGCGTTGGGGGATTGATAGCGCTGGGCGCACCAATCTTGAAACGCGCGAAGTGCATGGGGCGAATAGCTGATTGCTGTGTCGTGACAGTCATATTCATTGTCCGTTTGCCAAGCGGCGATATGAGGGTTTTTGCCATAGCGTTCCGCCATCAAGTGGGTGATCCGGCGGGCCTCTTGGCGATAGCCATCATGGCTGAAGCAATAATGCCGGCGGGAGCCAAAATTTCGGATTGTGCCCGCCTTATCATGGGCCAGCATATTGGGATGCTTGTCGAGCATCCAACGCGGCGGCGTGGCTGTGGGCGTGCCTAAGATTACCTTCAACCCAGCGGTTCCTAGGGTCTCGATAGCTCGGTCTAGCCAGTCCCATTCGAAGTGCCCAGGCTTGGGTTCCATGCGAGACCACGCGAACTCTCCGATCCGCACCCAGCTCAATCCAGCCTCCGCCATACGCTGGGCATCTGTGGCCCAGATGTCTTCTGGCCAGTGTTCTGGATAATAACAAACTCCAAGGGTGCGCTTCATATTTGATCTCACAGAATGATCTGATGTTCGAGTTGCCCGGTCGCTGAGACTTCAGCTTCAAAGGTTTGCCCATCGGATGGCGTCAACTCATCTGCGCTGAGCCCTTGGGTGGCGCTGGTGCAAAAGAGGCGTGAGCTGGCACCGGCAAAGGCGGGGCAGGTGGCATGGACGGCTGGCAAGGCAACGGTTTCGAGCAGTTGGCCCTCTGGACTGTAGCAGGCCAAGCGTGCCGCCCCCCATTGCGCGTTCCAGATATTGCCTGTGGCATCGACGACAGCACCATCAGGATTTTCGCCCGTTTGGGTGAGATCAACGGCCAATCTCGCTTTGGACATGGGCCAGCCATCCACATCCAAATCTACAGCCAAAATTTGCCGAGTTGAGGTGTCGGAGTAATAGGCAGTTTTGCCATCTGGTGCGAAACAGATCGCGTTTGGGATCGTTAAGCCGGTGACCAGTTTTTTCAGTATCCCACGATGATAGCGGTAAATCGCACCAGCATTGGCCTCGGCATTCTTGCCCATTGTGCCAATCCAAAACCCGCCCTGTGGATCTGCCCGCCCATCGTTAGATCGGGTCGCTGGGTTGCGTGCTTCCAGATCACAGATTTTTGTCTTAATTTCTGTGACTAGATTAAAGCTGAACAGCTTGCTTTCTGAGGCGATCAAGAGCTCATCATGGCTGATCCAACCCGCAGCAGAGACATATTCGTCAAACTGCCATACCCGGGTGGCGCTCAACAGTTGATGGGCTGTGATATCGAACCAAAATAGTTTTTGGCGCAGCGGGTGCCACAGTGGTCCTTCGCCTAGACCGCATGGGTGGGAGTTGAAGAGCGTCATCATATCGCGTCGAAGGCGGCCACAATGGCCTGCGCTTTTGCGGCGACCGTTTCGGGAGTGTCGCCGGGTTTGTAGATTGCTGATCCAAGTCCAAAGCCATCTGCGCTGGCAGCGACCCATTCGGCAAAGTTTTCAGGACCTGCACCACCAACAGCATAGACCTGAGTGCCTGTAGGCAATATCGCGCGCATGGCTTTCAGACCCTTTGGGCCAGCCATGTCACCAGGGAAAAGCTTCAGGCCCGTGGCCCCTGCTTGCAGGGCGGCAAAGGCCTCGGAGGGGGTGAAAACCCCAGGCCAGCTTTGCATACCTGCAGCAATCGTGGCTGCAATCACAGCTGGGTCACAGTTGGGCGATACCACCAATTGCCCACCTGCTGCCCTGACCTGCTGCACTTGTGCGACCGTGAGTACGGTTCCAGCTCCAATCAGGGCACGATCCCCGTAGGCTTTGGCAATGGCGCTTATGCTCTCAAGAGGCGATGGCGAGTTGAGGGGCACTTCGATTTTATCGATGCCAGCCGCTAAAATAACGCCAGCAATGGCCACGGCTTCGGAGGGGTGCACTCCGCGCAGGATAGAAATTATTGGGCGGCTCATAGGGTTTCCTTCCAAGAGGCATAAGCGGCTTTCAGGCCGGCCAAGGTCATCTGTGCAGTGTCGGTTCGTGTGACTGGAACATGCTGGGCTGCCAAAGCTGCGGCATAACCATCACCCATAGATTTTGGCCCGATCATAGCCAAGGATTGACCCAGCCAATAGGGTTTGGCTGCCGCCAGCTCTGCACCGATCAAAAGCCCAGAAAGCCTAGATTTCGCGGTGGCGGCGGGCAGGTCGTTCAAAAGGCTCCCGGCACGCAGCCCAAATAGGCGTGCGGCAATGGCTTCGGGGCGAGATATGGCCTCATCGACTGCTTGATCGAAGGCCTCTTGATCCCAGCCGTTACTGTTTACCGAATGTCGTAACACCGATGCTGTTGAGAGCAGGTCAAACATCTCGCCGGTCATGAAGGTCTGAAAGCTGACAATTTCACCGGCGCTCATCTGGACCCATTTGGTATGGGTGCCGGGCAGGCAAATTACTCCATCCCAATTTGGGTTCAGTTTTTGGAAACCGGCGATTTGGGTTTCCTCACCACGCATCACATCGGCCGGTTGGGCTTGTGAGACACCTGCGATGATTTGAACATTCAATCTTAGGTTGGTTGTAGGCGCTTTTGTCAGTCTTGATTGCGGTTTACAGGGCGTCACATCGTAGGGCGCTTCGATCCAACCTTGCTGCGCACCAACCATGCCGCAGGCGATCACATCGGTTGGGCCCACTGATAGCCAAGGCTCCACCAAAGCGCAGAGTGCTGCTTCAAACTCAGAGGGCGCCAACTGCCCCATGCCTTGATCTGAGGAGGCGGTGGCTAGATCATGACCCTCCGCATCCATCGCCCACGCACGTAGCGAGGACGTCCCCCAATCTACAGCGATCCAATTGGCTTTGACGTTCATCCTGTGGTCACCACGCCGCCGTCAACCACCAAGGCTTGACCTGTCATCATTTTGGAGCTTTGTGATGCCAGAAATAAGCAACCGCCGAGGATGTCCTCAGGTTCGAGAGTTTCGTTGAGACATTGCCGCGCCACATGGGTGGCCAATCCTTCTTCAGTCACCCAAAGATCTTTTTGCTTTTGCGTCAAAACCCAACCCGGGGCCAAGGCGTTGACCCGGATTTTATCGTGGCCGAACTCACGCGCCAAGCTACGCGACAAGCCGTTGATGGCGGAGTTGCATGCGGTATAAATTGGATAGCCTGAATTGCCCATCATATAGCTGATAGAGCTGAAATTAATGATTGAACCGAAGCCCGCTTGGCGCATTTGCGGCAAGACTGTTTGGCAGGCAAAAAAATAGGCTTTTAGATTGACCTCAATCATCCAATCCCAAAATTCTGGTGTCACCTCTTCGGCGCTGTGGCGTTTGTCATTGGCGGCGTTGTTGATCAGGGTTGTGATCGGACCGTTTGCGTCTGAGGCCTGCGCCATGCTGTCTTTAAGGGTTGTGGTATCGGTGATATCGCCTTGTATGAACAACGGGCGGTTGCCGTATTTGGTCTCCAGCTCTGTGCAAAAGGCACTGGCATCAGAGCGGCCGATGAAGGCTACGCGCGCGCCCTGGGCTACAAAGCCTTCGGTGAGGGCCGCCCCAATGCCGGAGCCACCGCCGGTGATATAAACAGAAGCGTCTTTGAGGTCGCTGTAATGCGCGGTGGACATGTTAGGGCTCCTTAAGTGAATGGCAGTCGAATGTCGGCAGGCTACAGTGAGAGCTTTCGGCCTTCAATAACCCAGATTGAGCTGGGCACAGCATAGGGCAAGTTTAAACCGTGCGCCATCAACCAAGCTCCTGAGACCTGAAGAACTTGGCTTTTGAGAAGGGGATTGCCGCGTGATAGTGAATGAACCTTGTCACGGTTGCGCAGGTGCACGGCATAGATGGCATTAGGATCCAGTTGGGTCAGGCGCAGAGGGCGGGAGTTGATCTGAGCAGAGCTGTCGAGTTGGTTGGAAAAGACCACAAACCGCGAGCCGTCTCGGGCCAATTGCATTTCCGCCACAACAGATAGGTCAGCACTATCGAGGCGTAAAATATCCCCTGTGGCCATCCATGCTCTGTTATCTTTGTACCATTGGGTGATGTCTTTTAGGGCCAGCGCTTCGGTCTCGGTCAACTCGCGTGGATCCATCTCAAAACCCATATGGCGTTGGGCGGCCACCCAAGCGCGGTATTCCATATCGAACATGCGCCCGGAGGTGTGGCACAGTCTTGGGCCAACATGGCTGCCGGTCACAGTGGAGGGCAAAAACAATGCGGCACCGTGCTGAATGCGGCTGCGCTCTAAGGCGTCATTGCTGTCAGACAGCCAAACCCTCTGCGTGTGTTGAAAGATCCCAAAATCAATTCGTCCACCGCCGGATGCACAGGTCTCGATTTCCACATGCGGAAAGGTGGCTTGCAATCGTGACTAGCAAAGCATAGCTGCTGCGAGTTTGGGCGGCATCGGAGATTGGCAAGTTTCGGTTGTGATCCCATTTTATATAGCTGATATCGTAGTCGTGCAGCAGTGCTCCAATGCTGTCGAATAAATAGTCTCCGACCTGGGGCAGTGCCATGTTGAGCACCATCTGCTGGCGGCCCAAAAGCTGATCTGCCGGACCTAAGGCCCAGTCGGGATGGGCGCGATATAAAGTCGCTATCAGGACTCACCATTTCTGGCTCAAACCATAACCCAAAAGTCATACCAAGAGACTGAATATGATCAACCAATGGGCTCCTAGGCCATCGGGATACTTACGAGGATCAATTTGCCAATCGCCTAAGGAGCTGGTGTCATCATCGCGTTGGCCAAACCAGCCGTCGTCCAGCACAAAGCGCTCAGCACCTAGGGCTTTGGCTCGGCTGGCGATATCTTGCAAAATAGAGATGTCATGGTCAAAATAAATCGCTTCCCAGCAATTGTAATGCACAGGGCGTGGCTGTGCTGCTTGGGGAAATATCACGATGTGATCGCGCAGGTGGCGCTGGAAGGCGATAGCGCAACCGTTCAGTCCGTGATTAGAAAAGACCGCATAGAGCTTGGCGGTTTCAAAGTGCAAACCGGCTGTGAGTTCGGAATCAGTGGCATTGCCAAATTGTACCTGCCTGCGGCCATCGGGCAGCTCTTCCGCAATCATTCTATGGCCGCCAGACCAGCCGTAGTGGAACCCATAAGCTTTGCCGGCGGTGTTGCTTGTGCCTAATTCGGGGATGATCAAGCCAGGGAAATGCTCATGACCGCTGCGGCCTGTGCGACTTTCTCGGAGGTGCATGCCAGCCGTCCATGGCACGGAGTTAACCTGAAATTCACCGATCCAACTACCAGACAAGCTCAACATTTCAGCGCTATGGTGTGGCGCTGGAAAAACTGGGGCGGCCAACCACTGGAGATGAATAGGATCAGTGGCGGTTACTGTGGCCCAAGTGCTGATCAAACCTGTGTCTGGCGTTAGGACAAAATGCGCCTGATAGGTTAGGCCAAGCTCTGGATCGCTGTAAGTCAGCGCCAAAGTCTGCGCCCCCTCTTCTGCCGAAACAAATCGAAAGCTTGGATGCAACACGGCGCCTTGTGCATCACGGCACCGTAGGCCCGGCTGGCCGGGGAAAGATTGACTGGCCTCGGGGCAGAGTGACAGATCAGGGTTGTCGTCCAGCATCCCGCCTGTGAAATCCTGTTGATGAGCCGCGGCCAAGTGGGCGCAATCCTCTGAAGCCGGCAAAGCTTCCCCCCAATAAATAATTTGAGGCAATAGATCTACTGTCGCGGCCAAGACCAGCGTTTGGTGACCGTCGTCTAAGCGCCAAGAGTTTGACATGGACAAGCTCCTTAGCTTTCGGGCTATTTTACCGCGCCAAGCGTGAGACCTGCAATGAAATGTTTCTGCATTAGGAAAAACATCAAAACAGGTGGCAAAGCAGCGATGATCGAGCCTGCGCTCATCAGGTGATACATCGCCCGATACTGTGCATTGAAACTAGTGATACCAGCAGTGACAGGCTGAGTATTTTCTCCCTGTGTGAGCACAATCGCCCAGAAGTAGTCATTCCAGATGAAGGTAAATATCAGGACTGAAAGCGCTGCAATTGCGGGCTTCATCAGGGGTAACACCACATACCAGAATATGCGCCATTCTGCGACGCCTTCAATCCGGGCCGCTTCGATCAGCTCATAGGGGAGTGCCTTGATGAAATTACGCATAAATAGGGTACAAAATCCAGTTTGAAATGCGATGTGAAACAGCACCAAACCGGTTTTGGTGTTATACAGCCCCATATCGAGTGTCAGGTCACGAACCGGCACCATCAAGATTTGGAAGGGTACGAAATTGCCAGCAATGAACATGAAAAAGATAAGTAAATTTCCACGGAATTTGTAAACACCAAGGGCAAAGCCAGTCATACAGCTCAATGCTACGGCGCCTATCACTGTGGGGATAGTGATCATAAATGAATTCATAATGTAGCGGGGCATGGCGGAGCCGAACACCATACCGTAATTTTTAATCATCTCAAATGACGACGGCCAGCCCCAGTAATTGCCAATTAGGAAATCTGAGTCGGGCCTTATCGAGAACAGTGCCACAGCCAGTAGTGGGGCCAGCCACAGCAACATCACGAGGGGTAAGATCGCCTGATAACCCAGCTGCCAAGCGCGCGATGAGTTTTCTATGGGTTTCGGAAACATTGGTTATGGCTCCAAAGATACAAGGTTAGGTTTCATTGGTTCACAGCTTTCTCGTCTTGATAGGTCCGCCAAAGAAAATACCCAATGAAGATCATCATTATAAGAAATAAGATAACTGCAATTGCGGCGCCATAGCCCATTTTGAACCCATACTCTGACAGAGATTTTTCAAACATGTAAAAGCCGAGTACACGTGATGAGCCGAAGGGGCCACCATTGGTCATGATCGCAATTAAATCAAAAGACCGTAAGGATCCAATGACTGTAACTACAAAGGCAATAAAAGTAGCGGGGCGTAGTTGCGGCAAAATTACATACCAGAGCATTTTCATGCCTTTGGCGCCATCCAAGCGTGCGGCCTCGACTTGCTCAGGGTCTACGGAGTTTAGGCCGGTGAGGTAAAGGATCATGCAAAAGGCTGTCTGTGGCCAAACTCCCGCGGCAATGACCCCGTAGGTCGCTAGGCTGGGGTCACCTAAAACATTGATTGGCTCAAAGCCTACGAATCCAATGATCCCATTGAAAAGTCCATATTGTGGATCATAAAACCAAGTAAAAACTAAGCCAACAACAATCTGAGAAATTACGAAGGGGAAGAAAAAAAGTGACTTATAAAGCCGAATACCTCGCACAGCTTGATTGAGGAAAAGCGCAATGAGTAGACCGGCTGGGATAGAGACAAGGTAGAAGATTAGCCACTTGAGATTGTTCCATAATGAAATATTGAACGACCTATCACGGGTTAATAACTTTTCATAATTTCCTAACCCGACATATTCTCCGTGGGTACCTAGCTCCCCCAAGCCGTTCCACTTAAACAAAGATATCTGAAAACTCTGAAATATTGGAAAAACTACGTAAATCGTGAACATCACAATGCCTGGAACCAAAAACAGCCATGGGGTAAAAGCAATTTCATTTCGCTTATACCAGCCTTGTTTGGCCAGCGTTATATTCCATGCGGATGTGGTGGTCATCGTGACGCCTCGGTGAGAAGTTAAGGGCTAAAAAACAAATACTGAAAAACGAAGAATCGATTTTCAGTATTGATTATGATGCTGGATGCGCGGCCTATAGCTGCGCATCCGGTAGTAGCTTAGCTCTGCCTTAAGCTATGGTCTAGTATAAGTCTTGGCGTACTGCTTCGATACGCTCAAGTACATCATCTAAGTTATCTGGGAATACCATGAACTCCTGCATGCCTTCCATGGCCGCTTTAGCCATTTCAGCTGGAAAGTCACGATCAAAGAACTGTGAAACACCGCCAGGGCTGTTGGTCGACAGCATTTCAAAGCCCTGTTTCAGGAACTTGTCATCATCGACTGCAGCAGCCGAATTCACTGGTAATTGGGTTAAATTGGCACCATTGTTTATAATTGTTTGTTCTGCTGGTGAAACAAGGTAACGTAGAAATGCTCGTGCGTTTTCTTTATTTTGCGCATTCGCTGCAATGTGGAATGAATCTGTTGGTGCAGCTTCGGCCAGAGCAACACCAGGTGTGATTGGTGGAAACTGGTGGAAGTCCAATTGATCATCTGTAAGGCCAGCTTCACGCAGAGGTGAAACTGTAAAGTTGCCAATTAGAATCGCGCCAGCTTCACCGTTTACAACGAAGGGCAGAGATTGTTGCCAGTCTTTGTTTTGATGGTCATCGATGAAGGCACCCATGCGGACCAACTTGCCCCAGTTTTCAAATGTTTCATAAACCCGTGGATCAGTCCACTTAACTTCGCCTCGTGCCATTTCCATTTGGAAGTCAAAGCCATGAGTACGCATATTTATGTAATCGAACCAAGCGGCAGCGGTCCATAACCATTTGGTTCCAATAGTGTAGCATTTACGACCTGATGCAATCATAGCTTCACAGTTTGCGAGCATTTCGTCAAAGTCTGCAGGCTCGGAGAGGCCTAGTTCAGCATATATGTCTTGGCGATAATATAAACCTATTTGGTAATAAGAGTATGGAACACCCCATTGCTTACCGTCTAGGGTCAGGGCGCCCTTTGTGGACGCCAGGCTGCCTGCAATAGCAGGCTCTGCCCAAAGGTCAGATACATCTTCAAATAGGCCAGCCTCAACATAAGGCTTCATCCGGTTGGCAGCATACCATGTCAGAACGTCAGGAGCGTCGGCAGACAGAAAATTACGGATCTGTGTTTTGTAAGCTTCACGATCAATCACAGTAGTTGTGATGTTCAATTCTGGGTTTAAAGCCTGAAACCGTGAGATCATCGCTTCCATTGTTGCGCGTGGCGCAGGATTGGATGTGTCCAGGTTAATTTTTAATTCGCCAGTAAGCTCAGCGGATACTGGAGCAGATAATGCAACAATAGCTGCTAATGACGCTGCCGTCGCTTTTATTATAAAATTCATAGCTTCCTCCCATAGGTTTCCAAATAAAGTTAGTTTCAAATAATGAAACTTAGTTTTATATGTTGATATTTTAATCTCGAATCGGTTATGTTTGTCAACAGTTGATCTAGGTAGTTGTGGGTTGTTTAGCATATTCTTCGGTGGCTTTCTAAAACTACAGCGCAAAAAATTTATGAGACAGGAGTGTAGATGCTAGAAGCGCCAAAATCAGACGGAACTGTTGGAAAGGCGCTGCAGGTATTGGACCAAGTGGCTGAATTTCGTAGGCCAGTAAGGTTCTCGGAACTTTTAGAAAATAGTCCATTTCCTAAGCCAACCTTGTATCGCTTTGTACAAACTCTCACAAACCAAGGAATGTTATCTTTTGATCCTGATCGACAGACCTATGCGATGGGTGTGCGACTTGTGCGACTTGCGCACTCGGCCTGGCGTTACAGCTCGCTTGCCCGAGTTGCGCGGCCCTATATTGAAGCGCTGGCGGCAAAGGTTGGTGAAGCGGTGCACTTGGCGCAGCTCGACAATGGGCATGTGCTTTTTGTTGATAGGTGCAAAGCCACTGATCAATTTGAAACATTGGCCCAGGCTGGAAAAATTGCTCCGGGATATTGCACTGGTGTCGGCAAGGTGATTTTGGCTTTTATGCCACAGATCGAGCAAAACCGGGCGCTGGATCAGCAAGCTTATAAGGCGTACACCCCGTCCACACTCACAAACCGCGCCGCACTTCTGACCGAGCTTGCTCAGATCAAGGCGGATGGTGTTGCCTATGACCGCGAAGAGCATGAGCAAGGGATCATCTCGATTGCCTGCCCCATCCTAACCGGTCAGGGCCGGGTTGTTGGGGCCGTGTCTATTGCTTCATCGACGAATCGATACACAATTGACGACTTGGAAAAACAAAGACCCAATTTGCTGAAGTCTGCAAATTTAATTGGGTCTGAAGCAGAATTATGGCAGGTCCCAACATGGAGCTGAACAATGGGAGAACTGGTTAAATGTCAGGCGTAACGCTTTCAAACATCATTAAGAAATATGGTGAAGTTCAAGTGATCCATGGGATCAATCTTGACATTCAAGACGGCGAATTTTGCGTATTTGTTGGGCCGTCTGGTTGTGGAAAATCCACCTTACTCCGGATGGTGGCAGGGTTAGAAGACACAACTGGTGGCGCGATCACCATTGGTGGACGGGATGTCACCCGAGAAGATCCAGCTCGGCGTGGAGTGGCGATGGTGTTTCAAACCTACGCGCTTTACCCGCATATGACGGTGCAGGAAAATATGGGATTTGGCCTGCGAATGAATGGCTATCCCAAGGCCGAAATTACTGAAAAAGTGGCTGAAGCCAGCCGTATTTTGAAGCTGGATGACTACCTAAAACGCAAGCCTGCAGCTTTGTCTGGTGGGCAGCGTCAGAGGGTCTCAATTGGTCGTGCCATCGTACGTGGACCGGAGGTATTCTTGTTCGATGAACCACTGTCAAACCTAGATGCAGAATTGCGGGTGGAAATGCGTGTTGAAATTGCACGTCTACACAAGGAAATTGGGGCGACCATGATCTATGTCACTCATGATCAAGTTGAGGCTATGACCTTAGCAGATAAAATTGTTGTCTTAAGGGCCGGCGTGATTGAACAGGTTGGCGCGCCAATGGATCTCTACCGTGACCCGGACAATAAATTTGTGGCAGGCTTTATTGGTAGTCCAGCAATGAACTTTCTAGGTGGCAAAGTGAGTGGCGGTGGTATTGACGTCCCAGGTTTGGAAGCTTCTGTGAACCTAGATGTTACCTTGCCGACGGTTGGTACAGCGGTGGAGGTTGGGCTGCGGCCTGAGCATCTGACCATTAATCCTAAGGGTGACACACACCACATCGAGATGACTGAAAGTTTAGGTGGAGTGTCATATGCTTATTTGATGGGCGCTTCGGGGGAGAAAATCGTAGTTGAAGAACGTGGAGATTTACGCTCACAAGAAGGTGCTAGAGTGGGTTTGAAAGTAAATATTGCTGCAGTTCGCCTGTTTGATGCAGTTACGGAATCGCGCATTCGATAGGCGGTTCTCTAGGTGTTGAGTATGACCCTGATTATTCCGGTAATAGCTAGTACGATCAAAAGTGTAAGGCAGAATGGCTTATACAAATACTCCCATTTAGGCATAAATAATAGTTTGCCCAAAACCACACCAAGCCCTGCAGGGAGGGCCATGACAAGGCCTCGCTTAATGGCAACTTGATCCATTACGCCAAAGTACCACAGTGAGATAATCGTAGTGACCGAACTCAAGAATAAAAATAACACAAGTGACGCTCGCATTTGACGCGGTTGGGCCTTCTGGGAAAGGATAAAGAGCGCTACCACCATACCGCCGACACCGGCCACCCCGCTTACCACACCGGCCACCCAGCCTGAGCCATAGAGTCCCCAATTTCTTACTGAAAATGGTATTCTCACCCGTGCCAATTGCAAGGCTGCAAGGGCGATAATTACGCCTAAGGCCAGCAGCTTTGACAACTCAGTGGCAATCGCCATTGTCAATGCTAACCCAAAGGGCATTCCCAGAGTTGAGCCAATAGCCAGCCCAACTGCAATCTTCCGGTTGGCTTCTTGCCAAACACTACGGAACATAAATAGGGACGCTGTCATTTCCAGCCACCAGCAAATTGGGATGAGTTGAATTGGTGGGATGATCAAAGCGGCAGATGCCATCACCAACGCAGACAGTGCAAAGCCAGAAAATCCGCGTACGACGCCGGCGATTAGGCAAATAGTTGCCAGAATTACGACTTCGCTGATCGTCAGAGAAATCAAATTCGCCAAGTGCGTCATGGCTCGTGCATCTCACTTGCAATTAAGGCAACACCATCCGCAATTTTGTCCATGCGCAACGAGCTATAGGCTAAACGGTAATAGTTTTTAGGTGCCTCTTCAGTAGTGAAAAACGGTCGACCAGGCTCGATCAATACGCCTTTTCCTCGGAGCCGTTCCGCCACTTCTTCGGTGTCTACTCTGGCTGAGGCGCGCATCCAAAACGAGCTACCACCAAATGCACCCTGGCCTGCAACTGCAAGTCCATGTTGTAAGAATGCATCCTCCATTGCTAACCGTCGTTCGTGAAACGCTGTGCCCATTCGACGAATTAAGGCATCATAGTGGCCTAGTGATAAAAAATAGGCGGCTGTGCGCTGGATATGGCCTGGAGGGTGGCGCAAGACTGTAGAGCGCAGTGCACGGGCTTCGCGAATAAAATGCTTTGAGCCAACCAAATATCCAAGTCGCAAGCCGGGAAATAGAGATTTAGAAAAGCTGCCCACATATATTACCCGACCTTCTCTATCTAAGGATTTTAGTGCAGGTGAAGGCGCTTTGAGAAAGGACATTTCAAATTCGTAATCATCCTCTACAATCAAAAAATCCTTCTCAGAGGCCTGCTGCAATAAGGCCTGCCTCCGCTCCAAGGGCATAGTCGTGGCGGTGGGGCATTGGTGTGAGGGGGTTGTAAATACCACATCAACATCCGCAGGAAGTGCATCTGGTGGTAAGCCGCTGGAATCTACTTCAACTGAGGCCACTTGGCAGCGTGATTGGGTGAGAATATCGCGCAACGAAGGGTAGCAAGGATTTTCCAAAGCGGCTGTGCGGCGTTGATTGAGTAAAACATTCGCCGATAGCCAAAGCGCATTTTGTGCACCCATAGTTACCAAGACCTCATCTGGATCAGCCTTAATACCCCGTCGAGGCAGGGTGTGACGAAGAATGAATTCAATCAATTTCGGATCATCTCGGTCAAAATAATCTGATGTTAACGCGTCATAATCTTTTGAACCCAAAGCTTGCAGTGCACATAGCCGCCAGTTGGAGCGATCAAACAGGGTTTCATCCGCCTGCCCATAGATAAAGGGATATTTGTATTTGCCCCAATCTTGGGGTTTGGTTAGTGATACTCCACCAGAAAACTTCTGGCCAATGGCGCGATTCCAATCCACTTTATCTTCCCGCGGGGTAATCGCAAATTTTGGTGGTTGTGGAGCGTTTTTACTTATGTAGTAGCCACTGCGGCCCAAGCTGGTCAGGTAGTCATCAGCCAGGAGCTCGGTATAGGCTAAAGTTACGGTGATCCGGCTGACCGATAAATGCTTGGCCAGCTTGCGGCTGGAAGGCATCTTTTCACCGGGCCGAAACCGCCCGCTTAGGATGGCTTCTGCCACTAGCTGTTGGATCTGCTTTTGGAGCGTACCTTCTGCATCTGGGGGCAAAAAGAATGTCTCTTCGGGAATCGCCATTTTGGACTGAAGCCTATGTGTGTACTGGACTTATCCTTGCCCAGTTTTAGACCAGCTGTCTAGGGGTGAGCGGTTGCTCTGTTAAGGTTAAGAAGTGAAAGGGCTAGGCTTTCACCCAGCCTTTTTCACGTTTCAAGACTTGATCTTTGGCTTGTATAAGAACCTAGCCAAACACGCGGGTGAGAGCTTGGTCGATAGCATCGGTAATTAGGTCAATATCCTCAGCAGTGCAGACCAGCGCTGGTGATAGGCAAAGGGTATTGTTAAAGCCGGGAACAGACCGGTTAGTTGCTCCAATAATAACCCTCTGCGCCATGCAGTCTTTAACCACAGCCATGACCTTAGCTTCCGCCGCAGGTTCACGAGTGTCACGATCAACTACCAATTCCGCGCCACAGAACAGTCCCTTGCCTCGTACCTGGCCGATGCAGGCATGCTTCTCAGCCAAGGCTTCGAGGTTGCCAACCAGTTGGGCGCCGCGCGCAATGCAGTTTTCTAATAGGTTTTCATCTTCAATAATCCGCATATTTTCCAGCGCTGCGGCTGGTCCGGCTGTGCAGCCGCCAAAGGTAGAAATATCGCGGAAATAGCCCATTGGATCGGTATCATCTTTAAACAGATCAAAGACTGCTTCAGTTGTGACCGTTAAGGATATCGCTGCATAGCCCGAAGCCACGCCCTTGGCCATTGTCACGATGTCGGGTTTGACGTCATAGTGCTGATAACCAAACCATGTGCCAGTGCGGCCAAGGCCGCAGACCACCTCGTCGATCATTAGCAACACATCGTATTTTGTACAGATTTCTTGGACCCGCTGCCAATAGCCATCTGGCGGTACAATAACGCCGCCGCCTGCTGTGATTGGCTCAAGTATTAACCCGCCCACGGTGTCTGCACCTTCACGAAGGATCACATCCTCGATCGCATTGGCAGCTCGGAGGCCATATGTCTCGCCATGGCCTAAATTATCTTGCGACGCCTCACGGTATTCCAAGCAATGTGGAACTGAGATAAATCCTGCTGGGAAGGGACCATATTGCGCGTTCCGCTCATGTTGGCCTCCAGCGGCAAGGGTCGCAATAGTTGTGCCGTGATAATCGCGTTCTCGGAAAAGGATTTTGTTTTTTTTGCCACCATATTTTTTATGGGCAATCTGGCGGATCATTTTAAAGCCTTTTTCATTAGCTTCAGATCCAGAGTTTGAATAGTATACGCGGCTCATGCCAGGCATTTTATCAATCAAGCGTTTGGCAAAGTTCGCTGCTGGGACTGAGCCCGCTGCCCCGGCAAAAAAGTTCATTTTGACAAGTTGGTCACGCACTGCATTTGCTATACTTTCGCGACCGTAGCCTACGTTGACGGTCCAAACGCCACCAGAAACAGCATCAATATGTTCTTTTCCAGCTTGGTTCCAGACCCGTATACCTTTGCCTTCAACAATAATATTGGGGTCGACTGTCTCAAATGGTTTGTGAGGAATAAGGTGATGCCAAACATGTGCTTTGTCATTTGCGACAACTTCACTCAAGTCATTTGGTAGATTGCCGTCCATGGAAAAAACCCCTTCATCTGGCTGTGGCTGATCAGTTTCTTAAACTACTAAACTTCTATTATAAGAGCGCAGAATTTCAATTTTTAAAATAGGGCCAGTTGAATTATCTATATAAGGCCAAATCAGGTAAAAGCTTGCTGTGTCGTTTTGCTATTTGCAGTAACTTTGTCGTATAATTCAAGGTTAAAACACTATGATGCTAAGCTGTTACTTGAATAAACTTAAAGGGATTTGTTTTTTAAAGAAATAAAACCATCCCCTACGGTACCTCCAGCCAATAAAGTGTTGCTTTTGTGACTGAAAGTTTTCAGTTTAGCTTGTCTCAAATACACTTTTTTGGAAATTTACTGGTTGTTTTGATTTTTTATGGTTCGTTTATTGTTTAAGGTTGTGGATTTAGTGCATGCAAAAATGTGTAAATTTGATCCACAATTGATTTTATCAAAGCTGACCCATTAACGGCATTTGAAGCTACACCTCAAATAACTGCACTTGGAGGCGATGACTAAGTCGCTGTTGACTTTACTGCCGCTGCTGATCCTGTTGGTGCTGAAATTAGTAACTGCCAATATAGCCTTGACGGGGGCTGGATTTGGTTAGCTTTCAACCCAGCTATTACCGGCGGTCCAGCCGTAATCAGCAGCCTAACCAATGGAGTTGAATACTCAATTGAATTACGCCCAGTTAACTACGTTGGCCCTGGAGCTATTTCACAATCAGCAAAAGTCACCCCAATCGCTATGCCAAATGCACCGACAAACTTAAGCGCAACCACAAACACCTTTTATGTTCCTAAGCTTAGGGTTGTAAGAGATGTTTAACTGTTTATGTTTGAAAAAATACCCATGCTGGCGAAAACAAATTAGGACCCGTTATGAGCCGTGATGTCGATCCCTTTTTTCAACCTATTTCCGCAATGGAACTTGCTCGTTTTGCCGGAGTGCCGACTTTCATGCGGCTTCCTCATATGACCCCAGATCACCCTCGCTTTGACGATATAAATATAGGTTTATTGGGCGTGCCTTGGGATGGGGGTACAACAAACAGACCGGGCGCGCGACACGGACCGCGCCAAATGCGTGATCTTTCTACCATGATCCGGGCAATGAACCCGGTTACCAACATTTCACCCTTTGCCAGCGTTAATTGTGCCGACCTGGGTGATGTGCCACCAAATCCAGTAGATATTCAAGATAGCCTCAATCGTGTGACAGACTTTATTTCAATCATGAAGAAAAAAAATATTGTGCCAATGACAGCAGGTGGAGATCATTTGGTTACACTCCCTATTCTACGGGCACTGGCAATTGACGGACCGCTGGGTCTGATCCAATTTGACAGTCATACAGATTTATTTGACAGCTACTTTGGCGGTCATAAATTTACCCATGGCACTCCATTTCGCCGAGCAATAGAAGA
Source organism: uncultured Planktomarina sp. (assembly GCA_905182535.1). Taxonomy (GTDB): domain Bacteria; phylum Pseudomonadota; class Alphaproteobacteria; order Rhodobacterales; family Rhodobacteraceae; genus Planktomarina; species Planktomarina arctica. Next base: position 49,286 of record CAJJBZ010000008.1, read on the forward strand.
AGGTTTGGTAGATCCAAAACGCTTTGTTCAGGTCGGAATTCGTGGTACAGCATATAATCTTGATGACATCGAATGGGGCATGGACCAGGGTGTCAGAATCATCCGCATTGAGGAGTTATTTGAACGAGGCGTGCCTGACGTTATGGCCGAAGTTCGCGAGATTGTTGGAACTCTACCAACGTATTGTACCTATGATATTGACTTTGTTGACCCAACCTTCGCACCCGGAACTGGAACACCAGAAATTGGTGGACCGAACAGTTTTCAAGCCCAACAGGTTGTGCGCGAATTAGCGGGCGTAAACCTGGTAGGTGCCGACTTAGTCGAAGTTTCCCCACCACTAGATTCTGCCGGTGGTACTGCTTGGTTAGGGGTATCTCTAATTTTCGAATTAATGTGTATTCTGTCGCAATCTACTGAAATATAAATGAATTTTTAAAAATATAATTAGATTAAATTTTATGACAGAAGTGCTGGCTAAGCTTTTTCATTGTCCCTATCAACGGTAATACATGCCAAGCTTACAACTGTAATTGATATTACGAGGCAGTTATAAGAAATCACACTGAGCTTTGTGAACGACTATCAATCTCCTATTTGCTTTGTTGTTAAAAAATGAACACTTCCCAGCCCAACCGTTAGATAAAAATCTTATATAAGTATAATAAGTTTTAATATTTTTTAATTGCTGTTCAGAGCATTGTGTGGTGACATCGCAGCATATGAAATTAGGAGGGAATTATGACCGACGTTAAAAAACCCACTCATAAGACTGCAAAAGCGGTTAAGAAATTTAACCGCCGCACACTTTTAGCGAGCGGTGCGGCCTTGGCTGCATTTACACCAGTCGCACCAATGTTTGTAAGAAACGCATTTGCCGCAACAAGTGGTAAAGTAAACGTCCTGATGTGGGGCGAGTATTTGCCAGACTCAGTCGTTGCTGACTTCAAAGCGAAAACTGGTATTGTAATTAATCACACAAAAATTGGTGATAACGGAGAGATCATTTCAAAAATGAAAGCAGGCGGCGGTGCCGGATACGATCTCGCAAGTCCAACAAATATGAGAGCCCTTCAATGGGAAAACCTTGGTGTACTTCAGCCATTTGACATGAACAAAGTAACCAATATTGGAAATGTTAATCCTGGCATGGTCGCCGTTGGAGAGCGTGATTGGAACTTTGGGAATAAGGGATCACACTGGCTGCCACAGCTTTGGGGTACAGAATCAATCTCATGGCGAACAGACAAATGGACCCCTGACGGGTTGCCAAGTTTTGGCGATATATGGGAGCCAAATCCAGGTATAAACGGTGCGTTTATGATGGGTCGAACATACTCAATGATGACTGGTTGTGGTATTTGGATGCATCATGAGGGTAAAATGGACTTCTGGTCTTCTTACAAAGACGAAGAGACTATGAGAAAAAACTGGGAGATAATTACTGCCTATTGTATCTCTAAAAAGTCCAACTTAGTGAAGTTTTGGTCGGGTGCAGATCCACAGAAGCAAGGCTTTACTTCAGATGGTGTTGTTGTGGGTCAAACATGGGACGGACCAATCGTATCCATGATGAAATCTGGCGAGCCTGTTGCATACCAAACTACCAAGGAAGGTGCGCTTGCTTGGGTTGACGGAATAACAATGTCGGCCAAAGCGGAAAACAGAGACGAAGCTTACGAACTTATTAATTATAGCTTCACTCCAGAAGTCGGTGGTCTAACGATCAACGAGATTGGATACAATTCGGCTGTTATTGGTGCTTCTGACCATTACACTGCTGAAACAAAGGCTATTTCGCAGGCAGTATACCCTGGGGATACCGCATCTAAGCTGAACCCATGGCCTCCTGAGCCGCCCTGGTTTGCAGATGCGCGTGCTGAATATGCAAACAAATTTGAAACCGCCTAAAAATTTCAATTTGTAAGAATTGGAGCGCCTTGAATTTTGTCAGGGCGCTCTTTTTCGATTGGTTTTGTTTTATAACAGGTAGATTGTTTTTTAAGGAATTGACCTATGAGTGCTGATGTAGAACTGCAAAACGTTTCTGTTTCTTTTGGAAACTTTTATGCGGCAAAAAATGTTAGTGTCAAAATAGAAAAAGGAGAGTTCTTTAGCTTCCTTGGACCCTCTGGCTGTGGAAAGACCACTTTGCTACGTGCAATATCTGGCTTCTCTGAGCCATCTGATGGGAAAATTCTTATTGGCAACCAGGATATGGCTGGAATTGGCCCAAACAAGAGGCCGACATCTCTAATATTTCAAAACCTTGCTCTGTTCCCGCTAATGTCTGTAGCAGATAATATAGCATTTTCTTTGGAGGTAAGGGGAACTGGGAAATTACAAAGAAGAAAACGAGCTGACGAACTTTTAGAATTAGTTGCCTTAAGTGGCCAGGGTGATAAAAAAGTTCATGAACTATCTGGTGGGCAGCGACAGCGTGTGGCAATTGCACGTGCGCTGGCAATCGAGCCCGAGGTTCTTCTCTTAGATGAGCCGTTGTCCGCACTAGATTTAAAATTACGCCAGAAAATGAGAATAGAACTGAGAGAGATTCAGAAGAGAGTTGGCATCACCTTCATTTATATTACTCATGACCAAGGTGAAGCATTGACGATGTCAGACCGAATTGCAGTCATGAACCAAGGCGAGTTGGAGCAAATTGGCTCCTGCCATAACGTATACGAATCACCGTGCACTCCATTTGTAGCTACATTTGTTGGTGAGAATAATGCGTTCTATGGGACTGTTAGTGCCGTGGATGGTGATATGGTGAATGTATCGGCTGATGGAAATAATTTTTCGGCGAAGGCTGGTGATTTGGGTGAAGGTAAAAAGTATACTTTCAAAAAGAATGACAAGGTAATTATGTTTGTAAGGCCTGAATCCATTTTCCTTAAAGACCAAAACAATCAGGCGGACAATGTTTTTACCGCAGATTTTAAAGCAATTGAATTCGAAGGAAACTTAAAAAATATCTATATGAGTATCAATGGCAAACAAAATGTTCGCTGTAGTGTCTCTAATGCCGTGGACACTACAGTCCTATCAAATTCAAAGAATGTTGAATTAAAATTTTCCTCACGAGACGCGGTCGTCCTTCCCGTGGGACCTTTAGCGGTGGATTAGAGAGAACAAGAATGAATTACTTCTTTAATAAAAACGGCCCACTGATATCAACCTATTTAATAATTGCTATCAGCTTCTGGTTGGTTTTTCTTATTATTATTCCACAATTATATATGTTTGATCTTTCATTCCGCCCTAACATACCGCCACTATTAAGGGGCGGTCCAGACGACGTCTATACGCTAACCCATTACAAACATTTTCTTTTTGGTTCTGAAACAAGTGGAGAAAGTTATAATTATGTAGATGTTGGGGTTTTCAAAGACACAATTCTAATCGCTGTTCTAATTACACTTATTAATCTTTGCTTTTGTTATCCTATTGCCTTTTATATTGCCAAAGTTGCCTCGCCCAATACCGCAAGATTGTTGATCGTTTCTTTAATTATTCCTTTCTGGATTAATGAGCTTCTCCGCTCCTTTGCACTGCGCATTTTATTTGCTGGTGAAGGATTTATAAACAATGTCCTTCTCAAATTGGGTCTAATAGACAACGGCATAAATTTTATAGCGATGGATGTCGCCCTCTACACTGGCCTAAACTATGCCTACATTCTTCTAATGATTTTCCCTCTCTATAATGCCATGGAGACTCTGGACAAAAATCAGCTTGAAGCAGCCGAAGATTTGGGTTCATCAATGTTAAAAACTCACTTTAGGATAGTTATTCCACATGCCAAGGCGGGGATTGCGTCTGGCTGCACCATGGTTTTCATGCTAACCGCAGGTGCATTAGCGACACCAGTAGTGCTGAGTAGCCCGAATACATTTTGGTTTACTCAATTAATTTATCAGTGGTTTAATATGAACGACAATTGGCCAAGGGGGGCGGCCTATTCAGTTGTCTTGCTGTCTGTGTCAGTTGTTTTTGTACTTCTAATGATGAAAATCTTTAAAGTGAAAATAGGTGAGATTGTACGATGAAATCTCAACAAGCTTTAAAGATATTATTAGGTATTTATATTTTTATATTCTTTGCCTACCTTTTTGGCCCTCTTGTCATAATGAGCATCACAGCTTTTAACTCAGCCGAATTTCCATCCGTAACACCTTGGGAGTGCTTCAGTCTTCGATGGTTTAACGAAGGCAAAATTGCCTATGATGGACAACACCTTGCAGGGTTAGCTACGGATTGGAGGCTGCACGAAGGCTTAATTACGTCACTAAAAATTGGGCTGGGAGTTGTACTTCTGGCAGTTCCCATAGGGTTGTCAGCGGCTCTGGTCTTAACACAAGTTCATAGTCGGTTGCGTACAGCATTTTATTCCATATCCATCATGCCAGTATTATTTCCAGGCGTTATTATTGGAATTTCAACGGTAGTCCTTTGGGACCGGATTGCCACTATGGGCGGTGGCGGCCTTGTCACGCAACTAGGAAGAAATGGTGTTTTCTTAACTATATTGGCTCAGACCTGTTTCATCTCTACATACTGTTTTTTAATTTTTGTCGCCAGATTACAGCGGTTCGATCAAACACAAGAAGAGGCAGCTTTAGATCTTGGAGCAAACCAGACCCAAGTTTTTTTCAAAATATTAATACCATACATGATGCCCGCGATTGCTTCGTCCTGCGTGATAGCATTCCTAGCGTCCTTTGAGAACTACAACACTACGGTCTTCAGTATTTTATCTGATCAAACTCTTACAACTGTTATTGCGTCCAAAGTTCGCCTTGGAATAAGCCCTGCAATCAGCTCTCTTGCACTGGTAATCATCTTAATAACCTTAACAGTAACGATAATATATGAAGTCCTCAGAAGACGAGAGGACAAAAAGAAAAAGGAACTTGAAGCTGAAGCCTTGTTTGCACAAACTCTAGATTCTCGCCTCAAAAAAACGAAAACAAATGGCCTCAAAATCCCAAAATCTATATTTGTTATATTATTTTTTGTCGTAGTATGCATTTTTGGGTTTAATAAAATGGTGGAGAAAGGGATGTATGGATCCACCTGTATTGCTGCCGCAGAAAAAGAAAAGAAGTCCAATTTTGCTGATCAGCTAAAGCTATTACAAAAGAACGCTGAAATAGCTAATCAGCGATCGTCAGAAAATGGTGACGTAGGCGAGAAAAAAGAATTTGATAGTATTTTTGGAGATCCAAATTTATTCAAAGACTTTGGTGGGTTTGATTCAAAGACACAGGACCAAGACTAAACCTAAGCACTTTGTTTAAATTCTTCAACTGCTAGCAGTTCTAACAGAGATCAACTACCATGCTGTTTTCCGTTTGCCCGAGCAAAAAGTTGGTTGGTGTCTTGGAAGTGCAAAGCTTAAAAACTTTTAGAACGAGTCCCACTGGGGCCTATTTTTGTTAAAAACCTATTCGATTTCAGCACCAGACAGCATTGCGCTGATCCAGCGCTTTGTGTCCGGTGTTTTTGCCAAGCGCAGAAAGGCTGCGCGTTCGCGGTCAAACATATCTTGCTCAGTGACCTCAAGGGGGGCATCTGAGGCTGTGTTGACGACGATTGTCGCGATTTCCATCGCAGTGGTTTTATTGTGGGGCTTGAACCAGCCCTTGGCCAGGCCATCGGCCATGAATACCTCCATTTTGCCAAATACAGCTTTTCCGGGCAGGGTCAATTTTAGTGGTGTGGGTGGGGTATATCCTGAGGCCATGTCAGCAAGGAGTGCAGTGGCCCGTGTGATCAGCTTATCGCGGTTCATCACAGTTTCATCGTGATCCGGGATGAAATAGCGCAGTTTTACAGCCTGTTCGGGGCTCTCACCGGTTTTACCGTAGCCTACTTGCATCCACGTTTCCCAGGCTGCAACTTCAGGATCCTGAGTTGCGGAAAGCCAGCGTTGGTAGGTAGTTTTCACACCACCACCACCTGGCACGACCCCCACACCACTTTCGACTAATCCAAGAACTGAATTTGCATGCGTAATCAATTTATCACAATGTAGTAACACCTCAAATCCGCCGCCGAGTGAAAGGCCGGAAGGTGCACCAACCACTGGCACAGGGCAGTATTTCAAAGCGACCACGGCTTGTTGGAAGTCATTTAAAAAGCTGTCCATCTCGTCCCAAGCTTGGCGATTGATGAAATCTGCAAAACGATTGAGATCAACGCCTGCGCTGAAATGCTGTGCGTCATTATGGATTAGGATGCCCTGGCCATGATCACTGGCAGCATGGCGGACAATGGCCATGCTATCTGCCGTGAGAGCATTGGCTTTCGAATGAAACTCAACAAGTCTCAGATCCCCAGGTAGGGCCCAAAGACTCGCTGCTGAATTACTGGCAATAGGCTGGAGCGCTCGTCTTGTCAGGCTGAAGCGTTGGGTGCCCTCTGGTAGGCTTACAGCTTTTAGTATTGGGCTATCTTCGAAGTTACGCACCATTAATGTTTGGTCTTTTACCACGTAGAACGGCCCCTGGTCCGCAGATATGGCGAGGGCTATTGGGATCTCACAGCCGGCTTGCTTTGCAAGCTCGATCACAGCGGTGGCACCCAAAGCGTCAATCATTTCGAACGGGCCACGGATCCAATTGAACCCCATTTTCATCGCGTCATCGATATCTTGTGGGGTCTTGGTCACTTCGGGAATTAAAGCAGCAGCATAAGCTAGCACGCGACCCAAGAAATTACGGCAAAACTGCGTGTGTGGGCCTTCCCCTGCAATCATCAAGGGCAGCGTTTCGTGGCTCTCTTGTAATGCTCTAGCTGCGTTTTGTGCCATGGGTGGGAGCTCTGTGATACGCGGACGCACAGTACCCGTGTTTAGATCAATAGCCCGATCATCACGGTAAAACCCGCCTTTTCCAGATTTTTGGCCTGTAAAGCCTTCGCCAATCAACTGATCAATTAGTTGATTGGCTGGGTTGTTAGACCGACCGACTGCGTGAAATACGTCATGCTTGGGTAGAATGTCGCCCAATGTGTTTACTACATCGGACATCAGATCGATGCCGATCATATCATAAAGACCAAAAACGCCAGTTTTAGGGATGCCCATAGGTCGGCCCATCAAGGCATCTGCATGCTCAATACTGAGACCTTGTTTGAAGGCTTCATCCATGCCCACTTGCAACGCGAAAACTCCAACTCGGTTGCCCAGAAAACCAGGCGTATCTTCGCAGCATACCACGCCCTTACCTAAGACTTCGTCATTATAGGTTGAGAGCTGGTCAATCACTTCAGGGCGCGTATGAGTGCCTCGCACCAGTTCCAGCAGGCGCATGTAGCGTACGGGATTAAAATAATGCGTAATGGCAAATCGTTGTTGGAAGTCCAGAGGCATCTCAGCTACCAAAAGCTTGATCGGAATGGTTGAAGTGTTGGATGTAACTACACAATTATCACTGATCACTTCGTGTAGACGCTTGTAGAGATCGCGCTTGATATCAAGGCGCTCCACAACGGCTTCGACGATCCAATCGCAGTCCGCCAGCTTGTAAAAGTCAGCTTCAATCGTGCCGGTCTCAATGAGAGTAATATTGCTACGCTGATGCAGGGGCGCAGGCTCGGATTTTTGAAGGCGTTCTAAAGCATAATTTGTGGCTTTAGTCGTCAAGTCTAGTAGTAAAACCTTCTGGCCGGCATTGGCGATTTGCCCTGCAATACCGGATCCCATGGTGCCTGCGCCGATAACTGCGATGCGTTTAAATGTCATGCCGTGTTCACTTTTTAGAAAAAGGCCCGGAGGGCTTTGTTGACGTCAAAGGGTTGCTCGGTAGTCGACATGTGGCCTGAGTGAGGTATTTCGACTAACTGCCCGTCTAGCGCTCTGTTAAGAGCCAATCCAGCCTTACGGGGCGTCATGCGGTCTTGGCCGCAAACGATCGTGAGCGTGGGGCAGGTGATAGCAGCCGCGGCAGTGGGGCCATTGGTGTATGCGTTGCATGCCGCCAGACCTGCATGCAACGCACCTTGGGTATTACTGGCCATCAGGCGCTTGCCGTAAAACATGTGTGAGGTACCGGGCATGGTATGTTCGTGTATGTGTCCAGATGAGCCATGGCCCCAATCCATCATGGCTGCAATGGCTGCACTTTCTTTTGTTGAGGCCAAGTCGACTAAAGCGTCGTTTACAGGAATGGCCAGAGCGGTACTGATGAAGGCTGCTTTAGATACTAGATGTGGATAGCGGCTTGCCAATTCCAACTCAATCAAGCCCCCCATGGAATGCCCAACTAGTGTAGCCTCAGTGATCCCTGTTGCTTGCATGAAATCAGCATACCAATCAGCCATCGCCTCAACTGTTTTGATTGCGGTTCCCTTGGATAAGCCATGTCCGGGCATGTCTGGCGTGATGCACTGCCAACCTCTATTTGCGAAGAACCTGTGTTGCAACATAAAGCCAAGGTGAGATTGACCAGAGCCATGTATGAAGATCACAACGTTACCTGTAGAATCAAAATCGCGGCCGCCGGTAGAAGCGAATATTTCTGTATTATGTAGCGTAATCCTCATGCGGCCGTTCCTTTGGCAGCGGCCACTTTGCTGGCAGTGCGTAGCGACTGCTTGAAATCATCCTTCAGATCTTTGATATCCTCTAGACCTACAGAGATCCTGATCAAGTCATCGGTCAGCCCGGCCGATGCCATTGCATCTGCCGAAAGATGAGAGTGAGTGGTTGAGCCAGGGTGTATAACTAAAGTTTTAGCATCGCCTACATTAGCCAAGTGGCTGGCCAATTGTACGCCTTCGATGAAGGCTCGGCCTGCGTCACGCCCGCCCTTGATGCCGCATGCGATAATTGAGCCTTGGCCTTTTGGCATCAAACGCATTGCGGCTTCGTGGTCGGGATGGTTGGATAAGCTGGGGTGTTTAACCCAAGATATTTGCTCATGATTGACTAAGAAATCTAACATTGATGCAGTATTAGACATGTGCTTTTCCATACGCAGTCCAAGGGTTTCGAGCCCTTGCAATATGTAAAATGCATTCTGAGGTGACATGCAGGGCCCCACATTCATCATACCTTCGGTTCTGATGCGGACGGACAGCGCCGCCGGTCCAAATTCCTCCCAGAGGATGGCGCCTTGGTAGCCAAAATGTGGTGTAGTTAAAGTAGGAAACTTATCATTTTGTCCCCAATCAAAGTTACCACCATCGATAACAGCGCCGCCCAAAGCAATACCATGGCCTCCCATCCATTTGGTAAGGGAATGAATTACGACATTCGCGCCTAGCTCAATGGGTTTAATCATCCAAGGAGTATTAAATGTGGCATCAACGACGAGCGGAATGCCCGCGGCCTCAGTGATTTTAGCAACGGCGGGTACATCCATGATATCCATGCCGGGATTACCTATCACCTCTCCAAATACCATCTTTGTATTAGGCCGAATGGCCTGAGAAATGGCGGTTGGGTCGTTGGGTGGGACAAATGTTGTTTCAATGCCGTAGCGCTTCAATGTATGTTCAAACAGGTTGATATTTGCGCCATACATTTGCGACGAGCTGACGATATGATCGCCTGCAGAGCACAACGCCAAGACCGTCACAAACAGGGCGGACATGCCCGAAGCTGTGGCAATCGCTGCCACGCCACCGTCAAGCGCGGCTAGGCGTTGCTCAAGCACTGCTACCGTCGGGTTGGTCAGTCGCGAATAGATATGCCCGCCAACTTCCATATTAAATAGTGCCGCTGCATGCTCGGTACTGTCGAACACATAGCTGGTGGTTTGGTGAATTGGAACGGCGCGGCTCCCGAAGCGTGCATCGGGGCTTTGACCGGCATGCAACGATAGGGTGTCAAACTTGTAGTCGGCCATAAGAAAGCTCCAGTGCTAAAATTTTTCTTCACAGTTGGTAAACCGCAAACCGCTATAGCTCAAGCGCTCCTGTGGTAGAAATTACTCTGTAGCCAGTAAGTGCCGTTGCTTTCCTATCATCTGCAGTGGTGTTTATAGTTATTCAACCCAGCCAAAATTGATATATTATTTAAGAATTATAACATTGATATTTAATGATTTTATTTAAAAATAATATTTCATTTTGTACTGGGAGTATTAAGTTGGTGGGTAGCGCGGTTGAAACAAAAGTGATGCGATCTGTTCTTGGCTATTTGAAACTCGCGTACGTACAGCGCAGTGTTATCTTGTTTTGTCGTTTTAGATAATGTGAGCGCTGCACAGTCGCGTAAATATTTTTTTGGCGGAAATCAACGTAATGCTAGCAGGCAAATCTGTTTTTTAGTATTTGTACTAATTTGAAACCTTGAATAATTAATATGGCCATGAGCCTGGTGATGCGCTTTTGGTCAAGCATCATTGATGGTAAGGCGTAGCTCATTAGCTATCGTCTGAAGTAGATTGGGTCGTCAAAATACTGCTCTGATGGTCTCAATATTTAACCAATGGGCCAAAAAATGTATTTGGCCTTAACCGAGGGTGGTAACTGGCCCTAAATATGTGATTGCCTATACCCTAATAGAGGGTCAGAAATAGAATTTCAGCCGTGTCGAGGGGATTCCCCTGCCACTATTATGCTTTTAAGGAGCTGCCCCATGAAAATGACCACCGAAGAGGCATTTGTAAAAACGCTCCAAATGCATGGCATACGCCACGCATTTGGGATCATTGGTTCTGCCATGATGCCAATTTCTGATATTTTTCCAAAAGCTGGGATCATGTTCTGGGACTGTGCCCATGAAGGCTCTGCTGGTATGATGGCTGACGGCTACACCCGCGCTACTGGTGAAATGTCGATGATGATCGCTCAAAACGGTCCTGGCATCACGAACTTTGTGACTGCTGTGAAGACAGCCTATTGGAACCACACACCATTATTGCTGGTAACGCCGCAAGCGGCTAATAAAACAATCGGCCAGGGCGGTTTCCAAGAAGTTGAACAAATGAAATTGTTTGAAGACATGGTTGCCTACCAAGAGGAAGTGCGTGACCCAACTCGGGTTGCTGAAGTTCTCAGCCGTGTAATTATGCAAGCTCATCGTGCATCTGCCCCAGCGCAGATCAATATCCCGCGGGACATGTGGACCCAAGTAATCGACATAGAGCTTCCAAAAATCGTGGCATTTGAGCGTCCACAGGGTGGGGATGATGCTGTAGCGGAAGCTGCTGAATTGATATCCAATGCAAAATTCCCAGTGATCTTGAACGGTGCTGGTGTGGTTTTAGCCGATGCCTTTGATGCTGTCGCTTCTTTAGCAGAGCGTTTGGATGCACCGGTTTGTGTGGGCTATCAGCACAATGACGCTTTTCCAGGATCACATCCGTTGTTTGCAGGTCCTTTGGGCTACAACGGCTCAAAAGCTGGTATGGAATTGATTTCACGGGCGGACGTTGTTCTGGCATTGGGGACACGCTTGAACCCGTTCTCAACTCTGCCAGGCTACGGTATTGATTATTGGCCCACGGACGCGAAAATCATTCAGGTTGATATCAATCCGGATCGTATTGGCCTTACGAAGCCGGTTGCTGTTGGAATTATTGGTGATGCAAAAAAAGTAGCTCAAGGCATCTTGGGTCGCCTGAGCGATAGTGCAGGTGATGTGGGTCGTGAAGATCGTAAGAACCTGATTGCCACAACCAAATCCTCTTGGGCGCAAGAGCTGACTTCGATGGATCATGAAGACGATGATCCAGGTACAACTTGGAACCAACGGGCACGGGCTGATAAGCCTGATTGGATGTCTCCTCGTATGGCTTGGCGTGCCATTCAATCAGCATTGCCAAAAGATGCAATTATCTCGTCTGATATTGGCAACAACTGTGCCATTGGCAATGCCTACCCGTCCTTCGATGAAGGCCGTAAATATCTTGCGCCAGGCCTGTTTGGTCCATGTGGCTATGGTCTGCCATCAATTGTTGGGGCAAAGATTGGTCAACCACATGTGCCAGTTGTGGGGTTTGCCGGTGACGGTGCTTTTGGGATTGCGGTCAATGAGTTGACAGCAATAGGCCGTGATGAATGGCCCGCTGTGACGCAAATCGTGTTTCGCAACTACCAGTGGGGCGCTGAAAAGCGCAATTCGACACTGTGGTTTGACGACAACTTCGTGGGCACAGAGTTGGATACCAAAGTATCTTACGCTGGTATTGCACAGGCCTGTGGTCTTCAAGGTGTTCAGGTTAAAACGATGGATGAGCTGACTGCTGTGTTGAATCAGGCGATCAAGGATCAAATGGAAAACAACAAAACCACTGTGATTGAAGTGATCTTGAACCAAGAGCTGGGTGAGCCGTTCCGTCGCGATGCGATGAAAAAGCCAGTGCAAGTGGCTGGTGTCACTGCTGCGGATATGGCTGCAGAATAAGGAGTTTGAACGTGGCGGCATTTCGAGAAATTCTTGCCGTCACTTCAGGCGTCAAACGTACAATTGTACTGAGTGAGGGCACAGATCCTCGCGTTGCAGAGGCCGCAGTTGTGGCCTCTGTTTCTGATTTGGCCAAGATTATTTGTGTGGGCGATATGGGGGCAGTGGGTGCGGCCCTTAGCGCTGCGGGCGTAGCCGATGATATTATGATTGAAGACCCAACCAGCAGCCTCCGTATGGCAGGCTATGTTGAAACCTATGTGCACAAACGAGCTACTAAGGGAATGACCCCTGACAAAGCCTTTGCAGAGCTGTCTCAACCCAATTTCTTTGCTGCGGCCATGGTTGCAGCAGGTGATGCGGATGGTACTATCGGTGGGGCGGTTTACCCGACCCCTGATATAATTCGAGCTGCCCTCAAAGTGATTGGCACAGCCCCCAATACCAAGCTTTTGTCTTCCTTCTTTTTCATGCTGTTTGAAGATCGCCCCGACCTACCCAGCCAACTGAATATCTTCGCGGATTGTGGTCTGGTGATTGATCCTAATGCGCAAGAGCTAGCTGATATTGCGATTGCCTCTGCTGCTTCTATGAAGGGCTTGACAGGAACTGACCCCAAAATCGCAATGTTGTCCTTTTCGACACGCGGTAGCGCTAAACACCCGAGTGTGACTAAAGTTGCGGATGCGACAGCTTTAGTGCGTAGCCTTCGTCCAGATCTTGCAGTTGATGGTGAACTGCAATTTGATGCAGCGGTCGTACCCTCGGTCGGAGCAGTTAAAGCGCCGGGCTCTGTGGTGGCCGGACAAGCCAATGTCTTTGTGTTCCCTAATCTTGATGCGGGCAATATTGGTTATAAGATCGCGCAACGCTTTGGTGGTGCGAAAGCTATTGGGCCCATCTTACAAGGGCTTGCAAAGCCGGCAAACGATTTATCGCGTGGGTGTACCGCCGATGATATCGTCGACATGATTTCTGTTACAGTGGCGCAATCTGCTGCGCAAAATACCTGACCAGCAGGCAATAAGGGGTCCTTTCATGGGATTTGAAGAACCAAGACTGAATTTATCGCCTAAAGTGAGCGACGAAATCCGGAAGACTACCTGCTATATGTGTGCGTGCCGCTGTGGGATTGATGTGCATATGAAAGAGGGTAAGGTTGCCTATATTGAGGGTAACCGCGATCATCCTGTCAACAAGGGTGTCCTCTGCGCCAAAGGTGCTGCGGGCATTATGCAGGTGAACGCGCCTTCACGCCTGCGCGCCCCGCTAAAACGTGTTGGCCCGCGTGGATCAGGTGAGTTTGAAGAGATCTCTTGGGATGAGGCGCTCCAATTGGCGCAGGATTGGTTGGAGCCAGTTCATAAAAAAAACCCAGAAAAATTGGCATTTTTCACAGGTCGTGACCAATCACAAAGCTTTACATCCTTCTGGGCGCAAGGTTTTGGCACCCCAAACTACGCTGCTCATGGCGGTTTTTGCTCAGTAAATATGGCGGCGGGTGGCATTTATACTATGGGGGGCGCATTTTGGGAGTTTGGCCAACCAGATTGGGACCGCACCAAATTGTTTATGCTGTTTGGTGTAGCTGAAGATCACGATAGCAATCCGATTAAAATGGGCTTGGGTAAGCTGAAGGAACGCGGCGCCAAGGTTATTGGCGTCAACCCAATCCGCACTGGCTATAACGCCATTGCTGATGAATGGGTTGGTATCACGCCTGGTACTGATGGCTTGTTTATCCTATCGATGGTGCATCTACTACTGAAGGCCGGTAGGATTGACCTTAATTATTTAGCGCAGCTTACCAATGCACCTGCCCTAGTAGACAGCACCGAGGGCCCAAATAAGGGCCTACTTTTACGCGGTGAAAACGAAAAATTGCTTGTGATTGATCGTAAAACTGGTCAGCCAGTTGCATTTGACACCAAAGGCATCGTCCCAGATTTGGCGGCTACCTACCAAGGTCACCGTACCGTATTCCAACATCTGGCAGAGCGCTATATGTCCGACGAATATGCGCCCGAGAATGTGGCGGAGCGGTGTGGTATTGCCGCAGAACGCATTCGCGCGATCGCAGCCGATTTAGCACGAGTGGCATTTGATGAATCTTTTGAGTTAGACCAACCTTGGACTGATTTTAGAGGCAATAAGCATGAGACAATGATCGGCCGTCCGGTCTCCTTTCATGCGATGCGAGGCGTTTCGGCGCATTCCAACGGCTTTCAGACCTGCCGCAGTTTGCACCTGTTACAAATCATCCTTGGCACAGTTGAAGTGCCTGGCGGCTTTCGCTTCAAGCCTCCGTATCCAAAACCTGTATCAGCTCATCCAAAACCTCATTGCAAAGTAACACCCGGTGCTGCTTTGGATGGTCCACATTTGGGCTATGTTCAGGGGCCGGATGATTTGTGCCTCAAAGATGATGGCAGCCCGGCACGCATTGATAAGGCTTATACTTGGGAAAACCCAATGTCTGCCCACGGGTTGATGCATATGGTGATTTCCAATGCTTATGCGGGAGATCCTTATAAAATAGATGTTTTGTTCATGTATATGGCAAATATGAGCTGGAATTCTTCAATGAATACTGGCGGCGTCATGAAGATGCTCACTGATAAGAATGAAAACGGTGATTATGTGATTCCTAAGATTATCTATTCTGATGCCTACTCCTCAGAAATGGTAGCTTATGCCGATCTAATCTTGCCAGACACAACCTATCTCGAGCGTCATGACTGTATTTCGTTATTGGACCGTCCAATTTGCGAGGCTGATGGTGCCGCCGACAGTATTCGTTGGCCGGTTGTGGAGCCGGACCGTGATGTGCGTGGCTTCCAATCTGTTTTGGTTGACTTGGGCGCGCGTATGGGTCTCAAGGGCTTTGTGAATGCAGATGGCTCGGCAAAATATAAGAATTATGCTGATTACATTGTGAACCATGAGCGCCGCCCGGGCGTGGGCCCGTTAATTGGTTTTCGTGGTGAGGATGGGAAAGGAGAAGGGCGTGGCGATCCGAACCCAGATCAGATGCAATCTTACATAGACAATGGTGGATTTTATGAAATCCACGTGCCTGATGGTGCCAATTACTACAAGCCTTGGAATGTTGCCTATCAAGATTGGGCGGTTAAAATTGGTATTTATGACGCGCCGCAACCCTATTTGTTTGACCTCTACTCAGAACCATTGCGTAAATTCCAATTGGCAGCAGAAGGCCATGGTGATCGACAGCCGCCTGAGCACCTGCGCGAACGGATCAAGGAAACATTGGACCCTCTGCCGATTTGGTATGCACCCTTTGAGGATGAGAATGTTGACACCTCTGAGTTTGATCTTCACGCCCTTACTCAACGTCCAATGGCGATGTATCACAGCTGGGGCACTCAAAACGCTTGGTTGCGGCAAATCCATGGGCAAAACCCTTTGTTTGTACCTACTAAGATTTGGCAGAAAAATGGTTTTTTAGAAGGTGATTGGGCGCGTGTGACTTCGGTGCATGGTGCTATTGTGGTGCCTGTTGCGCATATGGCAGCTCTGAATGAAAATACGGTTTGGACATGGAACGCTATTGGTAAACGCAAAGGTGCTTGGGCCTTGGACGAAAAGGCACCAGAGGCTACAAAGGGTTTTTTGCTCAACCATCTTATTCATGAGCTGATGCCAGAAAAGGGTGATGGTATGCGCTGGGCGAACTCTGACCCCGTTACTGGCCAAGCTGCGTGGTTTGACCTGCGGGTCAAGATTGAGGCCTGTGAGGCGCCTGACGAATGTTCGCCAGAGCTGCCGCCAATCAAATCACCTGTGGGCCAAGGGCCCAAGGACCTAGAATGGAAAGTTGGTAAGTGACAGGTAGCCATTTCATAACAGGCTTGGGCTTTGTCCCGCTGTGCGTGCATGATCTGAGGCGAGTTACGACGCCTACGAACATATTGGTGCAGGACTTTTTTACGGTGCCAATAGTTTGGCTATCTCGTCAATGTAAAACAATGCACCAAATGCAAAAATGGGGACCCATAAAATGACAACCCTACCGAAAACTACCCAGAAAAAACTGGGGCTAGTCATTGATTTGGATACGTGTGTGGGCTGTCATGCCTGTGTGGTGTCCTGCAAAGGCTGGAATACCGAGAACTATGGTGCGCCCTTATCCGATCAGGATGCTTATGGCGCCGATCCTTCGGGGACCTTCCTCAACAGGGTGCACTCCTATGAGGTACAGCCTGAGGTGGGTCCCGGCGCAGTTGATCCATTTTCCCAAATCTTGCCTGCATTGCGATGATGCGCCCTGCGTCACGGTTTGCCCCACCGGTGCGAGCTATAAGCGCCAAGAGGATGGGATTGTACTGGTCAATGAAGATGCTTGTATCGGGTGTGGGCTATGCGCTTGGGCCTGCCCTTATGGTGCGCGTGAGATGGATCAGGCCGCTGGGGTGATGAAAAAATGTACTCTTTGCGTGGACCGAATATATAATGAAAATCTGCCTGAAGTCGACCGGGTTCCCTCTTGTGTTCGCACTTGTCCTTCAGGCGCTCGGCACTTTGGTGATCTTGGTGATGAAAATTCTGAAGTGTCAAAATTAGTCTTGGCGCGCGGTGGAATAGATTTGATGCCAGAACTAGGTACTAAGCCCATAAATAAATACCTGCCTCCGCGTCCAAAAGATGTGGCCCCTAAATTTGATATTTTGGCACCCTATTTGGAGCCAGTGGCCAAAACTCAAAAAGGCTTTCTGGGTTGGCTTGATAAAGCTTTGGAGAAAATTTAATGCATCCTGCTGGTTCTGTAATTGTATTCACTGTTGCCTCGGGGCTTGGATTTGGATTACTCACATGGCTAGGCCTTGGTCTGCCTGATGTACGTGGGCGGGGTGCGTTTTGGTATTATGTTCTGGGTTTTGGTTTGGCCGGTGGTGGACTTTTGGCCTCAACTTTTCACCTTGGAAATCCGCAGCGGTTTTTGAAAGCTTTCTCTCAATGGCGCAGCAGCTGGTTGAGCCGTGAGGGCTGTCTCGCGGTTGTCTCTATGGCCGTCTTCGGATTGTTTGCTTTTGGTGCAATCTTTATGTCCGCCATTTGGCAGCCTTTGGGTTATATTGGTGCTTTGCTTGCGGTATTGACGATATTTGCCACATCAATGATCTATGCGCAGCTCAAAACTGTGCCGCGGTGGAACCACTGGAGCACACCAGTTCTGTTTATGCTGCTGTCGTTGGGTGGGAGTGGATTATTGGCAATGCAAGGTTGGCCCGCGATGATCCTTCTAGCGCTTGCGGGCGTGATGCAGATAGTTGCTTGGCTGTCTGGTGATGGTCGCTTTGAGAGCCGGGGTACCAATATGGGCACCGCTACTGGTCTAGGAGTGCGCGGCATCGTGCGTGCGTTTGAGCCGCCTCATACCGGCAATAATTACTTGCTCAAGGAGATGGTGCATAAGGTTGGTCGGAAACACGCAGTGAAGCTACGGATTATCGCCTTTGTGCTGATGATACTTGCGCCTCTTGGCCTGCTGCTGATCTCCGACACAGTCCTAATGTTTGTAGTAGCGGCGATATTGCATACAACGGGCACTTTTGCTCAACGCTGGCTTTTTTTTGCAGAGGCAGAACATGTTGTTGGGCTCTATTACGGCAAACGCTAATGGCAAATTCTCAACCTTCCTCCCTGTTTTAAATTGGCAGCTCGGGGTGGGAGTGATCTTCTACAGCGGCGCGATAGTGTTTGCGGCATAGTGATAGGTAGGTTTCATTACCACCAATCTGCACCTGATCCCCTGCAGTTACTGCTTTTCCGTTGCTGTCAAACCGTACAACCATAGTAGCTTTTTTGCCGCAATGGCAAATAGTACGTACTTCGCGCATTTCATCGGCCAAAGCCAATAGCGCTGCTGATCCTGGGAATAATTCTCCCATGAAATCCACTCTTAGACCGTAGCACATAATTGGAATGTCCAAATTGTCTACGGCGCGGGCCAGTGCCCATACTTGATCCTTAGTAAGAAATTGTGCCTCATCAACAAAAATACAAGCTATTGGGCCTTGATCGAGTTGTTTTTTCACTTTTTGAAACATGTCCTCATGTGGATTAAATGTGTCAGCTTTTTCCTCGATCCCTATACGAGAGGCGATTTTGCCTTGCCCGGCGCGGGTGTCCATCTGTGCTGTCAAAAGATAGGTCTGCATGCCACGCTCGCGGTAGTTGTACGCGGCTTGCAGCAGCAAAGTTGATTTGCCGGCGTTCATAGTTGAGTAATTGAAGTAAAGCTTAGCCATGAGGTTATGTGCATCGACACTGTGATCGATGCAAGAGGCTGGTGGCATTTGCTCTTAAGATTGTGGCGCAATGACATGGTATACGGCGTTCTATTGCTGTCGCTGCTTTTTCTGATATCGAAGTCAGGCGATTTGGCGAGCTAGCTGCTAAGATAATTATTGATTTGGAGAAGCAAACAATGCGTGTCGAGGACCAACCAGTCTATGATTCTAATCTGCTGCACCCTATTGATTTTGCAGCATTGGCAGGCCTGGATGATGCAGGGCATCCGCCGAGGATCCTGCTGCTCTATGGTTCGTTGCGTCCACAAAGTTATTCGCGTGCATCGGTGGAAGAGGGTGCGAGAGTATTGCGGGCTTTGGGTTGTGAGACAAAACTATTTGATCCTACACATTTGCCTCTTCCTGATGCAGTCCCTGACAGCCACCCCAAGGTGCAAGAATTGCGAGAACTCGCGCTCTGGAGTGAAGGTATGGTCTGGTCCAGCCCCGAGCGGCATGGTGCCATGACTGGTATTCTTAAAACGCAAATAGATTGGATCCCACTATCGGCGATTGGCGGCATGCGCCCAACACAGGGAAAAACTTTAGCGTTGATGCAGGTCTCTGGTGGGTCACAATCGTTTAATGCAGTCAACCAAATGCGAATTTTGGGCCGCTGGATGCGGATGATCACGATCCCTAATCAAAGTTCCCTACCCAAAGCTTGGCTGGAGTTCGAGAATGGCCGGATGAAACCATCACCATTCTACAACCGTATTGTTGACGTGATGGAAGAGTTGGCTCGTTTCACAGTGATGACCCGAAGCCGTAAAGCGGTATTGGTGGACCGCTACTCAGAACGGTTCGAGAGTACGGAAGAACTTCACAAACGGGTATCACTTAAAAATATATAGGTTGAATCAGTAGTATAGATTTTTTTGTTATGGGTAACGAGAAAGCCTACTCTTGCAACGCCTTCACGCCAATATCACCTTCCGCATGGGCCTTGATAGCAAAGGCGGCGGCATGGCTAGCAGCGAGTGTGGTGTAATATGGAATTCTGTCCATCAATGCGGCAGCGCGCATACTGCGACTATCATCGACCGCTTGAGTGCCCGCTGTGGTGTTGAGGATCAAGGCGATGTCTCCATCTTTGATTTGATCTACAATATTTGGGCGGCCCTCATATACTTTGTTTATCACAGCGCTTTCGATGCCAGCTTCGGCTAGGAAAGCGGCTGTACCGCGTGTAGCGGTCAAGGTGAAACCCATTTCCAGTAAGCATGAGGCAGCTTCTAGCAGCGTTGAGCCTTTATCGTCGTCTTTGATGGAGAGGAAGGCTTTGCCAACGGTAGGTAGCTTAGTACCCGCCCCCAATTGTGCTTTATAAAAAGCGCGGTGAAATTTACTATCAAATCCCATGACTTCACCGGTTGAGCGCATCTCAGGCCCCAAGAGCGTATCAACGCCAGGGAAGCGAGCGAAGGGCAACACGGCCTCTTTCACTGCAAAGCCCTTAATGCTACCTGGATCAACCAGATCAAAATTACTCAGTGGTTCACCAGCCATAACACGGGCCGCAATCGCAGCTATTGGGCTGCGGACGGCTTTTGCTACGAAAGGCACGGTACGGCTGGCACGGGGGTTCACTTCAATTAGGTAAATATCACCATCTTTGACTGCAAATTGGATATTCATCAGGCCAACTACATTCAAGGCTCGCGCTAATGCCTTGGTTTGACGCTTCAGCTCGTCAATAATATCCTGTGTCAGGGAGTAAGGTGGCAAAGAGCAGGCGCTATCACCAGAATGTACGCCTGCTTCTTCGATATGCTGCATGATACCTGCCACATGCACCGCAGCGCCGTCACTGAGTGCATCTACATCAATCTCAACAGCGCCAGACAGATAGCTGTCCAGCAAAACGGGGCTGTCACCTGACACAACCACCGCCTCGGAAATATAGCGCTCAAGATTGGCTTGATCGCGGACAATCTCCATGGCCCGACCACCTAATACATAGGAGGGCCGGATCACCAGCGGAAAGCCGATACCTACGGCAATTTCTAGGGCTTCAGCATCAGAATGCGCAATTCCATTATGGGGCTGTTTCAGGCCCAGCTGCGTTACTAAATCTTGGAACCGTTCGCGGTCCTCGGCCAGATCAATTGCATCTGGCGTAGTGCCAAGGATAGGGATTCCAGCCTGTTCGAGGGCATTGGCCAATTTGAGAGGAGTTTGGCCACCAAATTGAACGATTACGCCATGCAAGGTGCCATTGTCTTGTTCTACTCGCAGGATTTCCATAACGTGTTCATAGGTTAACGGTTCAAAGTAAAGGCGGTCCGATGTATCATAATCTGTGCTCACCGTTTCAGGATTGCAGTTAATCATGATGGTTTCATAGCCCTGCTCGGTCAATGAATAGCAGCATGACAACAGCAGTAATCAAACTCGATGCCCTGGCCTATTCTATTTGGACCACCGCCTAAAATCATAATCTTTTTATTATTTGTTGGCTTTGACTCACATTCTGCGGTGCCCATCGTTGGTGCTTCATAAGTTGAATACATATAGGGAGTGAAAGCTTCAAATTCAGCTGCACAGGTATCAACTTTCTTAAACACCGGTATGACGCCTAAGTTCTTGGCGGGTGTTGCGAACATTCGTTTCGCTGCGGCTCAGTCAAAATTGCCAGGCGACCGTCTGTAAAGCCCATCATTTTTAGGCGGCGAATGCCAAGCTCGTCTTCCGGAAGCCCGTTGGCCTTCAAAATAGTTTCCGTCTCGATGATCTCTCGAATGCGGGCCAAAAACCATGGATCAAAGCGCGTAATTTCGTGAATTTCATCATCTGAAAAACCGTATCTCATGGCATGAGCAATGATGCGCATACGGTCTGGTGATTGAATGGCCAGCTCACGGGTGAGGGCCTTGTCGACTACGGTTTGGACGTCAGGGGTCTTACCCACCAAAATACCGTCACGTAGGATCATTTGATCCAAAGAAGGCATGTCGTCGATATCCACCTCATCAAAACCCGTGAGACCTGTTTCCATAGATGCCAACGCTTTTTGCACTGACTCATGAAAACTACGGCCGATCGCCATTGCTTCACCTACAGATTTCATTGCAGTGGACAAAACTGCGGGGGAACCTGGGAATTTCTCAAAAGCAAAGCGTGGGATTTTTGTGACTACATAATCAATTGAAGGTTCAAAGCTTGCTGGGGTCACCTTGGTGATATCATTATCGAGCTCGTCAAGTGTATAACCTACGGCTAGTTTTGCAGCAATTTTCGCGATCGGAAAACCCGTTGCCTTTGAGGCTAAAGCTGATGAACGCGACACCCTAGGGTTCATCTCGATGACTATCATGCGGCCATCTGCAGGGTTTACAGCCCATTGAACGTTTGAGCCACCTGTCTCAACGCCAATTTCACGCAGAACAGCGATACTGGCGTTACGCATGATTTGATATTCTTTGTCGGTCAGCGTCAGCGCCGGGGCCACTGTTATGCTGTCACCTGTGTGGACGCCCATGGGGTCGATATTCTCAATAGCGCAAACAATGATGGCGTTATCTGCCTTATCGCGCACCACTTCCATTTCAAATTCTTTCCAGCCCAGAAGGCTTTCATCAATCAGAATTTGGCTCACAGGCGAGGCATCAAGGCCAGTTTTGCAGAAATACTCATAATCTTCACGATTGTAGGCAACGCCGCCACCTGTGCCGCCAAGGGTATAAGCTGGGCGAATGATAGCCGGTAGGCCGATATCATTTAGGGCAGCCATGCATTCTTCCATGGTTTCCGCGATAGCGGCTCGTGGGTTCTCTAGGCCAAGCCGGTCCATGGCTTCGCGAAAGAGTTTACGATCTTCCGCCATTTCAATGGCTGGGCGCTTGGCCCCAATCATCTCTACGCCATACTTTTTCAAAACACCCATTTCTTCCAAGGCGAGGGAGGTGTTCAAACCAGTTTGGCCACCCATTGTGGGTAGCAGAGCATCCGGGCGTTCAATTGCGATTATTTTGGCCACGGTTTCTGGTGTGATTGGCTCGATGTAGGTAGCATCAGCCATATCAGGGTCTGTCATTATTGTTGCGGGGTTTGAGTTTACCAATATAACCCGGTATCCCTCTTCGCGTAGGGCCTTGCAGGCCTGTGCGCCGGAGTAATCGAATTCGCAGGCTTGGCCGATAACAATTGGCCCCGCTCCAATGATCATGATGGAATTGATGTCAGTTCTTTTCGGCATGAAATTGTCCTTTATAGACGGCGCGCAAACTGTCCTGCCTTATATGGAAGGAGGTCCGAGGTGCAAGGGGCATTCTTGATTCTATGGTGCAAACAGGCCTATTTGGCCTATCTCATGGACAGAGGCTAGGGTAGCGGTAGCTCGGTTGTGTCCTTCAGCTCCTCCATTGCAAAACTAGCATTTATTTCTGCCAACTCGATGCATGAGATCAGCCGCTGGTAAGGATTATCATAAGCCTGCACATCTAGCACCCTTGCTTTGATAAGATAGTCTTGATTGTCTGAAGTCCGAGAGGCTGATTGAATCTGTGGCATGCTCTCGATAATTTTTGAAAAATGATCTGCCCAGTTTTGCTATGGTTGCGCACAGAAATGGAAATGAAAGCAGTAAGCCCCAACCCTACCTTCTGAGCATCAACAAGCGCCACACTGCATTGTGAGAAAGGTTTATTGACTGGGCTAAATCTTCTAAAGACTGCTCTTAATAGCGCTGCATAATTTGCATATAATTGGTTAATATCGAGAAGCTATCACAATTAATTACTAATTAAAAAAACTTAGGAAATTTTTTGTTTTAGAATAATCTATAGTGTTGCCAATCATAAATTTGGAGCTTTGACATACCACCCCTACAAAACTTCTTAACAGCTCATTTAAATACAGCTGATGAAACTTATACTCAACATTTTTTTCATGTGAGTTATTACTTTGTGATGCTTATGGCTGCTGCAATTCCCGCTCTTATTCGCGCTGTTTTACCATTTTTATTTGGGAGCAAATCAAGTCTGATCATTTTAAAATTGCATGGGGAAATGGCTGCACGGATGCTGTTTGATGCGTAATCGCAACCGAGTAGCCTATTTTTAACTTGTTACAGTCGGAAAATAGCGGATTGGCTTGACTTTAGGCCCTTGTCGGGATGTATCAGCCCGACCGCTTGAAGGAGCCTGAAAATGCACGCATACCGCAGCCACACCTGTGCCGACCTCACCAAAGAAAATGTTGGCGATACCATCCGCCTTTCTGGATGGGTGCATCGTGTGCGTGATCATGGTGGCCTGTTGTTCATTGATTTGCGCGATCATTACGGCATAACGCAGGTCTTAGCAGATCCAGATAGTCCTGTTTTTAGTAAGGTAGAAAAAGTTAAAAGCGAGTGGTGTATCCGCATTGATGGTATCGTCAAAGCGCGGGATGCCGCATTGGTGAACTCAAAAATCCCAACAGGTGAAATTGAAGTATTTGTCCGTGATTTAGAAGTTCTGGGCGCCTCAGAAGAATTGCCGCTCATGGTGTTTGGAGATCAAGAATATCCCGAAGAAACGCGCCTAAAATATCGCTACCTCGATCTGCGTCGGGAAAAGTTACAAAACAATATGAAACTGCGCTCAGACGTGGTGGCATCAATGCGCAAGCGCATGTGGGATAAAGATTTTCGTGAGTTTCAAACGCCAATAATCACCGCCTCAAGCCCAGAAGGTGCACGTGACTTTTTGGTGCCATCGCGTCTGCATCCCGGTCGTTTCTATGCACTGCCGCAAGCACCACAGCAATTCAAGCAGCTGATCATGGTGTCTGGTTATGATAAATATTTTCAGATTGCACCATGTTTTCGAGATGAAGATCCCCGCGCGGATCGCTCTCCCACTGACTTTTATCAGCTCGATCTGGAAATGTCTTTTGTGGAACAGCAAGATATTTTTGACACAATACAGCCAGTTTTAACTGGTGTGTTTGAAGAGTTTAGTGGTGGCCGCAAAGTCGACCAGACTTGGGCGCAGATCAGCTACCGAGATTCTGCGCTTTGGTATGGAAGCGATAAACCTGATCTGCGCAATCCGATCAAAATGCAAATTGTCTCAGAGCATTTCCATGGTTCAGGCTTCGCAATTTTTGCAAAGCTGCTTGAGCAAGACGGTACAGAAATCCGAGCTATCCCAGCACCAACCGGAGGCAGCCGCAAATTCTGTGATCGGATGAATGCTTTTGCTCAAAAAGAAGGACTGCCGGGCATGGGTTATATCTTCTGGCGTGACCAAGGTGAAGGTATGGAGGCAGCAGGGCCTTTGGCCAAAAATATTGGCCCAGAGCGGACTGAAGCTATTCGTCAACAATTGGGTCTTGGCGTTGGCGACGCAGCCTTTTTCTTAGGCGGTAAGCCTAAAGCCTTTGAAGGTGTTGCAGGTCGTGCGCGTTTGGCCATTGGTGATGAGCTGGGTCTAACAGACAATGACCGTTTTGCTTTTGCCTGGATTGTGGACTTCCCAATCTATGAAAAAGATGAAGAGACTGGAAAAATTGACTTCGAACATAATCCTTTTTCAATGCCGCAGGGGGGGATGGAGGCGCTTGAAGGCGATCCTCTTGATGTTTTAGGATATCAATATGACTTGGCTTGTAACGGTTATGAATTGCTCAGTGGTGCCATTCGCAATCATCGCCCTGAAATCATGTTCAAAGCTTTCGAAATCGCTGGCTATGGCAAAGAAGAGGTTGAAAAACGATTTGGTGGTATGGTTAATGCGTTCCAGTATGGCGCTCCGCCACACGGTGGTTGCGCCGCTGGTATTGACAGGATTGTGATGTTGCTGGCGGATGAGGCTAATATCCGTGAGGTCATTATGTTCCCTATGAACCAACGTGCCGAAGATCTGATGATGTCTGCACCATCTGAGCCGATGAACGAACAACTGCGTGAATTGTCATTACGGGTTATTTTGCCTGAATAATAATGTCTTGGGGTTTGGAGATTTTAGTCCCCAACCCCAAAGCATTCTTAAGCCTTCACTATATTAAGATCACAGTTTGATCTTTGCCCTTAAGGGTTTATCTAAATTTTAATGTGCTTGCGTTGTTTTGGCCTATGGTTTTAATAAATAAAAATAGGAGAAAACTATGATTGGACGTTTGAATCATGTGGCTATCGCTGTGCCGGATTTACAGGCGGCTTCAGCGCAATATGAGACTACGCTGGGGGCTAAAGTTGGCCCACCGCAGGATGAACCAGAGCATGGGGTGACTGTCGTATTTGTTGAACTACCAAATACCAAAATAGAGCTACTCTATCCTTTGGGAGAGGCTTCTCCCATTCAGAGGTTTTTAGATAAAAATCCATCAGGTGGCATTCATCATATCTGCTATGAGGTAGACGACATCTTGGCCGCGCGAGATCAATTACGAGGTCAAGGGGCTCGGGTTCTGGACAGTGGTGTGCCAAAAATAGGCGCCCATGGTAAAGAAGTACTTTTTTTACACCCGAAAGACTTCACTGGCTGCCTCATTGAACTAGAACAAGTCTAAGTTAATTTTAAGGATCGATTTATGGGTATTACATCTGCCATCGTGCTTTTCGTCATTATTTGGTTTCTCACACTCTTCGTTGTGTTGCCATTGCGGTTGCAGACACAAGGGGATTTGGGTTCAATCGAACCGGGCACTCACGCAGGTAGCCCGGAAAACCCACAGATGAAAAAACGTTTCATGGTCACAACAGCGGTGGCCTTAGTCCTATGGGCTATTCTTGCGGGTAGTATTATCGGTGGTGTTTTCTCTGTCCGTGACTTTGATTGGTTCAATCGGATGGCAACGCCTGAAGTCTCTCAAACTGATGGGTGAAAGTAGCAGCCCCTAGAACGGGGATGATCAAGCCCACGACGGGAATGGACAGTGGTATAGCGATTATAATGCCGGTAAACCAAATCGCACCACGGTTACGTTGAAAAAGTAGTTTTGCCTCATTCTGGCTTATACGCCGGATCGAGGTCATCTGAAAATATTCCCTTCCTAGTAAATATCCGTTCGTGGCCCAGAAGATAAATGGAGCTAGGACTGGTAGGAAAACTGAGAGTATTAGTGCTCCTAGATTTGCTAGTACTAATACGCCAAAAAAGCTCACTGTTGTTAAAATTTGCTTATGTAACCTTGTGCCCTGCACCTCAGGCAAGTGTGGATAATGCCGCGCTTCGACGGCTCGCGCCACTTCATCCAGAAATAGTGATATAATGGTAGAAGCAATTGGCCCCATTAGCCAAATTGACAGTACAAAAGTTGATAGCACCCCACCCATATTGAGCAGATTTCCCAATAGTGATGCTTCGCCGATAAGAGACACTACATAGGGGGATTGTAGCAATTGGTTCAAGCCAATCGCGATTAAGCAGCAGGTCGTTATTAATAATGCAAGTGTGAGCCCCAGCCCACGCCAAAGCACGCGACGAAACTTGGGGTCATTAAATTGCACAATCGATTTAACTAGATCCGTAAAGATCACTCAGTAGCCCATTGAGTGATGGTAGCTACATCTGGCCGCGGCCGGTCGGGCATTTGAGCTGGGCCAGTGCCAATATGGATAATTCCTGCCACGCGCTCATGCGGCTCTAGGCCCAAGCCCCGAGCGCAGAATTCTGGCTGGTGTGACGCCCAGCCAGATAGCCAATTGGCTCCCCATCCGCTGGCTAACGCGGCATTCAAGAGTTGAAGGCAAACAGCGCCAGCGGAATAAGTCTGCTCAATTTTTGGAAATTTAACACATGGCTTTGGGCTTTCCACCACTACCACGGCTAGGGTGCCTGTTTCAAATTGATAGCTATTTTTAGCTGCATCTACGACATCAGGCCCAGCAGCTTCGGCTAGTGTAGTTGCTAGAACGCTTAAGCGGCGCAGTGCGGCTTTCTCCAGCACGATAAAACGCCAAGGTTCAAGTTTGCCATGATCGGGTACGCGGCCGGCAACAACTAAGAGGGCTTCCAAAGCTTCTTTGCCTGGTACGGGACTGGTCATAATCTTTGCAGGGCGTGATCGGCGGGTTTTCAAAAAAGTTAATGCATCTGTCATAGGTATTGATTTCGTACATAATACATAGTTTCACAAGGGGTGAGGGTGAAATGACGGTATTTTTGTTTTGAACTCTTAGGATGCATGAAACTGCGCCAGGTCATCAACCCAACCGTCCAAAAAGCTTTGAAAGCGCTTGGTTGGTTGCCGTTGTGCGAATGTATCGGCGAAGGGATCAAGGGCTTCAATAGAGCTTTCCGCCAATGCGGCAATCGTTGCATGGCCGCAAAAAGGCACATAAACTTCTGAATATCCGCCCTCATGAACCAAAACCAATCGACCATCGCATAACGCAGTGGCTGTGTGTTTGATGGCGGTGGTCATGGCAGCGAATGTCTTTGCCGTTGCCATCATGCGAGATAATGGGTCAATCGCAGCGGCATCATAGCCACAGGCTACAACAATTAAATCTGGTTTAAACTGGTATAAGGCGGGCTGTACGATATTTTTGATTACCCGCAGGTAACTGTCATGTCCTGCTCCGGGTGGTAGTGGGAGATTGATATTAGACTTGTCAGCTCCCTGGACCTCAGTGCCACCGGTGTCTAGTGGATAGTTATGTTCTTGGTGAATGGAGATGGTCAGGGTGGCTGGATCGTCCAGAAATATGGCTTCTGTACCATTGCCATGGTGCACATCCCAATCCACAACGGCAACTTTTAAATCAGGCTGCTTGGTCCGCGCGGCTCGCACGGCAACCGCGATATTGGCCAGTAAACAAAAGCCATTTGGAAAATCAGGTAGACAGTGGTGGCCTGGTGGACGCGAGAGAGCGTAGGCTTGGTTTATCCGGCCTGACATAACATCTGCAACCGCCCGGCAAGCCAAGCCTGTCGATAGTGTTGCCTGTTGGTAGCCGCCCTGGCCAAAGGGCACTCGTAAGCCTAGCTCGCCTCCGCGGCCCTTGGAAGCTTCCTCAAAGGTAGTTAAATAGCTGCGAGTATGCACGCGCAATAGGGCCTGAGTGCTGGCCTCATCGGCTGTGTTGCAAGCCAATGATCCCATTAGCCCAGTAACTTCCATAAGGTTTTTTAACCGGCGTTTGGTCTCAGGGCTTTCGGGGATCCCGCCTGTGGCTAGCGGCTGAACCAATCCTCCAACTGGTTGTGTGAATGCATAATTGCCGCCAGAGAACCAAAAGCATCGTTCATCCCAATAAAACCCAGTAGCCATATCATTTTCTCTCTAATGGCTGTGTGTCTGCCCGCTGATAAACGCCCTCTGGCAGATCCAATGCCGCAGACAAATCCTGTGCCTGGCTCATAGACAGGGTCACCTTATGCATTTTATTTGTACTCGGGTCCCATTGCTCGATAGTGATGCAATTCTCAAAAGCATTGATGGTCACATCTTCTAAAAGATGCGTGACGGTGTCGTCTATCAAGATAATAGAGGTGGCCGCAAAACTGTGTTCAATTGTAAACATATTATAATTCTAATCAGTTTTAGAAAGCACGCAAGCTAAAGGGCTGATCGATTGCATTTTAGCTGATAAGCTTGTTTTATTGAAAGTGGAGGGTTTTAATCATCTCTTTGCTTTTGTGCGTGGCTGGCTGCTCTGAGAAACCAGGATCAAGATCGGCAATTCTGAAGCTGCCCAGTTTGCCTACGATCGTCTCCAACGATGTACCTCGGAAGTTTATCATAGCAGTGACGATGATGCGGCTGGTCCTGATCGAAACCTGTAAAAGCTCCATCAAAGATTTAAAATGTGATTTTGTAATTGCGATTGATCCTAACCCCAAAAGTCCCCCGAATGCATTTCAGACTATGAATGAAGAGGGCCAGCCGATCCCGAGTTTTACCATGACCTTGCTCACTGATATGTATAATGCTGATGAAATCGCATTTGTGATTGGCTATGATGCTGCACATCACATTTTGAGCCATCTTGATTGGCAAAAGGGATGGTCGATTGATGCGGCGTCTAATCTTAGTGCTGCTGTTGGTGGGCGATCATCCGGTGAGGGGGCGAGAAATTATGAGCTGGAGGCTGATCGCCTTAGCGCACATATGGCCCTGCGTGCTGGGCTCGGTCCGGTGTTAGGTGTCGCTTATTTGATGCGTATTCCTGACCGGCGTAATAAGTTCCCTGGAAGCCACCTGCGCAACGCTGACCGAATCGCAGGCGTGCGTGCAGCAGTTTCCCAATGAGGCAATTGGGAGTGGTGCTGAGTGACAGGGGCTCGAAGTACGCTGTGTCAGGCTGTAAGGTGACGGATCGTGCTGAGATTTATGTGGTGCTCAAAGAGTTAAAACGCGACAAGAAATACGCCAATGCTACTCATAATACTTGGGGTGTTCTGATCAATGGGGTGCCGCTGAAATCTGATGATGGCGAAAGTGGCGCGGGCCTGGTAATTCTGCGAATGCTGGAACACGCTGAGCGTCAAAATGAGCTAATCATCGTCACCCGCTGGTATGGTGGCAAACACCTTGGGGGCGACCGCTTTCGCCATGTCCAAAACGCCACACGGATGTATTTGGAGCGGTAGGGAGTATTTGAAAATATTTGTTTGGTATTATTTGACTAAAATATTCCAGTTGGCGCATAATAGTTCAAGCATCTTTGATGCTCTGCTGAAGAGTGAATTACTCCGCCTGAACCACTTAATTCGTCGCACGACCCCAAAGATCATATTCCCCGGCCTCTTCCACTTCAACCCGAACGATATCTCCGGGCTTTAGAGCTTCGGCGCCTTCGTCTATGAACAGGTTTCCGTCAATCTCGGGTGCATCAGCTTTGGTACGGCAGGTAGCAATGCCGTCGGTGTCGATCTCATCCACAATCACATCTATTGTCCGGCCAACTTTAGCTGCTAATTTGGCCTCTGAAATTGTCTGCGCTTTCTCCATGAACCGATCCCACCGCTCCTGTTTGAGCTCTTCGGCTACATGATTGGGCAGGGCGTTGGATCGCGCTCCGTCGACATTTTCATATTGAAAACAGCCTACGCGGTCTAGCTGCGCTTCATCCATCCAATCCAATAGTGTTTGAAATTCAGATTCGGTTTCGCCTGGGTAGCCTACTATGAAGGTGGACCGTAGGGTTATGTCAGGGCAGTCGGTACGCCAAGCTTCAATCTCCTCCAAGGTTTTGGACGCCGCCGCGGGGCGGGCCATGCGTTTGAGTAGATCTGGGTGCGCATGTTGAAACGGGATATCTAAGTATGGAAGAATCAGTCCCTCCGCCATCAACGGGATTAGATTACGCACATGTGGGTAAGGGTAAACGTAATGCAGGCGTACCCAAACACCGAATTGGCCCAACTGTTGCGCTAGGTCCGTGATGTGCGGGCGAATTCCTCCCTCAGCGGTGTCTTTGATGTCAATGCCGTAGGCGCTCGTATCTTGGGAGATCACCAGTAACTCTTTCACGCCAGCCTCAACCAATTTTTCTGCTTCCCGTAAAATGGCACGTGGGGGCCGGCTGGTCAATTTGCCTCGCATATCTGGGATGATGCAGAATTTGCACTTGTGGTTACAGCCCTCGGAAATTTTTAGATAACTGTAATGGCGGGGGGTCAGGGAGACGCCAGAGGCGGGCAGAAGGTCCACAAAGGGATTCGGGCTTGGTGGTACTGCTGCATGCACCGCATCCAGGACTTGCTCATATTGATGCGGGCCGGTGACGGCCAAAACCTTTGGGTGTGCCCCTATAATATATTCAGGGTTGGCGCCTAAGCAGCCAGTGACAATCACTTTGCCGTTTTGGTGAAGTGCTTCCCCAATGGCTTCGAGGCTTTCGGCCTTAGCGCTGTCAAGAAATCCACAGGTGTTCACAATAACCGCTTCTGCGCCGGAGTAATCAGGACTAATCGCGTAGCCTTCAGCGCGTAGACGTGTCAAGATTCGCTCACTGTCCACTAAAGCCTTCGGACAACCAAGCGACACCATACCGATAGTAGGTTGGCCGGGCCGCGGAGTTTGGATACGGGCTTTTGGCGCGATATCAGGGCGGATGTTGGGAGGATTCTGTGCCATAACCTGCCCTATACCATGGCGAGATCCAAAGTGTAGAGCAGATTGGCTAATTTATAGTCAGTACAAGCTATCGGCGGCGGTCACGACGACTGGACATCGGTTGAAACGCAACGCCTACATGAGCTTCGCAGTAGGGCTTGCCAGTTTTAACCGCTAAACCGCAAAACCAAAAATCGTCTGTTGCGGGATCACCAACAGGCCATTTGCATGTTTTTTCGGTTAATTCCATCAAACTAATTCTTTTAGCGGTCTTTTCCACTTCGCTAACTTTTGCCAAGGCCTCTGGGCTTATTTCATTGGCTGATGGCTGCGGTGGCAATGGCTGACCTGCAGGAATAATTTTACGCACTGCTGGCGGAGTGATCCGTACAGTTTCAGGTGCTAAAATCGGCTTCGGTGGCGCTGCTGGCACGGCCGGTTTGGCTTTCATCCCAGCTTTGGCTTTATCCTTCGCGGCGGGCTTTGCTGTCGTGGATGTTACGCGATTTGACAAGCCCAAACGGTGCACTTTACCAATTACAGCATTGCGGGTCACACCGCCTAATTCTTTCGCGATGACGCTGGCCGATTGGCCTTCGCCCCACATTTTTTTCAGAACGTCGACGCGTTCATCAGTCCAGGACATAACGCCCCCCCTTGAATTTAGTGGCAATAACGGGTGAAACCCATGCAAGGATCCTACTTTAGGCCCAACTGTGGTTAAGGACAACCACCCAAACGGAGATAAGCTGTGGCAAATGTTTCAGAATACGGCGTTCGGCGCTTTGGGCGGGTGAATTGGCTTGGCGTTTGGACGCTCATTAGGCGCGAAAATATGCGCTATTTAGTGATATGGCAGCAAACAATTTTTGCGCCATTAGTGACTGCAGGCCTTTTTTTACTAGTGTTCTCCATTGCCATAGGGCCTGGTCGATCTGATGTGATGGGGTTTCGTTATGTGACCTTTCTGGCCCCCGGGTTGTTGATGATGACAGTGATACAAAATTCTTTTGCAAACACCTCTTCTTCGATGCTTTCGGCTAAGGTTATGGGGTCAATCGTCGATACACTGATGCCACCGCTCTCTCCTCTGGAAATGACAGTGGGATTCTTGGCGGGAGGAATTGGCCGTGGTTTAATGATTGGTGCTGTTTTATGTCTGGCCATGGGCTTCATGCTTGGGATTTGGATTACGCATCCGATTTGGACATTTACCTTCGTTATTCTCGGTGGGATGTTTATGGGCGCACTTGGATTGCTGGGTAGTATCTATGCCTATAAGTTTGATCAGATGGCGGCGATTTCTAACTTCGTAATTACCCCATTGGCATTTCTGTCGGGCACGTTTTACTCGATTCGATCCTTGCCGGATATGTTGCAGCCGATCATCCACTTTAATCCGATGTTTTATATCATCGATGGAGGGCGTTATGGCGTATTGGGCGTGTCTGATAGTAGTCCTTGGATTGCGCTTTGGGTCATTTGCAGCGCTAATATCTGTGCGGTTGGCTTGGCTTGGTACTGGCTGGCGAAGGGCTACAGGTTAAAATCTTAGGGAATTTTAATATTTTATATTTTAGCTTTTCAAGATTGCAGCACTTTGGTATATAAAAGTTATGAAAAAAATCATCGAAATGCCCTTGCGACGCCGACGTCTCTGATATGACCGCGGCCTGATGCCTGCGTGTTTTTTACTCTTGCGAGCTTCCTTGCCACTTTGGTTTTCTCTCTTTGCCCAGCCAGAAAGACCTTGTTATGATCCCTTCGATCTTGCCCACTTATAATCGCGCCCCTCTCTCATTTGCGTCTGGCAGCGGCAGCTGGTTGATTACAGATGACGGCCGCCGATTTCTGGATCTTGGCGCTGGTATTGCGGTTAACAGTTTGGGCCATGCGCATCCGGAGTTGGTTGCGGCTTTGACTGCACAGGCAGGTAAATTATGGCATACCTCGAATCTTTATCAGATTCCTTCACAGCAGAAGTTGGCTGATCAACTAGTAGATCTTACCTTCGCAGATACTGTATTTTTTACCAATTCAGGCACTGAGTCTTGCGAATTGGCGGTGAAAATGGTACGTAAATATTTTTATGATAAAGGCCAGCCGGAGCGGGTTGAGATTATAACTTTTGAAGGATCTTTCCATGGCCGCTCCTCTGCGGGAATTGCGGCTGCGGGTTCGGATAAGATGACAAAAGGCTTTGGACCTTTGCTGCCAGGCTTCGTGCATGTGCCGTTTGGTCTGCATGACCCGTTACACGCAGCCATAAGCCATAAGACAGCCGCAGTGATGATTGAGCCAATCCAAGGTGAAGGCGGCATAAGGCAGGTTCCTGACCATTGCCTGAAAGGCCTGCGTGATTTTTGTGATAGCCACGGTATTTTACTGATTTTTGATGAGGTGCAATGTGGCGTTGGCCGTTCAGGTAAGCTGTTCGCTCATGAATGGGCAGGGATTGAGCCCGATATAATGATGGTGGCCAAAGGTATTGGAGGTGGTTTTCCAATCGGTGCGGTGCTTGCCAGTGAAGATGCAGCAAGCGGTATGACCGCGGGCACCCATGGCTCGACCTATGGCGGCAATCCGTTGGGCTGTGCCGTGGGCTTTGCTGTGCTTGAATGTGTGGCTACGCCCAAATTTTTGATGGACGTGAATCGCAAGGCTAGTCTAATGCGTCAAGGTCTTGAGGGGCTGATTGCGCAATTTCCAGATGTGTTTGATGGTGTGACGGGTAGCGGATTGATGCTGGGCTTGAAATGCAAGGCCAGCAATATTGATGTGGTCAACGCAGGCTATGCAGCTGAAGTTCTGACTGTGCCTGCAGCTGAAAATGTGGTCCGGCTGCTGCCTGCGCTAAACATTCCTGATGAGGACATAAAAGAAGCATTTCGACGACTGGAAGCTGCAGCCCAAACTGTTCAATCTGCGCATTAGTTGGCGCACTCAGAAATATATGCGGCCAGTGCGTGTGAGAATGTGCCCCGCCAGTACTTAGGATATTCATAACGATGCAACATTTCCTTGATATCAACCAAATTGATCAGCAGCACTTGCGTGGCATTTTGGATGATGCGACCCGGATCAAAACGGCGCGAGCCGAACTGCCCAAAGGTACTCTAGATAAAGAACAGCCCTTGGCGGGCCAGATGGTGGCTTTGATCTTTGAAAAACCATCCACTCGTACCCGTGTGAGCTTTGACCTGGGTGTGCGTCAAATGGGTGGCCAGACGATGGTCTTGTCTGGCAGTGAAATGCAGCTGGGGCATGGTGAGACGATAGCTGATACCGCTCGAGTTTTGAGTCGCTATGTAGATCTGATCATGATCCGCACCTTTGAAGAGGCCACGCTGTTAGAAATGGCGGAATATGCTACGGTGCCGGTGATTAACGGCTTAACTAATCGTACCCACCCTTGCCAAATTATGGCTGATATTATGACTTACGAAGAACACCGTGGCCCTATTCGTGGCAAGCGGGTGGTGTGGACTGGTGATGGTAATAATGTCTGTGCCAGCTTCATTCATGCAGCCGGTCAATTTGGCTTTGATTTTGTATTTTCAGGTCCTGCAACCCTAGACCCTGAAGCTGGGTTTGTGACAGAGGCGCGGGCCAAGGGCGTTAAAATTGAGATCATGCGTGACGTTGCAGCCGCTGTCAGGGGGGCTGATTTGCTAGTCACGGACACGTGGATCTCAATGCATGATAGCCAAACAGCACGGGAGCGGCGCCATAATCAACTGCGGCCCTATCAGGTGAATGACGCCCTGATGGCTGAGGCTAAACCTGACGCTTTATTTATGCATTGCCTGCCTGCGCATCGCAATGAAGAGGTAACCAGTTCAGTGATGGATGGCTCTCATTCGGTGGTGTTCGATGAGGCTGAGAACAGATTGCACGCGCAAAAAGCTATTATGCGGTGGTGCCTTAGTTAGTGAGCTTGGTTTAAGGTCAAGTTTATGGATAAAATATGGGAAAAGGTACTGGTTGTTTTTGGCCCGAGGTTTAAGGGTGGCTTAAGATTTTAATATAAAGTGGTTTCTCATGTCCTTGAACGTTGGATGTCTGGTTCGGAAATTCGATTGGAAGAGCAAATGGCGCTCGTCTAATCCTTTGCAATGGGTGGAACAACGGGGCTTTACTGCACTGTCGGCCCCTATCCCGGAAGCGCATCCTGACTATTTCCAAGATCCCAATCAAATCGTGGTTTTCTCTCAGAAAGGCCAAGAGATTTGGTTAGGCCTGGGGCTGTTTCATGTCTTTAATAAGATGTGCCAATCGGGCAACTTTACTGGCTTGGGCACTGGCGTCGTGATGGTTGCTGAAGACCCGTCTGGGTATTTTGGTGCACAGGAGTTTTTTGATGGTCAGCTCGGTTGGGGCTCGCAAGTGACCACAACTCCACCCAGTATATGGACGCGGCAAGCTGCGTCAGCGCAAAAAAAACCAAAACTAAGTGATACCCGTAAAGCTGCGATTGATGGAATTGCGGACCTGCTTGGTGCTGATCCAATATTGATTGGAATCTGTGTGACAGCCGAAGGCAATGACGCGCCTTGCGGGATTGCCTGGCATAGTAAAAAAGGCCAATGGGTTTTGGCTTTGTTGACCGCTGGTGGCGAGAAATTTCAGGAGATTGATTCGCAATCATTTTTACCTTGTGGTGTATTGTGCGCGCTGTCAGAGCATCCTGCGGGCTGGTCTAAATATTGGCGACAGAGTGATTTATTTGCGGCGATGCAGGAACATTTGAGTCGTGCTTGGTGTGGGGTTGGATTGAGTGAATTCTCGCTCAATCATCCGATGCTGCGTGGGGCATGCCTTTTAGTGGAGTTAGATTTTGACCGCTAAGTACGGCAAACTATCAAGACCGTAATGGAGAGTATGATGATACAAGCGAATATGGGGTTGATTGGTGTGGGTACGATGGGTTCGGCCTTAGCGCTCAATATTGCAGAACACGGCCATGACGTCGCCTTATGGAACCTTGATTTTGCGGCGGTGGACGGCTTAATCGCTTCGGCTGGTAATTTAGCATCCAGGCTGGTGAGATGTGAAACCGTTAAAGCGCTGGTGGGTGCCATACCTGTACCGCGTGCGATTATTTTGTTGGTCCCTGCGGGAGCTCCTGTTGATATAATTATTGATGAGTTAATCCCGCTGCTGTCGGCGGGTGATACGATTATTGATGGGGGAAATTCTGATTTTCGTGACACTATTTCGCGCACCAAGCGTTTGGAGGCAGCGGGTCTGGCCTATCTTGGAATTGGAGTATCGGGCGGTTCAGAAGGCGCGCGGCGCGGCCCCTCGATTATGGCCGGTGGCACCGCTGCGACTTATGCTAGCGTCGCTCCGGTACTGGAGGCGATTTCTGCTAAATACCTTGGGGATCCCTGCGTCGCACATTTGGGTCCCGATGGGGCCGGACATTTTGTAAAGACGGTTCATAATGGCATTGAATATGCCGACATGCAGATGATCGCTGAGGCTTATGGATTGATGCGTGATGGCTCGGGTCTGGCTGCCAGTGAAATCGCCGCTGTGTTTCGTAGTTGGAACCGAGGTGCGTTAGGGAGCTATTTGATTGAGGTCACAGCCGAGGTTCTAGCCGCTAAGGATCCGACCACAGGCGAAGAAATGGTTGACATGATCGTGGATCAAGCTGGACAGAAGGGTACGGGACGCTGGACGGTGATTGAGGCTATCCGCATGGGGCAAACCGCGAGCATCATCGAGGCGGCGGTTGGAGCGCGTGTGTTGAGCTCGCAAAAGGCCACACGTGAGTTGGCAGCGCCTTTACTCGTGCCTGCTGGCACTGACATAATGATCCCAATTTCTGAACAAGATCTACAATCTGCCCTAATTGTGGGGCGTGTGCTGGCTTATGCGCAGGGGTTTAGGATTTTGAATGCTGCCTCTGACGAATTTGATTGGTCACTTGATTTGGCGCGTATCGCAGAGATTTGGCGTGCAGGCTGCATTATTCGTTCGACCATGTTGGATGATATTGCTGCGGCCTTCCGCACAGAGCTGCATGAGGGCCATTTGGTCTTGTCGGAGCATTTTATCAATGTCTTGACTAGTAATATCGCAGGGCTGCGTCGCGTGGTCTCGGCGGCGGTCTTGAAAGGCCTGCCTGTACCTGCTTTGGCGGCGGCGTTGAGCTGGTTCGATACCATCCGCCAAGCGCGCGGCACTACTGATTTGATCCAGGCGCAACGTGATTACTTTGGTGCACATTCTTTCCAAAGGATCGACGCTATAGGAAGCTACCATGGCCCATGGCATAGCACGAACGACGTCTAGGTTAATACTTACGGGGTTTGGCGCGCAGAGTTGGATCTGCTTGGGTTGGATCTTCGGGCCAAGGATGTCTTGGGTATTTCGCCCGCATGTCTTTGCGAACATCTGCATAACTACCTATCCAAAACCCTGGAATATCCCTTGTAACTTGAATTGGCCGATGCGCTGGCGACAAAAGGGTCACTTTTAAAGGCTGCGCACCAATCATAGGGTGGCGGGTTTGACCAAACATTTCTTGAATACGTAATTCTATAGAAGGATTTTCGCCACTGTAATCAATAGTAATTTTTCGGCCTAACGGAGAAGTGAATTGCGCTGGGGCAATGGTTTCAAGCTGGTGTAGATTTTCCCAACCGATAAGGGCGTGCAACGCTGGTAGCGGGTCAAAAGACTTCCAATCTTGTTCGGTGGTCACTCCTACAAGATAAGGCGCCAGCCAGCCTGATAAATTTCTCAGTAAAGCCGCATCAGATATTTCGGGAAATTTGTCATTATGCGCTGCGGCTATTCGGGACTGCAACAATTTTGCTGCCTTCGGCAGCCGCAGGCCTAGTTGCTTTATTCCATCCAGCATGGCCTCGACCATTGCTTCGGGAGGGGCCTGTGCCCAAATATCGTGTGATAGTGTAATTGCCCCCAGGGCCTCAGAGCGGCTAGCCATAATGCGCCTGTACCGCTTTGACCAAGCACAGGTGTTCCGCCATTTTATTTGCTTACCAAGCACTTCTCGTAAGTCAGCCTCTGCAATGGGTAGTGCGCGGCGGATTTTTGGGTCTGGGCCAGTGCTGTGATGAGGATTTCCCAATTCGGAGATTACCAAAAACGAGGCGTTAGCCAAAGAGTCATCTAAGGCCAAAACCACACCTCTGCCCCCGGCCATAATATACCGCGGCTGTGGGCCTGGCCTGCGCTGCGCCACCCGTTCAGGATAGGCTAGCGCCAAACACTGGGCCGATGTGAACACAGTGGCTGCCCTCCGTTTGGGTGCAAGTGTGCCCAAGCGTTTAGCTTCAGTCTCAATACGTTTCAGGGCTGATATGTCACGAATTTCTTTACTTAAGTCACTGTATTTTATTTTTTTACCAATTATTTTTAAAGCGGGGGTGAGGTCAGATTGTCTGGATACCAAAATATCACGGTCAGACAGCAGGGCGGCTAGTGGTGCTGCAATATCCCCAGCTTGTACCAGCATTTGTGCAAGGCGAGGATGTAAGGGCAGCTTAGCCAGAGCAGCGCCGTGGAGCGTTAACCGCCCGTCATGCACAGCCCCAAGCTGGGCTAGAAGATCTTGTGCCTGCTCCCATGTACCAGGGGCAGGTTCGGTGAGGAAGGACAAATCCTCTGGACCTGTGCCCCATTGTGCCAATTCCAATGCGAGAGGCGCCAGATCAGAGATTTGTATTTCTGGTGGTGCATAGGCGGGCATTGCGCCCTCTTCTGCTTGTGCCCACATTCGGTAGCATTGCCCCGCCGCAATCCGCCCGGCGCGTCCAGTGCGTTGGATGGCCTCTGCTTTGCTTGCTCGCTCTGTGACTAGTTTTTGGAGTCCTTTGGAAGCATCATAGCGGGCTCGGCGGGATAAACCGCAATCTACTACCACTCGCACGTCCTGAATGGTCAGGGAGGTCTCTGCGATGGCTGTGGCCAAAACAATTTTACGCAAATAAGGCTCTGGGCGAATGGCCAATTGTTGTGTGGAAAAAGGTAAATTCCCCAGCAAAGGCCGCAGGATGCAAGTACTAGGTAGCTTGTCTTGCAGAAGGCTGTGCGTCCGCTTGATTTCGGCTTCACCGGGGAGAAATACTAAGATTCCACCTTCAGTTTCGGCTATAGCCTGTAAGATTAGGCTGCTGGCCTGCGCTTCTAGGGATATATCTTTGCTAGCTGGACGCGGCAGATGGATGATCTCAACTGGGTAGCTACGCCCGGCGCTAGTCACAATTGGCGCATTACCCAAGAGTTTGGCCACAGGCTCTGCGTCCAAGGTGGCGGACATGACTACAAGTAACAAGTCATTGCGTAGGGTTTCGCGCACCTCCCAAGCTAAAGCTAAACCCAGATCAGCAGCTAATGAGCGTTCGTGAAACTCATCAAATATTATAGCTGACACACCTGGTAGTTCGGGATCAGATTGTAGCATGCGGGTTAGGATACCCTCTGTGATCACTTCAATGCGGGTATTGGGCCCGATTTGGGATTGGCCACGAATACGGTAGCCTACGGTCTCACCTAACGCCTCTTCCAGAGTTTCCGCCATGCGCTCTGCGGCGGCCCTCGCGGCAAGGCGCCGGGGCTCTAGCATCAGAATTTTGCCGCTGCATAGATCTGAGTGTAAAATTGCCAAAGGAGTTCGTGTTGTTTTACCTGCCCCCGGAGGGGCCTGCAGAATGACACGGCCTGACGCTGTCAGGCAGTCGAGAACTTGCGGCAGTACCGCATCTATTGGCAGATTAAATTTCACTCCGCTCTTATCTGCGAGAAAACTGGGCGCGTCTATGGGTGGGTTGCATCTTCATTTTTTACATTTGGAAACCCTCAGTCGAAACATGTTATTCAGCTGTTAATGGAAAGTGTTACCATATGTCATTTTGTCGCCAGAATAACCTACAATGTGCTGGTATACCGCGGTGTAATTGGGTTTAGATTTTACCTTGGCAGCTGATGCATTGACCCTTATGGATTTCACCATACCCGCACAAATATACTTTTACTTGGATAAATGGGGGCGCTGGCCAGGCCGGCAATGTTGTTGAGAAGTTGAAGGCAAAAACCGCAAAAGAGTTTTCAGCAGGCTAGCTTTCCTCTTTCTTGAAGCTATAATTGAATACCAAGATAAGGCATTGATCCTTGCAATTCCACAGGCTGCAGATAGATGGTCAATTCATATTTCGTAGAATCTTAAACTGGGCGAGAAATAGCCCTGGAGGATCGATGAGCAAACAAGACTTCGCGGTAGACAAGATAGCGCGGAAGATTGAGTTGGGTGACCGGCGGGCTCTTTCGCGGGCAATTACTCTCGTCGAAAGTTCGCATCCGACCCACCGTGAGCAAGCAGCTGAGCTGCTTCAAGCTTTGCGCACTGACAGGCAGGCGATTCGCATTGGGATGTCTGGCACTCCGGGCGTGGGTAAGTCGACGTTCATCGAAAGCTTTGGTCTGCAATTGGTGGAAAGTGGTCTCCGGGTTGCGGTTTTGGCAGTGGATCCGTCTTCGGCCATCTCGGGAGGCTCTATTTTGGGCGATAAAACCCGTATGGATCAGCTCTCGCGTCATCTGGGTGCTTATATCCGCCCCTCACCCAGCCAGACCCATTTTGGGGGGTGTCGCGCGGCGCACACGTGAGGCTGTCGCCTTGTGTGAAGGTGCAGGCTTTGATGTGGTGTTGATTGAAACTGTGGGCGTTGGGCAGTCAGAAACGGTTGTGGCCCAGATGTCTGATCTATTTGTGCTATTATTGGCACCCGCGGGCGGGGATGAGCTGCAAGGGGTCAAGCGGGGCATCATGGAGATGGCGGACTTGATTTTGATCAATAAAGCGGACGGCGACCTGAAATCCACTGCAACCCGAACCTGTGCAGATTATGCTGGCGCCCTGCGTTTGCTGCGCAAACGTGGGCAGGATCCTGAAGATTTCCCTAAAGCGTTGATGGTCTCGGCGATTGAGGGAAATGGGCTCCGCCAAAGCTGGGTGGAGATGCAGGCTTTGGTGGCGTGGCGTAAACAAAACGAGGTTTGGCAAAAAATTCGCGCTGATCAAAACGCATTTTGGTTCAATACTGAGCTACGCCATGCGTTATTGACGCGGCTTGAAAATGACCCTGAAGCGGCTGCAGCCTCCTCTGCAATGCAAAAAGCAATCCGTGCCGGTGAGGTTGCCCCTTCGGTTGCGGCTGAACGGGTGGTGCAAAGCTTCCTTGGCCCAGAAAAAACGTAGTGTAATTGATTCGGGGTCAGTGGGCAAAAATTTAGGTGGCATCACCTAATATTTTGCAATTAAATCACGAAAATTCAAAAAATCTCTACTAAAACTTGGGCGAAAGTAGCAAGAAGGCTTGACCTCGTAATGGGATAATCCTAAACCCCGCCAACGAGTTTTCACCCGTAGCCATTTGGTTCGGGTCTCCAATTTCTGAATGAGGACGCATAAGATGGCACGCCGCTGCGAACTGACGGGCAAAGGCCCAATGAGTGGAAACAATGTAAGCCACGCCAAAAACCGGACACGCCGTCGGTTTTTGCCAAACTTGAATGAACTGACTTTGCATTCCGATACCTTGGGTCGTGCTTTTAAACTACGCATTTCAGCGGCTGCTTTGCGCACTGTTGATCATCGCGGTGGTTTGGATGCATTCTTGGCAAAGTCTAAAGACATTGAGCTATCTGGAACTGCATTAAAGATTAAAAAAGATATTATGAAAGCTCAGGCAACAGTCTAAAAGCTTATACAGGCTTAAAGCGAAAGCTCTGCAGTTTGCAGGGCTTTTTTTATTTGTGTATTAAATTTCGACGGATTCTGTTCTGGGATGTTGCGGTTTTCCGGGTGCGTAGTTACCGTTACAACTTATTCCAGATATTGGATATATGTTGAAACGGTTAGTTTTTGGCCGCCTCTGCACTCCACATTATAAGGCAGAATAGCCGTCGCAACGAGGTCCAGTTGAATATGGATGTTGATCCCCCATTGACCAAACCTGCACTCTATTCCATATCCCAATTATGACAGCTCTTTCTCATATCCGTAATTTCTCGATCGTGGCGCATATCGACCACGGTAAGTCCACGCTGGCTGATAGGCTGATCCAGGAGACTGGAACAGTTAAGGAGCGCGATATGCAAGCTCAGATGCTCGACAGTATGGATATTGAGCGCGAGCGAGGGATCACGATTAAGGCCAATACCGTACGGATTGATTACACCGCTAAGAATGGTGAGAGTTATGTGCTCAACCTGATTGACACACCGGGCCATGTAGATTTTGCCTATGAGGTGTCACGCTCTATGCGGGCTGTGGAGGGATCCCTTTTGGTGGTCGACAGTTCACAAGGCGTCGAAGCTCAGACCTTGGCCAATGTTTATCATGCGCTGGACGCAGATCATGATATTGTGCCAATTTTGAATAAAATTGACTTGCCTGCGTCTGATTGTGACCGGGTGGCGGAACAGATTGAAGATGTGATAGGGATTGATGCCAGTGAGGCTATTCAGGTGTCCGCTAAAACGGGTCAGGGAATTGTGGAAACCCTCGAAGCCGTCGTGCATCGGCTGCCAGCGCCGAAGGGCGATATGAACGCACCTTTGAAAGCGATGCTGGTGGACAGCTGGTATGATTCTTATTTGGGCGTGATCGTCTTGGTGCGGATCATCGATGGGAAGTTAAAAAAGGGCGAACGTGTTAAGTTCATGTCCAACAATACGACCCACCATGTGGATCGTATTGGGGTGTTCCGGCCTCAGATGGAGATGATCGATGAACTAGGGCCAGGTGAGATTGGCTTTTTGACTGCCTCGATCAAACAGGTGCGTGATACCCGAGTCGGGTGACACCATTTGCCATGACAAGCAAACTGTAGAAGCACTTCCTGGGCTTTAAGCCTGCCCAGCCAGTAGTATTTTGTGGCCTATTTCCTGTGGATGCTGCACAATTTGAAGACCTGCGCGATAGCATTGACAAATTGGCTCTGAACGACGCGAGCTTTAGTTTTGAGATGGAAACCTCCGCTGCGCTGGGCTTTGGGTTTCGTTGTGGATTTTTGGGCCTGCTACATCTGGAAGTGATCCGTGATCGGATTGAGCGTGAGTATGATATTGACCTGATCACCACAGCACCCTCAGTGATCTATGACATTCATATGCGTGACGGACGGGTGGAGCAATTGCACAACCCCGCCGATATGCCTGATCTTACACTGGTTGACCACCTGGAGGAGCCGCGGATCAAGGCTACCATCTTGGTGCCTGACGAATATTTGGGCGATGTGTTGAAACTCTGCCAAGATCGCCGTGGCATGCAGATGGACCTAACCTATGCTGGGTCCCGCGCCATGGTAGTTTATGACCTGCCACTCAATGAGGTGGTGTTTGATTTTTATGATCGCTTGAAATCTGTGACCAAGGGGTATGCCTCGTTTGATTATCAAATGATTGGCTATCAGCAAGACTATTTGGTGAAGATGAGCATTCTAGTGAATGATGAGCCGGTTGATGCGCTTAGCACGATGGTGCACCGTGACCGTGCAGACGCGCGGGGCCGGGCGATGGTGGAAAAACTCAAAGACCTGATTCCTCGCCACATGTTCAAAATACCAATTCAAGCGGCCATTGGTGGTAGGGTGATCGCTCGCGAAACTTTGAGCGCTATGCGCAAAGACGTCACTGCGAAATGCTATGGTGGCGATGCCTCCCGCAAGAAGAAACTTTTGGAAAAACAAAAAGCTGGTAAAAAGAAGATGCGCCAGTTTGGTAAAGTCGACATCCCTCAGGAAGCGTTTATTTCAGCGTTGAAGATGGATGGGTAGGGCCGTGGAGCCGCTAACCCTAAAAGTCTGCCCATGACATGCCCACTTTGCTCATCTAATACACCTCTTCATCATACAGAAGTTTCTGGTGGTCCCTTTGGGGCATCTGTGACGCTCTGTGAGACGTGTTTGACCCAATTGACTGGACTACCGGATCCCAACCATTGGGCGTGGATTGGCTGGGGCAATGTGGTCTGAGGAACCTGCTGTGCAAGTTCTGGCTGCCCGGATGTTGTTAAGGCTGTCTGAGCATGATTGGGCCCGAGATTTGACTGACCAGCTGTACCTTGATGGCGAGACCCGCGCTTGGGCGGATAATGTGGCGCTAGTCACCAATCACCGTGACAGCAATGGGGTTCCCTTGGCTGTAGGTGATACAGTTATCTTGGTCAAAGATTTAGTGGTGAAGGGCGCGGGTTTCACAGCCAAGCGAGGCACTTCAGTCCGTGGGATTTCTTTAATGGTTGGCAATGAC
Organism: uncultured Planktomarina sp.; assembly: GCA_905182535.1. Taxonomy (GTDB): domain Bacteria; phylum Pseudomonadota; class Alphaproteobacteria; order Rhodobacterales; family Rhodobacteraceae; genus Planktomarina; species Planktomarina arctica. Next base: position 94,244 of record CAJJBZ010000008.1, read on the forward strand.
GCGCATATTGAGGGTCGAGTGGCTGGCCAGAGGATCATAATCCTAACGGAATTTGTCAAAAAGAAATAGTTTATGTGTTATGCGTTGAGAAAAATGCGCACCGCTGCTTCAAATTCTCGAGGCCTCTCTGCATGTAACCAATGGCCAGCATTGGGAATTTTGGCAAAGCGCGCTTTTGGGAATAGAGATTTTATTATGGGGCGATGTTCTGGACGCAGGTAATCAGAATTGGCACCTGTCAGAAATAAGGTTGGTGCGGTGAACTTGCCCAAGATCTCTGGAAAGCCAATTATCTGCGCCATAGATGCGCTGAGGGCCGTTAGGTTGAGCCGCCAAGTTTGGTCTCGTAGGTTGAGGCTTTGTAATAAAAAGCTGCGTACTGTCGGGTCTTCGATTTTATGACTAAGAATTTCTTCGGCTTGGGTACGGCTAGATAGCTTGTCCAAGGGCAAGGCTTGCATGGCCTCAATTAGATGCTGCTGGGTATGATTGTATGCTACAGGCGCTATATCTGCTACGATCAGGCGGCGGATATCTGCTCCCGACAGGGCAGCCACCATGGCGGCTTTGCCTCCCATGGAATGACCGAGCAGATCAACGGGGCCACCAATTGAGGTGATCACTTCAGACAAATCTTCTGCCAAGGCATCATAGCTGTGATCGTCTTGCCAAGGGCTGGCTCCGTGGTTGCGCAAGTCAAGGGTGAAGACCCTCCGAGTATCTGACAAGCGTTTGGCGATCACGCCCCAATTGCGCGCAGAGCCAAACAGGCCATGGGCAATTATGAGCGGTGTGCCAGTATCATGGCCATTAGAGATAATATGTAACATGGCACTAATCTAAGGTGGGTTTTCAGCCCGCGCCAGCCCCGCTATGACGGGGGTATGAATTTAGTTAAAGGGGTCTCCATGACCAAGTGCGATCTATCCATTCCCACCCAAGGCTTGCATCATATTACTCTGACTGGTGCCGGGCGGCAGATTACCCTAGACTTTTGGGAGGGAGTTTTGGGCATGCCGTTTGTGCTTGAGCAACCCAACCTTGATAATCTAGCGGAAACTCATCTGTATTTTGACCCTGGTGATGATCGCTTGATCACCGTTTTCTGTGATGAGACCCGTGAACCGAGGCAGGAAAAAACTCCGATAGTGGCCGGTGCAGTACATCATATTGCGTTTTCTGTTAGCCAGGCTGTATCGATACATCTACCTGAGAAGCTTGACCAGCTTGGCATTGTGCATTCAGGCTTGAAAGATCGGGGTTTCATGACTTCGTTGTATTTTCGCGAACCCTTGGGTCTGCTTATTGAGCTTGCCGCTTATAAGTTTACACCACCTACAGGCATGTCGCATGCCCGCGTTTTGTTTGAGGCGCATCAGATTAGGGTAGGGGCTAAAGATTTAGCAATTTCAGATCGACACGTGGCGAAAGCCTTAGAGCGCTTGGCTCATCAAGGCGTACCAAGCTTGTCAGATTTTGATATTGAAAAATGACAATTTTCTCAAATTGGGTGGGGCTCCTATGAAACGTGCCCCACCCGCGGTATTAGATTTAATATATTGGGAAGCGTGCGCACAATATACCGACTTCAGCTTTGACTTTTGCTTCAACGGCTGCATTGCCCTCTTCGCCATTCGCAGCTAGCCCGTCGACCACTTCGATGATCCAGTCAGCTATTTGACGGAACTCTGTTTCGCCAAATCCGCGCGTTGTACCGGCTGGGCTGCCCAAACGGATACCACTTGTTACCATTGGTTTTTCGGGATCAAATGGGACGCCATTTTTATTGCAGGTGATGCGCGCGCGGCCAAGAGCTTTCTCTGTTGCATTGCCCTTAACACCTTTTGGGCGCAAGTCTACCAACAAAACATGGGTATCTGTGCCATGCGTTACGGTATCCAAACCACCTTTGATCAGTTGATCAGACAGGGCCTGTGCATTTTTGATCACATTTTGAATGTAAGTTTTGAACTCTGGCTGCAAAGCTTCCCTGAAGGCCACAGCTTTAGCTGCGATAACGTGCATCAAAGGACCGCCCTGAATACCTGGAAAAATTGCAGAATTGAATTTTTTTGCAAGTACTTCGTCATTGGTTACAATCATTCCGCCGCGTGGTCCACGTAGAGTTTTGTGCGTAGTTGATGTAACTACATCTGCATACGGCAAAGGACTTGGGTGTTCACCGGCTGCCACAAGGCCCGCGAAGTGTGCCATATCAACATGCAAATACGCGCCAACACTATCGGCAATTTCGCGCATACGTTTAAAATCAATTTGGCGCGGAACAGCAGAGCCGCCTGCGACGATCAATTTTGGTTTATGCTTAGTTGTAAGCTCTTGCACTTGGTCATAGTCCAGCAGGTTATCCTGCTTTCGGACACCGTATTGTATGGCATTGAACCATTTGCCTGATTGGTTTGGCGCAGCCCCATGACTAAGGTGACCACCTGCATCGAGAGACATGCCAAGGATTGTATCGCCAGGCTGCAACAGGGCTTGGAATACCCCTTGATTGGCCTGACTGCCAGAGTTGGGCTGCACATTTGCGAAGTTGCAGTTAAACAACTGACAGGCACGCTCAATGGCGAGTGTTTCGGCAATATCCACATATTCACAGCCGCCATAATACCGCCTCCCCACATAGCCCTCAGCATATTTATTGGTCATCACTGAGCCCTGCGCTTGTAGCACCGCTCTTGAAACGATATTTTCAGAGGCAATCAATTCGATTTCGTCGCGTTGCCGGCCGAGCTCTTGATCAATGGCTTTTGCCAAGGCGGGATCTGTGTCGGCCAAGTCGGCATTGAAGAATTTGGTGATGTTGGCTGTCATGATTTTGCTCCTTAGGCGGTTTGCGCCATGTCTGCGTGTTTCCTATAGGAAATGTCAAAGCCTCATACCGCGACTTATTGACCTGTTTCCCCAGATTATGTCCATGGCTTGCGTTTTTAGCCTGGCCAGGCGTAGGGTGCGGAAACGGAGTTTCCGAAATGCCCAAATCAGACAGTAAACGCATCGCCTTTTTGGCCAGTACTGCAGAATTGGCCCAGTCTGCAAGGAATACATTTGTACACCAATTTGGGGATTGTGAGGCAGGTGATGCGGATGTCATTGTTGCGCTCGGCGGGGACGGCTTTATGTTGCAAGCCCTGCATACGACCCAGCACCTCAATGTACCGGTTTATGGGATGAATCGGGGTACTGTTGGTTTTTTGATGAATAAATTTTCACTTGATAACTTGTCGCAAAGATTGACTGCAGCAGAAGAAGCTGTAATCCATCCCGTTGCGTATGCATGCAACCTGCACAGATGGTAGCGAACATACTGCGCTGGCCATCAATGAGGTTTCTCTCCTGAGGCAAGGCCCACAAGCTGCGAAGTTACAAATTTTTGTAGATGACCGATTGCGGCTGGATGAGCTGGCTTGTGATGGAGCCTTGGTCGCTACCCCTGCGGGTTCAACCGCCTATAACTATTCTGCGCATGGTCCAATATTGCCGATTGGGTCTGAGGTCTTGGCCTCTTACTGCTATGGCGGCATTTCGGCCGCGTAGGTGGCGCGGAGCGGTATTACCGAAGGCAGCCAAGGTGAGGTTTGAAGTGATTGAGCCTATCAAGCGACCCGTTATGGCGGATGCCGACAACCGCTCTGTGCAGGATGTGGTGTCAGTGGAAATTGAAAGTGTAAACGATATTATGCATCGCCTCTTGTTTGACCCAGATCATGGGCTAGAAGAACGTCTTATTCAGGAGCAATTTGTTTAAAAACTTATGCCAGCTGAGCATGTATAGTATGCTCAACTGGGCTATAATTCAGTTATTTTGCGTACCCCATAGTTTTGAGTACATTCCGCACTTCGTCAAGAACGGCTGGATCATCTATGGTAGCTGGGGCTTTGAACGGTTTGCTATCTGCAATACTGACCATTGTTCCACGCAGAATTTTACCTGACCGGGTTTTTGGTAAGCGATCCACTACACAGGCTAATTTGAAGGCGGCAACAGGACCAATCTTCTCCCGCACCAATTTAATCACATCCAAAACAATATCTGCATGTGATCTGGTGCAGCCCTTATTAAGACACAAAAACCCCATAGGCAGCTGGCCTTTCAAATTATCACCTACACCGATTACGGCGCATTCTGCCACATCGGGGTGGGCCGCCAATACCTCTTCCAGCCCACCGGTAGACAACCTGTGGCCGGCTACATTGATTACGTCGTCTGTGCGCGCCATTATGTAGAGATATCCATCCGTATCAATCATTCCGGCATCTCCGGTTTCGTAATACCCGGGAAAAGTGGTTAGGTAGGATTTTACATACCGTTCTGGCGCATTCCATAGAGTTGGTAAGGTGCCCGGTGGTAAGGGTAGTTTCACTGCTATGGCACCCAATTCACCTGGCTGCATTTCATGTCCACCTTCATTTAGAATTTGGACGTCATATCCTGGCATCGCAACGGTGGGTGAGCCAATTTTAACCGGCATAGCCTCGATTCCTGCTGGATTTCCAGCGATCGTGTATCCAGTTTCAGTTTGCCACCAGTGATCATAAACTGGAACGCCCATGACTTTCTGGGCCCATTCGATTGTATCAGGATCTGCGCGTTCACCTGCAAGATAAAGGGCGCGCAATCTCGACATATCGAAATTTTTAATCGACTCACCCTCCGGGTCTTCACGTTTAATCGCGCGAAGTGCTGTTGGGGCGGTGAAAAAGCTACGCACATCGTGTTCTGCGATAACCCGCCAAAACGTAGTTGCGTCTGGAGTTCCAACTGGCTTGCCCTCGAAAATAACGGTCGTATTACCATGAATCAGGGGCGCATAACAAATATAAGAGTGCCCTACGACCCAACCTACATCTGAGGCGGCCCAGAATACATCTCCAGGATTCAACATTGTAAATATTTTTCATAGTCCATTTGAGGGCAACCAAGTGGCCCGCAGTTGGACGCACAACGCCCTTTGGTGCGCCAGTGGTGCCGGAGGTGTATAAGATATAGGCTGGATGATCGCCGGATACTGGGATGCAGGGGGCTGGCGTGACGCCTGCCTGCAGCGCATGCCACTCTACATCGATGTTCCCTAGTTGGACTTCGCATTCTGTGCGTTGAAATATCACAGTAAACTCTGGCTTGTGCTGCGCCAACTCTATGGCACCATCCAACAGGGGTTTATATTCAATGATGCGGCTCGGCTCGATGCCGCAGGAGCCTGCTATGATTGCTTTGGGTGTTGCATCATCAATTCTCACGGCCAGCTCATTTGCTGCGAAGCCACCAAAAACAACTGAGTGGATAGCGCCAATACGTGTGCAGGCGAGCATAGCAACCAAAGCTTCAGGGATCATTGGCATATATATGATCACGCGATCCCCTGATACGATGCCCTTGCTCGCCAAGCCGCCGGCCAATGATGCCACTTGGGTTTGTAAATTTGCATATGTGGTTTTCGATTTATGGCCGGTGACGGGGCTGTCATAGATGATTGCCACGCGGTCACCGTTACCAGCTTCGACATGTCGGTCCACGGCATTATAGCAGGTATTAACCTGCGCATCTTTGAACCATTCATACATTGGAACATTATCGTCCCACAGGGCTTTCGATGGGGGCTGAACCCAATCGATGGCCTCAGCGGCTTTCATCCAAAATGCTTCAGGATCTGCTTGCCAGCCTGCATAGATATCTTTGAACGACATATGATGAACTCCGGTTAAAATGCTGTGGGCTTATATTCCTTATAGAACACTTGGGTGCAAGTTGTAGCTTGCGCTAACATGGGCCAACGTCACAATACGCCATTGCATCTCGCTGAACTTATCCCGAAAGTGTTTAGGGAAAGTTGAGATTAATTATGCAAAATATCCGCGCTGAAGTATTGCTGCCCACCAAAGAGCTACGTGATGACATTCCGTTTTTTACTAAAGTATTAGGTATGAGGATGGATGAAATATTTCCAGCGGATGATCCTAGCGTCGCGGTATTCTCTGGCTTTGGCCTTCGGGTGCGGGTTCAGAAAAACGCAGACATAGCTCCAGGTGTGCTCCGTATCCTCTGTGATGACCCGGTTTTGATTGCTGGCGGCAAGACCCAGCTTGTGGCGCCCAATGGCACTAGAATAGATATTGTCGCCCTTGCTCCGCCGGTGATAATGCCGCACACGAAACATGAATTTGTGGTGCGTAGAATGGCAGATCAGGCGCCTTGGGTGATTGGTCGGGCTGGCATGCAATATCGCGATTTAATTCCCAGCCGTCTTGGAGGCTCAATCATCGCCAGCCATATTCGCATTCCCGATGGTGGCACTGTGCCAGATATGGTGCATTTCCATTCGGTCGGCTTTCAGCTGATTTACTGTTATAAGGGCTGGGTTGATTTGGTCTATGAGGATCAAGGGCCACCTTTCCGGCTGCATGCGGGAAACTGCGTGATCCAGCCGCCGGAAATCCGCCATCGGGTTCTGTTTGCAAGTGATAATATTGAAGTGATCGAAATTGGTGTGCCTGCAGAGCATGTCACGACGATTGATCACGATATGGAATTGCCAACAGATGAACTGAGACCCAACCGGGTATTTTTGGGGCAAAAATTTGTTCATTGTCAAGCGCATGACGCTGAATGGCTGCCCTACCGCCTTCCAGGATTCTTAGCACGCGATACTAGTATTTCACACAATACCCAAGCTGTTGCCGATGTGCAGGTTATTAAGCTAGGGAAGGGTACGCCAGTTTGGTCCACGCACAACAGTGACATTCATTTTACCTTCGTGCTAGACGGAAGCCTGACCCTAGAAGGTGGAGATCAACTAGCGCAGCATTTGGTCGCGGGCGACGCATTTGTGATCCCGCCTGGTATGCAATTTCGCTACAATACTCCGTCCAGAGACGTCAGTCTGCTAGAAGTGAGTTTGCCTGGTGATGTTGAAACAGAATTTTTGTAGGCTTCATGTCGTGGATACTGTGACCACCTTCAATAATCTGAGGCCTAGTGCTTCTTGCCTTTTTACTTAAAAAACCCAAGGATACTCATATGAACCAAGAACTTATTCAAGCTGCAAGAAATGTGAGGAGCAATGCCCATACACCCTATTCCAATTTTCAAGTTGGTGCTGCTATCCGTACGTCCGCTGGTACCATTTTTGTTGGCTGTAATGTTGAAAATGCTGCCTATCCGGAGGGCACATGTGCAGAGGCAGGAGCTATTGCTGCAATGTGTGCGGCGGGTGAATATGAAATTTCTGAAGTAGCAGTCATCGCTGGTGGCAGCCGTCCTGTGCCGCCCTGTGGGGGATGTCGGCAAAAGCTGGCTGAATTCTCTGCGGGCGCGGTTCTGGTCACCATGGTGGCCATGGACGGAAGTATGCAGGCAACAACTGTTGCAGACTTACTTCCTGGAGCTTTTGATATTGACCATCTCAAGGCTGGCACGACGGTTCTGGCCCAATAATGCAAGCTCGTGATGTCTTATTCTGTCTGCGGGAGGGACGGGCCGTAGAGCCTGAGGCCATTAATCGCTTCGCAAAAGATATTGGGAACGGTCGGGTCACAGACGCGCAAGCGGGTGCCTTTGCCATGGCTGTTTGCTTGCATGGACTAGATGACGCGGGGCGCGTTGCGCTAACATTAGGCATGCGCGACAGTGGCAAGGTGTTGAGCTGGGATCTACCGGGAAAGGTTATCGACAAGCATTCAACAGGTGGTGTTGGTGATGCTGTCTCGCTACTTTTAGCCCCGATGCTTGCGGCGGTTGGAGCCTTTGTACCTATGATTTCGGGCCGTGGTTTGGGCCATACGGGCGGCACCCTCGACAAACTTGAAGCCATCCCGGGGCTACGGACCCATTTTTCTGAGTTACAGTTCCGCTCGATTGTTAAAGCGGTGGGCTGTGCGATTGTAGCCCCCACACCGGATATTGCTCCTGCTGATCAACGGCTTTATGCGGTGAGAGATGTCACTGGTACGGTGCGCTCAACGGATTTGATCACCTCCTCGATTTTGGCGAAGAAATTGGCTGCCGGGCTTGAGGCGCTAGTGCTTGATGTTAAAACGGGCTCAGGTGCAGTGATGCAGGATCTAGGTGTGGCGCGGGCATTGGCACAGGCTTTGGTACGGACATCAAACGGTGCAGGATGCCCAACCAGCGCGATCATTACAGATATGAGCCAACCGCTTTTGCCCAGTATTGGTAATGCTTTGGAGATTGCTGATGTCATGCGGGTTTTCGACAGTGGGCTAGGTGCTTTGGTGGAAGTGGCCATCGAGCTGGGTACCCAACTTTTGGTGCAGGCTCTTGTATTTTATACGGAAAAAGGTGCGCGAGACAAGCTAATAAAACACCTTGAAGATGGCAGCGCAAAGGCCAAGTTTGGCAAGATGGTTGCTGCTCAAGGTGGACCTAAAAATTTTGTAGAGCGCTGGGAGGATTACCTCGATATTGCACCAGCATATGAGGTTTTGGCGCCAATTGATGGTTATGTGCAGGCGATGGATGGGACAGCATTAGGGCAGATTGTTGTGGATTTGGGCGGCGGCCGACAACGCGAGAATGATCAGATTGATCACGCTGTTGGCCTGTCTGGAATTGTGCCGTTGGGTACAAAGCTGTACTGTGGCCAGCCCATGGCATTAGTACATTGTCATAATAAAAAATTCGCTGATCAAGCAATCCACGCAGTGCAGTTAGCTATATTGCTAGGACCGACGGAACCGGTTTCGAAACCCTTAATTTTGGAGCGAATTACCGGATGAGCCGGGCATTTTTGATTGTTTTGGATTCCTTAGGATGTGGCGGTGCGCCGGATGCTACTGCCTTTGGCGATGCTGGAGCCAATACTCTGGGCCATATCATCGATGCGCGACGGGGTGCGTTAAAGATGCCTAATTTAGCTGCTCTAGGTTTGGGGGCTGCACTCACACACTCCAGTGGCTTTCCGTCGCCTTGGCCCGATCCGACTCAAGGAGCTTGGGCTGTGGCTCGTGAAATCTCCAATGGCAAGGATACGCCATCAGGCCACTGGGAGTTGGCTGGTGTGCCTGTGCCTTGGAATTGGCACTACTTCCCGAATGAAACCCCCGCTTTCCCACCCAATATTATGGCTGCGTTAGCACAGTTCGCTGGGGGTAGTCTGGCCAATTGTCATGCCTCTGGCCTGCAAGTGATTGAGGCTTTTGGCGCCCAACATATAAATTTAGGTCTACCAATTTGTTATACCTCTGCAGATAGTGTTTTTCAGATTGCCGCGCATGAAGAGCGCTTTGGACTTCAAAGGCTGTATGATCTATGCCAAAAGCTTGCGCCGATTTTACATGAAATGAAAATAGGACGTGTTATAGCAAGGCCATTCGTCGGCTCTGTCGAAGCTGGGTTTGAACGCACCTTGAACCGCAAAGACTTTTCGATGGACCCACCCTCTGCCACCCTGTGTGATTGGGTGCAAAATGCGGGACGGCATGTGCACTGCATCGGCAAGATTGGTGATATTTTCTCAATGAAGGGAATTACCCACTGTCGTAAAGGCAGTGATGCTGAGCTGATGGAGCATTTGGTGGATGAGGTTCAAAACGCACCAGAAGGCAGTCTGACATTTGCTAATTTTGTTGAATTTGATAGCTTATATGGCCATCGGCGTGATCCGGAAGGATATGCGCGAGCCTTGGAATGGTTCGATGCGGCGATTGGGCCTATTTTGGCACAAACTCGCTCTGACGATTTGGTAATTTTCACGGCAGACCACGGCAACGACCCCACCTGGCGTGGTTCTGACCACACCCGCGAGCAAGTACCAGTTCTTGTCCATTGTCAAAACCTATCACAAAGGGTTAGAGCACGTGGAACCATTAGGTTCCAAGATGTTGCGGCCACTTTAGCTGAACATCTGACTGTGCCCGTTTCGGGTGAAGGCAGGAGTTTTTTATGAGCTGGAAATTGTTTCCAAAAGTTGAGTTACATCTGCACCTTGAAGGGGCTGCTGACCCCGCTTTTATCCGAGGATTGGCGGCGGAAAAATCTGTCGATACCCAGAAAATATTTGATAAAAGTGGCGCCTATAAATACGATAGCTTTAACGAATTTCTAGCAGTCTATGAGGCGGCAACATTTGCTCTAAAAAGTCCAGAGGACTTCAAGCGTCTGACGCAATCGGTTTTGGAGAATCTAGCTGAGCATAATGTTGTTTATGCGGAAACTTTCGTGTCGCCTGATTTTTGTGGTGGGCGAGATGTAGGGGCTTGGCGTGAGTATCTTGAGGCTATGCAAGAGGCGCATGTAGAGGGGGTAACTCTTAAGGGCATAGTAACCTGCATTAGGCATTTTGGGCCGGATAAAGCGCGTGAAACGGCTCGATGTGCTGCTGAAACTGCAGGCGACTGGATAGTTGGCTTCGGAATGGGGGGCGCAGAAGATGTGGGCGCTGCGGCTGATTTTGCGCGTGCCTTCGATATGGCGCGTGAAGCTGGTTTGCGATTGACCAGTCACGCTGGTGAGTGGGGCGGTGCGCAGTCGATCTGGGATACGCTTGAAGATCTGAAAGTTGAGCGAATTGGCCATGGTGTGCAGGCAATCGATGATCCCAATTTGGTACGTTATTTGGCTGAAACTGGTATTGTACTTGAAGTAAATCCTGGTTCAAATATAGCACTAGGAGTCTATGCGAATTTAGCCCAACATCCCATTGCTAAGCTGCGAGATGCTGGGGTTAAGGTAACTGTTAGTACCGATGACCCACCATTTTTCCAAACGACGATGACCAAAGAGTTTGAGAGATTAGAACAGGTCTTTGGCTGGGGTGTGGATGATTTTAACCTGTTGAATAAAACGGCCTTGGAAGCAGCATTTTGTGATGCTGGCACTAAAGACCTAATAGCTAAAAGATTGGAAACCGTATGACACTCACTATTGTGGATCACCCACTCGTACAACACAAGCTGACCCTGATGCGCGATAAGGCTACCCCAACCAATCAGTTTCGCCAGCTCTTGCGCGAAATTAGCCATCTGATTGCCTATGAGGTGACCCGAGATTTGCCGCTTGAAGACCGAACAATTGAAACTCCCATGACCATAATGCAGGCACCTGTTTTGGCAGGAAAAAAACTTGCTCTGGTATCAATTCTGCGGGCTGGAAATGGGCTTTTGGATGGAGTTCTTGAATTGATTCCTTCAGCGCGCGTGGGCTTTGTGGGTCTCTACCGCGACGAGAAAACCCTTAAGCCTGTGCAATATTATTTTAAAGTGCCAGAAGATTTAAAAAGCCGAGTTGTGATTGCGGTGGATCCCATGCTTGCCACTGGAAATTCAAGCGTCGCGGCAATTGATCTTCTGAAACAAGCTGGAGCGCGCGACATAAAATTTTTATGCCTACTGGCAGCCCCTGAAGGGATTACCCGGATGCAAGAAGCGCATCCTGACGTTGATATTGTTACCGCCGCTGTGGACGAGAAGCTAAGTGATATAGGGTATATACTCCCCGGCCTAGGTGATGCGGGCGACCGAATGTTTGGGACTAAGTGATGTGGGTGGATGATGCCTTGGAGAATTAGTCCTCCCCTAAATTACATATCTGAACAAATTGCCTGAAGGCCCAGCCATGCCCCATCGGCCAGAATAGGGTAGGGTGACCCTGTCGGGAATGGATCTTGGGCGGCCAAATCTTGGGCCTCTGGGCTGGATATCGCGCGAGCGAAGGGGCCGGAGCTTATCTGGGCTGTTGCGAATAGGTTGATCAGAGCTGTTCGCGGCGATGGGCGAGTTGGCTGCGACAGTGCGATCTTCGCTATTTGGTTAACCTGTTCTTGTGATAGATCGTTGGATGCAATAAAACTTAGGGAGATAAGAGGCCCAGCCTGCTCAAGGTACAGCTGCACTGTATCGTAGTGTTGATTGGCTGCCAGTGCGGATAAAATATAGCCGGCTGTGACGGCGGCATCATTGGATGTGGTCACCATATTTTCAAATAATAATACATGTCCACCCGGCAGTATGATGGGGTGACTGCGTTGGCCGGGTAGGACTGATAGGCGCAGGGGGATAGTTGTGTTTAAGCGATCTACTAATTGTTTGGATGTACGAATACCCTCTGGACTGGCACAATATGGCCCCGCCAATTGCCCTATGCGCAGAGCAAGCGCATCTCCAAGTTGCACCCTTTTGACCTCAGGTAGTATTTTACTTGCATAACTGATCACGGCCTGTGGGCCCCAAAAGATAGAGATTAAGCCAATGATGACTAGGGAGGAGGCTGCTAAAATGACACGCAATCGGCCAGGATGTGGGCGGCTCATATCGATGGCTTTTTGAACTTTGAGCAGTGCCTCCAGCATAGTACGATCTGCGATTTCTAAGCTTTCCTCAGAGTCTGCACCGGGGCGCAATGTGGCTTTATCGCTCCCATGTTTCTGCACATCTACTGCAGCAAGGGACCAATGAGCCAGTGCGCGGTTTTGCATATCGGTTAATACAATAGTTGCTTCTCCGACTGATATAACTACCTCTCGCCTTTGCTCCGCAGGTCCACTGCGCCATAGACCGGTACATTCCAGTCGATCATATTCCTTAAGTGCTGTCATCCGGGCCCGCTCTGCCTCTTTTCGGTAACGATAGGGCTATCCCGTGAGCTTCGCAATGGCTTCAGCCTTGGGCTCTATTTAAAGCATCTTTTTGCTTAGGCTGTTTTGGCAATGACCCGAAGTTCAAATTTCTGAATTTTACCTGTGGATGTCTTGGGCAGGTCTTGAAACAGCACGCGTTTGGGGGTTTTGAAACCTGCCAATTTGCCACGCACAAAGCCAATCACCTCGGTTTCTGTTGCGGATTTTCCAGGTAAAAGTTCAACAAATGCACAGGGTACTTCACCCCATTTGTCATCTGGCTTGGCGACCACGGCGCAGAGACTCACAGCGGGATGTGCCATAATTGCGCCTTCTACTTCGATACTGGATATATTTTCGCCACCGGAGATAATGATATCCTTCATCCGATCTGCGATCTGCATCATACTATTAGAATGCTGCATTGCTATATCTTCAGAGTGGAAAAACCCGCCCAAAAACGCTTTTTTAGTGGCTTCAGGGTTCTTGTAGTAGCCCTTCATGACTGAATTACCACGCATGACAATCTCGCCCTGTGTTTTGCCATCCATTGGAATTTGAGTACCTGTGCTGTCTACAACTGTGGTAAGGTCCATCATTGGCATTGCCACGCCTTGGCGCGCCTTGATGGCGGATTGATCCACCTCTGGCAAACTGTCCCATGCTGTCCCAGAGGCATTCCACGACATGACCATAGGTCTCGGTGAGGCCATAAACTTGGGTAACATTGAAACCTAATTTTTCGATTCCTACTAATGTTGCGGGAGCGGGCGGTGCGCCTGCGGTGAAGATCTCAACCTCATGATCAAAATTTCGGCGATGTTGTGCCTTGGCGTTGACGATCATATTGAGCACAATGGGTGCACCACCAAAGTGTGAGACACCTTCCTCTGCAATCCCGTCGTATATGGCTTTGGCAGAGACATCTCTGCAGCCCACGACCGTACCACCCAATAGTGGCATCATCCAAGTATGGTTCCAGCCGTTGCAGTGAAACAATGGCACAATGGCCATGAACACTGGCTTAAGAACCATTCTCCAGCTAATTGGCGTACCCATAGTCATTAGATAGGCACCACGGTGATGGTAGACTACACCTTTGGGCCGACCCGTCGTGCCGGATGTATAATTGAGCGCGAGGCTCTCCCACTCATCGCTTGGCATAACCCAACTGTAACTGTCATTACATTTAGAGATGAAATCTTCATATTCTGGATGGCGGCCGCTAGCTAGAAAACCTGCCTCAGGGTCAGCAACTTCGATGATTTTAGGGGCTACGCCGTTCATTAAAGTGATTGCGGCTTCAACTGGGGATAGGAATTGACTATCCACCATAACTACTTTGGCTTCCCCATGCTCAAGGATATAGATAAGCGTCCCGACATCCAGCCGAGTATTGACGGTATTGAGCACTGCGCCACAAGCGGGTACGCCGAAACTGGCTTCAATTTGAGCGGTAGTGTTGGGGAGAAGTGTGGTAACTACATCTCCAGGCATAACGCCAATGCCTGCAAGTGCGCTTGCTAGCTTGCTGACCCTTGCATGGTATTGCTTGTAGGTTGCGCGGTGGGATCCATATACAACTGCGGTATGGTCGGCGAAGACAGTAGCCGCGCGCTGCAAATGTGACAGTGGCGTTAGGGGTACGTAATTTGCTTGGCACTTGCCCAAACCTGTTTCGTCAGCCATCCATCCCATGTCGCAATTCTCCCCTTTAGAAGGCATTATCGCGCTTGCAGGAATGATTTCAAGAGGTCATGCACACTGAATGGAGCAAAAATCAAATACTATTGCGTCATTTTTTTATGGTGACAGGCATGGCTATCTTGGGCATCGTTGATAATATCATGAAATTTATTGCAGTGGAAATTAGTCTTTGGCAATTTCACTTTGTGCGTAGCTTGATTGCCGTACCCGTTATTGTAGTTTTTGGTTTACTTTTTGGATGGGATTTGAACCCAAAAGACTTTGGCTAGTTCTGGGCCGCAATATGTTTTTATCTGGTGCGATGTTTGTTTATTTTGGCTATTTAGGTTTTTTCCAATCGCCGCAGTCGCGGCTGGACTATTCACAGCGCCAGTTTTGGTGATGTTCATTAATGCCATTTGGTCGCGCCGCGCCATTGGCCTCATCCGGCTTGCGACCGCTTTCGTTGGTTTTATTGGCACAATTTTAGTTCTAAAGCCCTTTGTTGGTGGATTGAACTGGGCTAACCTGATCCCTGCGTCAGCTGGGCTGATGTACGCCTTTGGCAATGTCGCCACTCGAAAATGGTGTGAAGGCGAAAGTGCTGTCGCATTGCTGTGGTCATATATGTTCTTGATACTTATTTTTGGAAGCTTGGGGGTGGCCTACCTCTATTTTAACCCTGGAGATCCGAGCAGCTACCTCACTCGTGGATGGGTGTGGCCTTCCGCTGGCGTTTGGGTATGGATTTGGTGGCAGGCGGTGTTATCGCTCGTTGGTATTGGCTTAATCATAGTGACTGGAATCATAATTTCTATCCGCTCCAAAACTAATGCATGCTGCACTGCCATTACGGCTCCAAATTAAACAATTTTTTGGTCGGTGGAGCGGTCGTAAAAAGCATCGCCTTCTTCTGCCATTTCGCGCAGCAAATCGGGTGCTGCAAACCTTGGGCCATAGGCTGATTCCAATTCATCACAGCGTGCTGCGGCATATCCCGCGCCCAACATGTCAAACCAAGACAATGGCCCACCAGACCAAGGTGCAAAACCCCAGCCTAAAATAGCACCAACATCCGCCTCTCGCACATCCATAAGCACACCCTCTTGTAGGGCGCGTACTGCCTCTAAAGTTTGAGCGAACATGAGCCGATGTTGCACTTCGATGAGGTCAAGATTTGCTCCCTCCTGAGTGTATTGGTCCCGCAGGCCTTGCCAGATGCCAACGCGCTTGCCGCGTACATCGTATTCATAAAAGCCAGCTGAGGATTTGCGGCCTAGACGCCCTTGATCAAACAACCAAAACAAAACTTCATCTGCTTGATCATTGTCATAGGCCGTACCCATTGCTACCTTGGTAGCCTTTGCTATTTTCACGCCAAGATCAACCGAGGTTTCATCGTTCAGCTGAAGTGGGCCCAGTGGCATACCCATCAATTTGGCGGCATTTTCAATCAATGCGGGCTCAATGCCCTCTTTCACCATGCGGATGCCCTCGTTGATATAGGGAATGATGCAGCGGTTAGCGAAAAAGAAGCGTGCATCATTTACAACAATTGGCGTTTTTCGGATTTGGCCTACATAATCTAGCGCTTTTGCAACTGCCCGATCGCCAGTCTCTTTGCCCTTTATGATTTCAACTAGAAGCATTTTTTCCACAGGACTGAAAAAGTGAATTCCGATAAATTGCTCCGGCCTTGTGCTTGCCTTGGCCAGACCTGAGATCGGCAGTGTTGAGGTGTTGGTGGCAAAGATACAATCTTCGCGGATCACAGCCTCCACATTGCGTATAACTTCAGCCTTTATGTTGGGATCTTCAAATACCGCTTCGATGATAAGGTCACAGTCTGCTAAATCTTGATAATTAATGGTGGGATTGATCCGAGCGAGCAGTGCATCTTTTTGCTCTGCTGTAATCTTTTTGTGGACAATTCCTTTATCGCAGTAAGCTGCCACATAGCCTTTGCCCTTATCGGCACACTTTTGAGCTTGATCTATCAGCACAACATTAATGCCAGCTTGAGCAGAGACCAAGGCTATGCCCGCGCCCATCATACCGGATCCCATGATGCCTAATTTCCGCACAGATTGATTCGACACTTCCGCAGGCCGTACGGCACCTTTTTCAAGGGCTCCTTTATTAATAAATAGGCTGCGGATCATGTTGGAAGAGGAAGGGTTCATTAAAACAGATGTGAACTGCCGAGCCTCAATTTTTAGAGCTGTATCAAAGGGTACTGACGCGCCCTCATAGATTGCGCTTAAAAGAGCTTTGGCCGCAGGATAAACCCCCATAGTTTGAGCGTTAACCGTGGCGGATGCGCCCACAAAGGTCATGAAACCTGTGGGATGGTAGGGTGAGCCGCCGGGCATCTTATAGTCCTTAGCGTCCCAAGGTTTGATTAGATCTGTATCTTTGGCTGCCATAATCCATTCTTTGGCGTCTTGCAAAGGTGTGCTGCTGACCGCATGAATGATGCCGGCAGCTAAAGCTTGAGTGGGAGTACTCAATTTGCCTTGAAACAAAAATGGGCTTGCCGCCATTACGCCCATTTTGCGTACTAAACGGGTGGTGCCTCCCGCACCTGGGAAAATACCGACCTTAATTTCGGGTAGGCCAATTTTGGCCTTTGGGTTGTCTGCAGCGATGATGTGATGGCACGCTAAAGAAATTTCTAAACCGATCCCCAACGCCGTGCCGGGCAATACAGCAACAAATGGTTTCCCGCCTTTTTGGGTTTTGAAATCCATGCCTGCTAATTCGATCTTGCGAATGATGTGGTGAATTTTCATGACCATATCGAAACAGCCTTGAGCTGGGTTGTCAGGGTTAATCTCTTTAATTTTGGAGATTATTGCCAAGTCCATGCCAGCGGCAAAGTCCGCCTTGGCAGATGTGATAATTACGCCTTTGATGGCCTTATCTGAAATGCAGCTGTCGACTATGGTATTGAGATGAGCGAAGCCTTCTTCGCTCATCACATTCATGGACCTGTTGGTGCAGTCCCAAGTGAGAGTTGCAACACCGTCTGCATCTTGAGTTTTGGTGAAATCAGACATGCGGGTCTCCTTTGCGCTGTATCTTGTCATGCTGCCCAGCTGGGTTGGCCCATAGCGTTCTTTTATATAGCTATTCTGCCAGTGGTCGCCCTTGTTGTTCAACTGGTAATTAAACGGCATTGGAAAGAAAGGAAGTGATATGTAATTTATTTAAGTCTTAAAGGCTGGGTTAGTCCAGCAGTCAAAAATATGGCCTAAATGGCTTGCAGTCTGCCCCCTCTTATTGAGGCCCCTTGGTGTTTTATAGTTTATATCCGTTCGATGATAGTGGCTGCTCCCATGCCGGATGCGACGCAAAGGGTAGCAAGTCCAGTGCCTTTGCCACTGCGTTCCAGCTCATCCAGCAACGTGCCAATAATAATCGCGCCCGTAGCTCCCAAAGGGTGGCCCATGGCGATGGATCCACCGTTCGTATTGACTCGGCTATCATCAACATTAAAAGCTTGCATGAAAAGCAGAACAACCGCGGCGAAGGCTTCGTTGACTTCAAACAGGTCGATGTCATTGAGGGTTCCACTTTCCACCAAGATTTTTTTGGTTACTGGCACTGGTCCAGTCAGCATAATTGTGGGATCGGTGCCTATTTTTGCCGTGGCGCGGATGACCGCGCGGGGCTTTAGGCCATGAGCTGCACCGTAGGCTTTTGAACCGATCAAAATGCCGGCGGCACCGTCCACGATGCCTGAAGAGTTCCCGGCATGATGTATGTGGTTGATCCGCTCAAGATGTGGGTATTTCATCAAGGCTATTTTATCAAATCCGGGCATTGATTCACCCATATCTTTAAAGGCAGGCTTCAATGCGCCTAATGATTGCATATCGGTACCGGGGCGAAGATATTCATCTCGTGTTAAAATTGGCAAGCCATTAATGTCGCTCACTGCTATTACAGAGCCATCAAAACGATTTTCAGCCCAAGCAGTAGCCCCGCGCTTTTGGCTTTTTACGGCCAATAAATCCGCATCTTCGCGCGAGAACCCGTATTCTGTTGCAATGATATCTGCCGAAATACCCTGCGGCACAAAATGATGTGCCATGGCAATTGATGGGTCAACGGCAATTGCCGCCCCATCGCTGCCCATTGGCACGCGGCTCATCATTTCAACACCACCCGCAATATAGGCTTCGCCTGCGCCGCCTCTGATTTGATTGGCGGCCAGATTAACCGCCTCCATACCGCTGGCGCAAAAGCGATTGATAGATAGGCCGGGGATGCTTTGATCGAGATCTGATGCTAGCACCGCCGTACGTGCTAGGCATCCGCCTTGCTCCATTACTTGGGTGACGTTTCCCCAAATCACATCCTCTACCGCGTGGCCGTCCAACCCGTTGCGCTGCTGCAAGGCATTAAGTACGCCTGCGGACAAGCGTGCTGAGGTTACCTCATGCAGGCTACCCTCCTGGCGACCCTTGCCACGGGGTGTGCGGACAGAATCATAAATGTATGCGTCAGTCATGTTCAGTTCCTTTAGACTCGGTCGGATGGATTTCCTGGCATTAAATCATATGGGTGTTTCCAGCCTTTTGTCGCCTCGATACGGCTCAGCCATGAATCAATATTTGACCAGTTCGCACGGGTAAACCCGTAAGGTTCGGGGTAAAATAGATAGCCACAATTGGCAATGTCAGCGATGGTCATCGTGTTTCCAACTATCCATGAACGACTTTCTAGATGTGTGTCCAGTATTTTAAGTGCGCCTAACACCCTTCCCTGCATGAATTTTATTACTTCAAGTGGGCGCTTATCCTCTGGCAAGAAGTTCATCAAGAAACGGGTCATGCCAGCTTGGGAGGACATTTTATGGTTGTCAAAAAGTACCCAGCGCAGCACTTCGTATTTGTCCTCAGGCTCCCCGCCCAGTTTCCAGTTTGATCAACCACCCATTGCTGGATGGCGCCCGATTGCGACAGACTGAAATCTCCTTGGACCAAAATAGGTGCTTCGGCCATGATGTTTAGGTCGCGATACCCGTCGCTGCGCGCAGCCCCACCAAAGAAATCTACATAAACTGGTGACCAATTTATGCCCGCTAGTTCAAGTGTCAGAGCCGCTTTATAAGCATTTCCGCTTTCTCCAAAGCAATGCAGCTTAATAGCCATATACATTCCCATTTTGTTTTGTATCTGTGTTCAGTTTTGGAAATAGTCAGATTAAAAGATAAGGGCGTCAAGTGACATTCACTTGTCTGCACTCGCTGGTATGCGTGCTGACTACATGCTTGTAGAGGGCAATGAGTGGCCTATGTATTATTCACCTGTTGAAAGTCTGGCCTCTTGAAATGCGATTACGCTGACGCTTTAGCTAAATTTTTATTTATGGTAGTTCCAACTTGACCGTATCGATCAACTTGGAAAGCTCGCTGACCGTTTCAGAAATTTCTTTTTGTTGCTTGAGCAATGCAGTCAGTTTTGCCTGAGCTATCGGCACCCAAGCCTGCATTTGTGCTGTGCTACCGTCTTTGTCGTAAATTTGAAGCCATCGGCGCAATTCCTCTAGGCTGAAGCCGAAGCGTCGGCCGCGCATGATCAATGTCATCCGGGCGACATCCCGTGCGCTGTAAAAACGAGAACGCCCTACACGTTCTGGTTTCAACAACTCAATATATTCATAATAGCGCAGCGTCCTTGGCGTGACATCGAACTGCGCGCACATCTGTTTGAAAGATTGATTTGCTTCTAACATATTTCCCCCGCGTATACAGTATTACGTTGGGCTGTATGGTCAAGTGGTCAGTTCATGAAGCTGGGAGCTAAAAAGTAGCAGCCGTATCCTACAATCAAGGCTGGGATTTCTGAATAGCCGGTGGCTCGTGAGTTGGGTGCTATTGTTGGAAACCATGTATCGCCAGCGTTGAATATTGCGTTCCTGATTAATGCCGCAAAGGGACAACGCTGTTTATGCACAGTGTCGCGATTAGCTGTTTGGCCCGCAGCCAGGAATAAATCCAACCAACACTCCCAGTAATGCTAACAATATATCGACAGTTTCAAATGCTGCCTCTAAACCTAAGCTCACAAATGCATCGGCTTAATCATAAGCTAAGTATGCCTTAATGACTATGTTGAGATAAAGGATGTTACTTCGGCCCTCTGAGTCTGGAGTTAATCTGCAAGATCAGTCATTTTTTTGAGTGGGGATGTCGCCCATATAAAAGCCCCCCAAAAAAAGTGGCAATGAGGGCAATAGTAAAAACTAAATATGAACTACATACAGTGAAAATACCTATGCCAGTCAGCTGAGTAACGCCAATGGTCAATCCTGGAGCCACAAAGATTACGTGACAGTAACCTTGCCAGTGGGCCCTCCCAGTAACAAGTGCAATCTCATAGTGCTTAGAGGGGTTTGGGGTCAGATCCATCCAATTAGAGCGATCGACAAGCCAACCTGCAATAATTTCAGCTGTCAGGGAAAGGGGGAGAACGACCATTGCAGCCTTTGGTTGCTTCGCTATGACTGAAAATGTGGTATCACCCATTATTGTGGTCAAAGTTGCGACCACCGTACCAAACCCAACATTGCTGGAAGAGTTAGCAGCAACAACTATTAAGGCACCTTAGCAACCTAGCGTTGTGGGAGGTTTTTAGTAAGAATCAAACATCAAAATTAGCTAACCTTTTGACGCCGTAAAAAGTGATAGTGCTGCGGCAACAAAAGACGATAATTGAACATAGGCATTGACCACAAGCACGCAGGTCAGGGACCCGAAGTAGCCTTGGGCCAAAGCTAAAACTAAGATAGCGCAGAAAACGGCTAGTCGTCGGCTATGAAATGGGCTGGGCATATCGGTGGCTACAAATGTCTATGTTTTAATATTTGATTTCATTTAACCCCTTTGCAATTGATAATAATTACGCAAGTAAAAATAAAGCGCTTGGCAATCTACCGGCTAGGCTCAATAAACAAAGTCATGACACAAACAGACAACAATGCAGCGCGCCAATTTATTAAAGCTATTCCTCACTCCCGCAGACTGGGAATGGAGGTTGAAGAGCTCGGAAATGGTAAGGCCGTGATTTCAATGCCGTATGACAAGGCTCTTATTGGAGATCCGGTCACCAAGGTGATCCATGGTGGCGCTGTTTCAGCGTTGATGGATACTGCAGGTGGTGCTGCTGTCGTGGCGCATCCTTTAGCTGGTCTGGGTACTGCCACATTAGATCTTCGCATTGATTACATGCGATCTGCGACTCCTGGTCAAACCATCACTGCAACGGCGGAATGCTATCATGTTACCCGTAGCGTGGCATTTGTTCGCGCTACAGCCTGTGATGCAGACACTGCGCGTCCGGTAGCCACGGCAACCGGTGCTTTTACAGTAATGAAGGGGTCATCATGAAGAGACCTGAACCTGTTATCCAAGTGAAACGCCGCCGTGATCTCGCACTGTCGGTGATTGTTAATCAAGTGCCCTATATCGAATTTTCTTGGGGTCAGTTTTGACCGACATGGTAATCAATTGACCTCCACTATGGCGTTCCATGACGATCTTATCGGCAACCCGATGTTGCCGGCGCTGCATGGGGGTGCAACGGCCGCTTTTTTGGAGGTAACGGCGATTATTGGACTAGCCTGGGCATCTCTTTGGGGAGAGATTGAAGGCGAAAGCTTAGATATTGAAGCAGTGCAAACTGGTGTACTAGCGTTACCTAAAACTATTGACTTTACCGTGGATTACCTTCGTCCAGGACTACCACGTGACGCTTATGCCCGTGCTCGGGTCAATCGCTCTGGACGGCGATATGCATCGGTGCATGTGGAGGCTTGGCAAGACAACCGTGACCGCCTCTTTGCTCAAGCGTCAGGTCACTTTCTCATGCCGCAACGCGATGGCTGATCATATACATGGTATTACGCATCGGCGGGTGCTGACTATTGCAATCCCAATTGTAATTTCGAATGCTACCGTGCCAATTCTTGGGGCGGTTGATACCGGTGTAATTGGCCAAATGGGAGCGGCGGCATTCAAGGAGCTTATGCCGCCATTATTTGTTCGGGGGCACTTTTGGTTTTGCTTGGTTTTCTGCGCATGGGAAAACTAGCAGTCGACAATCCAAGCTCTTGGGGCTGGAGACGCCATAACCGACAGCTTTTTTTTAGAGCGACTGGCATCGGCCTGATGGCTGGGGTTGGATTTATCCTACTTCAATTGCCTATTTTCGCGGGTGCGTTTTGGGTGTCGCCGGCCTCTGTAGAAGTTGAATCTTTGGCGCGAGACTATATGTCCATCCGAGTTTGGTCAGCGCCAGCTGCCATCGCAATTTATGGTCTCAGTGGATGGTTGATTGCACAAGAGCGTACTGCTGCAGTGCTCCTCATACAATTATTGATGAACCTGTGTAATATCATTCTTGATCTTTGGTTTGTTCTGGGACTTGGCCTTGGTGTGGAGGGCGTGGCGCTCGCCACTTTGATCGCAGAATGGGGCGGTCTGGTGCTGGGGTTATATTTGTGTCGTTCGGTTCTGAGTGGGTTGGCTGGGTCTATGTGGCGACAGGTTTTTGATCGGGTTCGCTTGGCCCGTATGGCGCAGGTAAATGTGGATATTCTGATTCGTTCGGTTTTATTACAAGCTGGCTTTGTGAGTTTTCTTTTCTTTGGCGCGGATTTGGGCGACGTAACTTTAGCAGCCAATCAAGTTTTGCTGCAATTTGTATATATGGCTTCTTATGCGATGGATGGGTTTGTCTTTGCTGCTGAGGCATTGGTGGGTCAAGCTATGGGTGCGCGGGCTGTGGCTCAGCTGCGGCGTGGGGCTTCTTTGACCGCCATTTGGGCCTTTGGGGCTGCGGTCTTCATGGCAATGATGTTTTGGGCCTTTGGGGCAATTGTGATTGATATTATCACTAAGGATGCCAGTGTGCAGGAAGCTGCACGCATTTATTTGCCGCATATTGCGTTAGCACCTCTGATGGGCGCGCTCGCCTGGATGTTGGACGGTGTGTTTATTGGGGCTACTCGTAGCCGCGATATGCGCAATATGATGATATTGTCATTTTTGGGCTATTGCGCGCTGGTAGCTCTACTGTTGCCGAGTCTTGGCAATCATGGGCTTTGGCTTGCCATGAATGGATTTTTCATCTTACGCGGTGTGACTTTAGCCCTGAGGTATCCCGCATTAGAACGGGCTGTAGCAGTTTATTAAATCTGGCTATAACCAACTTTCTGTGGTCACGCCGATAGCTTGCCCCAACTGATCGAACCCATCATTAGCTAAAAGGCGATCCATTCCCAAGGCGATTCTTGGCACCAGCGAAAGGCCTTGATAAACCATGGCGGAATAAAGCTGTACTGCGCAGGCCCCAGCGTGAATTTTTGCATAGGCGTCCTCAGCTGAGCCGATACCGCCGACACCCACCAGATCAATCCTGTTAGCGGTTGCCACGCGCATTTTGGCTAAAACCCGTGTTGATTTCTCAAATAAGGGACGTCCTGACAGTCCTCCCTTTTGATCACGGTCAGAAGAGCGTAGCCCGTCGCGGTCCAATGTCGTGTTGGTGCAGATGATCGCAGACAGTCCTGCAGGCCAATGCTAAATCTGCAATGTCTTGTATCTCTGCATCGGTAAGGTCCGGAGCGATTTTTAGAAAAATAGGAATTGGCCGTACTAGTTTTGCGTTGGTTGCTTTTATGCGACCCAGCAGATCCTCCAGAGCTGCCTTACCCTGTAGATCCCGCAGTTTTTCCGTGTTTGGTGATGAAATGTTAACCGTTGCAAAATCGATATGTGGAGCAGCTACGTTTAGGACATCACCAAAATCATTAGCACGATCTGCGCTGTCTTTATTGGCGCCTAAATTCAATCCGCGTGGGATGGAGGTGGACGTTTGGGCGAGGCGGCGGGCAATGGCTTCAATGCCTTGGTTGTTAAATCCAAAGCGATTGATCACGGCGTGATCTTGCAAAAGCCGAAATAATCGTGGCTTGGGGTTGCCAGCTTGGGGTAGTGGCGTGGCAGCGCCCACTTCCAGAAAACTGAAACCAGCCTTGGACAATGGCGATAAGGCCTGAGCGTTTTTGTCGTATCCAGCGGCGAGCCCAACCGGGTTGGCTAAGGCTATACCGCCTATCGATGTGGTAAGGCGTGGACTTGTGACCGGGCCGCCATGTAGGGGTGCCAGCCCCAACTTTAGAGCTTGGATTGATAGGCCATGGGCGTTTTCTGGATCAAAGTAATGCAGGAATTTGAGGCCAATATCTTCTAGATTAATCATATCATATCATATGATCTGGGAATTTATGGCGACCGTCGATAAGTGGCAAAGGCAGGCACCAAACCACTTCGTTGAGCTGCAAGCGCCTATAGAGATGAGGGAACTCCGCCCCTCCACGCGATACTTCCCATTTGAGATTACCTTGCAGAGCTGTGCAGTCCACCGCTGCAACGTAGAGGCCTTCCACAGCTGTAAAATGTTTATCGGCAGTTTCTTGGGCCTGTATGGCGGTAGAGAAATGAATATAGCCGTCGACTAAATCAATCGGCGCGCCGGCCGTGTCACCTTTTGCCTTTAGAACATGCCATTCATTGGAGCGGAATATTTTATAAATCATCATATCCCACCTGTGCCGCGTTGAGATAAAATCGTCAACTGTCGTTTGACCGATTTGAGCTTCTATAATGTCGGAGTTGACTCCGCTGGGCAGATGTGGATCGTAGGTATATCTAATCATTTTGGGAAAAAATTAATCATTTTGGGGAAAAACAATGTTCAGAAGCCTCTTTACCAGTGCTACTTTACTAGCAATCAGTGCGGGCGCTGCCGCCGCTGATTATTCTCTCACTATCTTGCATACCAATGACTTCCATGCGCGCTTTGAGCCCGTATCAAAATATGACAGTGGCTGTGGCGCGGAAGACAATGCGGAGGGCAAATGCTTTGGTGGTTCTGCACGTTTGGTCACAGCGATTAATGAGGCTCGTACTAGATCTGACAACTCGATCTTAGTTGATGGGGGGGATCAATTTCAGGGCACTTTGTTTTACACCTATTACAAGGGTAAATTAGCAGCAGAGATGATGAACAAAATGGGATATACTGCGATGACCGTGGGTAACCATGAGTTTGACGATGGTCCAGAGGTGCTACGCGGCTTTGCTGATGCTCTCGAATTTCCAATTTTGATGTCAAATGCTGATATCAGCGGTGAGGTATTGCTGCGCGATGTTATCCAGAAATCTGTCATCATCGAGCAGGCTGGTGAAAAGATTGGCCTGATTGGCCTAACGCCGCAAGACACAGATGAGCTGGCAAGTCCGGGGCCGAATGTGGTATTTTTAGATCCTTCATCCGCAGTTCAAGCTGAGGTTGATAAGCTCACAGCCATCGGCGTAAATAAAATCATTGTTCTGTCACATTCTGGTTATTTGGTTGACCAAGCGGTTGCTGCCAACACTACGGGTGTTGACGTTATAGTAGGTGGGCATTCCAACACATTGCTCTCTAATACAAACGAGCGGGCAGAGGGCGCCTATCCAACTATGGTTGGCGATACTGCGATTGTGCAAGCCTATGCTTATGGCAAATTTCTGGGTGAGTTAAATGTCACCTTTGATGCTGCTGGTAAAATTCTGCAGGCAGTCGGTGAGCCTTTGATCCTAGATGGAACTGTGTCTGAAGACAGCGTCACTAAGAACCGGATCGCGGATGCAGCCGTGCCTTTGGAAGGAATCCGCAATCAAGTCGTGGCCAAATCTTCGGCAGTTATTCAAGGCGATCGTAAAGTTTGCCGCGTTGCCGAATGTGAGATGGGCAATTTAGTGGCCGATGCTATGCTGGCGCATGTGGCCGAGCAAGGTGCGCAAATCGCCATTGCAAACTCAGGCGGGCTACGTGCCAGTATTGATGCGGGCGATGTGACGATGGGCGAAGTTTTGACTGTTTTGCCATTTCAAAACACTTTGGCGACCTTTCAAATTTCCGGCCAAGGGGTGATTGATGCGCTCGAAAACGGTGTGAGCCAAGTTGAGGAAGTCAAAGGTCGGTTTCCACAGGTTGCCGGTTTGAAATTCACTTGGGATTTGAGTGTAGCCCCAAATGAAGGCCGTGTTGTTGAGGTGCTGGTGGCCGAAAGCGCAGGCTTTGTTCCAATCGATCCAGCAGCCTTATATATGGTCGTAACTAACAATTATGTCCGGAATGGCGGTGATGGCTACAAGATGTTCCGCTCGGGCTTAAATGCCTATGATTATGGCCCAGGACTTGAGGTGGTCTTGGCCGAATACATGGCGGCGCAAGGGTCTTATGTGCCTTACTTAGATGGGCGTATCACTGCCAAGTAAAACAGTGGCATGCCCCCTCCGCTACGCGCGAGGGCATGCCACTAGCGAATATTTAGTTCACAGAAACTTATAGCATTATATATCTATGCCTTGTCGCTTGGAGTTTTAGCTTGAATTCTAATCCCAACATTTCACTAGAGCTACAGTGTTTTGGGTAATATTTGACAGGTCAATTGCATCCACTGTAGTGAGTGTGTCAGCTTTTATTACGGTTATATTTGCCTTTTGTAACAATGGTTCGATCCAGCCCCAGGTGGCTGCAAAATGTACATTACTGGGCAATTTCCGCTCGCCATTCTTCGGGTTTGGAAGCAAGATACCAATTACAGCACCGCTTTGATTGTATAGAGGGCCACCGATGTCACCGGGCAGGATATCGATCTCAAGTCTTGCAATGTTCCGCTCACCCACAAGATTTTTGACATCTTGTAATAGGCCCAGTGTCAGTGTGGGTGCACCCAATTTTCCGCCATAGGCGTAACCGCCAACTGAGATGTGTCGGGGTGCGCGCAGGGGTGCGGTCTGAAATTTGGGCAGAGCTGCAGGGGCCGTGTCTAGCTTGGGTTCCAAAATAGTCAGCTTTGCATTTTGGGCTGCGATACGCAGTGTTGTACCATTTTCCAGCTCAATGGTTCCACAGCTTGAAAAATCTTTTTTAGCTGTCAAAATATAACCCTCTTGATTCAGAAATACTCCTGACATGGTAAATGATGGTGGGCGAATCTTTAGGCCACTTAGTAAATCTGATGGCGTAAGCTCGGCATCAAAAATAGACGCGTCTGGGAGCGCGCCGGGTAAGCGCGTGAAGCTGTTGAATACTTCATTTTCCACGCGCTGCCGACGGGCATCATCGCCAATGGGCCATACCAGAAATGCGCCCTTGATCTTACCATCGCGCAGCTGGGCAAAACCTGTTGTATGCACTGCAGTGTCGATGGCCTCTATAGTGAAACTCGACTTTGTCAGTTTGCGACGGCCATCTTTGGGGATGATGCTCAGGGTTTGGAGTACCTCATAGAGGGCCTTCAGCCTTGCGCTGTCTCCAGTTTGGCTAATCAGGATAACCTGCACAATACTGCCTTCTCTACCTCGGTACCGTACAAATGGCGCGTCATATTGGGCTGCCTCTAGAATGCTGCTGGGCGCTAGGATGGCAATGCCTGCCTCAGCTGCAGTAGTTTCTGTGAAGCCCAAACCGGTTAAAAGTATTTGGTAATTTACGATCAGTTCCGCCCGTTGTGTTGCGGTTAGGACGCCTGTGTCCTCGTAACCGTTTGAGATCTGCCAGCGCGCCATTGCTCCTCGAGTTCCACGACCATAGAGGCCATCAATAGCGTTTTCGTAAAAGCCCGCCCAAGCAAGCGCGCGCTGCAAGTATTTTTTTTCTGCCAGTGTCATTGCCTGCTCGGAGAAAGAGGCGTCGATTAGTTGCCCAGTGGAAGGCAGATTTGAGGGGGAGGCCGTGTCTTCATCAGGTGCAATGTCCGGAACTAACGCTAGAGCTGCTGTGGCAGTATCTTGATTGGGTGCTGTATCAATGAATGGAGCTTTATGGACCTTGTTTTGAGTTGGTTCGATACGGGCTTCATTGAGGGGGAAGATTTGGCGTTGATACGAAGTACCGGTCGTGATGAAGCTACTACGTGGAACCAAATTGGCACTAAGAAACTCCTGCAAAACTCTATCTGCCGCTTTCTCTTGATAAGGACCAAGCGCTATTCCAAACCATCCTGCGCCAATGTCAAAGCCAACCACATTATCAAAATTTGCTTTGTATTGCTCAAAATTTTCCAAGGCGCTTGCCCGATCAGGCTGAGCCTCGACTTGAATCCAAACACTGCTGGGTGATGCAATTTGTGCAAAACTGGCTTGGCCCCACAAGAGGCAAATAGCAAAAGCAGAGTAGATTATATAGTTTTTCATTTGTTGCCCTTAAAACCTTTATACTCTTATTTGTGTGATTGGCTGGCAAATCAAGCCAGTACTTAGAAAAACTTTCTGCGGTTGCGCCAATTTAGCACCGGCGGCTTGATTGACGCTGGCCAGCGCAGGGCCTATTCAAGCGCAAAGCTAATGGCTGAGGATCACATGAACACTCCAAAATCATTCCAAGAGATTATTTTGCGCCTTCAAACCTACTGGGCTGAGCAGGGATGTGCGATACTGCAACCCTACGATATGGAGGTTGGTGCAGGAACTTTTCATCCAGCCACAACGCTGCGGGCTTTGGGCCCAAAGCCTTGGGCTGCGGCTTATGTCCAACCATCTCGACGGCCGACTGATGGACGCTATGGTGAGAACCCCAACCGATTGCAGCATTATTACCAATATCAGGTTTTGATCAAACCTATGATCTATATCTACAAGATCTTTACTTGGGTCAAAGCCTTCCATGTTATGGCTCTGCATGACATACGCTTTGTGGAGGATGATTGGGAAAGCCCAACGCTCGGAGCTTGGGGGCTTGGCTGGGAAGTTTGGTGTGATGGCATGGAAGTATCGCAGTTCACCTATTTTCAGCAGGTGGGGGGGCATGATTGCCACCCGATTTCTGGGGAGCTGACCTATGGTCTGGAGCGTTTGGCAATGTATGTCCTAGGTGTGGATCACGTGATGGCTATGCCGTTTAATGATCCATCAGCAACAATTCCATTAACTTATGGTGATATTTTCAAGCAGACTGAGGAAGAATATGCCCGATGGAATTTCGATGTCGCCAATACCGAGGTGCTGCTACGTCAATTCGAAGAAGCGGAAGCGGAATGTAAAAACATCCTAGCACAGGATCATATGGATCCGAAAACTGGGAAACGCATTATTATGGTGCACCCTGCTTATGACCAATGCATCAAGGCTAGCCATATGTTTAATCTTTTGGATGCGCGTGGCATTATATCGGTGACTGAACGGCAGGCTTATATTGGCCGTGTTAGGACTTTAGCGACGAAATGTGCGGATGCCTTTGTGCAAACTGCAGCGGCAGGGGCGGTCTAATGGCCGTAAGTGGAAAATTGGTAAGTGGTGGTATTTTGGGAATTACAGCAGCCTTTGGGTTCGGTGTATATTACGCGCAGGTCTACGGCTATTATGAAACACTATCGCAGGGTGAAGTGGCCTTAACCTCGGTTATGAGTGGCGTACCCGAGCGCATTCCTGTGTCAACCTTTGAGGGTATCGACGCTGACAGCAGCCCAATCCGCTATCGAGCGTGCTTTAAGACCCCACTGAGTACAGCGCTTTTGACTGAGACTTTCACTACCATTACCAAATTTGAGCCCCGCAACGCCCCAGATTGGTTTAGCTGTTTCGACGCAAATCAAATCGGTGAAGATTTGAAGACTGGTTTGGCAACGGCCTATATGGGTGAGGCTAATTTTGAGTTTGGTATCGACCGTATTGTTGCGATTTATGATGATGGTCGCGGTTTTGTGTGGCATCAAATTAATGACTGTGGTGATAAGCTTTACGATGGCTCGCAGGCCTCTGAAAATTGCCCGGAAAGGGATCAATAATGGCTGATCTTCTCATTGAATTATTTTCGGAAGAAGTTCCTGCTGACTTACAGGCGCAGGCAGCTGAAAACCTCAAGAAGCTGATGACTGATGGGATGGTTGATGCAGGTTTAACCTATGCCAGTGCAGCTGCTTTCCATACTCCACGCCGATTAACATTGGCTGTTGAAGGGCTGCTTGATGCCAGCCCTACGGTTCAAGAGGAGCGTAAAGGCCCGAAGGTTGGCGCACCGGAACAAGCGATCCAAGGATTTTTGCGCGGTGCGAGTGTGACTATGGCGGATCTTGAGATTCGTGACGATAAAAAGGGCCAAGTTTATTTTGCCAAAATAACTAAGCCTGGCCGTACAGCCACGGAAATAGTGGCTGATACGTTAGAGTTTACAATTAGGAACTTCCCTTGGCCAAAATCCATGCGCTGGGGCAGTGGTAGCCTGCGTTGGGTGAGGCCTTTACAGTCTATTTTGTGCCTTTTGTCCAATGAGACTGAAGCCCAAATTGTGCCAGTCAAAGTTGATGGGATTTCAGCCAGCAACGTCACAAGAGGCCATCGCTTTATGGCTCCAGATAGCTTTGTGGTCAATGGATTTGACGATTATGAAACAAAACTGAAGCGTGCTAAGGTGATATTGCGTGCCGAAGAGCGCAGTGCTGCAATCTGGCAGGACGCGACCAACCAAGCCTTTGCTTTGGGATATGATCTTGTCGAAGATTCCAGTCTTTTGGTGGAGGTGTCGGGGCTTGTGGAATGGCCTGTTGTTTTGCTTGGCCAAATTGATAATGATTTCCTAGGTTTGCCGCCGGAGGTACTAAAAACCTCAATGAGGGAACACCAAAAGTTTTTCTCGGTGTCGAACGCTAAAACTGGACGCATTGAACGGTTTGTGACGGTGGCGAATGTAGAGACTGTTGATCAGGGTGCAACTATCTTGAAAGGTAACCAAAAAGTGCTTGCGGCACGCTTAGCTGATGCCAAATTCTTTTGGGAAAATGATCTACGCGAAGCGAAAGCTGGTATGCTCAAATGGCAAATAACCTTAAATAATGTTACTTTCCACAATAAACTTGGTAGCCAATCTGAGCGCATCAAACGTATAGCTGCTTTGGCATACAAATTGGCACCTGTGGTTGGGGCCGATGCTGATATGGCTGAGAAGGCTGCTTTGATAGCGAAGGCAGATTTAAGCTCTGAGATGGTATACGAATTCCCAGAACTACAAGGTTTGATGGGACGGTATTACGCATTGGAGGCCGGCATGGGGCTGGATATTGCAATGGCTTGTGAGGAGCATTATGCGCCCTTAGGACCTTCTGATAACGTACCTACTGCACCGGTTTCCGTTGCCGTAGCGCTTGCCGACAAGCTCGACATGCTTATTGGCTTTTGGGCTATTAATGAAAAACCAACAGGATCGAAAGATCCCTTTGCACTGCGTCGTGCGGCTTTGGGTGTTATCCGGTTGATCATGGAAAATCAGCTGGCATTGCCTTTGGCCGGAATACTGACGCCTGCAGATGTTGGTGCTGGTGCTACTGATTTACTCGGATTTTTTCAAGATCGTCTCAAAGGCTTTTTGCGCGACCAAGGCCTTCGCTATGACGTGATCGATGCCTGTATCGCGATGCCGGGTAATGATGACCTGGCCCTTCTGGCCAAGCGAGCACAGGCTTTACAGGCGGTGTTAGCAACAGATGATGGTGAAAATTTGATCCAAGGGTTCAAACGCGCTAATAATATCCTCAGCCAAGCCGAAGACAAAGATGGAGTGGAATATAGCTATGGTGCTGATATAAAGTTAGCTGAAGGTGATGTAGAACTTGTGCTGTTTGCGGCGTTAGATGATGTTGATGCGCAAATCAAGCTGGCGATGGACACACAGGATTTTTCGACCGCTATGGTTGCTATGGCTACGTTGCGCAGTCCGATTGATGCGTTCTTTGATGGGGTGAAGATCAATGCTGATAGTGCTATGATACGCCGTAACCGCCTGAACTTACTAAGCCGTATTCGCATAATCTGTCTTTCCGTGGCGGACTTGTCCAAACTCGAAGGCTGACAACAGCCCTCTTGCACTATAAGAATAAGGGCCTATGCTTCCGCACAACAGAGGGATGCCGCAGTGCAGAATGATCCGATATACGCCCCCGTTGTGTTAGTCACCAACACGAGCCCAATGACAGCTGCCGCCTATGGTGGTAGAGCTAAATGTGCGCAGCGTTTGATCCGGCTGGACATGCCGGTGCCCACCACTGTGGCCCTTTCGTTTGCTGCGGTGCATCAAATTGCAACTGGCAATGCCATTGACCTCAAACTCGTGCTACCACATTTTGATGACGATCCTTTATTGTCCGTTCGGCCCTCGTCAGGCAGCCCTGATTGGGGTGGTCCGGGTGCCATTTTGAACATTGGTATGAACGACGTAAAATTCCTAGCCTTGTCTAAGACCTTAGGCGAGACATCAGCAGCTATGCTTTATCTGAGGTTTATAAATGCCTATGCTACGCACGTAGCACGACTTGACCCTGATGCCTTTGATGATCTTGAAAAGCCTACAGCGCTTGACGTAACGATCGCGTTGGCAACCTATGCGGAAGAGGCTGATGAGCCTTTTCCTCAGGATATATATGTACAACTAGGCCATGTATTGAGGTCTATGGCCCGCGCTTGGGAAGGTACCAGCGCGCGATTATTACGCCAAGCCAAAGGTGCACCGGCAGATGCTGGGCTTGGACTTGTGGTGCAGGCTATGGCGATTGGGGTTGGGCGTGGGGAGTGTGGTTCTGGCGTTATCCAATTTGCCTCGTCTGAGACTGGCCTACCAGGAATTCACGGGCGCTATTTACGTCAGTCTCAGGGCCGTGAAGCCCTGGACCGGCAGGCTGGCTCGCTTTATTTGACCGAAGACCTGCGCGGCCCGTCCTTGGAGGAGAACTGCCCGGAAGTGTTTGCCCAACTTTTAGCTTATTCAGTTGTGGCAAGGCAACGTTTGCGCGAAGAGATGCAAATCGAGTTCACTCTTGAAAGTGGAGACTTAATAATTTTGGATGCAGTGCGGATTGCACGCTCGTCCAGTGCCGCCGTGCATATTGCTGTTGATATGGCTAATGATGGAGTTATTCCGCGCGAAGAAGCGCTGATGCGGGTGGACCCTAAAGCTTTGTCTGAACTGTTGCACCGTCAAGTGGCTCCGACTGCGGCCCGCACTGTGTTAGCAAAGGGTATCGCGGCCAGTCCTGGTGCTGCTACGGGTAAAATTGTTTTCACCGCATCCGATGCGCAGGCTTGTGCTGCTCGTGGTGAGGCTGCTGTTTTGGTGCGGCGTGAAACGGGCCCAGAAGATATTCGTGGTATGCATTCCGCTGTTGCTGTTGTGACTGAGCGTGGGGGTGTGACTAGCCATGCGGCGGTGATTGGCCGTGGTCTTGGTTTGCCTTGTGTTGTTGGTGCGTTTGATATGAGTATTGATGCGCAAAAGAACGTTGTTATTGGTAGAAGCCAACAGATTTTGCGCGAGGGCGATGTAATTACCGTTGACGGTACCCTCGGCGAGGTCCTAGTGGGACGGATTGAGACGGTGGAAGCTGGTCTTGATAGCACTGTGACGACACTTCTTAGCTGGGCCGATGATCTTCGAGACATTGGGATTCGCGCCAATGCTGATACGCCACGCGACGCACAAACGGCTAAAAACTTTCTGGCGGATGGTATTGGCTTGTGCCGTAGTGAACATATGTTCTTTGAGGCGGATCGATTGACAGTGATGCGTGAGATGATTTTTGCGGAAAACGAAGAGGACCGCGCCGCCTCTTTGGAGCGACTTTTGCAAATCATTATGCATGCCTCCCTGAACTATTCCAAATAATGGAAGGCCGCCCTGTCTGCATCCGACTTTTGGACCCCCCCTTGCATGAGTTTTTGCCTGCGGACCGAAGTGGGCTGCGTGATTTAGCTGAAGCCTTGAACCTACCGCTGTCGAGAGTGACTGAACGGGTAGCACAACTCTCAGAGTATAATCCTATGTTGGGCTTGCGCGGTGTCAGGCTTGGGATTACCGTGCCGGAAATTTACGATATGCAGGCGCGCGCCATATTTGAGGCGGCAATTGACAGTGGTGTGGATGCTGCTCCTGAAATTATGATCCCACTGGTTTCGGCTTGCCGGGAAGTCGAGTTGGTGAAGGCCCGCATCGATGCTGCCGCAGCTGCGGTGCGCGTGGAACGTGGTCAGAGCTTCACATATTCTTTGGGTGTGATGGTGGAAACACCACGAGCCGCGCTGCGCGCTGGTGAAATCGCTGCCTATTCCCAGTTTTTGAGCTTTGGTACAAATGATCTGACTCAGATGACATATGGTCTGTCGCGTGACGACGCAGGTCGTTTCATGTCTTCGTATGTCCAACAAGGCGTTTATGAGGAAGACCCTTTTCACAGGCTTGACACCGATGGGGTTGGCGAATTGCTTACCTTAGGGGCTGAGCGCGGCCGAGCTGTGCGGCCAGCGGTGGTTCTGTCTATCTGTGGGGAGCATGGTGGAGATCCTGAAGCTATCGCTTTTATCCGAAAATGTGGTTTTACCTACGTGTCTTGTTCGCCGTTTCGTGTGCCTGTGGCACGACTAGCGGCAGCACAGTGCGCAATTTCTGACCCACTGAAACATTGACGTAAAGGTCACATATTAGCCAAAATCCCTTGTCGATGGCTCAATCACTAGACGTTAACTGTATATTTCCCTATACCACACTGGCTGTTGGGAGTTTTAGTTATGAGGATTGATTCGTTACACGCCGTTTTCGCAACTTTATTTTACGGGGTTTTAATTCAATTTTTAGCGCTGCAGTCTGCTGCAGCCTCTGAATACAGTGCGTCCTTTCTTCCAAAAAACTATGTGGAGGCGCTGGTGGCTGAACCGGTGAACTTTACTCCTGTCCCGTTGCATCTCAATACTTTATTGACTTCTATTCGTCCCAAAGAGCGAATTAATTTATTAACATCAATTTTAGCATTGGACCGGCCAAATTTGCAGTGGAAATGCCTGGCAGAAGCTTTGTATTTTGAGGCGCGTGGCGAGCCTGTTGAAGGTCAATATGCAGTTGCAGAAGTGATACTCAATCGGGTGAAAAGCGAAGAATTTCCCAACAGTATCTGTAGTGTTGTCAATCAAGGAACGGGGCGAAAGCATGCCTGCCAGTTTAGCTATACCTGTGATGGTAAGCTCGAGCGTGTTTCTAACAAGGTTTCCTATGACCAGATGGTTCGCATAGCAGGAGTTATGATTGACGGTGTCACACAGCCATTGACTGCGGGTGCTACCTACTATCATGCCACATCGGTCCGGCCCTCCTGGGCTCGCCGATTTGAGAATACTGTCACAATAGGGGTCCACAAATTCTATAAACCTGTTAAAAAATTGACTAAAAAATAACTTTCGCTTCAGTGCTATTCTGGTAAGAGCAAAGCGGGGGATAAGCGATATGATAAACGATCTCATCCATGCCTTTACGCATCCTTTGGTGCGCTCAGAGGCTACAGCTCTAGATCCCTGTGATAGGATATCTGTACGCGATCACATTATAACTGTTGAAATCGGCGCGTTTCAGGCTGAGCGCGGCACGACCCAGCGTATTCGCTTCGATGTTGTGGTTGAGGTCCAACCTTTAACTGATGAAATTGAAGACGATGTTGATCGGATTTTGTCCTACGATCGCGTCACCGAAGCCATTGAGGCATCTCTGTCCGAGGAACGGCTTAATTTGTTGGAAACCTTGGCGGAACGGGTGGCAGATCGCATTCTTTTAGCTCCACAGGCGCAACGAGTTTTTGTGCGAATTGAAAAAATTGACCGTGGCCCGGGCAATTTGGGCGTGGAGATTGTTAGAGCGCGGACACGTACTTTGGATGTGGGCTGCGCAGATTGGAAGATACACCGCACCCCATCGTGTTGTTTCTGGCCAATTCGGTGGTTTCTGGCGTTAACCTCGCAGATTGGATTGATGCTGCGGAGAGTAACGACCGCCCAGTGATCATTTGTGTCGGCACGCCTGAGGCACCTCCACCGCTAGTGTCTCAGCACAAGATGGTACAACGTCGGATTGATTTGCTGGCGATTGAACAAAATGCTTGGGTTTTGGCAAGCCATGATGACAGATGTGTGGTCGTTTGTACCAAGACAGAGCTGGATTGGGGTATGCGTCATGACCAGATCAGCGTCTGGGCTCCGTCAAAGATAGTGTTGGATGCTGTCGATGGCCCACCCACCCATATGGTAGACATGCCTGCCCTTGTGGAATGGTTCGCTAAAGAAATGCAGGCGGCACAGGTGGTATTTGTTGGTGCAGTGCCCACGGGTGAGTTGGGCACTGCCCGAGAAGCGCAGGTCGATCAGGCGCTGCTATGACAGCCTACTATCGTCCTTTGATTGAGGAGCGGGGCCAGTTCTTGCTGGCTGGCGGCTGGTGCCGATTTACGCAGGTGGAGGTTTTGCAGCGCGGAACTCGGCCCTACGTTTGTGCAGCTACTGATATATCTAAACAAGCTCTGCTGCGCCTCACATCGCCTCGCCCGGATCTGGGCACGGATGGGATGCACCGCCCGCAGGTCATGGGCATTCTTAACGCAACGCCTGACAGCTTCTCTGATGGTGGCAAATTTGATAGCCTTGCCACTGCAATCGCCCATTCGCAAACTATGTGGCGAGATGGTGCCGATATCATTGATATTGGCGGCGAAAGCACGCGGCCGGGTGCGGATTATGTAGATGTGGCCAATGAGATTGCCCGCACTGTCCCTGCGGTGTTGGGGATGCGGCAAGATCTCATGTTGCCTTTATCAATCGATACAAGAAAGGCTGCGGTGGCTGAGGCTACCCTAGCGGTGGGAGCTGATTGGATTAATGACGTCTCTGCTTTAAGCTTTGATGCAGATATGGCTGGCTGCTCGCGCGTTCGTGGCGCGCCTATCTGTTTGATGCATGCGCCCAGTGATCCTAAGACCATGCAGCAGAATGCCAATTATGATGATGTACTGCTGGATGTGTATGATTACCTAGAGGCGCGGATTGAATTTGCTTTGACCCATGGGATGACGCGGAACAAGATCATCTTGGATCCAGGCATCGGCTTTGGTAAAACCTTAGAGCATAATTTAGTGTTGTTGCGTGGATTGGCTTTGTTTCATGGGCTTGGCTGTCCGATATTGCTTGGTTGCTCTCGCAAGCGTTTCATTGGTACAATTTCTGGTGTTGAGAGTGCAGAAGAGCGAGTGCCAGGATCAGTGGCGGTGGCTTTGGCATCGGTGGCGCAGGGAGCTCAAATAATCCGAGTTCACGACGTGTTGCCGACGGTTCAAGCCCTTAAGCTTTGGGCGGCAGTCCGCGGCTGAAAATTGAGCGGAGAACCCCCGCTTGGATGATCGCCACGCCGAGCAGGATCAAGGCCAGTGCCACAAACAAGGTGGCAGGCAGAGTTTCCCCTAAAAATAAGCTGCCAAAGAGGACAGACCAAACAGGTACTTGATAGTTTGTGAGAGTCATAAAAGATGGTCCGGCGCTGCGGATCACCGCAACTTTGATGATAAAGGCAAGCGCAGTAGGGATCAGCCCGAGGTAGAGAATGGCCACTAAGCCGGTGGCGCTTGGCATGGCAGGCCAGCCGTCGACCACCAAGGCAATTGGTACCAAAATCGAAGCCGCCACGATCAAAGACGCGGTGGACAGGGCCAGCTCATTCACCGGTGGGCATTGGCGCGTGGCGATAGAGCCGCAGGCATAGCAAAAGGCCGCCGCGACGCAGGCAAAGCGGGCCGTGGCCTCAAGTGGACCTTCCGAAAGACCCAAGTCGTTGGTGCCAATCAGCAAAATAGCACCAAGAAACCCAACGCCAAATCCGATGATCTTGCGCAAATAGACCCGTTCTCCAGGCACTAAAAAATGGGCCAGCGGCAGAACAAAAATTGGCAGAGCCGCCATGGTCATGCCTGCGAAGGCTGAAGGCACATGCTGTTGACCCCAGCTAAGTAGGGCGAAGGGGATTGCGCTGGATAGAAGGCCAACTAGAACGACGAAGCGCCAAAGACGTGCATCACTAAACGCGGGCAATGCCCCCCCGCGCCAGCGCATCAGTATATACAATGATAACGCCCCGATGGAGATCCGCCCTGCAGCCAAAGAGAGCGGTGCAAAATCACGCAGTGCAACCCGCACAACCATAAAGGCTCCGCCCCAAATCAGTGCTATCAGAGCGATTCGGAGCCAGTTGATCAATCCAGGTGAAGTCACGCGTAGTCTCTTTCAGGTGGGCAAATAAAAAAGGGCTCAGCCATTGTAGCTGTAGCCCTCTGCCGAGAATAAGCCAAAGCCCATCGCGAGCTTAGTTTTTGGTTTTGTCAACCATTTTACCAGCTGAAATCCAAGGCATCATGCCGCGGAGCTTTTCGCCAGTTGCTTCGATTTGATGCTCATCATTGATTCGACGTGTTGCTTTGAAGGAAGGTTGACCCACCGCATTTTCTAGCATGAAGTCACGCACAAATTTACCATTTTGAATATCGGTAAGAACTGCTTTCATTTTAGCCTTGGTCTCATCATAAGGTAAGATCCTTGGGCCTGAGACGTATTCGCCATATTCTGCAGTGTTCGAGATCGAGTAATTCATGTTGGCAATACCGCCTTCATATATAAGGTCTACGATCAATTTTACCTCGTGAAGGCATTCGAAGTAAGCCATTTCTGGCGCGTAGCCAGCTTCAACCAACGTTTCAAAGCCCATGCGGATAAGTTCAACCAAGCCACCACAGAGAACTGCTTGCTCACCGAAAGAGGTCAGTTTCGCATTCTTCGCGGAAGTTGGTTTCAATGATGCCAGAACGACCGCCACCGATGGCGGAGCAATAGGACAGGCCGATTTCCAGCGCTTTGCCGGATGCGTCGTTGTCTACAGCAACAAGGCAAGGCACGCCGCCGCCTTTGGTGTATTCGCCGCGCACAGTGTGACCCGGGCCTTTTGGCGCCATCATGATCACGTCGATACCCGCTTTTGGCTCGATTAAGCCAAAGTGAACATTCAAGCCGTGTGCAAATGCGATTGCAGCACCCTCACGGATGTTGCCATGCACGAATTTTTTGTAGGTTTCAGCCTGCAATTCGTCTGGCATTGTGAACATAATCACGTCAGCCCATGCAGCCGCTTCTGCGATACCCATCAGTCTTCAGGCCCTCACCTTCAGCTTTTGCGATTGAGGCAGAGCCTTCACGCAGAGCTACAACTAAATTTTTGGCGCCGCTGTCACGGAGGTTCAACGCATGGGCATGGCCTTGGCTACCGTAGCCTAAGATAGCCACTTTTTTTTCTTTGATAAGATTTACATCGCAATCGCGATCATAATAAACGCGCATTTTGGCATCCTTTCATGGTTTGTTTTTCTGGGCTGTGTTTATCAGGCCTCAAGTAATAAGATTAGAGTTTATTTATTTATATTAAGGAAAATTTTAAGGGGTCGTATTCGTATATATTTTATATTATGAAATATTCATGCTTGATGATCTTGATCGGCGCATTCTACGTATTCTCCAATCTGATCCTATGGTTCCAATTGTGGAGGTGGCGGAGCGTTGCGAATCTCAACCTGCAACCGTGGCGCGCCGCTTGGAGCGGTTGAAAACGCATGAGGTTTTGCGTGGACAGCATGCGGTGATTGACTGGGCCGTCTTGGGTTATGCGGTTGAGGTGAGCCTACGGTTCACGCTGGATAAAACCAATGCAAAAGCTTTTGATGAATTTTTGACTGCAGCACGCGGTATCAGGCAGGTGATTGCAATTCAAACTTTTTTAGGACGGGTAGATGTACGGTTATCGGTAATTGCTAAAGATATGGCTGACTATCAAAAGCTCTATCGCAATGAGATTTTGAACTTACCCCATATCTCGGAACTGGAGGCACTTATGCATGTGGCTACCCTTAAAACCGCAGAGGCTTTGCCATTATGATACCATGGGATAAACTTGATTTTGCATTGATGCGAGCTTTGTCGGAAGATGCCACCCAATCTGCGGGCTCTTTAGGACGGGACTTGGGGCTGAGCCAGCCTGCGACGTGGCGGCGTATTAAGCGGCTGCAAGAGGCAGGCGTATTGGCAGGGCGGCGGATTGATTTGAATGCGGAAGCACTTGGGTTTGGGGTCACGGTCTTTCTTGGTGTAAAGTTAGCCACCAAAGGTCTGGTGAGTTTGGAAGACTTCGAACGTGCAGTTACTGCTATTCCTGAAGTACAAACTGTTCAGCATGTACTAGGACTTTACGACTACCGGCTACGGGTGGTGGCGCGTGACATTTCGGATTTTGAACGGGTCTTACGACGTCGAATTATGGCTCTACCAGGAGTGGGCGATGTTGAGGCCAATGTGCTGCTGAGTGAGGAGCGCCTGACTGGACCTTTGTGAACCGGGTCGACTTAAAACGGCATGCGAAAATAGACCGTGCATACTGGGTCGAAGAAATTTATGTTGGTGTCAAACATATAGGAGTTCCTTAAATGCCCGCGTTGTTAGACACAGTCGATCCTGACGGCCTATTAGAATACTCTGTGGTCTTCACAGACCGTTCGCTCAATCATATGAGCACAAAATTTCAAAGTGTGATGTGCGATATCTCGTCAATCCTCAAAGAAGTGTATGCGGCAGATGCCGTTGCCCTGATTCCCGGTGGTGGTACTTACGGGATGGAAGCTGTGGCGCGGCAGATTGCTGTTGACAAACGGGTGATGGTTCTGCGCAACGGGTGGTTTTCTTATCGTTGGTCCCAAATTTTCGAAGCTGGATCTATCCCTGCAAGCGAAACTGTTATGAAAGCTCGACGAACGGGCAATGATGCTGAAGCCGCTCGATCCCTGCGCCCATTGAAGATGTCGTGGCTAAAATATCAGCAGATCAACCGGATGTGGTCTTCGCTCCGCATGTGGAGACATCATCAGGAATGATATTGCCAGATGATTATCTTGTAGCGGTAGCTGATGCTGTTCATGCTTATGGCGGGTTGTTTGTATTGGATTGCATTGCTTCTGGCTGCGCGTGGGTTGACATGCGTGCGACGGGTGTCGATTTTCTGATCTCGGCGCCACAAAAAGGTTGGTCAGCTTCGCCTTCCGCGGGCATGGTGATGATGTCGCAAGCTGGAATTGCGGCTGTCAAAGCAAGTCAATCTAATAGTTTTGCTGTTGATTTGGGGAAATGGCTATCGATTATGGAAGTATATGAAAATGGTGGTCACGCCTATCATGCCACGATGCCAACTGATGCGCTCACGGCTTTCCGCGATACTATGATGGAAACACAAGCCTACGGGTTTGAAAAACTTTCAGTTGCGCAGTGGGAGCAGGGCAATCGGGTTCGTGCGGCCTTGGCTGAGCGTGGCTTTGCCTCTGTGGCCGCTGTTGGTTTTGGCGCGCCCGGTGTGGTGGTAAGCTTTGCTTCCAGCCCTGAGATGCAGACTGGCAAGCCCTTTGCGGCATTAGGGCTCCAAATCGCCGCGGGTGTGCCACTGCAATGTGATGAAGGCCCGGCTTATAGCAGTTTTCGTTTGGGTTTGTTTGGCTTAGACAAACTTTATGATGTGGATGCCAGTGTTGTTCGGTTAGTACTAGCACTGATCAGATT
Source organism: uncultured Planktomarina sp. (assembly GCA_905182535.1). Taxonomy (GTDB): domain Bacteria; phylum Pseudomonadota; class Alphaproteobacteria; order Rhodobacterales; family Rhodobacteraceae; genus Planktomarina; species Planktomarina arctica. The sequence continues at coordinate 136,013 of CAJJBZ010000008.1, forward strand.
TTGGCTAGTTAACGCGTTCCCAGCCCGAGATGCATCAAAGCGTGGCGCAGTGGCGCAATCCGATGGATTGCGTCTAGTCCTAAAGCTCGAGCCTGCGAGGCCACCGCTCCATCGGCCCTAGATGCACGGTTCAACGCACCAACGCCGATAACCCTTGACTGTGCAACGGGCCTACGCGCTTGATGATATTTTTTTAACATTTTGACGTCGCCAAGGCTTTTGGGGTTGGCTTTTGCCAGTTCTAACAAAACTTCAATATCGCCAAGGCTCAAGTTCAAACCTTGCGCGCCGATGGGTGGCACCACATGGGCAGCTTCGGCGATGAAGGCCATACGTTCGCTGTAAAAGCTGCCCGCCAATTGGCTGATGATCGGCCATGCGGTGCGGGCCGTAATCAAAGTGAGCGGCCCCAATACTCCAGCAGATCGTGCCGTTATCTCAACGTCAAAAGCATCGTTTGGTAAAGCCTGCATAGCTCGAATAGCTATAGCCATATCCATCCATACCACCGCTGAGGATGGCGTGCCCTCAAAGTCTGGCAAGGGCACAAGAGTAAATGGGCCACCGCTTTTATGGACCTCGGTTGAGATATTATCATGTGTCATAGCATGGGTGACTGCAAAACTTAGCGCCAATTGACCAAACTCTGAGCGTTTGGCTTTAATTCCTGCGGCCTTGCGAATTGTGCTGTCGCGCCCATCGGCGGCAATCAATAGCTTACACGAAATCACCCTGCCGTTGCTCAGCGTGACACGGGCCTCTGTACTGCGGCTGCTTGTGGCTGTTGTCGACAGGCCCGGTTTGAAGTCTACGTTTGGCAAGGCAGAAATTTGGCTTAGCAACCCTTCACGCATATCCCAGTTTCCTACATTCCAGCCAAATGGCGCATCAGAAATATCTGCAGCATCGAAATCTTTGGTGACCAAATCTTGGCCCACCGCATCGACAATCCGCATAACCTGTAGAGGCGCGCTGCGGTCCTTGATTAAAGGCCAGACGCCAATTGCTTGTAAAAAGGCTTGCCCTGGCTGCAGATAAGCGGTGGTACGCAGATCTGCGCCTGCTATATCTCGGTTGGTGATGGGCACTGTTGGGTCCACACAGAGCACGTCAAAGCCGGCATCGCCAAATGCCACAGCGGCAACCAGCCCGGCGATGCCACCTCCTGAAATTACGATATCTTTTTGATCTACCATTTTTCATTATCTAGGCCGGTAAATCGGTCTGAAAAGCAAGCTTCGACCAAGTGTGACAAAAACGCTTCAAGATCAGAATGAGCCACGTCTACATAATCTGGAAATATAAGGTCTGGAGAAATGAAGACAGTTTTCATTCCTAGACGAGCGGGCACCTCCAAATTGCGTGGGTCATCTTCGAACATTGCCGCACTATAGGGTGTGACATTCGCGTGGGCAAACACCTTGTGAAAGGCTTCGGCGCGAGGCTTTGGTTGATAGTTGGCATGCTCAATTCCATAGACTGACTCAAATTCTTGTTCCAATCCAGTAGCTTCCAACACGCGCCGAGCATAGGGTTCGGTGCCATTCGTGTAAACTATTTTGCGACCGGGCAGAGCTGCAATCAGTTGCGCCAAGCGGCGCGAATTTGGCAAAACAGAAAAATCTATTTCGTGCACATCCCGCAAGAAATCGTGCGGAGTCATAGCGTGCATTTCCATCATGCCGGCCAAAGTTGTTCCGTGACTACGCCAATATTGTGCGCGCAAACGGTCGGCCTCCTCTAGGCTAACTCCCAGAAAATTAGCCACAAAAATCCGCATTTTCTCCTCAATTTGATCAAACAGCCGTACCTCAGGAGAATAGAGCGTGTTGTCGAGATCAAAGATCCAAGTGTTGATATGGCTGAATGTGTTAAAGTTCATAAGGCAGTGGTACCAAATGGCGCAGCAGGATCAATGGTGAAACGCTTGCTTGGGGGGGGCTGCTAGACCATAGTTCTGGGACTGGTCACTGAGGAGCCAATAATGTCGACACTCGCTACATCGCGGCCCACGCAACGAGACGCCTATGACCTAATTCTTGAGGCTATAGATGTGGGCGTCTATAAGCCTGGTAGTCGTTTGGTAGAAAGTGAACTGGCAGAGCGTTTTGGAGTGTCGCGCACCCCAATCCGTGAAGCGCTGCAACGCTTGGAAACCCAAAGCCTGCTAACTCGTGATGGACGTAGTTTAATTGTGGCATCGCTAGATCACAATCAAATGGCCGAGCTTTACGTGGTACGCACTCAGCTTGAGGGGTTGGCTGCCCGGTTGGCGGCGCAACATTCCTCGGTTGAAGAGGTTAATCTGCTTCAACAAATGGTCGAGGTGGATCGTGGGCACGTGTTGGATGCCGCTGCTTTGGCGCGGTCTAACAAGAGGTTTCATAAACAACTTCATCTTGCATCGCATAATCGGTTTTTGGTGCAACAGCTGGACCTAGTATACCGCTCGATGGCGCTGTTAGCGACGACTTCCCTCGCCGTGGAGGGGCGTGGTCCGATCGCATTGGATGAGCATCAGTCCATTGTTACAGCAATTTCAGACCGTGATGGGATCGCAGCCTATGAGGCGGTCAAACAACATTTGAGTCAGGCTTTTGTGACCCGTTTAAAGCATGATGCTGAGGGGCAGTCTTACTGACTGGCACATTGGTGAGGCTATAGCAGAAACCTCATAGGCGATTTTGTAACGGCAAAGTCACCTGTCTAGATGTCCTAACACCCCTTTTACAGCGCTGATGCTTGATAAAAAATATAAACACAGGCTAGTAGTCTATACTAGCGGAGGTGGGGGCTGACGTCATCCACGCCGTGGTAAAATTCTCAATTACTAAGAGTTAAGGTTTTATATTAGAATTACTCTTTTCCCACAGCTTTTGAAATAACTGCCATAGCTTGTGGGTGAAGTTGTTGATTATGGCTTGAGATCTTAGGCAGCTAGATTTTTCTGCATTTCAGATGCAAATTTTTCAAACAGATAAAAACTATCCTGTGGTCCGGGACTAGCTTCTGGATGGTATTGTACCGAAAATACTGGACGATCTGCCATGCGAATGCCACAGTTGGAGCCATCAAACAGCGATATATGAGTTTCCAAAATACCGGTTGGCAAAGACTGACTGTCCACAGTGAAGCCGTGGTTCATTGATGTGATCTCGACTTTGTTACTTTCCAAATCCTTGACAGGGTGATTGGCGCCATGGTGGCCATGGTTCATTTTAATTGTTTTTGCACCAAGCGCTAAAGCCAGTATTTGATGACCTAAGCAAATCCCAAAAAGTGGGATATTTGTTTGTTCCAGAAGAGCTCTGATCATTGGCACTGCATAGATGCCTGTTGCTGCTGGATCACCTGGGCCGTTCGAAAGGAAAACGCCGTCTGGCTTCTGGGCCATTACTTCTTCAGCTGTGGCTGATGCTGGGAGAACAGTGACGTCACAGCCAACCGACGCAAGACAGCGCAAGATATTACGCTTGGCGCCGTAATCGATAGCCACGACTTTGTATTTCGGTGTGTCTTCGCAGACATAGCCATCAGTCCAGGCCCAACGTTTCTCGTTCCATTTATACGACTGTGTACAGCTAACTTCTTTTGCAAGATCTAGACCTTCTAGTCCTACAAAGGCCTGTGCTTGCGCCCGCAAGTTCTCAACGTCGAATAAACCTTCAGGATTATGGCAAAGAGCAACATGGGGTGCACCTTGTTGACGGATGGCACGAGTCAACCTACGAGTATCGACTCCACCAATAGCTATGCGGCCATGGGCTTTGAGCCAGAGTGCTAGCTCATCTTGCGCCCGCCAGCTGGATGGGTCTGTCGGGTCCCATTTCACCACCATGCCCGCTGCAAAAGGATCTGCGGTCTCGTCATCTTCCGACGTGATACCGGTATTGCCGATATGTGGGAAGGTGAAAAGGTTACGATTTGGCCGGCATAGGAAGGATCTGTCATGATCTCCTGATAGCCAGTCATAGCGGTATTAAAGCAAAGTTCAGCAACGGTTGTTCCGATAGCGCCAAAGCCATAGCCGTAAAATATTGATCCGTCCGCAAGCACTAGGCAAGCAGTCGGTTTCTGGTTTGATGACATTGTCATGAAAATACCCCTGACAGACTGTGGGGGTGGTAAAGTCAGAAGCGGTGGGGGTCAAGGGTTGGGACTGCCTGTTAACGTTGTAAATCGTTTGTTCTGTCAGTATAGAGTAAGGTCTGAACAGTTCGAGGATGAGCACAACATGAGTTTGCGGGATCGTTTGAGTATATCGCTAAAAGAGGCGATGAGAGCTAAGGATGCAACACGCTTGATGACCTTGCGCCTCATCAATGCAGCCATCAAGGATCGTGACATTGACGCACGTTCTATAGGTAATGAAACTGGGGTTTCTGATGCTGATTTATTGGCAATTCTAAGTAAAATGGTCAAACAACGGCAAGAGAGTGCGCGGGCCTATGAAGAGGGTGGTCGATTAGAATTAGCTGAAAAAGAGCTGTCTGAGATTACCATCGTTGAAGAGTTTTTACCACGTCAATTGAGTTCTTCAGAAACTGAGCAAGCCATCGCCGATGCCATAGCCGTATCCGGAGCAAATTCGATTCGTGATATGGGAAAAGTAATGGGCGTACTCAAAGAAAAATATACTGGTCAGCTAGATTTTGGAAAAGTCGGTGGCGTTGTAAAAGCTCAGCTGAGTTAAAAAACAGAAGCCAATCTTATTTGGTTATTACTAGAAATGTGATTTTTAAATCGCTTGCACTTAAACATGAAGTCTCTTTTATGGCAAATATGTAGTGATTTCGACAGTGTAGTTGCCTTAGATCAATTTTATTTTATTTGTGAAGGCGGCATCCATTATATTTAGGGCAAACTTAATTCAGTGTGGGTTGATGCGCCATAGATAGGCCTGTCCACGCGAACTACCAAGTCCTTACAACATAGTCTGCTCTGTTAGCTTGCGTTTACTATCACCTAGATGATGAAATATAACACATATCCCTTGGTAATGTTCAGCATTATGCCAATCGGCAGCAACGCCCTGAGCGGTTATAATTTTTTGCTACAGCTTGGCAAGCCCGCTGGACTAACTGTGGCGTATGACTGAAAATTAAACTTAAAAATTCTAGTGCTTACTGTGTCATATATATAATATTATCTGTCTATTTATTCTTATTCGCAAAATAAAAGGCCCGAGAAAATCCAGGGCCTTTTTAAAAGCTTATCAAGTCCACTATTTAGTGCGAGGAGCTTTTGTCCCAGTCTTCCTGCTTTGGCAGAATTTCGAAGGTGTGCTCCGGTGGGGGCGATGGAATTGTCCATTCCAACGTGTCTGCCCACTCGTTCCAGGGATTATTGGCATTTACCCGACGGCCTGCGAAGACAGCCCAGAATACGATGCCTATAAAGAGTAGGAATGAAGCGAAGGATAAAAACGCACCCCAGCTTGACCAATAGTTCCAATAAGCAAAAGCCTCAGGATAATCGATATAACGACGTGGCATTCCCTGCCGCCCTAGGAAATGCTGAGGGAAGAATGTGATATTTGTGCCGATGAAAAACATCCAGAAGTGAATTTTTCCCAATATCTCATTATACCATCTACCAGACATTTTGGGCAGGTAGAAGTAAACACCGGCAAAGATACCAAAGGCTGCTGCAATTGCCATCACATAGTGGAAGTGTGCAACAACATAGTAGGTATCATGGTAAGCTCGGTCGACAGCCGCTTGGGATAAAACTATGCCCGTTACGCCGCCAACAGTAAACATAAACACAAAGCCAACCGCAAAGAGCATTGGTGTTTTGAATTCGATAGAACCGCCCCACATTGTGGCTATCCATGAGAAGATCTTCACCCCAGTTGGTACAGCAATAACCATTGTTGCCAACATGAAGTAAGATTGCTGTGTTAATGACATTCCAACAGTATACATGTGGTGCGCCCAAACAACGAAACCCAAAGCGCCGATGGCGATCATAGCCCAAACCATCGGTAGGTATCCAAACACTGGTTTTTTTGAGAACGTTGAAACGATATGACACGATACCAAAGGCTGGTAAGATTACGATATAAACTTCAGGGTGTCCGAAAAACCAAAGAATATGCTGGTATAGGATTGGATCCCCACCACCAGCTGGATCAAAGAATGCGGTACCAAAGTTTCGATCGGTGAGCAGCATAGTTATAGCACCTGCTAGAACTGGTAAGGCCAGTAAAATCAACCACGAAGTTACAAAGATGGACCAGGCAAACAAAGGCACTTTGAACAATGTCATGCCTGGAGTCCGCATGTTCAGGAAGGTCGTAATCATGTTGATCGCGCCCAGAATTGAAGAGGCACCAGATAGGTGGACCGCGAAAATGGCGAAGTCCATGGACATGCCACCTTCATTCACCGACAGGGGCGGATTCAAAACCCAACCTACACCTGAACCCCCTTGGCCATTTCCGCCGGGCATGACTACCGACAGGACTGCCATCGTAGTTCCGGCTACATACATCCAATAAGAAAGGTTATTCATCCTAGGGAAAGCCATGTCTGGCGCTCCGATTTGCAACGGCATGAAATAGTTCCCAAATCCGCCAAATAGTGCTGGAATGACCACAAAGAACATCATTAAGATACCGTGGCCGGTTATCAGGACGTTCCAAAGGTGCCCGTTAGGGGTACAATCACCCAGGGCAGCTGCGGTCATCCGCGCTCCTTCCATACACATGTATTGTACGCCTGGCTCCATCAGTTCCATCCGCATATAGACGGTGAAGGCAACGGAGATAAAACCAGCCAAGCCGCCGGTCAAAAGGTAAAGGATACCAATATCTTTGTGATTGGTGGACATAAACCAGCGCGTAAAGAACCCGCGGTTATCTTCGTGATCATGTCCGTGTACGGCTGCGTCGGCCATCAGGCTCTCCCGTTTATTGACTACCAAAGTATCACAGCCGAGTCGCGACTGTGATATTTCTTTCTGAGTCAGTCTCTATCCCCCACGGGCCCATAGCGCAACGCGCAGATGGGTGTTTGCTATGGGTTAAAATGGCGCAGGCAAAGCTCTTGAAATATCTGGTTTGTGTGTTGCGATATTCGGGGGCTCGGCGGGCAGACAAATTCATGATTACATATAATAAAATAGTATTTTTTCTACTACTTTTTTGTGCCAATGTGGTGTGGTTTGAGAAATACTTGACTGAAACTGCGTTTCAACGCCAGATCTAGGTCTTCTATCGTAACTGGAAGGCCCAAATCGACCAGGGATGTTATCCCATGTTCTGCAATTCCACAGGGGACAATTCCTGTGAAATGCTCAAGTTCGGGCTCTACGTTTATAGAAATTCCATGAAAGCTGATCCATTTACGTAGGCGAACTCCAATTGCGGCAATTTTATCTTCTGCAATATTGCCACTGATAAAGGCTTATCGGGGCGCTGCACCCAAACGCCAACTCGGCCATCACGAACCTCACCCTTCACATTGAACTCGTCTAAAGTAGCAATTACCCAGTTCTCCAGATCTTTAACGAATTTTCGTACATCACGGCCGCGTTTTCCAACATCGAGCATTATATAAATTACTCTCTGTCCAGGGCCGTGGTAAGTATATTGCCCACCACGTTGCGCTTGAAATACTGGAAACCGATTGGGCTCTGTCAAATCTTTAGCATCGGCGCTGGTGCCTGCGGTATAAAGAGGTGGATGTTCAAGTAGCCATATAACCTCAGGGGCGTTTCCAGCCAGGATTTGAGTTACGCGTTCCTCCATCCAAGCCACAGCATCGGTGTAAGGTACGAGCTCAGTGGAGGTTTTCCACTCCACTTCTGGAAAAGTTTCATCTTGTGGCATCATTTTGCAATACAGCCCTTGAGTCCGTTTCATCGTTTCGATATGCGGCACTATGTTCACTGTGGCAAGCGGTCGTGGCGGAATTGGTAGACGCGCAGCGTTGAGGTCGCTGTGAGGTAACACTCGTGCGGGTTCGAGTCCCGCCGACCGCACCAGATACTTAGTATCAAACCATTGTGATTCCTTTGAGATTAACCATCGGGGGAGACGGTCGTGTCACACATTTCGTACATAATTTGTAGAGTAGGCAGATATTATTACAACTGCCGTGTGTCTAAACACGCAGTTTAAGCCTGTGGCTTCTTTATAAGATCAGCACTTTCAAAAGACCCGGTTGAGGCTGAAGCTTATGCAAAACGTCTGGGTAATGTATTGGAGGGATCTTGGAGTAATGGTTCCAGAATACAGCCAGTTGGTGTGGCTGGTATCATTAGCATCTTCAAACCCAGATTGTCATTATTATTTGAGATGTCTGAGGAATACCTGACACTTCGTCAGATAGACCTGCCGCCCCCTCGTGTAGCCCTGACCACCTTCATCTCCATAGCTGGTGATAGACTCGTCAGTGAATACACATGGGAAGATGCCAAGCTGTTTGTGGATCACCTTGCGACTCAAAGGTAACAAGACAGCCACAATCAGGCGTAGGATCAATAGCTTGTCAGCCATTATGAACTATGCTTATTTTGAATTGGATTTGGATAAGCGTAATCCATTCAACAGATTGTTTATCCGAAATGAAGGAAACGACATATCCATGAGGGGTACGTTTACCAAGGAGCAGTTCAAACACGGATACGACAAGGCCTTAGCATAAGGCAGCACCGTCAAACTCCTGATGCCTCTACTTAGGAGAAACAGGCTGTAGACTGGCTGAGATCGTGGGGCTGAGACTGGAAGATATAGAATTGTATGCTAGTTTAGGATTGAAGCTGTCGTAGCAATTTTCTCAGAGGGCAATACGTGCAGTCATCGAGCACCAATCGTCGTGAATGTATTTTATCATACAGCATCAAAAATAGTGTGGGTAGTTTTCTCTTTATATTTTTTTGGCTTATTGTTAGATGCCTCATGAAAATGTGTTTAGGAAAGTACTGTAAAATGAATGATGCAAAAACTCCAAAAAAAGCTGAAACTGTACCAAAAAAAAATGATATAACCAAGACTGAGGTTGCCAAGGCGGAAGTTAATAAGACCGAAATTACTGAGACTAAGACTGCCGATACTGAAGCAAAATCGTTAGATAATTCTGCACCTAAAGCAGCTTTGTCGCCTAAGTCAGCTTCTCAATCATCGATCAGCCATTTTTCTAGTGTTTCAACCCCACAATACCGTTCAGGATGGAATGATATATTTGGTGGTGGAGGTGATTTTGAGAAACAAACCCCCGATGAGGTTAGTAAGAATGATTTTCCAAAGAAACTTAGTATTTTGGACTATGATATAGATTTGGTCTTGAGAAATGCTCTTGATACAGCGTTCAGCGATGTAGCTGAGAAGCGTGGAGTTAGCATAAAAGATGTAAAGGAATTAGTACGCTTTGAGTATCATCTTAGTTGCGAGATTAAGGAAAAAATTTAAACTTTCAGCGCTACATCACTCAAGATAAAGCTACTGTGTAGATTTTTTGGCGAAAATCATTTATGGGTATATGTGCAGCATTGATAATAATGACTGGAGATACTGCATCTATCAATGCCTCCTCAAGCATACTCAGAACTTCAATGATTAATTGTGATGAAGCGTTTGAGACCTGTCAGCACATTTCCTATGCTTAATAAATTAAAAATCTCAGGAATTTTTAGTAATGTAGCCGAGCATCGAGTCTTTAGCATTAATTTGGTCCTATTTGTCTAGCTAATTCTCCAGAGCGGGCAAATAACTTTATTACCTCTGGATAATTTTTATAGAGCGTATTAGGCAAGCTACATGCGTCTCCTTAGCTCAGCTGGATAGAGCAGCCGACTTCTAATCGGCAGGTCGAGGGTTCGAATCCTTCAGGGGACGCCATACTTCCACATGTTACTAATTTAACTTATTATTATGACTTAAAGTGAAGGTTTAGTGTAGCCTACCACACGCGGTTACCACACACATTTAGGTAATTATTTATACTTACCTAGTTCTACTACCCTCGGAGGCTACATCCCCATTACTTTTTAAGATGATTTGAAAGGTATTTTGACCTTTTACCTTGCACTGTTTACACTTGAATCTCTTACGTACATCGTGGACCGTAGCTTCCTCGCCTACGACAAATATTAGGTTAGCAACTTCCAGCAGTGAGTGATGCTTGCATAAACCACAGGTAATGCTCAGATGATGGCTGGGGATCATACTAAGTTGGGTCATGCTGGCATAAACAACTTTCCGCACCCACTTTTGCTTCTCGTCCCCATTTTAGTAGTGCCTCACCCCAAGTTGGTATAACTTCGCTCTCATAGCTTTTACATGAATTGGTGATCTTATGTAGGCCAACATATAGCGCTTTGACTTCCAGACAGTAAGCGTATGCCCCCAGCTAGCCCGGTCCTTACTCTCACAGAGCAATATTCCTTCTGCCTTTTTGGCAGCATTAAAAGTGGGGATGGTCAGAACCCAGAACTTCAAAGAAGCGTATAACCCTCTGGTTTTAAGTCCAGTAACTGATACGCACATCTTCATTCTCTAGCCTTTATTCACTTCTGTATTTTTACGGCCTACGTGACACTCAATGTCTATTGAGACAAACTTCACTATGAGTGGTTACGTTAAAAGTGCCTAGCGTAAGGATCAGATGGTCCTGACATATTTCGACTGCTGCGTTGGAGCACGTTAAGTTGATGTGTTCACAAGAATATAAGCGAAGTTCAGCACCGTCGCGAAGGTAACCCATGCCCAGTAAGGGGCGAACAGATAACTTGACGCCCGATCAATTTTAAAGCTGACGATAACATAAGCCGTAATTGTGAGCCATAAGGCCAGTATAATCCCTAACGCTCCTTGGAGATCAAAAGCTCCAAAGAAAACTGGTGTCCAAAGAGTATTCAGGCACATTTGCAAAGCCCATAACCCAAGCGCAATACTCTTGAGGTCACTGCTTTTGAGATAGCTGATCCGGTAGCCACTCGTGGCTATAAGCACATAAAGGAGTGCCCAAACCGGTCCAAACAACCATGGAGGAGGCGCAATACTTGGGACTATCCATTTATTCGCGTTCAAATCTCCGGCGAACCAAATTGCCCCACCAGCCGCGACAAGCGTACATGCGTAAAATAGAATCCAGATTATGATGCGACTTTTCAATTGATGGTCCCAATTTAGCTTACTGAGCAGTAGAGTTAATAAAGCCACAACTCAAGGTTGCCTGTCGAAAGTTTCTTGCTTGTTTCAGTTTCCCAACTGCCAGTAAATTATAAGTAGTATTTTTGAGGTCGTTTTGCTTCTCTGGGCACTCAAGATGTAACCTTTTGGCATTTTTGACACTTTGTTATCATAGTCAGAGTCTGCAAGCTGTTTCTCTCTAAAACAAATATGTTGGCACATGCGGTAATTTGAATGTCACAAAGTAATATAAAAGGGAGAAAAAAACGGATAAGCTCTCCATTTTGAAAACGGCGGTAATGCTTACACTTGCAGCAACACTATCATTAGCTGAACAGAGTGAGGATGGACTTAAGCGACTGGGGATTCAAGTTAGCGACGGCGAACCTGCCACATTTACAAAAGTAGTAAATGTTGTAGCTAATTTTGCCCGAGGGATGAGTGCAAAAGGAGATATGCTTGAAATTGGAATTGTTGCTTTTAACGCTGGGATCAACCTCCTTCGTACCGACAATTTACCCGTCAATGACAGAGTGAAGAGTATGTCAGAAAGTATTCCTGACCTAACGTTCAACGCTTGCGCCAATACAATAGCTGGAATAGCTAGAAAAGAAGGCTCTGCCCCACCAATCTCAAAATATGCTTGGGTGGTGCCCGGTGGTGTGGGTCGCTTAATGGTTTTGGATGATCTGGATGCTACGTAGTTCGTCAGTGATTTAAAAGTTTTGAGAAACAATCATCAACTAGGCTAAAACTGATATTTTACCTTAGAAGCTATTGGCTTCTACGCGCTTCCTGAGCGCGATAGTGACTGGTAGATGTTTGGGAAGTCGATGTGTTCTTTAGCTTCAATTCTTCGATATGCGATATAGATCGTTGAGTGATTATATTTATGATGACCAGATACACATGTCAGTTGGCCTGATACGGACTTTTTTTGCCCTGACTTATTGGGGGGACGCAAAGTTAAATTTTAGGAATAGGTTCAAATTAGCATATAGGATTATGACGTGACGTCATCCTTCATTGAAGCTTAAAGTGAACCCGCTAAATAAAATCTGTGTGGTTCAGCTAACAGTTTCAAATCACACTTTCCTTGTTGAACTTGGCCAACCCAATCGACTGGGTTGGCCTTTTTTCCAAGCCTAATAGCTTTGTTTTTCTACCCTTATCTAGAGAATAAGGTATTAAAATTTTAAATCTTTGTGATACGATTTAATTATTTACTTGAATACTGAGGTTCGATGAAGCTCACGCTGAATTTTTTTCTAAGATTAAGTTTTCTTACATGCATAATGTTGGTGTCATGTGTGTGTAAGATGATTTAGTCTCTTTACGGGTAGTCTTGCTAGTAAGGCCTAAAGTACTCTTTCTGAGGATAATATTGTGCGACATCACAATGAGGGCGCTAGATGCCAACTAAGTTCCTGACGTTACAAATTTAATCTAAAACTGAATGACGCTAATCCCCGCAGTTTTGATACTGGCTGTCCATGCATTTTTTAGCCATGTCTTGAGCTATAGCGAGATCGTCTTGGGTCATTTCCTCGGCAATGAAATCTCGTCTTGGACCTGCTTCTATTGAACCACCTATAAACGCTAAATTACTCCACATGTGAGCGGTTAAATTGTTCTGTGAGACACCATGGCCAAAGTAGTATAAAACCCCAAGATTATCTTGCGCTAATGGATGGCCTTGCTTAGCGGCAATTCTGTACCATGGTGTCAGCAGCCAGAACAAAATTTTCCGGTGCGCCTCTGCCATTCCTGTACATTGCTCCAAGGTTTAATTGGGCATCACTATGGCCTTGTTCAGCCGCTAAGTGATACCATTTTAGTGCTTCTATATCGTCTTGTGGTAGACCTTGGCCATTGTCATACATAAACCCCAGTCCGAATTGTGCTCTGGGATCCCCACTTGCCGCTAAGGGCTCCCACTCTTGAAGTGCTGTCAGAAAATCACCGACTTGGGCCGCAGCCAAACCCTCTTCAAAGTCTTGTGCCGCTAATTGTGTGGACGTCACCGTTAGCAGTGCGGCAAAAGCTAATGTTATGAGTTTCATATTGGGGAGTCCTATTTGTAAACAGGCTTTCATAAGCGGATCATATTAGTTGTTAATCCTTGTGAGTGTAGGAAATAGAGCCTTATTGCAATTATGATATCTGCACTTTTTGATTAGAGTCAGAATAGATTGTAAAATGCAGGCTTTAAATTCCACCAAGCTCACATGTAAAGTCTGATTTTTTAGCAATAGTTTATCTCTAAAGGTAACTGTCCCTAGTTTAGTCTAATTATTAACGATTGTACTTTTTAAATAGCAGTCATTTTTTATGATTATTCGAGGTCTTTTGTTATTTCCACCGTGAAGCTTTTTGAGCTCGCCCTTAAATTAAGGCTACTTTTGTTTCTTTTCCATTATAACCATATTACAGTCAGTCTCATCCCTAAATGCATTAATTATTGTGCGTCTGATTTCGAGCATTATTTACTCTGGAGTTTAGGTGCCGCTTTTGCAAATTCAGGAACTGAGCTTCCCATGTATTTTTTTAAAGTCGATCTCAACGAAACAAGCCCAAATTTCTTTAGAATCTTGGATTACTAGATGGAGTGCCCAACGGCATAACGAATAAATAAGGTTCATTATTTACTATCATCAAACCAGCGTATAATTTTAGATTTAATTCCCACTTGCTAAAAATGATTGTTACACTAACTACCATCCACTAGGAAAACGGACTGAGGGCAGTATGAAACGACCATTGAACTTTACCCGTCGCCAGTGGATTTCTTCGGCGCTTGGTATATTGGTCGCTTCCATAACCAGCCCAGTTTTGTCTCAAACAAAAATTCGACGCATCCAAACGCAATATATTGCCACGCTGGCACCAGCTGGGGCAACATCAGGAATAGATGCCGAAACTTGGGGTATATGGACAGTTGATCCTGGCCCTATTGGCGTCTGGCTGCGTTTCTATCAAACTTTGCGAAAAGCTGGAAATATAGCACCTTCAGGTTGGAGGTTTAATGTCGACGATTGGTGGCTTGATGAAAACGGCTTAATTATGAAAGCCCCTAATTTTCCAATCTCTGCAGGGCAGTATTACGTTACCAATGGCGAAGAACATATTTCTTTGCTTACCGTCAAACAGCCAGATGCAGAGGGCAGGCAGGCTTGGTCGCTGTCCAATAATAAGACAATAGCAGATGTCACCCATGGCCCATGTCGATCCGCGCGCTACACACCCGAGGAGAGTTCTGGCACTTGCTCACCTGATGACGTCAATCGCACTGTATTCCCACTAAAGCCTGGAGAAGCTCCTCCACTCGTACGTGGCTGCAATCGAAAACAATATTCAGTCCTGATTGTATTTGGTCTGCCTGCGTAAAGTTAGTAGATACTTTTTCTCAATTGCCTTTTGAACTTATGCAATTGAGATCTCACGATCTAGCGAACCCGCCCGCCTCTCTACCCTCTTGCCTAACGCAATATCAATAACAAGTATTTTTGAGATCTTGGGGTTTTCTGGTGTTGGATTGTTCAAGACTAGTTTCTACGAAAGCCATATTTTATGGACATCAAAACACTTATAAGGGAGAGGGCCTCATTGAAAATGAGAAAATTTATCAGCCCAGAAACCATACTGCTAGACAAGTTAACACAACACCTTTGATAAGTGCTGACCAGTACATTGCGTAATGGCTCCAGCCTAATGCCAGACGCATACGTTCTGTTAAATTACTGTGCCATTTGATGAACTTTAAAATAGCCCTCTCACTCAGTAGCTCCCTTTTTGGTTGGTCGCTTGTCAAATGATGGAATGTTGTTGGGGATGTAATGGTACGCTTGTCGATCGCAGGTAAATATTGCAGCTTGTGCTTGATACTCCCCCGGGTTGTCTAGGGTCCCCACTTTGACGATCATTGAATTGGGACGTGATGGGCTTCGGGAGCCAATGCCTGTGCCACAGGCCCCACAGAAGTGTCGTGTGACTGGGTTTTCCAGATCTGAACGGGCAAAGGATGAGGCCAGGCCCTTAGTATATCTGAAGTCACTTTCAGCAAAGACGACCACAATATTGGCATTACCCCCGGTAATGTATTGGCACTCACGGCAATGGCATTGAAACGCAGCTTCCTGCGAACCATTTATCTCGTAGCGAATTTCACCACAATAACATCCACCAGTTACAGCCATGACACATCTCCTCTTTGACTTTAAGCATATACCTTAATTATAGCTTTTTTGATGCTAGCTGCAAATTCCTAATTTATTAGTATGTTAGTGCAGCTGGCGTAATGTCCCCGGCATAATGGAAGGCCATCTTAGGTATGGGCAGGATGCGAACGGTCTTCAGAGTATATGTGACCAAATAGTGCACTAGCTAAAGAGTGAAGCCTAAGACAAAAATACCTAGGGCATGTAAATTATTTGATTAGATCATCGTAGTCTATTTGAGACATACAAACACTAAATTTTTCTAGTTCAGACTTTATGACAAAAACTTACCAATCGTAAATATTATGATCCTAATGGCAGGGGTCTTGATGCAGGGTTAATTCGAGTAGTGCATATCTTTACCACAGCACATTGGCGATTTTATTTTGCCGTGGCAGTCAATACACTTTGAGACTTGAACCACAGACCCATTATCTAAGGTGATGGTGTCGTTAACTAGTGGTGTTTTACAATCTGAACAACTCGCATCTACGCCCATATTACAAACCTCACATCTGTAAGTACTCATATCTTGCTCCTTTGATCTATTGTTTTGCTAAATAGTCTGTTGGTCTGAGCATTTAGCTCGATTGATTACTTTATCATAGTAGCTCTAGAAATTTATTGGTGCAATAGTATGCAAAGGTTGCATTTTATGGGTAATTTTAATCACATTCAGCTATTGTGGCCGTCATGCGCGGGCCAGTATTTGTATAAATTAAAGTTAATACATTGGTCTCGTAAATGCAGTCTGCTACGTTTTCCAATGCAGGTTCAGATTTTAAGCTGTAATGAAGCACAGATACGCCTGATGCCGCGAAGGCCAGTAACAAAGTTATAAATCGTCCTGAAGCCATTGAGGGTACGTATATCAAAACATAGATCTGTAAATATATTAAGTGGGGTATAATATAGAGATTGTCGCATTGTATAAATTTGTCCAAAGGGTGGGCCGCGGTAATGCAGCATCAGTTGAGGAACGCCAAGATGTAATGCGCAAGTAAAACCCCAGCTTTGCAGTGATCGGTTGGTTGGACGCGCTTTTATAACTAAGTGATTTGATACGAAATGGTTCAGGCGCTGATTTGAAGTTTGAGGTCTTTTGCACTTATACTCTTGACGATGAATTTTGAGTGGCTTACCCAGCAATCAAGGTGCGGGTATGGTGAAATGGTATCATAAGAGCCTTCCAAGCTTAAGGCGCGGGTTCGATTCCCGCTACCCGCTCCAAAATCACCTGCCTCGATGATCGTGTGTGATAGATACTCCATGTAGGGCTTTGTTGAAGATTTATATTCATAGTGAAATCTACCTATTTTTGTAATTGTATTAATTTGTTCGCCTAATAGTCCGGTGGCTAGATTAGTGGGTGATCGATCAAAACGCTTGACCTAGTGAGCCAGTTAGAGAGGCTACTGGGATAGAATAATGTTGTTGCCCTCTTGTTGGTCTGCCCTGTGAGGGATACATCGGGCACACGAATAAAGGGGCTAGCATGGCACAGAAACCAAATTCCGCGTCAGTTGTGACTGCAGACCGGGCATCCTCAAAGCAAGTTGGCGTATTGCGCGCTTTGTTACCCTATTTCTCTCCCTATAAGCCTTTGGTCATTCTTGCGTTTATTGCTTTGACCATCACGGCGAGTGTTTCGCTTGTGTTGCCTGTGGCTGCACGACGGGTAATCGATGGTTTTGCCATGGGCGATGTGGCCCTTCTGAATCAGTATTTTCTTGGGGCTGTTATTGTAGCTGCAATCTTCGCTCTAGGCACGGGATTACGCTACTATGTTGTGACGCGCCTCGGTGAGCGCGTGATTGCAGACATCCGCAAAGCTATTTTTGAGCGTATGATAGGCATGTCGCCTGCTTATTTTGAAAAGTTGATGACTGGCGAAGTGCTTAGTCGGATCACCACGGATACAACTCTGATTTTGTCTGTGATTGGATCGTCAGCAAGCTGGCTTCTGCGTAATATTTTAATGATGTCTGGTGGGCTTGCAATGATGCTTTGGACCTCCCCAAAGCTCACTGGCCTTGTCCTTCTAATTGTGCCTTTGATCCTTGGGCCAATCCTAACCCTTGGACGCAAGCTACGCGGATTGTCACGCCAAAACCAAGATTGGATTGCTGCATCCTCTGGTAGCGCGTCTGAGGCGCTAACGGCCGTCCAAACCGTACAAGCGTTTACCCATGAAAAAATTAGCCGCCGCCAGTTTTCTGATGTGACTGAGCAAAGTTTTGATTCCGCTAAACGCCGCATCGCGACACGTGCGGCTATGACGATGATTGTTATTTTCCTTATCTTCAGCGGCGTGATGGGGGTTTTATGGGTCGGGGCTATTGATGTCCGCAGTGGTCTGACCTCGGCTGGTCAATTAGTACAATTTGTAATTTATGCTACCATCGTTGCTAGCTCAACTGCTGCTTTGTCCGAGCTTTGGTCTGAATTGCAGCGTGCGGCTGGCGCCACTGAACGGCTGGTTGAGCTGTTGAATGCGCAGGATACGATTGCAGACCCCCAGGCCCCGAAGACGCCAATTGCTGGATCTCTGGTGTTTGAGGATGTGAATTTCACCTTTCCAAGCCGTCCTGATTCACTGGCTCTTAATGATGTAAGCTTTACCATCAACCCTGGAGAAACGGTTGCTTTGGTCGGACCATCTGGTGCCGGAAAATCAACTATAATTCAAATGATGCAGCGTTTCTTTGATCCGCAACAGGGCCAAATCACCTTTGGCGGTGTTCCCCTGCCGGATATGGAGCGCAGCGAGTTTCGAAGGTTAATGGCCTTAGTACCACAAGACCCAGTAATTTTTGCCTGCTCGGCCTATGAGAATATTCTGTTTGGCCGTCCAGACGCTACCAAAGATAAGGTAATTGCAGCCGCGAAAGCAGCGGCCGCTCATGATTTTATCTCTGCGCTTCCCGAAGGCTATGACAGCTACGTAGGCGAGCGTGGGGTTATGTTGTCTGGTGGGCAGAAACAACGGATCGCAATTGCACGAGCTATTTTGCGCGATGCGCCTGTACTCTTACTCGATGAGGCGACATCTGCACTCGACGGCGAAAGTGAGGCTTTAGTTCAAAAGGCGTTTGAAGATCTGGCAAAAGGCCGAACTACTGTCGTGGTGGCGCACCGCTTGTCTACAGTTAAAAAAGCTGACCGTATTTTGGTAATGGATCACGGCAAAATCGTAGCTCAAGGCGCGCATGCGGACTTGGTCGCCCAAGGTGGCCTTTATGCACGGCTTGCTAGACTGCAATTCAATGAAGATAGTGTCTCATAACCTAATTCTAAGTAAAGCTCTGCCAAAATACTTGCGAAGTTTCCTAAAAATGACCATCCTTCCAGAGATGCCATAAAAAGTGTTGTTTGACGGAATACTGGGAGAAAAAAATGAGCTTTGCTACAAAGGCTGATCGAGATGCTGTTGAAAATGAAATGCCTTGGTCGAAACGTGACGTGTCCAGAACAATGTATGAGTTTGTTAACTCGGTTGCAGAACGCCATGGTCAACGTCCCGGCGTTAGCTTTCAGATAACCTCGGGTCCAAACGATAAAGCCGAAACCCTAAATTGGCAGGGGTTTCGCGATAAATCTGTTCAAGCTGCAAATCTGCTCCGGCGCCTGGGAATCGGAGAGAATGACGTTGTCGCCTATCTCTTGCCTATTTGTAATGAGGCTGCACTGACACTGATCGGTGGCAGTATCGCGGGCATCGCGAACCCGATCAACCCACTTTTGGAGCCAGATCAAATTGCTGCTATATTGCGTGAGACCAACGCTAAGGTTTTGGTCACGTTGCGCGCCTTTCCAAAATCGGATTTGGCACAACTTGCGGCCGATGCTGTGGCGCAGGCTCCAAATATAGAAACTATATTGGAAGTGGACCTCAACCGCTATTTGACCCCACCTAAATCTTGGATAGTTCGACTGATACGGCCCAAAGTGACTGCATCTCATTCTGCTAAAGTCTTGGATTTTAATTTGGAACTAAACAAGCAGAACCGAGCGCTTGATTTTGAAGATGCCACTGAGGATCGGGTGGCTGCATATTTTCATACTGGTGGGACTACTGGCATGCCTAAGGTCGCCCAGCATAAATATTCTGGCATCGTCTATAACGGGTGGCTTGGTGACCGTATGTTGTTCAGCTCTGATGATACGATCATTTGTCCCTTGCCACTGTTTCATGTGTTTGCCTGTCATGTTATTTTGATGGCGATGATCAGCTCTGGTGCGCATGTGGTATTCCCGACGCCGCAAGGATACCGTGGGGAGGGTGTATTTGATAATTTCTGGAAACTGATTGAACGGTGGAACGTGTCGTTCATGATCACGGTTCCCACGGCAATTTCTGCCTTGATGCAACGGCCTGTAGATGCGGATATTACTTCATTGAAAACCGCGTTTTCTGGTTCGTCACCTCTTCCTGTGGAGTTATTTAAACGGTTCGAAAAAGCTACAGGTGTTCAAATTGTGGAAGGTTATGGTCTGACGGAGGTGACCTGCTTGGTGTCTTGCAACCCTGATCAAGGGCTCAAAAAGGTGGGATCTGTAGGCATTCCGTTGCCGCATACCAACGTGAAAATACTACTGGACACTGCGGATGGACCAACTGAATGCGCAACGAATGAGATTGGTGAGATCTGTGTAGCAAATCCCGGAGTATTTGCTGGCAGTACCTACACAGAGACAATAAAGAACAAAGGTCTTTATCACTTTAACACTCATCTGCGGACGGGAGACTTGGGCCGTATGGATGAAGATGGATATCTTTGGATCACGGGCCGTGCAAAGGATTTAATTATACGTGGCGGCCATAACATCGACCCCGCCCAGATTGAAGAAGCTCTAGCTGGGCATGAAGCTGTTGGCTTCGTTGGTGCAATTGGTCAACCTGATGTTCACGCAGGAGAAGTTCCGTGCGCCTATGTTGAATTGGTTTTGGGGGCCACTGTCACACCTGAGGAGCTAATTACCTTTGCCAATAGCCTTGTGACTGAACGTGCGGCACAGCCGAAATATGTTGAGATCTTACCTGAGCTTCCCAAGACCGCTGTGGGTAAAGTATTTAAGCCTGCACTTAGAAAATCTGCCATCATTAGAATATATAATCTGGCGCTATCTGAGGCAGGCGTAGACGCGCGGGTACAAAAGGTTGTGGAAGATAAATATCGAGGGCTGACCGCTCAAGTCTCTGGTAGGGCTGATGATGTCACAATCTCTGAGGTATTAGGTGGCTTTATCCAGCCTTGGGAGCGTTTATCTGAGGCTTAAGCCTAGTTTCTCTTTGCTGGTATGGGTGATCCTGCTTTAGCCAAGGCGCTGGACAGAGTGGAAACCCGTCTCTAGGCTTACCCAAAACTCACTAATGAGGTTGTAATGGAAGCGTCATTTTCTCGTCGTAAGCTGGTGACACCTGCGGAACTCAAAGACCTGAATGCGCGTTCTAACCTTTGGGGTGCAGGGCAAATGGCAAGCCACCTTGGTGCTATCCTTTTCGCTGGGTATCTGCATAGCTTAGCTCTAGGTACCGGTTGGATGTGGTTGACTGGTTTTGGGTTGGGTGTTTTGCTCAATTTTTTATATTCTGCTCAGCATGAGCTGAGCCACGCCACAGTGTTTGCAACTCGCAAGGTGAATGAGGTTTTTGGCCGTCTCATTGGTTTCGCGATGATTTTTCCCCGTGATTATGATCAGGTGATGCACTTCGCACATCATACCCACACTCAGAGCTGGGAAAAGGATGGCGAGCTGGTGCGTGAACCTTACACGCTAACCACCTACTTACTGTGGATGTCTGGCATCACATATTGGCGGAACCGGGTGTTCGGGGTGATCCGCCGCTCTCGCGGTATCATAATAGAGCCTTTTATCCGTGCCGAGGAGGAGGGCAAAGTAATTCGGGAAAGTCGAATTCATATTATATTTTATATTCTCATCGTGGGGATTTCAGTGATATTTCACAGCTGGGCTGCCATGGCATTTTGGATTATACCTATGCTTCTGACCAAGCCGGTCCATCAACTACAAAATACAATTGAGCATCTGGGTTTGAGCCACGAAGACGATATACTCGAAAATACTCGATCTACTCGCACCAATGCGCTTATGCGCTGGCTGTGCTGGCAAATGCCATATCACACTGCACACCATATCTTCCCCTCAGTACCGTTTTGGAAATTGCGCATTTTGAACGCTAAAATAGAAGCACAGGCCGGTACAGTTCACCGGATGGGTTGGATCGAGTTCCAGATTAAAGTGATCAAATGTCTGGTGACCAAAGATGAAAGCCAATGGCCACAAAACGAGGTTTGGGTTGTCCCTATCGCTGGTGGGCGGGTGCGGGTTCCCGCTGAATAAAGGTAGGCTTGTGACGGTTTCTGTCACTATAGCATTTATGACTGGAGAACCGCATGTCGCAGCATCTTAAAACGTACACCAGCCTCTGGGCAATGCAGCCTCATGATCAGACTGGTGTGAAGCTACCCTATGACCAAGTCTGTGAAATGGTTGCCAACGCAGGCTATGCCGGTATGGCGATTGATTTGGGGGCGGGCGATGTTGCCCAAGCCCATGAGGTGCGCCCATATATGGAGCGCCACGGGTTGACACCTCTGATTGTGGCCTTTCCCAAAACGGTGGAAGGCCTACGCGAAACTTTGGTTATGGCTAAGGATTTTGGTAGCCCTTTTGTGGATGTAATTGGCCAAGTGATGCCTCTTTCGGTGGATGGGATGATCCCAGTGATCCGGCAGTGGATGGATATGGCCGATCAAATAGGCGTGCCTGTGCAATTTGAAAGCCACCGCAATTGCATTACAAATGATCTGTATTCAACCCTATGCATGCTGGATGCTATTCCTGAGATGCGGATGTGTGCAGATCTCAGTCATTATGTGGTGGATCGTGAGTTTTGGTTTCCAATGTCCGAACGTGATATGGGATTAATCAGTAGAATTTTGCAGCGCTCTGATAGCTTTCAAGGCCGAGTGGCTAGCCGCCAGCAAATTCAGCTCCAACTCGATTTTCCACAGCATCAAAAGTGGGTGGAACTGTTCAAGGGCTGGTGGCATGAAGGTCTTCAAGATTGGCGCAAACGCAGTGATGGCGATTGTATTTTCCTCTGTGAACTAGGCCCGCCTGAATATGCGATGACAGGCCCAGATGGCTGTGAAATGTCAAACAGATGGCAAGAGGCTTTGCAAATCAAATCCTGGGTGCAAGAGATTTGGGATGATCTTGGTGGTGACACCTAATAAAATTTTATTTTACTGATCACTTTCGATTGTGAAAAATAAATCCAATGAAGTTTAAGAGCAACTGCGCCGCCAAGATTTGCGTGCTGTCGGTTGGATCATAGGCTGGAGCGACCTCCACCAAATCAATTCCCGCAACCTGCCCACGTTTAGCCAAGCCCTGTAAAATCTCAAGCACATCATAATACAGAAAGCCGCCATGACTTGGTGTGCCAGTGCCCGGTGCAATCGAGGGACAGAAGGCGTCAATATCAATGGTAACATAGTAGCGGGCACCCAAAGGTATACGCTCTAGTACTGCATCTAATCCAAGCTTTCGTACTTGGCGTACTGAGAGTATATCAGATCCGCGCGCCCTCGCATCGTCATATCCTTCTTTCGCGGTAGAGCTGACGTTTCTGATGCCCAGTTGCGTCATGCCACTGACCCACGATTTCTCAATAGCGCGCCGCATTGGGTTGCCATGCCCGGCGGTTACGCCGTGGCGTTCATCGACAAAATCTAGATGAGCATCGATCTGTATAACATGTATTGGGTCTTGATCAGAAAACGCGTTGATGCAGGGAATGTTGATCGAGTGATCACCGCCAATCACTAGAGGAATTGCGCCTGCGGTTAAGATCTTACGCACGCCAAATTCTATGTTCGCGTGACTTTCTTCTGTTTTGGTATGGATGATATCTGCGTCACCAATATCTACTATCCGAACATCACTGGCCAAATAGGTTGCATCATCTTCGTGGTCGTACGCGCCAGCATGGCCAAATGAAAATAAGGTTGACGCTTCGCGTACAGCTCTTGGGCCAAAACGCGCGCCAGGGCGCCACTGTGTGCCAAAATCGTAAGGTGCCCCTAATACGGCAACGTCTGCCTTTATTGCGTCCCAATCCGCAATATATGGGCGTTTCCCAAAGGTAGAAATCCCAACGAAAGGTAAGTTCAATCGTCCCGCTGCGTATCCATGGTCTGACATAAGTGGCCCCGTTTGAAAGTTTACAAACCACTATTGTGGTAAAACTATAAAATGTCGACTTTAAATTTGGGACTTAGGGGCCGCTACTTACATTATAATCCTATTGAGATTATTATTTAGATAATCGGATCAAGGTCAGAAAATTAATGAGTGAGAAATAGGTGCTATCCCCTCTAGGCTTTGGAGATGTGGTGGTGGCCGAAAATGCCTCAGGGTTTATTATGTAATGAGATGGTTGTAGGCGTGCGCACCAGTGTTTGGCCATTCGTATGCTTAGGGACAGTCGCCTCATCTAAAATCTTATTTTAGATTAAACCCAAAAACTGAGGCTGTTTTTGGCTCGATCAAACGTGAAGTGGCTTGTCCGATGACGTGATGCATGACGTATTTAAAAACGGTAGTGGT
Source organism: uncultured Planktomarina sp. (assembly GCA_905182535.1). Lineage (GTDB taxonomy): Bacteria > Pseudomonadota > Alphaproteobacteria > Rhodobacterales > Rhodobacteraceae > Planktomarina > Planktomarina arctica. The sequence continues at coordinate 160,007 of CAJJBZ010000008.1, forward strand.
GATAGTGTTAGCAAGCACTATGCAGATGCCCTGCGCAAATCAGTTGACGAATTGTGACCTTTGATCAAAATTTCTGCACATTAGCTCTTGTGGTTTGCCCAATGAAAGACTAACTAATTCAAACTTGGCGCGGGATGGAGCAGCCCGGTAGCTCGTCAGGCTCATAACCTGAAGGTCGTAGGTTCAAATCCTACTCCCGCAACCACTTTAGTCGAACTGGCTAAAGCATCGTGATTAAGCCCGCCTTTTGGTGGGCTTTTCGCATTCTGGGCCAGTGAAACTAAGGCTGATATTTCTCCCTTAATAGATATATCCCAATGGGTTCCGTTATAAGTTATGTCGACCCGCGCGATTAGTTCGCGAATTAACATCTTTGCTTGGTCGCATATTTTGGGATCCTTTAAGACATTCGCAAGTTTGCTTATCTTTTCTTTATAAAGATCTGCCAAGGCTGGGTGCAGGCTGACGGTTGCTGGGGCTGCTGATTCCAAAACCGATATTAATTCAGCCTTTTCATTTTCCATGGCATCAATTTTATTTTGCAGTCCCGCGCCCCAAAGCCCGTCTGCGATGGCGTCATACAGGCCCGATAGCTCAGCACATCTGAATGGTTCACGGCATAGAAACGCCCTAAAAGGCGCCGGATAAAGTTTTTCATATAAACACCTGCTACTGGCCGTCTGTACATCGCGGACGATTCTATTTTTACCCAGTATTAACTGGCTCATTTTTAAATCGATTGATCTAGGGCTGATCAGCAAAAAGTCGCCTGACGTCTACTCAAGTTAAGATTTTTGAAGTGGGTCTGGCGACTTTGTTGTCTCGTTAACTGACAGACAAGTCCCTCATTTAACTACACCTATAATTTTTGAATGAGGGACATCGTGAATGACTTCACTATCAATTCCGTTCCTGCGTGAGACCCGTTTTCCTGTGGTAGGATTTTTCACATACCGTCGTCGGTTCCAAACTAGTCTACCAATGTACAATTCGTTTCTTTACATTCAGAGAGAGGTAAGACGAAGTCTTCCAATATCTTTCTTTTCCACTTTTTCAGCGATCCATCGAATGAAGCCTGATGTGGTTTGGGCAAACCGACCCAGTGTTGCTGATGCTTGCAGGTCCGATAAGATTCTGCTGTCTGCCGCGCCCTAACAACTTTGTCTCTCGACAAAGTATGGAACAATCGTCCATATTGATGCCGTTGGTAGGAAGACCGAAGTCGACTATCGGTTTACCTGCGCTGGGATCACAATTGACGGCAAAGATGGAGTGAAGGTACAGAAAAAACGATGCAAAAGGGAATGTACACATACGCTTGGGATCTTCAGGAAGAGGGGGTCAAAAAAGTAGTGGGTCGTCTGCGTAATGCCGGTCTCAATACAGTGACACTCGCGACCAGTTATCACGCTGGTAAGTTTCTACGTCCGCATGCCCCGCGCCACAAAGTGTATTTTCCAGAAGATGGAACTGTATATTTCCAGCCTGATCCCTCCCGATATAGGAGAGTCAAACCAAGAGTTTCTCGCATAGTCGATGATTTTGATGCCCTTCGAGAGCTGGAAAAACATGCTCCTGATATGGACTGCACAAGTTGGACTGTTGGGCTCCACAATACAACATTAGGCAATGAGTACCCGGATCTTGTGGCGCAGAACGTGTTTTCTGACCTGCTGTTCAACTCGCTTTGCCCATCACAACCCGACGTTCGCCAATATCTGGTGTCGCTTTGTACCGATCTTGGTGATAATTACAGAATAAGTGAGTTGGCAATCGAAACGCCTGGTTGGCAAGCATTTCGACATGGTCACCATCATGAATTTGAGCTGGTGGAACTCTCAAACAAAGTTGAGACTATGCTCGGAATTTGCTTTTGCGCGTCATGCCGGTCTGGTGCCAAATGCCACGGCATTGATATTGAAAGTTTGGCGCGAAATACACGCCGAGAACTTGAGCTTTTTTTTGAAGATGGAACCGAACCGAGTATTGATGTAAAAAATGATCCGGATTGGCATGCATTTCATATCTGGCGTGCCAAAGTAGTAGCAAATCTTGTTTCTGAAGTCCGCGAAGCCCTTAATCCCAACGTCACACTGGCGATAATTCCGACTGTTCAGAGCCCGAATAGCCTTTGCTGGAGTGAAGGTAGCGACCTCTCTCTTCTTGCAAGTGCCGCTGATCGTCTGGAAATTCCCGTTTATCAAACTGGGCTTTCTTCAATGACTGAAGACGTTAAACAGGTTCGCACTGTCGCTGGAATAGACGCGCGCATAGGTTATATTTTGCGCCCCAGTTATCCTAATATCAACAGTTTTTCCGAGCTTCGTGACGCAGTTAATATGATCACGAATGCCGGTGCGGAAACGATTTCGTTTTATAATTATGGGCATATTCGACTTCAGTCATTAGACTGGATAGAGGGTGTTTTTACCTGACCATTACGGAGAGAAGCATGTCGCGATACAAAAATACAGTAGCTTTAATTACGGGCGCTGGGCAGGGTATCGGCCGCGCAATAGCACAAAAACTTGCTAAAGATGGCGCTTTAGTAACAGTCCTCGATATAGACGAGGGAAATGGGCGAAAAACTGTCGAAATGCTCAAGCAGGATGGCCATCAATCCCATTTTGTTAGAGCCGATATCACAAATTTTAGTGAAGTCGAAGAGGCTTTTGCCAAGACTGCAGAAAAGCTGGGTCCAATCGAACTTCTTATTAACAATGCTGCATTTAGTATCGCTGGAAACCTCGAAAATATTTCACTAGATGCCTGGCATCGAGAAATTGATGTAAACTTGAACGGTACTTATCACTGCATTCGTGCAATAGTTCCAGCTATGACGAAGGCTGGTGGTGGCGTAATTATCAATATTTCTTCTGTGAACGGCGTTCGCTATTTTGGTAATCCCAGCTATAGCGCAGCAAAAGCTGGAATTATCAACCTTACCCAGTCGGTTGCAAGCGAGTTTGGCGGCAAGGGCATCCGATGCAACGCGGTTCTGCCCGGTGCAGTGCGTACAGACGCAATCACTTGGAAAACACGCATTGAAAAAGATCCAAATATATTCGAGAAGCTTGGTCGATGGTATCCAGTTGGCCGTGTAGGAGAGCCAGAAGACATTGCTAAAGCTGTTTCTTTTCTTGGTTCAAACGAGGCAGAGTTCATTAGCGGAGTGGCGCTTCCAGTTGATGGCGGGTTACTGGCTGGCATGAATGTGATGATCGAAGATTTTATTTTAGAAGACTAGAAATTTTGTGACCCTGAGAAATTCTAAGACCTACCGAGCCGCAAACTTTGTTAGGAATTATTCATATATACGCCGAACACGTTTCCATCGGCTCTATCCAATTCAGAGGCGGTAAATGTTTTGAACACTCGCACAAGACCCAGACATCACGTTGTTTGAGTTGCGTGATGCACTGGCAGACGCGACTGGTCTGCAGGTTCAGCACTATGCTATCGGGCATCTACTAAAGCGCTTCAGGGCCACATAAAAAAAGTCACTGGTTGCCACCGAATGCCCCATGCCGTAATGCTCATGGATCAGGCCGGGTGGCACATGACCAATGCGCTCATCGTACCCGAGAATATCAGCATCATACCGCTACCGGCCAAATGTCCAGAGCTCAATCCAGTCGAAAATATCTGGCAGTTCATGCGGGACAACTGGCTCTCCAACCGCGTCTTCGAATCCTATGATGAGATCGTCGATCATTGCTGCGATGCCTGGAACAAGCTGATCGAACTGCCCTCGCGCATCATGTCCATAGGAAACCGCCAATGGGCTCAAGAGTTCTGATCACTGCAGGTTGTTATCAGACGCATCAGCACACGTTCATTCACATCAGTGTTCGACGCGATCAGCGCCATCTACAAAATGTACTCAACACAGGAGTGTTCAAACTACTTTCACGCAGCAGGTTATGGATCAGGTTAATTTAGAAACGCGTTAGTTGTCAGTCTGAGGATCCGATGAAGATACTAGATCCAACTAAATTTATTATCAGGCCAGTGTATTTCAGTATTCTGAATTAACCAAAATTCTATTTAACTTCAATCCTATTAATGCCTGTCAGCAGGAAATCTTCCCATGAGTTGGATCCAAAATCTGTGTCTCAGCCATTTTGTAGTACCTGGCGGCGTTTGCACAAAATAACTTGTATAAGTCTGATCCGCTCAGGTGTTTTAGTATTACTTTGAAAGCTGTATAAGTGCTGTCAAATGTTGCGTAAAGCGTTTCTACTGGGTGGTCGCTGGCCAACATGATGCGATCCGCACCGAAACAGTCTATGCAAGTCAAAACAACCTGAGCAAGACTGTCCAGTGTCCATTGTTGATCGTAGGCGACCAGGTCTGAAACTTTCAGAACAATGTTTGGTGCATTTGCCAGGCTGCACAACCCATTTTTCCAGTCGTCGAATCCTGCCTGCGTTCGATCGATTGGAGCCCCGCAGTGGTTCAAAATGAACAGTGTCTGCGGAAAATCATTGGCCAACCGTAATGCCGCCCCAAACTGCCAAGGCATAATCAACAGATCGAACGAAAGATCATGGGTAGCCAGAACTTCCATCCCGCGGCGCCAGTCCGGGTCATCCATCTGCTCGAATTCTGAAGCTGCCTTCCGGGACTTACTGAGTATCTCCCGGACGCCAGTTACCCGCGGATGCGCGGTGTAGCGATCCAAGAGGTTCGCAATGTTTGGTTTGGCCAGTTGAGCATGTGCGACGTAGCGTGCGGCCATCCAATCGGGTCGCTGAAGAGAATCCAGCCAAGTCAGTTCACCAAAGGGATTCGTGGGGTCCCAACCGGCTTCTATATGGACTGTGGCAATAACATTGTATCCAACTGATGCTATCAGATATTGTTCTGGAAGTTGGTTGCGGGATAGTGCGCCGGTTTGGTTCTTATCGGCCGACAACCATGGGTGTGAACAGCTTGATAAGTCCCAAAGATGGTGGTGAGCGTCGATGATAGGCCCGCAATAATAACCGCTGGCGTCCTGAACTGAATTCGCGGCCATCATTCTAGTTTTGTCCAGTGTGATAGGTGGCAAGAGTATTGGCAAACTCTAGCTTAAGCTCACACTGAAACCTTGCGTAATTTCCGCGTGAAATCCGAAAATCAGTTTTGCCCCAAAGCAGGATAGTCTTGCGTGATCCTGATCTGGCAAATTGTACTAACCACCTAAACGACTTGCGTACTTGACGGAATAAGCTCCACATGGTGTTATTGTCCTACTGCTGACAACCTCAAGCCTACCTTGGGGGAATGTTAAAGTGAAGATTTATTTAAAAAATTTTACCATCTAGCCAAATTACCTTTGCTGTCAAGTAAATGAGGAGGGAGCTAAAATTGGAAAAATCTAATGTTACAACTGCTGCCTTAGACCTCCAGCAAACGTGGCCTCTGCCCAGCGTTATGCGCCCGATCACAATAGTTGGCGCAGGCGATATTGTGAAAACTGCGCATCTTCCTGCCTATCGAAAGCTGGGTTTTCCAATTGCGGGAATTTTTGACCTGAATCCGCGCGCGGCCCACCTCTTGGCGCAGGAGTTCGATGTGGCTCAGGTGTTTGAAAGCTTGGATGAAGCGATTGAAGGGAGCGGCAACCAGGGAGTTTATGATATCGCGCTGCCCCCAGCCGCAGTACTGCCGACAGTCAGTGAATTGCCTAAAGGATCGGTGGCATTGATCCAGAAACCAATTGGTGAAAACCTTGCCGAAACCCGCAGGATTATTTCAGCTTTGGATTCACGCAACATAATCGCCGCCGCAAATTTTCAACTTAGGTTCACACCATCTATGTTGGCCATACAAGATGCAGTGCGACGTGGAATTTTGGGATCCATCGTGGATGTCGATGTGCACTTGGCGGTGTACATGCCTTGGGAAAACTGGTCTTTTATTCCAGCGTTGGACGCCGTTGAGATTCCCTTACATTCCATCCACTATTTGGATTGGATCCGTTCGCTGCTTGGTGAACCTGCCAGCATTTTTGCAAAATCTGTTGCAAACCCACGGTATCCGGATCTGAAAGATTCTCGCAGCAGCATCATCCTTGATTATGGAAATTTGGTGCGCTGTTGCCTATCGCTTAATCAAACATACAACTACGGCCCAGAATTTACCGAAGCCACCATCCGGGTCGAAGGAACCAAAGGCTGTGCACATCTGGATCTGGGATATCTTTTGGATTATACTAACCCATCTCCTGAGCGACTTCAGATGGTGACAGTTGGGGGAGCTTGGACGGACATTCCGTTGATCGGAGAAAGGATACCGGATTCTTTTGGCTCGGTAATGGCAAATTTACAGCGCTATGTAGCTTCTGAAGACAAGGTTTTGCACACAGACATTCATGATTCTTTTGCCACAATGGCACTTGTTGAAGCAGCCCTGGAATCAAGCCGGCAGGGTGGTTTTGTTCCTGAAAAATACTAGAGCCAAAAGAACGGGCCTCGCCAATTGGTATGCAAGTAAGGAGAACAAAATGAAACACAATGGCCATAATCACAATTTAAGTTGCTCGGTGGATTTTGATAAACTCGGAAAACAAATTGGAAGCTTTGATATTCCGTTGTCGGTACACGATGATGCTTGGGGCGTCGTTCGGGTCCCGATAACGTTGATCAGCAACGGCAATGGCCCAACAGTAATACTTGAAGGAGGGAATCACGGTGATGAATATGAGGGGCCTATAGTGTTGGGTGAAATGATCCGCGATTTGAATGTTGAAGATGTCAACGGTCGGCTAATTATCATTCCGGTGATAAATACCCCTGCTGTCGGTGCCGCTTGTAGGGTTTCGCCCATCGATGGGGTTAATATGAATCGCAGCTTTCCGGGCGATTTTCAGGGAACGACGACGCAACAAATTAGCGCCTTCGTCAACCATGTACTGTTTCCCTTGGCGGATGTGTTTCTTGATTTGCATTCAGGGGGATCTTCGCTAGATATCATTCCCAGTTCAGTGATTGAACCGGTAAAGGATCCAGACTTGAACCGCCGTACAGTCAATGCGGGCAGGGCCTTCGGGGCATCTGCAATGGTTATTATTGACAATCGGGGCGAGGCGCGTACCGCCATGGCCTCGGCTGCGGCGGCAGGGCTGATTGCTATTGGGACTGAGTTGGGTGGGGGGGGCACCGTCTCCATCGATGCACTTAACCTTTGCCGGACAGGTGTGCGCAACGTATTGACCCATTTTGGGGTCTTGGCGCAAGATAAAGCACTAAAACGACCTGATGCCCCCAAACGATATGAACTTCTGCAAGGTGCACACGTTATTTCTGATCTCCAAGGGGTATTTGAACCGCTTCATCCCCTGGGAACCAAAGTCCAGTCTGGTCAGTTAGCGGGCCGAATCCATTTCATAACTGATCCACGATGCCGGCCAAAGGACATTTTTTATAACGTAGACGGCATCGTCTATGGTCGCCGTCAGCCTGGCCATGTGAAGCCGGGAAACTGTTGTCTTGTGGTGGCCACGCAATTCGATGGTGATTCTAATGATTGAGCTAGGAGATATCAAGGCGGCTCGTGACCGCATATCTGAACATATCCGCAGGACGCCTGTTTTGCCTGTGAGGAACACGTCGTTGCCACTTGGTAAAGGTGAATTGTTCTTGAAACTGGAATGCATGCAGGTCACGGGATCATTCAAGGCTCGTGGTGCAACCAACAAATTTTTGACAATGCCAAAGGAAGCGGTGCGAAACGGGATCGTCACTGCGTCGGGTGGCAATCATGGAATTGCCGTGGCCCACGCCGCTACGATGGCTGGTGTGCCGGCTACGGTTTTTGTGCCAGAGGCCGTGACTGAAGAAAAGATCGCCCGTTTGCGCCAATGGGGCGCAAAAGTTGTCCGGAGAGGTAAGATATGGAACGATTCAAATGCTCTAGCCCTTAACTATGCGAAAGAGCGGAATTGCGCCTATTTTCACCCTTTTGCTGACCCAGCTGTTGTGGCTGGGCAGGGCACCACGGCGCTGGAATTTTTGGAAGATGCACCTACACCTGATGTGATGGTCGTGGCCATCGGTGGGGGTGGGTTGATTTCTGGCATGTCGATTGCATTGAAAGCCCTTCATCCAAATGTTCGGATTATTGGTGTTGAACCCACGGGGTCGCCGACGCTCAAGGCGTCGCTTGATGCAGGACGGGTTGTTAGACTACCAGAGGTGACAAGTCGCGTTGCAACTATGTCTTGTGGTGAAACAGATTCTGGTATTTTTGATCTAGTTCAGGCCCATGTGGACGATGTTATGCTTGTTGATGATGAGGATATTTTGGATGCCTGCCAATGGTTGTGGTCAGAATTAGGGATCGCCGCCGACCTCAGCGGTGCCGCTGCGATAGCGGTGTTGAAGTCCGGGAAGCTGCGGGTCGAAGAAGGACAAAAGGTTGCCGCTTTGATTTGTGGGGCGGGCAGCGATGGGATGTGATTTGAAAATCAGATTAATTGGTAGGTGCTGTCAAGGAAATTTGGTTGAAGCGGACGCCGCGATCTACTAGTTATCGCGAATGAAAAATAAAGCCTTTTGTAACAGACTAAAAAATCGCCTGAGTTCATTCGCTTGACTATAATTTTGTAAATCTAATTTTTGCTTTTGCTCTTATGCGAAGGGCCCAATGTACGAGAAAATGTTGAAGCTAGGCATGAGACGATACAGTTTTGGTGAAATAAATTTGACCTAAAATTTGCTGATGAGCTTCATCGAAGGAGAATTGCTTGAGCACGGCCTTAGTCAGAGTAGAGGTCGCATTCGGTTGACAGCACCTCGCGTGCCATCTGTTCGGATAGAATTACCGTCATTCCTCCGTCAAGAGCCTTACCCTTGGAGACTTATACCGTTTGGGCCATCACACTTTTGGCGTTAACTAACAATCGACCGAACGAAAGCTACCTGAAAACGATAGTGTAATTCGATCCTGCAAAAGCAGTCCACCCTTTTAAACGTTGATGTAAATCAGATCTTTGGAAGGGCCATGCCTGTATCAGCCTGAAATAATTGGGAATGTTCGACATTGGGTCTAATCCAGACGGTTTCGCCTGCCTTCACATGGTAAAAAATTTAACAGCACACATATCTGTGCGCCCTCGCGCTGACCAAACATTTCAAGCTCACGCCCAGTCATTTCGATCATGTCAATCGATAATTCTAAACCATCCTTTTCGTTGGTGAGTAAGAAATCCTCTGGGCGGACACCTAGTATTACTGGCATTCCGTCCTCGCCACTTTGGTTGGAAGGCAATTCAACCCGGCCACCGCCAGATAAATCAATCCAGATCTTACCATTATTTCGCTGTAGTTTTCCCTTCAGCATGTTCATCGCCGGCGAACCGATGAAGCTGGCGACAAACGTATTGGCTGGGTTGTCGTAAACTTCATCAGGAGTGCCGATCTGCTCGATGTTGCCGTTGTTCATGACAACGATGCGATCGGCCAGCGTCATCGCCTCGATCTGGTCATGGGTTACATAGACCATCGTAGCTTGAAGGCGTTGGTGCAAACCACGCAGCTCAGTGCGCATTTGAACCCGAAGCTGGGCATCAAGATTCGACAGTGGTTCATCCAGCAAGAAAGCCATCGGTTCTCGCACCAGCGCACGGCCCATGGCGACACGCTGACGCTGACCGCCTGACAACTGGCGCGGGTAACGGTCCAGATATTCGCTCAGCTCGAGCATCTCGGCTGCCCACTCGATGCGACGCGTTTGTTCAGCCTTGTCCATTTTGCGCATTCGCAGCGAAAACGACATATTACCGCGCACCGTCATGTGCGGGTAAAGTGCGTATGATTGAAATACCATGGCGATATCTCGGTCCTTTTCAGGCACGTAATTGATCACCCGGTCACCAAGAATGATTTTGCCCTGAGTTACCTCTTCAAGGCCTGCGATCATCCGAAGCAGCGTTGTCTTGCCGCATCCTGAAGGACCGACCAGCACAACAAACTCCTTGTCGGCAATCTCAAAACTGAGGTCGTGAAGTACCTCCAGGTCGTCGTAACGCTTAATTAAGTTAATAATTTCAATCTTGGCCATTCAAATCTCACTTTCTTCGAGTTGTTGGGGCGTCAGCGTCAAATTCTGTTTGGCCTGTGCGTGATTTGCCACGTTGTTAATAGCGTGTGACCCTAAATCATCTGCGGTGACCAGAAGCACCCGAGAGTTTTCCAGATTTTGATTTGAATGCTTGACCTATCTGGTTATTATGCTAATATTATAATAGCATGCTAAGATTATAATAGGATGTGTCAACCTTTTTAGGATCGGCATATTTTAAATGTAATTGGAATTTAAAATGATAAGTCTCAGATGGCTTTATTTGAGTACTGCATAAATCCCCAGCGTGTTCGTTAGGATACCTAATTGATTGTCAAATATATCAGAGAGGTGACCTAGAAAAAGACGGAGGGGATGTTTGTAAGCTGAAGGAAAAAAGGAACTGAACTGACTTTCATCAATAGGGAGGAAAGAATATGGTAGAACGGAACGAAATAGAACTTAAGCTGCAAGAGGCTAACCGTCGACAGTTACTGCAGGGTAAAATTGACCGGCGCGAATTCTTATCGCGCAGCATGGTAGCCGGCCTTGGATTAGCAGGTGTCGGAGTTGCATCGAAATATGGCGTTGGACCTGCGTATGCTGCGGAAGGTCGCCCCCTGACACCCACGTTTTATGACTGGATAGAGGGTCTACACCCAGGTATCCCTGGCGTAAACGAACGGTTCCCGGGTATCAATTACCAGATAGCACCGGTTCAGGGTTTTGGCATTGAACGGTTCGTTGCCGAATCCAAAAAGAGTGACAGCACGTGGGATGTCTATGTAGGGCAGACACCATTTGTCGAAATGACATCCCTGATCGAGGCCGACGTGATCGAGCCATGGGATAACTATATTCCGGCCGACGTGATCGATGATATTATTCCTTCTATCCGCGAAGAATGCTCAGTCAATGGCAAACTCTATAACTGGCCATTCTTGCTGGATGTGGTTGGAATGGGCTGGCATTCGGGCGTGACCAACAAGGCCGGTCTTGTCGATTCGGCACCGGCGACTTGGGACGAATTCCTGGATGGTGCCAATACGATCAAAGAATCTGGCGCGGCTCCATTTGGTGCGACATTCGACGCCCATGGTTGGCGTTCAGTGGCACCTCTAGCGCACAGCAGAAGTAGTGATGTCTATACCCCCGAAGGGTTGTTCGACTTTACCAGTGATGCGGCGGTCGAAGCTTTGGTGCTGATGAAAAAAATCATGCAAACCTCCAACCCAGACATTCTTCTTTCCGGCGCGTCTGACGGGGGCGTAAACGGTACACCTGACGAGGTTGCTTTTTCCACTCAGCGCGTTGGGTACTACGTCAAATACTTCAATGCGCCGCTCCGCATGGCGCAGTATTGGGACGATCCCAAGCAGTTGCATATGGGTCCACTACCCAAGTTTTCGGGTGGTGAGGGTTCTACCGTATTCTGGACAACCGGATGTGCGTTGTTCAAGCATGGCCAGAACAAAGAGAAGGCCGCAGAGTACATTAAGTCTTTGACTTATGACCGTCAGATCTGGAAGGATTCGATCGCTGGAACTGAGACTGCACATGTTGGGCAATTGCCACCATATAGTTCAATATACAAGGAATGGGGCGAAACCAAACCCGATTGGATGTTGCCATTCGTTGGGCTGGTTCGTGGCCAATTGGATCGGGCTAAGGCTATTGACAACCATCTGTTTGGATTGTCGCAGTTCCAGATCGGTCAACCTTTCTGGGAGGCCTTTCTTAAGGGTGAAGAATCCGATCCGCGCGTCGCTATGCAGAACGTAACAGACGCCGTACGCGCTGAGATGAATCGCGGCTAGGGATCTAAATGGACCGAGGTGCTGAGATAATTATTCCGCGGTCCGTTGGGACAGCAAGGGAGCCCAAGATACGCCAAAGCATCAGCGCCTGGATCTTTTTGATCCCGGCGCTGACGTTTTTTGTATGCTACCAAGTCTATCCAATTTTTCGGATCGTCTGGATCAGTTTTACCGATTTTGAATTTCTTAGCACCGAACCGGCTAACTGGATCGGCTTTGGCAACTACATTGAGGCGTATAACGACCCATTAATGTGGAAAAGCATGGGGCGCGCCGCTTTGTTTACGGTTATGTTCCTGCCTGGCACTATTATTTTCCCGTTGATTTTGGCGATTTTGGTCGACCGGGTTCGCCATCCCCTGCTGGCCACTGTGTACCGACTCATATTACTTGTTCCGGCGCTGATACCCAGCACTCTGGTCTTTGTGCTTTGGAAGTGGATGTACAATTATCAGATCGGTCCGATTAATTATATGCTGGTTGAAGTGTTCAATATTTTCACGTATTATAACGCCCCGCAGTGGCTGGGCGGGACCAATTTGACCCTTCCCTCGATTGCGATCATGGAAATCTGGTGGGGTTTAGGCTATCATGCGATTTTCTTTTTAGCAGGTCTGGCGTCAATTCCAAGAGACATGCTGGAAGCAGCGCGCCTGGATGGCGCCAATGAATGGCGTGTCTTCTGGCACATCACTTTGCCTCGACTGGCGCCAATCATGATGATTCTCGTGGTTTTGCGGTTCGGAACATCCATGGCGGTGATTGACGAATACCTGATATTTGGCGGTTTCAATCGTGGTGCCCCGACCTACACCTGGACAGTCTACATGTATGACCAGGCCTTCAATATTGGCTTGTGGAGACAAGGTTTTGCCGCTGCCGTCGGTATGATCGGGGCTGCGGTTATGGTGTTTTTCGTCGCGGGACTAGTGTATATATTCAGGCCAAGAGGTTGACGGGCAGGATGTTAGAGCAAGACAGAAAATACGAAGCCAATACGCCACAGCAAACCTGGTTTGCGAAACATCGCTTTTCGATTATCCGCCATGCGGTGATCAATTTGTTCATGCTGATCATTCTGCTGCCGCTGTCCTGGGTTCTGATATTGTCGATCAAATCGCTGCCCGATTCTATGCGCGGCCAGTTTTGGCCTCGAAAGTTCGATTTCACCCACTACTCCTATGTCTTTGAAAATATCAAAACGTTGGGCGGCAACATGACGAACAGTATTCTGGTCACCGGGGCTACGGTGCTGTTGACAACGTTTTTTGCTGTGCTGGCCGGTTACGCTCTAGTCCATTTGAAGCCGTGGGGAAAGACATTCGTTTTCACCATACTTCTGCTTTCGCTTTATTTTCCGACTCGTGTTGTTGCTATCATTTCGATTTATGAACTTCAGGATTTCCTAGGACTGATAAACGTCACCAGTGGGCTGATCCTACCTTACATCACGCTTAACCTTGCGATCAGTGTTTTGATCATGCGGTCAGTTTTTCAACTGGTGCCGCATGAGGTAATCGAATCTGCACGTCTTGACGGTGCTAGTGTTTGGGGCACTCTTTGGTTCATTGGCCTACCGCTGGCAAGAAACGGCCTGGTGGTCGTATTCATCGTAAACTTTGTTACCGCCTGGGGAGAATTCCTGCTGGCGTCAACTTTGATCAATGATCAGGAAGCGCGAACCATGCCGGTGGTTCTTGCTGCCGCTCAGGGTGGTATGGGCCAATGGGCATGGCCACGTATAGCCGCCGTATATATAATTGTGGTGACGCCTGGCCTGATCGCTTTTTCCTTTGCACAAAAGCTATTCTTCAAAGGTCTGGCTGAAGGTGTAGTCAAGGGTTGAGCCTAAAAATGGCGGGATCACCCTCAGTTATCAATTTGGCTCAGCTTTTCTGCGCTTGAAGTCCAAAAACGGCAAAGCTTCATTGGATGTATATTTGGGCGCTTTTTTAATACCAGCTTGGTCTAAAGTCGTTTAAAGTAAAGTCTCTGCGGAAAGGGGGCTAAATTACGCGCTCAATCGATATACCACGGCAATCCATTTCGTAGTCAAGCCCAGTTAATGGTGGCCGGTTGAAATGCCAAGTCACACCATTACGGGCAGCACCACGCACCACGATTTCTTCTGCCAAGAAACTGTGGAAATCAAAGACAGAATAGATCTGGACTGCAGTTGTATCCTGCCAGGTGGCGCCAAGCAACAGCATCCGGCGCTCCATTTCTTCAAGTACCCATCGGGCTTTGGCGCGTATCCCTTCTGCTGAGGTATCACCGGCTGCAATTGCATTTCCGCCGTAGCTGTCTGTACCTTCGGGCACTTCGGCACTGCCTGAAACAATGAATGAACGGCGTTCGCTCATCTTACTTGTCTGGCTGCTGCTCTGGCGTGCGAAAGCAAAAGAGTGAAAACTTGGTTCGGTGGGGCCATTTAGTTCCGGGCACACATTGCTGCGCGCGACCGGATTGTCGCCTTGTTCGAATAGCCCCCAATCCTTCAAGGTGCCGACATAAGTCTTGTTAAACGATTTAAACTCGGCGTCGTCGAATGGCGCAGGTGAACGAAGCTCGCAAGCACAAAAAGATTTTAACGGTTGTCCCGCCGCCTGAATGACTTCAGCGACACGTCTGAACCCTTCCTCCATCGGAATGGGTTCGGAAAACCGAACCCGTTCGATTTTGTTACCGGGCAACGCAGCAACACCACAGGAGTATTGAAAAACACCTGGAACATATAGATATCCTCCTCCTGACATTTCTTTTGTAGGTTTCATTTTTCATCTCCCCAGGCCTGGTTATAAAAATATTATCCGACGGCCGGCACACCGAAGAACGATAACTCTTGGGCAGGGCCTTTCAGAAGCAACAACACCAAGGCCTAGTGACATCGAATCAAGGTGTGACTTTATGGCGTCTAAAATTTGGTGGACTGATCGGCCCCCCTTTACTGGTCCATGTTTAATGTTAGTGCATGATCGGCCTTTGGTCCATCGTGATGATGGATTCTGCAGGGGTTAGGTTGCTAGACAACACTCACTGTCGCAGAGCGTGCCAAAGAACGGGCTGCGCAATTTTCTAGTCATGCAAAGGCCTTGCGGCTACTTATTGACCACCTCGAAAACGCCAAAGCCGAGGCGTAAGAAACCTATTTTGAACCTGTTCGTCATGAGCTGCTTCCGTTGCTACGGCAACTACATGCTGGGGCAGAATTTCAAATTGACGTGGACAAGCTCTTGATTGAAACTATCATGCGCAATGGAGTGGCGGACAAGATCGACGCTCTTTCGGGCGGGGCATTCGAGCAGATTGCGATCCTCAGACGGCTTGCTTTCGCAAAATTGTTCGCGAAGCACGGAAATCATGTACCTATAATTTTGGATGACGCGTTGGTGCACATAGATGACGAGCGAATTTCGACAATGTTTGATATGTTAGCCCAAATCGCTCGAGAGCAACAAATTATCGTGTTGAGTTGCCGAACGCGTGCATTTTCTGATCTTGGTGGGGAGCGTGCATTTATTGTTGAAGTCAATGAAAGTGCTGAGGCTTGAGATTAAACATAAATATTTTTTGCTTTTTAGCGCCTGTTTACATTTAAGAATAATTGCTGCGTCCGTCATCGCTCTATTGTCTTTGACTGGCTTTTACCGGTTTTATGAAAATGGAAATGCTAACCAAACAGAGTAAATCTATTTGCGAGCCAGCAAAAATAATACCCGCTACCGTGTGGTTAGCTAACTGATCAAGGCATCAGACCAAGAATGCAGGCTACCGGTCTGTGGAGTAGCGGTTCAAGCCCTATGCGCCAAACTGTCACCTTTTTAAAATAGTAAGTAGCAATACATTAGTCTCTCAAACTTAACCCGTTAGTTCAAGGAACTTTTAATATGTACAAACTACTTTCTGTAGTATTTCTAATTTGGTCGTCTGTTGCAGCGCTAGCAGGTACTATTGAAGTAGAGATGCTAACTAAAAACGATGCTGGCGATCGCATGGTGTTCAGTCAAGAGTTGATCCGAGCTGAAGTTGGTGATGTTATCCGATTTTTACCGACTGAGAGATCTCACAATGCTCAATCCGTTAAGGGCGCTCTGCCTGATGGCCAAAAATCCTTTAAAGGCAAACAGAACAAAGAAGTTGAATACTTAGTTACCGAGACGGGTTTAACGGTAGTTGTCTGTGCTCCGCATCAAGCAATGGGTATGGTTGCTTTGATTGTTGTTGGAAATGACCTTAGTAATGCAACACAAGTTTTGGATGCACGCGTGCGTGGTAAGGGGAAAGATAAGGTGAAGGCACTGATCGAGCAGGCGAAAGCTAACCCATAAATTATTTTCAGTTATGTTCCTATGAGGCGGCAAAATAAGGTGTCGCCTCTGGAGCTGATTAAGCAATGAAGTTATTTTTTAGTATTACATAAAGTCGTTTGGCATCTTGTAATGCAAAATTATTATAACCTTGCCCTTAGTTTGTATAGCAAGCGGGGCGCCAGATATTGTTAAAATTCTTGAATTTCGCATTCTAACCAACTCGGTTGGCCGAGGGTAACGAAGCTCGATCTTGAGCGGGCAAAAATGGGTCCAGCAATCTTCTAGTCTTCTTGGTTAACGTTGCCAAAAAATGTCACTAGTAAGCCCATCTAGGCCTTTTGTTTATTTGCTAGCTTAGCGTTGTGTCCACGCCTTGCATTTGACTTATGACCTAATGACAGATTGCTCTGTCTTTTATTGACTTGCACTGCCATATTGATTTGAATTGGAAGACAACCATTCAAATTGCCTGGAGAGCTTAAAGCAGTATTTATTTGATGAGGGGCTACAGTGACAAGGAATTTTCAAAGTCACCTCGCAATGTTAGGCTTTTCGGTGCTCGTTGCAGGATCATTTTCGCTCGGTTCGATTATAGCAAACGATATTTCACCGATAGCATTGACCGCTGTACGTTTCATTTTGGCTGCAATTGTTATTGGAATAATTGCCATATCAACAGGGTCAGTAACTCAGGCAGCCCTGAAGTCCCCATGGCGCTACTTGGTTTTGGGCGGTATTTTCTCTGTATATTTTGTCTTAATGTTTGAGGGGTTAAAAACAGCTACCCCGGTTTCGACTGTGGCTATTTTCACACTTATTCCCGCTGTTTCTGCGATAGCAGGATTTGTAATTTTAGGTCAGATTGTAAGCTCTAGGATTGTGGTGGCACTAATAATTGGTGCCTTAGGCGCTTTGTGGGTCATTTTTCGCGCTGATATCCAGTTGTTATCAACATTTTCTATTGGTCGAGGTGAGTTAATATTTTTCGTGGGATGTATCGCGCATGCTATAATGCCAATTCTGTTTCGGCTGCTTAATCGTGGAGAAAATCCACTTATGGTTACGTTTGGATTACTAATAAGTGGTGCAATAATCCTGTGTATCATAGGTGCCCGCGAAATTATTGAAACAGACTGGATTGGTCTACCAACGATTGTTTGGGTTGTAATATTCTATGTTTCCATTTGTGCTAGTGCGATTACATTTGTTCTACTGCAATTTGCATCCATGCATCTGCCAGCGACAAATGTAATGGCTTATACATATTTGACACCAATCTGGGTGCTAGTTTGGGAGCTTTTTTTAGGTCATAGTGTTCCGCCATTATGGGTTTTAGGTGGAGTTTTCCTCGCGGTAGTGTCAGTAACATTGCTGCTTAAGACGTCTCTGGATAATTAGATGGTTTAGCTTAGGAAAACACTATGACGTTCTTTATTCAGGCTATCTTTGGAATGACAATAAATTAGAGAAGATCTTAGAACTGGGCAGTGGTGCTTAACTCATAATCAAAGGCCAACCTGACAACACATTATGGTTGTGGAATGGTCCAGTGTATCAAATAGGACGCACTCTAAATTTTACCATTTGATAAAAAAAAATTCTGTGCGATGATAAAATCTAAATTAGCCAGTTGGAGTAATCTATGACTAGCCAAATGATTTCAGGCATTGCCGCTGACCGTCTCAGTAGTGATGAACTTGCACAGAATTTTGCAGACTTGCATGCTCCACTAAAACCTCACGAGGTCAAGGTGGCAGCAGATCGTTGTTATTTCTGCCATGACGCGCCTTGCATAACGGCATGTCCTACGGACATTGATATTCCACTGTTCATCCGCCAGATTAGTACTAATACGCCAGAGGCTGCTGCCAAAACTATATTTGATATGAATATTCTTGGCGGCATGTGCGCCCGTGTTTGCCCGACCGAAGAACTTTGTGAGCAGGCATGTGTGCGTGAATTGGCTGAAGGCAAACCTGTTGAAATTGGTCGCCTGCAGCGCCATGCAACTGACACACTGATGATGCAAGACGTTCATCCCTATTCGAGGGCTGCTCCAACTGGGAAAGTGGTCGCTATTGTTGGTGGGGGGCCTGCGGGCCTGTCTTGTGCGCACCGTTTGGCAGTGCTCGGCACTGATGTCACCATTTATGATGCACGACCTAAAGCAGGTGGCCTAAATGAATACGGCATAGCTGCTTATAAATCTACAGACGAGTTCGCTGCCAAGGAAGTTGAGTGGTTGCTATCGGTTGGGGGGATCACGATTGAAAATAACAAAGCTTTAGGTAAAGATATTAACCTTGATGACTTGGAGCGTGATTTTGACGCGGTTTTTCTTGGTGTTGGTTTGGGTGGTGTTAATGCGTTAGATATTGGTGGTTCTGACAAATCAGGTATTTCTGATGCTGTTGCTTTCATCGAGACGCTCCGCCAAGCGTCTGACCTTTCTACTATTCCAATAGGAAGGAACGTTGTCGTCATTGGTGGCGGCATGACTGCAGTTGACGCAGCTGTGCAATCAAAACTATTGGGCTCTGAGCAAGTTACCATTGTTTACCGGCGGGGTCGTGAAGCAATGAGTGCAAGCCGCTATGAGCAAGACCTTGCTGCGAAGCATGGTGTTAAGCTGATGTTCAACGTGCAGCCGAAAAGGCTTCACGGTAACGGTGCTGTGGCCACGCTTGAGCTTGAGTATACGGCTGATGAAAAGGGTAAGCTTGCAGTCACAGGTGAAACTTTACACATTGCTGCGGATCAAGTTTTTACTGCGATTGGTCAAACATTAAAAACCAACAGTAGTCTGGTACTTGAGGGTCGAAAAATTGCTGTAAATAGCGTTGGCCGTACTAGCCGTGATGGCGTTTGGGCGGGTGGCGATTGTGCGTCCAGCGGTGATGATCTTACTGTAACTGCTGTGGCTGAAGGGCGTGATGCTGCAATAGATATTCATACAACCTTGATGGGAGGCGCGTAATAATGGCTGATCTAACAACAGATTTCTTAGGTATTAAAAGCCCAAACCCATTTTGGCTCGCATCTGCTCCACCGACGGACAAAGAATACAATGTGCGCCGCGCTTTCGAAGCGGGCTGGGGTGGAGTTGTTTGGAAAACGCTTGGTGCTGAGGGGCCACCAGTCGTGAATGTAAACGGCCCTCGTTATGGCGTTATCCATGGAGCTGACCGCCGGGTGCTTGGTCTCAATAATATTGAACTTATTACCGATAGATCTTTGGAGGTGAACCTTGAAGAAATCACTCGCGTAAAGAGAGATTACCCTGATCGCGCAATGATCGTATCAATCATGGTGCCGTGTGAAGAACAGGCATGGAAAGACATCCTGCCTAAAGTAGAAGCCACTGGTGCTGATGGGATAGAGCTCAATTTTGGTTGCCCACATGGTATGTCGGAACGCGGTATGGGCGCAGCGGTTGGACAGGTACCTGAATATATCGAAATGGTAACACGTTGGTGTAAGCAGTATTATTCCAAACCTGTAATCGTAAAGCTAACGCCAAATATAACTGACGTACGTTTGCCCGCGGCCGCGGCACAGCGCGGTGGTGCTGATGCTGTATCTCTAATCAACACCATAAATTCGATTATTTCTGTTAATTTAGATTCAATGAGCCCAGAGCCTTCAATCGATGGTAAGGGGTCTCACGGCGGTTACTGCGGTCCTGCTGTAAAGCCAATTGCAATGTCTATGGTATCGGAAATCGCACGCGCGCCAGAAACAGCAGGGATGCCCATATCAGGTATTGGTGGCGTGACTACATGGCGTGATGCGGCTGAGTACATTACACTGGGCTGTGGGAACGTGCAGGTTTGCACTGCGGCGATGACGTATGGCTTCAAAGTTGTCCAAGAAATGATCACTGGTCTTTCTCAGTGGATGGATGAAAAGGGCCACACCACAATTCAAGACTTTATGGGTGCTGCAATCCCAAATACAACTGACTGGAAACATTTAAACCTCAACTACGTAGCTAAAGCTGAAATCAACCAAGCTGACTGTATCAGCTGTGGCCGTTGCTATGCCGCTTGTGAAGATACATCCCACCAAGCTATTGCCATGTCAGATGACCGCACGTTCACTGTGATTGATGCAGAATGCGTGGCATGCAACCTATGTGTTGAGGTTTGTCCTGTCGAAAACTGTATCACGATGGTGGAGCAAGAAAAGGGAACGGTTGATCTGCGGACTGGCAAAACTGTATCGGCTGATTATGCCAACTGGACCACACACCCTAACAATCCAGGCTCTGTCGCTGCTGAATGAATAAATAATGTATGGCGCATTTTTAATAGCAGTGCGCAGTACAAATTTAGACGGTTAGCATTCGGCGTAACATATCCTCAAAATAGCGTTCGGCATCTGGAAAATGATCCCCTTCACCAAGAACAGCCTGCACTTGTACATCGAAATCTGCATAGTGCTGTGTCATCGCCCATATCGAAAAAATGAGATGATGTGCATCTACTGAACGAATCAACCCAGCACTCGACCATTTGTTCATCAGTTTCACTAAAGTGCTAACTACCTCGCGCAACTCTCCCGTCAAAGCATTCTTAATTCGTGGCGCACCCTGAATGATCTCATTGGCATAAAGGCGGCTCTCGCGCGGGTATAGCCGGCTCATCCTCATCTTGTGTTTTGCATAGCCCAATATCTCTTCGATCGGATCACCATTTGGATTGATGTCGTGAACAGGCTTGAGCCAATGGGCCAGAAGTTGAGAAAGCAGGGCCTCGTAGATCGCCTCTTTAGATGTAAAATAGTAAAGTATGTTGGGTTTTGAGAGGCCAGATTCAGTTGCGATTTGGTCTAGTGTTGAACCCCTAAAACCAAACTGTGAAAAGATTTTTAGACCTGCGTCCAAAATGGCTGAATGGTTTTTCTTTTGGATGCGTGTTTCATACTTTCTCATGGTTATTCATCCCACGGAAAACCCAAGTGAGCAAATGATTAAATCAGATCATACTTCGTCAGCTTGAAGCCTGTGCAAGAAGTTGTGTAACCGCCTTGTGGCGAGACTGATCAGGCGCAGATACAAGCTCTGACCTCGACAAGGGAGAGAGACATGGCCGCACCTGGTGAAAACCTCAAGATTAACGGCGACCGCCTGTGGGACAGCTTGATGGAGATGGCCAAGATCGGTCCCGGTGTGGCGGGCGGTAACAATCGCCAAACCGTCACCGATGAAGACAGCGAAGGCAGACATCTGTTTCAAAGCTGGTGCGCTGCTGCGGGCATGACGATGGGTCTAGACCAGATGGGCAATATGTTTGCGCGCCGCGAGGGCACAGACGTGGATGCCTTACCTGTTTACGTTGGATCGCATTTGGATACACAGCCGACTGGCGGAAAATACGACGGTGTTCTTGGTGTCCTTGGGGGTTTGGAACTGCTCCGCACGATGAATGACCTTGATATTCACACGAAGCACCCGATTGTAGTCACAAATTGGACGAACGAAGAAGGCACACGCTATGCGCCTGCCATGTTGGCCTCTGGAGTTTTTGCTGGTCTGCACACCCAAGACTGGGCATATAATCGTTTAGACGTGGACGGCAAAGCATTTGGTGATGAACTTGAACGAATTGGATGGAAGGGTGAGGAGGCTGTCGGCACCAGAGAGATGCATGCTTTTTTTGAGCTACATATTGAGCAGGGCCCTATTCTGGAGGCTGAAGGCAAGATGATTGGTGTTGTAACCCATGGTCAAGGATTGTCTTGGACTCAGGTCACTATCGTTGGTAAAGATGCGCATACGGGATCAACACCAATGGCCATGCGCAAGAACGCTGGTTTGGCTATGTCTCATATTTTGGTCAAAGTTGATGAGATAGCTATGTCTCATGCTCCACATGCTGTTGGAGCCGCTGGCCATATTAATGTCTATCCGAATTCGCGAAACGTGATCCCAGGTAAAGTTGTCTTTACTGTTGATTTAAGGTCGCCAGAGCTGGCGGTTATCACTGCTATGGAGGCACGTTTACGCTTAGATGCCCAGTCTATTTGTGACGCCATGGGCATGGCGGTATCGTTTGAAAAAGTGGGAGGTTTCGATCCTGTAGCTTTTGATAAAACATGCGTAGAAGCGGTTCGGAGTGCTGCCGTCAGGTTAGGCTATAGTTATATGGATTTGATCTCTGGTGCGGGCCATGATGCCTGCTGGATAAACCGCGTAGCACCAACTGCCATGATTATGTGCCCATGTGTTGATGGCTTAAGCCATAATGAAGCTGAAGAAATTAGCCGCGAATGGGCTGCGGCTGGAACTGATGTTTTATTGCATGCCGTTTTGGAGACTGCAATTATTACTAATTAATTATCAAAAGTACTAAGCTGAAAGACAGGGGATTATAATGACCACAGTTATCAAAAATGGTACAATTGTTACACACGACCTGACTTACAAAGCTGATGTTTTGATCGATGGCGGTCAAATTATCGAGATTGGAAATAACTTGTCGGGCGAAGAAGAGCTGGACGCGAGTGATTGCTTTGTTATGCCGGGTGGTATTGATCCGCACACGCACCTTGAAATGCCATTTATGGGTACTTACTCGACTGATGATTTTGAAAGTGGAACACGCGCAGCGCTTGCCGGTGGTACAACGATGGTTATCGATTTTGCACTACCAAGCCCAGGCCAAGGTTTGCACGATGCGCTTAAGATGTGGGATAATAAGTCTACACGTGCAAATTGTGATTATTCTTTTCACATGGCTGTAACGTGGTGGGGTGAGCAAGTTTTTGATGAGATGGAGTCTGTTGTCAAAGATCGTGGCATCAACACGTTCAAACACTTCATGGCTTACAAAGGTGCGTTGATGGTCAATGATGATGAGCTTTATGCGAGTTTTAGCCGACTTTCTGAACTCGGTGGAATCGCCATGGTTCATGCCGAAAATGGTGATGTTGTGGCTGAATTATCTGCCAAGCTTTTAGCTGAGGGTAACACTGGCCCAGAAGCACACGCTTATTCACGTCCTCCACAGGTTGAAGGAGAAGCTACGAACCGTGCGATTATGATTGCCGATATGGCAGGTGTCCCACTTTATGTTGTTCACACTTCCTGTGAGGATTCCCACGAAGCCATTCGCCGTGCGCGGCAGCAAGGTAAGAGGGTGTGGGGTGAGCCATTAATCCAACACCTGACACTGGATGAGAGTGAATATTTTAATAAAGATTGGGACCATGCCGCACGCCGTGTGATGTCGCCTCCGTTTCGTAATAAACGGCATCAAGACAGTCTTTGGGCTGGCTTGCAGTCGGGGTCTCTAAGTGTTGTGGCCACAGATCACTGCGCATTTTCAACAGAGCAAAAACGATTTGGCTTGGGCGATTTCACGAAAATTCCAAATGGAACCGGTGGACTCGAAGACAGGATGCCAATGCTTTGGACGCACGGCGTAGAGACAGGGCGTTTGACCCCAAATGAGTTTGTTGCAGTAACCTCCACAAATATAGCTAAGATATTAAATTGTTATCCTAAAAAAGGTGCAATTCTGGTTGGGGCTGATGCTGATATTGTGGTGTGGGATCCGAATCGTGAAAAAACGATTTTGGCGGCCAATCAGCAGTCTGCCATCGACTACAACGTCTTTGAGGGCAAAAAAGTTAAAGGCCTTCCGCGCTTCACACTGACACGTGGCAAAGTAGCTATCTATGATGGTGAAGTTCGTACAGAAGAAGGTCACGGGAAATTTATTAAACGTGAGGGAAATACGGCCACAAATAAGGCACTATCATCTTGGAAAGCGTTAACATCACCGCGTCCCGTAGAACGTACAGGTATTCCCGCCAGTGGAGTCTAATCTAAGAAGTCAGATTTTGACGTCGTTTGGCAAGGGAATAGTATTGAGACACGACATGTCGTTTGCTGCCAAAAAACTTCACTTGACCTTCAATAAAAACGGCGGTCCTTTGTGATCTCTTCGAGCTATGAATAAGATTGATTTTGTAATTTAAAAAAGGTTTTTGTGGTGCAATCTGAAGTAATAAATGTTTCGAACCTAGATCTTACATTCGAAACGGGTGATGGACCCGTCCATGCTCTGAAAAACGTTGATTTAAAAGTTAATAAGGGCGATTTTGTATCTTTTATTGGACCATCTGGTTGTGGAAAAACAACTTTATTAAGGGTTTTAGCGGATCTAGATGAACCAACTGCGGGCGAGGTCACCGTAAATGGTGTCAGCCCGAGAGAGGCACGAGAGGCTAGAGCATATGGCTATGTTTTTCAGGCGGCTGGTCTATATCCTTGGCGTAACGTAGCCGCAAATGTAAAGTTGCCTCTAGAAATTATGGGTTACTCAAAAGAAGAACAACTCAAAAGAGTAAAGAAGGTTCTTGATTTAGTCGAGCTGACAGGTTTTGAAAACAAGTATCCTTGGCAACTTTCTGGAGGTATGCAGCAAAGGGCCAGTATTGCTAGGGCTTTGGCCTTTGATGCTGATAT
This sequence comes from uncultured Planktomarina sp., assembly GCA_905182535.1. Lineage (GTDB taxonomy): Bacteria > Pseudomonadota > Alphaproteobacteria > Rhodobacterales > Rhodobacteraceae > Planktomarina > Planktomarina arctica. The sequence goes on from CAJJBZ010000008.1 coordinate 184,654, forward strand.
ATTATTTATGGATGAGCCATTCGGTGCCTTAGATGAAATCGTACGAGATCATTTGAATAAGCAATTGTTAGAACTGTGGAAATCTACAAACAAAACAATTTGTTTTGTGACCCATTCGATACCCGAGGCGGTATACCTATCTACGAAAATTGTTGTCATGTCGCCAAGACCTGGGCGAATTGTTGATATAATAGACAGTAACCTACCCTCAGACAGGCCCCTTGAAATTAGAGACTCTAAGGATTTTATTGAAATATCTCAAAGAGTTAGAGAAGGGTTGCGAGCAGGTCACAGTGATGAATAAAAGGTTGAGGATAGGTTCGGATAATAAAATACTGCCTGTTATTTGCATAATAACTTTTATTATCATAATTTGGTATGGGTTCTCTATAGTTTTGAATGCTCCGTGGGAATTTGACAAAGCAAAAAGAAATTCGATTACATTGTCAAAGACCGAATTAGTAAGCCAAACGTGGTCACAAAAGCGACCAAAATTGCCAACTCCACATCAGGTCGCCAAAGAGATGTGGGATACAACTATTAATAAAAAGATCACCTCTAAAAGATCACTCGTCTATCACGGTTTGATTACTTTTTATGAAACAATCTATGGTTTCGCTTTTGGAACGGGCCTTGGCATTCTATTAGCACTAGGGATAGTTTATAATAGGGCAACGGCAATGAGTGTTATGCCTTGGATCATTACCAGCCAAACCATTCCGATACTTGCCATTGCACCAATGATTGTAGTTGCATTAGGGTCTGCTGGATTTAGTGGTTTGATGCCAATTGTGATCATCTCGATGTATCTATCGTTTTTTCCGGTAGTGGTGGGCATGGTCAAAGGCCTTAAAAGCCCAGAGCAATTGGATATTGATCAAATGAAAACTTGGTCTGCCTCTAAATCACAAGTTTTATTTAAATTGAGAGCACCAAAATCGACACCGTATCTTTTCACTTCATTGAAGTTGGGTATGGCTGCTTCGCTAGTGGGTGCAATTGTCGGCGAACTCCCATCCGGTGGGGGTGGAGGGCTTGGCTTTAGAATGCTTTCGGGAAGTACTTTTGGTAATACTTTGCATATTTGGAGCGGTCTGTTTTCTGCAGCAATACTTGCGGGCTCTCTAATTGCGATCATTGGCGTTATTCAGAGAATTGTATTAAAAAGAATGGCTTTGGAAACATAATGGTGTATTTCGCAGGAGCAATAGGTTTTTGGATATTAGCTTGGTTGTTAAATATTTGGATAGCGCGTCAAAATGAAAGTAAATTACTAAATTTATTTCCTCCGATACTATTTGGGGTTAGTATTATATTGATTTGGCAAGCAAGCGTCGTAGGCTTCGAAGTAAGTCCCGTAATTTTGCCACCACCCTCTGCCATTTACTATAAATTCATCTCAAGCATACCAACTCTTTGGGGCGATTTTGTTCAAACAGCTCTTAAGGGGGCGCTGCCAGGTTACCTAATAGGCTGTGCCGCGGCTTTTGCTGTTAGCCTTATAGCAGATAAATTTAAGTTTTTTGGACGTGGTGTTTTACCAATTGGAAACTTTTTAGCAGCGATGCCAATTATTGGGATCGCTCCGATTCTTGTGATGTGGTACGGATATGGGTGGCAATCGAAGGCAGCAGTAGTTGCAGTGATGGTCTTCTTCCCAATCTTGGTAAACACTGTTCAGGGAATGAAAATGTCTGATAAAATTCATAAAGACCTGATGCAAACTTATAATGCTAATTATCTACAAACATTGCTTAAATTAAGATTGGCAACGGCAATGCCTTTTATTTTTAATGGACTTAAGATTTGTACAACGCTAGCCTTGATAGGAGCGATCGTGGCTGAGTTTTTTGGTTCTCCGATTAGGGGTATGGGATTCAGAATATCAACAGAAGCGCCTCGGTTCGCATTAGATATGGTTTGGGCGGAAATAACGGTAGCGGCGATTGCAGGATCGCTATTTTATGGGGGGATCGTTTTGTTAGAAAAGTGGATAACTTTTTGGCACCCTTCTCAAAGAGGAAGAGCGTAAATCGAAATAAGATAATATCAATTAGCTAAATAGGAGCAAAAAATGCAGAAATTTATGACTTTTACCGCTGGTGCGATAGTTGCCTTTACCGCCTCAATGGTAAACGCGGCAGATAATGTAACAGTGCAATTGAAATGGGTAACACAGACACAGTTTGCTGGGTATTATGTTGCTCAAGATAAAGGCTTTTATGAAGCTGAAGGCCTAAATGTTACAGTTAAAGCTGGTGGTCCTGATATTGGTCCAATGAGCGTTCTTGCTGGTGGTGGTGCCGATGTTGCTGTGGATTGGATGCCCTCAGCATTGGCTGCGCGGGAAAAAGGCTTTGCAAATGTTAACATAGCACAGCCCTTTGCTGGGTCTGGAATGATGTTGGTCTGCCGAAAAGATCGAGGTGTTAATTCAGTTGCAGATCTAAAAGATAAAAATCTCTATGTTTGGTATTATGGAAACGAATGGCCGTTCCTAAGCTGGATGAACAAACTTGGTTTAGCAACAGATGGAAGCGCTGGTGGGGTTTCTGTATTTAAGCAAGGCTGGGATATCCTGCCATTAACGCAAGGTGATGCTGCTTGTGTTTCAGCGATGTCATATAATGAGTATTGGCAAGTTCTGGCTGAAGGGTTGAAGCCGGAAGAGCTAACAGTATTTAGATATGAGGACGAGGGCGTAGCGACATTAGAAGATGGTCTTTATGTTAAAGAGGAAAACTTATCTGATCCAGCATTCGTTGATAAAATGGTTCGGTTCGTTCGTGCATCTATGAAAGGCTGGAAGTATGCTGAGAATAATACAGCTGAAGCCGCTCAAATAGTTGTCGATAATGATGATTCTGGTTCACAGACTGTAGATGCTAATACCATTCAGATGGGTGAGATAGCTAAACTGACGGCAGGTAGTGATGGCGCATTGTCAGAAGCAGATTTTGATCGCACAGTTTCAAGTCTTATGACTGGTGGCTCAGATCCTGTAATTACTATTATGCCTAAAGGCGCATGGACACATGCAATTACCGATAAGGCTCTCAAGTAAAAAATATTTAAATTTAGTTATCGCCCTGCAAATTGTGGGGCGATACTGCGGCCTTCCAAACAAGTTAGTGCCTGCCTCGTGAATCTGAAGTGATTTCTGCCACAGGTGTTAGATACAATTTAGGCAGTACGTAGTATAGCATGACTCAAATTTAAAGGCTGGGTCTATTAATCTCAGAGATCAATCTAGACCCCGCCTGCAACGTTGCGACAGCACTGTCGATAATTGGTATTCCCAGCCGTTTACTTAAGTTCTTTGCCACAGCTGCACCCCGTAGGTTCGTGCACATAATCATGATTACATCAGGAGAGTCTTTAGCAACGCTCCAGACCATATCTTCTAATGTGCTAGGAGATATGGATGCGAAATCATTACTTAAAGTACCACCAAGATTTTGGCCTGTAGGTCGTGGGAAAGCCAACTTTTCATAGTTATCAAGAATTCGGTTGTGAATATCATCTGTATACGGTGTTATTATCGCAATTTTTCTGGCACCTAAGCTGGCCAACTTAAGGTTCATTTCAAGAACACAGGTAGTAGTGGGAACACCAATTTTTTCCCTGATCAGCTTGCAATACTCTTCGTCACGTTCAATTCCAAGCCAACTGGAAGAGGTGCCTCCCCACACTACAGCATCTACGTGGGCATCGGATAGTTTTTGGGCGGCACTTAGTTGCTCACCCATCTCAAATTGCGCCAAAGACTCCGCATCAAGCTTAATCTCCACCACACCTAAGCGTGAAAAATGTACCGTATCATCTGACTTACAAAAGTGCTGCGCAACTAAGGGTTCTATCACAACGTTTGAGGAGGGGATTACAATCCCTATTCGCTTACCGGAGGACATGTCTAGATGATAGAACGGCGGGACGCTATACCGCCATCCACCGTAACGATAGTTCCTGTGAGATATCCGGCACGGGACGAGGCTAAAAACACAATTATATCAGACACCTCCTCTTTATGGGCAGGCCTCCCAAGCGGGTAGCCTTTTTGCAGGTCGCCTGCACGACTTTCGTCGCCTAAATCCTTGATAGCACGTTTTTTGAGCATGTTGTAAATGCGGTCCGTATCTACTGGGCCAGGGTTCACTCCAATGACCCTAATATTGTCATCTAGGCTGAAGGCCCCAAGTGCGCGCGTGAAACCCATGAGGCTGGCATTTCCTGACGCACCCGCGATATATTTAGGATCTAGCACTTCGCCGCCATTGCCGATGTTGTTGATGATCACGCCACCACCAGCTTTTTTCATTTTTGTATAAAACTCACGGCACATACCAATATAGCCATAGACTTTTAGATCCCAGCCATTCCGCCAATTTTCTTGATCTACATCCCATAAATCCCCACTTGGGATGGCCCCAGCATTATTGACTAGTATATCAACGTTTTTGATAGAAGCGCTAAGCTTCTCAACTGCGCCATCAGCGGTCAAATCCAGTGGGTGTAGGGTCACGCTAACATCGCTGTTTTTGGCAATACGTTTTTTTAAAGCTTCCAATCTATCCATACTGCGGGCTGTCAAGTGCAAGTGCACGCCTTCAGCGGCGAAAGTTTCTGCCAGATGTTCTCCAATACCCATTGAAGCACCAGTGATGAGTGCGGTCTTACCGCGCAGATGAAGATCCATTTCTGTCTCCTATTGTAGGTCTAGTACTGTGCGGCCTTCTGTCCGACCTTCAATCAGGCTGGAGAGCGCTTCATTAATTTTTTCAAAGGGCATAGTGTTGATTATGCCCTTCACATTGCCCGCAGAAGCAAGCGCCAAAAGTTCATTCATCTCTTGACGATTGGAAGCCGAGCTACCGACAACCTTAAGCCCACGTTCTACCAACTCATATGTATAAAAAGATAGTTGATCAGCGGGAACTGCTGTCAAAACAATCGTAGCCTGAGGGTTGCAAGCCGCTAACATCAAAGGCCAGGTTGCACCGACTGGCGCAAAATTAACGCAGCCTTGTACGCCCCCCAATTCTTGGATTGCATTGCCAGCGTTCTTGTCTGCTACCACAACTTCATCAGCGCCCAGCGCCTTAGCCGTGGCTAGCTTCTCCTCGCTAGTATCCACTGCTATCACACGAACGCCTGCAAGCTTAGCTATTTGAATTGCATACTGTCCCAAACCACCAAGACCAAAGATAGCTAGTGTTTCTCCAGTTTGGACACCTGTCTTCTTGTGAGATGCATAGGCCGCAGCTCCAGCACACATCAGCGGTGCAGCTTCAACTGGGCTGATCCCTTCGGGGATACGATTGGCCCACTCTTTCCGCATACATACGTATTCTGCAAAGCAGCCACTGACAGAAAAACCGGTAGCATCAAAACTGGGGCAATAATTCTCACCGCCAGTCAGGCAGTCACGGCAGTGACCGCAAGCTCCAAATACATACCCAATTCCTACGCGGTCCCCAACTTTAAGTGCCCCACCTTCAGAGCCAAGCTCCACAACACGGCCAACACCTTCATGCCCCATAATCAGTGGTAATGGGTTGGGAGATGCATGTTCGCCCCTCAAGATGTGTACATCAGTGAAGCAAACGCCGCTTGCTTCAATCTTAACAAGAACTTCATCTACTCTGGGAATAGGCCGCGGGACATCTGTAATTTCTAACGGCTTGCCGTACTCTGTTAGCAAAGCTGCTTTCATGGTTTGTGGGGTATTCACGATATCTCTCCCTATCTTTGGTATACCGAAATAGAAAAATACTTTATAAGTCAAGAAAATCTAGTGAGGTATTCACTAATATAGTTCAATTATTACTCTAAATTAGACTAATTTTACTAAATTTTACTTGCATTTAATGAAATACTTCCATTTGGTATACCAAAATACTCCTGGAGCCCAAAATGACATCGTTGATCCATGAATTCCTAAAGCCTGGTACAAATAAAGGTCTATTCTATGGGGGTAGGTTTCAACAGCCTCACCAAAGAGCAATGATAGAAGTGTTTAATCCCGCCAATGCGGAACTGTTCACCACAGTACCCGATGCAACAGCCGATGACGTGCAGGCTGCCGTTACCGCTGCGCGTTCAGCCTTTGCTGGTTGGTCAGAGCTGGACCCATTGGACCGATCCAGACATCTCCATGCATTTGCACATGTTTTGCGCACCCATATGTCGCAGCTGGCTATCCTAGAGTCTACTATCACTGGTCGCTCTATTCGAGAAATGAATGCCCAGATGGCGCGAATTCCTGAATGGCTAGAATATTTTGCAAGTATAGCTATCGGGCTAGAGGGGGAGTCAAATGTAGTTAAGGGAGGCTATGTTACGATGACCCACTACGAACCCCTTGGCCCTGTCGCACTGCTGACACCTTGGAACCATCCAATTTTAATCTTAGTAAAGAAATTGGCGGCTGCGCTGGCTGCAGGCAATACATGTGTGATCAAACCTTCTGAATTGGCGCCAGTTTCGTCTCTTGTACTTGCTGCGCTGGCAACTGAAGCGGGTTTGCCTGACGGTGTCGTCAATGTAGTCACGGGCGGCCCTGCGACCGGGGCGGCGCTATGCGCTGCTAATGATATCCATTATATCGATCTTACAGGCGGTACCTCCACGGGACGCAAAGTGGCCAGTCTCGCTGGAGAACGACTGATACGTACGACTATGGAATTAGGTGGTAAAACACCCATCATTGTTTGTGAGGATGCCGATATTGAAGCCGCTAGTCGCGGGCACACTGTTCGCTGCATTTGTTGCTTCTGGACAAACCTGTGTGTCGGGCGCCCGATTTCCTTGTCCACGATAAAATTTATGATCAGTTTTGTCGAGGGTATCACCGACACGGGCTGACCAGATTACAATTGGCGATCCGATGGACGAAGCCACTCAAATGGGCCCCGTAATTTCTCAGAAATCTAAAGATCGATGCTTGGACATGATAGAACAGGCCAAAGCTGACGGTGCTGAAATGGTTGCTGGAGCCAGGCCATTGGATTTGCCCTCTGATTTTGTTAATGGGTTTTATGTTCGTCCAACTGTTTTCAAGGATGTTGAAACACATCATGAGTTATTTTTAGAAGAGGTTTTTGGCCCCGTCATTTCGATCACTCGATTTAAAGATGACAATGAGGCTATGGAAATGGCTAATACAGGAACTTTTGGCCTTGGTGTTTCTATCTGGTCGCGTGACATTGCGCGAGCACATCGCCTTTCACTTAAAGTACGCGGTGGTGTTGTGTGGTTAAATGATCATCACCGCAATGATCCTCGCTCGGTCTGGGGGGGCGTCCGGGATAGTGGTTTTGGAAAAGAGAATGGATGGGACGCTTTGCGTGCATATTTGACCAAGAAATCGGTTATTGTCCGTACAGCTGCTGGCCATGATGATTGGTTCAAAGGCGCAGGTAGATATGGTTAAATAAATGAATACATTCTCGACTACTATCCGGAAAGCGGATGCCATAGTGGTTGCTTTAGAAGCGCAGATTGTAAATGGTATGCGTGGACCGGGAGTAAGGCTAGACGAGCGGGCCCTCGCAGAAGAGTTTGGTGTCTCACGCACCCCAATACGGGAAGCTTTTCGCCAACTTGCATCAATTGGTCTTGTTCAAGACCTTGGTAGGCGTGGAGTCCTAGTTTCTAAACACTGTGCATCAGATTTATTAGATGCATTTTTAGTTGTGGCTGAATTAGAGGGAGTTGCCGCCAGACTGGCTGCACAACGCATTACAAGTGAAGTACTGAAAGCCGCGCATCAAGCTAATGAGCTGTGTCATCAAGCAGTTTTGATCTCTGATGTCGCTGGATTTAATGCAGCTAATATGACCTTTCATAATATGGTGATCAAGGGTGCTAAAAACCGTTTACTACATGATCAATTGGAGATGGCACGCCCAGTTATTTTCCCTTTTCGCCACCATATCTCAACTCTGCCCGGCTACATGGAGAAGTCATTAGATGAACACTCTGAGGTCCTATCAGCACTCTCGACAGGTGATGCTGATAGGGCTCAGAGACTCATGTTTATGCATGTTAATTTGCAGGGAGAGCAAGTCGTCAGTTTACTAAGACTGCTTGAAAAGTCTGAATAAAACTATGTAAAAAGACAATCTTTTAAACCATTGTTGCCACTGCTACTAAGTGTGGGGATAGCAGTCCTAGTTTTAACTATCAAAAACAAACAATATTGGTAAATCTCAATTTCTAATATCTTGCGTCCCAAATGTTTTACGCCAGAATTTTTAGACTTAAGCAGTGTTATTTTTTTGAAGTTAAAATGTAGTGGCAGCACATCTGATTATCTTCGCTATTTTAGGAATTATTATTGCCCCATCCCGCATATCTGAATAACATGCACGGTCAGCCTTGTTCAATTTAAGTTGTTTATTCGTCATTGAATATCCAGATAAGCCCACTGATTTCATATTAATAGTGTGATTTGAATTTATGAACTAGGAAGTTTACAGATCTAATTTTGGCGGCTTTATAAGCTAATTTTTAGGTGCCAATATTCAATTTAAATCTGGTTGCCAGTATCTGTTAAATCCGGTTGCCAGTATTTGAATTAAATTAAGCTATAAATTTATCCTTAGAAATATTGTGTACTTTTAGTATACAACTTAGAATATATGTACATCATAACTCTGATTCTTAGCTCAGGAAGATCCAGCTTACCATAAATTTAAGAATAACTTAGACATTGAAATAATTATAAATAATTGAAAAGGCTCTGAGAATTGAATGATAATAGGCAAAATATACTGTTAAGTAATGAGCTTTCTGATGATAAAGCGGCACAAGATATTGAACTAGTTGAAGTCACAAAGCGTTATGGAGATACCGTTGCTGTCGACGCCGTAAGTCATCGGTTTGGGTCATCAAGTTACACGTGTTTGCTTGGCCCATCTGGCTGTGGCAAGTCGTCTACATTGCGAATGATTGCAGGACATGAAGTTGTTACGGAAGGTTCAATCCTCTTAGCTGGGCGTGATATATCTAGCCTACCGCCCGCAAAGCGTGGTACCGCGATGATGTTCCAAAATTACGCACTTTTTCCGCATCTCAGTGTTCAAGATAATGTGGCCTTCAGTCTTAAAATGTCCGGTGTTGATAAAACTGAACGCCGTATGAAGGCTGGTGAGATGCTCGAGTTAGTGGATCTAACTGCATTCATGGATCGTTTACCCGCCCAGCTTTCTGGTGGGCAGCAGCAGCGTGTTGCCTTAGCTCGCGCTTTAATTACGCGGCCTCAGGTACTGTTGCTAGACGAGCCACTTTCCGCGCTGGATCCTTTCTTGCGTATACGGATGCGCAGTGAGCTACGCAAATTACAAACTGAATTGAATATTAGCTTTCTGCACGTAACTCATAGTCAAGACGAGGCATTAGCCTTGGCTGATGAAGACCGTAGTGATGAATGACGCTATCATAGAGCAAGCGGGAACTGCACGTGAGATATTCAACGCACCAAAGACAAAATTTGTAGCGCAATTTATTGGTGGCCATAACGTAATAGTATTGTCGGAGGGGGAAGTTGCTGTGCGCACTGACGCAATAAAGACGGCGACCCTTAAGGGGGCCGGTGTCGAGGCTATTGTTTTGGCCGTTGAGTACCAAGGAACCCACGTTTCCATCCTTTCTAAAATTATGGGTGACCAAGAGGTGACTGCGCTCGTTCCAGAAGCTAAATTTTTCGCTGAACCTCATAACCCAGGGGACCAAATCTTTTTATTTTGGGACCAAAACAACCAGCACCATCTGACCGCATGATTAGCGGCAACAACTGAAGGAGAGACAAATGACAAGATATACAGCTAGAAATGGATTGAGCCGCCGTACTTTGCTTAAGACAGGAGTTGCCGCCGCGGCAGGAACACTTGCGGCGCCAATGGTTTGGGCGCAGTCCAATATCGTTCTGCGCCAGGCAGGCACTGGCGTGTCCGCCTTCAACGATATTGCTACCAAAGTACAGGGTGATTTAGGTATCACATTAGAGATGACGGCGCTAGATTCTGATAGCGTAACACAACGTGTTGCGACGCAACCGGACAGCTTTGACATAGCAGATATTGAATACTGGATTTGCAAGAAGGTTTGGCCTACCGGCAACATGCAAGCGATGGATACCTCCCGTATTGCAAACTATGATAAAATCGCGGGGACTTTTCGGTCTGGAAAGCTGACGCCAACATCTGATATTGCCCAAGGGACAGCACCACACACGGTGGGTTTCACATCTGGCGCCAATGGAAAGGATTTTATTCAGGAAGAATCTGGCTGGATGACACTGATACCAACTATCTACAATGCCGACACACTGGGCATCCGTCCTGATCTTATCAATCGCCCAATTAGGAATTGGTCTGAGCTTCTGAACCCAGAGTTTAAAGGCAAAGCCTCTATTCTTGATATTTCTTCTATCGGGATTATGGATATGGCAATGGTGGTCGAGTCCATGGGTGAGTATAAATATCCGGACAAGGGTAACATGACCAAAGCAGAGATCGACTTAACGCTTGGTATCTTTACTGAAGCCAAGAAGAACGGCCAGTTCCGTGCGTTCTGGAAATCGTTTGATGAGAGCGTTAACTTGATGGCCTCTGGTGAAGTTGTAATCCAATCCATGTGGTCGCCAGCCATCACTGCTGTCCGTGCACAAGGTGTTCCATGCATCTATCAACCACTTGAAGAGGGCTATCGCTCTTGGGGTGGTGGTATGGGTCTTGCTGCAAGCCTCAAAGGTGCGAAGCTGGATGCCGCTTATGAGTACATTAACTGGTACCTTTCCGGTTGGGCTGGTGGATTCTTGATGCGCCAGGGTTACTACTCTGCAGTGCCTGAGACCTCGAAAGAGTTCATGTCTGCAGATGAGTGGGGCTTTTGGTATGAGGGTAAAAAATCCAAAGGGGACATAGTAAGCCCACAAGGTTCTAAGCTCGAAGGACCGGGTGCTGTGCGCGATGGTGGTTCGTTCATTGAACGTATGGGCGCCGTTGCATGCTGGAACTCTGTTATGGATCAAAACCAGTACATGGTACGCAAGTGGAATGAGTTTATAGCGGCCTAAACTTTAGTGGTGGCGCACGCTTGCGCCACCACTATTCCCAACTTCAATTATGGCAGGACGAGCATGCAAAAACCTCGCGTTAATAATGCACTGACCGGTTGGTTAATGGTATCCCCACTCGCCGTAGTTCTGTTTATCTTTTTAGTTCTACCGATAGTGATGATTGCTGTTGTTAGTTTCTGGCAGACCACTGCATTCTCAGTTATTCCAGCATTCCAATTTGATAATTACGAATTTTTGTTTGGCTCACCTGTCACATATACTGTTTTCGTGAACACCTTTAAATACGCGATTCTAACATGGATGTTTACAGTTGTGATAGGTTTTACTGTGGCTTATTATCTTGCCTTTCATATCCGCAGTTTGACGTGGCAAGTTGCTCTTTTTCTTCTGTGTACTATTCCATTTTTGACATCAAATATCATCCGCATGATTAGCTGGATCCCATTTTTAGGGCGCAACGGCATCGCCAATTCGGCTTTGATTTCTTGGGGAGTAATAGATCAACCCGTGGAATGGCTGCTGTTCAGTGACTTCTCAGTCGTACTGGCATTCGTACACATTTATACGCTGTTCATGGTGGTCCCAATTTTCAATACAATGATGCGGATCGACAAAAGCCTGATCGAAGCGGCTCGTGATGGCGGTGCTAACGGTGCGCAAATCCTTTGGAACGTAATCGTACCGTTAACTAAACCCGGCATCATGATTGGCACAATCTTTGTTGTAACGCTCGTAATGGGTGATTTTTTCACGGTGCGAATTATGTCTGGCAGCCAATCTGCCAATGTTGGGCGACTAATTTCCAACGATATCTCTTTGCTGCAATACCCATCAGCATCAGCCACAGCGATCATTTTGTTGATAACTGTTTTAATCGTAATTGGAATTTTGCTGCGCTTTGTTAATATCAGGAAGGAGCTGTAAAATGGAACCGCGGTCACGTTCTTTCTATGTCCTGACAGCTTTTTTTATGTTGTTCATTCTGTTCCTGTACGGCCCAACCATAACAATTGGTATTTTATCGTTTCAGGGGCCAGGTGGAGGTCTGACATTTCCGATGCGTGGTGTGTCGATGCACTGGTTTTATAATCTTTTTGAACAACAGGCTGTTGGAGATATCTGGGGTAGTTTTAGACGCAGCCTTACCCTTGGCTTTATGGTTATGGTCACAACTATTGTGGTCTCGGTTATGGGCGGGCTGGCATTTCGCAAAATATTTCCAGGCTCAACTATTCTCTTCTATTTGATCATTACAGCTTTGGTGATCCCGTCGATCCTGATTTCTTTAGGTGTCGGCCTTCTCTTTAACCAAGCGGGGATCAATGTACACTGGGCCACATCTGGCTATGGATCTCAGCTAACATGGACTTTGCCGTTTGGGCTTTTGATTATGTTTGCTGTATTCAATCGGTTTGACAAAAGCTTCGAGGAAGCTGCGCGTGACTTAGGGGCCACGTCTTGGCAAACTATCCGCTATGTCCGTCTTGCCAATAATTGCTCCGTCTCTAATTACTCTAGCACTGTTTGGCTTTACGCTTAGCTATGATGAATTTGCGCGCACTTTGCTGACATCGGGAAGCCGCAACACTCTCCCGCTTGAGATTTATGGCATGACTACAAATGTCACCTCTCCGGTCCTGTATGCCCTTGGAACGCTAACGACTGTATTTTCGCTAGCAGTAATTGTTATTTTTCTTGGTATAGTACTTTTGGCAACCCGCCACCGCGCCAGCAAGGGTAACGATGCAGGTAAGGGTATGCTATGATTATCATAATCAACCCCAATAGTACGGTATCGATGACGCAAGCTATGCTGGAGACTGCCCATAAAGCTTGCCCTGATATCATGATCAAAGGCTGGACCTCACATAAAGGCCCTGTTGCCATTCAAGGTCCGGAGGATGGAGAGGCATGCGTACCACACCTGCTGAAACTGGTTGAGAAGGCCTCTGATGACGGTGCATCAGTAATAATTATTGGTTGCTTTGATGACACTGGGCTGGACGCTGCGCGGAAATTAGCTGTTTGCCCAAATTGACCCCAGGTCAAGCTGCGTATCATTTTATTAGTGGTTATACAGCTAAAGTTGCTGGTACAGAAGCTGGTGTCTCGACACCCATTCTGGTGGCAAACGTTGAGAACTATGGCCTCGGTCGAAATTTAGCAAAGGTTAGAGCTTCTGGCGTCCCAGTACTCGCCTTGGAAACAGATGTAGAGGCTTCTGCCAGAAGGTGTTCTTCAAGAGATTCTGCTGGCCCAAGATGAAGATGATATTCAGTCAGTGGTACTTGGCTGTGCAGGTATGTCCCATATTCCCGCCATTGCAGGGCTGAAATCAAAGTCCGGTTGATCGATGGTGTCCAGGCAGCCCGTTCAGTTGGGAGCACTACTTTAATGCACTGCTCTCGCACCAAACATATCCCAACAGTTCTTAAGTTGCACAATTACCCTAAAAAAAACTGGAGTAAAGCCATGACCCGCAAACTCATAACTGCTGCTGCCCAAATGGGTCCTATTTCTAAGTCTGAGACCCGAGCAGATACTGTGAGCAGACTGCTTGAGATGATGCGTGAAGCAAAAGCGCGCGGCTTGCGAATTGGTAGTTTTTACTGAAATGGCACTGACCACATTTTTTTCCACGCTGGATGATTGAAGATGAGGCAGAACTTGATAGTTACTATGAAGCTGAATGCCTAGTATGGCGACGCAGCCACTATTCGATGAGGCAAAAAAGCTTGGGATAGGTTTTTACCTTGGTTATGCCGAGTTAACCATCAAGGGCGGGGTCAAGAGGCGCTTCAACACCTCGATCCTTGAGGATCAAAATGCCAATATCATTGGAAAGTACAGAAAAGTTCACTTACCTGGTTATTCTGAACCACAGCCAAATCGTGATTTTCAGCATCTTGAGAAGCGCTATTTTGAGCCGGGGGACTTAGGTTTTCCAGTCTTCCGGGGTTTTAATGGGCACATGGGCATGGCTATCTGCAATGACCGCCGCTGGCCCGAAACATATCGCGTCATGGGGTTACAGGACGTTGAGATGGTCATGTTGGGCTACAATACTCCCCTTCGGTCACGTGGGCGACCAAGCGATGGATAGTTTAACGCTCTTTCACAACCATCTCTCGATGCAAGCAGGGGCTTATCAGAACGCTACATGGGTCGTGGGTACTGCTAAATGTGGTGAAGAAGAAGGATCGAAAATGGTTGGCCAAAGCGTCATCATTGCCCCGTCCTGGTGAGATTGTAGCCCAATCGTTCACTGTTGAGGATGAGGTTATTACCGCAAGCTGTGATCTGAATTTAGGCAACCGATATAAAGAAACTATTTTTGATTTCGCGGCTCACCGCCGCCCCGAACATTACGGACTTATCGTTGAGCGGATTGGCGTAGTTCTACCTAAAAAAGGAGAATATAATGTCGAAAGTTATAAAAGGTGGATCAATTGTTACTTCAGATCGCACCTACGTGGCGGACGTACTTATTGACGGCGAAGCGATTGTTGCAATTGGACCAAACCTAACCGGTGATGCCGTCATAGACGCTACTGGCTGCTACATAATGCCAGGTGGTATCGATCCACATACCCATCTGGAAATGCCTTTCATGGGAACACGGACAGCTGAGACATGGGAAAGTGGCACTTTCGCTGCGGCGTCAGGCGGAACCACGATGGTGGTGGACTATATCATCCCGGGTGAGGGTGGCATTCTTGCTGCTTTAGATGAATGGGAAAAACGCGCAGGGTGCCAAGCGTCTTGTGACTACGGGTTTCACATGGCGATCACTGGATGGTCAGAACAGATATTTGATGATATGGATTCTGTCGTTAAGCGCGGGGTTAACAGTTTCAAGCACTTCATGGCCTATAAAGGCGCATTGATGGTGAACGATGATGAAATGTTTGCTTCATTCTCACGTTGTGCAGTGTTGGGCGCGTTGCCTTTTGTGCACGCCGAAAATGGTGATCTTGTGGCGGCGTTGCAGGAGAAATTTCTGTCTGAGGGTAACAGTGGTCCAGAAGCGCATGCGTATTCTCGTCCCGCCTCAGTTGAAGGTGAAGCGACAAATCGTGCAATAACAATTGCTGATGCTGCTGGTGTTCCTGTCTACATTGTCCACACTAGCAGTGAAGATGCACACGAGGCAATTCGGCGCGCCCGCCAAAACGGCCAACGCGTGTGGGGTGAACCCCTAATTCAGCACTTGCTGCTCGATGAGAGCGAATACGCAAATCCCGATTGGGATTATGCCGCCCAGCGTGTGATGTCTCCGCCGTTCCGCGATAAAAAACACCAAGATGGTCTTTGGGCAGGCTTAGCTGCAGGGTCATTGCAGGTTGTGGCAACAGACCATTGTGCGTTTACGACGGAACAAAAACGGATGGGGATTGGAAATTTCACCCAGATTCCAAATGGAACGGGTGGGCTTGAGGATAGAATGTCTCTACTATGGACCCACGGCGTTGCAACGGGTCGTCTAACGATGAATGAATTTGTTGCGCTTACGTCCACCAATATTGCAAAGATTTTAAACATCTATCCACGCAAGGGGGCTGCACTTGTTGGAGCCGACGCAGATCTCGTCGTGTGGGATCCGCTTGCCAGTAAAACTATTAGTGCCAAAACGCAGAAATCTGCGATTGATTACAATGTTTTTGAAGGGTTTGAGGTTATGGGGATGCCACGCTTTACTCTATCGCGGGGCGACGTAGTTTGGGAAGCTGGTGCAAAAAGTCAGGTGCAACCTGGCCGTGGCAAGTTTATAAAGCGACCTGCATTTCCCCCAACTAGCAAAGCCTTGTCAGTATGGAAAGAACTTGTAGCGCCACGCCCCATCACGCGGGATCATAAACATATGCCAATCGGCGTTTGACGCCAGCCTAAGGAGGAAAAAATGACAAAGAAAATTATGTGTGCATTTGGGACGGATATCGACTCGGTCGCAGGCTGGATCGGATCATACGGTGGCGGTGACAGCCCATCTGATATCCAGCGTGGTATTTTCGCGACCGAAGTTGGAATTCCGCGCCTACTACGTTTATTCAAAAAATATGATATGCCTACTAGTTTTTTTATTCCTGGTCATAGCCTTGAAACTTTCCCTAAGGAAATGCAAATGATCGTTGATGACGGCCACGAGGTTGGCGCCCATGGCTATATGCATGAAAACCCAGTTGCCATGACACCGACACAAGAAGAAGACGTGCTGGTCAAATCAATCGAGCTGATCGAAAAATTGACGGGCAAAGTGCCGAAAGGATACGTTGCCCCCTGGTGGGAAATGTCGAACTCTACTGCAGCCCTACTTCAGAAATACAGTTTTTCTTACGATCACAGCCAAATGTATCGAGACTTTCAGCCTTTCTATGCGCGAACCGGTGACGAATGGAATGTAATTGATTATACTAAAACGGCAGGCGAGTGGATGCATCCACTCAAGCATGGCCATGAGATTGACCTCGTTGATATTGGGGCAAATTGGTATGTCGACGACTTGCCACCGATGATGTTCATTAAGAAGTCTCCAAACAGCCACGGGTTCGTAAACCCGCGCGACGTGGAACAGCTGTGGCGTGACCAATTCGACTGGATTTATCGTGAAATGGATTATGCAGTGTTTGCTATTACGATTCACCCAGATGTGTCCGGTCGCCCGCAAGTTTTGCTGATGCTCGAAAGGCTGATCGAATATATCAACGGCCACAAAGGGTGTGAGTGGATGACATTTGATAGTATTGCTAATGATTTTCGTGCTCGGTTCCCGTTTAAGGGTAGCGCTCGGCCAGAGGTTATCTGATGTGTGGCAGTTGTGGATTTCCGGCGGCACCTGGCCATTGGACCGAGGCTGGGGCCGCAACACCACACGAGAGATTGCGTGAGCGGTTTCGGCGGGTGCAGGTGCTGCAAAAAGTTCTGGACCAATCTGGCGTCACCGCTCATGATGGTGGTGTTATACCTGGCATTCAAGTGATGTCCTTAAGTGGCGGGCAAACAATTGTCCCTGACCTTGAGGCACTTTGGGCTGAAGTTAAAAAGCTATCTGGTCAAGTATTTGATCCACTTGACTTATGAATAAGCGAACAGAGAACCGCCTGCGCCTAACAGTCCTAGGTGGATTTTTGGGATCTGGAAAAACGACTTGGTTGCGTCATCAGCTGCATGAAAAGGCCTTTGGCCGTGTGCATGTCATTGTAAACGAAGCGGCAGAAGCTCCCGTTGATGGTGTTTTGTTAGGTGCGGCAGACCAGATAACGTTACTTGCGGGTGTCTGTGCCTGTTGTGATGGCCAACAGCAATTAGAGACTTTATTGTTAGGGTTGTGCGATGATCGTAGCAGTATTTCAGATCCGACTGTTCGGCTTGAGACTATTGTGTTGGAAACCAGTGGCCTTGCTGACCCGGCAGAAATTTTATCGCTAATTCAAAATCATCCTATTCTCGTACGCCAGATTGTTATTGCTGAGATCATAGTCATTGTTGATGCTTTGAATGCCGTTGAACAAATACAAAATGAGGTGTTGAGTCGAAAACAAATTGAGGCTGCAGATCGTTTAATATTGACAAAAACAGATCTATCAACGGAGCAAGATACTGCCTGTCTGGGCGTTACATTGCGCTCTATAGCTCCAGGCGCAATGCAGTTAGCTGCAAGTTTTGGCAGCCCATTGGTATTGCGACCCCCTGCACAGGATGTGCAGGGGGTCGCATTGGTAAAGCTTTCTGATAAAGAATCTGATCCAATTTTGGCCAGTCGACTTGACCTTGGCGCCAAAGCTGATTGGACGGCGTTTACTGTCTGGCTGTCTGCCCTGCTGTATGCACGTGGTGACCAGATCGTCCGCATAAAAGGTGTTGTATGTACACCTGCTGGCAGGCTTTTGTTGCAAACTGTGCGCAAGTCGGTTCAGTCGCCAGAAATTTTGCCTGATCTAAACTGTCCTCTCGAAACAGATAATACTATTGCAGTCATTGGGCGGGGTTTTACCCAAAGCCAGCTAGCTAAATCTTTCGCTCATTTTTTAGCATAAGAAAAAAAGCTTTTCTTCAACTTTTTGCAATTAAACCATCTTTTTATTTTCTTGGATTGCTTTGTATGATCGCAACTGCGGCATCGCCGTACCCGCCGCCGCAGCGTCCGCCCGGACACGAGCTCTGGCGCCAGCCTGATCCTCGAAGTAGGCCTACCTTCGACGCGCCACCTTTGTCGAGCTACCGTCAGCGTCGCATCCGTGTTAAAGAAGCGACATGACCATCTGAGCCACCATCAAACCCCCAAGGCTTAAAGGCGTGGCCGTCGGCCCTCTAGCGAAAAGCCTGCATCTTCTAAAAACATGAACTCACGGATAGCACCAATGCCGCCGCGCCACTGACCCGCCGCCATTGCATCTGTGCGTAACTCGTAGCGTTCAATCCGCAGCGGAATATGCGATTCAATATCTTCGACTGGGTTGTTGCGAGTATTGGCATACAAGGTATCGACGGCGTCCATGCCGTCCATGCCAAAGCGGCCACCATAGCTGCCTTCCATAATTTCCATATGGACCCAATGGTTTCCGTCGTTCAGGCCGGAAATAGCTACAACCCGTAAGTTCCCAATCCCCGCTGAGACCTGTTGCGGTACAACCTGTGCGAAGGCCTTCATCACCCGTATCTGCTAGCTGGTTGCCAGAACAGAACCGTGCAATAACGGGAGCTGGAAAGATTGGATTGGCCAGGCATCCCAACGGAGCCACTATTTTAATAGGGCGGGTAAGGCCCGAATTTTGCGGGATAGACCCAATAGGTCACTGTGTCCAACAAAATTGATCGGATTGTTAGCCATATGGCACAATCGACCGTGCCGACTAAGTGGCATGTTGATTGGTTTGTCCCGCAGTTGCGGTGCAGTGCCAGTAAGGTCTACAATTAACTCATCACCCCGCACTGTCAGCGTTACAACTAGTGGCAGTTTGCTACGTGATGGGTCTGGGTCATCCAAAAATCCGTCTAGATAAGTGGTCGCGGGCGTAGTCCCCCGTCAGGCAAGTCGCTAATCGCGTTGCGCATTAAGCGTTCGGAATAATCCATTAGGTCATGAAATGCGGCTGTAGTTGCCTCTAGCCCATTATTCTGGACCAGTTCCACGAAACGCGTTTGCGCCGATCCGCGGACGATTCAATTTGCGCTTCCATGTCACCCACTACCAAATCCTGCGCGCGAATATTGGCGCGTAAAATATGCCAGACAGCTTCGTTCTTTATCCCCCGCTCATAGACTTTGATCGCTTTGAATTGCAAACCTTCGGCGTATGTATCGACCGCATCCACAATCCCGCAACTGCCCGGTGATAGGGCACCGATATCAAGGTGATGTGCAGTTGTAACAGACCAACCAATCAGTTTATCATCCAAAAAGACTGGCACACAGAATGCGACATCTGGCCCGTGGCTGGCACCGCCGTAGGGGTCGTTATGCATAATCACGTCGCCAGGGTTAACTGCGTCACCTCGTTCTTTAAGCACTTTAATTATGTTGCGTACGTAGCCCGGAATAGGCCCTGATTGCAGTGGTGTTGACATTTTGCATTCGCACATTTGCAGTCCGTCAGCATCCGTAAGAGCAGCCCCAAAATCCTCGGATTCGCGAATGATGGAAGAATAGGACATCCGCATCAGTTTATGCCCCATCTCTATCGCGATGCTTTCAAGTCCTCCCTGAATTACGGCAGCTGTTACTGGATCGATGCGGGTCATGGCTGGCCTTCCAATGTGATGATGATACTACCGGATACGTGCACACAAGCTGTGGCCCTTGGGGGTACAACTGTTGTGCTGTCCTTTTGCAAAAGAATGGCGGGGCCTTCAAAGGGCGTACCAATTGGCAGTGTATCGCGCCGATAAACGCTGGTTTCAAACGTCTTCAGGACACCGCTGTACCTGAAAATGCTGTTTCGCTTGTACAAAAAGGCTGCGTCTAGACTGCCACCTTTTTGAGGTGGCATCTGTTCAAGTTTGGGCAGGTTCCCCACTGCAGTTACGCGTAGGTTAACAACTTCAATCGGGTTACTTGGAAAGGCATGCCCGTATTCGGCGGCATGAATATCATGGAATTTAGCCCAAACAGTCGACATAGCGCTCGCGTCGACTACCCCTTCTGATATCGACACCTGTAGCTCGTAACCTTGTCCAACGTATCGCAGATCACCTGAGCGGTTGAACGTCACCTGTGATGGTTCAATACCATCGTCAGAAAAACGAGCCATTAGCTCTGCCTCCATAGATTTAAAGTCTGCGGT
>CAJJBZ010000009.1 GCA_905182535.1 uncultured Planktomarina sp.
TAAGGTTGCGAATTCGGCTGCAAGCTCAGGAGGTGCCACGCCAAAAAATACATCGAGATGCGGTGCGCCATACCAGTTGTGGTACGCGCATGATCGCAATGCCACCTAAGGGCAGGTAGCTGCGGCCAAACGCGATAAGCCCTATACCAGAGGCTGTCGCCACAATCGTACCAAGCCACCACATTTGCCGTGGTCCAATCTCTGCGGCGATCGTGCCGGGCAGCTCAGGTGGTAGGCCAATGGCTGGTGCCATTTGCACGGCAATGAAACCGCACAAGCCCCAAATAATCCCTGACGTGCTGAGGTGGTGATGCCTTTCAGCGCTGCATAGGCGATCATGCGCAGCAAGAATAGGCCATATCCAGGTATAGGTTACGATGTTAAACGCGACTGTCATCGAGTGACGGCCCCAATCCGATCCCTAGGCCTGGTACGCCTCGGTCACTTTGAGGAGATCCATCCGCTGTCCAAAGTGAAGCCGTGCGCCGGATTCATACAGCTCTCCTTCTAGTAAGAGCTGGAACAACAAACATGAATTGCAACAAAGCGGCTATCAGCCCTGCTACAATGCCCGCGCAAATCGCGCTGACAAAAAGATTTTTAACCATGTTTTAGTGGCAGGGAAAAGCCATCGCGTGGCGTTGGTCATGGGCTGCGTCATGCAAGGCTGTCGCTTGCGCGTACCCAGATGCAAACAACAATGCCAACCCTGTGATGAAGGTAACTGCAATACCAGCGGTGGCCGGCGTTGAAACTTGCAATTACTTTTGTTTTAGTCGTCATAATTCTATCTCCTAAACCTGTCACACCCGACAGGGGGTTGGTACATTTTGCAGGCCGGTCTCCTGGCTGGTCGGCATGATGGTCTGTAACCTTCCCGGTTTCCCAGTGGTACATAACAGACCCAAACCGCTTACAGTCGCGGGGGCGGCTTTGGTTTTGGATCCCTGCATGGGTCACCCGCACCAAATTCCCGTTTCAGTTCTAAATGCTTTGCATCCGACGAACACCTTACCCGACTATGTGTGTCCTGCCTGCGCCCAATCGTCAAGAACGTTTGCGACACCCAATTGCTGAGTATCGGCATTTAGAGGCTAAGGCCTGCTATTTTTTTAAGTGAGCTTTGAGGATGGCGTCAAATAGAAAGAAATATTTACTTCTGAACATTGGGATATCTAATAAAACTTCAGACATAACCTAAAGCCGCAACATATTGTGGATAATTGGTTTTAACACAGGATACGGGACCTCAGCGTTGACTCAACCCGCCTTGCTTCGTGCAAATTGCCGTTGATAGAATCACGAGGTGAAGCGGTGCGGTTTTCTAAATTACGATTGAATGGGTTCAAAAGCTTTGTGGACCCTACGGATCTGATTATTGCGGATGGGTTGACCGGTGTTGTAGGGCCAAACGGCTGCGGCAAGTCGAACCTGCTTGAAGCTTTGCGTTGGGTCATGGGAGAAAACCGGCCCACTGCGATGCGCGGCGGCGGTATGGAAGATGTGATCTTCGCAGGCACCGCCACCCGGCCAGCCCGAAATTTTGCCGAAGTCAGCCTGCAAATTGACAATACCACACGGCTTGCACCTGCCGCGTTCAATGAAAGTGATCTGCTGGACGTGGTGCGCCGGATCACCCGCGATATTGGCTCCGCCTACAAAGCCAACAGCAAAGATGTGCGCGCTCGCGATGTCCAAATGTTGTTTGCAGATGCCAGCACCGGTGCGCATTCTCCGGCCTTGGTACGTCAGGGTCAGATCTTCGAATTGATCAATGCCAAACCCAAAGCGCGGCGTCGCATTTTGGAAGAAGCGGCAGGGATCTCTGGGCTCTATGCGCGGCGACATGAAGCGGAGCTGAAATTGCGAGGTGCTGAAACCAACCTGTTGCGGGTGGATGATGTGATCGAGCAATTGGGCAATCAACTGTCGCAACTGGCCCGGCAGGCCAAACAAGCCGCGCGGTATAAAGAATTAGGGGCCAGCCTGCGCTTGGCTGAGGGATTGCTTCTCTATCGCCGGTGGAAAGAAGCCGATGAGGCCCGCTTCACTGCTGAGGAAGCATTAAGGGCCGGGACTGTGACTGCAGCACAGGCAGAAACCGCTGTGCAAAAAGCCATAAAGGCCCGCGAAATTTGTGAAGCAGCCTTGCCAGCCTCTGCGCGACGAAGAGGCCATTGCGAATGCAGTCTTGCAGCGGTTGAACGTGCAAAAAGACACGCTTGGTGATCAAGAAAGACGTGCAGAAGACACAATCCGCACGCTGCAACAGCGCATTGCGCAGCTGTCTGTGGACATGGAGCGTGAAGAGAACCTTAACAAAGATGCCGGTGAAACCATTGCGCGGTTGCGTGCTGAGGCGACGGACCTCGATGCGGCGGGGGCAAGTCATGCTCAAAAGGTTCAAAAAGCAGGTGGTGAGGCCTCGGAATCGGCGGCAGTGTTGCACAACCGTGAATCGCAATTGTCGGAGATCACCGAGGATGTGGCCCGCTTGGCCGCAAGCCATCAATCCGCCGAACGCTTTGTTGAGGACGCCCAAAAACGCCTATCTAAGTCTGAAACAGATGAGACCGCAGCCAACTCGGCCGTGACACAAGCGCAGTCACAAGCCAACGGCGCAGCCACTGCTTTTGAAAAAGCCAGCCAAGATGAGGCCACTGCGATCAGGACTGTGGCTGAGGCTGAAACCGCATTGGCCAAAGCTGAAGCGGAACGCGCAGAGTGCCAAGCCCAAGAGACCGTGGCCCGCGGCGCACGCGCCGAAGCCGATGGGGTAGTCAATGCTTTGCAGGCAGAAGTCTCGGCATTGGCAAAACTGGTTGAACGTGATCGTGCGCAAGGCGATCAGGTCTTAGATCAAGTGGATGTAAAAACGGGCTATGAAAAGGCACTGGGCGCGGCTTTGGCGGATGATCTTAAGGCGCCTGCAGTGAGTGTGGACGGCCTGTCTGGCTGGGCTGAACTGGCGAGCTATGATTGGGCGCCTGCCTTGCCAGACGGGATTGAAAGCTTTGGTCAATATGTGACTGTACCGGGGGTTTTGAATCGTCGGATTGCTCAAGTGGGGCTTGTCACAGCGGCTGAAGGGCCGCGGCTACATGCGGTGCTTTTGCCCGGTCAACGATTGGTGAGCCTTGAGGGTGATTTATGGCGCTGGGATGGGTTTCGCGCTCAGGCCAAAGATGCACCATCTGCGGCGGCTTTGGCTTTGGAGCAGCGCAACCGGCTGCAGGCTTTGCAGCAAGAGTTGAGTTCCGCGCAGGCCATATCAGAAGTCGCGCAGTCTGCGCATCAAACCTTGGTGGTGCAGATGCAGTCTTTGGCTAAAGCTGATCAAGAGGCTCGTGAGGCCAGACGTGCCGCTGACGGGATGATGGCCGATGCTGGGCGTGCGGTGTCGCGCGCCGAAGCGGAACGCAATTTGGCGGGCGGGCGTGTCGAGGCGCTTGCGCTTGCAGTGACACGCCACGGCGAAGACGCTGCAGAAGCGCGGGTGCAACTGCGAGAAGCGCGAACTAATGTCGATGGCTTGGAAGATCTTGCTGCTGCGCGCGCCAGGGTTGAGGATGTGAAACTCACCGTTGAGGCTAGCCGGGTGACTATGATGAGCCGCCGTGCAGCCCATGATGAAGTACGCCGTGAAGGTGAAGCGCGTGACAAGAGAATAGCGGTTGTGACCAAGGATATAGACAGCTGGGCAGAACGGTTGGGCAATGCTAAAACGCGGGCTGAGGAGTTGATGCTCCGCCACACAAAAGCCGAAGTTGATTTGGGCGCTGCTATTGCTGAACCGGATCAGATTCGCGCTCAGCGCGCCGAAATAATGCAAGCCTTGGAAGAGGCTGAAGGCCGGCGCAAATCGGCTGCGGATAATTTAGCTTTGGGCGAGACACATTTGCGTAACGCCGCAGATGCGGAACGCAACGCCGCGCGTCTGGCCTCCGAAAGCCGTGAAACTCGTGCCCGTGCTGAAGCGCGCGCCGAGGCGGCTGTTGAAGCCGTCGCATTTGCGGAAGATCGCATCCGCGGAGAGCTGGAAACGGAACCGCAAACCTTGTTGGAGCAGTTGGAGATTGATCCTCTGAAAATGCCTCCGGCAGAACAGGTTGAGGCCGAAGTGGCACGCTTGCGCCGGCAGCGCGATGCGCTGGGGGCCGTCAACTTGCGGGCGGAAGAAGATTCTTGTGAGGTTCAGGAGGAATTTGACAGCCTCTCTAAGGAGAAAGCTGATCTGGAAGAGGCAATTAAAACTCTGCGTGGGGGGATTGCCAGCCTTAACAAAGAAGGTCGCGAGCGCTTGCTGACCGCCTTTGACGAAGTGAATCGAAACTTTGGTACCCTGTTTTCACATTTATTCGGTGGAGGTGAGGCCAATCTGGTGCTGGTCGAGAGCGATGATCCGCTGGACGCTGGGCTTGAAATTCTGTGCCAACCGCCGGGCAAAAAATTGTCGACCCTCAGCCTCTTGTCAGGTGGTGAGCAAACATTGACCTCAATGGCGTTGATCTTTGCGGTATTTTTGGCAAACCCCGCACCAATTTGTGTTTTGGACGAAGTTGATGCGCCCTTGGATGATGCCAATGTGACGCGTTTTTGTGATTTGCTCGATGAGATGACCCGTCGCACTGATACGCGGTTTTTGATCATCACCCACCATGCTGTGACCATGGCGCGAATGGATCGGTTGTTTGGTGTGACCATGGCGGAGCAGGGCGTTAGCCAATTGGTGTCAGTGGATCTCAAAAAGGCAGAGCAACTGGTGGCGTGATCTTTGCCCTGATTAAAGGCGGTTAAGCAGCTCTGGCGTTGGCCAGGCGTCAGACGGCAGGCCCAGCCTGCTTTGCTCAGCTTGCACCGCAGCACGGGTTTTTGAGCCCAAAATACCATCAACTTTACCCACATCATGGCCTCGCCCGACCAGCTTTCTTTGCAGATCCTTCATCTGAGTCCCATCTAGGCCTTGATCGGGGATACGCGCATCATATGCAGGCTCACCGGCCAAAAGCGTCGCGAAATAAGCGGCTGTGGTCACATAAACCAAACTTTGGTTCCATTCAAAGTAAACGCTAAAATTAGGATAGGCTAGAAATGCTGGGCCGTTGTGGCCAACGGGCAGTAAAACTGAGGCTTCGCCCACCTTGTCGTGCAGCGCCCCATCGCGCGCCGCGATACCGAGGGATTTCCAGCGGGCCACAGAGTAGGCCTTATCAAGACCTGTCATCGACCAATCTAAATTGGCCGGTAGTTCAATTTCTTGCAACCAAGGCGCATTGGCCTGCCACCCCAACCGATTGAGCATATGGCCGCCACTCATCAGCGCATCTGGCGCAGAGTTTTGCAAATCAACCTGGCGATCACCGTCGCCATCTGTGCCGCTTTCAAGGATATCTTTGGGCAGCATTTGGATCATGCCTATTTCACCAGCCCAAGCCCCTTGGGTGAGGGCTGGATCAAACTCCCCTCGCTTGAACAGCTCAAGTGCCGCGAAGATTTGGGGGCGAAATAGCTCTGGTCGGCGGCAATCATGGGCCAAAGTGACAAGCGAGTTCAGCGTGTTGAAATTGCCTTGATTGGCTCCAAAGTCGGTTTCAAAGGCCCAAAATGCAAGCAACACCCCCGATGGAATGCCAAATTTTTGCTCAACCTTTTGGAAGGCTAGAGCATATTTTTCAGCGTTTTTCGCTGCGTGGGTGAGTCGATTTTGTGAAATTAGAGCGTTAGAAAAGGCTATGAAGTCTTTTTGAAATACGCCTTGGCTGCGATCTGCTCTTAAGACTTTTGGGTCTTGGCTAACCTGATCAAAAAAGCTGTTTACCAAGGTGCTTCGATATCCCAAGGTGCGGGCGTCTTGTCTCAGCCCAGTCACAAACTGGTCAAACTTGCCGCCGCAATTTGCGGTCGCAGCGGTGGTAAAACAGGTGATTGCCAAGGTGAGCAAAAGGCGGCCCATCAAAATTCCCCGATATCAATATTTGGTGTTTATGGCCCGTTTCAGAGCAAACACACAAGGGTGAAGCTGAGTGCAAGCGCCAACATGCCGGACCAGGTGACCCATAAGACACTGATGGACTTGTCTATTTCTACTGGACCGATGTCTTTTCGACCTGAGGCATTTACCCAAGCAAACTCCTGCATCTGGCCCTCATAGCTGCGGGGTCCCGACAGGCTGATTCCCAAGGCATAGGCCATTGCCGCTTCTGGCCAGCCTGCATTCGGGGAGCGGTGCAGCTTTGCATCTTGGGTGAGGGTGCGCCAAGGTGTTGCACAGCCTGTTAGCAGCCAAATCCCAAAGGCGGAAAGGCGGGCTGGAATCCAATTGACCAGATCATCTAAGCGCGCTGCGGCCCAGCCAAAGTTGATATAGGTCTCGTTTTTGTGGCCGATCATACTGTCTGCTGTGTTGATAGCCTTGTAGATGATCAAGCCGGGCAGGCCTGCAATTGCAAACCAAAATACCGGGGCGACGATGCCATCGGAGAAATTTTCAGCCGCGCTTTCAATGGCGCCGCGTGCAACTTGCGTTTCATCCATCGTCGCCGTGTCGCGCCCCACAATCATGGCCACGCTGCGGCGACCTGCTGAGAGGGACAGGCGCAGTGATTGCGCGACGTCTTGCACATGTTGCACAAGCGATTTTTGGGCCAGTAAAATCGCGGCCAGAATGATTTCAACCAAGGGCCCCAATAGGGCAAGTCCTGCGCCCAAAACTCCAGCCCCAATCACGAGGCCCACCACCAAGATGATGCCTTTGACTGTTTGCCCCGGGGCATGGTTCAGCCAGTGGCTTGCTTTGGCGATGACATTGCCAATGGCCACCGCAGGATGCGGCATCCGTGACCAAAGCCAACGTGGCTCACCCAACAGCGCGTCTAAAATGAGAGCAAGGACGAGGGTCAAAGGGCAGCCTCTAGCTGATACCAGTCAGATTTTGGTGGCAAGCCGAGCCGGATCCATCTGTCACTATAAGGGAAAATACGAGTCCAAATATGGGATTTGGCCAGTTGATGCTGAAGGTCATGCGCATTGGCCACATCATAGGTGCGGAACAATGTGCAGTCACCCATCGGTCGTGCTCCTATTCCATCCATGATCTGGTCTAAGCGGATGGCGTCTTGCGCCAAGCCGCGACGTGTCTGCTCGGCCCAATCTTGATCTTTAAGGGCCACAGCTCCCACCCTGAGAGCCGTGCCTGAGACGGGCCAAGGCCCTAACCTCTGGCGCAGAGCGTCGATCAGCTCAGGGTCGCCAATTGCAAAGCCAAGTCGTAACCCCGCAAGGCCCCAGAATTTTCCGAAGCTCTTGAGCAGGATATGGCCTGGCAGTGACGCCTTGGCCATATGGCTTTGCGCGGGGGCGGTGTCGCAAAAACTTTCGTCGATTACTGTCAGCGCGGAGGGCGCAATTTGGGCTTCAAACGCTCCGGTGGGGTTGTTGGGGTGCACAACGACCCGTGCTTGTGGCGCGGTCGCATCCTCTTGTGGGTCCCAGCCGTGAAAACGAAAGGCGGCTGCATGTTCATTATAGGTGCGCAGGGCAATCTCGACACGGCCCGCTGGGCGCAGCGACGGGATCTGAGCGATGGCTGAGGAACAGCCCGGCACGGCCAAGACATCGGCAGATTCGGGCACATTCCAAAAGTGCCGCGCGGTGGCGCATAGATCTGCATCAGCGCCATGATCCGGCAGGGCAGTCCAATCGGAGAATGCAAAGTTGGGAATCGGATAGGGCTGTGGGTTTATCCCGGTGGATAGATCAAGCCAGGTGGAGCGCTCGCCGCCATACCTTGCGGCTGCTGCATCCAATCCGCCCCCATGGTCACGCTCATTGCCTGTCATCAGTCCAGATCCGGAAGTGGGGCCATGCGGGTGGTGAAATGACCTTTCACCCCTTGAGGCCATTGCCGGTAGGGCACTTGACCGTTCTCGGACTCCCTTGATGCAGGGCGGCATATTGCACAATGGCTTTGGCGTTTTCGGCTGTTGGTTCGAATGTGCCGAGCACATAGGCCAACTTTCCGGGTCCTTGCACTGCCACATTGCAGGCGCGCGCACAGCCCATCATACACGACACCCGGCGGGTCTTGACCCCGGCCGCTTCAGCGCGCGATTCTATGAGGCCAGCCAAGATTTCACCATCAGTCAGGGGCTGCGCCACTGGGTCCCAGTTTTCGCGTTTGCAGGTGTCACAAATGGTTATCCAAGATGTCATAGAGTACTCCGGTTATCTGCCAGCTCTTGGCGGATTGTTGCATTGGGTGCAAGAAAAACTCAAGTAGTCTTGGTTTAATTAATGAAATGTTAATCAATTTTGACGAAAAGTTAAGGACCCATCTGTTGTAAACTGAGTAATGAGTTTTGGAGTATTATATGTCTGTATTGTTTGTAGAGAGTGATCTTCGGCGTGCGAAGATTTGGACTACCAAATTAACCCAGTTGAGGATTAGGGTGGTCCAGGCATAGTCCCATCAAACAGCCCTTCACGCATTGGTATTACTAAAATTTGATGTCATTGCCTTAAATCGCGGCCTTAGGGGAGACGGTGTGATGGTCCCGGCGAATTAGGGCGCCTATCGCTGGCTGAAGACCCGGATCATACTTCTGACGCCGGTGGGTACAATCCGCGATGGGTCATTGTTTAACTATTCCCAATGTCTGCGCCTGCGTGCCAGCGGCGATTGGGGCTGAAGGTTTGGCGATCCTAATTGATCATTACAGTAAGTGACGCCGAGATGGCGCGGCGTTCGCCTATCTCGATGCCGTTTATGAAGCCGATTAACGGCGAAAGGCTTTAGTTGCCTCTCCCATGACGCAGGTGCCAGTCCAAAATAGGGTTGATCGGGATGATCCGATTTGGATTTATAGTATCATGGCTGTAGTGATAATGGCGGATGATATGTTGCATATTCACCGTACCAGAGATGCCATCATATTGGTAAAGTTCACGGGTATAGGCCCACAGGTTGGGGTAATCTATGATGCGTTTTTGATTGCATTTAAAATGCAGGTGATAGACGGAATCAAACCGCGCCAAGGTTGGAAAAAGCCTCCAATCGGCCTCAGTGAGCTGATCGCCCATCAGGTAGCGGTTGCTTGCCAGACGATCTTCCAGCCAATCTAGAGTCTCGAACAAGGGCACGACGGCCGCATCATAGGCAGCCTGCGTCGTGGCAAATCCACAGCGGTAAACTCCATTGTTGAGCGTGTTATAGATGCGTTGATTAATCGGCTCTATGTCTATCTGAAGTTCTGGGGGGTAAAAGTCTAAATCATTGCCAGTCAAGCCGTTGAATGCAGAGTTGAACATGCGAATGATTTCAGAGCTTTCATTCGACACGATTGTGTTCTGCTGTTTGTCCCATAGGATGGGGACTGTCACCCGACCACTGATACTCGGGTCGGCACGCAAATAGATGTCTCGCACAAAGGGCAGGCCAAATTGACGGTCCCCCGTGGCGCCTGTATCAGCGGTTGCAAAGGTCCAGCCGTCGCTCAGCATATCTGGATGCACCACGTCAAAGCTGATATGATCGGCAAGTTCTTTGATCTGGCGAAAAATCAGCGCGCGGTGTGCCCATGGGCAGGCATAGGATACATAAAGGTGGTAGCGGCTACTTTCAGCCTTGAAGCCGCCGGCACCACTGGGCCCGGCGCTTCCATCGGCAGTGATCCAATTGCGAAAGCTTGCGGTAGAGCGCTCAAAGGCTCCACCAGATTTTCCGGTGTCATACCAATCATCATGCCAAATGCCGTCTACCAATTGTCCCATGGAAATTTCCTACTGTGATGCTTGAGTTTGGGCATCCTTACACGAGCTGCAAAGCTCTGCATAGAGATCGGGTTGGAAACGACGCGGTGGAAAAGATTATTGACAGAAGAATTTAAAACTACAAAACTAATTTTGTTGAATAAAGGCTGTGTGACATGAATTGGGAGCAATCTGCACAGGGATTTTCGACTATGGGTTCTTAGGCTCGGCTTCAGGTTCTGAAGGCCTTGGTCAGCGCTGGGCGCAGTGGGATGGCCGTTGGTCGAATCCAAAAGGCCACGTCCATTCCTGCCAGCACCCTGGCCCATCACCTGCGGTTTCTGGCTGGCGGTGAGGTGATCCATCAAGAAAAAATTTGCTGCAGCGTGATTAACCCCACAGATTTTGAGCGGCTGTAACAGTTGGTGCATTTTATTCTGTGTGAATGCTGCGCAGACGAGATTAAACCGGAGGCATAAAACCATTGTAAACCCATCCTGTAAACCAACAGCTCAAAGCAGGGGTTGATTGCAACGTCTCGTAACAGTCATCCGAAGTCCTTGGGCCTTGTCGATAATTTTGGTGACTTTGGTCGCGGTGTTCGATCCCAGTAATACGTCAGGCATTGTGACAACCGCTGACCGAGCGTTCTGGAGTACGCTGCCTTATATTCTGATTGCTGTTGGCTTGATCGCCTATCTTAAGTCCACAGGGGCCGAGGTGATGATTGCCGCGTTATTGGCGCTTGGATCCCCGATCTCCACCGTCATGGCCTATGTGCTTGAGGCTTTGATGCTGTCTTACGTGTCCTCAGAGTTGATTGTGCGTGTCTTGGGCAGAGAGTGGTTTCTGCCGGTGGTGAGTGAGGCTATAATAGGCACGCCGGCCCATCTCAACGGTTATGTTGCGCCACCGATGTTGGCAGGTCTCATGACCCAAGGCATGGGCGAAGGGCTGGCCTTAGTCTTTATGATTGCAGGCTCGATCAGTTGCATACCGGCGATGGCTGCGGTCTGGAGTTTGGTCAAGCCACAGGTCTTTGCAGCCTACATTGGGCTGGGCCTAAGCGGGGCGATCATCGCGGGTTGGGTCTTTGGGCTTATCATCTGATAGCCAAAACGGCGCAGCATAGGTCGTTTGCGTGTGCTACGCGGTCGAAAATCCATTTGCTCTGCTGGGTGGGATAGCGTAGCAACGGCTCTAGACGACGTCGAGGGACCGGAGCGGAGCATGGCAAGGCATTGACCTAAATGGGGGTGCACACCATGATCGTCAGAAATCGCAACATATATTATGTGCTGCGGGCTCTTCGATAGCTATTTTGAAGGACCCGACCATGACCCGCATAGTGATCATATTAGCTTGTTTTATACCTGCGCCCGCGCTTGCTCATATTGGGCATGTTGGCGGTTTGGCAGGCCATGACCATTGGGTGATTGCAGCGGCGATTGCAGCAGCGCTTGCCGCTGCGGCTGTGCAGTGTTCAAAGGGCGGGGTGCAGAGGCATCCGAAGAAAACGAACCCGAATTGCAGGAGGCTTGAGATGAGCAAAATTGGTGTAATGATTTGTGGCCACGGCTCGCGCAGCCAGATCGCGGTGGATCAATTCAGTGTCTTGGCTGAAAAACTTCCAGCGCTTCTGCCCCGCGATTGGCCGGTTGAATACGGTTATTTGGAATTTGCCAATCCCGTGATCCGCGATGGCTTGGATCGCTTGCGCGCGCAGGGATGTGACAAAATTTTGTCTGTCCCAGGTATGCTGTTTGCGGCAATGCATTCCAAAAATGATATCCCAACGGTGCTCAACACTTACGCGGCCAAACATGGCATTGAGGTGAGCTACGGCCGTGAGTTGGGCGTTGATCCCAAAATGATTGCGGCCGCAGGTGCTCGGATTCAAGAGGCGTTGGATACGGCCAATGCTGAGTATGGCCCGGTGCCTATGCATGAGACTTGTCTGGTGGTGATCGGCCGGGGCGCGTCGGATCCTGATGCCAATGGCAATGTCGCAAAAATCGCCCGTATGCTGCACGAAGGCATGGGCTTTGGCTGGTGTGAAACCGGTTATTCTGGCGTGACCTTTCCGCTGGTGGAGCCTTGCCTACAGCACACAACCAAATTGGGCTACAAACGTGTTGTGGTCTTCCCTTATTTCCTCTTCTCCGGCATTTTGATTGACCGCATTTATGGTTTCACTGATCAAGTGGCGGCTGAAAACCTGGATATCCAGTTTGTAAAAGCCAAATATTTGAACGATCATCATCAAGTCTTGGCGACCTTTGCCGAGCGGATTACTGAGCAAGTGGGCGAAATTCCTCCACCAAACTGTGCCATGTGCAAATATCGCACGCAGGTCTTGGGCTTTGAAGCTGAGGTCGGCGCGGTCCAAGAGTCGCATCATCACCATGTGGAAGGCCAAGGGGCCTCGGCACCGGGCTCAAATGTGGAAGATTGCAAGCTTTGTGATAGTTTTTGCACCGGCCTATGTCGCCTCGAGAGTCAGGCCGCTCAGCATCATGATCACAGCCATGACCATGCCCTCGATCACGCTCATGACCACAGTCACGACCATGTGCACGCAACCTATCCCCATGCAGATCATCCGCATGGGCCGGAAAGTGCCCGTAAAACAAAAAAGTATTAACTGAGCCGATGGGCGTTTGCCCAGAGGTCAAAACCCAAGGCCCGCCGATGCGTCCCTACGAAAAAAATCCCAAGGCGATTTACGCCGAAAGCTTTGCCACTGTCGCACGGGAGGCAAGTCTAGAGCGCTTTCCTCATGGCTTGGACAAGCTAGCCACGCGGATTATTCACGCCTGCGGTATGGTGGATATTGCCGATCGTTTGGCTTTTTCCGAGCATGCATTCCCGGTTGGCGCTGCGGCCTTGGCTGCTGGTGCGCCAATTCTATGTGATTGCGAAATGGTGGCGGCTGGTATCATTCGCCGCTATTTGCCCGCTGATAATCAGGTCTTGGTTACTTTGAACGATCCTTTGGTGTCCGACCGTGCAGCCCGCATTGGCAACACCCGTTCTGCTGCCGCGGTTGAGCTTTGGGCAGAGCATCTTGAGGGGGCCGTTGTAGCCATTGGCAATGCGCCAACGTCCCTGTTTCATTTGCTTGAGCTGCTCGACCAAGGTCTGCCGAAGCCTGCAGTTATCCTTGGTTTTCCCGTGGGTTTCGTAGGGGCCGCAGAATCCAAGGCGGAATTGGCTGCCAATGCGCGCGGCTGTGAATTCGTGGCGCTGCGCGGTCGGCGTGGTGGTTCGGCCATCGCGTCAGCGGCGGTCAATGCCTTGTCTGCGGGCTTGCCAGAGCTGCAGCCATGAGTGCATGGCTGCATATCGTGGGCATCGGTGAAGATGGCTTGGATGGATTGGTGCCTGCTGCACGTGCGGTGGTGGAATCGGCAGAAGTGATTATCGGTGGAGAACGTCATCACCAATTGGCTGGCATACATACCGCTGAGCGGATGAAATGGCCGAGCCCCTTTGATGCCTTGATTTCTCAGCTGCAAACATTGCGCGGCAAACGCGTGGTGGTTTTGGCCACAGGTGACCCGCTTTGGTTTTCGGTGGGTGCACGTATTGGGCGGTCGATCGATCCGGCGGAGATTACCTATTACCCACAGATCAGTGCATTCCAGCTGGCATCTGCGCGGATGGGTTGGTCGATGGCGGATGTGGAAACCCTGACCGTGCATGGGCGACCAGTTGAGCAAATTATTGCCTTTATTCAACCCAATCAACGGCTCTTGATCCTTACAGCGGGCGATCAAACCCCTAGGCAGATTGCAAATTTTCTGGCAGATCGTGGATTCGGGGCGTCAAAGATGACCGTTTTAGCGGCTATGGGTGGCGAGAATGAATTGCGTTTTGATGGCATGGCTGCGGCTTGGGATCATGAGGTACCCGCTTTCAATACCTTGGCAGTAGACTGTATCGCCGCACCTGATGCGGCCCTGTTGCCACGGGTTCCGGGCTTGCCTGATGAATTGTTCGAACATGACGGCACCATGACCAAACGCGAAACTCGAGCAGTGACCATTGCCAAGCTGATGCCGATGCGGGGCGCATTGCTTTGGGATATTGGCACCGGTTGTGGCTCTGTTGCGGTCGAATGGATGCGTGCGGCACGCGATGCGCAGGCGATCGGCATCGAGCCACGGGCGGACAGACGAGCTATGGCGGCTCAAAACGCGCTGGCACTTGGCACACCCAAGCTTGAATTGGTGGCCGGCGTGGCCCCGGAGGTGTTGCAGGGTCTTGCAGCTCCAGATGCTATTTTTGTGGGTGGAGGCCTGACCGATGGCGTGTTCGACGCAGCCTGGGCGGCGCTCAAGCCTTTGGGACGTTTCGTGTCCAATGCGGTGACGCTCGAAAGTGAGGCGATCCTGATGGAGTTGCATAAAAAATACGGTGGCGAGTTGGTGCGCTTGGCTGTCACCCGCGCCGAACCTGTGGGCCCCTATCGCGGCTGGAGGCCATTCATGCCGGTCACCCAATGGAGTTTGATCAAAAGATGAGTGGAATCTTATATGGTGTGGGCCTTGGGCCCGGGGATCCGGATCTCATCACCGTCAAATCCAGTCGGTTAATTTCGCAAGCACGGGTGATTGCTTACCCAAGTCTGGCTGGAGGGGAAAGCTTTGCCCGTTCAATCGCAGCTGACCTGATTTCACCTGATGCGGAAGAGATTGTGATGGATGTGCCCATGACCGTCGAGCGCGCCCCCGCGCAAGCGGCCTATGACATTGGGGCCAAGAACATTGCAGCCGCGCTGGATCGTGGTGAGGATGTGGTCTGCCTTTGTGAGGGCGACCCGTTTTTCTATGGCAGCTTTATGTATCTCTACGCACGGCTAGCGGCTGATTATCAGGTTGAAGTCGTACCAGGCGTGACCTCAATCACCACATGCGCCGCACGAGCTGGCATGCCCCTAGCGGCGCGCAATGAACGTCTCACCGTGTTGCCCGGTCCTTTGCCTGCTGAAGAGCTGCGTGCACGCATTGAAGGGGCTGAAAGTGTCGCCATCATGAAAGTTGGCAGGCATTTGAGTAAAATTCGTGCGGTGATAGCCGATCTCGGCCTCACCGATAAAGCCGCTTATATTGAACGCGCTAGCCTGCCGGATGAATTGGTTTGTCCCTTGGCTCAGGCCCCCGAAACCGCCCCTTATTTTTCGATGATCATACTGACGAAAGGTGCTGATCCATGGCTCTAACTCCTGTTGTTTTTGCTCTGAATGCCTCCGGTTTGGCTACTGCGCAAAAGGTAGCTGTGGCGCTAGGGGCTCAGTTGCATGGCCGTGAAGGCCGTGTGGCGCAGGCGGATGCCTTTTTTTCCAACGCTCTCGACCATGCTCGTGATTTATTTGCTGCTGGTGTGCCAATCGTGGGGGTCTGTGCGAGTGGGATCTTGATTCGTGCTGTGGCCCCCTTATTGGCGGACAAATCCACAGAGCCGCCGGTTGTATCGGTGTCAGATGACGGCGCGGTTGTGGTGCCGTTGTTGGGTGGACACCATGGGGCCAACCGACTGGCGCGTGATATTGCCTTGGCTCTGGGAGGCACGGCAGCTGTGACAACGGCAGGAGATGTTTCTTTGGGTATCTCACTTGATGAACCTCCACTTGGTTGGGCTTTGGTAAACCACCTTGATGCCAAAGGCGCTATGGCCGCTTTGCTGGCCGGTGGTGGTGCTACGGTTTCAGGCAAAGAGAGGGCTAGTGCTGACTGGCTAGTAGATTTGCCTGCGGGCGATGCGGTGCGTCTTAGCTGCACGATTGAACCGCAAACGGATCTGGGGCCAAACCATCTTCAATTCGCTCCTCAACGCGTGACTGTTGGTGTGGGGTGTTCGCGCAACTGCCCGTCGGAAGAGCTGGCAGGTCTGGTACGCTCTGCCTTGCTAAATGTAGGTGTCTGTAACGCGGCGGTGCATTCGGTGAATACTATTTCTCTGAAGGCAGATGAGCCTGCGATACTTGACTTGGCGGTCTCACTGGGCGCGCCGCTCCGTTTATTTTCTGCCGCTGAGCTAGAAGCTGAAACCCCACGATTAGCTACGCCTTCTGACGTAGTGTTCGCTGAAGTGGGATGCCACGGTGTGTCTGAGGCCGCAGCCCTGGCGCAGACGGGTTCTGATGGCGTGCTTTGGGTGCAAAAGTGCAAGACTGCAAATGCGACAGTTGCGCTTGGCCTATACCCTGAGCCCATGACTATATTGCGTGGTGCAGCGCGTGGGCGATTGTCGGTTGTGGGGATTGGCCCTGGGCAAGCGGCTTGGCGGACGCCTGAGGTGTCGCGCTTGGTTGCGGATGCGCAAGAGCTGGTAGGATACGGCCTATATATTGATTTGCTTGGGCCTTTGGCCGCTGGCAAAATCCGGTCAGATTTTCCATTGGGTGGCGAAGAGGCGCGGTGCCGCTACGCCTTAGAACAGGCAGGCCAAGGCAAGAATGTGGCGCTGGTTTGTTCTGGCGATGCGGGCATCTATGCCATGGGCGCCTTGGTTTTTGAACTTTTGGACCGTGCGCCGGATCAAATGGGTGTCAGCGAGGCCGCCCGCCGGGTGGACGTTGTCTGTTCGCCGGGTGTGTCTGCCTTGCAAGGGGCCGCAGCCCGGGCTGGGGCCCCTTTGGGCCATGATTTTTGTACGATTTCTCTGTCTGATCTTCTGACACCGCGCGATGATATTTTGCGGCGACTCAAAGCGGCTGCCGAAGGCGATTTTGTGATCGCCTTTTACAATCCAGTATCGAAAACCCGCCGGACATTGCTGGCTGAGGCCCGCGATATTTTGTTGCAACATCGCCCTGACAATACGCCGGTGATGCTGGCCAGCTCACTGGGACGACCTGAAGAGCATATCCGCTATCGCAGGCTCGCTGATTTGCAGGTGGATGAGGTGGATATGCTAACTGTGGTTCTGGTGGGATCGTCTAACTCACGTTTGGCGCAATTGGGTGAAGGTCCCCGCATGTTTACGCCGCGTGGCTATGCACGCAAAATGGATGGTGATTTAGCCTGTGGCACTCAAAGGAAAGATTCATGACTGTATATTTCGTAGGTGCCGGCCCTGGTGATCCTGAACTTCTTACACTCAAAGCTGCACGTATCATTGGACAATGCTCTGTTTGTCTGTATGCGGGCTCTTTAGTGCCCGTAGAGGTTGTGGGCTGCGCGCCAAAGGATGCACGGGTTGTCGATACTGCTCCGATGACGCTTGATGAGACACATACTGAGATCTTGGCGGCACATGCTAAAGGTCAAGATGTGGCGCGGGTGCATTCGGGGGATCCGTCTCTCTATGGAGCGATCGCTGAGCAAATTCGCCGTTTGCGCGCTGATGATATAGATTATGAGATTATCCCCGGCGTTCCGGCCTATACGGCTGTTGCGGCCGCCTTGGGGCAAGAGTTGACAATTCCTGAGGTTGCTCAATCTATTATTCTCACGCGTATGTCGATGAAATCCACCTCCATGCCAGCTGGTGAAACTCTCGAAAACTTCGCTATTTCAGGGGCGACGCTCGCCATCCATCTGGCAATTCGCAATATGCGCGAAATTGAGCGGGTCTTGATTCCTCATTATGGTGCCGATTGTCCGGTGGTCGTGGCTTACCGAGCCAGTTGGCCTGATCAGATCATCCTTCGTGGTACTTTGAGTGATATTCGCAAAAAGGTTCGGGATGCCAAAATTACCCGAACGGCTTTAATTTTGGTTGGCCCTGCATTGAAAGAGCAGCAAGATTTTGTGGATTCTGCGCTATATCACCCGGATATGGAGCATGTGTTGCGAAACCGCAAAACATCTGCGCCGCAGGAAGCGTAACTTAAAATACAGTATTTGAATAGTTCTCTTGACCGACCTGCTAAACCCGCGCAAGGCTACAGGGGGGGAATCTAATATGACGACATTTTTGCCAAAAGAAGTGGCCGACGGGCTAGAAGCTGCACGCAAACAGGCCCTTCACAAGAAAAGCCGCCTGCGGGTGCAGGCCGGATCCGAAGCGCTGACAGTGCTTAAGTACTGGGACGGTGGATTTTCCGTTGATTTAGCAGATGCGCCACAATTGCGTGGGCTGGTTGATATTTATGATGGTAGCATTCACATGTATCAATGTCTGATTGTGGCTTCGGAAGAAGAGGGTAGTGAAATGCGATATGAATTCAAGCGTAACACACGCGCCGTTCAAAGCGCGCCGCTGGATTTCGAACGTTCTGAAAATGCACCTGTGGCTTTGATTGGGCTCAGCTAGGGCTTTTGCTTATTGTAGATCAGCGAAAGCCGCCTGCATATTGGCTACGGCGCGTTCAACATTTGCGCGAGTGGTGCCAATGTTGAATCGTAAGAATTTTTCACCACCAGTCCCAAATGTTGGGCCGTGATTAGCTGCAATTTTAGCCTGTTGCTGCACTCGGCTGATAACTTCATCTAGCATCATGCCAGTACCTGAGAAATCGACCCAAGCTAGATAGGTGGAGTCTAAATTCATCGATTCCACGCCAGGGATTGCATTGATACCTGCATCAAATATTTGGCGATTTCCATCTATATAGCGCACTAATTCATCCACCCATTGCGCGCCCTTTGGCGAATAGGCGGCGGTGACCATATGGAGACCGAAGGAATTAGCTGACAGTCCAAGCCCCTGCATCCGTTTGGCAAAACGCGCTCGTAGTTCTGGGTCTCCAATAATTACATTTCCCGAATGACAGCCGGCTATATTGAAAGTTTTAGTGCTCGCTGTCATCATAACTAATCTGTTTCAGGTGCTGCATTTTGCATTACTGTATGCTTAGTGCCAAAAGTTATATCATGATGTATTTCATCAGATATCAAAATTAAATTATGTTTTTCTGCAAATGCGGCTACTTGTTTGAGTTCAGCAATAGACCAAATGCGCCCACCTGGATTATGTGGTGAGCAGAGGATCACCATCCGCGCATGAGCGGGTAGGGCCTCATCATAGGCGTTAAAATCCATTTCATAGCGACCATTATGGTTAACCAAGGGCAGTTCAATTATCTCACGGTCATTGGCGCGGATGACTTTGGCAAAGGCGTGATAGACTGGGGTGAACAACACTACGCCATCGCCGGGGGCGGTGAATGTATCCACGCACATTGCTGTACCATTGACCAGGCCATGGGTGGTGAATATGCCACCGCGCGGCACATCCCAGCCATGGCGGTTCTTCATCCACCACTGAATGGCATCCAAATAGAGGCTATCATTGCCAAAATAGCCGTAAACTCCGTGGTGGTTCACTTCGTTCAATTTATCTTGCACGGACTGTGGTGGGCGAAAATCCATATCTGCCACCCACATAGGAATGCCATCTTCGGCGGAAACACCATAGAGTGGCTCCATCATATCCCATTTGGAAGAATGTGTGTTGCGGCGTTCGATATTTTCGTCAAAGTTCATAGTGTTTCCTAAATCTAATTGGCGGTAGTGTTATCTTGGGGTGGCGAAGGATCAAGAGAGAAATGGCGTATTCGACCTTAAACGCGTAAAAGATACCAAGAAACCTTTCCTTAGGAATTGCGCTGTGGCGCAGGTTTGAATATCAGGTAAGCCATGACATTACGCCCCATATTGATCCATCCGGATCCACGCTTGAAAAAGATAGCGGCCTCTGTAACTTCGGTTACGGGCACAATAGCGCGTTTAGCCGATGATATGCTTGAAACTATGTATGATGCGCCGGGTATTGGCCTCGCTGCACCACAGGTTGGCGTGATGAGCCGCATGTTTGTGATGGATTGCGTGAAAGAGGAGGGCGATGCCCCCAGGCCCATGGTCATTATGAACCCTGACGTTCTTTGGCTATCTGAAGATTTAAGTACGTATGAAGAAGGCTGCCTGTCGATTCCGGAACAATTCGGTGATGTGGAACGGCCTGCGTCGATTGAGATGCAATGGCTTGGCCTCGACGGCCAAACCCATCAGCAGCGGTTTAATGGGCTGTGGGCCACCTGCGTCCAGCATGAGTTGGATCATTTAAATGGTAAGTTATTCATTGATTACCTGAAGCCAATGCGTCGTCAGATGATTACCCGTAAAATGGCAAAACTGAAACGTGAGCAGGCCCGACCATGAGTCACAGAATTGTACCTTGGCCCAACCCTTGTTTAAAGGCCAAAGCTGAGCCTATCGTTAAAATCACGACCGGAGATCACCCAGATCTGGCAAGATATGATTGTGGTTATGGAGGCGATGCCTGGCGTTGGCCTGTCCGCCCCGCAGCTTGGCATTGGCCTGCGTTTGGCCGTGGTGGATGCCTCCTCGGCGCGTGGTCAGGTGCTGCGCATGGCCAACCCTGAAATTTTACATGTCTCTGCCAAACTTGAGGTGGGTGAAGAGGCCAGCCCTAATCTGCCGCGTGTATCAGCCCAGATCAAACGCCCGCGCGGTGTCACGGTCCGCTATATGGATGAGACCGGCGCCATGCTGGAAAAGGATCTGGTTGGGCTTTGGGCTCGCTCGCTGCAACATCAAGTGGACCATCTAAATGGGCGGATGTATTTTGATAATCTGTCGAATCTCAAGCGCGATATGCTGATTAAAAAGGCCCGCAAGCTGTGCGCGTAGTGTTTATGGGCACGCCGGAGTTTTCCGTCACCGCCCTCGAGGCTTTGGCTGCAGCAGGCCATGAGATTGTGGCGGTTTATAGCCAGCCCCCCCGTAAGTCAGGCCGGGGCCAAAAACTGCGGCCATCGCCTGTGCATCAGTTGGCTCAGACGAGCGGCTGGCCTATCTTCACCCCGGTAAACTTTTGCGATCCCGCAGATGTGGTGGCTTTCGCAGGCCATGACGCCGATATCGCCGTTGTGGTGGCCTATGGGTTGATCTTACCGCAAGCGCTTTTGGATCTGCCCAAACTTGGATGTTTAAACATTCACGCCAGCCTATTGCCGCGCTGGCGTGGGGCCGCACCTATTCACCGCGCAATTATGGCTGGAGATCAAAAGACTGGTGTGTGTATCATGCAGATGGATTCAGGTCTGGACACTGGCCCGGTGCGTGTTCGGCGCAGCTTAGAGATAGGTGTCACTGAAACCACTACACAGTTACACGACCGATTGGCTGTGATGGGTGCCGAGTCTGTTGTGGATGTTTTGGCAGATCTTGCCGGCCATGCCTGCGTGCCTCAGATTGAGGACGGTCTAAGCTATGCCACTAAAATCCAAAAATCAGAAGCCCGAATCGATTGGAACCGCTCTGCTGTTGAGATCGACCGTCAAATCCGTGGTCTGTCGCCCTTCCCGGGTGCTTGGTGTGTGATGAACGAGCAACGGGTAAAGGTTCTCGCCTCTTGCCTGTCGGACGGCACAGGCGCACCTGGGCAGGTGTTGCAAGCCAGTGAAATAGCCTGTGGTAATGGTTCCGTTATTCTAACAACTCTGCAACCGGCCGGCAAAACAGCCCAAATCGCGGCAGTGTTTTTTCAGGGCCACTGCCTGCCGGCGCGGTTGGACTAGATCGCCTTTAGCCTGAGCTACCGGCCTCTTGTTCACGCCCAGCGGATCAAGCCAATGATTGCGGAAGCGGCATAAAAGACTTGGAGCAGCAAAAACGTCCAGCGGTGGTCGATGACTGCCCAGGCGGAGAACAGGCTGGCGGAAATAAATAGCAAGGCGAAGCCGAGATTTTCGTTGCCAGTATTGCTTGCTATCAACAAGGCATAGATCATGGCCAGCACTGAGCCTAAGATTTCAAATATCGAGGTGAGCTTTCGGTTGTCCATGGTTTCGCCCCCAGTTCAATAAGACTTTACTCTTTGAAAGGCGCCATTCCAGCACGGGCCAGTTCGTCGGCCAGTTCGTTTTCGGGGTGGCCT
Source organism: uncultured Planktomarina sp. (assembly GCA_905182535.1). Lineage (GTDB taxonomy): Bacteria > Pseudomonadota > Alphaproteobacteria > Rhodobacterales > Rhodobacteraceae > Planktomarina > Planktomarina arctica. The sequence continues at coordinate 21,598 of CAJJBZ010000009.1, forward strand.
GCATGGCCTTTGACCCATTCCCACTTGACTTCATGTTGAGCTTGGGCCAGATCGAGTTGTTTCCAAAGGTCCTCATTTTTCACTGGTTTTTTTGCAGCTGTTTTCCAACCGTTTTTCTTCCAGCCAAAAATCCATTTGGTTACGCCATCTTTGACGTAGACACTATCGGTTACCACGGTAATGATTGAGCGCCGTGAGAGGGCTTCCAGCGCCGAGATCGCGGCCATCAACTCCATACGATTGTTAGTAGTTTCCTGAGCGCCACCTTTCAGTTCGCGCTGTTTGGTCACTTTCATCTCGTATTTAGCCTGTAGAACCACGCCCCAGCCGCCTGGGCCTGGATTGCCACTGCACGCGCCGTCTGTATAGGCGATTAAGCTATGCATGTGCGGTCACCATGATGAAGGGTTCCACATCTCCCGCAAGCCCAAGCTCTTTGCCCTCCCGTTGGTAGGTGATTGTAAAGCCTGCATGGTTGAGGACATCTGCAAGTTCCCCGGCGGAATAATAGGTGTAAAAACGCCCTAAGGCATCACGCTTTTCGCCGGTCCCAAGCTTCATGCCAAGGTGTAGAACACCCCCCGTATGTAGTGCTGTGTGACAGGCTTGGATATGGTTTGAGAAGTTGTAGCGGGTGGCGTGTAGTAATGAAAAGTTGGCATAGATACCGTGATAAGTTGCGGAGGCTGGTAGAGCGTCGAATGTGGCGCGCCTTGCTGTTACACCCAAGTGCTGAGCCGCTGCGGCAACCATCTCGGCGCTGCCATCAGTGGCGTCGACTTGAAGGCCTTGGCGGGCCATTTCAGCGGCTGCTAGCCCTGGCCCGCAGCCCAAATCTAACACGCTTCCACCTTTAGGGATGGCGCTGATGAATGCCAGTAGGGATTTATTGGGTGGGGCTTGTGTAAGGCGCAAATAATCTTCAATTTTCTCGTCGTATACAGCAAGAGTTTGAGTGTCGGTCATGAGTATAGGACCTGTTGAGCTCAGGCCCGTAAGGTCATTAATAACACTGAATATTTGGGCTATCATTTTGCGTCACGCAAGACGCGTGGTACTTTGAAACTCACATTTTCTTTGGTAGTTTCAACAGTTTTTACAGATACATTATAGTAATCGGAAAAGGCATTTACCACTTCTTGGATCAAAACATCTGGTGCGGAGGCGCCGGCGGTGATGCCTACGCTTTTGATCCCATGTAGCGCGCGCCAATCAATATCTGTTGCCCGTTGTACCAATTGGGCATAGCTGCATCCAGCTCTTGAAGCCACTTCAACCAGCCGTTTGGAGTTTGAAGAATTGGGAGCGCCTACCACCAGCAATGCGTCGGATAGCGGTGCGATTGCTTTGACTGCTTCTTGCCGATTGGTTGTAGCGTAGCAGATGTCTTCTTTGTGAGGACCAATGATTTTTGGAAAACGGTTTTGCAGTGCGGCTACTATTCCAGCTGTGTCATCCACAGACAGAGTGGTTTGCGTGATATAAGCTAGCTGTCCCGCATCCCGCACCTTTATTAGGGCTACATCAGCTTCGGTTTCCACCAAAAGCACCTCGCCTTCGGGTAATTGCCCCATGGTGCCAACTGTTTCGGGATGGCCGTCATGGCCAATCATAATCATTTGTAGGCCATTTTGGTTATGACGGTCTGCTTCTATATGGACCTTACTCACCAGTGGGCAGGTGGCGTCCACAAAGATCATGTTGCGTGCTTGAGCGGCATTGGGTACTGATTTAGGAACTCCATGAGCCGAGAATATGACGGGGCGATCATCGGGGCATTGATCAAGATCTTGCACAAAAATGGCACCTTGGTCTCTTAGGCTATCTACTACAAACTTATTATGGACAATTTCATGACGCACGTAAACTGGGGCGCCCCACTTTTGCAGAGCCAACTCAACGATTTTTATTGCACGATCAACGCCCGCACAAAATCCGCGTGGCGCTGCTAAGTAAAAGTTTAAGTTGTGGTTTTGTCATGCGGCAGTTCCTTTACCACTCAAACTAGTTGTGATGGGCCGGACCGTCCAGAGTGATGCTCTTATTTATTCGGCTTCATCTGGTAAGGCATGGTCATCAGTTTCGCGTGTTGGGCGACCAATTACATCGCGCAATCCATCCAATTCAATAAAGTTGTCACATTGGCGGCGCAGTTCATCCGCGATCATGGGTGGTTGGCTGCGGATTGTGGAGACAACAGAAACACGCACACCTTGGCGCTGCACGCTTTCAACCATTGGGCGGAAGTCACCATCACCTGAGAACAAAACTATGTGATCCACATGTGGCGCCAATTCCATGGCATCTACTGTCAATTCAATATCCATGTTGCCTTTGATTTTTCGACGGCCTTGGCTGTCAGTGAATTCCTTAGCAGCTTTTGTAACCATGGTGAAACCATTGTAATTAAGCCAGTCTACCAAGGGCCGAATTGGGGAATACTCATCATTTTCAAGTAGTGCTGTATAATAAAACGCACGCAGCAGCTTGCCACGGCTCATAAATTCCTGACGCAGCAACTTATAGTCAATATCGAAGCCAAGAGACTTGGCTGCTGCATAAAGATTTGCACCGTCGATAAATAGCGCCAAACGCTCGTCGCGATAAAACATAGCAAATATATCCTTTTAATTAATGTTAGGAGTCATTTATGATAATATGGTTAAAGAGTATCTTCCGGTAGTTTTAAAAAATAAGTAGTAAAAATGTCAGAAATAAATTTATGCTTAGAGCATAGTCAAAAAAGAGTTCTGGTCGCACTTGGTGGTAACTTACATTCTGCAGTAGGCTCGCCGAGGGAAGCCTTGGGCTATGCTCTGGCAAATCTACGCCAACGTACCAACACAGTCATACGCAGAAGTAAATATTTTATTACTCCTTGTTTTCCGGTTGGATATGGCCCCGATTATGTAAATGCGGCTGTTGAATTTTACTTTCGAGGGGAAGCGTTGGAGCTTTTACAGATTTTGCATGATATCGAAGCGCTGTTTGGCCGAGCTAGGGATACCAGATGGGGTGGGAGGGTTTTAGATCTTGATTTGCTAATATTTGGGGATGAGATTGCTCCGAGTTTGCCTGGCTACAGGCAATGGCGCGATAAGCCTATTGCGCAGCAGATTGAGCAAACACCGCTGGAAATGATACTGCCGCATCCCCGGCTGCAAGATAGAGCTTTTGTTTTAGGGCCCTTAATGGATATTGCACCAGACTGGAAGCATCCTGTGTCAGGGTTGAAGGTACGTGAAATGTATGCCAATTTGCCCGCAAGTGATCGTGATGCTTTGCAACCCCTTTCAGAGCTCTAATGACACATTTCACTCTTGCGTTTTCCTGCATTCACTCCTAGACAGCGTACTTAATTACAGTTCAGGGGAGTCGACATGGCGCGTGTCACAGTTGAAGATTGTGTAGACAAAGTTCCAAATCGCTTTGATCTGGTTATGCTCGCGGCCCATCGGGCTCGTGAGATCGCCAGTGGTTCACCTGTAACCGTGGATCGTGATAACGACAAAAACCCTGTTGTTGCATTGCGTGAAATTGCTGATGAGACTCTAAGTGCAGCATTTGCTTGAACGCCTGATTGAAAGCAATCAAACTCAAATCGAAGTTGACGAGCCTGAAGAAGATTCTATGGCCTTGCTGATGGGCGGTGAGCCAGACAAGCCAGCCGAAGATGACTTAAATGATGAAAAGTTACTTCGCGCGTTGATGGAAGCTCAAGGCCAACGTTAAGGAAATGGGCGCATGACCACTGCCGATGACCTTATCGGTTTGATCCGCGCTTATAACCCGTCCACCAACGCTGAACTTATAACAAAAGCTTATCATTTTTGTCGTGATATGCACGAAGGACAGTCACGTCGTTCGGGTGAGCCCTATTACACGCATCCAGTCGCTGTGGCTGTTTTGTTGGCTGATCAATACCTTGATGACGCTTCTATTATTACCGCACTCCTTCACGATACAATCGAAGATACAAAAGCTAATTTTAGCGATATTGAGCGAATGTTTACCCGCGAAGTGGCGGAGCTGGTGGATGGAGTGACAAAGATCACTAATCTACAGCTGTCATCTACTGTCACGAAACAGGCTGAAAATTTTCGCAAGCTGATTATGGCCACTTCGAAAGATATTCGTGTTACTTTGGTTAAATTGGCTGACCGTTTGCACAATATGCGCACGATTCGCTCTGTGAGTTTGGAAAAACAGCAACAAAAAGCTCGTGAAACGATGGACATCTATGCGCCGCTTGCGGGCCGGATGGGGATGCATTGGCTGCGTGAAGAGCTTGAAGATCTTGCGTTCCAAGTACTGAACCCTGAGGGACGTCAGTCTATCATTCGGCGCTTTATCAAATTACAAAATGAGACCGGTGATGTGGTGGAACAGATCAATGGGGATCTTTTACACGAGATGGGCAGTGCGGGCATTGGGGCAGAAATTCAAGGTCGTGCCAAAAAGCCGTACTCCATTTGGCGCAAAATGCAGACCAAGCAGCTATCATTTTCTAGACTTTCTGATATTTATGGCTTTCGATTAATTGTGGAAGACGAAGCTGATTGCTATCGCGCTCTGGGAGTAATACACCAACGCTGGCGTGCAGTTCCGGGCAGGTTTAAGGATTATATCAGCCAACCTAAAACTAATGGTTACCGCAGTATTCACACCACCGTCTCTGGCCGAAATGCGCGCCGCGTTGAGGTGCAAATACGGACCAAAGCTATGCATCAGGTGGCGGAAAAAGGGGCTGCGGCCACTTGGTCCTACCGTGACGGTGAGCGGGTTGAGAATCCTTTTGCACTTGATCCATCGGCGTGGATAGCATCTCTGACCGACCGTTTTGGCTCTGAAGGTGACGATGGCGAATTCCTTGAGGCGTTTAAGCTAGAAATGTATACCGATCAGGTGTTCTGCTTTACGCCAAAGGGCGAGGTCATTAAGCTACCACGCGGGGCTACTCCTATTGATTTCGCTTATGCCATCCACACTCGCATTGGCTCGGCCTGTGTATCCGCCAAGGTTGATGGGCTCCGGGTGCCGCTCTGGACGCGCTTGCGGAATGGGCAATCAGTCCAGATCATCACCGCTGAAGGACAAACCCCGCCAGTCAGCTGGATTGACATTGCAGCGACTGGGCGAGCCAAAACTGCTATCCGGCGTAGTCTGCGCGAAGTTGACCGAGAGAAATTTATCAACCTTGGACGAGAGTTTGCCCGAGTTGCATTTGAGAATGTAAATAAGAAGGCTACGGACCGAGCCTTGAGTACGGCTGCAAAGCATTTTGGCCTACCGGATGCGTATGAACTTCTGGCGCGTCTTGGTAGCGCTGAGATTGCAGCACGTGAAGTAGTTGCAGAGCTTTACCCCAATCTCAAAATGCGTTCCGCTGAGGAGGTTGATGCAGCTCTCGCGGTTATTGGGCTTGAGTCAGGACAAAATTTTGCCCATGCGTCTTGTTGCCATCCTCTACCTGGCGAACGTATTGTTGGCATCACTTTTCGGGGGCAGGGGGTTGTAGTACATACCATAGATTGCCCTAACCTATTGCATTATGAGACACAAATGGACCGTTGGTTGGATTTGGCTTGGCATGACGGCCGGCACGCAGCGACCCATCCTGTGCGGATCGAGGTAACCATCCGCAATGGCGCTGGAGTTATGGGACATATTTGTATGTTGATTGGTGATCAGAAAGCTAACATCTCGGACATGCATTTTGTGGATCGCAAACCAGATTATTTTAAACTGATGGTAGAATTGGAATTGCGGGACGTGTCACAATTGCACATGGTGCTTACAGCTTTGGAAGCAGATAATGACGTGGCGGAAGTAAACCGGTATCGTGATCCTGAGCTGGGTCGAGATGTTAGTACATTTGAAGGTGAGTGGGACAAAAATGGTGTTTAGACGTCGCGACAGACGTGGAGTAGGCAGAGCGCTTTGGGAAGGCTTATATCCCAGAGGCGGCTGGACCCGTGCCTATCTCTACGTGAAGCATCGTCTCCAGCGTTTGCCAGGTACTCCGGAGCAAATTGCCCGTGGAATTGCTATCGGTGTTTTTGCTGCGTTTAGTCCATTTTATGGTCTACATTTTTTAGTAGCGGGTCTTCTGGCTATTTTGTTAAGAGCCAATGTACTGGCCTCACTTCTTGGCACATTCTTTGGGAATCCGTTGACTTATATTCCTATTGGCGCCGCTGCTCTAAGTGCTGGCTATGCGATGCTGGGGCAGCGGTTGGACAGTGAGTTGCATATTGGCCTTGGTCGAATGTTTACCCGTGCTTTGTCTGAGCTTTGGGCTAATTTTAATGCAATATTTAACATGGTGGAGGGCGACTGGACCTATTTGCAATGGGGGCTAGGATCGATATTTTTCCCCTGGATCGTAGGTGGTATACCTACGGGACTAATATCAGGGATTATAACCTACTATATCTCTGTGCCTGCAATTCGTGCATATAAAAATCGTAGAAAAGGCCTGCTGGCGGCTAAGCTGGTGGAGCTCCGCAAAAAAACATCGCTCAAACGTGATGAAGATTCTGGAAACTGACCCTGTTGTAGAAAGAAATTGTTATGGCAATTAAGCAACGTCTTGGCATAAATATTGATCATGTAGCCACACTGCGTAATGCGCGTGGTGGTAATTACCCTAGTGTTGTGCGGGCGGCTTTGATGGCTGAGGCTGCTGGCGCTGATGGTATAACAGCTCATTTACGTGAAGATCGCCGCCATATACGTGACGCCGACATTGAAGCGTTGATGGAGGGACTGACTGCACCATTAAACTTTGAAATGGCGGCTACTGCCGAAATGCATGCCATTGCGTTACGTCTGAAACCGCATGCCGTCTGTATAGTACCAGAAAAGCGTGAAGAGCGTACAACTGAGGGCGGGCTAGAGGTCTTAGCTGACCAAGACCGCTTAGCTGATTTTATTTTGCCGCTCAGTGAGGCTAGATGCCGTGTGTCGCTTTTTGTAGCAGTCTAAAGAAAAATTTGATGTGCTGCGTGGAGTAGGAGCTGAGGTTGTCGAACTGCACACCGGCGCCTATTGTGATTTCTATGCCGAGGGAAACGCTAAGGCCGCGTCTGATGAGCTGGAGAGAATAACTCGCTGCGCTGTTTTTGCCGATGGGCTAGGACTTGAAGTGCATGCAGGCCACGGTTTGACCTTTAACAACGTAGCTCCAATTGCCGCTTTACCTCAGGTGGCTGAGTTGAATATTGGACATTTTTTGATTGGTGAGGCAGTGTTCATGGGCTTTGCACATGCAATCTTAGAGATGCGTCGTCTGATGCTAAGCGCTCGCGTATGATCTTGGGCATTGGAACGGATTTAGCAAATATTGAGCGCATTCAAGGTACTTTAAATCGCTTTGGTGATCGTTTTAAAGACCGTGTTTTTACAGACACTGAGCAACGCAAAGCTGAAAGCCGCAAAGATGTGGTAGGCACATATGCCAAACGTTGGGCGGCCAAAGAGGCTTGCTCTAAAGCGTTGGGGACTGGTTTAGCCATGGGGACCAGATGGAAAGATATGGCTGTGACTAATATATTCAGTGGCCAGCCAGTGATGACTGTGACCGGCTGGGCGGCGGAGCGTTTGGCCCAGATGACGCCGGAAGGCCATACCGCGATCATCCACTGCACTCTCACTGATGATTATCCATGGGCTCAGGCATTTGTTGTCATTGAAGCTTTACCCCGTGCTGCCGACTAGATTTCATTTAGGATGATTTTTACTAGCCTAAATCAGTCCCTGAGGATACTATGGATCAAATCGAAGAAAAAAGCTTTGCGGCAAGTGCTTTGGAAACTATAAAAACGGTCGTATACGCGCTGTTGATTGCGGGCGTGTTCCGAACTTTATTCTTCCAACCCTTTTGGATTCCGTCAGGCTCAATGAAAGATACGCTGTTGATTGGTGATTTTTTGTTCGTAAATAAGATGGCCTACGGCTATTCGTATGCCTCCTGTCCCAAAATCCAGATACCCCGTTTTGGTCTTAATATTGACGCTGATGACTTCTGCGGATTTCTGAAGGACAGCGATACCCGCATTTTTGGGGCTGACCCAAAGCGCGGTGATGTTGTAGTGTTTCGACATCCGGTGACAGGCGCTGATTATATTAAACGTTTGATTGGCTTGCCAGGTGATAAAGTTCAGATGCAGGCTGGCGTTTTGCTTATTAACGCTACGTCGGTTGAGATTGAACCGACAGCCGATTTTGTTGAAATCTATGAGCCGCAAGGCTCACAGCGTAATCGTCCTATCTGTGCTAATGGTGCGGTTGGCCTTGGTGCAGACTGTATTAAGAAAAAATATATTGAGACTCTGCCAAACGGCGTTTCCCACGGAATTTTGGACACGATTGACCAAGATGCGATGCTGGTGAGTGGTAGGATGAATGTGGATAGCACCAAAGTCTATTTCGTACCTGAGGGGCATTTTTTCTTTATGGGCGATAATCGAGACAACTCTTCTGACAGTCGGGTATCTCAATCTATTGGGGGTGTTGGCTTTGTGCCGTTGAAAGATATTGTTGGCCGTGCAGATCGTATTTTGTTCTCCTCGGCAGGAAACTCAATTCTAGCATTTTGGACTTGGCGGAGTAATCGCTATTTTAAGGCTGTCAACTAGATGACGATTTTGAAGCAGCGCTTGCTATGATTAAATTATCAGCAGACTTGCGCCAGTTTTCAACCGATATTGGATACGAGTTCAAAGACCCCGGCTTACTGATTACCGCACTGACCCACTCTAGCATGTCTTCGGCAACTCGTTCTGACAACGAGCGCTTAGAGTTTTTAGGGGATAGGGTATTGGGTCTAGTAATGGCGCAGGCCTTACTTGATGTGGATAATAAAGCCAGTGAGGGCCAGCTGGCGCCGCGATTCAATGCCTTGGTGCGTAAGGAGACCTGTGCAGATGTCGCGCGCTCAATTGGCTTAGGTGACATGCTGAAATTGGGCCGTTCGGAAATGATTAGTGGTGGGCGCCGCAAAGAGGCTCTACTGGGGGATGCGATGGAAGCGGTGATTGCGGCGGTATACCGTGATGGTGGTTTCGCAGCGGCGCAAAGGTTGATACTACAGCTGTGGAATACGCGAATTACCTCGGTTAAAGCCGACGCTCGTGATCCCAAGACGGCTTTGCAAGAATGGGCACAGGCCCGCAAAGGTGCGCCGCCTAAATATATCGAACTATCTCGATTTGGCCCGGATCACGCGCCACTCTTTGAGATCGAAGTACAATTGCATTCCGGGCAAGCGGCGCAAGCCAAAGCTGGATCAAAACGCCAGGCCGAACAGGCTGCGGCACAACTGATGTTGGAAAGGTTAGGTGCATGAGCACACGCGCCGGATTTGTGGCCCTGATTGGGGAACCGAACGCAGGAAAATCGACCCTGCTTAACCGTATGGTCGGGGCAAAAGTCTCGATCGTCACCCACAAGGTGCAAACTACTCGGGCGCGAATTCGCGGTGTAGCGATTGAGGGCGAGTCGCAGATTGTATTTGTTGACACCCCTGGTATCTTCCGGCCAAAACGCCGCTTGGATCGTGCCATGGTTAAATCTGCATGGGGGGGTGCTGCAGATGCGGATCTCACTGTTTTCTTGATTGAAGCTCACCGAGGCGTTACCGAAGGTGTGGATGGGATTATGGAAGCCCTGAAGGACCTGCCCAAAGGTAAGGCTATAGTCCTGGCAATTAATAAAATTGATAAAGTTCATGCCGAAGAGTTGCTTGCTCTGACAAAAGCGATGAATGAAGCTTTCAACTTTGTTGAAACCTTCTTAATTTCAGCTGAAAAAGGCCATGGCTGTGAAGCTTTAAAAACATGGATTTCTGGTGAAATACCTGAGGGTCCTTGGCTATACCCGGAAGATCAGATAGCCGATTTACCGCTTCGTATGCTGGCCGCTGAAACTACTCGTGAAAAGCTAACATTGCGCTTGCATCAAGAATTACCTTATCAGCTGACGGTGGAGACCGAAGCCTGGGAAGAGCGCAAGGATGGGTCATGCAAAATTGATCAATTGATTTACGTCATGCGCGATGGTCATAAGGGTATCGTTCTGGGTAAAGGGGGAGAGGCGATCAAAGCCGTATCCACTCAAGCGCGTGCTGAATTGGAGGTATTTTTAGGTCGCAAGGTGCATCTATTTTTGCAAGTTAAAGTACGACCCAACTGGTTGGAAGAGAAAGAGCGTTATATGGAAATGGGCCTTGATTTTCGTGATGGAAACGAATGATCCGGCTTACCAGTGATTTCTGGGTCTCTGCATATCTGACCCGCCTCCGCCTTGTGGATATTCAAGCTTTTGTTGTGGTACGTGGGGATTCGACTGCTGGTTCTATTTTGGTGAAAGTGAATACCCTTGACGGCAAGGGTACTGTGTTTCAACGGTCATTTGATCTAATGACGGGCGCGCGTCATTGGATTGAACTGGTTACTGGTGACGAACCTATGATCGACGCGTCCATCGCCCGCCAACGCGGTTTTGATCCAGATCTTTGGGTTATTGAAGTGGAAGATCGCGATGGTAGGCATTTGCTGGATGAGGCAGGTTTTATTGAATAACCGCAGGCCAGTATTTCAAACAGCTTAACATTGACAAATAGTTTCGTTAGACTGGGTGGGCGGTATGCCTGAGTGGTAACTTCACTTTGAAAGTCGAGGTCTAGTTAATGATTGAGTGGCGTGATGAGGGAGTTTTATTGGCGGTGCGAAAGCATGGTGAGAATGCTGTGATCATAGAAGTATTTACGGAAAATCATGGTAGGCATTCTGGGGTCGTGCGTGGTGGTGCCGGGCGTAAGCAAACACCTGTGTTGCAGCCAGGCGGGCAAATTGAGGTGGTTTGGAAAGCTCGGCTTGAAGAGCATCTTGGCTCGTTTACCGCAGAGCCGCTGCGCAGTCGTGCAGCTCAGGTAATGGCGGATCCTTTGGCCCTCGCGGGTCTTACCTCGGCTGTAGGCTTGCTCAGCTTCTCTCTGCCTGAACGTGAAATTCACCCTATACTGTATAAAACATCGGTCAGTTTGCTCGATCTGATGTGCGTCACTGAGGCTTGGCCATTGGCTTATTTACATTGGGAAATTCAGCTGTTGGAGGTGCTAGGCTTTGGTTTAGATCTGACAAGCTGTGCTGTGTCTGGCACTACAGAGGATTTGGCCTACGTCTCGCCAAAGTCGGGTCGTGCTGTGGCAGCGCACCATGCTGGACGTTGGAAAACTCAGCTGCTGCCTTTAGTGCCTTGCATGATTGGGGATAGTATGTCGGGTAACGGTGAGGTCGCAGAAGGGTTGAGGACTACTGGACATTTTCTGGAAAAATGGCTAGCTCCATCCTTAGGGGACCGAGCTTTACCGTTGGCACGGCGCCGGTTTGTAGAGCGTATGTTTCGAGTCTCGGCAGATTAAAACGTAGCCCAAGTGGCTAGGACTACTACAAGTAGCATTGATATGCCCATGGCGACATTTATCCCCTGCTGTATTTTTGGCGATAGATTGAGCCGCTTAAGTGATAGTCCAAAATACACCCATAACACATGAATGGGAATCCAGATAATATTCAAGATTACAAATTTTACGGCTACTTCGATCCAATAGTTCTCAGGGTAAAGTGGAAAGCCGGTAAGCAGGGCAGTGAGTACGGCATAGGCTTTCGGATTGATTGGTTGTAGTAACAAACCTGCCCTAAGCCCTGGCGCGTGTGTGGCTTGGATGAACGCAATTTTGGATCCAGCAAATGAAATGCGAGCGGCTAGATAAAGTAAATAACAAAACGATAACAACATCAGGGTAAGCCGAAGCCAGGGTGTGGCCATAACGAATGTCGAAAGTCCCGCCGCCACGGCCGCAAAGACCAGCGCCTGTCCGAGGCATAGTCCAGCGACATATCGTAGCCCCGCTCGGGCTCCAAATCCAGCAGCAACTCCCGCCGCAGATAGCACGCCGGGACCGGGGGTCACCAACATTAAAATAATTGCGAATGCAAAGGTAAACATAATGCAAATCTATTGTGTAAATTTTATTATGACCAGCCGATAACCGAACGCTTTATGCCAAACGATCTAACCAATGTGGAACTCGCAAAACGTTTGTAGTTTAATGTCTTAATAAACCAAATTGCGCGCACATTTTATACATCAAACAGGTTTTAGCTGCTTGAGAGCTCGTGTGCTCACAAATGCACTGCTAAGTATAATTTGTGCCCGTGGAGCCACTCGTGATGATAGAACGACCCGTCATTATTATTATTGTTAAACCTTCCTGATGCTCTAAACTTACTATTAAATTAGGGAGAGCGTAATGACTAAGACCGTTGTAATCAAAGAATTTGGTGGATCTGATAAGTTAAAAATAATGGATATGCCGGTGGGAGACCCAGCTGCTGGGCAGGTCCGCATTGCTCATAAAGCCTGTGGCTTGAACTTTATTGACGTTTACCAACGTACTGGACTTTATCCACTAAACCTTCCGCAGGCCTTAGGCATGGAGGGTGCTGGCGTTATTGAGGCTGTGGGTGAAGGGGTTACGCATCTTAAAGTTGGTGACCGAGCGGCTTATGCTTCAATGCCGCCGGGTTCCTATTGCGAGCGGCGCGTTATGCCCGCAGCGCAGGTCTGCCTTTTACCAGATGGTATCAGCTTCGAGCAGGGTGCGGCGATGATGTTGCAGGGAATGACTGTACAATATCTGTTCCATCGGACGACGCCTTTGCAGGCAGGGGACACTATTTTGTTTCATGCCGCTGCGGGTGGTGTCGGTTTAATTGCCTGCCAATGGGCTAAATCTGAGGGTATAACATTGATTGGTACCGCTGGCACAGACGAAAAATGCAAGCTTGCTTTGGACTATGGCGCCACTCATTGTATCAATTACAACATTGATAACTTTGAAGTAAAAGTAAAGGAATTAACCGGTGGTAAGGGTGTTGACGTGGTAATGGATTCGGTTGGCGCTTCCACATTTGAAGGATCTCTCAATAGCCTTAAACCTTTGGGGATGATGATCACATTTGGTAATGCCTCTGGTCCGGTGCCACCGTTCAACCTTGCACAACTAGGGGCGAAGGGTTCTTTAAAAATCACCCGGCCCACATTGTTTACTCATATTGGCAATCATGAGCATTGCCAAGAAATGGCACGCCACTTGTTTTCTAAAGTCACTTCTGGAGAAGTCGAGATTGTGATTGGGCAAGAATTTTCATTGGCTAATGTGAGGCTCGCGCATGACGCGCTTGAGGGTCGTACGACCACAGGCTCAACAATTTTGATTGTCTAATGATTTATGGCAGTAATATGCGTGAGGGCATACTCTACCCGTATTACTGCCTGGTAGGAACGTGGTAATTGAACAACATGCTCTGCCAGATAGGACAGGATCAGGTTTGTAAAAATGAACACCCAAAGTGTTGCTCAGAGTTTCTAACTTTGCGCATAACGCATCAGGTGATGATCCTGATCGCCCCATTCATGATCAATCATCACAAGCCTTTTTGCAAAATGCCCAAGGTCATATTCCCAAGTCATCCCAATACCTCCATGCAGTTGGATAGCCTCTTCTGCCACATAACAGCCAATCCGGCCAATAGAGTATTTCGCGGCAGAGATAGCACGATTACGCTCGTCGGTTGGGGCATCCAAGTCTTTAGCAGCATTGGTTACAGCTGATTTTGCTTGTTCAATTTCTAGTAACATTTGGGCCGTCCTGTGTTGTAGGGCCTGAAACTTTCCTAGAACTGTGCCAAATTGCTGGCGGGTGCGCAGATAGTCGACGGTCATAGATTTGATACTATCCATAATTCCTAGAGCTTCCGCGCAGATTGCTAGGGTGCTGCGTGCTGCGGCGGCGTCTAGGGTCTCATAAGAGCAGCCCTCAAGGCCCAATAGAATTGCAGATGCACAGTTTAGTTCGATATCGCAAGCGCTGCCTCCATCGACCGTTTGGAACTGGTGCTGCGTCATCCCTGTTGCGCTCGCGTTTATTAAGAACAGGGAAATTCCATCCGATGTGCTGGTTCTGGCACTAACAATCACCGCATCCACGCCATAAAAAAATTTTACGCTAGTTTTGCTTCCGGTCAATTGCCAAGCACCATCCAGAAGTTCTGCCAAGGTCTCTGGCATAGTCCAATCATAATCTGCACCGTTCTCGATCAAAGCAAGTGCAACACGTTTTTTACCGGAGATTATTTGTTCTACCAAACCTAAATGACCAGTTTTTGCAAGGATGAAGCCACTTGCTAAAGCGGTATCACTGAGTGGCTCGTTGACCAAACCCTTGCCAAGCTCAGTAAATAGTGTGGCTATGTCAAAACCCGCTCCGCCAAACCCACCGATATCTTCGTCAAACATAGCACCAATCAAGCCAAGCTCAGCCATCTGCATGTAGGCGCTGGGGCTATAGCCTAAATCAGTAGCTCCGGCATCTAATCTTACTTTCATAGGGTAATCATTTTGGACAAATTTAGCTATCATATCAGCCACCATGCGGCGCTCTTCGGTGGGTTGAAAATCCATGTTATTAGAGCTCCAGTATCATTTTGGTAATAATATTCTTTTGAATTTCGTTTGAACCGCCGTAGATCGATACCTTGCGCTTATTAAAATAGGCTGCTGATTGGTTTGCCATATTTTTTGGTGCCACCTGAGGCCCGTTATAACCTGGCTCAAAGACCTCTGGCGTATGGGCTTGGGCATGGCGGCCAAGTGCGCGTCGGGTTAGATCATCAAAGTTTTGCTCCAGCTCTGAACCAATAATTTTAAGCATGGAGCTCTCTGGCCCGGCCCCTTTTGCAAACCCGTCCAACACCCGTAAGTTTGTAGTTTCTAGGTTCCGCAGCTCAATTTCAAGCCGAGCAAGCCGTACAGCAAAGAGTGGATCTTCGGCCAAGGGTTTGCCTGAGCGCTTTTGTGTTAGAGATAATCGTTTTAAACGTGATAGTTTTTGGTTCGAAATGCCAACATTAGCGATACCGTTGCGCTCGTGGGCAAGTAAATATTTAGCATAGGTCCAGCCCATATTCTCTTCACCGACTAGATTAGAAGAAGGCACCCGCACGTCGGTGAAAAATACCTCGTTGACCTCATGGCCCCCGTCAAGGGTGCGGATCGATCGCATATCAATGCCTTGTGTGGCTAGGTCCACCAATATGAATGAAATACCGGCCTGTGGTTTGCAAGTAGCGTCGGTGCGGACTAAGCAAAAAATCATATTTGCGTGCTGCCCCAAGGTAGTCCAAGTTTTCTGGCCATTGATGACATAGTCGTCACCATCTTTTACTGCTGTAGTTTTCAAGCTTGCTAAATCGGAGCCTGATCCGGGTTCGGAATACCCTTGGCACCACCAATCAGAGCCGTCACACATACGGGGCAACCAATGATCCTGCTGCTCTTTCGAGCCAAAGGCCATCAATACCGGTGCAAGCATTTTTAGACCGAAGGGCAAAATACGTGGAGCGCCTGCTGCAGCACATTCTTTCTCAAAAATGAATTGCTGGACAGGGTCCCAATCAGCGCCACCAAATGCCGCAGGCCAGCTATAGGTTAGCCATCCGCGTTTGTGCAGTGTCATGTGCCAAAACTCGGTATCTTCTTTACTTACAGCGATGTCCGCTTTCACCAATGTCGCTACGTCCTTTGGCAATTCTTCTTCGAGAAAATCAATGACCTCTTTGCGAAAGGCGAGGTCTTTGGCTGTGAAATTGAGATCCATTGGGCTATCCTTTATTTAAATCGTCGAATGTTTTTTCGGTATCTACTAAATCCACCAACAGGAGAGATGGTTTCCAAAAAACAGGGTCTTCTTTTTGATAGCGTCTTATGTTGTCTAGCATCTTACCCAAACCATACATATCTGCGTATTTCATTGGTCCGCCCCGGAACCTGGGGAACCCATAACCAAATACAAATGTGACATCGATGTCTGATGGCTTTAAGGCTACGCCTTCACGCAAAACCTCGCAGCCTTCATTCACCATGGCTGCGATGTAACGCTCCATGATTTCATCAGCAGAAAAGGTGTGGGGTATGATACCTTTTTTTAGGCGCTCGCCCTCGATGATCGCTAAGACCTCTGGGTTAGCGGTACCAATTCTTGTACCATCAGGATATAAATAGAAACCGCGCCCAGTTTTTTGGCCAAACCAACCGTTTTCACAGATCCGATCTGCGATGGCTACATAACGTTCTTTGGGATTGCGATTTGGGGCTGCTGCTTTTCTATTATCCCAGCCAATATCCAAGCCTGCCAAATCATACATGGCGTGAATGCCCATTGGATAGCCAAACTCATAGATCGCTGCGTCTATTTCATATGGTGTAGCGCCGTCTTCCATCATGTGAGCTGCGCACATGCCGTATTTCCCAAGAATGCGGTTGCCAATAAAGCCGGTGGAATTTCCTGCTCGTACTGGAACCTTTCCTAGGCGTTTGCCTAAGGCAAATCCGGTGGCCACAACATCATCAGCAACACCCTTAGGCACCACTATTTCAAGCAGTTTCATAATATTGGCTGGACTAAAAAAATGCAGGCCGAGCACTTGATCCGCACGCTTTGTTGCGCTTGAGATATGATTAATGTCGATATAGCTTGTGTTGGAGGCCAAAACTGCAGTTGGCTTCATCACCTTATCTAGCTCCTCGAATACGCCGCGTTTAACGTCAAGGCGTTCAAAGACTGCTTCGATCACCATATCCACATCAGACAAATCTGCATAGTCTGTGGAGCCCTTGTAAAGAGCCATAATAGACGCTTTATGGTCGGCGGTGATCCGATCTTTTGCGAGCAGGCGGTCATAAACTTTTTCTACATTGCATCTGCCGCGTTCCAAGCTTTCAGCGTCTCGCTCAATCATTATCACAGGCAAGCCACTGTTGAGTGCTGCAACAGTTATTCCTGCTCCCATAGTGCCGCCGCCCACGACTCCTAGACTGTGCAGTGGCCGGGGTTTGGCACGGCTAGCTTCTGGAATTTTAGCGCTGGCGCGCTCTGCAAAAAATGCATGGATCATGCCCTTGGATTGTTCAGAGGCTAGGCAGTCAAAAAAACACTTACGCTCAAATGCACGGCCCTCAGAAAAAGGTTGTTCCAAGGCCGCTGAGACGCATGCAATAATTTTTAATGGGGCCATCTGCCCGCGCATACGCGTATTTACCATCTTTTCAGCTGCGCTTAAGGCTGCTCGGAAAGCGGGTTCGTCGTCCACCCCGCAAGTCTCATCGCGTGATCTTCGTGTTTGGGTCAGCTCAGCTGCAAAGGCAAGGGCTGCACCTAAAAGATTTTCCTCTACCAAACGATCAATCAAACCAGCGGCATGGGCAGCTTGGGCGCTGATTGGAGTACCTTTCAACATAATATCAAGCGCCATATGTGCCCCACATAACCGCGGTAAACGTTGGGTACCGCCGGCGCCTGGGATCAGCCCTAGGTGAACTTCTGGCAAGCCCACACGGGCACTGACAGCGCTATCCTGTAATGGCTACCGAGAGCGATTTCGAAGCCCCCCCCGAGAGCTGTTCCATGCAGTGCGGCAATAACGGGCTTAGTGGAGCTTTCAATGTGGTCAATCACGTTGGGCAAATGTGGATCTTGCATCGACACACCAAATTCCTTGATGTCTGCGCCCGCAGGAAAGGTACGCCCTGCACCTATGATCACAATTGCCGTTACTTCAGTATCGGCTTCGGCTTCCTTAACTTTGTCTAATAAACCTTTACGTACCGCCTGACCTAAGGCGTTGACGGGTGGATTGTTAATCTCAACTATCGCAATAGTTCCAGATTTTGAAAGGGTTACAGATTCAGACATTTAAGTATTCCTCAGAGGTTGAGCCAAGCCTTAAAACTCTAGAGCAAGGCTTGCAGGTAAATCAAGATTTCATTGCACGATCGCCGTAACGGAATTTTTGACATTGGGGAAATGCCACTGCGCCCAAGGCCATATCTGCCAGCTGGGTTGCAATGGCCTGACTGTTTTGCGGCCCGCGCGGTTGATACCAGTAAATTGGAGCATGCAGCATCATAAGAAAGCTGCGCACCGTGACCGAAATATCCTGATCTCGAAACTGACCCACAGCGATGCCAGAGGCCAAAACGCTACGGAACATATCTTCATATTTGGATTGCAGCACGGTTATTTCTAAACGCAGATTGTGCTCGTTGTCTGTAATGGTGCCGGTTCCAGAGCCCCGCATTTCTTCCACAACTACCCGGTGATAGGCCAGCTCAGAAATCATTGCGATCGCATGGGCTTTAGCCATTGCATGGAATTTTTCATGAGGGGGGGCTTCAGCCACAAAATAGGGACGTACGCGGTCTAGGGTGAGCTGTACTGAGTGTTTGCGGATAGCACATACCAATTCACCTTTGGAGCCAAAGTGATGATATATTTTCCCCTTTGTAGCTCCCAATGTGCGGGCGATATCGTCCAGCGAGGTTTGATCCACGCCATTGGTTGCAAAGGCGGTAGCCGCCGCGTCCAATATCTGTAGTTTGGTGGCGTTAGCTACACTGATCATCTTCTCTTCTCTTGTGCGGTAGCTTTTGCTGTTTGGACTAGCGTAGTGATGGCCAATTGTATGGCTCCCATCCCCTTGGGATTGGATGCATTTCCGGACTGGGCACGGTGTAGAACTCCCTCAAGAATGGCAGCCAATCGAAAGAAGGAAAATACCATATAAAAACCCCAATTCTTGGGGGAGCCAATACCCCGTAAGGCACAATATTGCGCGACATATTCGGCTTCATCTGGGATGCCTTGTGCTTTTCGGTCAATGCTGTCGAGACCTTTGATCAGTGAGTCCTGCGGCAATCTAAGCCCCATGCATTGGTAGGCTAAATCTGCAAAGGGATGACCTAGGGTTGACAGCTCCCAATCCAACACTGCAATCATTTTGGGGCTTTGTGGATCGAACATAACATTGTCTAAGCGATAGTCACCGTGCACAATAGATACTTGCCCATCATCTTCCACCAAGTTTTGCGACAGCCAATCGATGGTCCAATCCATGTCGGGCCGGGCTTGTGTTTGTGCTGCGCGATACTGGCTGGTCCAACGGGACACTTGGCGTCCAAAGTAGTTTCCTGGCCGGCCAAAGTCACCAAGGGCAACCATCTGAGGGTCCACGTCGTGTAAAGTAGCAAGAGTTTCAACAAGTGCGCTATAAGCTTTGGTGCGAAAACTATTGGACTGCCTTGGTAGGGCTGGATCCCAAAATACGGTTCCAGATAGATATTCCATTACTAAAAACTGTGTGCCCATTGGGCTTTTATCAGCAGACAAGTGTAACATTTTAGGTACAGGGACGGCAGTATTGGCCAGTGCTGTCATTACCCGAAACTCACGGTCTACTGCGTGAGCAGACTTCAACAAATTCCCTGGGGGCTTAGCCCGCAGAACATAGTTGAATCCAGACCTGTCTGAGAGTTTATAGGTTGGGTTGGACTGCCCATCCGAAAACCTTGTAATGTCCGCAAGCCCCGAAAAACCAGCAATATGCTTCTCGAGGTAAGTAGATAGTACTGCCGGATCATATTCATGCAATGACTTGTTCATGAGTTTTTTTTACCCATGGGTTTCACTCCAATTCTGAGAAGACTGCGACATTGATCCAGTCAGTGATAAGGGCAGGTTTGGCGCTACCTTCAATCTCGATGGTAAGTGTTGTGACCATCCGCAGCCGAGTTGTGGAAGTTTGTTTGAGATCTTTCAGTTCAAACATACCACGAATTTTACTACCGCTAACTACTGGGGTTAAAAACCGTAGCTTGTCAAAGCCTGCGTTGAGAGTCATCACTTGACTTCGAGAACGTCGGTTAAGAATTTTGGGATTAATGCAATTGATAAAAACCCATGGGCTATGGTTGACTTATAAGGTGACTCCAGTTTGGCGCGCTCTTGATCGACATGGATCCATTGATAATCTTTTGTCGCTGCTGCAAAATGATCGATCATTTCTTGATCAATCAGGAGCCAAGGGCTGGTGCCCAGTAGCTTGCCAATCAAGAGAGATTGTGTGGCATATGCATTTTCTAGATTAGACATTTCCCTGCTTCCATTGACAACATACTGATCAGTATGTTTCATGAATGGGACGCCTGTAAAGGGCAAAATAATTAAGTTAAATTGAGGATATAAATATGGAAATGAATCTTGGGCTTTCGGAGCGCGTTGAGACGCTCCGTGACCGGGTTGCGGAGATAATCTGCAAAGATATTATGCCAATGGAGGATGAATACCATGCGGAGGTAGCCCAAGGTGACCGCTGGACTTTTACTGATCGCCAAATGGAAATCATGAATGCCCTGAAAAACAAAGTCCGCGCCGAAGGTCTTTGGAATTTTTGGCTCACAGGCAGTGATAAAGGCTTTGGACTGACCACTGTTGAATATGCCTATATGGCCGAAGAACTGGGCAAGTCACCCCTTGCTGCAGAAGTGTTTAACTGTTCGGCGCCAGACACTGGAAATATGGAAGTGTTTGAGCGCTACGGTACAGAAGAAATGAAAGCACGCTGGTTAGCGCCGTTGCTGGCGGGGCGGATTCGCTCAGCTTATGTGATGACTGAACCTGATGTGGCTTCGTCTGACGCCACCAACCTGAGCCTAACCTGCGTGCGGGATGGTGATGAGTATATACTGAATGGTGAGAAGTGGTGGGCTAGTGGCGCTGGTGATCCGCGCTGTGCAGTCTATATCGTCATGGTAAAAACTGGGGGCGACGATGCACCAAAGCATAAACGCCACTCGATGATTGTGGTAGATGCCGCCACACCGGGGATAGAAAAATTGCGGCCGATGGAAATCTATGGCCATGACGACGCACCACATGGGCACTTTCATATACGGTTTACAAATGTGCGGGTACCTGCTGAAAATCTTTTGTTGGGCGAAGAACGAGGCTTTGAGATCGCGCAAGGCAGGCTTGGCCCAGGACGCATCCACCATTGCATGCGCGCCATTGGGCAGGCTGAAGCAGCTCTGGAGCTGATGTGTAAACGCAGCCTGAGTCGTACGGCTTTTGGCAAAAAATCTGGCGCATCTTGGTGCTAATTTTGATATTATTGCCGATGCGCGTATGGAAATTGAAATGGCCCGGCTGCTGTGTCTAAAAGCGGCTTGGATGATGGATCAAGGCGATCCTCGAGCGGCCGCACCCTGGATTTCAAAAATCAAAGTGGTGGCTCCTATCATGGCCCTAAAGGTTGTGGATGAAGCGATCCAGATGCATGGGGCTGGAGGTATCAGTCAAGACACGCCTTTGGCGGCTTACTGGATGCATCTACGCACTCTGCGTTTGGCCGATGGTCCAGATGCTGTGCATCGTAGGCAGGTGGCTCGAGCAGAGCTCCGTAAACATACTCAGGAAAAGATTTAACTGATAAGGGTTAGGGGCCAACAGGTGAATTGGTAAGGTTCCCTGATACAGCCGGAGAATTAATATGACACCTTTCACATTCAACACTACCCCAAGCCTGCGTATGGGCGCTGGGCTGGTACGGCGACTGGGTGATATCGTGCGCCCTGTATGTGGAAACAGTATCCTGTTGGTTACAGATCCAGGCATAGTGGCCACTGGGCTGGTGGCGCAGGTTCTGGTGACTCTGCGCAAAGTTGGGCTTACCGTGGTCGTGTTTGATCAAGTTCAGGCTGATCCCCCTGAGTCAATCATCCTTAAAGCTGCTGAGATGGCAGTAAGTGACGGTGTTGTTGGATTTGGTGGTGGATCTTCGTTGGATGTGGCCAAACTTGCCGCACTTCTAGGTGCCTCTAACCAGCCCTTGGCTGAGGCCTATGGGATTGGAAATGCAAAGGGTCCACGATTGCCGCTTATTCTTGTTCCTACCACAGCTGGAACTGGATCTGAGGTCACGCCAATCTCTATTGTTACGACAGGTGAATCGGAAAAGATGGGTGTTGTGAGCTCGTTGATCTTGCCTGATTTGGCTGTTCTAGACCCAGAATTAACTCTCGGTTTGCCAGCCCATGTGACTGCAGCTACTGGTATTGATGCTATGGTGCATGCGATTGAGGCATACTCTAGCATTAATCCTAACAACAACCCTATAAGTCGTGCCTTGGCGGTGGAGGCGTTACGGCTAATGAGCCGTGTGCTGCAACGTGCTGTCCATACTCCTCGAGATATTGAGGCACGCAGTGATATGCTGTTGGGTTCGATGTTGGCTGGACAAGCATTTGCAAATTCTCCTGTCGCCGCGGTCCACGCATTAGCTTACCCGATTGGCGGGCATTATAAGGTGCCGCATGGGCTTTCCAACGCTTTGGTTTTACCGCATGTCTTGCGATATAATGCTGAGGTGGCGCCGCAAGCTTATGCTGAACTCTTGCCGCATGTTTTTCCGGAGGTGTCAGCTTCGGGTGTAGAAGACGCTGCAAGGAAATTTGTTGAAAGCATTACTGCCCTTAGTCTAGCCTGTGGTTTGCAGCAAAATTTGCGTGAGATGGGTATTCAAAAAGCGGCACTATCAAAATTAGCCAAAGATGCAATGAATCAAACCCGCCTGTTAGTGAACAACCCACGGCCCTTAGATGAAGCTGCGGCCTTGCAAATCTACGAGGCGGCATGGTGAGAAGTGCCCCCAGAATCCGAGCGGATTATAGAGCCTTTCAGACTCTCATGACGCGTTGGATCGATAATGATATATACGGGCATATGAACAATGCGGTACATTACCAGCTGTTTGATACTGCCGTGAATGGCTATCTTTTGGAACAGGGTGCGTTGGATATTAAATCTGGGGCAACTGTATTTTTGGTGGTAGAAACCGGTTGCCAGTATTTCAGTGAATTGGCTTTTCCCGATGTAATCACTGCAGGTATCAAGGTGCGCAAGCTAGGTACTTCTTCAGTGATCTATGATGTGGGGCTTTTTAGGGGCGTGGCGGATATTACTTCTGCGCAGGGGCATTTTGTACATGTGCACGTTGACCGTGAAAAACGGCTACCGGCACCTATGTGTGTTGAGACCCGTACAATTTTAGAACAATTAATAAACGACTAATTTAGATATATTTTAATAGTTTTAAAATAGACTCGTGGCGCAGTAATGAAAATTTATCTTATATTATAAATTAAACCCGCTCTCGTGAACGGACTTAATCCTCCTGATTTTGTGGGTTTATGTAGCGTCAAAACGGTCCGCATCCATCACTTTGACCCAAGCAGCAACAAATCGGCGAACGAAGGAAGCTTCTGCGTCCGACGTTGCAAAGGCTTCTGCCAAGGCGCGTAGTTGAGAGTTTGAGCCGAACGCTAGGTCAACCCGGCTTGCTGTCCATTTTGACGCACCAGTTGCGCGATCACGGCATTCGAATACCGTTTCATTATCTGAGACATCCACCCATGTGGTACTCATATCTAACAGATTTACAAAAAAGTCATTGCTCAATATTCCAGGGTTATTAGTGAATACTCCCATGGTCGAACCGTCAGTATTTGCACCCAATACCCGTAAACCTCCAACAAGAGCTGTCATCTCTGGTGCTGTAAGCGTAAGTAACTGTGCACGGTCCAGAAGTAGCTCCTCAGCTGAAACTGTAAATTCTTGCTGGAGATAGTTGCGGAAACCATCTGCTTTTGGCTCAAGAACATCGAAGGAATCAATATCTGTTTCAGCCTGAGTGGCATCGCCCCGACCTGGGGTGAAAGGTACAGTGATCATATGTCCACCGGCCTTTGCCGCCTCTTCAATCGCCACAGCGCCGCCTAGCACAAGCAAGTCAGCGATAGAGACATCTTTTGGAAACTCAGATTTAATATCTTCAAGAGCGCTTAAAACCTTTATTAATTTCACTGGTTGATTAACTGCCCAATCTTTTTGCGGCGAAAGGCGAATTCGTGCCCCATTAGCGCCACCGCGTTTGTCGGACCCCCTAAAGGTGGAGGCGGAGGCCCACGCTGCTGATACTAACTCTGAGACCGACAGGCCTGTGCCTATGAGCTTAGATCTCAAATCGTTTACATCTGCAGCTGACAAATCTGCGTTGCCAGATGGGATTGGATCTTGCCAAATTAGATTTTCTTTAGGTACATCCGGTCCCAAATATAGACATTTTGGCCCCATATCCCGGTGAGTAAGTTTGAACCATGCCCGCGCAAAAGCGTCTGCAAAGGCACCGGGGTTGGCATGAAAGTGCCGTGAGATTTTTTCATAGGCCGGGTCCATACGCATTGCCATATCGGCCGTGGTCATCATTAAGGGAACTGAAGCGCCTAAACCGTCAACTTGTGGGGCGTGATCAGCGGATGAAAGCTCTTTTGCATGCCAGATGTTCGCGCCAGCAGGGCTTTTTGTAAGCTCCCAATCGTAACCAAAAAGGACATCAAAATAGCCCATATCCCATTTAACAGGGTTTGATGTCCAAGGACCTTCGATACCACTGGTAGTTGTGTGAATGCCAACGCCACTTTCGAAATCGTTTTTCCAACCTAAACCTTGTTCGAGGATACTGGCCCCTTCTGGCTCAGCGCCAACATGGCTATCGGTCGCCCGCTCCATGAGCTTTGCCAAAGGTATGACCGCCAGCGACTAAAGCGACGGTTTCTTCGTCGTTCATTGCCATTCGCGCGAAAGTCTCACGGATGTCAACGCCTGATCCCAAAGGATCAGGGTTGCCGTTTGGTCCTTCTGGGTTGACGTAGATGAGGCCCATTTGCACTGCTGCCAAAGGGCTTTCTAGATCGCGTTCACCGCTGTAACGATTGTCCTCAAGCCAAGTATCTTCAGTGCCCCAATATATATCTTCTTCAGGTTCCCAAACATCCACACGGCCGCCGCCGAATCCAAAGGTTTTGAACCCCATAGTGTCGAGTGCGACATTGCCCGTGAGGATCATCAGATCCGCCCATGATAAAGCTTTGCCGTATTTTTGTTTAATAGGCCAAAGTAGACGACGCGCTTTGTCGAGATTTCCGTTGTCAGGCCAGCTATTGAGTGGGGCAAAACGTTGTTGACCTGTCCCGGCGCCACCGCGGCCATCAGCCGTACGGTAGGTGCCTGCACTGTGCCATGCCATGCGTATAAAAAAGGGACCATAATGGCCGTAATCTGCAGGCCACCAGTCTTGGCTGTCAGTCATCAAAGCGGTTAGGTCTGATTTAACGGCATCCATATCCAATTTTGCGAATTCGGTTGCGTAATCGAAATCTGACTCCATTGGATCAGAGAGATTAGAATGCTGTGCTAGAATCTTGACATTCAATTGATTTGGCCACCAGTCAGTATTCGACCGGCCTCGGGATGTCGCATTAGTTGCAGCGCCATGCATTACTGGGCATTTTCCACCAGTAGCTGTGTCATTTCCATCCATAATATTTCTCCGATTTCGTTCAGTCTGATTTTTGAAACCTTGGTAAATGGCCAATGCCCTGAGGGCAACACTTAACAAATGTGACGAAGTAATAATATTTCAATACACGTTAAAAGCAAAAATTATTCTGTTTAGGTAGAGCCAAAGGCTGTTTGCTTTAAACTTCTAAGGTTTAAATGAAAATAGCCCACCAACTTGTGACGGGCTATTTCAATGGTTTATATTAGGGACTAACCTAGTTTTTCTGTTAGCTGTGGCACGATATCAAAAAGATCGCCTACAAGGCCAAAGTCGGCTACTTGAAAAATTGGGGCCTCTTCATCTTTGTTGATAGCCACAATCACTTTTGAGTCCTTCATACCTGCTAAATGCTGAATGGCGCCAGAAATACCAACGGCGACGTAAAGATTTGGCGCCACAACCTTGCCTGTTTGACCTACTTGCCAATCGTTTGGTGCGTAGCCCGAATCTACCGCAGCGCGTGAGGCGCCCACAGCAGCACCCAGTTTGTCTGCCAAAGCTTCAACTATCTTGAAATCATTCTTCAGACCCTACACCGCGCCCACCGGATACAACGATACCTGCGGATGTCAGCTCTGGCCTGTCGCTTGCGGCAACTTTGTCTTCGATCCAGACTGAAAGGCCAGGATCTGCGACCGCATCGATGCTGGTCACGGACGCGGATCCTCCCTCGCCTGCGGCTTCAAATGTGGATGTGCGGATGGTAGCCACTTTAATAGCGTCTACGGACTTCACGGTTTGAATCGCGTTGCCTGCATAAATTGGCCGCTCAAAAGTGTCAGCATCTACAACGGCTGTGACTTCAGAGATGATCATTACATCTAAAAGAGCCGCTACGCGGGGCATGATATTTTTAGAGGCTGAAGTGGAAGGCGCTACAATATGGCTATAGTTGCTGGACAGTGATACAATCAGGGCTGCCACTGGTTCTGCAAGATCATGGCCATAGGCCTCATCTTGAGCGCAGAGCACACTGGACACACCGTCTAATTTTGCTGCAGCCTCCGCTGCATCTGAGCAACCAGCACCTACACAAAGTACTGTCACGTCGCCAAGCTGTCTTGCGGCGGTCAGAGCTTTTGCGGTGGAATCTACTGATAATTCGCTACCGTTCACCTCTGCAATTAGGAGTACACCCATTATACAGCTCCCACTTCTTTGAGTTTCTCGATCAATTCATCAACGGACGCAACTTTGATCCCCGCGGCCCTTGTTTCAGGTTCACTTGTAGATACGATGGATAAATGTGGAGATACATCAACGCCAAGATCAGCCGCCGTTTTCTCGTCCATCTGCTTTTTCTTTGCCTTCATGATGTTTGGCAAAGACGCATACCGCGGCTCATTCAGGCGCAAGTCAACCGTCACGATTGTTGGCATGGAAACTTTAATAGTTTGCAAGCCACCATCCACTTCTCGGGTGACAACAGCACTTTCTCCTTGAGATCTCCAACTCAGATACAAAGGTTGCCTGTGACCAACCGGTCAGGGCTGCAAGCATTTGGCCGGTGGCATTCATGTCATTGTCAATGGCCTGTTTGCCGGCCAAGACGATACCAGGCTTCTCGTCGTCAATCACAGCCTTCAGAATTTTAGCAACTGCTAGAGGCTCTATATCTGTATGAACGTCATCGGCTGCAATTACTAAAATTGCGCGATCGGCACCCATAGCTAGGGCCGTTCGTAGTGTTTCTTGGTTTTGCTTCACACCAATAGAAACGGCGATCACCTCGTCCGCTTGCCCTGCTTCTTTTAGGCGAATTGCCTGTTCAACTGCTATTTCGTCGAAGGGGTTCATCGACATTTTTACATTGGCCAGATCGACACCGCTGCCGTCCGCTTTCACGCGGACTTTCACATTGTAATCAATCACGCGTTTGACCGGTACCAGGACCTTCATGGTGCTTATCTCCGTAATGAGCGAGCCACGTGCGGCTCTTTGGTCAGAATCGATGCAGTACTAACTGCGTTTTCTGTTGGAAAACAGTGGAAAATCGACATCTTTGGGCGTAGGCGCGCCGCAAGGGGCATTTTTTAAACTGTCGTGATGGCTATAAAATTTTGACTATCGATTGGCTCCGGGCACCCAAAGGATGTCAGCGCGGCCATCATCATTTGCGATACGTCCGGTCACGAAAAACCAGTCTGACAGCCGGTTCAAATACTTGACTGCCGAAGGATTAACGGCCTCTTTGCCTGCTAGCTCAACCGTCATGCGTTCGGCGCGGCGTGACACCGTCCGGCATAGATGCAAATAGGCAGCGAGGGCCGACCCACCGGGCAAAATGAACGATCGTAGTGGCTCAAGGACTTCATTCATTATGTCAATTTCGGCCTCAAGCCGTGCCACTTGCACTGGTGTTACGCGCAAGGGTTGATATTCAGACTGGGCGTCTTTGTCCATATCAGGGCGGCACAGGTCAGCGCCGAGATCAAAAAGATCATTTTGAATGGCCGCTAACTGTGCATCCAGCTTACCCTCTGAATGTTGGCGCGCAAGTCCGACAGTGGCGTTGGCTTCATCCACGGTGCCATAGGCATTAACCCGTAAAGAATGTTTATCCACGCGCACGCCATTGCCCAAGGCCGTTTGCCCATTATCACCAGTTTTTGTATAAATTTTATTTAAAACAACCATGTTCAGCTCTTTCCAAAAAAAACGGCAGCTAGGATTAGCAGCACTGCAACAAATTGAGCGGCGATCCGGTAGCGCATTAGCCGATTTGAATGTTTGCGCGCAAATTCGCCGCCTTTGGCAAAACTGCCGATGCCTAGGGCCAAAATTGCAAGCACCACTATGCAAGCTATACTGGCGACGATGAAAAGTGGATCTTTATCCATTGTTGTGCTCCTGAACGCTGCCTTATCATGTAGGCGACATCGCTTAAAAGGCCAATCCCATGCGACATTACATCCGTGCAATTACCCAATCCATTGCGCGCGTGGATAAAATCCGGCGCAAGAACCCCATCACATGGGTAGGGGTGGTGATGTAGTAACGCGGTTTTGGGTCTGGACTTTCCAAGGCTCTTATGACTTTGGCTGTGACGGCAGAGGCTGGCAGTTCAAATGCATCTGGACGAAGTTTAGGTTTGTATAGGCGTTTTATTAAGCCTAATTCATATTGAGCCCTGCGGGGAGACTTTTTCCAATCAACCCACTTTTCGAAGTGTGGAATTGAATTTTCCCGAATTTTTGTCCCGATTGGACCTGGCTCGATCAGAATGATTTTTATATTGGTGTCTCGCATTTCAATGCGCAGTGTATCGGTAAGGGCTTCAATAGCGAATTTGGTTGAACAGTAAGCTCCACGCCAAGGTAGTACGACAAGTCCCAAGACGGATGAGCAATTCAGAACTCGACCATGCCCCTGTGCCCGCATGATCGGCAATACTTGGCGCACAACCTCATGATAACCAAAAACATTGGTCTCATAAATTGACCGTAGTGCATCAGTTGGGAGATCCTCCAGGGCGCCGGGCACTGCAAAAGCTCCATTGTTAAAAACGGCATCCAGAGTGCCTGCGGTCTTATGGGTTATGTATGCAAGAGCTTCAGTAATTGATTGTGCATCGGCATGATCTAGCCTCGGTGACTCTAGGCCCAAACCCTCAATGCGATCACAATCGTCTTGCTTGCGACAGCTGGCGAAAACCAACCACCCCATGGCGTGTAGAGTTTTGGCGCAATCCAGTCCGATGCCGGACGAACAGCCGGTGATTAGTATCGATTTTTGCATTTTGGCCCTCGTGATTCTAGGCCAAGTTTGCAGTCTTCAAGTAAGTGCGGTCAACAGCCGTTCGGTTATCTAATACGTTTTTCCGGGTGTCTGTAATAAATTAAAATTAAAAATTCTGCAGAGTATATTCTCTTCGAGGCGGTAAGGTAGAAAATACAAAGCTGAGGTTTCCAAAATGGTAGGTGCTAAACTTAAAATTATACGCCTAACCATTAAGTTTATAGAATTTTCAATACATTATTGGAGCAGGGCTAGAAAAACTATGTAAGTCCATAATAATCTTGGAACTCATCTTGGTTTTATCCAAGAACCCACGCTGGTGGGGCTGGACCTACCAGATTTGCGCAGTTACACAAAATCTATGTCTGATCAGTTGAACGATACTAATACCTCTCCCAACGAAGTTACAGAACCGCTGCGCCGTGCGATTGGTGAGCGTTATCTGACTTATGCGTTATCGACCATCATGCACCGCGCGTTGCCTGATGCCCGCGATGGGCTGAAACCTGTACATCGACGAATTTTATATGCGATGCGTGAGTTGAAACTTAACGCCAGTGGTGGATTTAGAAAATCGGCCAAAATCTCTGGCGATGTAATGGGCAACTATCATCCACACGGTGATGCTGCGATCTATGACGCGATGGCTCGACTGGCGCAGGACTTCAACGTGCGTTATCCTTTGGTAGATGGCCAGGGAAATTTTGGCAATATTGATGGTGATAACCCTGCTGCAGCCCGGTATACAGAGGCTCGTATGACCATCATAGCCGAGGCCTTGCTTGATGGATTATCGGAAAATGCCGTTGATTTTAGGGAAAATTACGACGGTACGTTGACCGAACCTATCGTTTTGCCAGCCACCTTCCCAAACCTTTTGGCCAATGGCAGCAGCGGCATTGCTGTTGGTATGGCAACCAATATACCTCCTCATAACCTTACCGAAGTAATAAATGGCTGTCTTAAGCTGGTCGAAACCCAGATGTCACTATGGATGACCTTATCATGAAATATGTGAAGGGCCCCGATTTTCCAACAGGCGGCATTATTATTGGAAAAGAAATTAGAGAACAGGCTTATCGTACTGGCCGCGGCTCGTTTCGCTTGCGCTGCAAATGGGAGATTGAGGATCTGGGGCGCGGGGCTGTGGCAAATCGTGGTTACAGAGATTCCCTATCAGGTGCAGAAGTCAAAACTGATTGAAAAGCTGGCTGAGGTTATTCAACTAAAAAAGTACCAATTCTAGGTGATGTACGGGACGAATCTGCAGAAGACTTGCGGGTTGTTTTGGAACCACGAAGCAAAAATGTGGATCCTGAATTACTGATGGGTATGCTGTATCGCAGCAGTGATCTGGAGCTCCGGTTCAGCTTAAATATGAATGTTTTGATAGATGGCTTAACTCCAAAAGTATGCAGCATGAAAGAAGTATTACGTGCTTTCTTGGATCACCGCCAAGAGGTTCTTGTCCGCCGCTCTGCGCATCGTCTGTCAAAGATTGATCACCGATTGGAAGTGTTGGAGGGCTTTATCCTGGCCTTCCTTAATTTAGATCGTGTGATCGATATTATTCGTTATGACAATGAACCAAAAACTGCGCTGATGTTTGA
The DNA here is from genome assembly GCA_905182535.1 of uncultured Planktomarina sp. GTDB lineage: Bacteria > Pseudomonadota > Alphaproteobacteria > Rhodobacterales > Rhodobacteraceae > Planktomarina > Planktomarina arctica. The sequence goes on from CAJJBZ010000009.1 coordinate 52,304, forward strand.
AGAGTGGCTGCGTGATCATCCGCGGGCCATGGCAGAAAGTGATTATGTCGGTCCACTGACTTATCGTAAGGTTGAAGAAGGTCAAGAAGAGCTGAGCGACGTACAAGCCGAAGCCATTTTGAATATGCGTCTTCGAAGTCTACGGCGTTTGGAGGAAATGGAGCTACGCCGTGAGCGTGATGAGTTACAACAGGAACGCGCCAATCTTGATGACTTGATCGCTGACAACGGCCTGCAATGGGCCAAAATTAGTGAGCAATTGAGGGCTACGCGCAAGGCGTTTGGCAAAGACTATGCCGGTGGTGCGCGCCGCACTACTTTTGCTATTGCGGGTGAAGTGGAAGAAGTGCCCTTAGAGGCGATGATTGAGCGTGAGCCGGTTACCGTCGTCTGTTCTAAAATGGGTTGGCTCCGCGCTATGTCTGGTCATTTGGCACTTGAAAAATCGTTGAAATACAAGGATGGCGACGAAGCAAGATTTGTTTTTCACGCCGAAACTACTGATAAATTGATTGTATTCGGTAGTAATGGCCGTTTTTACACTCTGGTGGCTGACAACCTGCCGGGTGGACGTGGTATGGGCGAACCTCTTCGTCTTATGGTGGATCTGCCCAATGATGTCGAGATCGTTGATTTTTTCATCCATGACCCAGCTGTTAAACGTCTGGTAGCCTCAACGGCAGGAGATGGTTTTATTGTAGCCGAATCTGAAATTGTGGCGCAAACGCGCAGTGGTCGGCAGGTTTTGAATGTGAAGGGAGATGTGAAAGCTCTGCTGGCGCATCCTGTGACTGGTGACCATGTGGCCTGCGTTGGCGAGAACCGCAAAGTTTTGGTATTTGCCCTTGATGAACTGCCCGAAATGGGCCGTGGCAAAGGTGTTCGGTTGCAAAAATACAAGGATGGTGGTCTCTCAGATTCCACCACCTTCCTTGAAGAGGGGCTGTCTTGGAAAGACCCCGCTGGACGCAGACGCACTGTTGAACAAGCTGAGCTTTCGGAATGGACTGGAAAACGCGCTGGCGCAGGCCGCATGGCACCCCGCGGTTTCCCACGAGACAATCGTTTCTCAAAGTGGTGATGACAAGCCACTAGGTTAGATTAACGCATAATATTTTTGTGTTAGATTTGGTTTCGAATTTTCTGCGTCCAAAATTTTCACTTTGTCTGTTGGCGCAGCAAGCGATGGGCTTGGTAGATTCTCCAAATTAAAATTCAATGGCATCAGATTTCAGGACTGTCGCACAATGGCCTTGATTTTTACGTAAAGGTCCACTAGGGCGCTGCCATATTGTAATCCTGGGCCACCGGCCCTTTTCACACAAGGTTGCCTCCCATGGCCAAAGCAAAGTTTGAACGTTTAAAACCACACGTAAATATCGGCACGATTGGTCATGTTGACCACGGCAAGACAACCTTGACGGCTGCGATCACGAAGCAATTTGGAGACTTTCAGGATTATGCGTCGATTGACTCGGCACCTGAAGAGCGTGCACGTGGTATTACTATTTCCACCGCTCACGTTGAGTATGAAACTGAAGCGCGCCATTACGCGCACGTTGATTGCCCAGGCCACGCTGACTACGTGAAGAATATGATCACTGGTGCGGCACAAATGGATGGTGCGATCTTGGTTGTGAATGCGGCTGATGGCCCAATGCCACAGACTCGTGAGCACATTTTGTTGGGTCGCCAAGTTGGTATTCCTTACATGGTTGTTTACATGAATAAAGTTGACCAAGTTGACGACGATGAGTTGTTGGAATTGGTTGAAATGGAAATTCGTGAATTGTTGTCCAAATACGAATACCCTGGCGATGACATTCCAATTATCCCAGGCTCTGCCTTGGCTGCTTTGGAAGATCGTGATGCTGCAATTGGTTCAGAATCCATCTCAAAGTTGATGGCTGCTGTTGACGAATACATCCCAACACCAGCTCGGGCTGTTGACCAACCTTTCTTACTGCCAATCGAGGATGTATTCTCGATCTCAGGTCGTGGAACAGTTGTAACTGGCCGTATTGAACGTGGTGTGATCAATGTGGGTGAAGAGATTGAAATCGTGGGTATCCGCGATACAACGAAATCTGTTTGTACTGGCGTTGAAATGTTCCGCAAATTGTTGGACCGTGGGGAGGCTGGCGACAATGTTGGCGTTCTGTTGCGCGGTATCGACCGTGCTGGTGTTGAGCGCGGCCAAATCCTTTGCAAGCCAGGTTCTGTTAAGCCACACACTAAATTTGAAGCAGAAGCATATATTCTGACCAAAGATGAGGGTGGTCGTCATACACCATTCTTCGCCAATTACCGTCCACAGTTTTACTTCCGGACTACAGACGTAACAGGCACAGTTGTTCTCCCAGAGGGTACAGAAATGGTCATGCCTGGTGATAACTTGAAGTTCAACGTTGAGCTGATCGCCCCTATTGCCATGGAACTGGGCTTGCGCTTTGCTATCCGCGAAGGCGGCCGTACGGTTGGCGCTGGTGTTGTTTCTAAAATCCACGAGTAATTATTAACGCAGGCCTCTAACTTGAGGCTCAAACTTATGAAAAAAGGGCGGCCATTAGGCCGCCTTTGTTATAACATCGCTGGCCAGGTATCAGAGATGCGATACCCTTGAGGCCAGGGATCAGTTGGATCGATAGTATGCTGGTGGGTCCCAGTGATCCATCCTTGTCCTGATATCGCAGGCCGAATCGCATCATGTTCGCCCACCGCAATGCAGCCTAAAATTTGACCTTCAAAGCAGGACCCAATGATAGAGCGGCCAATCAGCTTATCCTTCACCTGCATTTGACCCTTAGCATGTAAAACGGCCATACGGGCTGACAGGCCTGTGCCGCAGGGGGAGCGATCAATTTTACCGGGTTGAATCACGACAGCATTACGTCCTGCCAAGCGCTTGCCTTCTCGGTACAATGGGCCTGCAATCTGGCAGAACGAGATATGTTTCCAATCGGGTTGTGTCGGATGGTGAAACCCTAACTGGTCGTTGGCGGCTTTAGTAATGCGTCGACCTATTTCAACTATCTGATGGGCCTCTTGCGGCAGAATATCAAACCCAAGGCCTACGGCATCCACAATTACAAAACTATCACCACCAAAAGCGGTATCGACGCGGATATCACCTAGACCGGGGACGTTTAGGGTTACGTCAAGTTGGGCGGCAAAGCTTGGTAGGTTTTCTATCGTAACTTTGGTGACCTTGCCTGCTACACATTGGGCTTGAACTGAGACCAAGCCGCCTGGGGCTTGGAGCGTAAGATGGGTGATTGGCTCTTGCATTGGTAAGATGCCTGTTTCCAGCAATACGGTTGCGACGCAGATGGAGTTAGAGCCAGACATCGGGGGGGTGTCTTCAGGCTCCATAATGATCCAAGCCGCATCGGCCATAGGATCTGTAGGCGGCACCAATAAATTCACATGGCGAAACACGCCCCCCCTTGGTTCATTCAGCATGAAGTTGCGCAAAGCCCCATTCTTAGCAATCCAGCTGCGCTGCTGCCAAAGTGTTTTACCGGGTGGCACCGGTACGCCTGCGGTGATCACATCACCAACTTCACCTTCAGCATGGCAACTGACAGTGTGGATCGTTGTATTATATTGCAACCCAAATCCTCCATTATTTTGGTATTTTTGCTGCAATCAGGATGTACAGCAAGTGGAAAATTTTGGTTCAAGGCCAGTTCGCGCTATCCTGCTCTTGCATTGGGATGCGATTCTGCTTAATCAAACTTTCAGTTGCAGGGGTTTAGCTCAGTTGGTAGAGCATCGGTCTCCAAAACCGAGGGTCAAGAGTTCGAGTCTCTTAGCCCCTGCCAGATTTCCAACATTTATAAACCCGTAGCGCGTGTCCAAGAAGCTTGGTTGTTCACCTCAAAATATATCTGCTGGATCGAATGAAGTATCATAAGGCCTCATCGCAACAGGGATATATTGTCGGCCATAAGATAGGTGTTTAACTTAGTTTAGTGTTCCAGTTTAAGTCCGTTTCGGCCTTTGGGACACTAAAGCTTTTATAATCGAAAATCTATTTGAACAACCTTGCCTAAGAGCGGGGGAGCCTTTTTGAGGTTAGCACGGGCTTTCTCTAGCGCCGAGTATAGTGGCCGCCTATCGGCGGCCACTGTGTTATTTTTCAAGTAAAATAATTTGGAGATTACTGTACCGTCCCCAACCTACTTTCGGCCATTTCCACCCACCATGAACAACCAGCGGGAATCGCCTCATCATCGAAGTTATACTCAGGATGATGAACCGTCGCGCCACCACCATTGCCCAACATGATGTAGGCACCGGGACGTTCTTCGAGCATATAAGAGAAATCTTCTCCGCCCATGACAAGAGGCGCAAAATCACAATCGCCTGACACAGATCTAGCCGCCTGGGCCGCAAATTCAGTTTCGGCTTCATGGTTCACTGTTGGTGGGTAACCTGGAATGTAGTCTACATGTGCTGTGCCACCAAATACCTTGGCGGTATGTTCTGAAATTTCATGAATACGCTTTTTACCAAGATCCCGCATTTCTTGCACTAAGGTACGAATCGTACCGCGTAGCGTGACGGTTTGCGGGATGACATTGAAGGCTTTAGAAGAGCTTTCTATGGACGTGACAGACACCACAATTTGCTCTACTGGATCGGCATTGCGTGAAACGATTGATTGAATGGCGGTGACCATTTGTGCTGCCATGACGATAGTATCAACCGTTTCATTCGGTTTAGCGGCATGACCTCCCTTGCCCTCCACTTCAATCTCAAACGTGTCTGTAGCTGCAAAGAATGGGCCAGGTCGAATCGCAAAGCTGCCAAGTGATCTGCCGGGCCAGTTGTGCATGCCATACACTTCATCGATACCAAACCGTTCCATCATACCATCTTTGCACATTTCTAGACCTCCGCCGCCGCCCTCTTCAGCAGGTTGGAAAATCAGTGCTACGGTGCCGTTGAAATTGCGAGTTTCTGTAAGATATTTTGCAGCACCTAGCAGCATGGCAGTATGTC
>CAJJBZ010000010.1 GCA_905182535.1 uncultured Planktomarina sp.
GAGTTCATCAGCCCTGCCCGCGTCAAAGAGCTTTGTCCCATCATGAACATCGATGGGCCGCGCTATCCGGTTTTAGGTGCTTTGTGGCAGGCGCGCGGCGGCTCGGCGCGACATGACGCGGTGGCTTGGGGCTATGCCCGGGCATGTTCTGATATGGGCATGCATATCTTGCAGAAAACTGAAGTCATGGGCATCACCCAAAAAGGCGGCAAGGTGACCGGCGTCGAGACGACGAAGGGTGTAATTGACTGCGACAAGCTGGGCATCGTTGTGGCGGGACATTCTGGGGTTGTCGCCGACATGGCCGGGTTCCGTTTGCCGGTGGAATCGGTGGCGCTGCAGGCGCTTGTGTCCGAGCCAGTGAAACCTTGTATGGATGTGGTGGTGATGGCCAATACCGTGCATGGTTATATGAGCCAGTCTGACAAAGGCGAAATGGTGATTGGCGGCGGTACAGATGCCTATAATGCCTATACCCAACGCGGCTCGTTTCACCATCTTGAGGAAACCGTGCGTGCGCTGATCGAGACCTTCCCGATGGTTTCCCGACTGAAAATGCTGCGCCATTGGGGTGGAATTGTGGACGTGACAGGCGACCGATCCCCGATTCTAAGTAAAACCCCTCTGGGCAATACCTTCATCAACTGTGGCTGGGGCACTGGTGGCTTTAAAGCTATTCCCGGATCTGGCTGGGGCTTTGCGGAACTGATGGCCAAGGGCGAAAGCCCGCTGACAGCGGGGTTTGGTCTTGATCGTTTCCGTGTTGGTCGCTTCATTGACGAAAGCGTAGCAGCGGGGGTTGCACACTGATGTTCAGCCTTTTCAACACTATAAGTGGCTGTATCCTATCCGACTCTGAGACCCAAGCGGGAGCTTCAAAATGCTCATCCTAAACTGCCCCTACTGTGGGTGCGACAAAGATGAAACTGAACTTGCCGCAGGCGGGGAAGCGCATCTCAAACGCTTCGGTCCCGGCTCCTCCGATCAAGACTTCGAGGAGTACCTCTTTGAGCGAACAAATCCAAAAGGTTTGCATTTTGAACGTTGGAGATGCGCTTTTGGTTGTGGAAAGTGGTTTCATGCCGCCCGCTGCACCGCCACTCTTGAGGTCTTTGGGACTTATAAGGCTCAAACTCTTGAGCCTCCAAAGGTGATAAAAGACGTTATTACTACAAAACGTCCTGGTTGGTCTTGGAGAAATTTCTCATGACATTTCAATATCTGCAAATAGTTTTTTCTTTGGGCCATATATCTAGCCGCGAGAATGGAGCTGCCCAATGAGTACTCGTCTAGCCAATTATGGTCGTCTAATAAATCGTGCAAAAGCGGTCAATTTTACTTTTAATGATAAGGTTTTGAATGGCTTCGAGGGTGACACTCTAGCGGCCTCACTTCTTGCTAATGATCAAATGCTGATAGGGCGGTCGTTTAAATATCACCGCCCACGCGGCGTAGTAGCCTCGGGCGGTGAAGAGCCAAATGCGCTGATTAATCTTGGTGTAGAGGGTCATTTTGAGCCAAATGCTCGCGCCACCACTACCGAGACGTTCAGCGGACTTACTGCCGCATCACAAAACCATTTCCCGTCTCTGGAATTTGATATTGGGGCGATTAACTCCAAGTTGGCGCGTTTCTTGCCAGCCGGGTTTTACTATAAGATGTTTATTCATCCGCGTTCATTTTGGAAACATATCTATGAGCCTATCATCCGTAAATCTGCGGGCCTGGGAAAAGCGCCAAAGTCTAGAGATGCTGATAAATATGAACATTATTACCATTTTTGTGAGGTAATGATTGTTGGTGGTGGAATTGCGGGGCTGCAAGCCGCGAAGTCTGCAGCTGCTACTGGGGTCCGGGTCTTACTGGTTGAGCAAACTCCACATTGGGGGGGGCGTGCGCCGGTTGATGGGGTTATGATTGATGGTATGGCGGCGGAAGATTGGGTTGCGCAAACTTTGGCGGAGCTTGCCGCGCGCGACAATGTTGTGATGCGCAATCGCACCCAAGGCTCTGGGGTCTATGACCACGGATATGCTTTAGCCTATGAGCGTATCGCCGATCACACACCCGGCGATGGGCGGCCGCGCCACCGGCTCTGGCGGGTGCGCTGCAAGCAAATCGTAACTGCAACAGGCGGGATTGAACGTCCATTATCTTTTGCTGGCAATGACATCCCTGGCGTCATGTTAGCTGGGGCTGTGCGTGATTATGTATTGAATTATGGCGTTTCTCCAGGGGATAGGACTGTGGTTGTCACCAATAATGATGACGCTTACCGCACTGCGCTCACGCTGAAACAGGCTGGGCTTGAAGTACCCGTAATATTAGACGCCCGCGCCGAAGGTGGTGGAGATTTGATGGGCGAAGCTATTACCGCCGGTATCCGGGTTGAGCTGGGACGTGGCATAGCCCAAGTTCTTGGTGGCAAGCGGGTCACTGGGTTGCAAATCTGTTCTCAGGCTGGAGAAGGTGCTGTTTTAGAAGAGATCGGCTGTGATGTTGTTGCCATGTCTGGGGGCTGGTCTCCTGTTGTGCATCTGTGGTCTCATTGTGGTGGAAAGCTTAACTGGGACGCCGATCAAGCCATGTTTCGCCCGGATCCAAATCAGCCCCCCCTGAGTGCGGATGGTGAAGGGTTTGTCCGGGTAGCAGGGCTGGCCAATGGTCACCTTCGCAGTGCTGCTATTATTGCGGATGCCTCAGTTCAAGGCGCTGCAGCGGCCAAAGCGGCAGGTGGCAACACCAAGCGAGTCGTGCTGGCAAAAGCAGAGGATTTTGAAGAGCGGCCCCTTTCCCCGGTTTGGCTCATGCCACAGGGAGCCAGTTATAAATTGCGCTCCAAAGCCTGGCTGGATTTTCAAAATGACGTAAAGGTCACTGATGTACAATTAGCCGCACAAGAGGGCTTTGAAAGCGTCGAGCATGCTAAGCGCTACACTACGCTGGGCATGGCTACAGACCAAGGTAAGCTAAGTAATATTAATGGACTTGCGGTACTTTCTAAATCTCTTAATGCTGAGATTCCAGATGTGGGAACCACTACATTTCGACCCCCTTACACACCCATTTCCATGGCTTCTTTGGCTGGTGAAGCACGGGGCGAATTGTTTCAACCTATCCGTAAAACACCCATGCATGATTGGCATGATAGCCATTTCGCGGAATGGGAGCCGGTTGGCGGTTGGCGGCGCACATATGCCTATGTGCGGCCGGGTGAAACCGTCGACCAAGCGGTGCAGCGTGAGGTGACTAATACACGGGAAAAACTTGGCCTCCTAGATGCTTCGACCCTTGGAAAAATTGTAGTTAAAGGGCCCGATGCAGGCAAGTTTCTCGATATGATGTACACCAATATGATGTCTAATCTGAAGCTTGGTCGCTGCCGCTATGGTCTGATGTGCTCAGAAAATGGATTTCTATCGGATGACGGCGTTGTTGCACGGATCGACGACCAAACTTGGCTTTGCCATACTACTTCCGGTGGTGCAGACCGCATTCACGCCCAAATGGAAGAATGGCTACAAACAGAGTGGTGGGACTGGAACGTCTGGGTGGTTAATATCACGGAACAATTGGCGCAAGTTGCGGTCGTAGGGCCCAATGCCCGCAAAGTTCTTGAAAAACTTGGAGGCGTTAACGTTTCTGCGGATGCTTTGCCTTTTATGGCTTGGGCCGATGAAAAATTAGGTGGTATTTCCTGCCGAGTTTACCGAATCTCCTTTTCAGGCGAACTGTCATACGAAATTGCAATTCCTGCTAACCGTGGTTTAGAGTTTTGGGAAATGCTAGTGGAAGCTGGGGCTGAGTTTGACGCAATGCCATACGGCACGGAGTGTCTGCACATAATGCGAGCCGAAAAAGGCTTTATCATGATTGGAGATGAGACAGATGGTACGGTTATTCCTCAGGATTTAGGTTTAAGCTGGGCTGTATCGAAGAAAAAAGATGATTTTCTGGGAAAACGGGCACAACAACGTTCATTCATGGACAATGATAACCGGTGGCAGCTTGTGGGGCTTGAGACCCTAGATGGTTCTGTTCTGGAAGATGGAGCTTATGCAATTGCATCTGGAAAAAATGCTAATGGACAGACCAATACTGAAGGCCGGGTGACTTCAACCTATTATTCGCCAACTCTGAGAAAGGGTATTGCCATGGGCCTAGTTTTTCACGGACCAGAGCGGATGGGCGATATTTTATCTTTCACTAGAATTGGGGCTGCACCCGTGAAGGCTAAGATCGTCAGTCCTGTGTTTTATGATCCAGAGGGGAAGAAACCTAATGTCTGATCGTGAATTTCAAGGCTACGTAAATGTTACACAAGATACCGGCCAAACCATGTTCACACTACGCGCTACTTTGTCTTCAACTAAAATCAAGGCGGCGATAAAACTTGCAACGGGTGTAGCAGTTCCAAAGCGCGGATCGTGCCACGTGGTTGGCGGTTGTGCTCTGGCATGGATGTCTCCCGATGAACTGCTAGTAATGGCTCCTATCGCACAGGCCGAAAAGCTTCGGGTTAGCCTTGATGTAGCATTGAGCGAGGAGCATGTCTTGCTTGAGGACGTATCAGATGCTCGTGCAAAGTTTATCCTAAGTGGTACTAATGTACGTGAGGTACTGGCAAAATTGGCTCCTATGGATACCCACCCTGAAAAATTTCCAGTTGGTAGCTTTAACCGGACCCGCTTTGCACAGGTTGCAGGGGCCGTGTTTCTGGAACAAGACGATCTAGTTAGTGTGATCTGTTTTAGGTCTGTGCAAGATTATGTTTATGCGCTCTTCTGTGATGCTGCGACACACGGATCAGAGGTTCTGGTTCGGGAGTAAGAATCTTATTTACCACAAGATATGTAAAGACCATTTTGTTCTGGGCCATTACCTTCTATAAAATGTGTAACGCCCCTTAACCCAACGTTGAAAGGATCGCTCTTATGGCTTTCACACTACCAGATCTTCCTTATGCTCATGATGCACTCGCCTCTAAAGGCATGTCCGCAGAAACTATGGAATTCCACCATGATCTCCACCACAACGCCTATGTGACTAATGGTAATGCTGCGATTGCGGGTACCAACTGGGACGGCAAGTCTCTCGAAGAGATCATCGTGGGTACCTATGACGCTTCGGCAGTTGCCCAAAACGGAACCTTCAACAACATCAGCCAATTGTGGAACCATAATCAGTTTTGGGAAATGATGGGCCCAGGCGAAAGCAAAATACCTGGAGCTTTAGAAGCTGCGTTGGTTGAAAACTTTGGCTCAGTTTTAAGCTTCAAAACTGCATTTTCTGCAGCAGGGGCTGGTCAATTTGGGTCTGGCTGGTGCTGGTTGGTAAAAAATGCTGACGGCTCTTTGGCTGTTACAAAAACCGAAAATGGCGTGAACCCGCTTTGCTTCGGTCAAACTGCACTATTAGGCTGTGATGTTTGGGAACATTCCTATTATATTGATTTTCGGAATAAACGTCCGGTGTATTTGTCCAACTTCCTCGACAACTTGGTCAATTGGGAAAATGTTGCAAGCCGTATGTAATTGGATTTTGCAGATTATATGAATTTAGAAGGCTTGTGTGAGTTTCTCTGCACAGGCCTTTTTTGTGGCCCATTCAAGAGGGTGATTTTAATGGTAGGGTGATTATGACACAATCTGTTAAAGGGGCCATTGCCATGCTCTTGGCCTGCGTTACCTGGGGCTTCGCACCACTGTATTACTCATTTCTAAGTCATCTTGGGCCTGAAGAGATTTTGTCTCACCGCACACTCTGGTCGGTGGTGACCTTTGTTATAGTAATAGCCTTTACTGGTCGTCGGACTGAAACTCTGCGCGTACTAAAACTCCCTAAAACTATGGCTCTGATCTTTCTTGCTGGGGTGATGATTGGGATAAATTGGTACGTATTTATTTTTTCAGTGGGCGAGGGGCGCGTCACTGAGTCTTCCCTTGGCTATTATATATTTCCGCTGGTCATGGTACTTTTGGGTTTGCTGGTTTTTCGTGAAACCTTGTCCAAATTACAATGGGTCTCGGTGGTACTTGCAGTGATTGCAGTGATTGTTTTGACATATGGTCTCGGTACTGCGCCTTGGCTGGCGATGATTATCTCTTTTAGCTTTGGAATTTATGGCCTGCTCAAGCGGGTCATCAAAGTAGATTCGGTAATCTCCGTCACGCTAGAGGTATTGTTATTGCTGCCTTTTGCTTTGGGCTATCTGTACTGGTTCGCCGATCTATGCCAGATGGGTCAACCTTGGCGCTTTTGATATTTTCAGGTCTAATCACTGCTGGGCCTCTTATGCTGATGACTTATGCAACCCAAACCGTACGTATGGCAACGGTTGGGCTTGTGCAGTATCTCAACCCCGTCCTACAGTTTTTCTGTGCTATCGTCCTATTGGGTGAGGTGCTGACAGGCTGGCATATGATCGCAATAATTTTGATTTGGACTGCATTGGCTTTTTACACTGTTGCTGTGTTTAAGGCAGAGCGTAGAATCCTTTCAACTTCATCTACAGTGTAAGCCACAGAAAACATGTCACGCATACTGGGCTCTGCAAAACCTGATCTGATGATGTGATCGATTAGGTTCAGCATTGGTTGCCAATACCCAGCAATATTGGCTACAACAATCGGTCGGTTATGTAATTTGAGCTGTGCCCATGTGAGCACTTCGAAAAATTCGTCCATAGAACCCGCCCCCCCGGGCAAAAGCACCACTGCATCGCTGTTGACAAACATCAGCTTTTTACGGCTGTGCATATCATCGGTGACGATGAACTGATCAAGGTCACGCTTGCCAACTTCATGCTGCATCAGATGCTCGGGTATCACTCCAAAGGTTTTAGCCCCAGAAGTCTGCGCTCCCTCAGCTACCTTGCCCATTAGCCCAACGTCACCAGCACCGTAAACTAAGCGCCATGCGTTTTTGGCTATCATATGACCTAAATCAACGGCTGCCTGACCATAGGCTGGATCATTTCCCATACTTGCACCACAAAATACACAAATTGACTTGGTCATATTAATGATTCCCTCAGTTCTCGCTGGACAGGTGTTGGTACGACTGATAGCATAGGTCAGCCATTGGGGGAATGCAGCTAAATGAGCAATTCGGAGAAGAGCGAAGACGCAGGCAAAGAGCAGTCTCGCTACGCCATTTGGGCAGTATTAATTGGGGCGGTTTTGGTTTGGTGGTTTTATCCGCAATTTCGCGCGGCTGTGCAGCCCGCTACAGGGGAAATTGTGGGCACTAAACCGGTAGAAACTATTAAGCCGTTGGTTATTGATAATGAGGCTGTAGCATCCGTTGTAGTAGAAACACCCATTGTGGATGTAGGCCCAACCGAACTGTTACCTGATATAGAGACTAAATATTCAGCCGCTACGACTGACAAGCCTATTGCAGTTGAACCAAACTCTGCTGGTGTATCAACCCAAGAGATTACTGTGACACTACCAGAGCTGGATCAAACTGTCGTCCTTGAGACAAAAGATGAAAGTCAGGCGTCTAAATCTGTGGAAGTGAAGACTGAGGCGGATAGTGTAGACGAGCTTGCAGCTGTGTCAGGCCCAATTACACCTCAACCCAAAATAATCGATGTTGTTGCTGTACCTAGGTTTGATTTAGTACGCATTGAAGATGATGGCTCCGCGCTAATTGCTGGTCTGGCTGAGGGAACAGGTTATGTGATTTTGAGCGTGGATGGTGTTGAGTTACCCGGGGCCCGTGCAGATCTCAATGGTAGTGGGCAATTTGTCATATTTGCGTTCTTGCCGCCAAAGCTGACACCGCAGGAACTTAGATTACATCTGTACACAGAAGGTGGAAATGGATTGGTTGCCTCGGATGAGATTGTGTTTGTGGCGGCCGCACCCAAAACCCAAAATCAGGAAGAAGTGGTGGCATCTGTATCTGAAGATACAGCAGAGGTAGACGCTCAACTGGAGGCTGTAACCCAAACGGAAGAGGTGGTGGCATCTGTATCTGAAGATACAGCAGAGGTAGACGCTCAACTGGAGGCTGTAACGCAAACGGAAGAGGTGGTGGCATCTGTATCTGAAGACACAGCAGAGATAGATCCTCAACCGGATTCTGTAATACAAACGGAGGCATCTGCTGTCTCAGCAACTACTAAGGTTCTTTTAGTGGACGAGACTGGTGTCAAAATTCTGCAAGACGGTGAGGAAACAGGACCTTTTATAACTGTTTCAATTGATACCATTTCCTACAATTTGGAGGGCGATGTTTCCATTGGTGGTCGTGCAGCAGGGCAAGGTTTTGTTCGAATTTATCTTGATAATCGTGCTATTATCACTTCTCAGATTTCTGATAGCGGTTATTGGACGGTGGACCTACTGAATGTCGAGGCTGGTATCTATACATTGCGTGTTGATGAGTTGAACTCGGTGGGTGATGTCTTGTCGCGTTCGGAAACCCCATTCAAGCGTGAAGAGCCTACTGAATTGGCAGCTCTGATGGCGGAGACTGCTGAAGTGGTGGTAGACGATGCTGCTGTCGCTGAAAGAGTTGCGTGGCTTCAAACAATGTGAAGGCGGGTACGGCGGGGGAATTGCAGAAAGAACCTAAACTTACGCAGACAGTGGTTGATGTGCAAGCGCAAGTGGAAGATCTTGCCGGGTCGACTTCTGATATATATTTTGAGGTAGAGGTTTCTGGAGCTAGTTCCAAAGGAGTAGGCGGTGAACCTGTTGAATTAGATGCTTCCCTGCGCGCGCCATCTGCGACATTCAGGGTTAAAACGGTGCAGCCGGGGTCCACACTTTGGGCCATTGCGAAGGAAAGCTACGGTGCCGGCATCGAATATTTCAAAGTTTTTGATGCGAATAAAGAACGCATTAGAGACCCTGATCTAATCTATCCGGGGCAAGTATTTGAAATTCCAGATTGATAGAGCCTTCCATTCCTAAATTTAGAGGCTAACTACATAACTTATCATGAAAAGCCTTGGCACCACCGACACTCCACATGACCGTAAGGTTGAAATCCGCGTTATTGCGCGGGTTATGCCATATCTTTGGCCCAAGGGTCAGGCCTGGGTCAAATGGCGCGTTGTGCTCGCGGTAGCCAGTTTGATTTTGGCTAAACTTGTGGCGGTGGCCACTCCGATGATCCTTGGCGCTGCGGTTGACAGCCTGTCGGGCGTGGATGACGGCAGCCGGCTTTTGCTTCTTGGGGCGGGAGGCCTTACTATTGCTTACGGCGTATCGCGGATCCTAGACAGTGGTTTTCAACAATTGCGCGATGTAGTTTTTGCTAAAGTAGGGCAACGGGCCTTGCGGCAGGTGGGTTTAGAAACCTTCCAACACATTCACAATATGTCTCTTCGGTATCACCTTAGCCGTAAAACTGGGGGACTGAGTCGGGTAATGGAACGCGGTGTTAAAGGCGTGTCGTTCTTATTACGTTTTTTGCTGTTTTCAATAGGCCCTTTAATGTTGCAGTTGGTCTTAATTTCTGCGGCCTTGGCCACCTTCTTTGATATACGCTATCTTATTGTAATTGCTGTGGCGGTTGTGGCTTATGTTTGGTTTACTGCGGTTGTTACCGAGTGGCGCGTAAAAATCCGTAAAGAGATGAATGACCAAGACAATGACGCGAACCAAAAAGCTATAGATTCGCTGTTGAACTTTGAAACAGTAAAATATTTTGGAGCTGAGGCACGCGAAGCAGACCGCTACGATTCCGCAATGGAAGGCTATGAAACTGCGGCACTTAAAACCTCTTATTCTTTAGGCTTTATTAACCTTGGTCAGGCTTTGATCATCAACACGGCGATGGTTATTGTGATGCTTATGTCGGTGCAAGGCGTTGCCGCTGGCACTGTGACAGTAGGTGGGTTTGTAACCGTAAATGCATATCTCATGCAGGTTATGATGCCTCTGAATTTTTTGGGTTTTGTCTACCGCGAAATCCGCCAGGCTTTAGTTGATATGTCAGAGATGTTTGGACTTTTGGAGCAACCTCCGGAGGTCCAAGATCAACCAAATGCGCCTTCTTTACAAGTTGTGGGGGGGAGTATTGAGTTGAAGGATGTGTATTTTTCCTATGATCCGGAGCGTGCTATCCTTAAAGGCGTGAGCCTCAAGGTGGAACCTGGGCAAACTTTGGCAATTGTTGGCCCATCTGGATCTGGAAAATCTACCATAGGCAGGCTGTTATTTCGTTTTTACGACGTGACGGAAGGGGCCTTGCTAGTAGATGGGCAAGATGTTCGTGATGTCACGCAGTTTAGCCTTCATGAGGCAGTTGGTGTTGTTCCGCAGGATACAGTGCTTTTCAACGATACAATTTACTATAACATTGCCTATGGCCGAGCCAACGCCACGTGGGCGCAGATCGAGCAGGCCGCCAAAGCTGCGCAAATTCATGACTTTGTGCAAAGCCTGCCGAATGGTTATTATACCAAGGTTGGCGAACGCGGGCTGAAATTGTCAGGCGGCGAAAAACAACGCGTGGGTATCGCACGCAGCTTGCTAAAAAACCCACCGATTTTGTTACTAGACGAGGCAACCTCAGCACTTGATACGGAAACCGAATATGAGATCCAAGAGAGCCTAATCCAAATGGCGCATGGACGCACGGTGATGATCATCGCACACCGCCTGTCTACTGTGGTGCATGCGGATAGAATTGTGGTGTTGGAGCAGGGTCAAATTGTGGAAGAAGGTAGTCATAAAGAGTTACTCGCTAAAGAAGGCCGCTATGCGCATCTTTGGTATCTGCAATTATCGGAGGGCGTCAGTAAATTCTAATAGAGTGCGCCCGCGCTAGTTGCATCGCTGCGGCTCTGACACTCTATTTTGAAGACTCTGTATCTAAGGTATCGTCGTCCCATGAGATTTCGTGACCCTTGTACTTTTTGGCGGCCCTGCTCAGCCGATAATCTTCACGAATGCGGCGACCTTCCCCTGTCCAGCTACTTGCCCGAATAGCTATGGCAGCGCCATAAGCGCCTGATACCGTCCAAATGCGTAGAGCAAGCATGGCCGGTGTAAAGACTAAGGTTAGCATAGTGGCGGTGCCAAGGCCAAAGACTACAGCTGTCGCCAATTGTTTCCACCACAGGGCTGTAGGTGAGTCGATGGTATACCCACCACCAATAAAATCGAGACTGAGTCCAAACATCATCGGAGTGAGGCCGGCCATTGTCGTGATAGTTGTGAGCAATACTGGACGGATCCGCGCCTCTGCAGTGCGGGTGATAGCTTCAAGGCGAGGCATATAGGTACTGTATTCTTGATAAGTGTCGATCAAGACAATGTTGTTGTTCACTACAATCCCAGCCAATGCGACAATACCAGTGCCTGTCATGATTATTGAGAACGCTTGATCCATAACCAACATACCTATCAACACTCCAGTGGTCGATAGTATCACCGCTAATAGCACAAGAATGGAGTTATAGATTGAATTGAATTGCGCTAGTAAAATAATGAACATTAGCCCTAAAGCCCCCATAAAGGCATTCGTCAGAAAGGCGCCGCTTTCAGCTTCATCCTCCTGATCGCCGGTCCATTCCCACTCAATACCCTGAGGCAGGGATGAGATATCTAGCCAAGCTGAGATTTCTGCGATTCTTTCTGATGGGGTCATCTTGATTTCACGGGAAATACCATCCTCGTCTGTTACTGTTTTTGTGGCATCGCTATGAACACCAGCTTTTACGTCAAAGAAGCGTTTTCTATCCACTCGGGTGATTTGGCCTAATTTTGCCACAGGCTTTCGTGAGATGAAATTGGACAAGGGGATTAGTCCGTTTGGTGTGCGAACTTTTAGAGTATCGAGTGTGGACAATACGCGATCTTGCTCCGGAAAGCGCACCCGAATTTCTATCTCTTCATCGGAACTTTCCACCCGCATGGTGTCTAGCAGGATACCACGGGTTACCAATTGCACCATGGCGCCCACTGTAGCTACATTTGCGCCGTAACGACCCGCCTTCTCAACATCAACATCAATTCTCCAATCAATGCCGGGCAGGGGTAGGGTGTCTTCTATTGCTGAAAGTCCTTCTGTATTTTCAAATTTTTGGCGGACTAAAGAAGTTGCTGTCAGAAGGTCATCCCAATCGTTACCCTTGAGGCGCAGATGCACTGGTTTGGCGGAAGCTGGCCCCATGGCAAGATTTAATATTTGAGTTTTGATGCCCGGAATTATGTCTAACCTGTTTTGTAGGTTATTTAACACCAAGTTGCCGTCGTAGGCCATGTCCATGGTGGAGGAGGTCCAAGGGATGAAGCCTAAAATCTTTCTT
Source organism: uncultured Planktomarina sp. (assembly GCA_905182535.1). Taxonomy (GTDB): domain Bacteria; phylum Pseudomonadota; class Alphaproteobacteria; order Rhodobacterales; family Rhodobacteraceae; genus Planktomarina; species Planktomarina arctica. The sequence goes on from CAJJBZ010000010.1 coordinate 12,275, forward strand.
GTGCTCTGTATAGTTGGGCGGTCTCCCCAAGGGATTAATTCTATTTGCGCTTGGCCGATGGTATCAAGTGGAGCGCCTGCGCCACCGGTATTGGCAAGTAAACCGCCCTCGCCAGCAAAGGCGAAGGTACTTTGTACGCCAGGGGTATTTAGGATGATTAGCTCTGCCTGCCTGAGCAGCGTATCCTTTTCGCGCACGGACAAGTTACCTCGTGCCTGCACATAAACAATTGCCTGTTCAGGTTCTGTAGCTACAAAAAATTCAACGCCGTTATTGTTGGCGCTAAAGGTTTGGAAGATGATTACGACAAAACCCACTACGCTGGCTAGTGTCACAACGGGCATCACTGGGTTCCCGGTGATGAATTTAATGAAATAACCAAATGGGGTGCGTTGATGACCGCTGGTAATTCGACGTTTACGCCAACGCACTTCAACTGAGCCCATGACGATAGATGAAATGACTGCACTGATGAGAAACAGCGCTATACCCATTAGAACTCCCCATATTCCACCTGGTCCGCCGTCACTAAGTAGATAATGCGGGTTTAATAGCTGCATCGCACCCACAAATAGGCCGTAAAGTGCAGGAGGCACCATAAGTGCTCGCACTAGCCAGGGGAGTTGGCGTAGAGCCTTCGAGGCATCGCCAAATACCTGACTGATGCTGCCTGATACACCACCCAAAACGGGCAAATAAATCAAGGCCACGACCAAGGAAGCGGACAGAACAAAAATTAATGTCACGGGCAACATGCCCATAAATTGCCCGGGGACACCGGGCCAGAACAACATGGGTAAAAACGCACACAGAGTTGTAGCGGTGGATGATACAATCGGCCAGAACATCCGCTTTGCCGCATCGCCATAGGCCTCCATCGGCCCCGCACCTTCGGTGATGCGTTTGTCAGCATATTCAACCACTACGATGGCTCCATCAACTAACATTCCAACCGCAAGGATCAGACCAAACATTACAATATTTGAGATCGAAATTCCCATAACCGCAAGGAAGGCAAAGCACAAAAGAAAGGAGGTTGGAATGGCAAAGCCAACTAGAAAAGCGGGTCGTGACCCTAGGGCGGCTAAAACTACAATCATTACCAACGCGATGGCTGTCAGGACTGAGCCCTCCAGTTGTTTGACCATGCTGTCGACATTGCGTGATTGATCGTTGGACGCGGTCACCTCAATAGCGTGCTGCAATTCTACAGGCCAAAGCGTAGTTTGTTTTTCAATTTCAGCCCGCACCAAATTTGCAGTATCAATCAGATTAAACCCTTTTCGCTTAACTACTTGGATGGCCACCGTGGTTTCGCCATTGAACCTCGCTGTGCCGGTACGGTCTGCAAAGGTCAGGCGGATATCGGCAATATCGCCAAGCGTTACGACTCGGTCCCCGTTTATTTTGACGGGTAGGCTATTAACGTCTAAAGCTTCATCAAAGGACGAGGGTATTTTTACAGAAAAATTCGAATTTTCAGTATCCACAGTGCCGGCTGGGATTAGCTGGTTGTTGTTGACTACGACTCCGATTAACTCGCCTGCGGTTACATTATAAGTCTCCAACTTCAGCGGATTTATAAGAACCTCCAGCATTTCATCGCGGTTGCCTGTGAGGCTTGCACTTAGTACGGGTTCTAAGCTTTCAACACTGTCTTGCAGGCCTTGTGCTACTTTCAGCAAGGTTCGTTCGGGTACGGAACCAGACAGAGAGATGATAATGATTGGAAATTCTGAGAAGTTGAACTCACTCACGGAATAGGTGCCACCGCCCTGTGGAAATTTGGCCTGAGCATTGCCCATCCGGTCACGGACATCGGCTATAATTTTAGTTTTATCCCAGCCAAACTCAAACTCTAGAACTACATTAGCGTAGCCATCTACGGCGGTTGCTGTCAGCTTTTTTAAACCGTCCAGATCTGAAAGTTCGGTTTCCATAGGTTTGATCAACAGTTTTTCGCTGTCTTCTGCGGAAATTCCTTGGAAGGGCATGGAAATTATGATTGCAGGGATTTCTATGTCTGGCTCACCCTCTTTAGGAAGGACGGCATAGGCGAAGGTGCCTATAGCCAAAGACAATATAATGAAAGCCAAAACCATCCGCGCTCGGGCTATGGCCCAATCGACTAACCCATTCATTGTGCTGCCTCCGTGAAGGTTGGGTTCACAACCACTCCGTCAATGACAAACTCTTGCCCTACCACAATGACATTAGCCTGCTCGGGCAGGCCTGATACCCAAACACCCTGCATCGTGTCGCGGATCAAAGTGACGGGCACAAACTGAACGATGTTGTTCTCGGCTAACGCGCGTATACCCAAAGTCCCTGCATCATCCAAGGTTAGGGCTGAGCCGGGAAGAAGATGCGCGGGGGCTCCCTGCGCTGAGATTGCGATATCGGCAGTTTGCCCATCACTGATTTTAAAATCAGTATTTGGGACGGTTACTTCGACTTGAAAGGTGCGTGTCAATTTATCGGCAGATCGAGAGATAAAGGTGACACTACCGTGAAGGTCTAGGCCATCAACCAGCTTCGCGCTGGCTGTGGCTCCCAATTTTACGTGATTGATTGCTATTTCGGGTACAAAGCCTACGAGCTTAATTGGATCTAGCTGGATTACAGTGGCGCACAATCCGCCGGGTTGTAGTAAGCTGCCCAACTCGGCGGTGTCTGACTCTAAAATACCGTCAAAAGAGGCGTGGATAGTCAGACGCGAAATTTCTTTTTCAGCAGATGCCACCGCAGCCTCTGCTGATTGGATGCCTGCGATAGAAGATTGCAGGCCAGATTCGGCTGCGGCCACTCCTGCACGTGCCGTTTGCGTGGCGGCAGTCGCACTAGCAACCCGCGAATCGGAGGCAAATCCCCCTTGTGACAATTTCTCAGCAGCTCGGTCGTTGATCAATGCTTCAGCCAAATATGCTTGTGCTTCAATCACTCGGGCGCCTGCTTCGGGGACACGGGCGCGAGATTCTGCCAATCGGGCTTTGGTTTCTGCTAGGGAGGCTCCACGAGTGCCAGGATCAATTTTGCACATAGGTTGGCCTTTGGTGACAAAGGTCCCTTTTCGCAACGGCTGTGAAACTACGCTGCCACTAGTTTCAGCCCGTAAACTCACCTGCCTGGCCGCGCGCGTTTCCCCGCGAACATTCACCGCGCTGTCAACATTTTGAGCGTAGGATTTAAGTACCATGACCGAAACGATGGGTGCGCCTCCGGCTGTTGGCATTAGATTTGTCGTTGGAGCCTGGGATACAGAAGTTTCTGTTATTTCAGCATCAGTTTTGTTAAAGTTAGTTATTAAACTTCTTTGAAATACAAAAACATAAATTACAACTGCTACCATTGCGGCAGTTAGTATTGGAAAAATACGCATATTCAGCCTCGCGAGCCGTTGATCCGAAAGCAGAACAACTTACAACGTTATTTATTCCAAATTACCCTAGTTACAAGTAAATTTTGGGTTAGTTCCGCGCTCAAATAAACATAAATTAAGAGGTTTTTGCTGTTGATCCTAGGTTTACGATTTCTTGTTGCTCTAAGGGCTTGTGTGGTGTGGTTGGTTTTGCCTATATAAACGAAATAAAATTATGGTGGATCCCAAATGTCCGATACAGACAGTTTCATTGACGAAGTCACAGAAGAAGTTCGGCGCGATCGGCTTTTCGGATATTTTCGACGCTACGGTTGGATCCCCGCTGTGATAATACTGGCATTAGTCGGTGGCACGGCTTATAGTGAATGGTCAAAATCAGTTGTTGCCCAGGCCGCGCAAGTTAGAGGTGATGCTTTGTTAGATGCCTTGGATGTGCAAGACAAACCCGAAAGTATCTCTGCTCTGAGCTCGATTGTGGCGCAAGAGGATACTGACGTTGTCGCTAGTTTTTTGTTAGCTGGATTGGACCAAAGCCTCGCGTCTGAACTTCTGACAGCTATTGCTGAAAATATGGACCAACCTAAATATATACGAGATCTAGCGCGTCTGAAGTTGGCTGCTACGCCTGATGCGGCTTCCAAAGATGAGGCGGTTTCGATTTTAACAGATCTGTCAGCTCCCGGTGGATTGTACCGCAATGCTGCTACGGAGATTTTGGTGGCGCTTGAGCTGCAACGTGGCAACCGTGACGTTGCATTGGAACTCCTGCAGTCTCATGTGCAGGACGCCGGTGCAACTCAAGCTCAAGTTCAGCGTATGGGTGAGTTGATTGTGGCCTTGGGTGCAATTCCAGACTTGGGAAATTAGGCATACTACCCAAATTATAGATACAACATAGTTAAAGTGGCGCAGGAGGCAGCATGAAAGTCAGGGCAGTACTCTATATTGGGCTTATTATTTTGGTTGTTGGCTGCTCGGCTAAGGACACGCGTTTGGGCGGTGAACGTAAAATGCCTGATGGATCGGTTTTTGTGGACAGCAAAGCCCAATTTTTGGTCAAAAGTCCACCTGCACTAGACTTACCAGATGCGCGCTTAATGCCGGCTTGGACCCATCAAGGTGGCAATGCTCAGCATTACTCAGGTCATGTAGCCTTATCTTCTGATTTGACCTTGCAGTGGGTGACCGCAATTGGCCAAGGGGACGGCCGTCGCTCTGAAATTTCTGCCAGTCCGGTAATCCAAGGTGACAGAATTTTTACATTAGACAGTAAGTCTTTGGTCACGGCCTTAGGGTTAGACGGAAAAATTATTTGGCAGAAAAATGTAAGTAAAAAATATGATGATACGAATGATGCCTCTGGAGGCGGTTTGGCCGTGCAGGGAGAACAACTTTTCGTCACTACAGGATTTCGGTACAGTTTTGGCGTTGAGTGTATTGTCGGGCGAAGTGTATTGGGAGCAAGATCTTACTAGTTTTGGTGGGGCCTCTCCAACTGTTGTTGACGATTTACTGTATGTTCCTGCTCGTGATGGTGCCGCATGGGCCATTGAAACATCAACTGGGCGGGTCAAGTGGCAGGTCATTGGCCAATCTGTGCAATCTAACTATACTGGAGGTCCAGGGGTCGCTGTGTCTGATAAATACGCACTCTTCCCCTTCGGCTCTGGTGATTTGCTGGCAGCGTTTCGTCTCGGTGGCCAGCGCAGCTGGAATTCCATCCTATCTGGGGCGCGTCTTGGCCGTGCTCGGGGGCAGGTCCAGGATCTTACTGGTCAGCCAGTAATCGAAGGCTCTGTGGTTTACCTTGCCAATTCGTCAGGCCGCATGGCTGCGATGGATTTGGACACAGGACTTCGTTTATGGACGGCCAACCAAGGTAGCCAAGAAGGTATTTTTGTGGTGGGCAGCTCGTTATTTACTGTAAGTGATGAGAATAACCTCATTCGGGTATCAAAGGCAGATGGTAAGTTAGTCTGGTCTACACCTTTGCCCAATTCCACGCAAACTAGTGGACTTCGCCGTGGAAAAACTTTTGTCCACCATGGACCAATTTTGTCTGGTGGGCGGTTACTCCTTGCTTCTTCAGATGCGTTGATCCGGCAGTTTGATCCAGCCAATGGTGATTTAATAAAAATTATTAAAATGCCTTCGGGAGCGGCCAGTGCGCCGATCGTAGTGGATGGCACTCTGTATGTTTTGAGCACCAATGGTAATCTACTGGCTTTCCGTTGAGCAAAACTTGGTGTAACGCTCGGTTCTAATTTAGTGAAAGTGGGCTCAAATGTCCTTTACTCTGGCCATTGTTGGCCGTCCCAATGTTGGAAAATCTACTCTGTTCAACCGGTTAGTGGGTCGCAAGCTCGCTCTGGTGGACGATCAACCTGGCGTGACTCGCGATTTGCGTGAAGGGTCGGCCCGACTGGGCCATCTAAAATTCACAGTTATTGATACTGCTGGTCTCGAAGAGGTCACAGATGATAGCCTGCAGGGTCGGATGCGCCGCCTTACGGAACGTGCTGTTGATATGGCAGATGCATGTTTATTTATGATTGATGCGCGGACTGGAATTACCCCGACTGACGAAGTGTTTGCCGATATTTTACGCAAGCGTAACGCGCATGTTTTTCTCGTTGCTAACAAGGGTGAGGGTCGTGCGGCGGATGGTGGTGTGATTGAGGCCTACTCATTGGGCCTTGGTGAGCCTTTGAGGATGTCTGCGGAACATGGCGAAGGCATGGGAGAACTCGCTGTGATGTTGGCCCCTCTAATCGATGTTGCTGCCGAAAAACATGAGGAAGAACCTGTTGTTGATTTAGACCTCGAAGAGGGCGACGCAGAAGAAGAATACCGTTTACCAACTGCGCTAAAGCCTCTGCAAGTCGCTGTGATTGGCCGGCCCAATGCGGGTAAATCAACGCTAATTAATAAGATTTTAGGTGAAGATCGCCTGTTGACAGGGCCTGAAGCCGGCATCACTCGTGACGCAATTTCGTTAACTTTGGACTGGGGGGGCATTCCTACCCGTATTTTTGATACAGCTGGCATGCGCAAAAAAGCCAAGGTTCAAGCAAAACTGGAGAAACTATCAGTCAGTGACGGCTTGCGTGCCGTTAAATTTGCTGAAGTTGTGGTTGTTTTGCTAGATGCAGACATTCCTTTTGAGCAGCAGGACCTGCGGATCTCAGATTTAGCTGAACGTGAAGGTCGTGCTGTAGTCTTGGCGGTCAATAAATGGGATTTAGAACCAGAAAAACAATCTAAAATCCGTACATTGCGAGAGTCATTTGAAAGATTATTGCCTCAATTGCGCGGTGCACCTTTAGTCACTGTATCGGCTAAAACAGGTAAGGGTTTAGATCGGTTGCAGGAAGCCGTGATGAAGGCGCATGAAATCTGGAACCGCCGCATTCCAACCAGCCACTTGAACCGATGGTTGGCGGGCATGGTGGAAGCACACCCCCCACCTGCACCTGGAGGGCGCCGCATTAAGTTGCGCTATATGACGCAAGCTAAGACGCGGCCCCCAGGGTTTGTGGTAATGTGTTCTTATCCTGATAAAATTGCAGAGAGTTATTCGCGCTATTTAGTCAATGGCCTTCGCGAAGATTTTGACATGCCGGGCACTCCTATCCGGATGTGGATGCGCGGCCAGGGTGATCAAAATCCTTATAAAAATAAAAAGAAATCTACCCCGTCACGGTTACGCAAGCATCTTGGAAAGAAGCCTTTCAAATAAGGGTTATTGGCTTTTAATCAATCTGTTGTGTGCCAACAGAATTAAAAGGTAGAAACACTTTCTTTTATGCTCGAGAGGGCTCTGTCTATAGTCAGTTTGTTATTTAGGGATGGTTTAGAAGATAAAGGCGGTCTTTTAACTCCTCCTTTATCATCCACTATTGAAGGGTTCCGTCGTCATTTATCCGAATTGCTCCGCCCATATAGTGCTGTAAAACCTGCGGAATTAATACAGAGCCATCTAACTGTTGGCCATTTTCTAACACTGCTATTAAGCAACGACCAACCGCTAGGCCAGAGCCATTAAGTGTGTGTAAATACTCTGGTTTTCCACCGATGGTTGGCCTAAACCTCGCATTCATTCTGCGGGCTTGAAAATCACCGCAAACTGAGCATGAGCTAATTTCGCGGTAGGAATTTTGGCCTGGTAGCCAGACTTCGATATCATGCGTGCGTCGCGCTCCAAACCCCATGTCTCCGACACAAAGTGCCAAGGTGCGATACGGCAACTCCAAACGTTCTAAGATGCCTTCTGCACATTTAGTCATACGGTCCAGCTCGGTGCGAGAATGATCTGGGTGTGTGACTGAGACCATCTCAACTTTCTCAAACTGATGCTGGCGCAACATGCCTGCAGTGTCCCGACCGGCGCTACCTGCTTCAGATCGAAAACATAAAGAATGTGCTACAAAGCGGCGTGGTAGGGTATTTTCGTCAACTGTGAGCCCTGACATAATATTAGTCAGTGTTACCTCAGAGGTAGGTATTAACCACCATCCATTCGTGGTTTGATAGCTTTCCTCGGAAAACTTGGGCAATTGTCCGGTGCCGCGCATCGCTTCATCTCTTACTAAAACTGGCGTATTTGTCTCAGTCAGGCCATTTTCGTTGATATGAGTGTCTAACATGAACTGCGCTAAGGCGCGGTGCATGCGCGCAATTGCGCCAGACATAATTACAAACCTGCTACCAGAAATTTTACCTGCTGTTTCAAAGTCGAGCCCATCTTTAGTAGCAGTTAGCTCAAAATGCTCCTTGGGTGTGAAGCTAAAGTTGCAGGGTGTTCCCCAACGATGCACCTCCACATTATCATTTTCGTCGGTACCATCAGGCGTATCGCCATAGGGTAGGTTGGGGATAGCCATCAACATATCTGCCAAAGCTTCATCTTTTGCTTTTGCTTCTTCGTTTAAGTTGGCCATTTCGGCTTTCTTTTCAGACACCAAGGCGCGCAGACGGTCAAATTCAGCCTCATCTCCTTTGGCTTTGGCAGCCCCCACAAGCTTGCTGGCTTTGTTTTGCTCGGCTTGTGCCGCCTCTGTCGCCTGAATGCAGGCACGGCGGTCGGTGTCGAGGGATAGGATGTCCGACGAGACCGGCGCATTTCCTCGGCGCGCTAATGCGGCGTCAAAAGCGGCAGGGTTTTCGCGGATGGCACGAATATCATGCATATATCATCTCCTTCAAAAGAATCACTGCTGTGGTTATGCCCAAAGCTGGCCTGAGGGTCACGGGGCAATTTTACCGCGTAGGCCATCAAGGCACTATGGGTTAATAGTGGAGCCATCATTTTGGACAGATTTTGCTTTGGTCCGGCCAAAGGTGGTTGGATGTATTTAAAGAATCTGCTGATGCGGTCTAAGACATACCAAAAAATCCAAAAAACAATTTTAATTGAACAGTCATAAAAATAATCTTAAAATTATTTGGCTAACTGTTGTGGGTAGGTCTGCAATCCCTTGCAAAGCGCCCCCCCAAACCATACATTCTGACAGAACCTGCGGCGCGGTGCCGTATGACAGATTTACGAGGTCTTTATGGACACTTTAGGCACATTTATGTTTCCGCTGCTGATTATTGGCATTTTTTACATGTTGGTTTTTCGGCCACAGCAAAAGAAGATGAAAGAACATCAGAATATGGTCAGCAACTTGGCTAAAGGTGATGAAGTTGTAACGGCTGGTGGCCTTATCGGCAAAGTGACTAAGGTCAAAGCGGAAAGTAATGAAGTTGAAGTTGAACTTGCCAAAGACGTGCGCGTGACTGTTGTACAAGCTACGATTGCGGATGTGCGCAGTAAAACTAAGCCTGCAAGCTAATCACCTGTCAAAACCATAGGCCAGGAGCCACAAGATGTTGCAAATAGAAGGTTGGAAGCGGTTCCTGATTTGGGCTACCTGCGCGTTAGGGCTTCTATTTGCCCTCCCTAATGCGTTTTATTCCAAGGTTGAGACTTATAACGATGCCAGTGATGAAGGGAAGGAGGCCAAAGGTTGGCCCACTTTTCTGCCATCTGGCCTTGTTAACCTTGGTCTAGACCTGCGGGGCGGGGCGCATTTGTTGGGTGAAGTCAAATTGGCGGAGGTCTATACCAGCCGTCTCGAGAGCTTTTGGCCAGAAGTTCGCAATGCCTTGCGTGAAGAACGTGCTACGATTGGTGCTATCCGCCAACAAGATGGTGGTGAGGCTGAACTGCGGGTGCGTATTGGCAAGCCTGAGGCTATGGATAGCGCTATCAAAGTTGTACAGACATTGGCCCGGCCTGTGGCGTCGTTTAGTGGTGGCATGACTGACGATATTGTGGTAACAGCGGTTGGCGATAACCTGATTGTGACACTATCCGACGCGGAAAAGCTTGCGACTGATGACCGTACTATGGCTCAATCTCTCGAAATTATTCGTAGAAGGGTTGACGAAGCTGGCACCCGCGAGCCCACCATCCAACGCCAGGGCACAGACCGGATCTTGATCCAAGTGCCAGGCCTTGGCTCTGCCCAAGAGCTAAAAGATTTGATTGGCACACCGGCGCTTTTGACTTTTCAAACTGTTGTTGGCGAAACCAGCAATCCCAATGGTAATGCTGGTATTGGTAATGAGTTGGTTCAAGCGGCTGATAATGAAAAAACTTATTATATTCTTGAGCGTGCCCCGGTCGTTACTGGGGAAGATCTAACCGATGCGCAGCCAGCGTTCGACCAAAACGGACGTCCGGCAGTAAATTTCCGCTTCAACACCTCCGGCGCGAAAAAATTCGGTCAATATACGACTGATAACATTGGTGAGCCATTTGCTATCGTGCTGGACAAACAAGTTATTTCTGCCCCAAGGATCCAATCTGCGATCACGGGTGGCTCAGGGATCATTACTGGTGATTTTGATGTGACCGAAAGCACACGACTGTCGACTTTACTTCGTGCCGGCTCGTTGCCAGCCAGCTTGATTTTTTTAGAAGAGCGTACTGTCGGTCCTGAATTGGGCCAAGACAGCATTGATGCAGGCAAAATCTGCTTGTATTGTTGGCTTTGGCGCAGTTTTGATCTTCATGGCGCTGTCCTACGGTACTTTTGGAATTTTTGCCAATATTGCTTTGATCATCAACGTAGGGATGATTTTTGGACTACTGTCGATGGTTGGTGCGACTTTAACATTGCCAGGAATCGCGGGAATTGTTCTCACAATTGGTATGGCTGTGGATGCCAACGTGTTGATTTTCGAACGTATCCGGGAGGAGCTGAAAACGGCTAAGGGCCCGGCTCGGGCTATTGAACTTGGCTATGAAAAAGCGTTATCGGCTATAACCGACGCTAACATTACGACATTTCTGACGGCGACTATTCTGTTTATTATGGGGGCTGGGCCTGTCAAGGGTTTTGCTGTTACGCTTGGCCTAGGTATTATTACCTCAGTCTTTACTGCAATTTTTGTGACCCGGATCATGGTTGTGATTTGGTTCGAATGGCGCAAGCCAAAAATCCTGGAGGTGTAGGCGATGCGCTTAAGGCTAGTAAAAGAACATACCACATTCAATTTTTTTAAAATGTGGAAGATGTGGATTGGGGTCTCGGCTGTTTTTGTAGTGCTGTCGATTGTATCGACTGTGATCATGGGGCTGAACTTTGGGATTGATTTCAAGGGTGGAACCACCATACGCGCGGAAAGCTCTATGCCTGTGGATGTAGCCACCTATCGTGCTGCGATTGAGCCTTTAGGCCTTGGCGATATATCGATTGCAGAAGTATTTGACCCCTCATTCCGGGTGGATCAGCACGTGGCGCAAATCCGTATCCAAGCACAAGAGGGCCAAGAATCGATAGCATCCGACATGGTGGTGAGGCTTGAGGCTGTTTTACAGGATATTGCACCAGGGATTACATTTCCATCGGTCGAATCTGTTGGGCCAAAGGTGTCAGGTGAGTTGATCCAATCTGCAGCTTTGGCGGTAGTGATTGCTATTGCCGTTGTTTTGATCTATATTTGGTTGCGGTTCGAGTGGCAGTTTGCGGTAGGTGCGGTTGGCGCTTTGGTCCATGATATCATTCTTACAATTGGGGTGTTCTCCGCTCTACAAATTAAGTTTGACCTAGCGATTATCGCTGCTCTGCTTACCATTGTGGGGTATTCTTTAAATGATACGGTTGTGGTTTTTGACCGGGTGCGTGAAAATCTGCGCCGCTATAAGCAAAAAAATCTTTCTGAATTGCTGAACTATCAATCAACGAAACTCTGAGCCGCACTGTGATGACGTCTGTCACCACACTGCTTGCGCTAATCTCGTTGTTTGTGCTGGGTGGTGACGTGATCCGCGGGTTTGTTTTTGCGATGATTTGGGGCGTGATGGTTGGGACTTATTCGTCGGTCTTTGTCGCCAGCTCCACGCTGCTACGCTTGGGCGTCAAACGCGATTGGTCGAAGCCCAGCAACACGGATGGCAATCAATTTGCCAATATTGATGCCTAGATGCAGCTGAGCGAGATCACCTTCGACAGTGGACGGCCCGTCGATGGCTATGGGCCAAACTTCTTTCGCATTGCGGGGGATTTATTTGAGGGGAAGCTCGCCGTGTTGCCACAATCTTGTGGGCCATGGTCTGGGTTTGATGATCCCGCACCCTTTGTGGATGTGGCTAAAGATCTGGATGTGGTTTTTGTGGGAACAGGTGCCAACATTGCACATATACCGGCAGATTTTCGTACCGCATTGGAAACCGCTGGTATCGGAGTCGAAATCATGAACTCACCTACTGCATGCCGGACCTACAATATTTTGCTTTCAGAGGGCCGCCGCATAGGCTTAGCCCTACTGCCAGTTTAGCCCATGTTGCAAGTTTCAAACCTAAGCGTGGCGCGGGGTGGGAAATTACTTTTGCATGATGTGAGTTTCTCTGTGCAGCCGGGGCAAGCGCTTGTCTTACGGGGAGCTAATGGAGTTGGTAAAACTAGCCTTCTGCGCTGCATAGCTGGCTTGCAAACTCCAACGTCTGGAATAATTTTGGCACCGGAAACTGTTGCCTATGCCGCCCATGCGGATGGGCTAAAGGGTCAATTGAGTGTGCTCGAAAACCTTAAGTTTTGGGCTGATATCTATGGCGGACCCAGACCTGATGTTGCGCTTAACTCTTATTCTCTTGGAAATCTTGCATACCAGCCAGCGGCAAACCTATCTGCGGGCCAACAACGCAGGCTGGGTTTAGCTCGAATGTTGGTCACTGGCTGCAGGCTTTGGGTGCTAGATGAGCCCACTGTGTCATTGGATGTACAGAATGTAGCTCTGTTTCGTAAAGTGTTAAAAGCGCATTTGCAGGGTGGTGGCGCTGCAGTTTTAGCCACTCACATTGATTTTGAACTGTTAGCAGAGAGTTTGGATCTGACTAATTATATAGCCTCTGTGGATATGATCTTCTTCCACGTTTGAGGAGGCTTTGGAATGATCCAGCTCTTTATGCGTGATATCGGTCCTTGCCGTGCGCTCTGGCGGTGGTTTTGGGCTCGCATTGGTTTTCTTTTTGATTGTTGTGGTATTAATCCCCTTGGGACTGGGTCCGGATCAATCCACTTTGGCTTTAGTGGCACCCGGTTTGCTGTGGTTGGGAGCCTTGTTGGCCTGTCTGTTATCTCTGGATCGTATATTTGGCTTGGACTACGAGGATGGTTCGCTAGATCTTCTGGCCACCTCGCCATTGCCGCTAGAAGCGGTGTACATCGCTAAGGCTGCGGCGCATTGGTTGACCACGGGGCTGCCCTTGGCGCTTGCAGCTCCTTTGCTGGGGGTGTTGTTGAATCTTAGCTTTGATGCTGGAAAGGCGATGTGCTTTTCTTTGCTTCTGGGCACGCCCGCATTGAGCTTGATTGGTGCTTTTGGTGCCACGCTGACATTGGGAGTTAAACGCGGTGGGCTTTTGCTGTCGCTTTTGGTGTTGCCGCTCTATGTACCTACATTAATTTTTGGCGCGAGGGCGGTTCGCTCTGCGTCATTGGGGCAGGCTTTTGATGTGCCATTGATCATAGTTTTGGCGATTTCCCTTGGAACGGTAGCTATATTACCCTTTGCCTCTGGAGCGGCATTGCGGATCAATCTTCGATGAATTTGCTACCGCGATGCGTAAAATAGGTGTAGGATAAAGTTTATGAACTCGACTTCAAAATCAAAGCATCTTTGGAATTTATTTTGGAAATTGGCTAATCCTAAAGTGTTTATGGGTTGGTCTGGCCGTTGGTTGCCTTGGCTTTCTTGGCTGACAGTCCTATTTTTGGGGTCTGGCTTAATCTGGGGATTTTTTTTCACTCCCGATGATATACGCCAAGGCTCTACTGTCAAAATTATCTATCTCCACGTGCCGGCTGCATTAATGGCGATTAATGGTTATCTTTTGATGTTTGTAGGCTCACTTATGTGGTTGATCCGCCGTCAACATGTCTCGGTTTTGGCGGCGAAGGCTGCTGCACCAGTGGGTATGACTATGACTCTAATTGCCTTGGCCACGGGTGCAATTTGGGGGCAGCCAATGTGGGGCACCTATTGGGTTTGGGACCCACGCTTGACTAGCTTTTTAATTATGTTCTTGTTTTATGCGGGCTATATCGCGCTTTGGGCTGCGATTGATGATGATGATACAGCGGCTGATTTGACCTCGGTTCTGGCTCTTGTAGGGCTCGGTCTTTGCCTTGCTCAGCCGCTATGCAGTTTTGTTTTGGAACCAAGGCCTGCATCAGGGTACAACGGTTACTCTGACCGATGGAACCAAGCAAGAGAATATTTCGAATGTATTTTTTCAACCGCTGTTGCTTACGATGCTGGGGTTTGGACTGCTTTTTCTAACTCTTCTACTAATTGGTACGCGCACTGAGCTGCGGATGCGTCGGCTTAAGGTTTTAGAGGTGCGGGAGCGGATGCAATGATGCCAGATTTAGGGAAATATATGATAGAAGTAACGGTCGCCTATGGCGTCAGTTTGCTGGCCTTGGCAATGGTCTGTTTCATTTACATAAGGCGAAGTCGTTCCGTTAAGCGTGCCCTGACAGATGCAGAGGCGGGGAAAGATGCGTAAACTAATTCTTGGTTTGCCTGTATTAGTTTTTGCTATTTTCGCGGCCCTCGCTTTCGTTGGTATGCAGCGCGAAGATCCCAACTCTTTGCCCAGCACTGCCACCGGACAAGCTGCCCCGAAAGTGCAATTGCAGCGGCTTCCGGGCTATGAGCCTTTTGCGCAGAGTGATTTGTTGACTGGTGAGGTGAAGCTTGTAAATTTTTGGGCAAGCTGGTGCGCTCCCTGTCGGGCAGAGCACCCGACCTTGATGGAGCTTTCGCAACAAAATATTCCTGTTTACGGGGTGAACTTTAAAGATAATCCATTAAAAGCAATGGCTTTTTTGGATGAATTAGGTGATCCGTATGTATTAGGTGGCGCGGATCCTGATGCTGAAATGGCAGTAGATTGGGGCGTTTACGGCCTGCCTGAGACTTTTGTATTGGGACCTGATGGTACTGTTTTGTTGCGGGTTGCTGGGCCTCTGACACAGAGAAATATTGAAACCCGGGTTATACCCACTTTGAGAGCTGCTGGATTTAGTTTTCCCTAGCCTTGAAATCTCAAGAAAAATCATCTCATATATTAAGACTTTTGTGACGCGGGGCTTCCAGTTGGAAGCAGTATATTTTAATAACTGTTGGGCCTGTGAGCGACCTTGGCCTAAATAGTGGTAAAGGCGTTGGGGGTTTGTTGTGCTATTTACAGTGCCAAGAGTATTATTAGTGATTACCCCTAAAAATGAGCCGAAGATGTAAACCCGGATTTTTCTAATGGCGGGGTAAATTTTGTAAGATCAATTCCCTTTACTGCAGCTTTATACTCGTCAATATTTGGCGTCCTACCAAGGATAGCAGACAATACAACCACAGGCGTTGATGACAACAATGATTCTCCTTTTTTCTCTTCACTATCTTTTACCACTCTTCCTTGAAAAAGACGGGTAGAAGTGGCTAAAACGGTATCCCCTTTTGCGGCTTTTTCCTGATTGCCCATGCAAAGATTACAGCCTGGCCGTTCAAGGTATAACATATTCTCATATTCAACGCGGGCAGTCTTTTTTGGTGCTTTATCATCGAACTCAAAGCCTGAGTATTTCTGCAAGACAGCCCAGTCACCTTCTGCCTTCAATTCATCAATGATGTTATAGGTTGGCGCTGCTACGACCAAAGGTGCTTTAAATTCAACTTTTCCAACGGTTTTTTCTATATTTTTTAACATCTGAGCAACGATCTTCATATCACCTTTGTGTACCATGCATGAACCAACAAACCCCAAGTCAACTTTTTTTTCTGCTCCGTAGAATGAAATCGGTCTGATCGTGTCGTGGGTATATCTTTTAGATACATCCACATTATTAACATCAGGATCTGCAATCATGGGCTCATCTATCTGATCCAAGTCTATTACCACTTCTGCAAAGTATTTTGCATTATAGTCTGGAGCTAGAGCTGGTTTTACGCCTAATTTGATTTCTGAAATCCTCGTTTCAGCAATCTCTATCAAGCCGTTCAACGTACTGTTGTTATTTTCCATCCCCTTGTCGATCATAATCTGAATACGACTTATTGCTATTTTGAGGGATTCCATGAGTGTTTCGTCCTGAGAAATACAGATTGATCCCTTTGCCTTCATTTCTGCAGTCCAGTCAGTGAAAGTGAACGCTTGGTCAGCAAGTAAAGTTCCGATATGAACCTCAATAATACGTCCCTGAAAAATGTTATCGCCAAATTGTTTTAACATTTGGGCTTGTGTAGCATGGACAACATCACGGAAATCCATGTGATCCTGCATTAACCCCTTGAAGGTTACTTTTACCGAATCTGGAATTGTCATTGTTGCTTCGCCTGTAGCTAAAGCTAGTGCGACTGTTCCTGAGTCGGCACCAAAAGCAACGCCTTTGGACATCCTAGTATGAGAGTCTCCACCAATAATGATTGACCAATCATCAACTGTAAGATCATTCAAAACCTTATGGATAACATCAGTCATAGAATGATAGATACCTTTCGGATCCCGCGCTGTGATCAGGCCAAAATTTTGCATAAACTTCATAAGTTTGGGAGTATTGGCTTGCGCGTTAAAGTCCCACACTGATGCAGTATGGCAGCCTGACTGATAGGCTCCGTCAACAGTTGGTGAGATAACTCTAGCTGCCATAGACTCCAGTTCTTGGGCCGTCATCAAGCCAGTGGTATCCTGCGACCCAACAATATTCACTTTCACTCTTACATCTGAACCTGTAAGCAAGGCACCGTCGACAGCCACGCCCATAGCATTTGCGTTGAATATTTTTTCTACAGCTGTGAGCCCTTGCCCTTCATGAGAAATCTCTTTGGAAGGAGCATAAACAGATTTCAGTTCAACCCCAAGTGCTTCAGCCGCAAAGCTCTGAAGCTTTTTACCAAAAACAATTGCGTAAGAGCCGCCGGCTTTGATGAATTCAACTTTTTGAGGGGTGAAAGATGATCGTAAATCAACTAACTCTTTGCCACTGTTGTCACTATATAACTTTTTGTTATTGGTATTAATGGTTAGCGTCGTCCCTGTCTTAACAGAGTATTTCTGCTCAAGAATAAGATTACCGTCAGTGTTTAGAATTGGCTTTCCACTAGTATCCAGCTTCTTGACCCAGTTTTTCAAGTCAATACCAATGCCACCAGTCACTCCAACAGTTGTCAGGAATATGGGAGAAATTCCATTTGTTCCTGCAACAATAGGGGCGTTATTAACAAAGGGAATATAGGGGCTTGCTTGCTTGCCAGTCCACAAAGCAACGTTATTTACGCCCGACATCCGCGAGGACCCCACTCCCATTGTTCCCTTCTCAGCTATTAACATAACTCGCCTGTCGGGGTGTTGTTTCTGCAGGTTTTGGATCTCAACTTGTGCTACTGGTGAGATCATACACCTGCCGTGTAATTCTCTATCTGAGCGAGAATGCGCTTGGTTGCCCGGGGACAGTAAATCTGTAGAAATATCCCCCTCGGCAGCGATATAGGTAACGACCTTGATTTCTGCCTCAATATCAGGGAGTTTCGTAAAGAACTCAGCGTTTGCATAACTTTCTAGGATGTTTTTTGCCACTTCATGGCCTTCAGTGTATGCTTCGTTAAGACGGTCTGTATCCGCTTCGTAAAGAAAAACTTGGGTTTTAAGAACTTCGGCTGATTGCAAAGCAACTGAATGGTCGTCACCTAGGGCAAGATCAAGAAGCACCTCGACAGAGGGCCCACCTTTCATGTGGGACAACATCTCAAAAGCAAAGCTTGGAGAAATTTCTTTAACAATAGATTTCCCAAGAATTATCTCTTTTAAAAATTTTGCTTTGACAGCAGCGGCACCGGTGGTTCCAGGCAAGATATTGTAAATAAAAAACATCAAAGAGTTCTCTCGTTCTTCGTGTTTATTATCTTTAATTTGTGAGATGATCTCTAATGCGAGGTCGCCATCCGCAATTGGTTCCGGTTTCAAACCTGTTTTTTTGCGCTTGGTAATTTCATTTAAGTAGGCTGTATAAAAATTCATGGTTATCTCTGCTAATAAGTATTTTTGAAGCTACAACGTTGATACAATCAACATTTAGCGTTTTTTTAACTTGTTGATTAGTTCCGTACACCGACAACGATGGGCTAGCAAGGCTTACGAAGGCGGCGTGCATACATTTGTATACCGGAGTATAGGGTTGTAACATCTAGGCACAATTGATTGATTGGCATCCTTAGATATGGTGGCTTATTATAAAAATAAATATTGGGATCTTTCTTAATGCGTTTAGTGTTTGCCAGCTTCATTTGCCTCCTGGGAGCTTTATTTCCGACCGTGGGTGCCTCTGAAGACCAAGCTGTGGTGGTGGAGCTGTTTACGTCGCAAGGCTGTTCTTACTGCCCACCGGTGGATGCTTATTTGAATGAACTTGCGAAGCAGCCCAACGTGATAGCACTGGCGTGGCATGTAGATTATTGGGATTACATTGGCTGGAAAGATAGTTTTGCTGATCCTGCTTTTACTGAACGGCAGCGCGCTTATGCGCATGCTCAAAAGCAGCGAATGATTTATACCCCCCAGCTTATCATAAATGGTGTCGAAAACATGATGGGCAAAATTCACGATGAGGTTTCAGCCTCAATCCGTAAAGTCACGGTACAGAAAGCGGTGGTAAAGCTGTCAAGCAGCAGGGCAGGAGCTGCTTATACCGTGACGCTTAGCGCTGCCCACCGGCCCGGTACTTATGATGTCCAGTTGGTACAAGTATCACCAAATAACACTATCAAAATTTTACATGGAGAAAATGCCGGAAAAACGGTTTCCTATGTAAACGTTGTCATGGATTTACGCAGTTTGGGCTCGTGGGATGGGCAAGGTGAAGTGACGTTCAGTACTGGTGATTTAGTCCGAGGGAAGTATACCGTTTTGGTGCAGCATCAAGGGCATGGCGAGATTGTCGCTGCTGCGTGGCTACAATAGTAGCAATCATTTGGTTGATAGATGTTTCCAACGACGGTGAATCCAAAACCAATTCCCGGGGTCTGCGTTGATTCGTTTCTCTAATGATACGGTAGCTTTTTGGATCATAGTCACAGGATCACTGTGCTCGATAGGCGCGCCAATTTCCACTCGAAAGCTTTCGCTGTCTGGATTGCGCATCGAAAAATATGGCAGAAATAGAGCATCCGCTTTGATGGCAAATTTAGCGGCTGTGAGCGACGTACGTACAGGTTTGCCCATAAAACTGATTAGCTCCCCCTCGCTAACCGCGAGGTCGATCAATAAAACCAACGCAGCCCCTTTATTCAAAGCTTTAAAAAACCCCAAAGTCCCCTTAGTTGTTGCCTCAAATACAGGCCCAGAGCGTCCGTTGATATCCAACATATTTTTATAATTCAGGTCAAAATACGGATTTGCCATTCGCCGAACCATACCTCCAATTCTAATACCACGTTGAAATAACGCCGCTCGGAAGGCCTCGTGATTGCCAAAATGACCTGAATAAAACATGATGGGACGTCCGTCTTCATTTGCCTTGAACAACTCATCTACGCCCGATCCCCACAATTCAATATTAGAGTTTTGGGCCTGAAATTCTGCTGGGTACATATTCTCAATAAACGTGCGGCCTGCATTGTGTAGTACTTTATCCGCAATCTTGATTTTGCGCTCTTGCATCATTTCAGGATAAACTAGGTTGAGGTTGTCCATGATCCGCTTGCGGTAGCCAATAATATTACCTAAAAAACTGCCGAGGGTGGCGCCCATTAACCAATTGCGGTGTCGGTAGGGCAGGAGCTTCAAAAGAGCGAACATCCCCATTACTGCTTTGTTCTCGAGCCATTGCTTATTTGAGCCACTGCGCTGGATAGAATTAGTCATAGCTTTCCTGTGCCTGAGTTAGTTTTTCGCGATACCAAACATATAAGCCAGCTCCTACAATGACAATCGCTCCTAATAGGGTAAAAGGGTCCGGGGTTTCATCAAATAATATCAGCCCAAAGAAAATGGCGAATAGTAGTCCAGCGTAGCCATACGGGGCGATCTCGCTGGCGGGAGCGGCAGCAAAGGCACGGATCATCAAAAGGTGGCCTAATATTCCAAAGGCTACCAACGCTGCGACCAAGGGAAGTTCTTCCAAGGCAATGGTTTGCCAGAAAAATGGCACCACTACCGACGAAAAACACATACCAAAAAAACCCTGCAAAAATAGGGTTGTCCAAGGGCCGTCACTACGAACAAAACGTGTGGCAAGGGCGTATATAGTAAAGCCCAACGCTCCCAGTAAAGGAAATAGGGACATGGTGGTCATCACTGATGTTCCTGGTCTGATAATCAACATGGCACCAATAAAAGCTGCCGCAATCCCCATAATACGACGGCGGCCGATTTTTTCACCCAAAACCAAAACTGCTCCTAATGTCACCATAACTGGCACCAATTGTACGAGCGCTGTGGCGTCGGCCAGAGGCATATAGATAATTCCAAGAAAAAAAAGATAGCTACTTGCTGTGCTTGCGAAGCCGCGCAACACGTGCACCTTTATGTGATTACTCAAAAACAATTTTTGGCCTGTTAAAATGAGCCCTACACCAACCAAAATAGTTTGAGAAACGAACCTTAGCCACACAATTTGCGCCACAGGGATGCTGAGGCCAAGGGTTTTTGCCATGACATCCATTGAGGCCATGCAAAACACCCCTGCAACCATAAGTGCGGCACCTTTTTGAGCCTGTGTTAATTTCATTTTGGTGCTTGGGGTAGGCCCACGCCGATCATGCTGTCGCGCGTCACCCAATAGGCCAATTCATCTTCTGAAAGGCTCATGGTTTGAACGGGCTGCGCTGGCAAAACAATATAGCGCATATCTGCGGTGCTGTCATGCACCCGTACTTGTACATCTTGTGAAATTTCAACCCCAAATTCCGACAAGACCTTGCGCGGCTCAATCACTGTTCGTGATCTGTAAGCACGGGATTTGTACCAATCGGGTGGTAGTCCTAAAAGATTGCGTGGGTAGCAAGAGCATAGCGTGCAGACAACAATAGTTATGCACTAAATGGTGTTTTCGACCGCAATCAAATGCATCGGTCCAATATCAAACCCCATATCCCGCGAGGCTTGACCTGCATCGGTCAAGAGTGCTGATTTGAACTCTGGATTGCACCAAGCACGAGCTACAACTTTCGCTCCATTGGCTGGGCTGCGCGCGTCCATTGTGTTGATCTGATTATGAACTTGCGCCGCGGTGATATGACCTTTTTCGATCAAGAGTTCCCGTACGGCTATTTCCATAATCTGCCAATAGTTCAATTCGTTGTCGTCATCCTTGCGGTAGGGATGGCCCGAAGGCGACAACGCGCCGTGGTCGTGATTGTCATGTGGCATTATGCAGGCTCCAACCAATGGGCGTAGATTTCAGCTTCTATCACATCATCTGATGTCTCGGCGGCATCACCCCAGATCTCTTCCATTGTAAAGCGCACCCGGACCAAGTGGCACTTTTGTGGGAGCAAGCGGTAGGCGTTTTTCTCAGGGTTATTGAACAGACCAATTTCGCGCTCGATCTCACCTACTTTACCACGCAGATAGCCGGGCGTTCGGATATGGCCAGGCGGCCAATGATTGAGCACCCGCACTTTCACGTCGCATCGCCATAAGTTGCTCCACGCGTTTTCACCTGTGCCATTTTTTTAGCGAGCTCGGCTGTGGAAAATGCGCCGGCTTCTACCATGTTTTGGCTCACAGAGGCGATCCAGCGTTCATAATAACTCATGGTTTCATAGGCCTCTTCGCCCATGTCTTCCAAGTACGCGGCGCAGGCTGTCGGTGTTCATCAATCCGGCGGAGGAGACTAGCACCATCAGCGCATCCACGCGCTTTTCCCATAGGGCAAAGTCATGTTGATCATGGTTGATATCACCGGCAGGGTCGCCGCCCATATCGTGCCATCTTTTTCCAAAAAATTCTGCCATAGGTTAAAACTAGGCCTGGGCCCCTCGTTTGTCCAGCGCCCGTATCAGGTGCTCAGCTTATGAATTGATGCTAATATATTACGTCAAACCCTGCTCCGACATGAAGCCGGGAAGGGTGTTGTTAATCACTCGCCGAAAACGCGCTTGAAAATCGTGCCAACATGTTTGGTGTGATAGGCTAAATCAAATTTGTCTTCGATCTCTTCCGCAGACATAACGGCCATAACGTCAGAATCCGCTTTAAGTTCAGTCAGAAAATCAGCGCCTTGTTCCCAAACCCGCATCGCATTGCGCTGAACCAAGCTGTAGCTGTTCTCGCGGCTGACACCTTTTTGGGTGAGGGCCAATAAAACCCGCTGCGAATGCACCAAACCGCGAAATTTGTTCATATTCGCGATCATATTGTCTGGATAAATCACCAGCTTGTCGATCACGCCAGTGAGTCGGGCCAAGGCAAAATCGAGTGTGATTGTGGCATCTGGTCCAATAGCGCGCTCAACTGAGCTGTGCGAGATATCCCGCTCATGCCAGAGCGCCACGTTTTCCATGGCGGGTACCACACACATGCGTACGATGCGCGCCAAACCGGTGAGGTTTTCTGTCAAAACCGGGTTGCGCTTGTGTGGCATAGCCGAGCTGCCTTTTTGACCTTTTGAGAAGAACTCTTCAGCCTCCAAAACCTCAGTGCGTTGCATGTGGCGAATCTCAATCGAGACATTCTCAATGGAGCTGGCCACGACGCCCAAAGTTGCAAAAAATGCAGCATGGCGATCGCGTGGGATCACTTGGGTGCTGATGGGTTCGGATGTTAGGCCCAACTGTTCGCATACATGTTCTTCCACAAATGGGTCGATGTTCGCGAATGTGCCCACAGCACCAGAGATAGCGCCAGTTGCAATCTCAGTGCGTGCCGTGCGCAGGCGGGTCAAGTTGCGGTCCATTTCGGCGTAGAAACGCGCGAAAGTCAGGCCCATGGTGACAGGTTCGGCGTGGATGCCATGGCTGCGACCGATGCGGATTGTGTTTTTATGCTCCAATGCGCGGCGCTTTAATGCAGCCAGCAAGGCTTCAATATTGGTAATCAAAATATCGGCGGCGCGGGTCAACTGCACGTTTAGGGTTGTGTCCAGAACGTCAGAGCTGGTCATGCCCTGATGAACAAAACGCGCCTCATCACTGCCGATGATATCGGCCAGATGGGTCAAGAATGCGATGACGTCATGTTTTGTAACGGCTTCAATTTCGTCAATCTTGGCCACGTCAAATTCAACGTCCTTGGCTTTCCAAACTGCATCTGCGCTGGCCTGTGGGATCACGCCAAGTTTCGCCTGTGCGTCGCAGGCATGGGCTTCAATCTCATACCAAATGCGGAATTTGGTTTTGGCTGACCAAATGCCTACCATTTCAGGGCGGGAATAACGTTCGATCATGGGATCAAGACCTTTTGGATTGGGAAGGTGTTGCTGCCTCATAGACTGCTGGGCTTGGAGGTTCAAGCACATGGGCGGGGCTGTAGACGGTTAATCTGACTTCAAAACTTAAGTTTGATTGAGGCCTGCGCCATTTATGCTAAGATCGGTTGGAGAAGCTGTCGCTGCTGGTTTTGTGGTGAATAAAGATAGGGTATCAGACGCGTGAGTTTTCAGGACAATCACCAGGGGGCTATGCCCCTGAAAATGGGAGATTTCGCCGGATGTCTCTGGGTAATTTCACGCTACATCATCGATCATACCGCAGATGCCAAGCTGATATTTACAGGTCGTTGTGAGGTGTCCGAAGCGTGGTATCAGGAGACCGGGCAGATGGTGCTCCCGGACGGGCAAGCCTTGTCGAGCACCCGCCGTTATCGCTGGGATGCCACTTTGGCGGGGGTGGATGTGCATTTTGATGATGGGCGATTTTTTCACCGGATTGATTTGGCTCATGCCGCACCACAGGCCCGACATTTTTGTGATCCCGATGATTATGCAGTCTCCTATGGATTCACACAATGGCCGATTTGGACATCGTTATGGAAAGTCAAAGGACCGCGAAAAGACTATGAAATGCACAGCAGTTACCGAAAACTTACGCTTTGAGTGCTTGCAACACCCTATCTGCAAAGGCTAAACGTTGCGAGACGAGTTAAATAAGGGACTTTAAACATGACCAACATCACACATAATAGCGTTCTTGCAGAAGCAATCTTTCCCCAAACCGGGCAGGCAATGCGTGTCAAACAAATCATTTTGATTATCGTCCGCCGCTTTGGCCGTGGCGGCGAAGATCAAAATCCCAATGTTCCCAGTTCCGATGACCATGGGCACCTTCGCCGTGCTTAGCATTGGCGCAGCATATGGCATGCGTTTGGGACTGGCGACAATCATCGGCTACATGCTGATTGGTGTTTTTGGCTTTGACGTTTTCGCAGGCTCTAGCGCTGAGACCTTCGGCATGACCTATATGATGGGCGGCACTGGCGGCTATTTGGTGGGCTATGTTTTGGCTATTTTGGCTTTGGGCTACGCAGCCCGCCAAGGCTGGGACCGCTCCATTGGTAAAATGGCGTTGGCGATGGTTTTGGGCAACGTCTTGATCTATGTGCCGGGCTTGATCTGGTTGGCTATGCTTTATGGCACCGATGCCCCAATCTTTACTTGGGGCCTGACACCTTTTCTACTGGGCGATTTGGTGAAACTGGCATTGGCCGCTTTACTTTTGCCAGCTGTATGGGGCCTCGTCGGCGCCGCACGCAAATAACTCTGAAGTTAGGTTCAAGTAAAAAGGCGCAACTGAGGTTGCGCCTTTTTTATGGGTTTTTTTATTGTAGTAATGCGTCACCCCCCATCAAAACTCCATCAAACTCATAGGTGGTCAGTTTCTCGAAGCCGTCTTCGGTGATCAAAACTTGGTCTTCCAGCTTGATGGAGAAATCGCCACCCTCGGATGACACCAGCGCCTCGACGCAGAGCACCATGCCAGCCTCAAGCTCATATTCAAAGGCGCCATCGACTAATCGGTCGGGGTAGGCAATGAGTGGCCATTCATCGCACAGACCCACCCCATGCATCATGCAGCCGTATTTTTGCATCTGATAGTGGTCCTGTAAGCGGTGCCCATTTTCCGACAGGCTGCGCATCGAGACGTCGGGGGCCAGCATTTGCATATTGGTGTGGATATGCTCATGGGCGTGTTGCATGGCTGATATCATATCGGGGGGAGGGGCCTGATCTCCGATCCACCAGCTACGCGAGATATCCACGCAAATGCCGTAGCTGCCGATCAAATCTGTGTCGAAACTGACAATTTCATTGTTCTGCACCAGTCTGGGGCCGCACTCTTGAAACCAAGGGCTGATGCGGGGTCGGAAGGCCAGAAGCCTTGTCTCGATCCATTCGCCGCAGCGTTGGATGTTTTCCGCATGCAGCACCGCCCAGATATCATCCTCGCTCATCTGCCCTGAAGGCACGCCAGAGCGGGCCGCATCTTCCATGGCGCGCACCGCGGTTTCGCAGGCATGGCTGGCGCAGCGCATCGCTTTGATTTCATCAGTTCCTTTAATGACAAATGCTTTCACGGTCAGCTCGTCACCTTCCATCACCTCGAACCCTAAGGATTCAGGCGCGGGCAGGCCCACCAGCATGACCTTATGCACGGCCAATCGCATATTGTCACGGCCATGTTCGCGCACTAAATCTAACACCTCTTGGCTAAATTTTTCCGCGGCCAAATGCGCCATATCCCCTCGGTCAAAGTAGAAGAAATCTGCGCCTGAGCGTTGTTCGTTTACCCGTGGGTTGAATTGCGACAAGAAGGGTGAGTTTTTATGGTCGCACACCACCATATAGCCATCCGCAAAGAAGATCAGGGCGCGGAATGGGTTGTGGGTGTTCCACAGTTGCATATTTGTGCTGTCAGTGGCGAAGTGGATGTTGAGAGGATCAAACACCAACAGTGCGCCTTAGTCGCGGGCATTTATGCTTTGCACCAGCCTTTGATGGCGAAACCTGCGCATTTTCTGGAGGTCTGGTAGTTCCAGTTCAGCTTTGGCCCATTCATCGAAGGCCAGTTTGGTTGGGCCTATTTCAACCCGATCCAGATCATTGGGGGTGTTGTCGCTGGTCATGATGCTTTTGGTGGGATTAATTTTGCGGGTCGTGTTGAAGTTTTGTGTATGCTCAGCCTCTCGATACCCCGCTAGATTGCGTTTGCAGATTGCCTGTGTCAGGTTTGGTTGCGACATCTCTTTTGTAATAATCCGCCCTGTGAGCCGTATAACATGTCTGAAATTCTACAATTACGCACTCCCTATGACGTGAGCACCAAGAAAAACCTACCCGGAATTGCCCCATTGGCTGCGGAGGGCTGGTTGATTGAGGATGAGGCTTTCGCCGGCCAAATGGCGGAGCGGGATCGCCTTCTGTCACAGATGCCTGAGCGGGTGTTTGCAGATGCAGGGGCCACGTCAGAGGCCAAGCAGGAGGTTTTGGACGAGGTTCTAGGGTTGCTGCGCAACCGTGTGTCCTATCAGGTCAACCCGAGCGATGTGATCCGCCCGGATGGGGTGCGGGTGCCTTTGGATGGAGATCCATTGCTGACCGCCGCGCGATTGGTGCAAGAGGATCTTTGTCTGCATGAAAAACATGGCGACGAGCATGTGTTGACCGCTGCGGTCTTATGCTTTCCCGCCAGTTGGACTTTGGACGAGAAAATTGGATGCCCCTTGAGCGGGGTGCATGCGACAGTGGATGAGTATAACACCGATATTGCCAAGCGTGTGCAGCGATTGTTTGATGGCATCCAAGCGGGTCGCCCTATGTGGCGTTTTAATGTGCTGCAATATGTGCGCCCTGATTTGTTCCAGCCCCGACGCGAAAATGATGCGCGCAGCACGGATGAAGATTATGGTAGTGGGGCCTATACGCGCACCGAACATCAAGCTTTGGTGCGTATGCCTAAGTCGGGAGCAGTGTTGTTTGCTATTCATACCTATGTGGTGAAACAGCCCGCACAGATCGATCACTAAGCTCTCTGGCTTTAGCCATAAAAAAAGGCGCCCATTTCTGGACGCCTTCCAAGCTTGAGAGCTGCGGAGTTAGCAGCTGTAATACATGCCAAATTCTACTGGGTGAGGCGTGTGCTCATAGTGCAGAACTTCTTCCATTTTCAGGTCGATGTAGCCTGCAATTTGATCTTCAGTGAACACGCCACCTTCAGTCAAAAAGCCCATGTCCGCTTTCAACTCGTCCAGCGCTTCGCGCAGGGAGCCGCAAACTGTTGGTATATCGGCCAATTCTTCTGGTGGCAGATCATAGAGATCTTTGTCAGCAGCTTCGCCCGGGTGGATTTTGTTTTTGATGCCGTCAAGGCCGGCCATCAACAAGGCTGCAAAGCACAGGTAAGGGTTTGCAGCTGGATCTGGAAAACGTGCTTCAACACGTTTTGCATTTGCAGACTCAGCCCATGGGATCCGAACACAGCCCGAGCGGTTGCGTGCAGAGTAAGCGCGCAAGACAGGGGCTTCAAAACCTGGGATCAAGCGTTTGTAGCTGTTTGTGGCCGGGTTGGTGAAGGCGTTCAACGCTTTGGCGTGTTGCAGGATGCCACCGATGAAGTAAAGCGCTTCATTAGAAAGGTCTGCGTATTTATCGCCGGCGAACAGAGGCTTGCTGCCTTTGAAGATGGACATATTTACGTGCATGCCGGTGCCATTATCGCCTGCGATTGGCTTTGGCATGAATGTCGCAGATTTACCGTAGGCGTGGGCCACATTGTGGATCACGTATTTGTACTTCTGCAATTCGTCAGCTTGATGGGTCAATGAGCCAAAGATCAGGCCCAGTTCATGCTGGCAGCTGGCCACTTCGTG
Organism: uncultured Planktomarina sp.; assembly: GCA_905182535.1. Lineage (GTDB taxonomy): Bacteria > Pseudomonadota > Alphaproteobacteria > Rhodobacterales > Rhodobacteraceae > Planktomarina > Planktomarina arctica. Next base: position 40,006 of record CAJJBZ010000010.1, read on the forward strand.
GTGGTGTTTGTCGACCTTCATGCCCATGCGCTTCATTGTGGATAGCATTTCGCTGCGAATGTCTTGTGCATCGTCAACTGGGTTAACTGGGAAATACCCACCTTTAACGCCGGGGCGATGGCCCATGTTGCCAACTTCATAGGCGCTGTCTGTATTCCAAGACGCGTCTACCGCATCAACTTCGTATGACACTTTGTTGATTTTGTTTTCGAAGCGGACATCATCAAACAAGAAAAATTCAGCTTCTGGACCCATATAGGCCACGTCACCGATACCTGTTGAGATAAGATAAGCTTCTGCACGTTGCGCACATCCGCGTGGATCACGCGCATAGCTTTCGCCGGTGTCTGGCTCAACCACGGTGCAATGCACGCAGATGGTTTTTTCAGCATAGAATGGGTCAAGATAGGCGGAATCGGCGTCAGGCATCAATTTCATATCTGATTCTTCGATGGATTTCCAACCTGCTATGGACGAACCGTCAAACATGAAACCGTCTGCGATGAAGTCTTCGTGACTTGATCAGCACAAACTGTAACGTGCTGCAGCTTACCACGTGGGTCAGTGAAACGGATGTCCACATATTCAACGCCTTCTTCGGCGATCATGGATAGAAGGTCTTTGCTCATTGGATGTCTCTCCTTCAAAAGCGTTATTAGATAGCGTCGTCGCCGGTTTCACCGGTGCGAATACGGATGGCTTGTTCAACTGTCGATACAAAAATCTTTCCATCACCAATTTTGTCTGTCCTAGCGGCGTTGGTGATTGCTTCAATTGCGGTCTCCACCATATTGTCGGCCAGAACGACTTCAATTTTTACTTTTGGCAGAAAATCTACAACATATTCTGCGCCACGATACAATTCAGTATGGCCTTTTTGTCTGCCGAATCCTTTAACCTCCACAACAGACAGGCCTTGTACGCCGATGTCTTGCAGAGCTTCTTTTACTTCGTCTAGTTTGAACGGTTTTATAATGGCGTCGATCTTTTTCATTTGGTTACCCGCAATAAAAGTTTCGAGTCTGAAATCTCATCTTTTAAGTGCTCGGGCAATTACCCAAGTATCAGACAGCGCAAGAATAACACATTTCACAACTACACAGCCTAAATTTTAGGCACTAAGTTTATTTATTAAGCATTGGTGAATCTGACATGTATAGTAAACATTCTTTACTGCCGTAATCCCTTTGGTGGAGCCTATAATTCTATCTATTTTCAAATGATGTCAAAATTAGCCCGAAAACCATCATTTTCCTCTCGCATCCTTGCCCGAGCTTTGTTAGAGAGCCTCGAAATATGGCGGTTTCTAGGGGCTGCCACATACTTTTGCGGGTATGGCGAAATTGGTAGACGCACTAGATTTAGGTTCTAGCGCCGCAAGGCGTGGGGGTTCAAGTCCCTCTACCCGCACCATAGTTTGAAAAGGGATTTAACATGCAGGTCACTGAGACCCTGAACGAAGGCTTAAAGCGCGGTTATAATATAGTTATAACAGCCGCTGAGTTGGCTACAAAAGTTGATGAAAAACTGGTTGAAGCCCGGCCTGATATTGAGATGAAGGGCTTTCGTAAAGGTAAAGTACCTATGGCTCTGCTTAAAAAGCAGTATGGTCAGCGTTTGATGGGCGAAGCGATGCAAGAAAGTATTGATGGCGCCATGGCTAAGCACCTGCAAGACAGTGGCGATCGCCCAGCAATGCAACCGGCCGTCAAAATGACTAACGATGACTGGAAAGAGGGCGAAGACATTAATGTTGAAATGTCGTACGAGGCTTTGCCAATCATACCTGAGGTGGATCTGAAGAAGATTAAACTCGACAAGTTGATTACGAAACCCGATGACGCTTCTGTTGATGAAGCTTTGGCAAACTTGTCTGAAACAGCTCAAGACTTCGCAGATCGCAAAAAAGGCTCAAAAGCTAAAGACGGCGATCAAGTGACTATAGATTTCCTCGGTAAAGTTGACGGCGAGCCTTTCGAAGGCGGTACTGCTGAAGATTACCCATTGGTTTTGGGTTCTAATTCCTTCATCCCCGGTTTTGAAGAGCAGCTGATAGGCGCTAAGGTCGAAACAGATATTGAAGTTAAAGTTACCTTCCCAGCAGAATATGGTGCTGAAAATCTTGCGGGGAAAGACGCAATTTTTGAATGTAAAGTAAAAGCTATTAAGGCCCCTACGGCAGCTGAAATCAACGATGAGCTAGCCAAAAAATTTGGTGCCGAAGACCTTGCTGGCCTAAAGGTTCAAATTTCCGAGCGCCTAGAGACTGAATATGCGGGCGCTGCCCGAGCTGTACAAAAACGCGGCCTGCTTGATGCTCTAGATGAAATGGTAAAATTTGAACTTCCGCCTTCATTAGTTGAAGCTGAGGCTGGCCAGATTGCGCACCAGATGTGGCATGATGAGAACCCTGAAGTTGAGGGGCATGACCATCCTGAAGTGACGCCAACAGATGATCATAATTCTCTTGCAGAACGCCGTGTACGCCTAGGTTTACTTTTGGCTGAGTTAGGCCAAAAAGCTGAGATCCAAGTTACTGACGCCGAAATGACGCAAGCGATGATGAATCAAGCCCGCCAATACCCCGGTCAAGAGCGTGAGTTCTTTGAATTTGTACAGAAAAATCAGCAAATGCAACAACAAATGCGTGCGCCATTGTTTGAAGATAAGGTAGTTGACTATGTATTTGAGCTGGCAACAATCACAGACAAAGACATAACCAAAGACGAATTACAGAAGATTGTTGAAGCCCTCGACGAAGAATAATTTATAAATTTTACTGACACCTAGTCTGCCTGAAGACCAGGTGTCGGTTAACCTAAGCGTTAGCCAAAAATCCTTCTCGTAAAAATACAGAAATATTTAAGTTCAGCTTGCGTCAAGGCTTAGCTGAAACCTCTGTGTGGAAACGAGCGTTTTGGATAGTGAATAATTTTTCGATTTTAAAATATGCAAAAGAAAAGCGCCACCTTAACGTAAGGCGGCGCTAAACTATCTAACAAAGTGAGAAGGGTTTAAGCCCCGTCTTCAGCATTCACTTCCTGAGATGTTGTGCGTTGTTCATCATCACCAAAATCGTCCATACCAGCAGATCCGATGTCGTCGAACAGCTCCTGAATTTCGAACTCGGCAGCAGCTTCTTCTTCTGCGGCTAGATCTTGGATAGATTTCCCAGCTGCTTGAAGCTTAGCTTCTTCAGCAGAGCGTGCAACATTTAGCTCGATTTTGGCTTCTACTTCCGGGTGTAGAACCACGGAAAGATCATGGATTCCTAAATCCTTGATAGGCGCCATTAAAACTACCTGTTTCTTGTCGAGGCTGAAACCAGCTTCAGAAGCTGCATCGGCAGCATCACGCGTCGTGACTGAGCCATAAAGAGAACCTGCATCAGAAGCTGAGCGAATCACAACAAATTGTTGTCCATTCAGTTTTCCAGCCAAGGATTCTGCCTCGGCTTTAGTCTCCAGATTGCGCGCTTCCATCTGTGATTTTTTAGCTTCAAAGCTAGCAATATTTGCTTCAGAGGCTCTCAGCGCTTTGCCAGTAGGAATTAGGAAATTCCGCGCAAATCCCTGCTTCACATTTACTACATCGCCCATTTGACCCAATTTGGCCACGCGTTCCATAAGGATAATTTGCATGTGCTTAGCTCCCTATTTCACAGCATATGGCAGTAAGGCCAAGAAACGAGCACGTTTGATGGCGCGAGCCAATTCACGTTGTTTCTTTGCAGAGACTGCGGTGATACGAGACGGCACAATTTTGCCACGCTCAGAGATATAGCGCTGAAGCAAACGTGTGTCTTTGTAATCGATTTTCGGGGCATTATCACCAGAGAAAGGGCAGACCTTCCGGCGGCGGAAAAATGGTTTTGTTCCCATAACTTAGCGCTCCTTATGTCCGACGTTCGCGGCGTTCGCCACGATCACCGCGATCACCACGGTCGTCACGTTTTTGCATTTGAACAGATGGGCCTTCTTCGTGGCCGTCCACGCGGATTGTCAACAAACGCATGACATCTTCATGCAGAGCCATCAGACGCTCCATTTCCTTTACAGCTACGGCAGGCGCGTCTGTTTTAAGAAAGGCGTAATGGCCTTTACGGTTTTTGTTAACTTTATACGCCATGGTTTTGACGCCCCAATATTCATGCTCAACGACGGAGCCGCCGTTTTCGCTTAGAATACCAGAAAATTCTTCAATTAATGCCTCGGCCTGTGTGTTCGACAGGTCCTGACGCATGATGAAGACATGCTCATAAAATGACATGTGCTTTCCTGTTTTTTAGGTGCGCTTCAAAGATCAGATTTTAGACCGCAGCCTGATCACGAGAGGCCGCACGAGAAAATATATTCTGCGGATAATTGGGGATGCCATAAGTGGCGCCAGTGCGCAAGGAGATTGGCTAATATAATATAATTTTAGCTAGTTTTTGAGTGCGGGTGTTAATTACCCAAAGGGCATTTGGATAAAGGCACTATTTGGCTTCTGGTGCCCTTAATTCTCAGTTAAACCGTTGCGTGAAGCAGGGACAGCGGATAAACTAAAAAAATAAAGCTTTACAAGAGGATCAAGGATGCGAGCATTTGTTTTTCCGGGCCAAGGAGCTCAGACGGTTGGCATGGGGCAGGCTTTAGCCTCCAGTTATCCCGCCGCTAGGGCTGTCTTTGAAGAGGTTGATGATGCGCTTGGGCAGAACCTCTCTGCTTTGATTTGGGAGGGTGACATTGAAACGCTAACCCTAACCGCAAATGCACAGCCCGCCTTGATGGCAACATCTTTGGCTGCCTTGCGTGCTTTGGAGGCCGAGGGTGTGGCATTAGATACCGCTGCATATGTGGCTGGTCACTCTTTGGGTGAATATTCTGCGCTTGCTGCTGCTGGGGCAATTTCGCTAGCGGACACGGCTCGTTTGTTGCGCATCCGTGGAACTGCGATGCAGGAGGCCGTGCCTGTTGGTGTTGGCGCCATGGCTGCAATTTTGGGCTTGGACTTTGCTACTGTAACGAAGGTTGCGGAAGCGGCCGCGCAAGGCGAAGTTTGCCAAGCGGCAAATGACAACGATTCAGGCCAGGTCGTAGTCTCGGGCAACAGGGCTGCTGTGGACCGCGCACTGAATTTAGCCAAGGAAGCTGGTGCAAAACGTGCGTTACTGCTGCCTGTAAGCGCTCCGTTTCATTGCATTTTGATGGAACCGGCGGCGGACCGGATGGCGTCTGCACTGATGGAGATTAATATTTCTACGCCTGTTTTGCCATTAGTGGCTAATGTGAGGGCGTCAGCGGTTAGCGATCCTGCAGTGATACGCTCTTTGTTGGTTGAGCAAGTAACTGGAGCGGTACGGTGGCGCGAGTCAGTGATGTATTTAGCTTCTAAAGGCGTGACTGAGGTTTGGGAGATCGGGGCGGGAAAGGCTTTGTCCGGCATGATCCGAAGAATTGACCGTGCTATAACGTGCAAAACTTTTGGCGCGCCTGAAGATATTGCCAAGGCTTTGGAGGTCCCTACTGAATAGCGCTGTGGTAGTGATACAGATAAGACATCTAAACCTAGGTTTGTCTCTTTAAGCCCACTAACAAAAGTATCTAAATTAGGAGAGTTATATGTTTCGTTTGGATGGAAAAAACGCATTAGTTACCGGAGCTTCCGGCGGCATCGGTGGTGAGATTGCAAAAACGCTGCATGCAGCTGGCGCAATCGTTGCGTTGTCGGGCTCGCGAATTGCACCCTTGGAGGCTCTGGCGGGTGAGCTAGGCGAAAGAGTACATGTTCTAACCTGTGACTTGTCAGATCCTGAAGCGGTTACTGCTTTGCCCAAGCAAGCTGCTGAGGCTATGTCCAGTGTTGATATTTTAATCAATAACGCTGGTGTGACTCGTGACAACCTTTTTATGCGCATGTCTGATGAGGAATGGGACTCCGTCTTGAACATTAATCTCACCAGTACCATGCGCCTGTGCAAAGGTGTGCTGCGCGGCATGATGAAGGCGCGATGGGGCCGGATCATAAATATCTCTTCCATAGTGGGATCTACAGGTAACCCTGGCCAAGCCAATTATGCAGCGTCAAAAGCGGGCGTCGTGGCTATGTCCAAATCGCTGGCCTATGAAGTGGCTACCCGGGGTATTACGGTCAACTGTGTTGCCCCAGGCTTTATAACAACTGCTATGACTGAAAAGCTTACTGATAATCAAAAATCAGGAATTTTGACCCAAGTACCTGTGGGGCGTATGGGTACTGCCGGTGAAATTGCTGCAGCAGCATTGTATCTTGCAAGTGACGAAGCTGCCTATGTGACTGGTACAACTCTGCATGTGAACGGTGGCATGGCTATGCTTTAGTGTCTTTCTGCCTATTTCAGGTTATCTCTTACAAAACATTTGCCCCTAGGCAAACCTGTGCTATAGGCGGCCTAACGGCGTGCACTGCACTTTAATATTCGCACATCGCCCCCCCTAAACTAACGGGGATCCACCGCTTCTATATTGAAGCACCTCAAGATCGTAGCCATGCTGCGGAGAACCACGGGCTAAGGCCTAGGAACTAATAAGGACCTGAGATATGAGCGATGTAGCTGACCGCGTTAAAAAGATTGTTGTAGAGCACCTGGGTGTTGAAGAAGATAAGGTTGTTGAAAATGCGTCTTTTATCGACGACTTAGGCGCAGATAGCCTTGATACAGTCGAATTGGTTATGGCTTTCGAAGAAGAATTTGGAATTGAGATTCCGGATGACGCTGCTGAAACAATTCAGACGTTTGGCGATGCTGTAAAGCATATCTCTGAAGCAGTTTAACAACTGACTGTAGAGTTTTTAAGCGGCATCCTATTTAGGGTGCCGTTTTTGTTTAATTATCCAAATAGTTGATGAATTGGGGCTGACCTGTTGATTGGTTTAGGCCATAGTTTGTATTGAGATCAAAATTGGAGATCATTATGCGGCGTGTGGTAGTTACTGGGCTTGGAATGGTATCCCCTCTGGCGGATGGGGTTGAAGCAACTTGGGAGCTATTGCTTGCAGGTAAGTCTGGCGCAGGTCCAATTAAAAAATTTGATGCATGCGATGTGGTCACAAAATATGCTTGTGAAGTGCCTCTGGGAGACGGGTCCAACGGGACCTTCAATGGCGACACGTACATGGCGCCTAAGGAACAACGTAAGGTTGATGATTTCATTCTTTATGGCATGGCTGCTGCACAGCAGGCGGTTGAAGATAGTGGCTGGCTGCCTGAAGCTCATTCTGACCTTGAACGCACGGGCGTTATGATTGGCTCTGGTATTGGTGGATTACAAACGATTGCGGCCACTGCATTGCTCATCAAGGAAAAAGGCCCACGCCGGGTGTCACCGTTCTTCATTCCTGGGGCTTTGATCAATCTTGTATCTGGCCATGTGAGTATTAGATTTGGATTTAAAGGCCCCAACCATGCGGTTGTGACGGCCTGTTCCACAGGAGCTCACGCTATTGGAGATGCTGCTCGAATTATTAAGTATGGTGATGCAGATGTTATGGTAGCAGGTGGCGCTGAAAGCTCAATTTGTGAGATTGGAATTGCAGGCTTCAACGCCTGTAAGGCGCTATCGACGAAAGGGGAAGCGGACCCAACCAAAGCTAGCCGACCCTATGACGTTGATCGTGATGGTTTTGTTATGGGTGAGGGGGCAGGTGTAGTGGTTCTTGAAGAGCTAGAACATGCCAAGGCTCGCGGTGCTAAAATATACGCAGAAGTTTTGGGCTATGGAATGTCCGGCGATGCTTACCACATTACTGCGCCATCTGAGTCAGGCGAGGGCGGCGAACGCTCTATGCGTGCAGCTTTAAAGAACGCGTCCATTCATCCATCAGATATTGATTATATTAATGCGCATGGTACTTCGACCATGGCGGACACAATAGAATTGGCGGCAGTTGAGCGGTTGTTGGGAGACACTGCATCGACGGTCACAATGTCCTCGACGAAATCCTCTACTGGCCATTTGCTTGGTGCCGCGGGCGCAATTGAAGCAATCTTTAGTATTTTGGCGATCCGTGATCAGGTAGCCCCACCGACTATTAACCTTGACAATCCTGCAGTTGAGACTGTGATCGATCTCGCTCCGAATATAAAAGTCGAGCGGAAAATCGACGTTGCCTTGTCAAACTCTTTCGGATTTGGTGGTACCAATGCCAGCGTCGTTTTTGGGAAATATAAGTAATATGTGGCGGAACATCGCTTCCAATGCTCTTACAGTTTTTGTCGTTGGATTGTTCCTCCTTGGAGGTTTGATGACGCTGCTAAAATCGCAATATTACAGCCCAGGTCCTTTGGTACAGGCCATTTGCCTTAAGGTGGACGCGGGTAGTTCTATGTCAAAGGTTGCTGTGCAATTGGGAGAAGTTGGCGCTGTTTCTAGTAAGAGATTGTTTCATATTGGGGTGGATTATACGGGTAAAGCAGGTGACCTAAAGGCTGGGAATTTTCTTATTTCTGAGGGCGCATCAATGGCCCAAATTGCTGATCAAATTACCACTAACGGTCGAAATACTTGTGGAACAGAGGTGATCTATCGGGTGGGCGTCACCAGTACTACCGTTTTGGTACGTGAGTTGGACCCTACCACGAACTCCTATGTGGAAGTTGTGCGCTTTAATCCTGCTGAGGATGCTATTCCTGAGGTCTATTCTCGTGTAATAGTGCTAGATGATACCCGCATGCGCGTTGCATTGGCTGAGGGCACCACAAGCTGGCAGATAGTAAAGGCGTTAAAGTCTATTAATATTTTGGATGGTGATATCCTTGAGGTCCCATTAGAGGGGTCTTTAGCTCCAGACAGTTACGAAATAAAAACTGGTGATATGCGTTTTGATGTTTTGTCCAAAATGGCAGTAGCTCAAGACCTTCGTCTTTCAGAGGTTTGGGCAAGACGTGATGAAAATACTCCGGTCAAGACAATCGGCGAGCTTCTTATACTTGCTTCGATCATTGAAAAAGAAACTGGAGTATCGGACGAAAGGTTTCAAGTTGCCTCTGTCTTTGTTAATCGATTGAATAAAGGCATGCCTTTGCAAACGGACCCCACTGTTATTTATGGTATTACGATGGGAAAAGGCCCGCTTGGTCGTGGGTTACGTAAAAGTGAGCTGCGCAGAGATACCCCTTGGAACACATACGTAAACCGTGGTTTGCCCCCAACACCTATTGCTAACCCTGGACTTGCGAGTCTTCAGGCTGCTTTGGCGCCAATGGATACAGATTATATTTTTTTTGTGGCAGATGGTACTGGAGGCCATGCCTTCGCAGTAACCCTAAAAGAGCACAATCAAAATGTGGTAGCATGGCGTAAAATTGAAGCAGAGCGTAACCGGTGAGGGCACCTAATCCAAACAACGCCGTTTAGTTAAATTCACTTCGTGTTTTCCCCTTTATATTTAAGTTGCAAGAAAGAGTTAGATACTGCGTGTCTTAATGGTTCTTCAGTCATGCAAAAACCTTAGGTATATTGCTGCAATGATCGGATATGATATTGATGGGTACCAATATTAAGAAGCGCCCTACGGCTACCTAATAGTCAAGGTCATATACAGTATCTCCGGTCGGGCTCCCGATAAAGTGATATGGATTGAAAGCCTTGGCATTCAGCGCACTTCATCTATAGTAAACAAGTAGAATTGAGGGATAACGCCATGGCGCAGACTGTTGCAGAAGTTGGGGTATTGGATCCTGTTTGGGATAAAGTAGTTACGGAAGCTCAATTTGCGTTGGAAAAAGAGCCACTCTTGGGCGCTATGATCCACTCTAGTATTCTTCACCATAGCAGTTTAGAACAGGCTCTGTCTTACCGCATTGCCTTGAAGCTCGCCTCGCCCGAGATGCCTGAGCAAATGCTTCGCGAAATCTCGGATCATGCGATTAAAGAAGGTGCTATTGGAAATTTTTCGCGGGCTGATCTAGTGGCGGTGCGGGAACGCGATCCGGCTTGTCATAACCTGACCCAGCCGTTGCTATTTTTCAAAGGATTCCAAGCTATTCAAGCCTATCGTGTGGGACACTTCTTATGGACATCTGGGCGTAAGGATTTAGCTTATTTCTTTCAATCACGGATCTCTGAAGTATTTGGGATTGATATTCATCCAGCGGCTGTGATCGGAAAGGGTATTATGATTGACCACGCCCATTCGATAGTGATTGGGGAAACTGCGGTTGTGGGCAATAATGTCTCCATGCTGCATTCCGTGACCCTTGGTGGCACTGGCAAGCAAGATGATGACCGCCATCCTAAAATTGGCGACGGTGTGTTAATCGGAGCCGGAGCTAAAGTTTTGGGCAATATCAAAGTGGGCCATTGTAGCCGCATTGCGGCGGGATCAGTGGTTTTGCATGACGTGCCGCCTTGCAAAACCGTGGCAGGCGTACCAGCCAAGATCGTAGGCACCGCTGGCTGCGATCAGCCATCCGTCATGATGGACCAAATTTTGGGATAATTCGCTTGTGTTAGATTAACTAAGTCTAGCCACAGGTTCAATCGTACTAGTCACATTATACTTTTAGGTCTCGTTCAGACTAGCATGGCCAAAGGGTTTTCAAGATAGTTAACAATTTCTTTAAGTAATTCAGCGCCTAGAGCCCCATCTATTACTCGATGGTCAACTGACATAGTGACAGACATCACAGTTGCCACAGACAGGCTGCCATCTTCGAGCACTACAGGGCGCTTTTTCCCTGCTCCAACAGCAAGAATTGCGCCTTGTGGTGAGTTGATCACAGCGTCAAAATTATCAATGCCCATCATCCCAAGATTTGAAATTGAGAAACTGCCGCCTTGGTATTCATGTGGCGCAAGTTTGCGATTGCGCGCGCGCGCCGCAAGATCTTTCATCTCAACTGCCAGGTGTGACAACGATTTTACTTCAGCGTCTTGTAAGACAGGTGTAAATAGACCACCTTCGATTGCTACGGCCACAGAAATATCTGACGCTTCCATCTGCAGAAACCCGATCACCGGCCCAAACGGCATTGGCTCTGGGAACTTTCTGCAAGGCAAGAGCGCAGGCTTTGATAATAAAGTCATTCACTGACGTTTTCACGCCACGTTCCTTAAGTTCTCTATTAATCTCAATGCGAGCTTTTAATAGTTTGTCAAGGTGGATATCTCGTCGCAGGTAGAAGTGCGGAATAGTTTGCTTGGCTTCGGTCAAACGTGCGGCAATAACCTTGCGCATGCCATCCAGTGGTATGGTTTTGAAGGCTCGACCTCGATAAATAGCTTCAACAACGGCTGAATTCGTCGACGTTAGTATCGTCATATTAGGTGAAGGAGCCGCAATATCTGCGGTTGATGCAGCGTTGATCAGGTCGGCCTTAACAATGCGTCCCTTGGGGCCTGTTCCTGTGATAGTTGCCAAGTTCAATCCTTTATTGGCTGCAATACGCTTGGCCAATGGGGAGATGAAAATGCGGGTGCCATTAGCGGCTACAGGAGCTGTTGTAACAGAGACTTGCGAGTCGGCGCTGTTATCGCAGTGGTCATAAGTGTCGGGACCGTAGCTGCTGCAGTTGCATCTCTCGGTATTGCTGTCCTCTAGCAAAATTGCAATTGCAGAGTTTACCTTTACATTGGCAGTACCCTCGGCCACCAAAAGCTTGCTGATTATACCTTCTTCAACGGCTTCAAACTCCATTGTGGCTTTGTCGGTTTCAATTTCTGCAAGGAGATCGCCGGATTGTACAACATCACCTTCGGACACCAGCCATTTGGAAAGTGTACCTTCCTCCATAGTTGGTGACAGGGCGGGCATAAGAATTTCAAGTGCCATAGGGCGCTCCTTAACGGTAGAGGACTGATTTAGCGGCCACCATCACGTCTTCAGTGGTGACCAAGGCTAATTTTTCTAGGTTCGCTGCGTAGGGCATTGGCACATCTTTACCAGTACAATTGATCACAGGTGCGTCGAGATAATCAAAGGCCTCTTGCATCAGCACGGACGAGATATGACTGCCGATGGAACACACCGGAAAGCCTTCTTCAATTGTGACGCAACGGTTAGTTTTTTTAACAGATTCTAAAACCGTGTCAGTGTCGAGTGGTCGCAAACAGCGCAGGTCAATCACCTCAGCACTTATCCCAATTTTACTCAATTTATCAGCAGCTTCCAAAGCATATTTCATGCCAATTCCAAAGCTAACTAAGCGTAATGTCATTGCCTTCACGCCAGATACGTGCCTTGCCTAAAGGCACGGTGTAGTCAGCCAAGTCAGGAACTTCAAAGCTTTGGCCGTAAAGAATTTCATTTTCTAAGAAAATTACTGGATTTGGATCCCGAATGGCTGATTTCAAAAGTCCCTTTGCGTCAGCGGCTGAATATGGCTGAATAACCTTTAAGCCTGGAATATGCGCATACCATGCGGCGTAATCTTGGCTGTGTTGTGCCCCAACCCGGGCCGCGGCACCGTTGGGGCCACGAAATACCATCGGTGCGCCCATTTGCCCGCCAGACATGTAAAGCGTCTTGGCTGCTGAGTTAATGATCTGATCCATGGCCTGCATAGCAAAGTTGAAGGTCATAAATTCTACAATTGGTTTCAACCCACCAAAAGATGCACCGACAGCGATGCCAGCAAAGCCGTGCTCGGTGATTGGCGTGTCTATTACGCGCTTGGATCCAAATTCATCCAGCATGCCTTGGGAAATTTTATAAGCGCCTTGGTATTCTGCAACTTCTTCGCCCATTAAATATACAGTCTCATCTCGGCGCATCTCTTCAGACATGGCATCGCGGATAGCTTCGCGGACGGTTTGGGTTTTGAATGTGGTTCCTTCGGGCAGGTCTTGCTCGGCGATATTGCCTTGTTTTGGGGCATGCGCAGTTACGGGTAAGGATACCTTGGTGGCTAATGATGCATGGGATACTGAACTTGGAGTAGCAGTAGGAGCTGCGTCAGACAGGCTCTCGCCATCTTCCAGCAATATGGCAATAGCAGAGTTAACTGCTATGGCCGCAGTACCTTCCGCAATCAACAGCTTGCCAATGATCCCTTCATCTACAGCTTCAAATTCCATCGTTGCTTTGTCAGTTTCAATTTCTGCTAGAATATCGCCTGAACTGACCTTATCACCTTCGGCCACCAGCCATTTCGCCAGTGTCCCTTCTTCCATTGTTGGCGAAAGAGCAGGCATTAATATTTCAATAGCCATGGTTAAGCCTCCGCCCGTGCGTAAATATCTGTCCAAAGTTCTTCGAGAGCCGGTTCCGGGCTCTCTTTTGCGAATTCAGCACTTTTATTAACCACTGCCTTAATCTCCTTGTCGATTGTCTTTAAATCGTCTTCAGTGCAATGTTTGCCGGTCAGCAGCAGATCGCGTATGTGCTCAATAGCATCTTTTTCTTCTCGCACTTTTTGAACTTCTTCACGGGTGCGGTATTTGGCTGGGTCAGACATTGAATGGCCACGGTAGCGGTAGGTTTTGATCTCAAGGATATACGGGCCCTTTCCGGAACGACAATGTGCGACAGCGGTCTCGCCCGCAGCCTTTACGGCCAAAACATCCATGCCATCAACTGCTTCGCCTGGAATGCCAAAAGCGCGACCACGTTCATAAATTTCTGCGGAAGAAGTTGAGCGTTGCTGTGATGTACCCATCGCGTATTGATTATTTTCAATTACGAAAATCACAGGAAGATCCCAGAGGGCCGCCATGTTGAATGTTTCATAGACCTGGCCTTGATTGGCAGCCCCATCACCAAAGTAGGTGAAGGTCACGCGGCTGTTGCCAAGGTACTTATCTGCGAAGGCCAATCCGGCACCGATAGGTACTTGCGCGCCCACAATACCATGGCCACCGTAGAAATGCTTCTCCTTCGAGAACATATGCATGGAGCCGCCTTTGCCCTTTGAATATCCTCCACTACGGCCGGTTAGCTCTGCCATAACGCCGTTTGCTTCCATGCCACAGGCCAACATGTGTCCATGATCGCGGTAGGAAGTGACGCGCTTGTCGCCGTCCTCTGCCGCAGCTTCCAAGCCCACGACAACAGCTTCTTGTCCAATGTAAAGGTGACAAAATCCTCCAATAAGCCCCATACCATAAAGCTGGCCGGCTTTTTCCTCAAAGCGTCGGATGAGCAGCATCTCGCGATAGAAATGCATTAATTCGTCTTTTGATACATTTGCTTTGCTGGTTTTTTTAGCCGCCATTAGGACCTCATTAAAAATAGTTTAGCATTAAACTACTTTGTATCACATAAATATGTGGAATGGGAGTAAATTATTTTATATACATATATATATATAATTCATTGTCTTAGCCAAATATTTATCTGGATTACTATTTCGTCAGGCCGGATGAATCCAAGGATGTCTCGGGCCTGCTGGTCCAAAAGATCAATATCAAGGTAGTGATCTGACAACCGCAGAGTCTTATTTTCTAAAAGGGCTATTGATCTCTGCAGCTGTTTAAAACTCTGAGTTAGGGACTTAGATTCGGATTGGTATTCAGCTCGGCGCAAAACTCCATAATCCCCTTGGATTGCAGAAAATATGAAATATGCTGCCAAAGTAAGCGACACAAGGGTGACTGCCAAGGATCCAACAAGGGGAGTGCTATGATGGATCATTTGCTGCCTTCTACTTATTTTGTGGTTTTAATAACTATTACATATTGATTTGGTGTTGTGAATCCCCTGATTCGTATTTTATCCAGAAATTGATGCTTGTTTGATTTCATTAATAGTTTTGCTCAAAGTTTGATCAAATTCATCATCATTTTGCTGGGTTGAGAGCCCTTCAGTGAGGGCCCGCGAGAAGCTCGCAATTACAGATGTATTTTGCGCCAAACGTTCATTTGCCTCAGCTCTACTATAACCGCCAGATAGTGCTACCACAGACAAAACACGTGGGTGCTTACATAGCTCAAAATAGTGATTAGGTAATTCTGGAAGCGTGAGCTTCAGCATTACGGATTGATTGGAAGGTAGGTTGTCCAACTGCTCAATCAACGCAGCTTTGAGTATTGTTTCTGCTCTGGCTTTATCGGCAATGGTGATGTTTACTTCTGGTTCTAGTATTGGAACCAGCCCCTGGGATGCTATCTGGCGACCAATTTCAAACTGCTGAGCCACCACTTGATAAATGCCATCACGATTAGCTGCATGGATGACTGATCTCATTTTGGTCCCAAAAACCCCAAGCTTGGCAGCACGTACCAGCAGGTTGTCCAAATTGGGGATAGTTTTGAGAATTTGCACGTCGTTCGCAGTATCTAGCAATCCTTTGTCGACTTTTAAAAACGGCACTACGCCACGATCTTTCCAGAGATAGGTTGGAGCGGATTTTCCCTCAAATTCGCGGTCCATTGTGTCTTCAAACAGGATGGCTCCTACAACTTTTTGTCCTGTGAAATTGGGGGATTTCACGATGCGAGCGCGCATCTCATGGATAAGGTTATACATATCGGCATCAGAGGCGAAGGAACCTTGCTCAATGCCATAAGCTGCTAGTGCTTTGGGAGTTGAGCCACCGCTTTGGTCCAGCGCCGCAATGAAGCCTTGGCCCGCACGAATTAGGTCTATTTGCTCTTGATTTGCCATGTTGTGAACCCACCCAAAGTTAAAGCCGTACTTCGGGCATATGGTGCTTGGATCGAAGCTTCAATATTGTTGGCGCTAACGGTCTGTAATTAAATTAACTTAGGTGATTAAGGCTGCCACACTTGGTAAGTTTTTGCCCTCCATCCATTCTAAAAAAGCGCCGCCGGCAGTAGAGATATAGGTGAAATCCCTCGCAGCGCCGGCGCGATTTAAGGCTGCTACTGTATCACCACCACCGGCTACAGAGATCAGCCTGCCCAATTTGGTTAGTGTGGCTGCGGCTTGTGCGGTGGCGTTTGTGGCACGGTCAAAAGGTTCCAGCTCAAACGCGCCCAAAGGTCCGTTCCAAATCACGGTGCGTGCTTGTGCAAAACACGCCCCAATACGTGCGACGGTTTCGTCACCTGCATCCAAAATCATGGCGTCGCTGGGGCAAGCGTCAGCGCCCACAGTTTCGTGATCTGCATTGGCGGCAAAGCTGCGTGCGACCACGACATCAGAGGGCAAGATGATCTCACAGCCGGATATCTCGGCGTCGACCAAAATGCTAGCGTGCAGTATCTTGCATTTCATGTTCACATAAAGACTGACCTATATTATGTCCCTGAGCAGCTAAAAATGTATTAGCCATTCCACCACCAATTACAATTTTATCCATTGGACTAAATTGCCGAGTAAATCAAGCTTTGACGATACTTTTGCCCCGCCCACAACCGCGACAACGGGCCGTTGTGGTGTGCTCAGAGCAGCGTGTAAAGCACCCAACTCTTCGGCCAACAACCTACCTGCACATGCGGGCAGCAAACGGGCAAGGGCCTCGGTGGAAGCGTGGGCGCGATGGGCCACAGAAAAAGCGTCATTGCAGTAAACATCGCCTAACTCTGCCAGTTGTTTTGCCAGAGCTGGGTCGTTTTGCTCTTCACCGGGCTCAAAACGGATATTCTCAATCAAAACTACCTGGTTTTTAGCGAAGGCAATAGTTTCGCGCGCTCTCGTCCAATGTGGTAAATTTCACTGGCATGACAAGGGCAGCCTCCAAGGCGGGTAGGGTGACGGAGAGAGACATGTCAGGCACCTGCTTCCCCTTGGGACGCCCAAAATGCGCAATCAATATGGGGGTGCCACCAGCTTGCATGATATGTTGCACTGTGGGCACTATGCGGTCAATACGGGTGGTGTCACTTACAATGCCATTCTCAGTGGGCACATTGATGTCGACCCGCGTCAATACGCGTTTCCCCATCAGATCCATCTCGTCCAGTGTTTTCCATTCCATCGTCTTGCTCCTGCATTTATTGCCTCGTTAACATCCGATATCGCGGTCATGGTCAACCGGTTGGGCCTTTTCCTTTGGTGCAAACCTCATTAAGTTGATCTGCAAATCAAAAGGAGCGACCCAATGGCCGAAATTAAAGATCCCGAAAATACAATATTGATGGAACTCAAAGATGGTATCGTTACCATCGAACTTTTGCCCGACGTGGCGCCGCTGCATTGCGAGCGAATGAAGGATCTCGTGCGTACTGGACAATATGACAATGTGGCGTTTCACCGGGTGATTGACGGTTTCATGGCGCAAACAGGTGATGTTCAGCATGGCAACATGGAAGATAATTTCAATCTGCGTTCTGCGGGTACGGGGGCATCAAGCCTGCCAAATGTACGTGCGGAATTCTCCAAACTCCCCCACGACCGTGGCAGTATTGGCGCTGCACGTTCGCAAAGCCCTGATTCTGCCAATAGCCAATTTTTTATCAACTTCTCTGATAATAACTTCCTGAACGGCCAGTATACTGTCTATGGCCGAGTTATCTCTGGTATGGAACATGTGGACGCGATTACCCGCGGTGAACCTGCGCCCAACCCCTGATCGAATGATCAGCATGAAAGTTGCAACCGATGCGTAGGCTCGCTTTCCTTCTGGCATTGATGGCAGGGCCGGCATTTTCTGCGGGCCTTGAAATCAAGGTGACAGGCGAGAATGTGAACGGCACGATCAAGATCGACCTATTGGAAGATGTGGCACCTTTGCATGCTGCACAGATTACCGCGCTTGCGGCTAAAGGTGCATATGATGGTGTGGTGTTTCACCGCGTAATCAAAGGCTTTATGGCACAAACGGGAGACGTGCAATTTGGTAAGGATCAGA
The DNA here is from genome assembly GCA_905182535.1 of uncultured Planktomarina sp. GTDB lineage: Bacteria > Pseudomonadota > Alphaproteobacteria > Rhodobacterales > Rhodobacteraceae > Planktomarina > Planktomarina arctica. The sequence goes on from CAJJBZ010000010.1 coordinate 57,719, forward strand.
GCGACATGTCGCGTGCTGGCATGGGTGGATCAGACTTTGCGAATATCCCTGCTGAGTTCTCTGACGTCCCCTTTGACCGCGGGGTCGTTGGTATGGCGCGTTCACAAAGCCCTGACAGTGCCAACAGTCAATTTTTTATCATGTTTGCTCCCGGTTATTTTCTTAATAATCAATATACAGTGATTGGACGCGTGACCGAGGGCATGGATATCGTTGACGTACTTAAGTTTGGCGATCCAAGCTCGGGAGCCATTGATGGCCAACCTGACGTAATGCAGACTGTTTTTATTACTGATTAAAAGCCAGTGTATACTTTGGAAAAGAGCGTGAAGAAATACTTCTCACGCTCTTTTTCGCTTAGACTGAGATCACTAACTGCTCAATCAGCCATCAAAATTAGAGATTTCTACTAGTTTCAGCGCAGTGGCGCGAAGTTTAGCAATCTCTGTCAGTTGACTGGATCAGCTTCAAAGTCACCCCAGCTTTGTACCAACGGCGCGGCTTTTGTACCTGGGGCAACTGGATATTCGAAGTTCTCTGTAGCATAGATTTTTTGAGCTTTGGGGGATGACAGAAATTCCATTAATTGGATCGCTAATTCTTTATTTGGTGCTGCTTTCGTGAGTGTGACACCTGAGACGTTAACATGTGTGCCGCCGTCTTCAAATATTGGAAATTCAATAGATGCCGATCTTGCCCATGCTGACTGTTCCGGATCGGCAAGCATTTTACCCATATAGTAGGTATTCCCCAGTGAGATATCGCATTCCCCAGACCAAATAGCTTTGATCTGTGCGCGGTCGTTCCCCTGAGGCTTTCGCGCTAGATTGTTTTTAATACCTTTTAACCAAGTCAGTGTATCGGCTTCATTATGATGGTATAAATGGGCTGCAGCTAGCGCCAAAGTATAAGGATGTGTACCCGATCGCGTACAAATACGTCCTTTCCATTTGGGGTTTGCCAAATCTTCATATGTAGTGATCTCTCCAGGCGCTACGCGGTCTTTGGAGGCATAAATGATGCGCGCACGAGTGGTGAGCCCAAACCAATGGCCGTTGGGATCCCTAAAATCTGATGGAATGTTATTGTTAATAGAATTGTTCTGCAGTGGTTGGGTTAATCCAGCCTCGACGACTGCATATAGCCGAGAAATATCTACAGTGAAGACCAAGTCTGCTGGTGACCTACTACCTTCTGCGCGCAGGCGTTCAATTAGACCTTTTTTTAAAAAGGCAACGTTTACAATAATGCCAGTAGCTTCAGTAAATGCGTCGGTTAGTGGTGCTATCAAATGTGGTTGCCTATACGAATAGACATTAACCTCCTCAGCGGTTGTCGGTGTTGAAAGCATGCAAAATGAAAGCAGAGCGGCGGCGCAAGCATGAGGTTTCATGTTAGTCTCCAGAAAATTTTTTAAGAGTTATTAATTGATTTAAATAGTGATAGTCAATACCTGACTAAAATAATCAGATTATTTCTCTTCCTTTTTGACCTCATCCCACAATGCATCCATTTCTAATAGATCTTGAATATGATGGCGTAGTATTTTTCTCTTTAAGTTTTTGTTCCACGCCATTGAACCGACGTGTAAATTTTTTGTTAGCATCCTGTAGGGACTGCTCTGGATCAATATTCATATGCCGCGCAAGATTAGCCATAACAAACATTAAATCACCAAATTCTTCATATTGATGTTTGGGGTTTTTGGCCTCTGTCAATTCAAGTATTTCTTCACGTACCTTGTCCAAAACCTGGTCTATTTTAGGCCAGTCAAAACCCACTCTTGCGGCGCGTTTTTGGAGTTTAACCGCTCGTGTTAGCGCTGGTAATCCAAGCGCCACCCCATCCAGTGCTCGTGTTTGATTGGAGACAGCTCGTTCTGCCGCTTTAATGGTTTCCCAATCAATAGTTTGTTGCTCAGGGGATTTATTACGGGATTGATCTCCAAAGACATGTGGATGACGTGCTACCATCTTATCGCTGATCGCATCTGCCACAGAGTGAAAAGTGAATAGGCCATCCTCTTCGCCGATGGCGGTGTGGTAAACCGTTTGCAGCAATAAATCTCCTAGTTCGCCCTTGAGTTCGGCCATGTCGCCGCGCTCTATGGCGTCGGCGACTTCATAGGCTTCTTCGATGGTGTATGGCGCAATGGACGCGAAGGTTTGTTTTATGTCCCAAGGGCAACCAGTGAGCGGATCACGCAATCTACGCATAATATGCAAGAGCCGCTCAATTCCACCATCTTTTGCATGCACCAGATCATCGTTTTCCATTGCGCTGCCCCTCTGTTTCAGATTTTCTCATACTATAAGGAGCAAGACCATGCCAATCGTCAACCGGATCGCTGAATTTTCTGAAGATATGAAAACCTGGCGCCGTCATTTGCATCAGAACCCTGAGTTGGGATTTGACTGCCACAAAACTGCAGCATTCGTTAAATTCCTTACAGAAATTGGCCTTGAAGTTCATCAAGGCGTTGGTGTTATAGGGGTTCTAAAAGTTGGAAAAGGCAATAAAACCATTGCCTTGAGAGCTGATATGGATGCATTACCTATAAAGGAGAAATCTATACATGATTATGTGTCCAATTCTGTAGGCATAATGCATGCATGTGGGCATGATGGCCATATGGCAATGCTAATGGGTGCTGCGCAGAAGTTATCATTGGACAGAAATTTTGATGGAAGAATTGTTTTCATTTTCCAACCTAATGAAGAGCATGGCTTGGGAGCTCAGGCAATGATTGAGGAAGGGTTGTTTGAAAAGTTTTCTATATCTGAGATATATGCATTTCATAATTTACCTGGTTCACCTTTAGGAGAGGTTTCAACTCGTGTAGGGCAAATTTGTTCTAGTGGACACATTTGAGGTCTATGTGACTGGACAGGGCGGGCATGGGGCAATGCCTCATGCGGTTAAAGATGCGATACCAGCGGCAGTATCCATTACCCAGGCTTTTCAGACGATTGTAAGTAGAAATCATAATTCAGTGGAAGATTTGGTCATTAGTGTTACCCAAATTCACGCTGGAACTATCGACAATGTTATAAATGATGATGCGTTTGTTGGTGGTACCGTAAGGACGTTTAATTCGCATGTTCAAGATATGGTTGAGCGGCGCATGTCGGAAATTTGTGCCGGCCATGCCGCATCCTTTGGGGTGGATGTGCGCTGCATTTACACGCGTGGCTATCCCGCTACGATCAATTCAGCGCCCGAAACCGCTTTTGCAAGTAAAGTTTTACCTGTTCTGTGGAGATAATTTGACTGAGACCCGGCGCACTCGTGAAATGGGCGCAGAAGATTTCTCATATCTTTTAGAAAAATGCCCGGGTTGCTATTTATTTCTGGGGCAGGGTGATGGTGCCGCTTGGCATAATGCAGCTTTTGATTTTAACGACGATGTTGCTCCAGTTGGTGCCTCATTCTTTGCGCGCTTGGTTGAACGCGCTCATCCAATGGAGGCTTAGATGGCTTTGAAAGATTCTGCTTTTAATGTTGATAATGCTATCACCCGAGAAGGGCACCGAGGCATGTCCTTTGAAAATGCGTTTGGTGGTATTTTGTCCTTCATGCGGCGCACTTATACCAAGGACCTTTCTGGAGTTGATCTCGCGATCACCGGTATTCCGTTTGATCAAGCAGTTACCAATCGGCCTGGCTCGCGTTTTGGCCCGCGTGCAATTCGTGAGGCAAGCACTTTGCAACCCTGTGATCCGCCTTTTGGTTGGGACATCAATCGAAAACATTTTGATGTGGTGGATTATGGAGATCTAGCATTTGATTATGCCAATGTGGCGGCCTTCCCAGAGCGTCTAACCGACCATATCCGTGTTATTTTGAGGGAGGGTGTGGGCACTTTGTCCTTTGGTGGTGACCACTATATTACCTTTCCGATCCTGCGTGCCTATGCCGAAAAGTATGGTCCAATGGCTTTAGTGCACTTTGATGCTCATTCGGATACTTGGCCCGATGATGACATGACCCGGATTGACCATGGCACTATGTTTTATAAAGCTGTAAAAGAGGGACTTATTTTGCCGGAGAAATCTGTACAAATTGGTATTCGGACTCAAAATGACTATGACGCTGGCGTGCATGTGATTGACGCGCCAAAGGTGCATGGCCAAACACCATCCGCGACTGCCGCGCAAGTTAAAGAGATTGTGGGTAATCATCCGGTATATCTGACATTTGATATTGATTGCTTGGATCCAGCCTTTGCTCCTGGGACAGGTACGCCAGTTTGGGGTGGGCTCAGTTCAGCGCAGGCCGCAGCTATTCTGCGGGACATTCGTGGTATCAATATGGTCGGGGGCGATGTTGTGGAGGTCTCTCCACAGTATGATGTCTCAGGGGCGACGGCTGTGGCCGGTGCCCATGCTGCGATGGAGCTGATGTGTCTATATTGCTGGAACTTGCGTGCTCAAAAAGTGTCTTAAGATATTGATCCAAGTCAATTGGCCAAAGACATTTCTGGAAATGATTTGGCTCGATTTGCTGGACCTCAAACCTTTATGCGTCTTCCTGAGGCTACCAGTCCTGAGGGATTAGATGTGTGCTTTATGGGTATTCCTATGGATATTGGTACTAGCTGGCGTAGTGGCACCCGTTTCGGCCCTAAGCAAATCCGCCAAGAAAGTGCGATGATCCGGCCCTATAATTTACAAACTGGGGCTGCACCATTCGATAGTCTACAAATGGCAGATTTGGGAGATGTAGCCATCAATACGTTTTCGCTCGCAGACAGTTTGCATATCATTGAGGCGGCCTATGACAAGCTGCATGCTTATCCTGTGTTGCCAGCCACAATGGGGGGTGATCATTCGCTAACGCTACCAATCCTGCGCTCCATTGCTAAAAAGCATGGGCCTGTGGCGCTTGTGCATGTAGACGCCCATGCGGATGTGAATGATGAGATGTTTGGCGAACGTGAAACCCATGGCACTGTGTTTCGTCGTGCCTATGAGGAAGGTCTTTTGGTACCAGAGTTGGTTTTCCAAGTGGGCCTACGAGGCACGGGCTATACCGCTGAGGATTTCACTGAAGCCACTGGTTGGGGCTTTAACATAACTACAGCGCCGGAGATCTGGCATAAATCTCTTACACCTTTGGGCCAAGCTATCCGCCAAGCCATTGGTGATCATCCATGCTATTTGACCTATGATATCGATAGCCTTGATCCTGCCTATGCACCGGGCACTGGCACCCCCGAAATTGGTGGACTAACGACGCCGCAGGCCATGGAGTTTATACGCGCTTTGCGGGGACTAAATATTATTGGGTTTGATATGGTGGAAGTAAGTCCTATGTATGACACCTCTGGTAATACCGCCCTAACAGCTGCTAATCTGATGTTTGAAATTCTAAGTATTTTGCCGGGTGTTCAATTCCGCTAACTCCGAAAAGGGTATTAGGTGAAGACAGTACTAATCTTACTCGTAGTCTTCGCGGGTATACAAACCATAGTTCGTTTCTGGCCTTTACCAAGTAGTCTGTGGCACGATATTTATATGGCGGCTGACGCTCGTGATGTGGTCGTCCTGGGCGGATATTACCTTCAAAGCAATGATGCTCATTTTGGCCAGGTCACAGCCGCTCTCAAATCTACGTCAGGGCTACGTGTCATAAAGGAGGGTCCGCCGTTGCTGGCGGTGTACCGCTCTTGGTTTTGGGGCTTTTCTGATATGATTGAAGTTTGGTCCGATGAAGGGACACTGCATATTAGAGGCCATTCAGTTTTGGGTGGTTGGGATTTGGGTAGTAATAAAAAACGTATAATAAAATGGCTTAATCCTTAAAAATATTTTGTCAGATCAAAGCAGCCCTTGACCCAGAAGCCTACATAGGTGACCTAAAAGTATGATAGCAGAAGACACATTAGCCCAGATCGTACAAAGATTTGAGTTTCTTGAAGCACAAATGTCCGAAGGTTCAAATGATATTGCCAAGCTGGCGAAGGAGTATTCGGACCTTAAACCAGTTGTAGATGAGGTACGGGCTTATCAGTTACTCTTGCGGGATATATATGATGCAGAGGTTATGCTAGAAGACGAAGAGATGCGTGAGCTTGCGAAAGAAGAACTTGCCGATTTTACGTGCAGCGCTGCCAAAAGCTGAGCATGATTTGCAACTTACACTTTTGCCAAAAGACTCTGCGGATGCTCGGTCCGCAATTTTGGAAATTCGGCCGGGCACAGGTGGCGATGAGGCCGCATTATTTGCAGCGGATCTAATGAGGATGTATCAACGTTATGTTGAAACTCAAGGTTGGGTATTTGACGTGATTGAAAACCAAACTACGGAGTTGGGTGGTGTGAAAGAGTTTGTCGCACATGTCAAAGGTGATGGAGTTTTTGCGAAGCTGAAATACGAATCTGGTGTTCACCGTGTTCAGCGTGTTCCAACTACTGAAAGTGGTGGACGCATTCATACATCGGCTGCCACAGTCGCTGTATTACCTGAAGCGGAAGATGTGGATATTCACGTTGACCCTGGCGATATCCGTATCGATACCATGCGCGCTAGTGGGGCTGGGGGTCAGCATGTGAACACGACCGATTCTGCGGTACGTATTACACATTTGCCTACAGGTTTGATTGTAGTCAGCGCTGAAAAATCCCAGCACCGCAACCGTGAGATTGCAATGCAGGTGCTTAAAACCAGGCTTTATGATTTAGAACGCGCGCGTGTGGATGGCGAACGCTCTGCCAATCGTAAGTCCCAAGTAGGGTCTGGCGATCGCTCAGAACGGATTCGCACTTATAATTTTCCCCAAGGCCGGATGACAGACCATCGGATTGCATTGACACTGTATCGTCTAGACCAAATCCTTCAAGGTGACTTAAATGAAATTATCGATGCGCTTACTGCTGAAGCGCAAGCGGCTTTGCTGGCCGACATGAACGGATGACCAAAAGTGTGCAGGACGCTCTAAAACAGGAAAATCAAGTCCTAGTTGCAGCTGGAGTTCAGTGTGCCACGCGTGATTTACGTTTGTTGATGGCTTTTACGCTTGGAGTTCAGCCGTATCAAATATCTCTTCTACTCAACAATGTTTTGGATCCATCCCAACAAGCTATATTTGACCAAGTGTGTGCGAAGCGTGCAGCTCGGGTGCCCATGTCGCATATTCTGGGCTACCGCGACTTCTATGAACATCGTTTTATAGTAACGCCTGACGTACTAGATCCACGACCTGAAACTGAAATTTTAGTGTCGTTAGCTTTTGAAGAGGACTTTATGACAGTGCTAGATTTAGGTACAGGTTCGGGATGTATCTTACTGTCTCTATTGGCAAATAGGCGTCTCTCGCGTGGCGTAGGGGTTGATCAATCACCCAAGGCTATTTCGATTGCACAGCGCAATGCCGCGAAGCTACATCTCAGTAAACAGGTTGATTTTTTTGTGTCAGATTGGTTTTCATCGGTCCCTATTACTAAGTTTGATTTGATCGTCTCAAACCCGCCTTATATCCATCCTAACGCTATGGCTGACTTATCGTTAGAAGTCCTACACGAGCCTGAGTTTGCTCTCACCGACTACAGCGACGGTTTGAGCCATTACCGCCAAATTGCCAAGTCTGCTCATAATTTTTTAGCACCCAACGGGCGGCTATTGTTTGAAATTGGATTTGATCAAGGCCCTGCTGTGTCTGCTATTTTATTTGACCATCAGTTTAGAGATATTACTGTATTACCGGATTTGGACAACTGCCCTAGGGTCGTGGCCTGTCGATCTAGCCATCAATAATGGTAAATAATGTAGCTAAACCTGCATTTTTCTCTTGCTGATTTGTGTGGGGCGTGGTCTTAATGCATAGTCGAGAGCACGCGCAAGTGTGCAAGACAATAAACCTTATATATGGCCCATTGCATTTTATTGCTTGATAGGTCCGTCGCCAAATAGGCTTTTTCATCACATGAGATCTTCAAAACCGCGTCCACGCTCGAAGAATAATCGTCACAACAACAATAATAATCGGTCAGTGGCCAATGTTATGAACCGTGTGTTTGATAGCTCCGGTCCTGAGGGGAAAGTGCGCGGTACACCGCAGCAGGTTATCGAAAAATATCAACAGCTCACCCGTGATGCGCAATTGTCAGGTGACCGTGTGGCGGCTGAAAACTTCCAGCAGCACGCAGAGCATTACATGCGGCTCTTGGCAGAAGCTCAGCGTGAAATCGAAGCCCGCCGTGAGCAGCAAGATCGTGAGAATCGTGAAAAACAAGCCCAAAGGGATCAAGAACGCAATGAACGTCCGGAGCGTAGCGTCCGCCACGATCGTTCCGAGCCACAATCTGAACCCGTTGAACACGAAAAAAAATCTGCTCCATCTACATTGGATGTATCAGATTTAGCCGAAACACCTCAGCCAGATTTAGCACCTTTAGTCCCAGCTGAACTGGTGCAGACAACAGAGGTAGCTAAAGCGGACACAGGGGAACGGCCTAAGCAACGTGTTAGACGCCGGCCGCCTAAACCCGTTGTGTCAGTTGAGGCTCTGCCAGTACAGCCGGAACCGGCGAGCGAAGATTAATTAGCTCGCCAAGCCTCGGGCTAAAGCACAAAACCCTTCAAGAGATATTTCTTCAGCCCTTGCAGTGGGCTCTATACCTGCATCTCGTAGAACATTTTCAATATTAGGCGAAGCTGATTTCAAGCTTGAGCGTAGCATTTTGCGTCTTTGATTGAATGCCATAGCCACAGTTGATGTTAGCAGACCGGCAGGGGCTGGAAACCGCGGCTCTGGCAAAGCGTCAAAATGTACTACGGCCGAATGGACTTTAGGTGGTGGTGTAAAGGCCTCTGGGGGGAGCTCCATCATGATTTTTGGATTAGATTTCCATTGTGCTAAAATGGCAAGACGGCCATAAGATTTAGAGCCTGGTGTTGCAATGATCCGTTCTGCCACTTCTTTTTGAAACATTAGGGTTAATGTACTCCAAAATGGTGGCCAGTCTTTTGGTGTGAGCCATCGGATTAATAGCGCTGTACCCACATTATAGGGCAGGTTAGCCACAATGCGGATAGGGACTGTCAAATGGCTGCGGACATCAAAATCAAGTGCATCGGCATTGAATATATCTAACTGACCGGGGTAGACTTCTGCAATCTCATTCAAAGCAGGAATGCAACGCGGGTCTTTTTCAAGGGCGATAACCCGGCGCGCCCCTGAAGCCAAAAGACCCCTCGTTAAGCCACCGGGTCCAGGCCCTACTTCCAAAACATCGTAACCCTCAAGATCACCGGCTAATCGAGCTATTTTTGCTGTCAAATTGAGATCAAGTAAAAAATTTTGTCCTAGTGATTTTTTGGCGTTCAAGGAATGGGTGCTAATAACGTCATGCAGCGGTGGTAACTGATCAATTTGCATTCTTGCGGGCCTTTATCATATGATCGGCGGTGCGTATCGCTTGTATCATTGAGGTGGCATCTGCAATGCCTTGACCGGCGATATCAAAAGCTGTGCCGTGGTCGGGTGAGGTGCGTACAATGGGCAAGCCAAGTGTGACGTTGACGCCCCCAGAAAAATCTAGTGTTTTAATTGGAATTAAAGCTTGGTCATGATACATGCATAGAGCCACATCATAATTAGCACGAGCTGTTGTATGAAACATCGTGTCGGCAGAATGTGGACCAGTTATAGACAGGCCTTGGGCCTGAAACTCGGTGACCCAAGGAGCTATACGGTCAATTCCTCACTGCCAATTTTTCCACCTTCGCTAGCATGCGGATTAAGCCCCGCCACGCAGATTCTAGGATTTTTAATACCAAAATCATTTTGTAATCCGTCATGGATTATCTGGATAGTTGTTCGAAATAGCTTGCGTGTGATTGCCTGAGGCACATCGCTAATGGGGATATGAATGGTAAGTGGCACAACGCTTAGCGTGGGACAGGTGAGCATCATCACAACCTTATTTACGCCGCAGAGGTGTGCCAAAAACTCAGTATGACCTCCAAATTTAAAATTGGTACCATCTTGGAGGTTAGCCTTGTGAATAGGTGCAGTGCAAAGGCCTGCCATCTGACCCTTTTGGGCCAAATGGCAGGCCTGTTCAATGGCACGAATGACACCGGCAGTATTTTGTGGATCAGCTTGACCAGGAACTGCTATATTATCAAAATTAATTTGATATAAAGCTATCCCTGTATCAAAATTTGTGGGGATCTCAGGAGTCCAAAGTGTGTAATCTAAATTATTTGGTAAGTGTTTTTGATCGGCAAATAAAACCATTGGAATCTCACGACCAATCTCTTTGTGAGCCGCAAGGAAAACTTCAATTCCAATGCCAGCAGGATCGCCGCAAGTGATAGCTAAGGGAAGCTTTACCATCAGTGATAGGTAATCTTGGCGTTAGAACGCAATTCAGCAAGGTAGTTATCTGCAAAGCTTGTTAGCCGTGCAGAGCGCAGGTTGCTTGCGACCTGACTGCGTGACACATCTTCTAGTGCTGTGTAGACCCGTGCACAAAGCATTAACATATCAGCCTGATCTGTTTCTGGCGTAATAAGGATATTGGTCTCATTTTTGTCTAAGCTGATCAATCGTAAAGCTATCTTGGGATTGATTTGATCAGGCAGCTGCGATTGAACAGAGAGCTCCAACAGTGGGTCTGCTTTTGCCATACTATAGAGATCGTCACAGGTATCAACCTTGCTGTTCGCAGTTACTAGGGCAGAAACTGGGCCCAACAATTGGGCATATTCTATAGCTGAAACCGCTGGGGCAATGGATGCGGTTTCAGCAACATTGCGTAGTTGGAATAAAACAATCGCGTTTTCGACTTTCAGTGGTTTAGTAATTTGTCCGGGTCGCAGGCCAGAAATAATTGGCCGTAGGCCTTTGGGTAGGTCATTGAGGTTTATCCACTCTAATTCTCCACCATTTTCTCTTGATGGTGAAGCTGACAAAAGTCGCGCCTGCTCCGAAAATTGCTTAGGAGATTTTATGCGAGTTAATCGTTTGGCAGTTTGTTGGGCGTTGATGAGTTGATCTGGAGAGGCGGGCAAAACAATTTCTGTAAGCAAAACTCTAATGCCACCCCGAGTGCCAGTAGAAGCCATCGCGCGATCAATCTCGGATTCGGTTGGATTGCTACGGGATGCAAAGCGACGGGTCACAACTTTGCGCCAATTGGTACGGGTCTCAACATAGTCCCGAAATGCTTGCTCATCAACGCCCTTAACAGTCAAATCCTCTAACATTTTATTTAAACTTCGATTAAAATTTGCCGCAAAGTTAGACATTGATTCAATTAGATCCTGTTCGCTTAACATTATAGAGGCGCGACGTGCGGCAGCCATTTTCAGGCGATCCTCGATCAGGCTTTCCTTAGCGTTCTGTTTGTCACTTTCTAAACTTTTGAAAATTTCCATAAAAAGGATTCTCTGGTTAATTTCATACTTAGTGATGGCTGCACGGTCGACTGAGATGACTTGATCAAACAAGCTTTGAGCCAATACCGGCCCCGTTCCTCCAATTATTATTGCTAGGGTTGCTACGAATTTGTGCAGGTTTAGTTTCAACATTTGGAACCTCCGGTCATAATGCGCCGCACTGGCGACTTTTTGGTGCTTTGCGAACGCCTGAGGAAAAACCTGATAGTTCTACACTCAAACCAAATTCGGTTTTGTTGGAGAAAGTAGTGGAAGTAGAGAAATGGCGCGAGGCTGAGAAATTAACATCTACGCATTCATTTGCATACTTCAAGCCAAAATTAAGTTTTGACAGCTTGCCATTGGTGGCGTTGAACTGAAAGTCGGATGCCGACTGCCAGTCGGGTGCAAAGCGGTATTGCCAGTTTAGCGCTAGTGAGCTGAGGGGGGTGGCGCGACCCTCTAGTGTATCCGCGCTCAGGCCGACATAGGTTGCAGCTATTTTGTGTGTTGGATTTTTCCACGCCATACGTGCTTCTGCTTTTTTGATATAACCCAAATCTTTCAATAATGCGCGTGCCACCAGCTCAATGCCTGATGGCGTCTCAATTGCCCCCGCTACTAACCAATCTGAGACAGAGCCTGATAGTCCAGATGCTTTTGAAAATTTTTCAAAAGCATTGCCGCGATATACTCGTCCAACTTCCCAACCAATTTTTGTTTTTGTTTTATACTGGTTGTAGCCACTAACGCCAATATTAATTCGGGCACCCGTTTCTATTTGGTCAAAGCCGGGACCGCGGTTTAAACGATAGAGATTACCTTCGTCGAATTCTACCCGAGTGCTGTCTTGGTTAGGAATTTTTTCTGAATGACTATTCATGTCTACTAATTGGATGTGTGGCTCAATGCGTTGCATTCCACCATCTTTGAGGCGGCGCGACAGTGGCCAGCGCAAGCCAACAGCGGCAGCGGTGCTTATCCGAGTTATATTTGGGTCAACATTTTTATGCTGACGCACCACATATTGAGATGTTTCCACCTGGCTTTCTACGTCTACGATAAAGCCATTTTGAAAGCTATAATTGCGTTGCCAATTAGCTATGAGTGAGAGCCGCGCGGTATCATAGCCGTCAACATACCCATCGGCATCGCCGTCGCTGTCGATGTCTGAATAACGGTAACTTGCAAGAAAGCTGCTTTCAAGGTCCAGAACTCCACCGATAGAACTAGGGACTATGCGTTGCTGGTAAATTCCCTCGGCAACCAGAGTGGGCTGTGTGGCATTACTGTCGCTATCACGTAGGGAATGGTAATTTGAAAATCGCAACTCTGAGTTTTCGTATCTTTTTGTGCGGCTGAAGCTAATTTTGGTTTCTAGCCTATCAATTTTGGCTACATCATATTCAAAAAAATAAGAAGGGTCGCTTACGGTCTGAACTTGTACGTCCAGTTTATAGTCTCGATCGAGCTCGTAATTAGCTGTTCCAAATAAATAACCGCGGTTTTGATCCGTCGAAAGATTGTCGCGTGAGACAGCACCTTCTAGGCTCAGTTTTCCAGTTTGAAAGGCTTCGCGATATCTGAATCCTAGTGTGTTTGTCCTAGACGATAAAATCGGTGTCAGGGTGAAATCTTTATGATCTCCTAGTTTGAAAAAATAAGGAGTTCTTATGGCTGTGCCTACGGTGGTGGATGTCGTGAGTTGCGGTACTAAGAAACCTGAAGCCCTCTTTAATGAGGGGTCGGGTAGGCGCAAATAGGGAAAAAAGAGTACTGGTAAATCCATAATACGCAGTTGTGCGTTGTCAAAATGTAGTTGCTTCTCCAATTTATCGTGTACGATACGCTGGGCTCTGATTTGCCACAGTGGGGTTTTGCCTGCGCACACATAGCACGAGGTTGCAGCCACTTTGTAGGCCTGAGTATATCTACTGTTTACGCGTGATATTTGGGCAGCGGCAATTTGGACTTGTTTGTTGAGAATAATACGCGCACTTTTGATTAAACCTTGGCTCAAATCCTGTGACAGAGCGGCTTGATCTGCCAAAATCACTGTTCCGGTGCCATCGGTTAGACGTATTGGCCCTGTTATTTCCAAAGAATTTATCGTGCCCTCGTAGGAGATTTTATTGGCTGTGATCTTAGTGTCGCCCTGCCATACTGTGACTGATCCACTGGCCACTAAAACGCCATCCGAGTTGATTTCTATCTGATCTGCGATCAAATTGGTCAACTGTTGCGCGGATATTGTGACACTACTTAACGCTAGGAATATGACACTTAGGAACAAGCGCATTCAACCGTCCTCTGTGTGTAAAAGAAATGCAAGCGATAAGCCTATGGCTGCGATTGGCGGAATCCAGGCGGCCCAGATCTCCGGCAATTGACCGTTCTCACCAAGGATTTGTGCAAAATTCCGTAGAAAATACAGACTAAATCCGAACATTATCGCTAACAAAACTCGGAGGCCAGCACGGTTTCTCTGCCCTTGTCGCATGGTAAAGCCTGCACCGATCATGACAATAGATGCCAAAAATAGAGGCAATGCCAATTCCATATGAAACCAAACGGTATGACGCCGGGCTGAAAAGCCCGCTTTTTCCAACCGTTTTATAAGGGCAGGTAGTTTCCAAATTGGAATTGAAGCCGGGCTACCAAAGCTATTATGGATATGCTCCTTGGTTAACTCTGTCGGAATTTTATAGTGGCGCATTTGATCTGCATCGGCCTCTGCATTTCCGCCGAGGTGCAATGGCCATTCTTTAACGTTCAACAAATTCCAATGCCCCTCTTCCAGAGTCGCCGTATATGCAGCTACCCGTCTCGTGGCCTTACCGGACAGATCAAACTCATAAAGTGCTACGTTGTAAAGCTTGGTACCGTCAAGATTGGCACGTTGGGCGTGGATCACGGTTTGCACCTGATCATTGCCTTGTCGCAACCAAAGGCCATTGGCCGATAGTGCCACAGCGCTCACCTTTTTAGTATAAAAGCTGGAAAACATTGTTTCATATTTCTTTTGGGTTGACGCAATCACGGGGTTTAGTATCGAAACCGCAAAGAGGCCAATGGCCAGCGCAGCCAGTAGGGGGCCGATGAGTGAGCGCAGCGCAGAGCGCCCAGCTGCGCGAACCACTATCAACTCGCTGCTCCCTGCGAGGTTCAAAAATAACATAACGCTGCATAACACCATGATCAAAGGCAACATTTGGTACAGAGTTGCTGGGATATTGAGTGCTACTAAATGCATTATTTCGCTTAAAGCTACATCTTTTCCCCGAAATCGTCTAAGTTGTTCGATGAAATCAAGGAAAATAACTAAAACTGAAAAAGCTCCTGTTACTGACAAAAAAGCTATTACGAACCGGCGGGCAAAATAGAGGTGGAGAATCATGGCGCTGTTTCACTGATTTAGCCCACGGTCGGTCAGAACGTAGAATTAAAATATAAGTGGACAAAAAACCAAAAATTAATGGTAAGTACATAACCCAAATTACACCTGTCGAACGACGGGCGTAATCTAGGCAGAGCCCCTCCATAAACCTCAATATTATCAAGAATACCACGGCGGTCAGAACTGAACGCCAGAGGCCAAATCTACTGAAGCTGGAAGTGACTAAGACCGCATAGCCAATCAACACAGCAAAAATACTCATTAAAGGCCCTGCGACGCGTTGATGCAAAGTGAATATGGCTTCGAGTTGTGTGGTGCTGCCTGGAGTGGCACCTCGCATTATTTGATTAAGGATTTCGAAACTGGTAAAATGATCGATATTCTTAACTGTTGCAGAGGGTGACTGATAATCTGCCCAATATTAATGACAAAATCATTGAATTTTGTCACGGTCAGCCTGTCGGTAAAAAGATCAAGGTTTTGAATTAGCCCATCGATCAGCACTAAACGGGGTCCAACATCGGAGCGCACCAAAAAGGCTTTTGCGGCGGAATAGGTTAAGTTTTTAGTGGGATTAGATGTGTCATTGAGAAACACCCCCTCTAGTTCACCCTCTGCAGTGATTTGGCGCAAATAAAATGTTATGTTATTGCTTGGGCTTAAAAAAGTGCCCTCTGTGAGTAACCGACTGGTCATGTTTTCTGCTACTTCCAATTGCCGCTGGTGCAACTTTGATTGGCTTATGGGCACTAAAACATTGCTTAAAATCATAATCAAGGTTGCCAAACTGACTGCAAAAATCCACACCGGTTTGGCAACGTCGCGTGCTGATAGGCCCGTGGTTTGCAACACTACCAATTCGCTGTCCGACGCCAGCCTATGGACTACATAAACTACAGCGGCAAAGCCGGCGATTGGGGCGATTACTGATATCATCCACGGCAGGGTAAGAGAGGTAAATTCCAAGAATACTATGGCCGATTGACCATCTGCGATTAAGCGGTCGAATAGACGCACTGCGCGGTTGATCCAATAGATCAACACCAGGACCAAAGCAAAAAAGCCAAACAGCGTTAGTAGTTGCTTAAGGATATATGTGTTGATACGCACCATTCCCCCCCTTGATGACCCCTATGACCCTGCTAAAGTAATTTTAGCAAAACAGAAACATGAATCTGGTCAATATGGGATACAAAGGCTAGGCTCTTACTAACAACTTTTGAAAAGGAATTTATATGACACCGTTACCAAAATTTTCTGTTATAAAAACGGATTTTGACGCACTACTAGAGTGTACTGGGCAAATTGTAATTTTGGTGTCGGACGATCAGAAATTAGATGCGGTTTCGAGCTGGATCAATAAAGTTACAAAAGGCGCTCTGGAACGGTTTTTATGTTCTGAGGAATTTAAAAACCTGTTGCTAGGTAATACTTTGTCTTTGTCTTACCCAACTGATTTATATGCAAAATCTGTGATGATAGCTAAAATAAATAGTAATGCCACCGTAGCACAAGCGCGCAGTTGTGGCGTAAAAATTACAAAAGCATTAACCTGCGAAAAAATCTTACTGGTGGGTGGTAAATTTGGGCGTATCGTAGACCTTGTCGAAGGTATGGCCATGCGCAACTATGAATACCTCGATCAAAAAACTAACACTGACCCAAAGCCATTGGATGTAAGGGTAATGGTAGATAATATTGCCAGCCAAGCAGCAGAGATTGATACTAAAATGGCTATGGTCGATGGTGTATTTTTCACCCGTGATCTAATCAATGCCCCAGCCAATGTCTTGACCACTACCACATTCGCCAAACAACTCTCTGCGCTGTCTAAATTGGGCATCACGGTTGAAGTTTTGGACGAACCTGCGTTGAAAAAACTGGGTATGCGCACGCTGCTTTGCGTGGGCCAAGGCTCTGACAGCCCGTCAAAAGTGGTTGTGATGCAATGGAACGGTGGTGGCGATGAAGCGCCCTTTGCGCTTGTGGGTAAGGGCGTGGTGTTTGACACTGGTGGAATATCGCTGAAACCCGCTGGTGGTATGGAAGATATGACCATGGATATGGGCGGTGCTGGTGTCGTGGCTGGTGCTATGAAAGCTTTGGCTTTGCGCAAGGCGAAAGCTAATGTTGTAGGTGTAGTGGGTTTGGTGGAGAACATGCCGTCAGGTAATGCGGTCCGTCCCGGTGATGTTATTAAATCCATGAAGGGTGATACGGTGGAGGTGATAAATACAGACGCCGAAGGACGTCTCGTTTTGGCTGATATTCTTTGGTATACTCAAGAACGTTTTGCTCCCACCGGCATGATAAATCTCGCAACCTTAACAGGAGCCATTATCGTAGGCTTGGGTCATGAAATGGCGGGTGTATTTTCCAACAATGATAGGCTGTGCAAACAGTTTATTGATGCGGCTACCGCAGAGGGTGAAGGCGCATGGCGCATGCCTTTGGCACCTGCCTACGATAAATTGCTAAAGTCACGGATCGCAGATGTGAAGAACGTCGGCTCTCGGGCTGCGGGTTCCATTACAGCGGGTCAGTTTTTGCAACGCTTTGTCAAAGAAGATATGCCTTGGGCTCATCTCGACATTGCTGGCGTGGCGTCTATTGCTTCGGAAAGCGCGTTCTCGCCAAAAGGGGCCACGGGCTGGGGCGTGCGCGCTTTGAACCGAATGATCGCGGATCATTATGAGATAAAAGAGGAAGCAGCTAGTGGGTGAAGCCTATTTCTACCACTTGACCCGCCAAACTGTTGACCAAGCGTTGCTTCCTTTGCTTGCTAAATGCCTGTCAAACAGCTGGCGGGTGGTGATCCGGGGCCACGATACCCAAGCGATGGCGTCGCTTAATGATAAGCTTTGGCAAGGACCCTCCGACACCTTTGTACCACACGGGCTGGCAGGCGACGCTGGAGAGGCAGATCAACCGATCCTGCTGACCATTGCGGGGCAATCGTATCCGCATGACTGCCTGATCTGTATCGATGGGGCTGATGTTTCTGCCCAAGAAGCAGAGAAAGCCAAACGTGTTTGCGTTGTGTTTCAAGACGAAAATAGAAGCGATATGCAAACTGCACGCAACCAATGGAAATCTCTAACTCGAGCTGGACTTGCCGCCAAATACTGGAGCCAAGCTCAGGGTATTTGGGAGCTTCAGGCTCAAAAAGCTGCGTTATAGGATAGAGTACAAAATGGCACTACCTATGCAACACCAACCTATCATTCAATATTTCAATACGGTCATATTTCCCTAAATAGCTCATACCCAGAAGGCTTTTATCCATTTCTCCACCGTTGATTGAAGCCGAGACGCTGCGGTCGAGATGTGGCCCGAGGCGCACTTCTCTAAGGAGGGTGTATGCTATGGGGACGGTGCCATTAGCAGTATAAGCGCTGCCCAGAAAAGGAAGTTCCGCCACATTAAGCCCTATTTTGTCTGCATCCGCTCTGCTAAGCACCAGATCAGTAGCGCCTGTGTCGACCAAAAAGTTGATATTAACCCCATTAATTTTGACTGTCGCATAGTAGTGGCCATCGCGAGCACGCGGCAGGGTAATTGCTTCGTCTTCGCTCGTAACTTGGGCAACATAGCTACGTGTAATGTCGCTCCACATGCCGTAGATTGCCATAGCTGCCATAAAAATCATGCCCCAAACTAAAGCTATTTGAAGCGACTTTCCAATAGAGGGACGATTACTGGCCATAAACCAGCCACCTATTGCAATCAGTAAAATGGTCAAATATCCAACGCTTGCAAGTGTGTCAGCCATAGCAGGTCTCCCCAAAAGCCTAGGTTGTTGTTAGATCAGCCAATTGCAATCCCAAAGCCTGTGAGCCCATTCAAAATAAATTGTACTGCAAGGGCGGCCAAAAGCATTCCCAAAACACGGCTAACTACTAAAATACCAGTTTTTCCTAGAATTTTCTCTATTAATGCAGCCATCATGAACAGCACCATAACCGTAAAAACAACAATAAACATCGCGCAAAATACGCCGGTTAATTGCCAGATATTGTTTTGCACGTCATTAGTCAGCAGAATCATTGAGGTAATCGCGCCTGGACCAGCAATTAACGGGATACTTAGAGGGAAAACTGATGGATCACGATCATCCTCTTCGCTCTCTTCCCCCTTGTCACTGCGGCGTTTGCCACGCAGTTCAAATAACATTTCAAAAGCCGTAATAAATAGTAAAATCCCGCCCGCAATTTGGAAGGCAGGCATGGAGATGCCCGCAAAGCTTAAAACAGACTCACCCATCAATCCAAACAACGAGAGAATAACAAAGGCGATGACGCAAGCCCGCAGGGCGATGGCTTTGCGCTTTTTGGGTGCCATACCTTGGGTTAATGCTACGAATACAGGTGCTAAGCCAATCGGATCAATCACCACAAATAATGTTGCAGAGGCGGTAAATAGGATTGCAAAATCCATAAAATTATACCTTCTCGAGCTTCTCTACTGTGTTGCTGGCAGTAAGCCAAAGCTTTTCAGCTCGGAGGAGAGCGGTCTCGATTTCGTGGAATTTTTTCTGCCAAACGGCGAGATCTACCGCATTATGATCTTCATAAAGCTTAGGATCTGCAAGTTTTTCTTGAAGTTTACTGTGCATCAGGGTGATCTTATCGATCCGCTCTTCACTTCGTCGCACATCGTTACGTGCAGCGATCAGGTGCTCACGACCAAATTTTTTGGCCTTTGGCTTTTCGGATGATTTTTTCTGGGCAGGTCCGCCCAGTAAGAAATCACGATAGGCGCTCAAATCCTGTTCGAACGGGGTAACACGACCATCTGAGACCAACCAAAGCCGATCAGCGACTAATGATAGTAGGTGCATGTCATGGCTCACCAGAATAACTGCGCCAGAATAGGTAGTCAACGCTTGGACCAGCGCTTCGCGGCTTTCGATGTCGAGGTGGTTGGTTGGCTCGTCCAAGATCAACACCTTGGCTCCGAAATGCACAGCACGTGAGATAGGCGAGCTTTTTGGCCACCAGAGAGGCGGCCCACCACAGTGTCCACTTGATCTGGACCCAAGCCAAAACCTGCAAGCATGGCACGCAGGCGGGCAGGACTATGGTCTGGGCGCTCTGACTGCAGGTGTTGCAATGGAGTTTCGTCTAATTGCAGCTCATCGACCTGATGCTGCGCAAAATAACCGATGCGTAACTTATTATGGGTAACAAGACGGCCTGAGGAGGTTTTCAACCGATCTGAAATTAATTTTGCAAGGGTTGACTTCCCCTCTCCATTTTTACCCAAAAGTGCTATGCGGTCATCTTGGTCGATGCGCAGTTCAAGCTGCGAAAGAATATCTGGTCCACCATAGCCCACAGCGCCGTTTTCTATTGCCACGATAGGTGGTGACAGTTCTTCGGGCTGTGGGAAAGTGAAGACGCGCTTTGCCACTTCTTCCGGTGGTGTTATCAGCTCCATACGTTCAAGTGCTTTTACCCGCGATTGCGCCTGTTTGGCCTTGGAGGCTTTAGCTTTGAAGCGATCTACGAAGCTTTGCAAGTGATCGCGCTGAGCTGTTTGCTTTTTTGCAGCCGCAGCCTGCACTGCGCGTTTCGCAGCGCGAGTTTTGGCGAAGGTGTCGTAGTTGCCCTGGTAAAAGGTCAACTGCTTATTCTCGAGGTGCAAGATGCCACCGACGGCCCGGTTGAGCAGGTCGCGGTCATGGCTAATTACCACAACCGTATGGGGGTAGCGCGCAAGGAAGGATTCTAACCAGATGGTACCTTCCAAATCGAGATAGTTGGTGGGTTCATCGAGCAGCAGAATATCAGGGGCTGAGAATAAGACTGCCGCCAACGCTACTCGCATCCGCCAACCACCAGAGAAATCAGCGCAGGGGCGCTTTTGCGCGGCTTCATCAAAGCCGAGACCTTTTAATATTGCCGAGGCACGGCCTTCGGCAGACCAAGCGTCGATATCCGCAAGGCGCGTTTGCACTTCGGCGATTCGGTTGGGTTCTTGACTGGTATCGGCCAAAAGTGTGGCCCGCTCGATGTCAGCGGCCAATACAGTTTCTAGCAGGGAGAGATCATTCGCGGGCGCTTCTTGCGCGACGCCGCCAATCTTTGCACGACGCGGCAACTCAATTTCTCCACCTTCCAAGGCAAGTTCGCCGCGAATGATACGAAAAAGCGTAGTTTTGCCGGTCCCGTTGGGACCCACAAAGCCAACTTTATGTCCGGTTGGAATGGTGGCGCTGGCGTTTTCAAATAAACGCCGACCGTCGATGGCATAGGTGATATCTTGGATTTTTAACATGCCGCACCCATGGCCTAGCTTTGGCTGGGCGTCAATCGTACCTTTTCATCGATCCTGTGCCATGCTAACGCGCGTCCAGACAATTAGACATGATAACAAAATATAAAAAGGACGACCCCAATGGCTTTGGAACGCACATTCTCAATCATTAAACCAGATGCAACGCGCCGCAACTTGACAGGCAAGATTAATGCTAAATTTGAAGACGCTGGCCTGCGTATTGTTGCTCAAAAGCGGATCCACCTAACTACGGAACAAGCTGGTGAATTCTATGCCGTGCATAAAGAACGTCCATTTTATGGAGAATTATGCGAATTCATGGCCTCTGCTCCGATCGTTGCACAGGTCCTTGAAGGTGAAGGCGCTATTGCTAAAAATCGTGAAGTTATGGGGGCCACTAATCCAGCAGATGCAGCAGCCGGTACTATCCGCGCTGACTTTGCAGAATCGATGGGTGAAAATTCAGTGCACGGATCTGACGCTCCAGAAACTGCTGCCTTGGAAATAGCATATTTCTTTTCTGGTCTTGAGCTTGTGGGTTAACCATATAATTTTTTTAAAAAGGCTGCATTCAACTGTGAGTGCGGTCTTTTTTTATAATAAAGTCTTTGGCTGGAACTAATTTTACTTAATAGATTTTTAATTTTGTGACCATATAGTTTGGCACAGCCTTCTAACGGTACGGCAAAGTGGACCGAACGAAGCCTGCATAATCATTTTCGGCGACATGTGTAATAGATAACAGTTTATGAAATGAGAGTGTGTTCCAGCTGACAAAAGCAACGGGTAATTTTTATCTAGGCCTAGATTGCCCAAGGCATCTGCGGTGGCAATACATGCAGCTCCAAATTTAGTGTCAAAAGTAGGGTCAAAATTTTGGGTGTAGGAGATATCTATTATTATTTGGCCAAGTCTGACAAGATGGGATTATTAGAACGTGAGGCTGTAGCCCTCTCTCTTACTTGCTTATTTAGTAAAAAAAATTCAGATTATTGCACGATAGTACATGGCTTAGGCTGGTGGTAGAGTATCTGCGTCACGCTTAGCAATCCAATCATGGGCCGGGTCGTTTTTGAAACGCCACTTACGCAGGGGCCCGGCCATAACGTTTAGGTAATAGAGTTCATAACCATAAGGGGCCGCGCACGGGTGGTGGCCCTTGGGCACCAAGATCACATCACCATCAGCCGCAGACATGGTTTTATCTAGAGACCCATCCTCGGTATAGACCCGCTGGACTGCAAAGCCTTGTGCAGGGTTGAGGCGGTGGTAATAGGTTTCCTCGAGGTAGGTCATATCAGGGTAAATATCTTCGTCATGTCGGTGGCTGGGATAACTGGACCAATTACCTGCAGGAGTGAAGACCTCGGTAACCAGCAGGCTGTCGGCCACGTCGCGGTCTTCCATGGCAATATTGTTGATAAAACGCGTATTTTGTCCCTTTCCACGTGGGGTTAGGGTAATTCCCTCAGGCCCTAAACGTTGCACTCTGTGGCCGCTTTTGCCCGGTGCGGTGCAGACCGCCAAAGTACAAACAGTGGTGGCTATGGCTTGCCAGCTTTTATCATTGGGCACATAGAGACAATGGGGGGGTAAGCGATCGAACACTGACATGCGTTCGCCCATTTCTCCAAAGTCTTGACCGTCGGCTGTTATTTGGGCTTTGCCTTCTACCAGCACCAAGATGACCTCTCGGTCGCCCGTGGCCTCTTGTACGCTGTCGCCAGGCTGCAACTTATACAGACCGAATCCCACGTAACCCCAATTTGCGCTATCGACATTGATATCGTGACACTTTCCGGTGAGGGCTATGGGTTTGCGTAGAAGGTTAGCCATGCTGGGACTTTCAAATTGTAGGTTTCGTTGGAAATTGGTATGTTCCGCGCCAAAAATCAGATATTATGATTTAAGTGTCTTGCCCCACACGTTGGCGTTGTTTGCCGAGGCCGGTAATTCGCAACTCCATCACGTCACCGTTCTGTAGATAAATAGGGTCAGGCTTAATTCCCATACCGACGCCTGGTGGGGTCCCTGTGGTGATAATATCACCGGGGTGCAATGTCATCAGTTGTGACAGATGGCTAATGATTTGGGCCACGGTGAAGATCATTGTGGACGTATTACCAGTTTGCATGCGCTTACCGTTGACATCCAGTGACATATCAAGGGCCTGTGGATCTGGAACCTCGTCGCGGGTTACCAAAAAAGGTCCGGTCGGGCCAAAGGTGTCGCAGCTTTTGCCCTTGGTCCACTGGCCGGTTAATTGAGTTTGAAAATGCCGCTCAGAAACGTCATTTACGATGCAGTAGCCCGCCACATGCGACAGGGCGTCCTGTTCAGAGACATATTTAGCAGTGGTGCCGATGACCACGCCCAGCTCAACCTCCCAATCCGTATGGGTGGAGCCGCGGGGCATGATCACATCATCATTGGCTCCAACGATGGCTGAATTGGCTTTGAAAAATAGGATTGGATGCTCCGGGATCGCAGCTCCAGTTTCTGCAGCATGATCTGAATAATTTAGACCTATGCAAAGATACTTTCCAATATTGCCCACAATAGGTGCGAAGCGCGGCGTACCTTCGACCCTTGGCATGGACGATGTGTCTATAGCGCGTAGACTATCCAGCGACGCATCATCGAGCATGCGCCCGTCAATATCTTCAATATGCGCAGAAAGATCACGCAAGGCGCCATCCGTATCTATCAAACCAGGGCGTTCTGCGCCCTCATTGCCGTAGCGAACCAATTTCATGTCATGCTCCTAGTGATTGTCACGTGGCGTATGTTTACGGGCGATATCCTGATATTTATGGGCACCTTCGAGGGTCATACCTTCGGAAAAGGGTTGAACTTTTTCACGAAACAGTTCTTGCCAAGGTGTTTGGCTGTCGGGGGTAAATGGGCGAGGGCCGAGGACCGCCTTCCTACGTTCCAATTCAGCTGGATCCACCAACATGTCTGCAGTGCAAGCGTTCAAATCAATCCTAATTGTGTCGCCTGTCTGGACTAAGCCTAAGCCACCACCGTCTGCAGCCTCTGGGGAGGCGTTGAGAATGGAAGGAGAGCCAGACGTACCTGACTGTCGTCCATCACCTAAACAGGGTAGGGAAGTGATGCCTTGGGTGATTAGATAGGAGGGTGGACGCATGTTCACCACTTCGGCCCCGCCAGGATAGCCAATTGGCCCTGCGCCTCGCATAATCAATACGCAATTAGCATCAATCATCAGGCTTTGGTCGTCAATAGTATGGTGAAAATCCTCTGGACCATCAAATACAACAGCGCGCCCTTCAAAAGCGTTAGGGCTATCGGGGTTGGACAAATAGCGCGAACGAAATTCTGGTGAAATCACCGATGTTTTCATGATTGCACTATCAAATAAATTGCCCTTAAGGTTTATAAACCCAGCCGATTGTACCAGTGGCGCGTTCACTTGTTTGATCACATCACTGTTTTCACTTCTTAGATGACCACAGTTCTCTAAGATTGTCTTTCCATTGACTGTCTGCGCATTCGGGTGAGGCAGCAAATCAGCTGCCAGTAATTCCCCTATCACTGCAGGCACGCCGCCCGCCTCTATGGTAATCTTCGCCGAGATATTCGCCAGCTGGCTGCAAATTAACTAGTAAAGGTACGTTATGGCCAAGGCCCTGCCAGTCGTCATTATTTAAAGCTACGCCTAAATGTTTGGCGATCCCGTTCAGGTGAATTGGCGCATTGGTTGAGCCACCAATAGCGGAGTTGATCACAATAGCATTTTCAAAAGCTTCGCGCGTCATAATGGCGTCTGGGCGTAGATCTTCATGCACCATATCCACAATGCGCAAGCCGGTTTCATAACTGATTTGCCCTCGTTCACGGTAAGGTGCAGGAATTGCAGCCGCACCTGGTAACTGCATGCCCAACCCTTCAGCTAAAGAGTTCATAGTGGTTGCTGTGCCCATGGTGTTGCAATACCCAACCGAAGGTGCCGAGGAGGTCACCATCTCCATAAATCCGTCGTCGTCAATCTCACCGGCAGCAAGCATTTCGCGGGCTTTCCAAACGATGCTGCCTGATCCGGAGCGTTTGCCACGGAACCAGCCGTTTAGCATCGGTCCCACCGATAGAGCTATCGCGGGGATGTTAACCGTGGCCGCAGCCATCAGTAGCGCAGGTGTGGTTTTGTCACAGCCAATGTTTAGCACAACTCCGTCAATTGGGTAGCCAAATAGGGTCTCCACCAAGACTAAATATGCAAGATTTCGGTCTAAGCATCGCAGTTGGACGCTTGCCAGTTTCCTGAATGGGATGCACGGGGATCTCAATCACTGTTCCACCCGCTGCTAATCACCCATCCGTCACCGTTTCGTAAGTTCAATGTGGTGGCGATTGCACGGTGACAAATCACTGCCCGTCTGTGCAATTCCGATAATTGGGTTACCAGACTGTAATTCTTTTCTAGTAAGACCATAGTTAAGATATCGCTCTAAATAAAGAGCAGTCATTTCTGGATCTTTTGGATTATTAAACCATTGTTGGCTTCTTAAATTTTTTTTACGTTTTATTGGCATAAATACTCGTAAAGTTCTAATGGTTTGTTCGCATCGATTAGTTCGACCAGCCACCGTCTATGACTTGAGTTGTGGCAGTAGTGAATGCACTTTCGTCTGATCCTAAATAAACCGCAAGAGCAGCAATTTCCTCGGCGGTTCCAATACGCCCCATCGGTTGGCGGGCGGTGAAGTCTTTCATGGCTTGCACTTCATCACCAGTGGCGCGCAACCGCTCGTGAAGGGATGGGCTCTCCACTGTGCCGGGGCAAATGGCATTGCAGCGAATACCTTGGCTTATGTAATCAATGGCCACGGATTTTGTCAGCCCAATCACTGCGGCCTTTGTGGTTCCGTAAATGAACCTATTTGGCGCGCCAATGACCGATGAGCAAGCGGAAGACATATTGATTATCGAACCAGTACCACGCTGCAACATTCCAGGCAGAGCCGCTTGAATTGTGCGCAACATCGAGCGGACGTTGAGGTTTAAGGCAAATTCCCAATCTGCGTCGATTGCTTCCAAGATACTGCCATGATGCACGAACCCTACACCATTGAACAATATATCTGGATTAGCGTGCGCCACACCCTCGGTTACAGAGCTCTCGTCCAAAACATCTAAAACATTTACCTCAAGCATGCCGCTGCTGGCGCTTTTTAACTCAGCCAGCGTGTCAGGGTTGACGTCGGTAGCAAAAACATGTGCGCCTTCAGCGGCCATTGCTAAGGCTGTGGCGCGGCCAATGCCTTGCCCTGCGGCGGTGACTAAGGCGCGTTTTCCGGCTAGTCTTTCCATCTTTCCATCCTTCAATATATCGTAAAGCTGACCCATATCGTCATGGAGAGGCCGTATGTTCGTGATTTAAACTATATTTTTAGCTTGGGAACCTATCTCCAGCCTTGTCTAAGCTCATTTAAGGATGAGTTATAGATAAGACCATCGCTGTTGCTTTGCGGAATTGATGTGTTGCAATTTGTCTATTTCACAACCAAAATATATTTTAGTAAACCGCAATCTTTGCGTCTAAAAAAGGTTTTAAGATCAATGTCAGTGCAAAAAATTGCCCTATTAGGCACGGGTTTGATGGGAGCGCCGATGGCCCGAAACCTTTGCCAGGCTGGTGTGGATACGACCGTGTGGAATCGTACAGCTAATAAGGCCAAGCATTTGGCCCACTTTGGAGCAACAGTCGCCCAAAGTGCAGCAGGTGCCGTAGCACAAGCAGATATCGTGATCTCGATGTTGTCTGATGGTCCTACTGGAGTCATGGTGCAGTCTGACCCTGATGTGCGCGCCTCTTTGAAAGCTGGCGCTATTTGGGTCGAAATGGGCTCGATTAAACCGGAGGAGGCGCGTGCGTCTGCAGCCAATCTGGCGCAGTTGAATGTCGGCTATGTAGATGCTCCGGTGTCTGGAGGTACTAAAGGTGCTGAAGAGGCAAACCTTGCTATCATGGCAGGTGGCGATCTGGTAATTTTTGAAGATGTGTGCAGTGTCTTTGACGCGACCGGTGCATGTGGGTCCGGTGGGAGCAGGGCAATTGGCGAAATTGGCCAACCAAGCCATTGTTGGTATCACCATTGCTGCGGTAGCCGAAGCGATGTTGATGCTGCAAAACGGTGGTGCGGATCCGGCTGCGGTGCGGGCTGGCCTTGAAGGGTGGCTTTGCAGACAGTACAATTTTGCAGCAACACGGTGCACGCATGACGACTGGAGACTTCACTCCTGGTGGGTTGTGTGAATTACAGCTAAAGGACCTTAATAATGCTTTGGCAGAGGCTGAAAGCTTTGGGCTAAGCTTACCAACTCTGATCAATACCCGCGATCGCTTTCAGCGCTTAGTCAGCGATCTTAATGGCGCAAAGCTCGATCACTCAGCATTATATTTGGAGCTGTGTGATCTTAACGGTCTCGGCTCAGTTTAGTGTGTAAATTACTGAGCTCTATTTGATTTTGCTGCTGCATTTTTTCAAACGAAAAAATTAATTAAAGAATTTCTGCTATAGATTGAATAGAAATCATAGCTTGCATAGTAAAAATTATAACCTAAGCTAAAGTAAGGTTTTCAAGTAAATGCTGTTGGCCTATGCGTGATTGACGTGCCTGGGAGGCATTATATTTGGATTTTGAAGACGACCGCATTATAGTTGCATCACCTGAAAAAGTTTGGGCAAACCTGCTTGACCCAGAGATACTGAGGAAGTGCGTGCCAGGGTGCCAGAGCCTTACGGGCGACGTCGAGGGTGGTTTCGAGGCTACTGTTGTTCAAAAGGTTGGCCCCGTGAAAGCTAAGTTCAAGGGAACCGTGCATTTAAGTGAGCTCAATGCCCCATATAGTCTGCGCATTAGTGGTAAGGGTGAAGGCGGCGTTGCCGGGTTTGCCCGAGGGGGTGCGGATGTAACTCTTGAGGCCGATGAATTAGGAACAAAATTAAGTTATGCGGTAAAGGCGCAAATTGGTGGAAAGTTAGCACAGCTAGGCTCTCGCATCATCGACAGTTTTGTCAGTCAAATGGCAAATCAGTTTTTTGAGACGTTTCAGAGCGAAGTGGAAGGGGCCAACTTAACAGTGGCTGAAGTACCAATGCAAAAAATTGGATTTTGGAAAAGAATTTTACATATTTTCAAAAAATAATATGGCTAGGGAGAGAAAGAATGAAAATTGCGATGACTGTAAACGGGAAATCTGTATCCCGTGAGGTGTCTGACAACACCCTGCTTGTTGAATATATTCGAGATCACCTGAGACTGACTGGTACCCATGTGGGCTGTGACACCAGCCAATGCGGTGCATGTGTGGTGCACGTGGACGGTCAAGCGACGAAATCTTGCACCATGTTGGCTGCTAGCGCAGAGGGTCTAGCAGTCACTACAGTGGAAGGTTTGGCAAAATCGAAAGATGACCTGCATCCGATGCAAGTGGCGTTCAAAGAAAACCACGGCCTGCAATGTGGGTTTTGCACTCCAGGCATGATTATGACCGCCACAGATATGGTGACACGATATCATACGCAGGGCAAAGAACTCACTGAGGACGCCATTCGTGTGCATTTGGAGGGTAATATTTGCCGCTGCACTGGCTACCACAATATTGTGAAATCCATCGCGGACGGTGCGTCCAAGATGACGACTGTATAGGGGGGAATGAATATGTCTGAAGGAATTGGAGCCCGCGTCTTACGCAAGGAAGACAAAAGATTCATCACTGGAAAAGGTCGGTATACCGACGATATTGTAGAGGATAATCAGGCCTATGCCGCCTTTGTGCGCAGCCCGCATGCCCATGCGCGTATCGTGTCGATCGACACCACTGCGGCCATGAAAATGGAAGGTGTTGAAACAGTTCTCAACGGCGCCCAATTGACCGGCGACGGCATTGGCAACATTATTTGTGGCTGGGCGGTTGCATCCAAAGATGGCAGCCCGATGAATATGGGCGCATGGTCGGCTTTGGCTACTGAAAAAGTGCGCTATGTTGGAGATGCCGTGGCCATAGTTGTGGCCGATACAAAGTCACTGGCTAAATTAGCAGCTGAAGCAGTCGTCGTTACCTATGAGGAGCTGCCTGTGGTAGTGGGGTCGCTGCAGGCCCTAGCGGGCGGTGCGCCGCAACTGCATGAGAATGCGCCCGGTAATTTGATTTTTGATTGGGAAATAGGTGATTTGGCCCCAACCGACGCTGCTTTAGCTGCTGCGGCTCATGTGACGGAAATGGACATCACCAACAATCGCTTGGCGCCAAATCCAATGGAACCTAGATCTGCGATTGCCACATTTAACGATGCTGAAGACCATTATACACTCTATACAACCAGCCAAAATCCCCATGTAGCGCGTTTGGTGCTCTCTGCGTTTTATAACGTAGCTCCGGAGCATAAGTTGAGGGTGATAGCGCCGGACGTAGGTGGTGGATTCGGATCAAAAATCTACATTTATCCTGAAGAAATTGCTTGCCTATGGGCTGCTATGAAATCTGGGCGTTCAGTTAAATGGACCTCTGATCGCACTGAAGCTTTTTTGACTGATGCCCATGGCCGCGACCACGTATCAACTGCCAAAATAGGTTTTGATGGAGATGGTATGATTGTAGGTTTGAAGGTCAACACTAAGGCTAACCTCGGCGCCTATATGTCGCTGTTCAGTTCGGCAGTACCAACCTATCTCTACGGGACACTACTCTCGGGTCAGTATAACATAGCCAATATCTATTGTGATGTGCAGGCCGTTTATACTAATACAGTGCCGGTTGATGCATACCGTGGTGCTGGTCGTCCTGAAGCGTGCTATGTAATTGAACGGATTATGGAAACTGCTGCGCGTGAAATGGGAGTCGATCCCGCTGAACTTCGTGCTAAAAATTTCGTAACTTCCTTTCCTCATCAAACCCCAGTGATTATGGCTTATGATAGCGGTGACTTTGCAACCAACCAAAAGCAAGCGCAAAAGGCGGCTGACGTAGCCGGATTTAGAGCCCGCAAAGCTGAGGCGCTGGGCCGTGGTAAGCTTCGTGGCCTCGGCTATTCCAACTATATTGAAGCTTGTGGCATCGCACCTTCAGCGGCTGTGGGTAGCTTGGGCGCCGGTGTAGGTCTATGGGAAAGTGCCGAAGTGCGCGTTAATCCAGTGGGCACTATTGAAATTCTCACTGGTTCTCACAGCCACGGCCAAGGTCATGAAACCACATTCGCTCAGATTGTAGCTGAACGCTTTGATCTTCCGACTGAGAATATCAAAATTGTGCATGGCGATACTGATAAAGTCCAATTTGGAATGGGCACCTATGGATCCCGTTCTGGGGCTGTGGGCATGTCTGCCATCGTGAAAGCTATGGATAAGGTCGAAGCTAAGGTCAAAAAGATTGCGGCCCATGTCCTGGAAGCTGGTGAAGATGACATAGTGATTGAGGGTGGTGCTGTGAAAGTTGCTGGTACCGATAAGCAGATGCTTTGGCATGAAGTAGGTCTGGCGGCTTATACCGCGCATAATATTCCTGATGGGATGGAGCCTGGCCTTAAAGAAACTGCATTCTACGATCCAACTAACTTCACCTTCCCAGCGGGATGTTATATCTGTGAGGTTGAGGTGGATCCGGATACCGGTGTGACTGAAGTTGTCCAATTTGTAGCATCTGATGATTTTGGTACCATAATTAATCCTATGATTGTAGAAGGCCAAGTGCATGGTGGGATAGCTCAGGGAATTGGCCAAGCGATGCTGGAAAATGTGGTCTATGATGACGCTGGCCAACAATTGTCGGCCAGCTACATGGATTATACAATGCCACGGGCCGATGACTTGCCAAATTATTCAGTGCATCACGCGTCAACCACATGCCCAGGAAATCCCCTTGGCATGAAAGGTTGTGGTGAAGCAGGTGCCATTGGATCTCCACCGGCTGTAATCAATGCAATTACAGATGCCATTGGCAACAATAATCTTTCTATGCCTGCCACCCCTGCTGCGGTCTGGACTGCTTTGCAGGCTGCAAGCATCAAATTAGCAGCTGAATAAGGAGTTTGGACGATGTATGAGACCAATTTTCATAAAGCTTCCACGGCGCAAGACGCGGCAGCACTCTTAGCCAAATCAGACGATGGCAAAATCTTGGCGGGTGGTCAGACATTGATTCCCACGATGAAGCAAAGACTGGCAGCACCTGCGGATCTAGTCGATCTGAGCCGGGCCGAGGCCCTGCGCGGTGTGACCATCACCAAGCGCAAAAAAATGGGTATAATGAAGGCAGATGGTGGTGAGACGATAACCATTGGTGCCATGACCACGCATGCAGAAGTGGCTGGTGATACAGAGTTGGCTAAAGTTTGTCCTGTAATCTCTGGATTGGCAGCTAACATTGGTGATCCTGCGGTACGCCATCGTGGCACCATCGGTGGCTCTGTAGCCAATAATGATCCTGCAGCTGATTATCCCGCCGCTTTAATGGCTTTGAGAGCTACAATCCATACCAACAGTCGTGAAATCAAAGCTGAAGATTACTTCCAAGGTATGTTTGCAACGGCGTTAGCTGATAATGAGATTATCACTGCGGTGAGCTTTCAGGCCCCAGCGGTGGGCGGTTATGGCAAATTTCCCAACCCGGCGTCCCGCTATGCAATGGTGGGCGTATTTATTGCCAAATCTGTTGACGGTGATGTGTGCGTTGCTGTGACTGGGGCGGGCGATAATGGTGTTTACCGCCACGCTGGATTAGAAGCGGCTCTATCTGCAGATTGGTCCACAACAGCGATCGAAGCGATTGAGGTCTCGGCGGATGGGCTTATGTCCGACTTACATGGGACTGCGGCTTACCGCGCTAATCTTATTAAGGTTATGGCCAAACGCGCTTTGGTCTAGCCTGCCTATTTACATCTCACACCAGCTCCAAAATTTTGGGCTGGTGTTCCTTATTTGGGGATTGATACCGTGAAACAAATTGCCGCAATCTATTGACGCAACCACCGCTCTGCTCGCTTCTGAGGGCTATGTGGCAGATCGTGCTTTGTCGACGCTGACCTTTCTCTCCCTTACGCTCAACCGGCCAATTTTTTTGGAAGGGGAAGCAGGCGTTGGTAAAACTGAGTTAGCCAAGGTGATAGCTAAAGGATTGGGCAGAGACCTGATACGTTTGCAATGCTACGAAGGGTTGGACACGTCGACTTCAGTTTATGAATGGAATTTTGCGGCTCAAATGCTGGCTATGCGAAATGAAGGCGAGGCAGATATCTATAATGAAAAATATCTAATCAAACGCGCCTTGCTGAAAGCGGTTGAGCCGCATGCCTCCGGCCCACCCGTGCTGTTGATTGATGAGATTGATCGTTCAGATGCACCTTTTGAGGCATTCCTGTTGGAAGCCCTCTCAGATTTTCAAGTCACTGTGCCTGAGCTTGGTGTTATCAAGGCGCAAGACCCGCCTATCGTAATCCTGACTTCCAACCGCACCCGTGAAGTGCATGATGCCCTGAAGCGGCGGTGTTTGTATCATTGGGTGGATTATCCCGATTTTGACCGTGAGATGGAGATTTTGGCGGCCCGCGTGCCGGAGGCCAAACAGGCGTTAAGCCTAGAGGTAGTTGCCTTTATACAAAAGCTGCGTGAAGAGGATCTGTTCAAGCGCCCCGGACTCGCGGAAACGCTTGACTGGGCCAAATGCCTTATTGCGCTGGATATTGTAGCTCTGTCGCCGGATGTGATTACCGACACGATAGGCGCGGTACTTAAATATCAAGACGATATCGCCAAAATTACTGGTGGTGCGGCGGCGCGCATTTTGGATCAGATAAAACAGGACATGCAGGCGCTGAAATGACTTCAGCTGCCGGAACACTACCGGATAACATTGTCTATTTTTCTCGCGCTTTGAGGCGGGCGGGGGTGCCGGTGGGTACCGCGCAAATCCTTGAAGCTCTGCGGGCGGTCGCGGCGGTGGGGTTTACTAATCGCCTAGATTTTCATACCACTCTACGTGCAATGATTGTTTCTCGGGCTGATCATTTGTTGGTATTTGATCAGGTTTTTGCCATGTTTTGGCGTGACCCTGAATTTTTAGAAAATATGATTACCAATCTTTTGCCCGTGATAACAGCACCGCCAGTGGATAGCTCGATGGAGCCTGCTCAAACCCGAGCAGCTGAAGCAATGGCTTCTGGGGGGGGCAAGCCGCGCTGTGCACCACAACAAGAACAATTAGAAATTGATGCGCAGTTTTCGCATTCTGACGTGGAAAAACTGTCGGAGAAAGATTTTGATGCCATGACTGCAGCCGAAATCTGTGCGGCTGAAATCGCAATTCGAACCATGGGACTGAATTTACCTAAAGTACCGGGACGGCGGCATGGCTTGGCCGCAAATGCAGTACAAATTGATCGTCGTAGGGCTTTGCAAAGTGCGCGCCGAAGTGGCGGTGAAATGATACATCTTCCCAAACGCCGCGCCAAACCCCGAAGGCTTAACCTTGTGGTACTTTGCGACATATCAGGTTCAATGACAAGTTATAGCAGAATGATGATGCATTTTGTGCATTCTGTGGCGCAGGTTCAGGGACAATCATGGGCGACGGTGCATGGTTTCACTTTTGGTACACGGTTGCACAATATCTCGCCCTTGCTGACGATCAAAGACCCAGACGCAGCGCTAAGGGCCATTGGCAGCCACGTGCGTGACTGGGAAGGCGGTACTCGGATTGCCAGTAGTCTTGGAGACTTCAACAGGCACTGGGCGCGACGTGTACTGTCGACCCCTTCAGTAGTGCTGCTGATTACGGATGGGCTGGAGCGTGAGGGTATCGCAAAACTGGAGAGTGAAATGGCACGGATGGCACTACAAACTCGTGAGTTGATATGGCTCAATCCACTACTGCGGTGGGGGCAGTTTTCCCCACAAGCGGCCGGCATTCGCGCCATGCTCCCCTATGTATCGTCCTTCGTAGCCTGTCATAATCTGGACAGTCTGCAAGAATTATCTGATAGTTTGAAAAATGGTTTGCATGCGGATCACAAGAAACGATTGATTGGAATGCTAAAATGATTGTTTCAAAGCATATGGGCGGCTTGGCTGCTGCATTTCACAAAGGGGGCCAAAAAGTGGCTTTAGCGACTGTGTTGGGTACATGGGGCTCGTCGCCCCGTCCAGTGGGTGCGCAATTGGTTGTTTGTGAGGATGGATCTTTTCATGGCTCAGTTTCTGGAGGCTGCGTTGAGGGCGCTGTGGTTTTGGAAGCTTTGGAAACCTTGGCTAATGGTACTTGTAGGCTATTGGAGTACGGTGTGAATGATGCCGACGCTTTCGCCGTTGGATTGGCTTGTGGCGGTACCATAAGGATCATGGTTGAGCCAGTGGGTATAGGTCAGGGCATTGCGCCTTCCTTGTTGGAAAATTTGGAGCGTGCGGATGCTGCACGTCAAGCTATAGGCCTACGGGTCAATTTAGATACTTGGGAGCGAGCAGTGCTCACGCCTCAGAGCCATCCATACGAATTTTCTGGTTCGGGTGGTGTTGAGCGGAAAATTTATACGCATATTCAAAACCCACCACTGCGATTGGTGCTAATTGGCGCTGTTCATATTGCTCAATTTCTGGCTCCCATGGCACAAATGGCTGGCTATCATGTTACTATTATTGATCCACGTGAGTCGTTCGCTAGCCCGCAGAGGTTTTTGAACCAAGAGCTTATCGTTGATTGGCCTGAGGATGCTTTAGCAGACTTAATCATAGACAATCGTACAGCTCTCGTGACATTAACCCATGATCCGAAAATGGATACGCCATCCCTGCAAGCTGTTTTGGCTACCGAGGCGTTTTATATAGGTGCATTGGGTTCGACGCGCACACATGCCAAACGTCGTACATCAATGTTGGAATTGGGAGTGCTTCCTGCACAATTCGACCGCATTCAAGGTCCCGTTGGACTATCCATTGGCAGTAAATCTCCGGCGGAAATTGCTGTTTCCATTCTTGCGGAAATTACCCAGTGCCTAAGACAAAAAGCCACATGAGTAAGCTATTTTCAGATCGCAACCGTCCCATCCATATGGGACGCTTTCCAACAGAGCGCTTGAAACGTGCCTCGAAGTGCTCAGATTTGTCCGCCATTGCTCCTTGGCCCATGTTGAGTTTTCAACGCCCTGCTGGGAGTGCCAGTATTGTACCCGCTATGGCGGAATTTCAGGCCATGATGGATGCGGTGCGGGATGGCAACGCAAACTCTGTTGCCTCAGACATCCCAACAGATTTACAAGAGCGATCCAATCATCTTAAGGCATTCGCCTATTTTAATGACATAGCCATGGTGGGTCTTACGGCATTGGCTACAGATGACCACCTCGCAATTCCCCGCCTGAATCCAGACGTTAAACGTTTGGCATATGCCTTAAGTACCCGGCAGACTAAAACCTTAGCGGCGGGCATTGATCTTATCATGGCTGATCTCAAGGAAAGTATGGCCGCAAAACCAGAGTCTATCACGCATCACACTGGGGCTTTAGTATTTTTAGTAGACTATCGCCGCGACCCGAGGCGTGATGAGGCTGGCTGTGATTGGGTGCAAGACGGGCAGGCCGAACGGGCTGCAATCTTGGGTGCAGAGACGGCAACAGTACTGGCCAACTACCTTCGGGTCTTAGGCTTTAGCGCGCGTGCGCATAGTGCCACTACTACTGATGTGGAGCTTTCGCGGTTGGCAGTAAAGGCGGGCTTAACACAGGTCGAGGGTGATCAGATAGTTCATCCTTGGCTGGGCCGCCGTTTTGGCTTGGCTGCTGTGACGACCGATATGCCTTTGGCTTTTGATAAGCCTTTGGCCGCTAAGCAACCAAAATCCGCCCTGAACTGTATGGAATGGGTCTTGGGGCGGCATGGTGGTGCCTGCCGGAGCAATCATGATCCTTATTTGGGGCGTGATTATGTCAGTGGGGCGCATCCATTTGAGACGCTCAAACGGGTGGAGACACCCACTACTTATATGGATGAGCCGAATATTGCGCGGGTGCCTAAACGAACCGATATGTTTGCACGCGCGCAATTTGGCGATATGGGCCCGCAGGTGCAAAAAGGCGCGACGGGCGGCCATTATGTTCGAAAAGCCGCCCCGAGCGCCGCGCAACGGCGACTTTTGGGGGCCTTTGTGCTGTTGCAAGATGGCGAGCCTGCCCAAGAGGTGCAACAGATTTCACCAGAGATTGCAGCCAAAAATATAAAGGGTGCGAGTTACTTTCTCGGCATTGATGCCGCGGGCCTGTCGCGATGCCCTGCTTGGAGCTGGTACTCTCATGATGCCTACGGCACACCAATTATCCCGCCCCACGACCATGCGATTAGCATGATTGTGGATCAAGGCTTCGAAACGATGGAGGGGGCCTCCGGTGATGATTGGATCAGCGTGGCGCAATCCATGCGGGCCTATCTGCGGTTTTCGCTATTCGGTGGGATTCTGGCCCAGCATATCCGCAATATGGGCTATTCGGCCAAGGCCCATACGGTGATGGATGGCGAGGTGCTGCAACCACCGTTGCTGCTGCTGTCGGGGCTGGGGGAGGTAAGCCGGATTGGTGAGGTGATCTTGAACCCGTTCCTAGGGCCACGGTTGAAGTCAGGTGCGGTTACCACATCATTGCCTGTGGCGCATGATAATCCGATTGATTTTGGTTTGCAAAAATTCTGTGACAGCTGCAATAAATGTGCGCGTGAATGCCCGTCTGGTGCTATCACCGCCGGACCAAAATTGATGTTTAATGGCTATGAAATTTGGAAGTCTGACAGTCAAAAATGTGCGACCTACCGGATCAACACCCCCGGTGGGGCGATGTGTGGGCCGTTGCATGAAGACCTGCCCGTGGAACCTAGAAGGGTTATTTTCTGAAGCGCCTTTTCGTTGGGCCGCGATGAATGTACCGCAGATGGCTCCAGTTTTGGCCAAGCTGGATGATATGGCCGGTCACGGTGAGTTGAACACTGTAAAAAAATGGTGGTGGGATCTGGAGCTAACTGAGCAGGGATCCTATGCCCCAAGCCCACATATGGTAAATGCGCGTGCACTTCAGAAGGACCTGGACCTTAAATATGCCGACCAAACCTTGGCAGTCTATCCAGCTCCCTTGGCACCACATCCTTATCCCTATCCGGCACTCATGGATCGTGAGGCGGGAATTGAGGCCTATCAAGCGATGATTACCGCAGAGGCCTACCAAGTTAAATCTGCCAGTGGCGCCCGCGATCACTTACATCTGTACCAAAACGATCAGGAGGCGCCGGTCATTCAGATGATTGTGGACCAAGTCACTCAAAGTGTTGGAGCTGTTATGAAATATAGATTGGTAGCCGTAGATGGTGCGGATTTGCCACTTTGGACAGCAGGGGCACATTTGGACATCGTTGTGGCCCCAGAATTCCTGCGTCAATATTCTATGTGTGGGAATCCTTCAGATCGCAGCTGCTATGAAATTGCCGTACTCTTGGAGCCTGAGGGCCGTGGTGGCTCAAAGCTGATGCAACGGATCTTTGAGGAGGGCCGGCGGGTGTTTGTTTCCAAACCAATCAACCATTTTGCACTGGAGGCCTCTGCAAGTCTATCCTTGTTGTTTGGTGGGGGAATTGGTGTCACGCCGATGATTGCTTTTGCCCATGAACTGGATAGCGCGGGACGTCATTTTAAGCTGATGTATTCCGCCAGCACGCAAGCATCAGCTGCTTTTGACAGTGATTTTGAGGGGCAGCCTTGGGCCAAAAAATGCAGTAAACATTACTCAGATCAAGGCAGCCGTCTCGATATTACTTCAGTTGTTCCGCCTTATGAGGCTGGTATTCATATCTATGTTTGTGGACCGAATGCCTATATGACATCTATTCTAGATCAAGCCCGTTTCATGGGTTATCCTGATATAGCGCTGCATGCGGAGTTTTTTGCGGTTCCGGATATGCCTGATTGGGTAAACTTTCCATTTGAGATTGAGCTAAACGATGGCCAAAAAGTTTCTGTGAGCGTAGATCAGTCGGCTAGTGACGCGCTCATTGCGGCGGGTATCTCTGTGGACGTGAAATGTTCTGATGGTCTCTGTGGTGTGTGTAAATGCACATTAATTTCTGGTGTGGTAGAGCACCGAGATTTTGTTTTATCTGCCGCGCAACGCGAAACTACTATGATCCTGTGCCAGAGCCGAGCCTTTCACAAAAATGCTGTGTTAAAACTGGATATCTAGCCGATTACGCGTTTGTCAAAACCTCAAGACCACTTAATCTTTCACAGACTGCCAAGCCGCATACTCGGAATAATTCTGCCGGAATGCGAGCTTTTCCTGCCGGGGTGAGGTGGGTTCTGACTTCGGGCCAGATAACCAGTAAATCTAAATTTTTCTTTGTTCTATTTGCCTTGACTTCAATTCGGCGAATTAGTTTATCGTCTTCCAACATTGGAAACACATAGCAGCCGTAGACACGCTTACTGGCAGGAATAAATATTTTAATTCTGTATGAGAAGCCAAACAAATCTTGTGCGCGCTGCCGGTTCCCGAGGGCTGGATCAAAGGGACTTAGAGTGCGCCCCTGCTGGGTGAATTGCAACGGAGTTTTTAGTTTTCTCCAGTTTTCAGCAAAGATTAACTGTGGTCGTTGTGTACCATCTGCGCCCTCGATATTTATCCAGTGGATTTCACCCTGAGCCTGCTTTAGTTCCAGCTACTGGCCCACTTCTGCAAGGTTAACAAAATCATAAAATTCTTCGATTTATTTTGGAGTGGCGAAGTCCAGAGTCCGTAAAGCTAAGTGGCAAGCCCAATCGGTGCTGTCAGCAGCGGATGGGCGATATTGGAAATACGTGGCAGGGATCACGTTTTGGATCAAATCATAAACTTTGCTAAACCCATCCCTACGGGTCACGGCAATGTGGCCAGTGCGCCAAAGATATTCAAGTGCGGCTTTGGAGAGATGCCAATCCCACCAACCGCCGCCACCTCGTTTTTCCTGCGTGCCAACATCGCCTGAGCCAACTGGGCCTTGGCTGGCAATTTGGTCCAATACCGTCTGCGTTTGTGCTAGAAAATCTCCCCGATGCCAAGTTTTCCAATGCTGTTGAAGTAGTACAGCGTCGCGTGTGAATTTATTAAGCCAATGGGGGAAGGCCTCTATGGGCAGGATTAAGGCGTCATGGGTCCAGCCTTCAAAAGCGCTGCGTTCGTGATCAACCATTTTGCGCAAATCAAAGGGCTGGTAGGATTGTTGGCGTGACCTTAGAACTAGGTCATGGGCCTGCGCCATGGTGTTGATACTATCGACTTGCACAAAGTTAAGATGGCCTAGTACTTTTTCTAGAGTTGTACTTACCGGTGGTTTGCGCAGGCGTTGGTGATCTAGAAAATGTTGCCGAGCTAGCTTATTTTAAAAATTAGTAAGTGTCACTCTCATAGAGTTGCAGATGAGCGATACATCCCGCAAGGGCCGCATGGTCATCTTGCACCAAATGTACTGAGAACTGGCTCATAAATTCTGAAAATCGTCCTTTTGCGGCAAATGCGCTGTGGAATGGGCTGTCTGGATAGTGATCTGCCAGTGCCTGTGCCACGCCACCAACTAAATAAATACCGCCAAAGGGTAGGTGTGTGAGGGCAAGATTGCCGCATACGCAGCCAAATACCTCTAATAATATAGCTATAGATTTGACCGCAAGCGGATCATTGTCCAAATTTTCTATGATATGTTGTGAGCTGGGCAGAGCCTCTGAGGCGCTATGCTTTGCCAGAAAGGCATACACATGGCTCAATCCACGACCAGACAGTACTTCCTCCGCAGAAGCAAACCCAAAACGGCCTGCAAGGTATTGGTGCAATTCAAATATCTCAGGGCTGGGCACGGGGAGGTTTACATGCCCCGTCTCACTGCCTGGAACGGTGAGTTTTGGCCCATCACCCAAAACTACGGCAGAATTGAACCCAGTACCCATATTGACCACGATGCAGTTGCCACTTTGGGCCGTGCCTTTGAGTACTGTGCGGAACGACTCAGCTGGCAAGTGCGACAGGGCCATACCTTGGGCCTGCATGTCGTTGATAATGGCCCCGCGGCTTGCGCCTGTGGCGTCACAAAGTTGAGCGGTTGTAACTGTCCAATCGAGATTGGTCAGCTGACCTTGGTTGTCTCCAACCGGGCCCGCTACATCAATACAAACAGCTGAGGGGTGCGTTCCGGCGGCATGAGTGTGTAGGTAGTCTATTAAAATTTCTGCAACACCAAATTGATCAGCATTGCGGTAGCGTTGTATGCTGTCAATCTGCAATACCCCTTCATGGGCTAGCGCCACGCGGGTGTTAGTGCCACCCACGTCCGCGATCAAATATTGCATGCCCATTTCCTTAGTCCAACTTAATAGTATTTCATTTAGTTTCATACTTGATGTTAGGTAATTCTTGCAAGGGCGTAGAGGAGGATAGTTCTGAAAAGGCTTGTAATTGTGTCTATTCTATGACTGATTTATGGCTAATTTAAAGAGGACTGTGTCATGCCCGCACCTGTAAACAAATTGAAATCTGCAGTTTGGGCGGGTGAAATGCAAATCGGTATTTGGTTGGCGCTCACCAGTCCCGCTATTGCTGAGATGGCTGGGGGTGCAGGCTTTGACTGGTGTTTGATTGATGGTGAGCATGGTCCCAATGATTTACCGCTGATTGAGGCGCAGGTGCGAGCTTTGCAAGCGTTAAGCGCCAGCGCCATTGTACGTGTGCCAGACGGCGAGAATTGGATCCTAAAGCAGGTCTTGGATATCGGTGCGCAAAGTATTTTGGTGCCTATGGTTGAGACTGCCGAACAGGCGGCCAAAGTCGTTGCGGCTTGCAAATATGCGCCCGAAGGCAATCGAGGGGTGGGGTACGCGTTGGCCCGTGCGAGTAGTTACAATGCGATTACAGATTATGCACAAACTGCCAATGATCAAATTTGCGTGATTGTGCAGGTAGAAACACTGGCTGCAATACATAACATTCCGGAAATTTCTAAAGTTCCAGGGGTAGATTGCATTTTCATAGGCCCCGCAGATCTAAGTGCCGATATGGGGCACTTGGGCGATTTGAATCATCCTGAGGTTTTAGAAGTGATTGCGCAAGGCATGAAAGATATTGCTGCGGCAGGCCTTTGCGCCGGTACGATTTGTTTGGCGGATGATGAGCAAAAGCGCTTTATCGCGCAGGGTGGAAAGTTTTTAGGGGTAGCGGCGGATGTAATCATGCTGCAATCGGCTTTGAAAGCCACAGTTGCTAACGCGCGCAACTCATAAAGTTAAAAGGCACGGTAATAAACTGCGCTTTTTAACTCTATTCTATTAGCCTCGGCGGCGTTTTCGTCCACCACGCCCACCTACATCATCACCTGGCACTTTGTTGAATTTGATCCAGGCACCACCGCTTGGATCATTTGCCATCAAAAAGTTGGCTGCGCGAATGGCTTCCATTTCTTTACCAGCTTTTGACAGTGTTGAGCCCATACCAAATAGGGTGACGAAGGATTCATCGTCCATGCCCTCAGGTAAAATGATGCCCGCGGCACAGATAACCTCTTTCTTTGCGGCAATTTTCTTTTGACTCACAGGCAACATCACCGGGTTCATGATTGCAGATGTCATACCGGCCACCATGGCCATGGGGAGGAAGGCGTTATTTATCCCATGCCGATTTGGCAGGCCAAATGAGATATTAGAAGCACCGCAGGTCGTGTTCACACCAAGCTCATCACGTAAGCGCCGCACTAAGGTGTAAACCTGCAAGCCAGCTGTGCCCATTGCACCCACGGGCATAACCAGGGGATCTACCACGATGTC
Organism: uncultured Planktomarina sp.; assembly: GCA_905182535.1. Taxonomy (GTDB): domain Bacteria; phylum Pseudomonadota; class Alphaproteobacteria; order Rhodobacterales; family Rhodobacteraceae; genus Planktomarina; species Planktomarina arctica. The sequence goes on from CAJJBZ010000010.1 coordinate 99,610, forward strand.
ATGAGCAGGAATTCCAAAATCAGCAGCCCGTTCGACAATCTTTTTGGCTACAGCAAAGCGCACATCAGGATCTTCAGAAATTCCCGTATCGTCATTGGATATTGCGACCACAGGTACGTTATATTTTTTCACCAAAGGCAAAACTAGCTCAAGCCGATCTTCCTCGCCAGTCACAGAATTAAGTAAGGGTCGACCTTCTGCTGCGGCCAGACCATTTTCCAAAGCACCAGGGACGGAGCTGTCAATACACAAAGGTGTATCCACTACGGCTTGTACCCGCAGCACTAACTCTCGCATCAAGGTCGGCTCGACAAAATTATTATCTGCATATCGAGGATCTTCAGCCATTTTGTTGGAAAAGACGGCACCGGAGTTGATGTCTAATATAGATGCGCCAGCTGCCGCTTGTGCAATGGCGTCGGCTTCAACCCGAGAAAAATCTCCAGCCTCAAGCTCGGCGTTAAGAATTTTGCGGCCGGTTGGATTGATGCGCTCCCCGATAACGCAAAAGGGCTCGTCAAAACCGATAATTGCAGTTTTGGTTTTGGACTCAACAACTGTGCGTGTCATTCTTAGAAATCCTTAGGATTGAGAGACAGGAATGGCAGAAGATCCACCGTTTTCGATGGCCCATTTTGCATTCGCCTTAATCCCGCCAAGTGGGAAAAAATGCACGTGCGAGACAGTAAACTGTGGGTTCTCAGCCTTATGGGCTGCCAACTCGGTGAGGAAAATATCTGGCGTGAACGGCAGGAGCAATTTGGTCAAATCCTTGGCCCGGCGCTGCAGTACGCGTAGTGATGCGCCAACACCGCAAGCGATGGAAAACTTGATCAAGGTCTGCAACTTGGCAGGACCCGCCACGCCAATATGTATTGGTAAGGTGATACCATTGGCTGCCAATCTATTTGCCCAAGCAATCACAGGTTGGGCCTCAAAACAAAATTGTGTTGTGATGGCCATCTCGGCGTCTGATGTTTCTGAAAAGGCTCGTTTCCAATGCAGGGCGGAGTCTACATTAGTCATTGCACCGTCTGGGTCAATGTCTTTGTTACCCTCTGGGTGGCCAGCCACATGCAGGCGTTTGAACCCAGCATCGCCAAAGGCACCAGATTCTAAAAGCTGCATGGAGCTGTGATAGTCCCCATGCGGAGTGGTGACACCGCCCGCAAGAATCAGGGCTTGCTCAACGTCAGCCTCACCTTGATACATGGCAATCCAATTGCGCAGCGTCGCTTCGTCCTTGATGATCCGCGCCGGGAAATGCGGCATTACATCGTAACCTTCAGCCGCCAACCGCTTTGCGGTTGCAACCATATCTTCGATAGGCATGCCTTCGATATGTGCAACATACACCCGCGTCGTTTTGGGCAATAGGTCGCGAAAGTCTTCAATCTTTTCAGCAGTACGGGGCATCACCTCGATAGAAAAATCATTTAAAAAAGCTTTAGGTGGTTTATATTTTACCATTGACGCGTCTTTGGATCCAAAATTAAGCAGGGCCATGGGCCTCTCCTTTGTGTAAGTGTTTAAGGGTCAGGTGGACCAGCCATTATTTGCAATAAGCTGTTTTATTTTCGCTTGATCATATTTAGTATCGATACGATTAGCTTCCGATTGCGCCACTTCTTCTTGATCACCTTCAATCTGATACGCAGCAGCTTTACGCCATTCAGCTAGATAGGAGTCGGTATCTTCTGCGCCAGTTTTCATGGCTGTACGATCAATAGCCTGCTCGAACCGTTCGGGCAGTTGAACTTTAGCGGACTTACGACCTTTGCCAACAATCACTTGAGCTGGAATATCTCGCCAATACACAATAAACACATCTACCATTTAATTCCTCAACTTCCTGTCATGGATTACTATAAGCAACTGTGCGTAAAACAGGGTCAAATTTCGACAATTGAACAGGTGGTAGCGACTTCGGAGTGATGACAAATTGGTAAGAGAAATAATAGTGTTAGATACTGGATTATTTTATAATAACTTTATGAATGATTGCATGACCACTTGGATGTGCTTAGGTTACGGTAACTCGAAATCCGAAAGGCGTATAATTATGACGCCACAGCGTCCCCGGTCTGTGGGCGCGGTTCCTACAGCGGTTGAATCCACCGCAGGCCATAAGGCTCAAGCCCAAACGCTTTATGCTGCTTTGGACTTAGGCACAAATTCGTGCCGTATGCTTATTGCGCAACCTGACGGTGCGCAATTTAAAGTTGTGGATAGTTTTTCCAAATCAGTTCAGCTTGGATTAGGTTTGGAAGAAACTGGGAGGCTAAGCCGTGCATCCATGAACCGTACCTTGCAGGCCCTGCGAATTTGTAGTCAAAAACTCAAACAATACCAAGTTAAAAAGATGCGATTGGTCGCGACAGAGGCCTGCCGTCGTGCTGACAACGGGGCATCTCTAATGCGGCAAATTAGAAAGGAGACGGGGCTTAAACTAGAGGTTATCCGAGCGGAGGAAGAGGCGCAGTTGGCAGTTTTGTCTTGTGCACCTTTGGTGTCCAATGACACCGATCAATTGTTGGTAGTGGATATTGGTGGCGGCTCGACGGAGTTGGTGTGGATTGATTTGGTTGATGTGGTGCCAAAGCAGCGTAGTCGAGCGATTATGCATATGCATAAGGGGTTCCGCTCCGGTGAGCGGCCTAATAAATATGGTGCAAAGGTTGTTGACTGGATTTCTGTGCCATTAGGTGTGGCAACTTTGCGCGATTTATTCAACGATGTGGATGATGATGCCGGGCGCTTTGCTCTCATGAGTTTGATGTTTGAGGAAAAGCTAGAAAAATTTATTCCCTATGAGCGCGCCTATAACATGGCACATTTTCAGATCATTGGGACCAGTGGTACTGTGACGACGGTTGCAGCCAGCCATTTGGGTTTGCGGCGCTATGACCGTAATAAAGTCGATGGGCTATCGATGTCTTCTTTGGAGATTGACAAGGTTATACACGAATATATCAAAATGGGCCCTGTAGGACGAAAAAATGATCCCCGTATCGGCAAAGATCGGCAAGATCTGATCATGTCTGGGGCCGCAATTTTGCAAGCATTACTGCGAAGTTGGCCTACCCATAGGCTGTCTGTGGCGGATAGAGGTTTGCGTGAGGGTTTACTATATGCACAAATGAGCGCAGACGGTGTTTTCCGCGAACAAAAGAGCTGAATTAAATGGCAAAGATCCCTACCAAAAATAGTGGCCGTGGCCAGCGCGAACTTCGAGTTAAGGTGAAAACGGCGCGTGGTAGAAAGCTGTCGTCCACGCTTTGGCTGGAACGCCAACTCAATGATCCTTATGTTAAGCGCGCCACCCTCGAGGGTTATCGTGGGCGTGCCGCGTTTAAAATTTTGGAACTCGATGATAAATACCGCTTTTTGGTGCCCGGTGCTCGGATTGTAGATTTAGGGTGTGCGCCAGGTGGTTGGTGTCAAGTGGCGGTGCCACGCATAAACGCCTTGGGCGATAGGCCGGGCAAAAAGGTTGGCACTATTCTGGGGGTTGATCTGCAAGAGGTAGAACCTATTCCTGGTGCTGAGATTCACGTTTTAGATTTCATGGACGAGGGTGCTGATGATAAGGTCAAGGCATGGCTGGATGGTGCCGCTGATGTGGTTATGTCGGACATGGCTGCAGCCTCTTCTGGCCACAAACAGACCGATCACCTGCGTATCATTGCACTCTGTGAGGCTGCGGCCTATTTTGCCTTTGATGTTTTGGCACCCGGTGGGACCTTTATTGCCAAAGTTTTGGCAGGTGGTGCTGAAGGTGATATGCAAGCCTTGCTGAAGAAAAAATTTAACAAAGTATCTAATATCAAGCCACCAGCTTCGCGCTCTAATTCATCGGAAAAATTTGTTGTGGCTACCGGATTTCGGGGCTAAAATTTTAGTTGAGTAAGTATTTTCTGTTGGGCTGCTTTGTCATTGTGTGGTAGCTCTGACTGTGGTGCATTGCCACTTTACAATCAATATCGCCAACCGCACGTTCACAACCAAATCCCAACCTATTTTGGTTGTGCTAATCTGATGAGAGGCCTTACGATGTATATTCTGGCAATTGACCAAGGCACCACTTCCAGCCGCGCCATCTTGTTTGATGCCCAAATGCGCCCAGCATTCACCAGCCAAAAAGAATTTCCTCAGTATTTTCCACAGTCTGGCTGGGTTGAGCATAATGGCGAAGAAATTTGGTCCTCAGTCTTAGCGGTAGTGCATGATGTGATGCAAAAAGGAGCCTGTGAACATTCGGATATAGCAGCCATTGGAATCACTAATCAGCGTGAAACTACCTTAATTTGGGACCGGGCCACTGGTGTGCCGATACACAATGCGATCGTCTGGCAAGATCGCCGCACGGCCCCCTTCTGTGACGCTTTGCGTGATGCAGGGCACGGACCTGCTATCACCGCAAAAACTGGACTTTTGATTGATCCTTATTTCTCTGCCACAAAGGTGAATTGGCTTTTGGATAATGTGCCTGGAGCGCGAGTGCGAGCGCAAAACGGTGAGCTACTCTTTGGAACTATGGACAGTTATTTGATTTGGAAGCTGACTGGCGGTTCTGCGCATATGACGGATGCGACCAATGCCGCGCGCACCATGCTTTATGATATCGTACAAGGTTGTTGGGATCATGAGATTTGTGGTATTTTGGATGTGCCACAAGCCATGCTGCCGGAGGTGCGTGACTGTGCTTCTGAATTTGGCTCCACCTGCCTTTTTGGGGGTAATATTGCTATCCTAGGGGTTGCTGGAGACCAACAGGCCGCTACCATCGGTCAGGCTTGTTTTACATCGGGTATGTTGAAATCTACTTATGGAACTGGCTGCTTTGCACTTATGAACACGGGCGACAGCTTAGTTAAATCAAAAAATGGTCTTCTGGGTACAATTGCCTACCAATTCGATGGTAAACCAACCTATGCCCTCGAGGGATCTATTTTTATAGCTGGCGCAGTAGTGCAATGGCTACGCGATGGCTTGGGTATTATTCAGGATGCCCACCAAACAGCAGATATGGCTGCTTCTGCCGACCCCACACAATCATTGTATCTAGTGCCTGCATTCACCGGGCTTGGAGCACCCTATTGGGATGCGGAGTGCAGAGGGGCTATATTTGGGTTAACTCGCAACTCAGGCCCAAAAGAACTTGCCAGAGCGGCCCTTCAGAGCGTGGGCTATCAAACCCGCGATCTTTTGACTGCTATGCAGGATGATATGGGAATAGATGGCGGGGCAGTGCTTCGGGTGGATGGGGGCATGACTGCAAGCGATTGGACTATGCAGTTTTTGGCCGACATCCTTGGTGCATCTGTGGACCGTCCACAAGTGCTGGAGACTACAGCACTTGGCGCCGCATGGCTGGCTGGGTTGATGGCAGGTGTTTACCCAGATCAAGGTAGCATCGCCAAAACATGGGCCTTAGAACAAAGATTTGAGCCCCAAATGACGCGTAATGTCCGCGACGAACTCTATGAAGGCTGGCAAGACGCCGTACGACGTACATTGGGGTAAGGGCATTTATATTTTAACCATTATGCTACTGAACTCTGTTCAATATATTATAGTATTAGTGACACCTAGCGATCCATTAATGGCCAGCCTTTAGATTATTTTTTATTGACTAAACTATCCCTAACGAGCACCTGTCGGGCAATTCGCCAGCGCTAAAGTTACTAAAGCTCACATTCCAGCTTCAGATAGTCATCATAGCGGCTATACATTTGTACCGCATCACGACCGTCGCTCTGCTGCGCTCCATTGCGTGCATCTGCATACCGTCGCGTACTTCCAGATCGTTTCCTTTAGGCTTGAGTGCCTGTAGATGCTTACCGGTTTTTGGTAGTCACTTGGCGTTGGCTGTGTAGCACACCTTGTTCCCAACTAATACGGGATGATTTAAAGGCAACTTCCCGCTTCAGGCAATATTCTGCTTTAGTCCTTATTAGGTTTTAGGTGGAATGGTGGACCCTAGCGGGATCGAACCGCTGACCTCCTGCATGCCATGCAGGCGCTCTCCCAGCTGAGCTAAGGGCCCTCTCATACTTGTATTAGGCAAGGCTTGGCGCGGGATCAAGAGTAAATCAGCGCGCCAAGCGAAGAAATTTAGCTATCGTCGTCGTCTGAAGCGACATCGGCGATTTCGTCAAGAGAAACGGTGTCATCGTCGTCGTCATCAAGCACATCATCGCCCAAATCTGCGTCAATATCATCGTCATCCAATACCACCTCTTCAGATTCGGCATCAGCTTCGTTCTGCTTTTTTGTCTGAGCATCTTCGGCATCAGCCACCATCGTGCGGCCTTTGTTTCCATCAAGTGCAACAGTTTCACCCGTGTAAGGGCTAATAATCGGATCTTTATTCAGGTCGTAAAAACGCTTGCCTGTGGTGGGGCAAACACGTTTAGTACCCCATTCTTCTTTGGGCATGGGTTTCCCCCTCTCGCAATCGGTGACAATCTGTGTCGAGTGCCATAGAGAATGGGCGGTGTCAAAGGTGAAATCTATTAATTTGTGGATGTCTTGGATGAATTCAGCATCAATTGCCCCTGTTCAGCAAATAATGCTGCTTGGGAGCCCGAGAATCAGTGTTGTTTTACGGCGATCTAAGCGGGCTCGGCGTATGTCACTGCGTATTTCGAGGTTGAAAGGCCATGTTACGTTGAGTTTACCACTATCTTGCCCTGTTGTGCAGGCAGAAAAATTTATTTTAGAAAAAGAAACTTGGATTCGGACACATTTGAAAGATTTGCCGCAAAGTACCGAGCTGACATTCGGATCCACGGTCTTGTACCAAGGTCAAATTCTAGACCTTTGCCTTGGCCAGGGTCGGCAAGTCCACCAAATTGGTTCTGAGCTTTTGGTACCAGGGCCTGACAGTATGGTATCCTCGCGAGTGAAAGCCTTTTTTAAAATTCAAGCAAGGCTACATCTGCATCAGGCAACAGACCGTTACGCTGCGGCTTTAGGGAAACCTTATGGCAAGATCACGCTACGCGATACTACGTCCCGTTGGGGTTCCTGTTCCAGCCAGGGCAACATCAACTACTCTTGGCGGCTTATTATGGTTCCCCCGGATGTACTGAATTATGTGGTGGCCCATGAGGTGGCGCATTTGGCGGAGATGAATCATTCTGCCCGATTCTGGGCTGTTGTGGAACGGCTCTATCCTGACCACTCAGAGCAACGTGTTTGGCTTCGTAAACATGGGGAAGATTTGCATCGATATGCTGTTCTAAAAAATTCTATAATTCAATTTACTTATAAATGTTTGTATCAAGTGCTAACTGCGTCAAAGACTTTAAAAGCTTAGGCTAGCGATCTGTGCTTTAAACTTTTCTTATTTGACAGCCTGTATAAATGTGATCACAAACACATATGGTAAACAAATTACAAGATAGTTACCTCGCTGCGCATGATCAGGTGTACCGAACCCTTCGAATGCGGATCATGTATGGTGAGATGAGACCAGGCCAAGCAATTACTCTGCGTGGGGTTGCGGCCGAATTTGGTGTTATCAGTTACCCCAGTACGAGAGGCGTTAAAGCGTTTGGCAGCCGAGGGGGCTTTGAGCATTTCGGTTACTGGGCGTTTTCAGACCCCTAAACTGTCGAATGATCGGATTGAAGAGCTTGCATCGCTGCGGGCTTTGATAGAAGTTGAGCTTGCCACGCGGGCCTTACCACGTGCGCACATGGCGCTGGTGGAGCGATTGCAGACTATCAACAACGCTATATCCGTTGCTGTGGCCAGGGCTGATGCGGTGGCGTACATCCGTACTAATCTTGAATTTCATAGAACCCTATATCTGCGTGCACAAGCGCCGGCCATGTTGGCAACGGTCGAAACCGTTTGGCTACAAATGGGCCCAACAATGCGGGCGCTTTATGGCCGGTTGCAACGCAAGGATCCGCCAGTTAATCACCGGCTCATCTTGGTAGCTCTAAAAGCTGGCGACGAGCCAGGTCTGCGGGTGGCGTTGAGGGCAGATGTAACTCAGGGTCTGCGAATGCTAGCTCTAAGATTAATTTATATTTATAAGTTATTGATTTAACTATGTATTGCACCATTACCACAAGCTAAGGCAGCTTCTCGTACTGCCTCCGAATAGGTGGGGTGTGCATGACAGGTACGCGCCAAATCCTGCGCCGAGGCCCCAAATTCCATTGCAACACAGATTTCATGGATTAAATCACCTGCTGCAGGACCAATAATGTGCGCACCCAATATCCTGTCTGTTGCAGTATCGGCTAAGATTTTTACAAACCCATCGGCTGCAAAATTCGCCTTAGCACGACCATTGCCCGTGAAGGAAAACTTACCTATCTTGTAATCACGTCCTGCTGCTTTCAATTGTTCTTCAGTTTGACCAACGCTTGCGACTTCAGGGTGGGTGTAGATCACCCCAGGAATTACGTTGTAGTTAACATGTCCCGCTTGGCCGGCTAGAATTTCTGCCACTGCCATACCTTCATCTTCCGCTTTATGGGCAAGCATTGGCCCTGCTATAGCGTCACCAATAGCATAAATTCCTGAAACTGTGGTAGCGTAATGGCTGTCAGTTTGAATTTGGCCACGATCGGTCAGGTTTACGCCTAGCGCCTTTAGGCCCAATCCATCGACGAAGGGCCTACGGCCAGTGGCCACAAGAACCACATCGGCCTCCACCTGATGCTGAGTATCTTTTTTGCGTTTTACATAGCTAACGCTGGCTTTTCCTTTTTTGACAGATACTGATTGTACGGCTGCGCCCATGGTGAATTTAAGACCTTGTTTCTTCAGAATCCGCTGAAAGGTTTTTTGCACTTCTGCATCCATGCCGGGGGTGATGTCATCCAAGAATTCAATAATCTCTACTTCACTACCCAATCGGGCGTAGACTGACCCAAGCTCAAGGCCGATCACTCCAGCGCCGATGACAATCATCTTTTCTGGAATCCTATCCAAGGCTAGCGCGCCGGTGGATGTTACGACAGTTGTCTCGTCGATCTCTATGCCCGAGAGTGTGGAGGGTTCAGAGCCGGTAGCAATGATGATATGTTTAGCATTATAGATCTTATCGTTGACTTTGACTTGGCCTGCAGCGGCTATACTGGCCCAGCCTTTAATCCAGTCAATTTTATTTTTCTTAAACAAAAACTCAATGCCTTTGGTATTGCCGTTAATTACCTCGGTTTTGTAACTTTGCATTTTTGTCCAATCCACAACGGGGTTATCAGTAATAAGACCCATTTTTGCAAAGTTATGCTGAGCTTCGTGCAGTTGGTGGCTGGCGTATAGTAGCGCTTTGGACGGAATGCAGCCCACATTTAGGCAGGTGCCGCCAAGCGTATCGCGCCCTTCTACACAGGCGGTTTTAAGGCCTAATTGCGCGCAACGAATAGCGCTGACATAGCCGCCTGGGCCGGAGCCAATCACAATCACATCATAAGAATCCATGGAGGAGGTCCTTTGTCTTAGGCAATGTGGGCCTTTGCCCAGTTGTTATCAATAAATTGGTTAGTGCTCCAAACCGCATAACACTTAAGTGCAGAGGACGGCTGCAGAAGCTAAACTATTATAAATCATCTGAATGAATATTTTCACGCCATCTCGGGGTCCCTATAAGTCCATCAACAGGCGGCGTGGATCTTCTAGCGCCTCTTTGACCCGCACCAAAAATGTGACTGCACCTTTGCCGTCCACCACGCGATGGTCATAGCTCAGCGCCAGATACATCATTGGGCGAATAACCACTTGGCCATTGATCGCAACTGGGCGATCTTGTATCTTATGCATGCCTAAGATGCCTGATTGTGGTGGGTTAATGATTGGCGAAGACATCAAGGAACCATACACGCCACCGTTGGAAATCGTGAAGGTACCACCCTGCATTTCTGCCATGGACAATTTCCCATTGCGAGCGCGAGCACCTTTTTCTGCAATGGCTTTTTCAATTTCTGCAAATGACATGCGTATCCGCATCTCGGATTATCGGCACTACCAGTCCTGTAGGTGTTCCTGCGGCGACACCCATGTGAACAAATTTTTTGTAGACTATATCTGTTCCATCAATTTCGGAGTTAACCTCCGGTACTTCGCGTAGCGCATGGCAGCAAGCAACGGTAAAAAAAGACATAAACCCAAGTTTCGCACCATGCTTTTTAAAGAACAACTCTTTGTATTCGTTTCGAAGTGCCATGACTTCAGTCATATCGACCTCATTATATGTAGTCAGCATAGCGGCAGTATTTTGGCTATCTTTAAGACGGCGCGCGATGGTTTGACGCAGACGAGTCATCTTCACACGCTCTTCACGGGCCGCATCATTAACAGGTACTGCAGTGCGGGGGGCTTCCGCAGTGGCCATTGTGGTTGTGAGTCCCGCGGCAAGTGTGTTTTGTACATCTTCCTTCATTACGCGTCCACCTTTACCTGTTGCTGTGACTTTTGCACGGTCGAGACCTGTTTCGTCCATCAATTTCTTGGCCGAGGGAGCATCTTCAATGTCTTTGCTAAGCTCTGATGCGTTGTTCGCAGCTATGGACGCAGGGGCTAAAGAAACCTCACCGCCGATTACAGCCAGTTGGCCCCCTGCTTGCACTGTACTTCCCTCAGGGGCTATAATTTTCCCTAAGACACCATTGGCAGGTGCTGGAACTTCAACGCTTACTTTGTCAGTTTCCAATTCGCAGAGCATCTCATCCTGTACTACTGTATCCCCTGGCTGTTTGTACCAAGTGGCAACTGTCGCTTCGCTAACGCTTTCTCCTAATGTTGGCACCATAACACTAATGGTTTCCAATGGCGCAGGATGTTTTTTCGGTGGGAGCTGGGGCCGTGGCGCCTTCACTAATTTGAGCTAGCAGTGCTTCGACGCTAACTGTGGTGCCTTCTGGGGCTACGATTTCAGAAATGGTACCTGCAATCGGGCTAGGCACTTCAACAGTAACTTTATCTGTTTCCAGTTCGCAGAGCATTTCATCAACTGCCACTTGGTCACCAATTTTTTTAAACCATGTAGCAACGGTGGCTTCTGTTACAGATTCGCCTAAAGTTGGGACACGAACTTCGGTGGACATGGTCTTATCCTTTCAACGAAAGCGCTTCATCGATGAGCGCGGCTTGTTGTGATTTATGTATTGAGGCAAGGCCCGTCGCGGGTGAAGCAGATGTGGCGCGGCCAGCGTATCTAGGGCGGGCGTGTTTGGCGTTAATACGGGTCAGGACCCATTCGATATTGGGCTCAATAAAGCTCCAAGCGCCTTGGTTCTTGGGCTCTTCTTGACACCAGAAAAATTTAGCTTGTTTGAAGCGTTCCAATTCTCTGACCATTGAAATTGCGTGGAAATGGATAGAATTGCTCAATACGCGAGAAGATATACGTCGTTGATCCTGCGTGCATCGCGCTCTTCTAGAAGATCAAAGTAAACCTTGCCCGAGCACATAACGACCCGCTTGATCTTGTCATCTTTCACCAGCGTGGTGTCCGAGTTTCCTTTTTGCGCATCATCCCACATCAGGCGGTGGAAGGAGGATCCAGTGGTAAAGTCCTCGGCGTTGGAAACGGCCATCTTGTGACGCAGCAATGATTTTGGCGTCATTAGTACCAGTGGCTTGCGGAAATCGCGGTGCAGCTGGCGGCGCAAGATGTGGAAGTAGTTTGCTGGTGTCGTACAGTTTGCGACGATCCAGTTGTCCTGGCCACACATCTGCAAGAAGCGCTCTAGGCGGGCAGAGCTGTGCTCTGGTCCTTGGCCCTCAAAGCCGTGAGGCAGAAGCATTACAAGGCCAGACATCCGCAACCATTTGCTTTCACCTGAGCTGATGAATTGGTCGAACATGATTTGCGCGCCGTTGGCAAAATCGCCGAACTGCGCTTCCCAAAGGGTTAGCGCGTTTGGTTCTGCCAATGAGTAGCCGTATTCAAATCCAAGCACCGCGTATTCAGACAGCATTGAGTCGATGACTTCATATTGTGCCTTGACCCTCGCGAATGCTGTTCAGTGGATAGTAGCGTTCTTCGGTGTTTTGATGCACAAGGCCTGAATGGCGTTGGCTGAATGTGCCGCGGCTGCTGTCCTGACCGGATAGGCGTACTGAGTGATACCTTCAGTCAACAAGTGAACCAAAGGCCAGAGCTTCGCCTGTAGCCCAGTCAAACCCTGACCAATGGTCAAACATTTTGCTTTTGCAGTCCAGATAGACGTGCCAACAGTTTTGTGGACAGGGAACCCGTCTGGGATCCGCTCAGTGCTGTGCGACGTTGTCAGCCATAGTTTCGGCTCGTCATCGCCGTGTCGCCGCGCTGATATTCGTCTTTCCGTGGCGATCGAGGTGTGACCAGCGGCCGTCCAGCCAGTCGGCTTTGTTCGGTTTGTAGTCTTTGCCCGCTTCAAATTCATTGTTTAGATTGGCTTGAAACGCCGCTTTCATGTCTTCGATCTCGCCCTCAGGGATAAGCCCGTCTCGCACAAGACGTTCTGTATAGAGGGTCAGGGTGTCTTTTGGGTTTTGATCTTTCTTGTACATCACCGGGTTGGTGAACATCGGCTCATCGCCTTCGTTGTGACCAAAGCGACGATAACAGAATGATATCAAGCACCACATCTTTGTTAAATTTTTGGCGGAACTCTGTGGCTACTTTCGCGCGCGTGTACCACCGCTTCTGGGATCATCGCCATTGACGTGGAAAGATCGGCGCCTCGACCATAAGCGCGTTGTCGGTGGGGTATGGGAGACGAGCCGCTGAGAAGTGCGGCGCTGTGGTGAAGCCGATTTGGTTGTTCACCACAATATGCATGGTGCCCCCGGTTTTATGACCTTTGAGGCCCGACAGGCCAAAGCCCTCGGCCACAACTCCCTGACCGGCAAACGCTGCGTCACCATGCAGGAGGATCGGCATAACAGTTGTCCGCTCCGCGTCATTTTTTTGATCTTGTTTAGCGCGAGCTTTCCCCAAAACCACAGGATTCACAGCCTCAAGGTGGCTTGGATTGGCAGTGAGCGATAGGTGCACAGAGTTACCATTAAATTCACGATCAGATGACGCGCCTAGGTGGTATTTTACGTCGCCAGATCCATCAACATCTTCAGGCTTGGACGATCCACCTTGGAATTCGTTGAAAATCGCACGGTATGGTTTGGCCATTACATTAGCCAGAACAGACAAGCGGCCCCGGTGCGGCATTCCAATGATTATGTCTTTAACACCCAAAGCGCCACCACGTTTTATGATTTGCTCCATAGCAGGTATCAGGCTTTCGCCGCCGTCTAGGCCAAAGCGTTTGGTTCCCATGTATTTTACATGTAGGAACTTTTCAAAACCCTCTGCCTCAACCAATTTGTTAAGAATAGCTTTGCGGCCCTCTCGGGTGAAGATAATCTCTTTACCGTAGCCTTCAATACGCTCTTTTAGCCAAGCGGATTGCTCGGGATCGGATATGTGCATGTATTGCAGGGCAAAGGTGCCGCAATAGGTCCGACGCACGATTTCTTGGATTTCACGCATGGAAGCAAATTGTAGTCCCAATACATTATCAAGAAAAATAGGGCGGTCCATATCTGACGCCGTAAACCCATAGCGTGAGGGATCTAATTCGGGCCTATCATCTTCTTGGCGCATTCCTAAAGGGTCTAGATCAGCAGCTAAATGTCCTCGGATCCGGTAGGCCCGGATCAACATAAGTGCCCGTAGGCCATCAAGCACCGCCCGCTTAATTTGTTCTTCAGTCACGGGTGCCCCAATTTCAGAAGCTTTGGCTGCAATCTTTTGGCCCGAATCGTGCGCCTCAGCAGCGGTTGGATATTCTCCGGTGAACGCCGACGTCAGATCATCCAATGGAGTGGGTGGCCAATCGCTGCGCGCCCATGAGGGGCCAGCGGCTTGAGCCACTACATCATTATCTGAGTCACCCATCTCAGCAAAAAATGTTGCCCATTGGGCGTCTACTGAAACTGGGTCTTTGGCGTAGCGAGCATACATTTGCTCAAGATAGTCTGCGTTATGGCCCTGCATAAAACTGGAGGCATGTAATTGATCGTTTGCTGGATGGTTGGTCATCGATTGGCACCTTGGTGAAAAGACGAATGGGTGTAGGGGTTTTGAGTAAACTTTTTCTGTGGGTTAACGGCCGAAGTGCCTCTGCTAAAAGAACGGCACCGCCAGAAGCGCTTAGGTGACAGGGGAGCACAAGGCGAGGCAAATCAGTGGCGGGTGGTATGATCACCACTCCCCCCATCTGCTTAAATCTGAACGCCAAGTTTGCCCCCATCATTTCACCCAATAGCTTCTAAAACAGCTTCGCCCAAACCGGCTGGGCTCTCTGCCACAATAATGCCAGCTATTTTCATAGCTTCTATTTTTTCTTCTGCGCCGCCCTTGCCACCCGCAACGATTGCGCCCGCATGGCCCATGCGACGGCCTGGAGGGGCTGTGCGGCCTGCGATGAAGCCTGCTGTTGGTTTCCAACGCCCTTTTTTCTTCTCATCGGCTAAGAATTGGGCCGCTTCTTCTTCGGCTGAGCCGCCAATCTCACCAATCATGATCATGCTGTGAGTTTCGTCATCCGCCAAGAACCATTCCAGTACGTCAATGTGCTCTGTTCCTTTGATTGGATCGCCGCCGATGCCCACACAGGTGGATTGACCAAGGCCTACATCGGTCGTTTGCTTGACGGCTTCATAGGTGAGGGTGCCAGAGCGTGAAACCACGCCCACAGAACCACGACAATGGATATGGCCCGGCATAATACCAACAAGCGCTTTGCCGGGGCTGATGGTGCAGTTGGGACCAATCAAGCGGCTGGACGAGCCTTCTAGCGCACGCTTAACTTTCATCATGTCCAAAACTGGGATGCCTTCGGTTATACAAACTATTACCTCCATTTCCGCGTCGATAGCCTCGAGAATTGAATCGGCGGCAAAAGGAGGGGGTACATAGATTACCGTGGCATTTGCTTCTGTGATGGCTTTAGCTTCATGAACTGAGTTGAATACGGGCAAATTCAAGTGAGATTTTCCACCTTTGCCTGGTGTCACGCCACCAACCATTTTGGTGCCATAGGCAATTGCCTGTTCCGAGTGGAATGTGCCTTGGCTGCCAGTAAAACCTTGGCAGATTACTTTGGTGTTTTCGTCAATAAGTACGGCCATGAGGCGCTCCTAGTTAGTGTGTTTGGTAACGATTACGCAAAAATTAGGAATTTTTGGAACCAGTCAGCCGAAATTTAGAATTCAGCGTTTAATTATTGCAAAGCCTTCACGGCTGCGACAATTTTTTCGGCACCATCTTTTAGGTTGTTGGCTGCAATTACATTTAATCCACTGTCAGTGATTATGGCTTTTCCTTCCTCAACATTTGTGCCTTCTAAACGTACAACCAAGGGAACTTGAAGGCCCACTTCTTTGACCGCAGAAACCACACCTTCGGCAATCACATCACATCGCATGATGCCGCCGAAAATATTAACTAAGATGCCTTTGACTTGTGGGTCAGAAGTGATAATTTTAAATGCTTCAGTGACCTTTTCTTTAGTGGCACCGCCACCTACGTCTAAAAAGTTGGCAGGCTCTGAGCCAAAAAGTTTGATGATATCCATTGTTGCCATCGCTAGACCTGCGCCATTGACCATACAGCCAATTTGGCCGTCCAAAGCAATATAGTTTAAGTCATATTTGCTAGCCTCGAGCTCTTTTGGATCTTCTTCGGTAGTATCGCGCAACTCGGCTATGTCGCGGTGTCGATACATTGCGTTGCCGTCAAAGCTCATTTTAGCATCCAGACACTTCAAATCGCCACTATCAGAAATAATTAGTGGATTGATTTCTAGCATTTCCATGTCTTTGTCGACAAATAGGCGATATAGATTAGCCATCAGGGCTACACATTGTTTGGTTTGTTTACTATCCAGACCCAGATTAAATGCAATGCGTCGGCCATGATAGCCTTGATAGCCAGTTGCGGGATCTACAGAAAACGACAGAATTTTTTCTGGAGTGGATTCAGCTACTTCTTCGATATCCATACCGCCTTCAGTGGAGGCTACAAAAGAAATACGGCTGGATTGACGATCGACAAGGATAGCCAAATAGAACTCTTTTTCGATGCCGGATCCATCTTCGATATAGATACGATTCACCATTTTGCCAACTGGACCGGTCTGCTTTGTGACCAAGGTCCTTCCCAACATGGCCTTGGCTTCTTTTTCAGCTTCTTCTACCGAACGTGCCAAACGAACACCGCCACCTGAACCAGCGTCAGCCTCTATAAAGCTACCCTTACCGCGACCACCTGCGTGAATCTGTGCTTTTATAACCCAAAGAGGTCCCTCCACCTCGCTCGCGGCCCTTTTGGCCTCATCTGCACTAAGCACAATTCTACCTTCGCTGACGGGTACACCATATCTGTGAAGTAGTGTTTTTGCTTGATATTCGTGAATGTTCATAGAGTTAATCCCGCATTTTTTCTTTGCGGCATCTAATGCATATTAACTCTTCTAATATAGTGAATTTGTTCTGATAATCTATTTATCGTACATTTGTGATCACATTAAAATTTTATGTGATCACAAAAAATCATATAAGAGTAAAATTGAGAATATTCTAGCGTAGTTAGCATTAATATAGCCTTTTAGAAAAATGCCTGTAGCCCAGTTTGCGCGCGCCCTAAAATTAAGGCATGTACATCGTGGGTGCCTTCATAGGTGTTTACTGTTTCCAGGTTGGCAGCATGTCGCATGATCTGAAATCCCTCTGAGATGCCATTCCCGCCATGCATGTCACGGCTGACTCGGGCTATATCCAGCGCTTTGCCACAATTGTTACGCTTCATCATGCTAATCAGCTCAGGGCTGGCGGTGCCGTTGTCCATCATTTGCCCCATTTGGAATGCAGCTTGCAATCCAAGAGATATTTCGGTTTGCATGTCTGCCAGTTTTTTCTGAAATAATTGTGTCTGCGCTAAAGGTTTGCCAAATTGCTTGCGGTCGATGGCGTACTGCAAAGCAGAGTGCCAGCAAAATTCTGCAGCGCCTAAAACGCCCCAAGAGATACCATAGCGAGCTCTATTGAGGCAGCCAAACGGACCTTTGAGGCCCTGAACATTTGGCAAGAGCGAGCCTTCACCCACCTCAACATCATCCATGACAATCTCGCCGGTAACTGAAGCCCGAAGCGACAGTTTTCCACCAATTTTTGGAGCAGTCAGGCCTTTCATACCCTTTTCGAGTACGAACCCACGAATTTTGCCACCATGATCTTCCGATTTTGCCCAAACAATAAACACATCCGCGATTGGTGCGTTTGAAATCCACATTTTAGATCCAGATATTTGTATCCGGTAGCAGTTTTTACAGCGCGGGTTTTCATGCCTGCAGGATCAGATCCCGCATCAGGTTCTGTCAGGCCAAAACAGCCAATCAAAGCGCCAGAGCATAGGCCTGGTAAGAATTTCTTACGTTGTTCTTCGCTGCCATACGCGTGGATTGGGTAGATCACCAAAGATGATTGCACTGACATCATCGAACGATAGCCGCTGTCAACACGCTCAATCTCTCGAGCAATTAAGCCGTACGCAGTATAGCTGGCGCCAAATCCACCGTATTCTTCTGGGATAGTTGCACCCAAGAGCCCGGCTTCACCCATTTTGGGGAACAGTTCAGGACTAACGGTGGCCTCACGATAGGCATCGATTACCAAAGGCTGGAGCTCGTTTTGAGCAAATTGCGCAGCTGCGTCTCTCAACATGCGATCATCTTCGCTCAATTGATTTTCCAGTAGAAACGGGTCCTGCCAATTGAAATCTGCAAGCTGTGGTTTGAGTTCTGCCATTGTGATTAGTCCTATTTAATATTTTTAAAAAATTTGATCTAACTCGGCCTAAAGCACAACCCCTGATAAAAGGAATTCCTGTGACAAATAGGAACAATAAATAAAAAAGCCCGGAGATTTCTCTCTGGGCTTTCAAAAATCTTTTAATTTTTTTTATTTAGGCATTGGGCCAATCAACATAATCATTTGACGGCCTTCCATTTTAGGCATGTTTTCAACTTTCCCAATTTCCTTGGTATCTTCTGCAACACGCAATAAAAGATGACGGCCCAATTCCTGGTGCGCCATTTCGCGCCCCTTAAATCGCAAAGTTATTTTTGCTTTGTCGCCATTTTCTAAAAACTTGAACACGTTCCGCATTTTGACTTCATAGTCATGCTTATCTGTGTTCGGGCGGAATTTAACCTCTTTGATCTCAATGATCTTTTGTTTTTTACGGGCTTCCGCTTCCTTCTTCTGGGTTTCATATTTGAATTTCCCAAAGTCCATGATTTTGCATACGGGTGGATTAGCATTAGGGGAGATTTCCACCAAATCTAAACCGGCATCCTCTGCCATTATCATCGCGCGTTCTGGTGTCACCACTCCGATGTTTTCACCATCTTCGTCGATTAAACGAAGATCAGATCCACGAATGCGTTCGTTGATGCGGGGTCCGGTTTCGCGCTGCGGAGGCGCGTTGTGAGGTCTGCGGGCTATAGCTATCGTCCTTTTGTGATAAAATTAACGTGGCCTATCTAGCCGCGTGTGGGCATAATTTCAAGGTGAATATTTGCCATTTGCCCAATGAAGGTGGTTTGACTCTCTCTTTTAACAATTAAACCACTGCTTTAATATTTTGTAGTTTTGACTAATGAGATTGGTTAAATTAAAGAAAAACAGCTACTTTAGCCTAAGCTAGGCTAGGTCAATCCACAAAGGCCTTCTCAATCACATAGTCACCTGGATCAGAATTAGCACCTTCGCGTAGCCCATAATTTTCGAGAATACGTTTCATGTCAGTGTTCAACCCCATAGATCCACAAACCATTGCGCGGTCGTTGGTGGCGTTAAAGTCGGTGATATTTAGGTTTTTAAATAGACTGCCATCTTCTAGCGCTGTGGTGATACGGCCCATTTTAGCCGAAGTTTCGCGGGTAGTGGTCGGGTAGTAAAGTAATTTATACTGTGCTTCTTCGCCCACTAAAATATCATTTTTGGTCTCTGCTATCAGCTCTTCGCCAAATTTGAGATCTGCCAGAGTCTCGGCAGGTATGGGTCAAAACCACCTGATTAAAACGCTCATAAGTTTCTGGCTCACGCAACAGGGAGGCAAATGGTGCGATGCCTGTGCCAGTTGAGAAAAACCACATACGGTTGGCGCGTGTCAAAGCGTCATGAACCAGTGTGCCCACAGATTTCTGCTTCAAGATTAGCTGATCGCCCACTTTAATATGCTGTAATTTGCTCGTAAGCGGACCATTTTCAACTTTGATAGAATAAAATTGTAAGGTTTCATCCCACGCTGGTGAGGCGATGGAATAAGCGCGTAGCAAAGGTTTTTGTTTACCGGTATCCGGGTGTGGATCACCCAAAAGGCCAATCATTACAAATTCACCTGAGCGAAACCGCATGGATGAAGGCCGTGTCACGCGAAATCGAAACAGGCTATCGGTGTAATGCTCAACCTCTGTCACCGTTTGGGCATCAGGCAAAATTAAGGGTATTACTGTATCCAGGGTCACTGTGCTGTACTCGGTCATGTTGTTTCCTCAAAGGGTTTACGCCCCGGCTGCCAAAAGTTCAATTGCTTGCGATTTAGCCTTTATAACGTTTGCTCGCGTAGACGGCCTTGATAGTCATGCCTTCTCCAATCTGCACGGTCTTGCCATTGTTTTTTGGGCTGTCGTATAGCTAGTTCTTCGCTTATTTCCACATCGTCAAACCCTGATCTCCGGACCATGGTATATTGGTCTGCGAGAATATAACCAACGGCCCGAAGATGCCCGGTATAACCGTGGCTGCGCAGCAAGATTGCAAGAGTGAAGGCACGACCGTCAGCAAAACTTGGCAGTTCAATGCGAATGCAACGTGCTTGTAATAACTCCTGAGTGATGTCTTTTGGATCAAAGTCTGATTTCAGATCTACCGAAGGTCCCGGATGATTTGGGCTGACTTTTGCATCTTGGTAGTTGGAGAAAAAACCGCTGTCAGTAATGATGATACTCATAGTATTCCTGTCTTTAGGGTGGAAATGGATCTAGTATTCTGTTCAGATCGGCTAGCCTAATTACCAGCGGTGTCATGCATGCTGACAATCAATTGACCTATTTTTCTTTCGGATAAAGTAATGCTTTGAAGGGGGCAGCACCCAAGCGCTGGTACGATTGCAAAAATGTCTCATCTGCATCAGCGCGTAGCTCAATGTAGCCAAGTACCAAACGCTCAATTGCGGGTACAATATCTTTGGCACCAAATCCTGGTCCTGCCCGTGTGCCTAATTGCGCCTCAGCACCCGCATCGCCGCCGAGTGTGATTTGGTAGCTTTCAACTCCAGCCCGTTCCAGACCCAGTATGCCTATATGGCCTACATGGTGATGGCCGCAGGCATTGATACAGCCAGATATTTTTAATTTCAGTAGACCTACATCATGTTCCAATTCCAGCTTAGCAAAGCGGGTCGCAATTTGCTGTGCTATGGGAATGGAGCGGGCTGTGGCTAATGCACAATAATCCATACCCGGGCAGGCGATTATATCAGAGATCAACCCGATATTGGCTGTGGCCAAATTTGCTGTTCTCAGGGCGCGATAGACAGTGGGAAGATCAGAGCGGTGAACGTGGGGTAAGATCACATTCTGCTCATGGGAAATGCGTAGCTCATCATGGCTAAATTTCTTTGCCAGCTCTGACATAACCCGCATTTGCGCTGCTGTCGCATCTCCGGGCGTATCGCCATGCTTTTTCAAGCTGATGGAGACTATGGCATAGCCTTCAGCCTTGTGTGCAGTGATGTTTGTGTCGACCCAAGAACAAAATCCGGGGCTCTCTTCTTTAAAAGCATCAAATTCGGGCGCTTTTTCACATATAAATTCTGGCGCTTTGAAATGGGCCTCAATCTGTTGTAAAAGCTGCTGATCTGCACCTTTGAACAAGGTTTTTAACCTAGCATAGCGTGCCTCTACCCGGGCTCTAATCTCCTCAATACCATTTTCATGAACAGTAATTTTAATCCGAGCTTTATATTTATTGTCACGCCGCCCTAGCAAGTTGTAGACGCTTACAATCGCCTCCACATAAGGTAGTAAATCTGCCGCTGGCAAAAATTCACGTAGTGTTTTGCCAATCATCGGCGTGCGCCCAAGGCCGCCGCCGACAATCACCTCAAAGCCTGCTGCACCGCCCAGCGTTGTCATCCGCAAACCAATGTCATGAGCGCGGGTGACGGCGCGGCGGCCGCGCTGCCGGTTACGGCTATTTTAAATTTGCGTGGCAAAAATTGAAATTCTGGATGATCCGTAGACCATTGCCGCAATAGCTCGGCAATTGGCCGTGGATCTGCAATCTCATCGGCGGCGGCACCTGAAAAATGGTCGGTGGTGATATTGCGGATCGTATTGCCACTGGTTTGAATCGCATGCATCTCAACCTCTGCCAAAGCCTCCAAAATATTAGGTACATCTTCCAGCTTGGGCCAGTTGAATTGAATGTTTTGGCGGGTGGTAAAGTGGCCATAACCCTTGTCCCAACGCTCCGAAATCATGGCTAATTGTGTCATCTGGCGGCTATTAAGAGTGCCGTAAGGGATAGCTACGCGAAGCATATAAGCATGTAGCTGGAGGTAAAGACCATTCATCAGCCGGAAGGGCTTAAACTCATCCTCGGTCAGGCTGCCATCAAGCCGTCGCGCCACCTGAGCCCTAAATTGTTCTACTCTGGTATTAACAAAGTCCTGATCAAAACTGGAATAGTGATACATATCAAATGCCCTGTTTGCCGTTGGTGACGTTCGCTGGCCCTTGGCTCCGAAACTTATCTCGGAAGTGAATGGCCGTTAAGCCGAGTTCATCCTGTTTCACATCGCTGAGATAGGCGCCCACTACGACATCAGATTGGCTTTCAGCAAAGGCTAGGCCTGCCTTTGCAAGATCCGCATCTGTGATCACTGCTGCATCGCCTAAATTGCTCACCCATTCATAATTGTCTGTCATATAAGTGACCAAACCAGACCGGAGATTATTTGCTGTAATCACTTTTAAAAATTGATTTAGTTTCAATAAATAATTTTACTTTTAAAAAGTATTTTTATTTTTTTTAAATCGGATATTTACCCCATAATGTAGCACTGTTTGCAGTTATTATTTCCAATACTTTTGGTAGTAGTTTTAAGCAGGTTGAAATAATCTTTTGGTCTAACCTGGAAACGTTTTCTACCACGCTTATTGGTGTTTCTGGATCCGCTCCATGCATCATTAGGCGGCCTTGGATAAAGCGAGCAGAAGCTTTGCCCATGTAGATCGCTGCCACCGTATCCGGATTGGCCATACCGCGCCAATCTTGATCTGCAAACCCCGCCATATTGTGGCCGGTGGTCAACCTCAAACTAGAGTTACGCCCTCTTTGGGTTAAGCTGCGGCCGAGGCTGGCTGCGGCGGCAGAGGCTGCGGTGATGCCCGGCACGATGCTGTGAGAGATATCATGAACGGCTATTGCTTCCAGCTCTTCATCCAATCGACCAAAAACTGTAGGATCACCAGATTTCAACCGCACAACTTGGGCGCCTGTGTGGACATGATCAATAATGAGCTGATTTATGTCACTTTGCGCCATAGACTCGCCAAAGCCAGTTTTCCCCACCTCTACCATCACTGCCTCGCGGCGCGCTAATTCCAAAATATGCGGATCAACAAGTTTATCATATAGGACCACATCTGCTTCGTGCAGCAGCACCCGAGCCTTGTGGGTGAGAAGGGTGGGATCGCCGGGCCCTGCGCCAACGAAATCAACACGGCCTTGTTTTGGAGCTCCTTTGCTAAAATCTTGTAACAGTTGGTCAAGTGCTGCCTGTGCCCCCTCTTGTCCAGAAGCGTCATAGGCTTTGGGTCCCGTTCCAAAGTAGAACGCTGACCAAAAGTCACGACGTACACGGCCAAAGGGCAGGGCACCTGCTTGGGAACGGAAGGCTTGGCCAATTTTGGCTAGCTTACCCAAGGCTTGAGGTAAGTTGCTCTCGATATCGCGCTTAATGGCGCGGGCTACCACAGGGGCAGCGCCTTCGGTGCCGATGGCGACTGTTACCGGATCTCGATCTACGATGGCGGGGGTGATGAAATCAGATTGTGACAGATTATCAACCCAATTGAAAAGGGTACCAGCTTCCTGTGCTAGCTTCTGAGAGGCCGCATCGCGGCCGTCGTCTTCTGCTGCAGCATATATGAGGCAGGCATTGCGAGCTTGCTTAACGGTTAGGGGGTCCTGTGAAATTGTCAAAACCCCGGCATCGCGCCAACTGCAAATCTCTAAAGCCGGCGCGTTATCATAAACGGTTATTTGACCTTCGGTTTTTAACAGTAAGCGCAGCTTTGCAATCGCCGCATCACCGCCGCCCACTACGGCAATGTGTTGATTTTCGATATTCAGAAAAATAGGAAAATGTTTCAAAACCGTACCTCCACATCCCATTTATAGAAAATTGTTCTAGTATTTGACTAGTATGCTACGATAATAAGAATGTAATACATAGAGTTGGGCATGCTTTTGGCTGCTCGTTCTAATATTGGAGGGAATGCCAAATGCCTGTTCGCCTAGATGCGGTTGATCGCAAAATTCTGTCCGAGCTACAAAAGGATGCCAGCCGGTCTCTGGATGACATTGCCAAGACAATTGGGGCGTCAAAGACCCCAGTTTGGAACCGAATCAAAAAGCTGCGCGCCGCAGGGGTGATCAAACGCACCACGGTAGAGCTGGACGCCGAGGCACTAGGGTTTGAAGCCTGCTTTTTTGTGCTGATCCGCACTTCAGAACATGAGGCCGATTGGCAGAATAAGTTCCTCAAGGCCCTCAAAAACCGTCCCGAAGTCCTGGAAGCGCATCGCCTGGCTGGTGAGATCGATTATATCCTTAAAGTACTGGTGCCAAACGCGCGGGCGTACGACACTTTTTACCAAGCACTGATAGCAGAAGTACGCGTTTTTAATGTTACAGCATTGTTGAGTATGGAAGAGCTGAAATCCGGTGGCGGGTTGAGTTTAGACGAGTAGAATAGTTTGTCTTTTGTGGACGTGACCAAATAATTATCACACCGTGTTGTGCGTGAAATATCTATAGTTGAGCTCTGTAGTAAAAGTTTCGTAAAATAATTATCAAAAACGCACTGGCTGCTTGACGCTGCCAAGGACCTTCCTTAGAGAAACATCACGTCTTACAAGACACACAGTCAGCGGTTGTAGCTCAGTTGGTTAGAGTACCGGCCTGTCACGCCGGGGGTCGCGGGTTCGAGTCCCGTCAACCGCGCCACTGTGAGTTTTGAGAAGTCTAATGCGCGGTTGTAGCTCAGTTGGTTAGAGTACCGGCCTGTCACGCCGGGGGTCGCGGGTTCGAGTCCCGTCAACCGCGCCATTACTACAAATCAGAAAAGTAAAATTTTAAGTGTCTGTTCTAGTTTTCTGCCTTGGAAGCATTGCAGATGCAAAATCCGCGCCCAGCTACGAATGCCTTTGTGAAAACTGCGTTGGTCATATTTTTCATTAGGGCTGTGGATAGCGTCATTGTCGCGCGCAAAGCCGATCAACATCGCATCCATGCCTAGAATGGTTTTGAAATGCCCCGCTATTGGGATTGAGCCACCGCACCCGACAAAGGCCGCAGCCTGTGGCCATTCATCCGACAAAGCTTCTCGCGCGGCTTCAAAGGCGGGGTCGTCAGTCGCCATTTCTGAGCCTGCAGAGGTGCCATGTTCCCTAAATTCAACACTGCAATCCGGTGGTAATAGGGATTGCACCATGGAACGAAAGCTTTCCCGAATGGCATTTGGGTCTTGTTGGCCAACTAGCCGGAAGGAAATTTTAGCGCTGGCTTGGCTAGGCAATACGGTTTTGAATCCGGCTCCAGTGTAGCCACCCCAGATACCGTTCACTTCACAGGTTGGGCGTGACCAGATCATCTCCAAAGCCGTACGCCCTTTTTCACCTGCTGGCTCTGAAAGACCGACTTGGGCTAAAAATCCGTCAGAATCGAATTTCAAGCCGTCCCATTGCGCGGCAATTTCTGGCGATAGCTCACGCACGCCATCATAAAAATTTGGAATAGTAATGCGGCCGGTATCATCGTGCAAAGCGGCGATAATTTTTGCCAAAACCCGAGCTGGGTTCATAGAAACCCCACCGTACATGCCGGAGTGCAGGTCTTTGGACGGGCCGGTCACTGTTAACTCTTCGCCTAACAGTCCGCGCAAACGGGTCACGATCCCGGGTGTGTCATTTCCAAATAGACCTGTGTCACAAATTAAAGCGATATCTGCGGTTAGTTCTTCTGCATTTTCCGTCATAAAGGGTACCAGCGATGGAGAGCCGGATTCTTCTTCACCTTCAAAAAACATAGTCAAAAAAGAGCTAGGGTGCCATGCACGGACTTCCAGGCTCGGCAGGCCTCCACAAAGGTCATTAGTTGGCCCTTGTCATCAGACGATCCACGTGCCCTGATTACTGGGCCCAAATCGCCGGGTTCTAAGGATGGTTCAAATGGGGGGCTGTCCCAAAGATCCAAAGGATCCACCGGCTGCACGTCGTAGTGGCCGTAAAACATCACATGCGGACCTGTGTCGCCTGCATGAGCGACCACCATTGGATGACCAGATGTTACGCGTTTTGTAGCATCAAAACCAATGGATTTCAGATCTTGCACCAACCAATCAGCGGCCCTATCACAATCGGCTCTATAGGCCGGATCGGTTGACACGCTGGGGATGCGTAGCAGGTCAAATAAATGTGCGGTAGTGTTTTCTATGTGCGCGTCGATATGAGCCAAAACGGGATCAAGCGTGGGTACTGACATGGTGTCTCCTAGTAATTTTTGGTACGAATCTATCGAGTTTAGCCCAGAGGTCCAGCCAATTTATATAAGCCAGTCAGCTCAAAACTTCCTAGATGCGCTCATGTTTGTCTCAATTTGGCGAAAATTCGCATAACATACACATATTCTATTACTATTACCCGAGTTATGGTGCTGTAACACTATATTTTGATACACATTGTTGTTATAGTCATTTCAGCAATTCTGATGTCTGTGTTACAGGAACTGCAGTATTAACTGATAGGACAGGTGCATGATTAACCTGAAGTCACCACCGTTGAGGAATATCAAGAAGGAGTTAAAGCTAAAAGGCTTTGATGATTTTGAAGTACGTCTCGGTGATTTTATGCGTGGTGAGCGAGCAACACGCGGCAAATCTCTGATGGATGTTCAGCGAGAACTTAAAATTAAAGCGGCTTATATTGCAGCGGTGGAGGATTCCGATCCTTCAGTTTTTGACACGCCCGGTTTTATTGCGGGCTACGTTCGTTCCTACGCTAAATATTTAGGTATGAATCCTGAATATGCGTTTGGGCTTTTTTGCAAGGAAAGTGGCTTTCAACCTATTCATGGCATGTCTGATAAGGCTTTACCAAATAGGTTGAGTCGTGAGGAAAGATTGGCCGCATCCGCTGCCCGCCCCTCCAGGGGTTTAGGTATCTCTACCACCCCTTTTTTACCACCTAAAGAAAGTTTTTTTCACCGAGTTGATATCCGTGCACTTCTCTCATCATTAATCTTGGTTTTTCTATTGGGGGGCTTGGGCTACGGCGCTTATACGGTGGTGCAGAAAATTCAACGGGTACAAATGGTTCCCGGGGAAATACCACCTCTTGTGGCATTAGATCTTGATCCGTTGCGGCCTCGGGTCTCAGCGAATTCAAT
Organism: uncultured Planktomarina sp.; assembly: GCA_905182535.1. Lineage (GTDB taxonomy): Bacteria > Pseudomonadota > Alphaproteobacteria > Rhodobacterales > Rhodobacteraceae > Planktomarina > Planktomarina arctica. The sequence goes on from CAJJBZ010000010.1 coordinate 126,364, forward strand.
TATTGATCAAGCGGCTAATCACAGAGATGAAATCTACAGTCGTATTTATTTACCGCAGGCGCTGGACAGGCCAGTCTTAGTTCCGCGTGATGGGCCAATTTTAAACCTAGATCCCAATGAACAAGGCTCATTTGCTTTGGTAGAACCGGCTATTGTAACATCTATAAATAGCACGCTCGAAGCTGTACTTTCGTCAGATATTATAGCGGCACCGCCAAATCGGTTGCAATTGGTAAAACCCCTGCCTTATCGCGTCCGCCTTGTTGCAGAGCAAGGCGTGTGGCTGCGTGTGAAAGACGCGGACGGCTCAATCATTTTTGAGCAAATCATGGATGCCCAAAGTCCATTTGAAGTGCCTTTAACTGATCGCCCGGCGGTGATTGAGAGAGCTGGAAATTCTGGGGCTCTATTCTTTCTGATAAATGGACAGTTGTATGGTCCAGCTGGTAACAGTGGGCGTACAGTTAAAAATATTGAACTATCACCAAAAAATTTGATGCAGATTTATGATACTTACAGTCCAGATAAGCAATCTTCTTTTTATAGTTTTTTATATGACCTTGAAGCTGAGGGTGCGACGCAATAGTGCTCGTGCAACTGCACTAATTGGATTTTTGAGATGTCGCTCAACCATATTCGCCCTTGGCGTAACATATATCGCCGTAAAAGCCGTCAAATTATGGTGGGCTCTGTGCCCGTGGGCGGTGATGCCCCGATCACTGTTCAAACCATGACAAACACGCTTACCACAGATGTGGCGGGCACTATTGCGCAAATTGAAGCCTGTGCCAATGCGGGTGCGGATATTGTTCGTGTATCTGTGCCTGATGAAGCCTCATCAAAGGCGCTCAAAGAAATCGTATTTGAAAGTCCAGTCCCGATCGTAGCAGATATTCATTTCCATTATAAACGTGGTATCGAAGCGGCAGCGGCTGGGGCTTCCTGCCTACGCATTAATCCAGGAAATATTGGTAGTCAGGCGCGGGTGCGTGAGGTAATCAAAGCTGCGCGTGACAACGGTTGCTCAATGCGTATTGGTGTAAATGCAGGATCTCTTGAGAAACACTTGCTAGATAAATATGGAGAGCCTTGTCCAGATGCTATGATCGAAAGTGGAATGAATCATATTCGAATATTAGAGGATAATGATTTCCAAAACTATAAAATATCCGTCAAAGCATCTGACGTATTTATGTCAGCTGCAGCTTATCAAGGTTTAGCAGAAGCCACAGACGCGCCAATCCATTTAGGAATAACTGAAGCTGGTGGCTTAACAAGTGGAACGATCAAATCCGCGATTGGCCTTGGCAATCTGCTGTGGATGGGCATTGGCGATACCATACGTGTTAGCTTGTCTGCCGATCCGGTGGAAGAGGTTAAGGTCGGTTATGACATCTTAAAATCACTGGGCCTGCGACACCGTGGTGTTAATATCATTTCTTGCCCCAGCTGCGCGCGCCAGGGTTTTGATGTAATCAAAACTGTGGAGGCTCTAGAGAAGCGTTTAGAGCACATCAAAACTCCGATGTCGCTCTCTATCATTGGCTGCGTTGTTAATGGGCCGGGCGAGGCCTTGATGACGGATGTTGGATTTACGGGCGGTGGAAACGGATCTGGTATGGTCTATCTGGCCGGACATCAAAGCCATAAGTTGTCTAATGAGCAGATGGTGGAGCATATTGTTGAGCAAGTAGAAGCTCGCGCTTTAATTTTGGATGCTGAAGATACCGTGGCAGCATTGGCCGACGATTAAGGCTCCTTTACTGCGTCTAAAATATCTTGAGCCCTTTGCCAGGCTATCGATCCGCGCGGTAGTATGGCCTTGGCCCTTTTTGCCTGCAGGGCTGCATTCTTTATATTTCCTAATAATTCGTAGCGCTCTGCAATAGCCAAAATTGCTTGGCCTTGTTGACCCGAACGGGCATAAGCTGTTCCTATGTCGCGTAAAATTCGAGCGTCCCGATTATCTAATCCATGGGCTTTTTGTAGAATTTTGAGCGCTTTTTTATTGGAGTGCTTAGTGTTAGCCGCCAGCAAAGCCCGGCCATACCCACCCAGGATTAGGGCGTTGGATGGGGCTAAACGCGCGGCTGCGCCATAAGCACCAACTGCTGCTGCATATTGGCGGCTCTCCAGTAATATTTGACCGCTGAGCTCTTGGTAGTATGGATCATTGGGGCGTGCTGCTATTAATTTATCAAGTTGCTGCTTGGCCAAGTTGCCATTGCCACTGCGGTGATTAGCAATGGCTTGGCGCATAAAATCTATCTCACTCGTACCCTTAGCGTGGGTCAAAGTCCACTTAGGTGCTCGCAAAAACCCTGATAATTTTGCTTGAATACGTGTAAACCAATACGTTTGTGTTTTGTCTTCTGGACTCTTTTTTCCTTTAGACTTGTATGCATTTATTGCACGAATTCGGTCGCGATTCAGTGGGTGGGTGCGTGTATACGGATCTTGCCGTACTACGCTTAAGGCCGTTTGGCCGCTAAAAATCTGAAAAACTTCGGACATGGCTGTTGTGTTGATGTTTGCTTGGGTCAAATAGCGTAATGCGGATTGATCGGCTGAGGATTCTTCAATCCGAGTATGCGCTAATAATACTCGGCCCGCTGAGCTGGAAGCACCCAAAGCTAACCCGAGGCTTGCCTCGGGTTCTCCCGCTGCTGCTGCGGCGGCAGCGATTAAAACGCCAAAAACAGAAGCAATTTTAGCACGTTGAACATTGGCTATACGCCGAGCTATATGGCCATTAACAATATGGGCAGCCTCATGGGCGATGACCGACTGTAGTTGCGCGGCACTTTTGAGGCGTAGTATGAGACCAGCATGGAGGAAGATGTGGTTGTGGTCGATTACAAATGCATTTAGCGACATATCATCGACGACAAGAATCTTAACATCGCTACTGTTGAGACCAGCAGCTCGCAAAATGGGGTTGGCTAAAGCTTGCAATCCATGTTCAATATCTGGATCTCGTAAGAGATTAGTACTTTGCCCTGCAGTGGCTGTCACCGTCAGAACAATTGAGAATAAAAGCGTTTTTAAACTGGTGTTGAACATCAGCGTTTCCTTTGGTAACTCGTCCCAATAGCTAAAAGAGTGTAGGCATGAAACTGTCAAGACGTAGCCAGGTTGATCCTTTCATTGTTATGGATGTGATGAAAGCTGCGAGAGCAGCAGAAGCGAAAGGCCGCCGAATTATTCATATGGAGGTTGGGCAACCTAGCACATTAGCCCCGATTCAAGCGCGTCAAGTTGTTGCTGAAAGTTTGGTTAGCGACCCTATGGGCTATACTGTTGCGCTTGGCCTTCCTGATCTGCGCCACGGAATCGCTCGGCTTTATATGGATTGGTATGGTCTGGATTTAGATCCGAGTAGGGTTGTGGTCACATCTGGATCTTCTGCGGGTTTTTTGCTCGCATTTACAGCCTTATTTGATCCTCGCGCTCGCGTGGGGTTAGCTAGCCCAGGATACCCTTCCTACCGGCAAATACTCAAGGCTCTGTCGCTGCAACCGATCGATATTTTGACTGATGCAGTACAGGCTATCAGCTGAGTGTGCAAGATGTGGCCGCACTTCAGTTGGATGGTTTGCTCATTGCCTCACCGGGAAATCCTACCGGTACAATGTTGGGAAAACCCGCTTTGCAAGCTCTGGCTGATCACGCCAAAAAATCAGGGATTGGGTTTATATCTGATGAAATTTATCATGGTATTGAGTATGAAAAAAAAGCCGTAACAGCTTTAGAAGTTACTAACAGTGTTTATGTTATTAACTCATTTTCTAAATACTTTTCGATGACTGGTTGGCGGGTTGGTTGGTTGGTAGTGCCGGAAGATCACGTTAGGAGCGTGGAACGATTGGCGCAGAATATGTTCATCTGCCCGCCACATATTAGTCAAATTGCGGCTTTGGAAGCTTTGGGCTGCGGCGAGGAAATGGAAAAAAATTTGGCTGTTTATGCTGAGAATCGTAGGTTAATGTTGGCAGGCTTGCCACAGGTGGGGATCAACAAAATAGCCCCGCCTGATGGGGCTTTTTACATCTATGCGGATATTTCTGAATTTGGTGTTGATAGCAGGATATTTGCGGCACAAGTTTTGGCTTATGCAGGTGTGGCTATTACTCCAGGTTTAGATTTTGATCCGTTACGTGGTGGGCACACAATCAGGTTATCTTATGCGCAATCTACTGATGAAATTGTTGAGGGTTTGTGTAGGTTGAAGGCGTTTATGCAGGCCCGTTACCTGTAAAGTTTGAGTGTAATTTAACTAGCAAAAAACCGCTGTTTGTATTTGGATAGCCCACCTCGGAAAATCTACGTAATCGTGTTTTGACCTGAGGTTGTCGTCATCATATAGAAGTAACAAAACCGGAGAAATTGATTGATGCTATGCCTAAGCGCCATTAAAAAATTAGTAATTTGGCTTTACCTTGCCATATGGATGCCTGTGCTGCGCATATTTGGTACTATTTTTTCCACAATGACGCTGACAGCAGTGTTTGGTGCTCTTGCCGTGGGGGCTGTATTTTTAATCTATGGCAAAGGTTTGCCCGGGCATGATGAGTTGTCTAGTTATCAACCCAAAACTATTAGCCGCATTTATTCAGGTGAGGGACACATCATTGATGAGTTTGCTGTTGAACGGCGATTGTTTGCGGCAGCGGTTGAAATTCCTGATTTGGTTAAAGCCGCATTTATTTCGGCGGAGGATAAGAATTTCTATAGCCACGCGGGCTATGATCCAGCTGGTATGGCTGCGGCCCTGCGTGACGCTATTGTGTCTCGTGGCGAAAACCTGCGTGGCGCATCGACTATAACTCAGCAAGTTATGAAAAACTTTTTACTCGATGGATCTCGTTCGGTGGAACGAAAAATCAAAGAAATTATTTTAGCTACGCGTATTGAGGGTACGCTGGACAAGGATGGTATCCTAGAGTTATACCTTAATGAAATTTATCTTGGTCAAAACTCTTATGGTGTTGCCGCTGCAGCACTTAATTATTTTGGTAAATCACTTGATGATTTGGAGTTGGAAGAGGTGGCCTATCTCGCCGCCCTACCTAAAGCGCCATCTCAATATCACCCGGTGCGCCAGCGTGAGCGGGCCGTGTTGCGGCGCAATTTCGTGTTGCGTGAGATGAATGAGAATGGGTTTTTGTTAGACGCTGCCTACGATATCGCCCGAAAACAGCCGTTAAAAACAGTGCAGAATGGTGATTTTTCGAGCTTCCGCAGCAGTCTACCGCCACGTGATTATCCCACGGATGAAATTAGGCGGCAATTAACCAGAGATTTTGGGGAGGCTGAATTCTTTACCGGTGGCTATTCCGTGCGTGCTACGGTCGACCCAACCTTGCAAGAGGTGGCCGCCCAAAGCCTACGTTTGGGGCTTGAGATTACGATCGTTCAAAGGGCGTTTATTATGGAACAGAAAAGGCTATAGCAGCAGATCAATGAAGTTCTTGGCGTAAAGCTTTACGTGTTATCACTGTACCGCGTGATATCACCATCAACCAAAAGTGGCGCCCTGCAGTGGTTTTGGAACTTTTGAAAAATGATGCGCGTTTGGGCATTGAGGGACTTAATGGAGAAGATCATATCTTGCCATCCAAAGATGTGGAGTGGGCAAAAAAAATGCAAAGTGACGGATCGATCAGTCGCCGAAACGCCAAACGTGTCAAAGATCTACTGTCGGTGGGCGATGTCATTTTGGTGGTACCAATTTTGGATGAGACAGATGGCATATTCTTAAATTGGTCATTGCGCCAAGTGCCACAAATTCAAGGTGGATTTGTGGCGATGGATGTACATACTGGACGTGTTTTGGCTATGCAGGGTGGATTTTCTTATCAATATTCTGTTTTTAATCGTGCGACCCAAGCCAAAAGACAACCGGGCTCTTCGTTCAAGCCCTTTGTCTATGCTGCGGCATTAGATAGCGGTTATAGTCCTGCTACCATTGTGATTGATGCACCGATTGAGGTAGATACCCCACAGGGCCTTTGGCGCCCAAAAAACTATTCTGATAAATTTTATGGTGCAAGTCCGGTTCGCCTTGGTATTGAGCAATCTCGCAACTTGATGACGGTGCGTTTGGCGCAGGAATTGGGTATGGATACGATAGCGACCTATGCTGAGAAATTTGGTGTTTATGATGATATGAAACCATATTTGGCGGCATCACTTGGGTCTGAGGAAACCACCCTTTATAAAATGGTGTCGGCATATGCGATGTTTGCCAATGGCGGTGAACGGGTGCAACCAACCCTGGTCGACAGGGTGCAAGACCGTGATGGGAAAACTGTATTTTTGCATGATAAGCGCAGCTGTGACGAGTGTAAACGACCGGATCTTATGTCGGGATGGCTCCCTAAGATTATGTCAAACCGCGAACGTGTAATGGATCAGGTCACGGCTTATCAGTTAACTTCCATGATGGAGGGTGTGGTTGAGCGTGGCACTGCTAGACGAACAGTGAACCTTCCTGTGCCCGTGGCTGGTAAAACTGGGACGACTAATGAGGCCAAAGACGTTTGGTTTGTCGGTTTTACCAGCAATATCGTTGCGGGTTGCTATATGGGGATAGACACACCTACATCCTTGGCGAGGGTGCGTCGGTGGTGGCATGTGTGGACCTGTGTTTAATGGCTTTATGAAGTGAGCGATTGAACGCTATGGTGCTGGAGAATTTGAAGTACCAGAGAACGGTACATTTATAAATATTGACCGTTTTACCGGTGCGCGTTTACAAGAAGATTCTGAGGGCGATCACGTTGTAGCCGAGTTTTTTCGTGAGGGAAGTGAACCAGTTTTTGGCATGGGTTTTGATGGTGGCTTTCAAGTGAGCGGTAATATGCCATTGTTTGAACAAGGTGAGACTGAAGATATACAACAAATAATAACTTCATCTGGACGTACTATAACAGTGGCGCCACAAGCTTCCTTCGGGGCGATTTCCTCCGGCGGACTCTACTGAGGAAAATCACCGCTGCCGCTTGGCAAGGGTGGCTGGCTTGGATAGACCCTTCACAATTCAATTTTAATGATCCGGTAGGTTTGATATGCGCGCAGAAATGACAAATGTGGTGGGAGCCATAGAGAAATCCCTTGCGCTTTTGGCCAAGCGTTTGGATTATGAAACCGCGCCTTATCGGTTGGAAGAATTCAATGCGATAATTGAAGATCCTAGCCTTTGGGATGATCAAGAGCGTGCGCAGAAGTTGATGCGCGACCGGCAGTTGCTGGTGGACGCGATATCTATCTATGAGGGTATCAAACAAGATCTGTCTGATAATCTGGAAATGATTGAATTAGGCGAGCTGGATGATGATATTGAAGTTATTAGAGAAGCTGAAGATTCTCTCAAGGCACTTGCGAAAATTGCAGCTGAAAAAGAGCTTAGAAGCGCTTTTAGACGGTGAGGCTGATAGCAATGATACTTTTTTGGAGATCAATTCTGGAGCAGGCGGGACGGAAAGCTGTGACTGGGCTTTGATGCTGGCCCGCATGTATGTGCGATGGGCTGAGAAGAAGGGCTATACAGTCGAACTGCAATCAGAGACCGCAGGCGAAGAAGCCGGTATCAAATCCGCAGCTTATAAAATCACGGGGCACAATGCTTATGGTTGGTTGAAGTCAGAGTCTGGCGTGCACCGTTTGGTGCGCATCAGTCCGTTCGATGCGGCGGCCAAACGCCATACATCTTTTTGCTCAATCTGGGTCTACCCGGTGGTTGATGATAATATTGATATTGAGGTGAATACCTCTGACATTCGTCTTGACACTTATCGCAGTTCGGGCGCTGGTGGACAGCACGTGAATACCACGGATTCTGCAGTGCGTATTACGCATCACCCAACCGGGATTGTGGTGACTAGTTCCGAGAAATCCCAACATCAAAATCGTGATATTGCAATGAAAGCCTTGAAATCTCGCCTGTATCAAATGGAGCTAGATCGCCGCAATGCTGCTATCAATGAAGCTCATGACAACAAAGGTGATGCGGGTTGGGGTAATCAAATTCGCAGCTATGTGTTGCAACCTTATCAAATGGTAAAAGACCTCCGTACGTCCTTTGAGACATCTGATACCAAAGGCGTTTTGGATGGTGATCTGGATGCTCTTATGGCGGCAACTTTGGCTATGAATGTATCTGGAAAGTCACGAGCAGATGCAAAGGCCGACGAAGGGTGAAAAGAACGCAACTAACGTTGCGCCTCGTCACCCTAGAACAATTATCAACCGGCTGGCGCAGGCATTTTCTTAGCTGAACCTGGGTTCAGCGGATCGTCTTGGCGTTGAACAGAGCCTTCAAAATGGGCTCCACTTTCAATCGCGATAGTCTTATGGATTATATCACCTTCAACCTGAGCTGTTGAGGTGAGTCGGACTTTCAAGCCTCGGACACGGCCAATTACGTGCCCGTTAACAACAACATCATCTGCAATGATTTCGCCCTTAACAGTGGCGCCTTCACCGATAGTCAAAAGGTGTGCTCGGATATCCCCCTCGACACGACCTTCGACCTGAATGTCACCCGTAGTTTTCATGTTCCCGGTGACTTGAAGGTCAGCAGATAGGATCGAAGCAGGCGGTTTTGCCTTTGGCGCTGCTGGCTTGAATTCTGCCGCAGGCTTATTGATTGGTGAGGCCGTTTCAACTGATTTGTTATCAGGTTTCGCGGAGGGTTCATTTATTTTACTTTTAGAAAACATCTCTTCCTGCCTTGATATAGATCATAGGATTTACGTCTTTACCATTCACCCGCACTTCATAATGAAGATGAGTGCCAGTAGATCTTCCTGAGTTTCCCATATCACCGATACGATCGCCACGCGAGACCCTTTGGCCAACTTTTGCACGTAGCTTACTCATATGGGCGTAGCGGGTCTCGATACCAAACTCGTGCTGAATCTTGACCAAACGACCATATCCTGAGGACCAGCCCGCGCGCGTCACCACACCATCAGCGGTGGCATAAATGGGGGCTCCACTTTTTGCGGCAAAGTCAGTGCCGCGGTGCATTTCGCCCCAACGAGGGCCGTAACCGCTGGTAAAACGAAAGGTTCCCATGCTCGAAGTAAACTTGGGTGATGAGCCATTGTACGATAAATATTTAATTTATCGGCAAATGTAGACTTCATATCGTCAAGTTCGCCTCCCTTTTGGTGCGTATGAGATGGGCGTAAGGCTCCACCCCGGCCAGAATACCCTCGTTTAATTTGTTCAAGCAGACGGTTTGTGTTCAAGCCAGCATTACGAAACATTTTATCCAATGGTTTTACAGATATGGTCATTGCATCTTCGAGTTGACGAAAAATTTGATCAGCTTTTTCTTCAAGAAATTGAATTTCTAACTCAAGGCTGGCCATTTGATCATGGGCTCGCAGCGACCGGGCGTGTGCGTAGTCGCGTTGTTGGGATACATCGGCCAAGGTATCGTTCACATAGTCCATGGTGCTTCCAATGGCCTGAGCGGTATTTGCATCTTTCGTCATTTCATTCGTAAGATCGATTTGCAGCTTAATTCCAGCTAATTTTTCTCGAAGAATTTGACGCTCATTTATTGCACGGCGCAGCGTGGATTGCATCACACCAATCCCGCGCTGCAGTTCGCGGCTGTGATCTTCTGCGGTAAGTAATTGGGACTGCATGCTGGATACTTGGGCTAAAGCTGTGTTGAAACGTTGATGTGCAGCTAGGGCTTCTTGAGCTCGATTGTCACGTTCTGAAGCAAGACTGTTTAACCGTTCTTCATAAATAGCTTGATCTCGTCTGGCTTGATCACGAAAATTACCAGAACCGATTGTGTCAAGCAGCACCATCGCGGTTGCGACAATGGCCCAACCAATGAAGCCTATCGAACCTAGTATAGTAAGGATTTGTGAAGTGGGTGAGAGGCGAACGAAACGTGTCTCAGCATCTGTACGCAAAAAAAGCCGTTTTTCAGGCATGAGGCGCTCTAAAATTTGTTGCGACCGAAGTTTAAATTTAGTGAACAAATTTTGATTCCATTGTTGAAAACACTTTTTTTTGACCTCTGATATAACTGATAGACATTTGATCAATATGCCGCAATGAATTTGATGATTGAATTTATATAAAATTGTCACAAATCCAACTGAACAGCTGTGTTATACCAGCGCGAGCTTATCGCATGGCGGGTGGCGGTGGCATCTTGCCGATCAAGGGCCAGTAAAAGTCGGGTGCAATTCCTGCTTCTGCGCGTTTTTCTTCGTTAAACGGGGGGCGCAGTGGGCCATGAAAGTATTTGCGAACCAACTCATGAAACTTTGGCTTGGGGTCAATATTGCCCCTGCCACATAGAAAATGGAACCATTTGGAGCCATAGGCCACATGAGCGACCTCCTCAGCGTAAATTACATTTAGTGCGTCGACAACTTGCTGATCTTTTGCATTTTCAAAAATCCGAATCATGCCGGGCGTAACGTCTAGGCCTCGGGCTTCTAGCACCATGGGAACTACAGCTAAACGGCCTAAAAAGTCTTTGGCGGTATCTTCAGCGGCACGCCACATGCCAGCATGGGCGGGCATAGCACCATAAAAGCTTCCATGTGCTTCTAGGCAGTCGCACATTAGATTGAAATGCTTACTTTCTTCATCTGCAGCTTTAACCCAATCGTCGTAATATCCTATAGGCATGGTCGTGTTGCAAAACCTCGCAATGAGGTCCCAATGTAGATCAACTGCATTTAATTCGATGTGGGCCACTGCATGCAACAATGCGTTCCGACCAGCTTCAGACCCAGTTTTGCGGCGTGGGACGTCTCGGGGGGCTAATAGGACTGGTGCGTCAGGGCGTGCAGGCATGTGGGGCGGGACGGCTGTGCCAATTTCAACTGGCAAATCCGCTTTGCGCTGCCTAAACCACTGTGCGGCAAACTCACGTGAGCGCTCTGTTTTTGTACGGCCGTCTGCTGTATTGAGTATGATGCAGGCCATTTCCGCCAATGTCATCATGAGTTAAGGGCTTTCACAGTGGCCAAAACATCTTCCACATGGCCCGGCACTTTCACCTTGCGCCAGATTTGAGCTACTTCGCCTCTATTGTTAATTAAAAACGTAGCTCGCTCAATACCCATGTAAGTTCTACCATACATTTGTTTTTCAACCCACGTGCCAAAGGCCTCGCACAGGCTGCCGTCTTCGTCTGAAATTAAGTTAATGCGCAGATCAAATTTCGTAATAAATTTATCGTGTTTGCTTGCAGTGTCACGAGAAATACCTAAAACAACTGTATTTTGATCTTTAAAAGTATCGAGGTTTTCGGAAAAGCTGATAGCCTCTTTGGTACAGCCTGGCGTGTCATCCTTGGGGTAAAAATACAAAACTAGATTTTTACCAGCCGCATCGGCCAAAGTGAACTGTGCGCCGCCATTGATTGAGACATTGAATTCTGGTGCTTTATCGCCGATTGAGATCATCATACCCTCAGTTTACCTAAGATCCATTGTTGGAGATCATATTTTAGTCCACGATACCAGAATTGAAAGGGGCTAACTACGCAATGCCGCAAAAAACTGCACTACTGGAAAAAAATACACATAAGTCGCGGCTCAGGCCTATGTCTCGCTTTCTTTTAGCGTTTTATACGCTGGGCTTGTCAGTGTTGTTTTGCTTTGGGCTGTTGATTGTGGTGATGCAGGATAGGTCTATGCCTCTGCCTGAAAGTCTGCAGACCAAAATCCACGCTGTTATAAATGCTAGCCCTGATTTTCCTAATGTCAGCTTTGAACGTGCTGAAATTGGCTTGACGGAATTATTTCACCCCAAATTAATTCTGACGGGTGCGCAATTAATGGATGCCCAAACTGGAACAGGGGTTCGTTTTGGTGTTTTGAATGTTGTGTTTGATGGTTTTGCGTTGTTTCTTGGTCAAATTGCACCAAAATCGGTCACGCTTTCTGATGCTATATTCAATATCACTCGCAAACAGGATGGAAGCTTTGATCTGGGATTTTCGTTGTCTTCAGGGTCACACATAATTCAATCACTGGATGATGTTCTGAGTGCCATAGAGGAATTCTTTGACAGGCAAGAGTTTGCTGGACTTGATTTGGGCCAGTTGGACCAATTGTCTGTGAATTATACCGATCGGGTCAATAACCGGTCGTGGACCTTGGACGGTGGGCGAATCAACGTGCAACGGACCGCCAGTGGGCTCCAGCTGCGTGGTGACTTAGCCTTGCTGACAGGTGGCGGTGAGTTGGCCACATTAGGTTTATTTTATAGCGGCACAGAGACGGGTAGTGGTACTATTGGCGCTGAGTTTAACAATCTCCCAGCGAAGGACCTAGCTTTGCAATCGCAGGGTCTGACTTGGTTGAATCTTGTGGATGGTAATCTGTCCGGTAGTTTTCGGAGTACCCGGACACAAGGTCAATTGGGAGCTCTCAATGCTATTTTGGACTTTGGCCAAGGTACTTTGACTGCTGTGCCGGGCAGCAAGCCTGTGTCCTATTCCGAGGCTAAAACCTATTTTTCCTATACGCCATCACTGGGGCGATTGGAGATTGATCTTGCTTCAGTAAAAAGCGACTGGGGTTCTCTAACGGCTGATGGGTATGCTTTGTTGTTGCCAGATGCGGGCAATGGTAGATCCGCAAATGGTATGGTGCTTCATCTTGATGTGAAAAACGCTTCCTTTCTTGAAACTCCGTGGCTGCAAGACCCTGTAACAATTTCTGATGCTTCCACCCAAATGAAAATTAATTATAGTCCACTCAAAATTGACATTGGACAGCTTCATGCACAAGTAAATGGCGCGCAAATATCTTTATCTGGAAAAGCTGACTGGGAGCCTTTGGGCTGGTCGTATGAATTGAGTGGCACGGCACCAAATTTGCAAGCACAAACCATTTTGAAACTTTGGCCTGATGCTTTAAAACCCAAAAGCCGCAGTTGGTTTAAGAGAAATGTTAAAAGGGGTAATGTCAAAAATTTGTTCTTGCAAGCCCATCAATCTGCTGGAAGCACCGTAACGTTGGCAAGTAGCTTTGAGTTTGATCAGGCCGATGTTAAATTTATGCGTTTCATGCCGGTGATTTCTGATGGGGTTGGTTATGGTACATTTGAGAAAGATGAACTTGTTCTGACCCTAAAAAGTGGGTACGTGAAGGCTTCTCAAGGCGGTAAAGTTACATTTGATGGCTCGGTTATGCGGGTTCCAAATACCCGAATTCCGGAACCGCCAGCGACATTTATACTGAGGGGCCGTGGTCCAATTCATGCGACTATGTCCTTGCTTGACAACAAACCCTTTCAAATTTCTACTAAAGCCAAACGTGAAGTAGATGATGTTTCAGGACAAATTATTTTTGAAGCGCAGGTTAGTACTTGGTTAAAAAAAGGTGTGAAGCCTAAAGATGTGGACTTTGATATAAGCGGAGTTCTTCAAAATATTCGTAGTGAAGTTTTGGTGCCTGAGCGAATATTATTAGCCAAAACGATGGCTTTGTCTGTGAATCCAACGGCGCTGAAAATTTCAGGGGCAGGGAGCCTTTCAGGCGTTCCCTTTACAGGCCGCTGGATACAGCCCTTGGGAGCGCCAGGCCTGGCAAGTCAAGTGGTAGCCATGCTTGAGCTGTCTGCGAAGTCTTTGATAGCTCTCAATATAGAATTGCCTAATAATAGCATCTCCGGAAAAGCTGTGAGCATGCTCACCTTGGATATTGTCAAAAATACGCCAGTTGCTTTCGAACTTATCTCAGACCTTAAAGGTGCTAGCCTCCAAGTACCTGCTCTAAAATGGAAAAAAAGCCAATCAACCTCAGGTCAATTAAAGGTTATAGGATCTTTTAGCAAACCTATGATGGTGAATTTTTTTGAGTTTAAGGCTGCGGGTTTATCAACTGAGGGCCGCATTGAGTTTGATACAGAGGGCCTTAATCGTGTGCTTCTTTCTGATTTCCAAGTGTCGAATTGGCTATCTGCGGAGGTCACACTAGTCAATCGAGGATCTGGTGTGCCGATGCAAATTTTGGTCTCAGATGGGGTCTTGGATTTGCGGAAATTTCCACAGACTAAATCACGGAGTTTAGTGGTTGTAGGACCCGCTGCGCCATTAATTGTTAAACTGAAAAGTTTACAAATTTCTGATAACCTTGCGTTAACAAATGTTGCGGCCGAGTTTAAGGATGGCCTGATAGCTGGAGGGTTATTTTCGGGCAAGGTCAACGGTGGGACTTCAATTTCTGGCACCTTGGTGGGTAGTGGAGACAACTTAAGCCTAAATTTGGTATCCCAAGATGCGGGTGGTGCCCTACGTGACGCTGGGCTTTTGCGGCAGGCAAACGGTGGCGTCATGGACCTGCGCATGACACCCTACCAAGGTGGCTGGAATGGAGATCTCAAAATTCGTGATGCCCGGATCAAAGATGCGCCGCAAATTGCCCAACTCTTGAGTGCGGCTTCTATCGTAGACCTCTATTATCATCTGGAGAAATATTTTTTGATAATATAAATAGTAAATTTAGTCTAAAAAATGAATTATTCACGATATATGAATCCAGCGCCGTGGGTCCTTCACTTGGGATGTCTTTGGATGGATATATAAATACAAAAAGCAAAAAACTGGATTTGCAGGGAGTGCTGTCGCCATTTTACTTTGTTCAATGGCATAGGGGCGTTTTTGACGCGGCGCGGGGAGGGCTTGATTGGGTTCAACTTTACCCTGCGCGGTGCTACCGCAAACCCCGAGACGGCTGTGAATCCGCTGTCATTGTTTACCCCGGGGATGTTTCGAGAGATTTTTCGCCGCAAAGCACCAGAGCAGAACTAGATGCAACTTTCCGATTTTAATTTTGAACTCCCACAGGAGTTGATCGCCGTGCGGCCCATAAACCCCCGGGGTGATGCCAAACTATTGGTGTCCAGTGGTCGACACATCGAAGATGCCCACGTCCGTGATATATGTGAGATTTTGCGGCCCGGCGATCGCTTGGTTCTTAATGATACCAAAGTCATTCCCGCACGACTGACTGGCACTCGAGCTCGGAAATCGACTCAGGGTCTGATGCACGCTAAGATAGAAGTGACGTTGTTAGAGCCGCTGTTGGTGGGTGAGTGGAAAGTGTTGGTGAAACCACTGCGCAAATTGGCAGTGGGCGAAGAAGTAATCTTTTCTACAGGCCTTTCTGCGATTTGTAAGGATAAAAGTGATGGCCAAGCCATTTTGTGCTTTTCAGTAGAAGGTGATGCCTTGGACGCGGCACTTGATGCTAGCGGCAATATGCCCTTGCCTCCATATATTGCATCAAAACGAGCTGCCGATGCACAGGATAAAGTCGATTATCAAACAGTTTGGGCCAAGCACCGTGGCGCGGTTGCTGCTCCCACGGCCTCTTTGCATTTGGATTTGGATGCTTTGGAATCTTTGCGGCAGCGTGGCGTAGATTCAAGTTTTGTCACGTTGCATGTGGGGGCGGGCACTTTTTTGCCGGTTAAGGTTGAGGATATCTGCAGTCATAAAATGCATGCGGAATGGGGTCATATTAGCGCGCAGACTGTGGCCGAAATTGAAGAGACAAAGGCCAAGGGTGGGCGCATTATTCCGGTAGGCACCACTGCGCTACGTTTAATTGAAACTGCGGCTAAAACTGGAAGCTTACAGCCGTTTGAAGGCAATACTGATATTTTCATTTACCCTGGATTTGATTTCAAAATCACCGATGGGTTGATGACCAATTTCCATTTACCAAAATCAACTTTATTGATGCTAGTGGCTGCCTTAATTGGCAAAGAACAGCTTGATGAAATCTATGCTCATGCCTTAACTGGTGGATATCGTTTTTTCAGCTACGGCGATGCGTCATTGCTATTCCCACAATAAAGGCGTTGGGGTAGAATATGAGTGTAATCTCATCTTATTATTCAAATTTCGAATCAATTATTTTTTTTGAGGTTGTATAATGTTTCAAGTGTTATCGCGCTCGTGGGCGTTGCTGCTTGGTATGATGCTTTTGATGGTTGGTAACGGCCTGCAGGGGACCTTACTTGGTGTCCGCGGTGGGATTGAAGGTTTTTCAACCTTTGAGATGTCGATCGTGATGTCAGCTTATTTTGCGGGGTTTTTGGGTGGTTCACGCGTGGCGCCAGAGATGATCCGCCGTGTCGGGCATGTGCGGGTTTTTGCGGCTTTGGCTTCCTTCATCTCAGCTATCTTGATACTTTACCCTGCCTTTGCCCATCCGGTTGCTTGGGCTTTGGGCGCGTTGTTATTGGGTTTTGCTTTTCTGGGGTCTATGTTACTGCTGAAAGCTGGCTGAATAATTCAGCGGACAACACTAACCGTGGTAAGGCGCTATCAGTTTATATGATTGTGCAGATGTTTGGGATTGGACACCTACCTATGAGAATGGGTGATGTTAGTGGCTATGCTTTATTCATCGTATCTTCTGTCTTGGTGTCGATTTCTTTTGCGCCAATTTTACTATCGATTTCTCCAACACCGGCTTTTGAGACGGCTAAGCCAATGCCACTTAAAACCTTGATCAAAATATCACCTTTGGGCTGCTTTGGAATGTTCTTACTAGGTGGTGTATTTTCGGCGCAATTTGGGATGTCAGCAGTCTACGGTGTCGCCGCTGGTCTCACGATTGTTCAGATATCACTTTTTGTTTCCAGCATTTATGTGGGTGCTTTGTTGATGCAATATCCCATTGGGTGGTTTTCAGATCGAGTAGACCGTCGATTGGTTATTTTGATTGTGGCATCTTTGGGCGGCGTGATGTCACTTGTGGCTTTCTCATTTGATCAATATTTTAGCGCTCTTTTGGTGGCAGCTTTTATTATAGGTGGCACCTCAAACCCGCTTTATTCCTTGCTGATTGCCTATACCAACGATTACCTTGAGGCAGATGACATGGCCTCGGCCGCTGGTGGATTGATATTTATTAACGGCATGGGTGCAATCGCTGGGCCTTTGGTCACGGGGAAGGTGATGGACACTTTTGGTACACAGGCCTTTTTTATGGTAATTGCCACCCTAATGCTAACGCTTACGGGTTACGCCGGCTATCGGATGACACAGCGGTCCCGTGATGGAGTTGAGGACGGTCTCTATGCGCCAGTCATGCCATCGTCCAGCCCTGTGGCGGTGGAGGTAGCCTCCGAGTATTATATTGAAATAGCCATGGATGAAGAAGAGAATGAAACGTAGTGCACCTTTTCCTTTGCACTTTTGTTTTAGATGCTTAAAAATTAATTAAGAGCTAAAAAATGGGGCAGGCGTATGACAAACGCACATGATGTTGTAAAGTTTTGGTTGGATGAGATAGGACCGGCCAGTTGGTATGTCCCAGGAAAGGGGCTAGACCAAGAGGTTCGAGATCGTTTTGAACAAGTTTGGTGGAATACACTGAAAGGCGCAAATGCACTTTGGCTTACCTATGCAACAGGTACGTTAGCCTATTTGATCCTTATGGATCAAATGCCGCGCAATATGTTCCGTGGTACTGCGCGGGCTTTTGGGTCTGATAGGCAGGCGTTAGCTGCTTCGAAATCGGCGATACACTATAAATGGGATTTGCGCATCGATGAACCGGCACGGCAGTTTTTTTACCTGCCGTTAATGCATTCTGAAAACCTACCTGATCAGGACCGCTGTGTTCGATTAATGAAAACCCGGCTGGAAGACACTGGTGGCTCGGGCTTGGAACATGCTAAAGCGCATCGAGAAGTGATCCGTATGTTTGGACGTTTTCCATTTCGAAACGAGGCTTTGAACCGTCCCTACACGCACTCGGAACGGATGTTTTCAGAGAACGGTGGATATGAAAAAACCCTGAATGTTATTTCTCAAGCTTCTTTAGGCGTAATTGACTAGCATATTTTTAATTTAAATTTGCACCTACGCCCATTGTAGTTTAATATTAAACTAATTTTAAATTGGAGTCTGGAAATGGCTGGAAAAGCGTATGATGTAATAGTTATTGGAGCGGGCCCCGGCGGCTACGTGGCCGCAATTCGTGCGGCTCAATTGGGGCTCAAAGCTATTGTTGTGGAGCGTGAACACATGGGGGGTATTTGTCTCAACTGGGGCTGTATACCGACTAAAACTATGCTTCGATCATCTGAAGTTTATCACCTCATGCATCGGGCTAAGGAGTTTGGCCTATCTGTGGAAAATATCGACTATGATCTGGATGCAGTTGTGGACCGCTCGCGCGGTATTGCCAAACAGCTTAACAGCGGCGTGACGCATTTGTTAAAGAAGAATAAAGTGGCCACACTTATGGGCGATGCCACAATCACAGGTCCCAACAAAGTTGTGGTCAAAACAGCAAAGGGTGGCGAATCCTTAACTGCAAAACATATTATCATCGCTACAGGTGCAAGGGCCCGCGAATTGCCCGGATTGGAAGGCGATGGAGATCTGGTTTGGACGTATAAAACCGCTTTGACCCCACCCCGCATGCCCAAAAAGCTACTCGTTATCGGGTCGGGTGCGATTGGCATTGAATTTGCCAGTTTTTATAACACTCTTGGTGCTGATACAACTGTGGTAGAGGTGATGGACCGGGTTATGCCGGTCGAAGATGAAGAAATTTCAGCGTTTGCTGCGAAATCTTTTGAAAAACAAGGTATGAAAATCCGTACCAAAACCATAGTGAAAAAACTGGAACGCGGTGTGGCTTCTGTTACTGCACATATTGAACAAGACGGAAAAATTACTACTGAGGTTTTTGATACGGTGATATCGGCCGTTGGGATTGTGGGTAATGTCGAAGACTTGGGGCTTGAGGCTTTGGATGTTGAAGTTGAACGTACCCATATTATTACAGATGCTTACTGCCGGACGGCTGTTCCAGACGTATATGCGATTGGTGATGTGGCTGGCGCTCCTTGGCTTGCGCACAAGGCCAGCCATGAGGGTGTGATGGTTGCGGAATTGATAGCTGGCGGCACCCCGCACCCGGTAAAACCTGAAAGCATTGCTGGCTGCACTTATTGCACGCCGCAGGTGGCCAGTGTTGGCCATACCGAAGCACAAGCTCGTGATGCAGGCTATGAAATCCGTGTTGGTCGTTTTCCTTTTATGGGCAATGGCAAGGCGATTGCTTTGGGAGAGGCGGAGGGCATGGTCAAAACCGTATTTGACGCCCAAACTGGTGAACTTTTGGGTGCGCACATGATTGGAGCCGAAGTTACCGAGTTGATCCAAGGCTATGTGATTGGCCGTCAGTTGGAGACTACCGAGGAAGATCTGATGCAAACGGTGTTCCCGCATCCAACCCTATCTGAGATGATGCATGAAAGCGTGTTGGACGCTTGGGACCGCGCGATCCATATCTAAACCTATGATCTGATATCGGGCCAAAGTTAGCCGCTTTGGCCTAGTGTGTGAGCCATTATGCTTAGTTGTTTGCCATATTTGAAATATTGCTCGATTAATTACCTCATGTTCTCATAGTGTTCTCACTTTTAGATTGGCCCTTGCGCAACTTAACACTATGTCTAATCCAAAGATCGGGGTCCATGATGGTTGAGCTGAAAAAAATAGAAGTCCGCGGCGCTCGCGAGCACAATCTCAAGAATATTGATGTGGATATTCCGCGTGATCAATTGGTGGTGATCACTGGGCTTTCTGGCTCTGGAAAGTCATCTCTGGCGTTTGACACAATCTATGCCGAAGGTCAGCGACGTTATGTGGAGAGCCTTTCAGCCTACGCGCGGCAATTCCTTGATATGATGGAAAAACCTGATGTGGATCATATTAGCGGTTTGAGCCCAGCCATTTCGATCGAGCAGAAAACTACTTCCAAAAATCCACGTTCAACCGTCGGAACCGTCACTGAAATCTATGATTATATGCGGCTACTCTTCGCGCGGGTAGGCACGCCGTTTTCACCTGCTACCGGGCTGCCGATTGAGGCCCAGCAGGTGCAAGATATGGTTGATCGGGTCATGACTATGAAGGAAGGGTACGCGGGGCTATCTCCTGGCCCCCATAATACGCGACCGAAAGGGCGAGTACAGAAAAGAGTTTCTAGAGCTGCGCAAACAGGGTTTTCAGCGGGTCAAAGTGGATGGTGAGTTCTACGACTTGGACGAACCACCAACACTCGACAAAAAATTTCGCCATGACATAGATGTAGTGGTAGATCGGATTGTCGTGCGTGAAGGGGTTGAAACAAGATTGGCTGATAGTTTTCGCACGGCGCTTGATTTGGCCGATGGTATCACAATTTTGGAAACAGCGCCTACGGAGAGTGAACCTGAACGCCATACTTTCAGTGAAAAATTTGCTTGCCCCGTCTCTGGCTTTACTATTCCTGAGATTGAACCGCGTCTATTTTCTTTCAACGCACCCTTTGGAGCGTGTCCGGATTGTGATGGGTTGGGGGTTGAATTGTTTTTTGATGAACGTTTGGTCGTACCCGACCAAACACTAAAAATTTATGATGGTGCCTTGGCACCTTGGCGCAAAGGAAAATCGCCATATTTCCTGCAAACTATTGAATCCATAGCCAACCATTATAAATTTAATCGCTCCACCAAATGGAAGGAACTGCCCGAAGACGTGCAACAGGTATTTCTGTATGGCTCGGGCAAGGAAGAAATTTTGTTTCGCTATGACGAAGGCGGTCGGGTGTATCAGGTCACTCGCACCTTTGAGGGTGTCATTCCAAATATGGAACGCCGCTATCGTGAAACTGATAGCAATTGGATCCGCGAAGAATTTGAACGTTACCAAAACAACCGTTCTTGTGGTGCATGCGGCGGCTTCCGTTTGCGTGCTGAGGCCCTCGCTGTGAAGATTGTCGGTCTGCATGCGGGACAGGTGGTCCAGATGTCAATTAAAGAGGCATTTGATTGGTGTCAAAGCGTGCCAGATCAATTAGGTAAACAAAAACTGGCTATTGCGGGCCCTATTTTGAAGGAAATCCGCGAACGTCTGGGGTTTTTGAATAACGTGGGCCTTGAATACCTAACCTTAGCTCGTAATTCAGGTACTTTATCCGGTGGTGAAAGTCAGCGGATAAGATTGGCTAGTCAAATTGGTTCGGGGTTGCAAGGGGTACTTTATGTCTTGGATGAGCCCAGCATCGGGTTGCACCAACGTGACAACGACCGCTTGCTTACAACGTTGAAAAACCTGCGTGATCAGGGCAATACTGTGATCGTGGTGGAACACGATGAAGAGGCCATACGTGAAGCTGATTATGTCTTTGATATTGGCCCTGGTGCAGGAGTTCATGGTGGTGAAGTGGTCGCCTGCGGAACGCCTGCGGAAATTATTGCAAACCGTGCTTCGATCACTGGTGATTATTTAGCTGGGCGGCGTAAGATAGATATCCCTATTAAACGCCGTTTGGGAAATATGAAAAAAGTGACGGTGCGTAAAGCCAGCGGTAACAATCTTCAAAATATAACTGTGGATTTTCCCTTAGGGCAATTTGTCTGTGTTACCGGTGTATCTGGCGGTGGTAAATCAACACTTACAATCGAAACTCTCTTTAAAACTGCATCAATGAATTTGAACGGGGCGCGTCAAACTCCAGCGCCCTGTGAGGCTATTAAAGGATTAGAGCATCTGGACAAGGTGATCGACATTGATCAGCGGCCTATCGGCCGTACGCCGCGCTCTAACCCTGCGACATATACGGGTGCGTTCACCCCAATCCGTGATTGGTTTGCGGGCCTACCAGAATCTAAAGCGCGCGGCTATAAGCCGGGGCGCTTCTCGTTCAACGTTAAGGGGGGGCGTTGTGAGGCGTGTCATGGCGATGGTATGATCAAGATTGAGATGCATTTTTTGCCTGATGTTTATGTGGAATGTGAGACCTGCAAAGGGGCCCGTTATAATCGCGAAACGCTTGAGGTAAAATTCAAAGGTCAATCGATTGCTGATGTCTTGGATATGACAGTCGAATTGGCTCAAGAGTTTTTTAAGGCGGTGCCATCAATTCGTGAGAAAATGGACGCTCTGATGCGGGTTGGTTTAGGCTATATCAAAGTTGGCCAGCAAGCTACAACCCTGTCTGGTGGTGAGGCGCAGCGGGTGAAATTGTCGAAGGAGTTGTCGAAGCGAAGCACAGGTCGCACCTTGTATATCTTGGATGAACCGACAACGGGTCTGCATTTCGAAGATGTTCGTAAGTTATTAGAAGTGCTTCATGAATTGGTAGATCAAGGCAATTCTGTGATTGTGATTGAACACAACTTGGATGTGGTGAAGACTGCAGACTATATTATCGATATTGGCCCCGAAGGTGGTGACGGCGGTGGTCAGGTTGTGGCAAAGGGCACGCCTGAAGCGGTCTCAAAAGTTGAGGCAAGCGTCGCTTGCCATGATTCTAAAAATACGGGTTGATGCCGAAGGGTCAAATTCGGTTTTAGGCAAAACAGCCTGTTCAGCTGCTTCAAGAACAGTTCTGACTAAAGGCTGTAACTCCAAGGCTCTTTCCGTCGGGGTCATCCCATCACTAGTACGCACCAAAATAGGGTCTGAGAATAAATCTCTGAGGCGCCGAAGGCTGTTCGACATGGCCGGCGTGGGGTCCGTGGGTCGGCCTCATGTCGCGAGCCATCGCGCATCACGATTGAGACCTTTGCCCAGCGTTTGCCGTCGCTGATTTGCGTCAAATGTGGATCATTAATAAGAGTTATGGAGGTGCTAATCCTTAAGATTTCAGGATCTTTCAAGGTAGAAACTTCCAACTCTGGTACGCCCACTTGCCCACGCACAATCATGCAGGCCACTGGAAAGGCTATAGAATAGGCGAATTCATCGGCACTCACTGGCGTATGACCCGCAAGGCGCGTGGCATTGTGGAAGGTTTTAATCTCGACCGATGCTATATCATAATGCGAGAGCGCGTGACGCGTCATCAGCTCTGCGGCTGCGTCAATACTTGGATGTGACCAACGGCAGCATGGATAGGGCTTATAATGTGTGTCGGTGACCAATTTCCAACTGTTTCCCAATTCGTCCCAATGCGGACCTTTGCAGGTGAGTGCTGGTGCGCCGGTGAAGCCGTTCTGAGCCAAAAATCCGGCCGTAACGCCCGTCGGTGCGCCCCAGCCCACGCCATCGCGGACCATGGTAGGATGATCGATGCAGCGCATCATTTGGCTGCGTGGGCCGTGATATTCGCCAATTCCGGCCGCTTCATGGATCTGAGCTGCATCACAGCCCAAAATCCGTGCGGTCATGGCGGCCACGCCCACGGCGGTCCAAGCACCAGAGGTGTGGTAATCGGTGCAGGTGTCGTGCTGTGTGAGCCCGGCGCGGTAGGAAATCTCATAGGCCAGCGCCAAATAGGTGGCCAAGTCTTGGCCCGTCAGTCCGCGCCCATCTGCTAGGGCAAAAAGGCTGGGAAAAATGGCTGATCCAGCATGTCCTTTGCAGGGTGACGTGCCATCATGGGCATCTACGCTGTCGATTGTCATAGCCCCGGCCATTGCAGCACCTCCGGCACTGACGAGATTGCCGTCAAACAGGCAGCGAGCGGAGGAGGTGGTAGTGGCGCCAAACATAGCTTTCGCAGTCGCAGTCCCAATTTTGGCCATTTCGCTTTGTGAGCCAATGACAGCAACGCCCAGCGTATCGAGCAAGGAGCGACGCAAGATCCATAGCACATCTTCAGGCAAGTCTTTATAGGTTAGCCCGGCAGCGAAGTCTTGCATCAACACGGTGTCATCTCCTATGAGCGGCTGCGGCCCTCGAAGCGCGGCAACATGGCCGAAAAATCTTGGCCAGCGCCGTCTTCGTGTTCTACAAAAGTTTGGTAAAGGGCGGTGGCCGCAGCCCCCATTGGTGTATCTGCATCCACATCCTTGGCAGCTTGCTGTGACAAGCGCAAATCCTTGAGCATAAGGTCTGCCGCAAAACCAGGTTTGTAACTATTGTCCGCTGGACTTTGCGGGCCAATGCCCGGGGCGGGGCAATAGGCGTTCATGGTCCAGCTGTAGCCGGACGACGTACTGACCACATCAAACATTGCTTGGCGGTCGAGCCATGGCTTATCTGCCAGTGCAAAGGCTTCGCAGGTACCAATCATGGTAACGCCTAGGATCATATTATTGCAAATTTTTGCCGCTTGACCATTGCCCGCTGCTCCGCAGTGCACGGCTTTTTGCCCCATAACTTCAAACAAAGGATTAGCTATTGCGAATGCCTGATCCGTTCCGCCGACCATGAATGTGAGCGTCCCGGCAGTAGCTCCACCAACCCCACCAGAGACTGGCGCATCAAGAAACCCGATTACATGATCTTGGGCGAGTTGATCCATAGCTCGCGCTGAGGCGACGTCGATAGTTGAGCAATCGAGTAGTACAGCGCCCTTCGCCATGATCGGTACAATATCAGTGGCTACAGAGTGGGCAATAGCGCCATTGGGCAACATGGTTATCACCACATCTGCACCATGGGCTGCATCTTGAGCGCTCTGTGCTCTGGCAACGCCCGCAGGGATTGCCCCGACAGGATCAATGCATCCAATGCGTTTGCCAAATTAATGGCGCCATCTCCCATATTTCCGAGTCCTGCAAATCCAATTTTCATCTTATGTCTCCGTGAGATCTAGGGAATGTACGCCAAGAGGGCGCAACATAGCGCTCGCTGCTGGCAGCAAGCTGTCTGTTAAGCTGTGTTGCCATTTTGGGGCCTTGTCTTTGTCGATAACCAATGCGCGAATGCCTTCAATGAAATCTCCCTGTTCGGCTGCGCGATAGGTAAAGCGGTATTCCATCTCCAAGGCGGGTTTGATGTCATCTAAGCCCCTAACCCTATGAATCATTTCGATGGTGGCAGCCATTGCCAAGGGGCTGGCCAAAGAAATTTTTTTAAGGGTTTGTGCTGCAAACTCACCACCGGCACGTTTCAAATTTATTAAGATATCACCAAAATATTCGCCTTGAAAAAACTCTATAACTTCAGCCTCAATTGCCAATAGCGGTGCTGGGCCTGGATCTATAGAGGCTATGTTGATGGCGTCTGTTTTGCCAGTATTACAAAGTGATTTTATGACTGCGGGCCAGTGGTCACGTGGGATATAAAAATCTGCGAATCCCACATAAATAGCATCAGCAGCTCCCATCCTGCTGGTGGTGGTACCAAGATACTCACCAAATCGCCCCGGCGCACGTGCCAAAAGTAGTGAGCCTCCCACATCTGGGACGAGGCCAATACCACATTCTGGCATGGCTATTTGACTGTTTTCACAGACCACACGATGCGGCACATGGCATCCAAGTCCCACACCGCCGCCCATGGTGAACCCATGCAAGAAGCTGATAATCGGTTTGGGGCTGGTGGCGAGCTTGGCGTTCAGGCGGTATTCATCAGTCCAGAACTTCCGTCCATATTCAAAATCGCCTGCTTTGGCGGTTTCATACATAACTGTAATGTCGCCACCGGCGCAAAATGCACGTTCCCCCGCCGCATCTAGGATGATAATCACTACATTTGGATCTGTCTCCCAAAGGTCAAGCAAAGACTCAATCTCTAGGCACATATCATAGGTTAGTGCGTTTAAAACTTCGGGACGGTTAAGGGTGATACGGCCGGCGGCACCTTCAATCCTAGCGATAATGTCAGTCATGATTTTAGGCCTCGCGCGACAATCACCCGCATAATCTCATTTGTGCCTTCCAGAATTTGATGAACCCTCAAATCGCGAACGGTTTTTTCGATGCCGTAATCTGCCAAATAGCCATAGCCACCGTGCAATTGCAGACAATCATTGGCAACCTTACTCCCCATATCGGTGACTAATTTCTTGGCCATAGCACAAAAATGGGTAGCGTCTGGCGTACCGTTGTCCAGCTTCCATGCCGCTTGGCGTAGGAAGGTCCGGCCAGATTGCAGCTCTATCTCCATATCGGCTAGACGAAACTGAAGGGCCTGAAATTGATCAATAGATTTTCCAAATGCTTTGCGCTCGGCCATGTAGGCGCGGGTTTGGTCAAATGCCTGTTGGGCAGCGCCAAGCGAGCAGGCCGCGATATTGAGCCGCCCACCATCAAGTCCCGCCATCGCATATGAAAACCCTTGGCCCTCTTCGCCCAGAAGGTTTTCGATTGGTGTTTTGCAATCATCTAGCTGTACCTGTCGCGTGGGTTGCGAGCGCCAGCCCATTTTATCTTCTAAACCGCCAAAAGACAGCCCTTGAGCACCATCATCAACTATTAAAGCTGTGATACCCTTGGGACTTTCGTCGCCGGTACGAGACATTATGATGTATGAATCAGAATAGCCACCGCCAGAGATAAATGCTTTAGTACCGGTTAGGCTATAATCGGTGTTAGATTTCACAGCTTTAGTTTTCAGTGCTGCGGCATCGGAGCCTGATGCAGGTTCGGTTAAACAATATGAGAAAAATATTTCCATACTGATAGCTTTAGGTAGGTATTTTGCACGCAGGTCATCAGATCCAAACTTGTCGATCATGGCCGCGCACATGTTATGAATGGACAGAAATGCCGCCACAGAGGGGCAGGCCATCGATAGTGCTTCGAACACTAATGTTGCATCCAGCCTGGTGAGGCCTGATCCACCACTTAGCTCGCGCACATAAAGTCCACCAAAGCCTAGTTCGGCCAGTTGTGGCCAGAGAGTTTTTGGAATTTCGCCCGCAGATTCCCAGTCACGTGCAAACGGTGCTATATTTTTTGTACCAAACTCACGGGCCATATCAAAAATGGCGGTCTGTTCTTCTGAGAGTGTAAAATCCATGGGCAGGGTCCTGTGGTTGCTCGTATTGCAAGTGAACCAAATCCCAGGGCAGGAATCTAGCTCCTTTTTTTAGGCTGCATCGTCCAGAAATCGGGACCCCAACGGGTCCCGATAATTTATGTAAACTTTAGTGTATTATTCCATGATTGGAATACTAAACTCGCCACCGTCTTTCATTCCGGACGGCCAACGAGCTGTCACGGTCTTGGTACGTGTGTAGAATTTAAATGCATCTGGTCCATGTTGGTTTAGATCGCCAAATACTGATTTTTTCCAACCGCCAAACGTGTGGTAGGCCAATGGCACAGGAATTGGTACGTTGATACCAATCATGCCCACATTTACGCGGTTTGCAAAGTCACGAGCAGTGTCGCCATCACGGGTAAAGATTGCTGTGCCGTTGCCATATTCGTGATCCATGGCAAGGCCGAGAGCTTCTTCATAAGTTTTTGCACGTACGGTTGAGAGCACAGGGCCAAAGATTTCATATTTGTAGATATCCATGTCTTTGGTGACATTGTCGAACAAATGTGCGCCTACGAAGAAACCATCTTCATAGCCTTGCAGATTAAAATTACGACCATCCACGACCAAATCAGCGCCTTGATCTATGCCAGTTTGTACCAAACGTTCAATATTTGCCTTAGCGGCAGCCGATACAACTGGGCCATAATCCACATCATTACCAGCAGTGTACGGTCCAACCTTCAGCGCTTCTACGCGTGGGATTAGTTTGGCTAGTAAGCGATCTGCAGTTTCGTCGCCAACTGGCACTGCTACCGAGATCGCCATACAGCGTTCACCAGCCGCACCGTAGCCAGCCCCCAAAAGTGCATCAGCCGCTTATCGATATCTGCATCTGGCATAATAATCATGTGATTTTTAGCACCACCAAAACATTGAACGCGCTTACCTTCAGCACAACCGGTTGCGTATATGTATTCTGCAATAGGTGTTGATCCTACAAAGCCAATGGATTGGATGATGTCATGGTGTAAAATAGCATCCACAGCTTCTTTGTCGCCGTTCACAACTTGCAAAATACCCTTCGGCAACCCGGCTTCTTCAAACAACTCTGCCAGCATCAAAGGCACAGATGGGTCGCGCTCAGATGGTTTGAGAATAAATGCATTTCCGCAAGCAATTGCAGGAGCAAACATCCACATTGGGATCATAGCAGGGAAATTGAAGGGCGTAATACCCGCAGACCCCCAGCGCCTGGCGCATTGAATACATGTCAATGCCCGGCCCAGCACTGTCGGTGAAATCGCCTTTCAGCATCTGTGGCGCACCGATGCAATATTCAACAACCTCCAAACCGCGCTGTACGTCACCCTGCGCATCGGGCAGGGTTTTGCCATGCTCGCGGCTCAGCGCCTCGGCTAGCGCATCCATATCACGGTTCAGCAGGTCAACAAATTTCATCATCACCCGCGCCCGGCGCTGTGGATTGACCGCGCCCCATGCGACCTGTGCGGCGGCGGCTATAGCAACCGCTTGTTCCATTTCAGCGGCGTTTGCCATAGGCACAGTAGCCTGCACTTCTCCAGTGGCTGGATTGTAAACATTGGCAAAACGGCCCGATGTACCTTTTACATGAGCCCCGTTGATATAATGTGTCAGTTCTTGCATCGATCATCTCTCCTAAGGTTTAACTCTGTTTAATCTTGCATTTATGTAAATAAAAGAGGAAATAATCCAAAGTTAAATTGCAAAAATGCAGGGGTATTATGGAAAACTTGGGATGATCTACGTATTTTTTTGGCTGTGGCGCAAGCCGGTAGCCTCACAATTGCGGCTCAGGTTCTTAAAATCGACCCCGCCACGGTCAGCCGGCGCATTTTCCGCTTAGAGACGGCGCATGCTACGCCTTTGTTTCTAAAATCTCCTAAGGGCTACGAGCTGACTGAAGCTGGGCATGGTTTGGTGGCCCATGTGGATGCGGCGCAATTATCCTTGAATGCAGGGCTTGGGACATTGCGTGGCGGTGGTGAGGGTCTGAGCGGTCAAATTCGGATTGGTGCTCCTGATGGCTGCGCCAACTTTCTTATTGCCGCAGGTCTGTGAAAAAATTACTAAGGATTACCCAGATCTAGATATTCAAATAGTTGCTCTGCCGAGGGTGTTTAATCTAACACGGCGGGAGGCAGATATGGCAATCGGTGTCAGCCAGCCCACCGCTGGGCGTCTTATTGTTCAAAAAATTTCTGACTACCGATTGCATTTAGCTTCCTCTGTAGTGCTTTGGGATAAATTCAAAGAACCGAAGTCTCTCAGTGATTTGCGGGGATTGCCTATGGTGGGCTATGTGCAAGATATGATTTTTGATAAAGAATTGGATTATCTGGAGCCGTTGGGATTTCAGCGGGTGCAACTGTCGTCAAATTCAATTTCCGTTCAGATGAACTTGCTGCGTCAAGGGGCAGGGGTGGGTATCGTGCATGATTTTGCATTGCCCTTTGCGCCTGAGTTGCGGCGTATTTTGACGGAGCAGCTGACGTTGAAGCGTAGTTTTTTTCTTATTCGCTCCGTAGATGATCGGCGAAATAGGAGGCTCAACCTATTTGCGGAGGTGCTTTTATCAGGGGTTCGCGCAGAAATATTACGCCTTGAGGCTTTGGCTTAGGTAACAGAACTAGCTTATTTTAGGGTTAGCGTTACCACTTGCTTGCAATTCTGGTAAAATGTGGCTTGTTAGCAGCATCAAATCGGAGAACACTAGATGCGTACAGGCCTTTACCCCGGAACATTTGATCCTATCACCCTAGGTCATATTGATATCATTCGACGTGGCTGTGCTCTTGTGGATCGTTTGGTTATTGGCGTGGCTATTAATCGCGATAAGGGACCATTGTTTGATCTTGATGAGCGCGTAGCTATGATCAAAGCTCAAGCGCGTGGGTTAAACGCAGAGACTGGCACTGAGATTGTTGTGCATCCCTTTGAAAACCTCTTGATTGATTGCGCTCGAGATGTAGGCGCTAATATTATTTTGCGCGGCTTGCGAGCCGTGGCAGATTTTGAATACGAGTATCAGATGGTTGGCATGAATCGTCAGCTCGATGCTAGTATCGAGACTGTGTTTCTTATGGCTGAAGCTCAACATCAAGCAATTGCTTCCAAGCTGGTCAAGGAGATTTGCCGCTTGAACGGGGATGTATCGAAGTTTGTCACTCCCGAGGTTGAGGCAGCTTTAAAGGACCGCTTTCACGTCGAGGCTAGTTAAAGGTAAAACGCCTAGATCAATTCACCCATAGCAACTGCCGTATCTGCCATGCGGTTTGAGAAAGCCCACTCATTGTCGTACCAAGACAAAACCCGCACCAAATCGCCACCCATTATCAAGGTCTGATCGGCATGAAACACTGATGAATGTGGATCGTGGTTGAAATCAGAGGACACCAATGGCTCGTCAATTACGTCTAACACGCCCTTCAGAGGCCCCACTGCTGCAGCCTGCATCATCGTGGTGATCTCTGCAATATCGTATGTTGGCCTGCCTCAAAGGTTAAGTCTATAGCTGATACATTTGGAGTTGGGACACGGATAGCCACCCCATCTAACTTACCGTCCAATTCTGGAAGGACCAAACCCACAGCCTTAGCTGCTCCTGTGGTGGTCGGTATCATAGATAGCGCTGCGGCGCGGCCACGATAGAGATCGTTATGAGGCCGATCTAATGTGGGCTGATCTCCGGTGTAGCTGTGGATTGTAGTCATTAAACCACGTTTGATACCAATGTTGTCATGCAATACCTTGGCGATTGGCGCCAAACAGTTTGTGGTGCAAGATGCATTTGAAACGATTAAATCTTCGGCAGTTAAAGTGTTGTGGTTTACGCCATAGACAATGGTTTTATCAGCATCCCTTCCTGGGGCGGAGATCAAAACTCGCGATGAGCCATTGTCAAGATATGCCTGACAGTCTGCTTTTGATGTAAAAATACCTGTGCATTCCATTACCACATCAACATCGGACCACGGAAGATCAGCTGGGTTATGCATCGCCGTGACGCGTATTGGTCCTTTTCCTGCATCGATATAATCGTCGCCAAAGGTTATAATTGCTGGGAACCTACCATGAACGGAATCGTATTTAAGTAAATGAGCATTATTTTTAACAGGGCCTAAATCATTGATAGCGATTACTTCGATATCTGTACGATCAGACTCGATTATGGCTCTAAGTACATTGCGCCCGATACGGCCGAACCCATTGATTGCAACTTTTAACGTCATGTCTACTCCTAACCTAGATTTGATAGCGCTAACATCATAAGGACAACAGAAAGTCAACCGCTTGGACGGCATTCAAATATCAAGTAATTTACTAATTCATAAATTTGTCTGTCGACTAATTACCTTACAAAGAAGTCCTTTACGAGTAATTATATATTATTAACGCTATTGGATCCGGACTTATCCAATCAAAAGGGGGATGGTGCATAGCATCTTTGGCTTAGGAGAGGTGACCCATTTTAGCTGCCAAGTCGGCCATCCGCACAGAAAAGCCCCATTCATTATCGTACCATGATAGTACTCGCACAGTGGTGCCGCCAACTACTTTGGTCTGCTCTGGCGCAAAAATTGAAGACTGTGATGTGTGGTTGAAGTCGATGGACACCTTTGGGGCTGGGTCATACGCAAGGATGCCTGCCATGGATCCAGAGGCTGCGGCTTCGATGGCGGCATTCACCTCTTTCACCGATACGGACCGGGAGGCTTCGAATGTCAGATCTACACAAGATACATTTGGAGTGGGCACACGAATGGCTGTTCCATCCAGTTTTCCAGCCATTTCTGGTAGAACTTCACCCAAAGCCTTGGCTGCTCCTGTGGATGTGGGTATGAGAGCCAAAGCGGCCGCTCGTGCACGGTAAAGGTCGTTGTGACGGCGGTCTAATGTGGGCTGATCGCCAGTATAACTGTGGATTGTAGTCATAATCCCACGTTCGATTCCAATGGCGTTATTGATGATCTTGGCGAGCGGGGCGAGGCAGTTGGTGGTGCACGAGGCGTTGGAGATCATTGTGTCGCTGGCTAAAAGCATATGATCATTTGCCCCCAAAACAATTGTGCGGTCGACATTTTTGGCAGGCGCTGAGATCAGGACCTTTTTAGCACCTTGGGCGAGGTGAATTTTTGCAGTCTCACCATCGTTAAAATTTCCAGTGCATTCAAGAACTACATCAATACTGGACCAGTCCAGTTCGGCTGGGTTATAGGTAGAAAACATTTTAATTGGGCCAAGCCCAAGATTTAATGTTCCGTTACCGACAATAACCTCACTGGCCAAGCGGCCGTGTACGCTGTCATAACGCATCAAATGGGCGCTTGTTTCCAGTGGTCCGGTTGCATTGATTTTAACAACCTTCACATCTGTTCGGCCACTTTCAACAATATGTGCTAAAATACAGCGCCCAATACGGCCGAAACCATTTATACCAATTTTTACAGCCACGATCATCACTCCTGAACTGATTTGAAGTTGGAATAACAAGGGTTGGTAGGTAAGGAAAGTTTAAAACTATATTATTTTCAGCTTGTTAGCGAAAACATTTCTGTTAGCGATAACTGCTTGCGGTAACAAGTACGCCCAAACGTTAAACTTAACAAAAAGGCTGCGACATTGCCGCAGCCCCATTACATTCAGAGTAAGGATGTACTTTTAATAACGCCTTCAGCAGTGATTCCAAATTTTGATACAGACGCTCTGCAGGTGCAGAGGCACCAAAGCCACTCATGCCGATAAAGCCGGCCTTGGCCTCGCGGCCACGCTCGCCCAAAAGCCATTGGTCCCAGCCCATGCGCACAGCCGCTTCCACAGCCACACGCACAGCACCACCAGGCAAAATGCGCTTGCGATAAGCATCGTTTTGTTGGGTAAACAATTCCATACATGGCATGGACACAACCCGCGTCCCAATTCCCTCGGCTTGTAAAACCTCACGTGCCTGCATGGCCAAGGAGACTTCTGTACCTGTAGCCATTAAAATTGCTTGGCGTTTGCCTATTGATTCAGCCAAAATATAAGCACCGCGTGCGCTCAGATTTACAGATTTATATTCTGTCCGCACTGCAGGCACGCCTTGGCGTGATAAAGCCATTACAGTAGGGGTGCTGGGCTGGCTCAATGCCACCTCCCAAGCTTCTGCTGTTTCGGTGACATCGGCGGGACGGAACACCAATGTGTTTGGAGTGGCGCGCGAAATAGCAAGATGCTCGACCGGTTGATGCGTTGGACCATCCTCGCCTAAACCAATGGAATCATGGGTCATCACAAATACCGTTGGAACCCCCATCAAGGCCGAAAGGCGCATAGCTCCCCGTGCATAGTCGGTGAAACACATGAATGTGCCCCCGTATGGACGAATACCGCCATGTAGCGCCATACCGTTCAGCGCCGCCGCCATGCCGTGCTCACGGATGCCAAAATAGATATAGCGGCCGGCCCGGTTATCTGGATCAAAAATGCCCATATCATCGGTTTTTGTATTATTGGACCCTGTCAAATCAGCGGAGCCCCCCACTGTTTCAGTCATTACAGGGTTGACAAATTTTAAAGTGTTCTCTGAGGCGGAGCGAGTAGCTATTTTCGGTAACTTTTCGGCAGCCTCTTTCTTCATGGTACGTATTACAGCGCCAAGTTTTTTGGGTGGTTCACCAGAGAATGCGCGGTTGAACTGGATTTGGCGTGTGCTAGACAGATCGGCAAATCGTGTTTCCCATTCATCACGTTCTGATGCACCTCGCGCACCGATGGCTTCCCATGCTGCTTTCACATCTTTTGGAATTTCAAAAGTACCGTAGTTCCAACCGTAAGCAGCTTTAGCATCGGACAATTGTCCTGCGTCTGTCAAAGCGCCATGGCCTTTTGAAGTATCTTGTGCGGCATGGCCCAAGGCGATGTGGGTTTTGCATGCAATCATGGAAGGCCTGTTGGTTTTGCGTGCCGCTGTTAGCGCATCATCAATGGCCTCAGGATCATGTCCATCAATGGCTTGCACATGCCAGCCTGAGGCCTTGAAACGTTGGATTTGGTCGGTACGATCGGATAATTCAACCGTGCCGTCGATGGTAATATTATTATCATCCCAAAGCACTACCAAGTGTCCTAGCTCATGCCGACCGGCAAGACCAATCGCTTCTTGGCTGATCCCCTCCATCAAACAGCCATCACCTGCTATGACATAAGTATTATGGTTCTGGATCTTTTTGCCGTAGGTGGCCCGCAAAATTTCTTCGGCTATGGCAAAGCCCACTGAATTTGCAAGCCCTTGGCCGAGTGGCCCCGTAGTCGTTTCTATACCTGTCGCGTGACCGTACTCTGGATGACCCGCCGTTTTGGCACCCCATTGGCGAAAATTTTTAATCTCGTTGAGTGGCATGTCTGCATAGCCCGTGAGGTGCAGCAGAGAGTATAGCAACATGG
The DNA here is from genome assembly GCA_905182535.1 of uncultured Planktomarina sp. Taxonomy (GTDB): domain Bacteria; phylum Pseudomonadota; class Alphaproteobacteria; order Rhodobacterales; family Rhodobacteraceae; genus Planktomarina; species Planktomarina arctica. The sequence goes on from CAJJBZ010000010.1 coordinate 160,505, forward strand.
AGCCATGACCAGCAGACAGAATGAACCGATCTCGATCTGGCCAATGTGGCGCAGCGGCATCAAATTTAAGATGCTTTCCGAAAAGGACTGTCGCCACATCGGCCATTCCCATGGCCATGCCAGAGTGTCCGGAATTGGCGGCCGCAACAGCGTCGAGGGTCAGCGCGCGAATGGCGGCGGCCTTTTTCCAGTGTTCAGGGTTCTTGGCGGCGAGTGCTTTGAGATCCACGGTAATAACTTTCTATTTGGTCTAAAGTTGATGCTTCCTATCAAGTGAAGAGGGAATATCAAGTAAACTAGTCCATTTCTTATAAATTGTTTAGCCACTGTGGTCTTGGACCTTAGGTAAGTTTTCACATACGTTAATACTAAAGGTGCCCGATTCGAGCTATGCTCTTTTTGTGGTTTGTAGGGTTTGAAGGAAAAGTTATGAATGATATTTTAGTTCAAATTATGCCGCTTATGCGCTGTTACGAATTTCAAACGCGGCCGAAACACTCTCAATAACAAAGACCTGGGGCGCTGAGGCGCCAGTATTAGACCCGAAAACTGAGGCTAATGAAGCCTTGGAGGCTATGGTTCCCTCAGCAGATTTTTATGAAATTCAAGCTGAGTTGACCGATGCTCGTGAGAAGTTCACCGAGCAAGCAAGCCAGATCGTCGAGCTCACCCAAGCTTTAGAAGCCGACCGCACTCCTCAGGTTCAGGGATCATCCGGCGCAGACCGATATAATTACTATCTAGTGGAGGAGGTTTCAGAGCTTGAGGCTAAATTGTCGCAAGTGGCCCAATCCAACGCACAATTGCGTGTGGCTAACCAAAATTTGCGGGATGCCAACGCTAAGGGGGTTGGCGATTCAGGGCTGATCAATTTTGGCCTGCAAGCAGAAATTAATAGTTTAACTGCAGAGCGTGCGGCTGATGCTGCCCAGATGCAGTTACTGATCACAGCTTTAACAAATGCCACTGAGGAGCCACAGGATGCCTGAAGTAACTATTAAAATAGGTGAACGACCTTTTACAGTTTCCTGCCCTGATGGCGAGGAGAGCCAGTTGGAGGCTGCACGAGCCATATTGAATGCAGAAGCCCAAGTCTTGGTGGCTCATGCTGGTCGGATGCCGGAGCCTCAAATGCTATTGATGTCGGGCCTGATGCTTGCAGATCGCGCTATCACATTGGAAAATAGGGTGAAGGTAGCAGAGGCTGAAGTTGAGAGAGTAAAACAAACCTTAAAAGATAGTTCTCTGTGGATCAGAACTGTAACGAAGGAAGTTGAAGTCCCAACCATACCATCCTCTCTTCTTGACAGTCTCGCAGAGCTATCAGCGCGTGCCGAAGCTGCAGCGGATAATTTAGAAGAAAAAGCAGCCAAGCCCGCCGTGTAACGGGCCTAACCATCGAATCACTCTGCCAAATTTGCTTTCCGAATTTCTTCGGCGGCGTTTTTGTTGTAATGCACACCATTTTCAGACAACATACCGTCAAACTCGCCTGATAATGTCATGTCCCGGATTATATCACAGCCGCCAATGAACTCACCTTTTACATAAAGCTGTGGAATGGTTGGCCAATCCGAATACTCCTTGATGCCTTGACGCACAGAATCATCCGCCAAGACGTTCACATCTTTATACTCAACGCCCATGTAGTTCAGGATTCCAGCAATTTGGCTTGAAAAGCCACATTGTGGCATCGTGGCGGTACCTTTCATAAACAGTACAACATCGTTGGATGTTACTGTTTCGCGAATTTGATCTTCAGAACTCATCTTTTGACCTTTTATCTTTGGGCACAAATTGCTGTGCGTATTTCTGTGGGTTCTTTGGAACCCTAAAATTGCCTGAATGTCCACCTCTAGAAAAGTAATCCACTCGAACTTCGTGGTCTCCGTCGGCGGGCAGACTGCCGTGACTTTGATCTTTTTTTCTAACCAACTAGATAGTGCGGATGAACAGTATAGCTAGAATTACAATTTAGACATAGGAAATTGGCCCCTAGTTGGACATATTAGCCTGGTATCTTTGTGGTTAGAGCCAAGGCGTGCAACTCGCCATGTGCACCATCCATTTTACCTTTGAGAGCGGCATAAACGGCACGGTGCTGTTGCACCATATTTTTACCAACAAAGCTGACATCTGTGACCTCGGCAGCGTAGTGATTGCCATCTCCCGCGAGATCCGTGATCGTTATCACCGCATCCGGGAAGCTTTCCTGAATAAGGCTTTTGATGTCATTTGCTGCTATGGCCATTGTTTTAATCCTGATTACTTATAAACAAAAAGTAGACTGCGTGGCGTATGATTTCAAGTGACTGCTGCTGCAAAGCTGCTACGAAAAATTTTGCTTAATTCTGCTAGCTCAGCTTGAGAGCTGCCAAACCGTACCTGAGTACCGCCAAATGATCCAACACACGCCACAGGGACCCCAGATTTTCCGGCGGCGGCCATAAGCGCCTCCGCTTGATCGAAGTTACAGGCTACTAGATAGCGGGCCTGGTCTTCGCCAAACAACTCGGCCGTATCTTCACTATCTAAGCTTACTCCGACACAGGCTTCTTCCGCCATCTCAAATGCAGCAAGTGCCAATCCACCGTCAGAAATATCTGTGCAGGCGGTTACCCATGCTGCATTCTCCAGGATGAATTCACCGTGCTTTTTCTCTGCCACTAGATCGACAGGTGGGGCGTCGCCCTCAACTCGGTTAAACACTTCAGCTAAAAGCGCGGATTGACCCAAATGCCCAAGAGCTTCGCCGATCAATATAGCCATATGACCTTCACGGGCCACGCCAACAATTGCGTCTTCAGTATTGGTGATCAGACCTACTGCTCCGATTGTTGGAGTCGGTAAAATACTGGAGCCATCGGTTTCATTATATAAAGATACATTACCTGAGACGATCGGCATGTCCAAGGCGGCTACTGCTGCACCAATACCTTTAATAGCGCCCACAAATTGCCCCATAACCTCTGGTTTTTCTGGATTGCCAAAATTTAAGTTGTCTGTAGTGGCTAAGGGTAGGGCGCCCACGGCTATAAGATTGCGATAAGCTTCTGCTACGGCTTGCTTGCCGCCCTCAAAAGGGTTTGCGGCTACGTAGCGTGGGGTCACGTCTGAGGTAAAGGCCAGTGCTTTCGGCGTACCATGAACGCGTACAATACCTGAACCAAAGCCTGGAGTGCGTAGGCTATCAGCCATGACTTGGCTATCATATTGCTCATAAACCCACTGTTTCGCAGCATAATTTGGGCATGAAATTAGTATTTTTAATCCATCAATGGCATCAATTTGCGGCACATCGCCCAGAGGATCGGCCACAGGAGTTTCCACCCATGGGCGGTCATATTCTGGCGCTGTACCAGATAGGGCTTTTAGGGGTAGATCGGCTTTGATCTCACCGTTCAACACAATCAAGAAGCGGTCTTCGGCAATAGTTTCGCCTACGATAGCAAAATCTAAGTCCCATTTATCGAATACTGCTTTCGCAACATCTTCCAGCTCGGGCTTTAACACCATTAGCATCCGCTCTTGGGATTCTGACAGCATCATCTCGTAGGCAGTCATATTTAGTTCACGTGTTGGAACTTTTTCTAAATCTAACCGAACGCCTAAATTGCCCTTGTCACCCATCTCAACCGCAGAACACGTCAGACCAGCGGCACCCATGTCCTGAATGGAAACCACCGCTCCAGTAAGCATAAGCTCTAGGGTCGCCTCCATTAGACGTTTTTCTGTGAACGGATCGCCAACTTGTACGGTAGGGCGCTTGTCTTCGATGGTGTCATCAAATTCTGCACTAGCCATGGTTGCTCCGCCAACGCCGTCACGACCGGTTTTCGCGCCTAGGTATACCACAGGCATACCAACACCTGAGGCTGCGGAATAAAAAATCTTATCGGTTTCAGCAAGTCCGGCTGCAAAAGCATTGACCAAGCAATTTCCATTATACGCAGGATCAAACCGAACCTCACCTCCGATTGTTGGAACGCCAAAGCAATTCCCGTATCCGCCGACCCCAGCCACAACGCCTGCAACCAGTGATTTAGTTTTTGGGTGGTCAGGGCTGCCGAAAGACAGGGAGTTCATCGCCGCAATTGGACGTGCTCCCATGGTGAACACATCGCGCAAAATACCACCAACACCAGTGGCGGCACCTTGGTAGGGTTCAATGTAACTCGGATGGTTGTGGCTTTCCATTTTAAAAATCACCGCTTGCCCGTCGCCGATATCTACAACACCCGCATTTTCGCCAGGACCGCAAATCACTTGTGGCCCTTCAGTTGGCAAAGTGCGCAACCATTTCTTTGATGATTTGTAAGAACAATGCTCGTTCCACATGGCTGAGAAGATACCCATCTCTGTAAAAGACGGAGCACGGCCAATTATTATTAGAATTTGTGCATATTCTTCTGGGCTCAGCCCATGTTTGGCAATTAGGTCAGGCGTAATTACTGGATCTTGCAAGCTGTTATCCCTTAATGCTCAAATTTAATCTTTGATACGAAGAAATTGGGGTGGGGGAAAGGTTGGAATAGTTTTTAAATGCCGCAATTGGGTAAAAGCTGCAGGAAGTTTGTAAAACGCCGCTTACTGAATAAAAAAATACCGGGCACAAGGCCCGGCATAAGTTCAACAGGGAGATTTCAATCAGCAGCATGTCTGCGGCCTTTTTCAACTACCCTGTTAGTAACCTGTGTTTGCACTGGCAAGATATCGAATTTGCAAACCCGCTATGCAACAGATGCATAGCCTAACTCGCTTCCTTGTTATCACGGTCAGCGCGGCGGCGAGCGATAATCTCATCCTGTACAAAATCTCTAAACGCAGCGATTCTGCGAGAATGACGGAGCTCTTCTGGGTAGGCTAGGAATACTGGTACTTCTGCATTTTCTATTTCCGGTAACACACGCACCAAGTCTGGAAAATCATGGGTGACATAGTCCGGCAAGACACCTATCCCAAGATTGTTGATCACTCCTTGCAAAACCCCAAAGTAATTGTTCACTGTTAGGGTCGATTGTGGATGATAGCCTATTAATTTCTGAACTAAAGTAGCGCCTACAGCGACCTGTGGTGCGTTTGGATTTTGGCAAATTAAACGATGTTTTACAACATCGCCGAGTGTTTGAGGTTGGCCGCGTTTTTCCAAATAGTCAGCACTGGCATACAGCCGCATTTGAACTGACATCAAACGTTTGCGGATCAAGTCAGCTTGACTAGGTTCCTTCATCCTAATGGCCACGTCTGCCTCACGCATTGGTAAGTCAAGGACGCGTTCTTCGAGCATCAAATCAACATTAAGATCTGGGTATTTTTCGTAAAGCTGCGGCAAACGTGGAGCAAGCCATAGGGTACCAAAACCCGTTGTAGTGGTTACCCGCAGCTCGCCGTAGACTTCATCCTCACTATCACGAATTCGGGCTGCAGCTGCGTCTAGACGTTTAGTCATAGCGCGGGTGGCCTCAAACAGTAATTCACCTTGCTCGGTGAGGATTAACCCACGAGCATGCCTGTGAAATAGAATAGCATCCAGAGATTCTTCCAGGGCACGCACCTGACGGGAGACAGCAGATTGTGAGAGGTGCAATGTATCACCCGCATGAGTTAATGAACCAACATCTGCGACAGCATGGAAAATTCTTAGTTTGTCCCAATCCATAGTATCACCCCAAATCATTTTACTCTAAACTGATAACACTGGATTTGACGGCGGGTCACGGAGTTTTTCGTTGTTAGGGCATAGTTTTTGACCTAAAATAGCTTTTAAATGAATTTAAGGGGTCCAGCGATCATGCAGCATGATGTTTCGTTATCTGATAAATATGACCTGAACAAAAAACAGGTCTTGCTGAATGGTACGCAGGCCCTCGTTCGGATGATGTTGATGCAGGCCGCCCGCGACAAAGACGCGGGCTATGAGACCGCTGGATATGTGACTGGATATCGAGGCTCGCCGCTGGGTGCAGTAGATTTCCAAATGGCCCGTGCCAAATTTCAGCTCGAAAAAGCGCATATCACCTTTCAGGAGGGTCTAAATGAAGATTTGGCCGCGACCGCGCTCTGGGGCAGTCAGCAAGCTGAGTTGCGTGGTGAAGGCAAGCATCAGGGTGTGTTTGGACTCTGGTATGGCAAGGGCCCCGGGGTTGATCGCTCTGGTGATGTGTTTAGGCATGCAAATATGGCTGGGACCTCTACACTTGGTGGCGTTGTCGCGGCATTGGGTGATGATCACACTGGGGAGAGCTCCACCACATTGCATCAATCTGAATGGACTATGATTGATAGCTTTATGCCTGTGTTATCACCTGCAGGAGTACAAGAAATTATCGATTATGGTCTGTTTGGCTTTGCTCTTTCACGCTTTGCTGGGGTTTGGGCGGGTTTGAAATGTATTAAAGATACTGTCGAGGTGACCTCTGTGATTAATGGCGACCCGCAGCGGTTGCAGTTTGTCACTCCAGACTTTGAAATGCCGGATGGTGGGCTAAACATCCGCTTGATAGATACGCCGCAGGCTCAAGAAGCACGTATCATTGATTATAAACGCCAGGCCGCACAAGCATTTGCTCGGGTTAATAAGATGGACAAGCGCGTGCTGGGGGAGGCCGGCGCAAAGATTGGTTTTGTCGCAGCGGGAAAAAATTGGTTAGACCTGGCCCATGCTATGCAGGTGCTAGGCATAGATAAAGAATCTGCAATAAGGCACTGTATTACAACATATAAGGTTGCTATGACTTGGCCTTTGGACGTTGAGACGTTTGCGGAATGGGCTGAAGGGTTGGACACTATCATCGTGGTTGAAGAAAAGCGCAAGCTGATAGAAGTTCAGATCAAAGAAGCTTTATTCAATGATCGCCGCGGTCGGCAGGTTTTAGGGGCCAAAGATACAGAGGGACAGGTTCTATTCCATGATAGCTCTGCGCTAGATCCGATGATGATCGCTGCAAAAATTGGTGATATCTTGGTTGCTGAGGGTTGTGGATCTGAGAGCCTTACGGGTGCTCTACAGCGGATTGACGAGGCCACACACGCAGACAATGCCCCCACTTTAGCCAGCCGTTTGCCCTATTTCTGCTCAGGCTGCCCGCACAGCAGCTCAACCAAAATTCCAGAAGGTAGCCGCGCTTATTCGGGCATTGGCTGCCATTATATGGTGCAATGGATGGACCGCGACACATTGGGCTTCACCCAAATGGGTGGAGAGGGGGCCAATTGGATTGGAGAGTCGCTGTTTTCCACCCGAAAACACGTGTTTCAAAATATTGGCGACGGGACCTATAACCATTCCGGCATCCAAGCCATTCGTGCCGCCGTGGCCTCTGGCACGACCATGACCTATAAAATATTGTTCAACGACGCCGTGGCGATGACCGGAGGGCAAACCAATGACGGCGGGCTGAATGCAGCACGTATCGTGCAGGAGATGCGTGGCATCGGCGTGCAGCATCTCGCCGTAGTCTATGATGAAAAAGAAGATGTCAGCGCAAAAAGCTTTCCCAGTGGCACTGCGCTGCATCCGCGCGACCAGTTGATCACCGTGCAAGAGAAGTTCCGAAATTTTGAAGGAGTTTCGGTAATCGTGTATGTGCAAACCTGCGCAGCTGAAAAACGCCGGCGTCGCAAGCGGGGTACTTTTCCTGATCCTGCCGAGCGGTTATTTATCAATCCATCCGTCTGTGAGGGCTGTGGCGATTGCGGTGTGCAATCCAATTGTGTGTCTTTATTGCCTTTAGAGACTAATCTGGGGCGTAAACGCCAGATTGATCAATCTAGCTGCAATAAGGACTTTAGCTGTGTGAATGGCTTCTGTCCGTCTTTTGCAACTGTCAAAGGTGGCCAGTTGCGCCGGCCCACAGTGCAGGATTTCGCAGTCCCCGATTTGCCAATGCCTAATTTGCCCGTGATAGCTGGTACCCATAATGTAGTTATCACTGGGGTCGGAGGCACGGGCGTTGTGACCATTGGCGCAGTGCTAGCGATGGCTGCACATTTGGATGGCAAGGCTGCTGGGGTCATGGAAATGGCCGGACTGGCTCAAAAGGGTGGTGCAGTGCACATCCGCTGAAGCACCTGGTGAAACACCTGAGGATATTTCGGCTATCCGCGTGGCTTAGGCGAGTGCCCATTACTGCTGTGATTGGTGGTCATTTGGTACTGTCGGCGCAGGGCAGCATCTTCGCGGCTTATGGCATCGGCTGGGGCTGCTGTGGTTAACAATCACGAGATTATCACTGGTGATTTCACCCGCGACATTGGCTTCCAAATTCCTGGCGCTGATCTTGAACTTGCAATTTGTGCACGTCTGAACACGCATGCTACTTTGATGAATGCTACGAAATTAGCTGAAAATACTTTAGGCGATACTGTATATGCTAACATGATCCTGCTTGGGGCTGCCTTTCAACAAGGATTGCTGCCTATCTCGGAGGCGGCTTTCTTAGAGGCGATCTTTCTCAACGGTGCAAAGGTAACGCAAAACCAACAGGCCTTTGCGTTTGGGCGATGGTGCATCGTTGATCCCGATGTTGCCACTCGGTTTCAGATGCAAAAACCTGTAGAGCAGGATATCGAAGTAGCACGACTTGCCAATCTTGCAGCCTATGGCTCGGGGCGCTTGGAAAGCTATGTGCAGATGCGCGCAGAAATGGGTGATGCTCCTCTAACCGCGCAGGTTCTGCAGTCCTATCATAAAGTTTTAACCTACAAAGATGAGTATGAAGTGGCCCGTCTGCTTTGCAAGACTAAAGAAATGGTGGCTAATCGTTTTGAGGGAGATTTTAAAATTTCCTATCATCTCGCGCCGCCTTTAATGTCGCGAATTGGGCCAAATGGTAGGCCGCAAAAACGCCAGTTTGGTTCATGGTTTGACCATGCTAGCCGTTGTCTGGCTAGATTTAAGTTTCTACGGGAGACACCACTTGATATTTTTGGTTATACTGCGGAGCGTCGTATGGAGCGGCAGTTGATCACTGATTTTGAGAATTTGGTGGCGCGGATGCAGCGCGAGTATGAGCCGGCTAATCATGATGTCTGGTACGAACTCATGGGCTTGCCACAAAACATTCTGGGTTTTGGTCCGGTTAAGTTAGCCAATGCGCAGGCTATGGCAAAGCGGTGGGGAGAACTGTTGCAGGAGCTGGATCAGGGCGGCCCCTCTGCGCAGTTTGCCGCCCTAGGAGCTTGAAATTCTGTTTAGTCATTACGACGGGTGATCGGGCCAGCTAGAACAGGCCTGAATTTGAGGACAGGCATCGCGCCTGATGACGCATGGCAGTTGGTATTTTTGATAGTGGTTTAGGTGGGTTAACTGTGCTTGAGGCCGCGCAAAAGCGTCTTCCTGATGTTGACTTTATCTATCTGGCGGATAGCGCGCATGCGCCCTACGGCGTGCGCACAGCGGATGACATCTATGAATTGACCTGTGCGGCCGTGCTGAGGCTGTTTGATGCGGGCTGTGATCTTGTAATTTTGGCCTGCAACACGGCCTCTGCTGCTGCCCTGCGGCGTATGCAAGAGGGGTCGATTCCCGAGGGCAAGCGCGTCTTGGGTGTGTTTGTTCCGTTGATCGAGGCCCTGACAGAGCGTGATTGGGGTGACAATTCACCGCCGCGCGAAGTTGATGTGAAGCATGTTGCGCTGTTTGCGACCCCTGCAACTGTGTCTAGTCGTGCGTTTCAACGTGAATTGGCGTTCCGCGCGATTGGTGTGGATGTTGAGGCGCAGGCCTGCGGCGGTGTTGTGGATGCCATTGAAGACGGTGATTTCGTTCTAGCCGAAGCAATGGTGCAAAGACATGTGGATGCGCTGCACTGCAAGATGCCTTTTCCTCAAGCGGCAATTCTTGGCTGCACACATTACCCGCTGATGCATGATACTTTTCAAAAAGCACTTGGCCCAAAGGTTAAAATCTTCTCGCAAGCACGTTTAGTGGCTGAAAGCTTGGCAGATTATCTGCAACGTCATCCGGACAAGATGGGAACAGATACTAAAGGCAAATTTCTTACTACCGGTGACCCTGTGGAAGTGTCACAACGTGCCACTCAGTTTCTGAAACGGCCTTTGACTTTTCAATCCGCCTAGTTCTACGATAAACAGTGGTTGAAATCTACGCGTATTCGTCGCATATCCTAACGGCAATAGGGGTTTCAAAAATGGCACATAAGATTGTTATACTCGGCGCAAGTGGCTATACCGGAGCAGAGTTAGTTCGGTTAATTGCATCGCATCCAGACATGGTAATCCTAGCCCTTTCTGCTGACCGCAAAGCGGGCCTTGAGATGGCCGATGTCTTTCCGCATTTGCGCCATATGTCTTTGCCTAGACTTCAAAAAATTTCTGATATCGATATGGTCCAAGCTGATCTTGTATTTTGTGCCTTGCCTCATGCCACCTCGCAAGCTGTCATTCGGACGCTGCCTGCTCACGTCAAAGTGGTGGACCTGTCTGCAGATTTTCGAATTGGGGACCCTGAGGTTTATAGTAGGTGGTATGGAAAACCTCATGATGCGCCTGATCTGCAAAAAACTGCAGTTTATGGCCTGACGGAGTTTTATCGTGACGATATAAAAAAGGCTCGGTTGGTGGCTGGTACGGGCTGCAACGCTGCCACGGGGCAATTTGCTTTACGTCCTTTAATTTCTGCCGGTGTGATTGATCTTGAGCAAATCATTATTGATCTGAATACTGGTGTATCTGGTGCAGGGCGCTCGGCAAAAGAAAATCTGCTGCATGCGGAATTATCAGAGGGATTTCACGCCTACGCGGTGGGAGGTCAGCACAGGCATTTAGCTGAATTTGATCAAGAGTTTTCAAAACTGGCGGGCCGCCCGGTGAATGTACAGTTTACGCCGCATTTAGTACCAGCCAATCGCGGAATTTTGGCAACGGTTTATGTGCAAGGCGATGCAGCGGCAGTCTATGAGACCCTACGAATTGCCTATGTAAACGAACCATTTGTGCAGGTTTTGCCGATGGGAGAACATCCCAGCACGCGCCACATTCGTGGATCAAATTTTTGCCATATAGGTGTAGTGGCTGACCGAGTTGCAGGTCGTGTGGTTGTGATTGTGGCCTTAGATAACTTGACCAAAGGCTCCTCTGGGCAGGCCTTGCAGAACGCTAATTTAATGTTGGGTAGCGCTGAGACTACGGGCCTGATGATGGCTCCAGTGTTTCCATAATGCGTGGTCTCAAGAAACAACGCCGTGTCCAGGTGATAGCTCTTGCTTTAATCTGCTTGGCTGGGGCCACGGCTTTGATTGGCTTTGCGCTGCGTGATGGCATTAATCTGTTTCGCTCGCCGACTCAGGTGGGAACAAGCCCCGTCGCCGGGCGAGATTTTCCGCCTAGGTGGCTTAGTGGCTGATGGGAGCATTAGCACTGGTAAAGGCGTTCAGTTTTTCTTTGATATTACTGATGGAGCTAATACCGTTGCCGTCAAATATGTTGGAAATGACTTGCCACCAGATTTGTTTGAAGAAGGCCAAGGAACTATTGCCACAGGCAGATTTAAAGATGGTTTTTTTGAAGCAACTGAGCTTCTGGCCAAGCACGATGAATCCTATATGCCCAAAGAGGTTATTGATGCCCTCAAAGAGCAGGGCATTTACCAGGAGCCCACTGGTTCATAGTCCTGTCGTTACCGGCTATGATCACTGCATGACAGTTGGGCTGTGACTATTTGCGCCTCAAAAAATGTTAGGTGTTTCTTGCCAATAGCTGCTGAGCCATTATACCAAACCTATGCTTAATGAACTCGCTCATTTCAGTCTGAACATTGCACTTGGTTTTGCTGTGTTTGGGACTATCGTTCCGCTTGCTGGGGCCACATTGCGCCGCAGTAGCTGGATGCAACTGGCGCCGATCTTTGCGACGCTCCAATTTCTATTAGTGGCCTTCGCCTTTGGTGCGCTTGACCGCAGCTTTTGTAGCCTCAGATTTTTCGCTTCAGGTTGTGGTGTCAAACTCGCATACGCTTAAGCCTATGCTGTATAAAATTGCGGGAGTTTGGGGTAATCATGAAGGATCTTTACTACTTTGGGTGTTGATCCTAACGCTCTTTGCAGCCTGCGCAGCATTCTTTGGCAAGACATTACCGCAAAGCTTACTTGCAAGGGTTTTGGGGGTTCAAAGCTCTATTACGGCCGCATTTCTTGCCTTTGTATTGTTTACGTCTAATCCGTTTACGCGCGTCGAATTTCCACCGTTTAACGGCCAGGGGCTGAATCCGCTGTTACAAGACCCGGGCTTAGCCTTTCATCCACCGTTTTTATATTTAGGCTATGTGGGCTCTCGATCACATTTTCATTTGCGATTGCAGCCTTGCTTGAAGGTAAGGTCGACGCCGCTTGGGGTCGCTGGGTGCGCCCATGGACTTTGGCGGCATGGATTTTTTTGACCATCGGAATTGGCCTGGGCAGCTGGTGGGCCTATTATGAGCTGGGATGGGGTGGATTTTGGTTTTGGGACCCAGTGGAGAATGCTTCATTCATGCCCTGGTTGGCAGGAACCGCGCTATTTCATTCGGCAATTGTTGTGGAAAAACGTGATACACTTAAGGCTTGGACTATATTATTGGCGATCTTGGCCTTTGGCTTTTCATTGATAGGGACCTTCATTGTGCGCTCTGGCGTGCTGACCTCGGTGCATGCATTTGCTAATGATCCAGAACGCGGTGTGTTTATTTTAATAATTTTGGGAGTATTCTTTGGGGGAGCTTTGTTTCTTTTTGCCCTGCGTGCTAGTGCTATGGATAGCAAAGGCGTATTTGCCATGGTGAGCCGTGAGAGTGCCTTAATTGCTAATAACTTACTGCTCGCAATTAGTTGCTTTGTGGTTTTTGTGGGTACGGTTTGGCCCTTGGTCGCTGAGCTGCTAATGGATCGAAAGCTCTCCGTTGGGCCTCCGTTTTTTAACATCGCCTTCACGCCTTTTATTGTGGCATTAGCCGTTATTTTACCAATTGGGTCAACTCTGCCGTGGAAACGTGCCAAAGGTGCTAACCTTTCTCGGCTTTGGCCGGTCGGGATTTTCTGCCTGGCCTGTGTGGGCCTGACGTGGACTATGCAGACTGGTCGTTCACTTATTGGACCGGTTGGACTGGGACTTGGTGTCTGGCTCGTGATGGGGGTGCTCATCGAGCTTTATCAACGCACTGGTCGTGATGTTGGGAAATGGAAGCGTTTAAAGCGGTTGCCTTTGGCTGATTGGGGCAAAGCTACGGCACACGCCGGATTGGGTATCACCATATTCTGGCGTGGCCGGGACTCACTGCTTGGCAGGTTGAGGATATTAGGGTGATGGAGATTGGTGATAGTGCCATAATTTCTGGCTTTACAGTTACCCTTGATAACGTCGAGGAGCTGCGTGGTCCCAACTACTTGACCACAATGGCTGATATCAAACTATCGCGAAATGGAAGTTTTTTAGCCAACCTCCACCCGGAACGGCGTTATTATCCGGTTGCTGAGATGCCAACGACGGAAGCTGGTATTGACAGTGGTCTATGGCGTGACGTGTACGTCGTGGTTGGGGATGCACAGCCGGAAGGTGGCTATGCTGTGCGGACATTTATAAAACCATTGGCTAATTGGATCTGGACGGGGGCCATCATTATGGCCCTAGGTGGCTTACTCAGCCTGTTTGATCGACGCTATCGCGTTGGATCTGTGGCCATACGCCGCGATACTAAAGAGGCCGATGCATGAAAAAGGCTCTTTGGATTTTGGGGATGGTGGTTTGGGCTGGTTTGGCGCAGGCGGTGGAACCCAGCGAAGTATTGTCGGACCCCGTGCTTGAAGACCGGGCGCGGTCTATTTCCCAAGGATTGCGCTGTTTACAATGCCGCAATGAAAGTATTGATGAGTCTAACGCTGGTATTGCCAAAGATTTAAGGATTTTGGTCCGTAGGCGTTTGGTGGAAGGTGATAGTGACACTGAGATAATGGATTACATCGTGGCCCGCTATGGTGAATATGTTTTGCTACGTCCCAACGGCCTTGGTATTAATTTAGTACTTTGGATGGCTGGCCCTTTGCTATTTCTGATAGCCCTCGCATGTCTGCTCTCTGTGCAACGTCGTAGTAAACGAAGCATTTTGACCCAAGATTTAACTAAAGAAGAAGAAAGCGAAATTAATAATATTTTGTCTTCAGGATCTTAAGTTTTTATTTATTGGCCTTGGGCAACCGGCAGGGTTTGACCATCAAAAAGAGGTTGCCATGATTTACGAAACAATTACCTGTGAGATCAACGATGATATAGCAGTGGTCACGCTTGACCGTCCTACAGTTATGAATGCGCTGAACGCCCAGATGCGTGCTGAGATCACTCATGCAGTCCGTGAAAGCGGCAAATTAGCTGGTGTTGTGGTGTTAACTGGGGCTGGCCGGGCATTTTGTTCGGGCCAAGACCTAGGGGCAGGTGCAAATCCTGCTGATATAGATTTGGAACGGACGCTGAAAGATGAATATGTGCCGATGCTGGAGGCAATAACCAAATGCCCAGTTCCAACTATTGCAGCAGTTAACGGACCGGCCGCAGGCGCAGGTGCTAATCTTGCTCTTGCAGCGGATGTTGTGATTGGGGCTGAATCAGCCTATTTTTTGCAAGCCTTTACCCGAATAGGTCTAATCCCAGATGCTGGTGGCACCTATATTTTGCCACGCCAAATGGGAATGGCTAAATCTATGGGCGCGGCGTTGTTCGCCGAAAAAATTTCAGCGCGAGAGGCCAGCGAAATGGGGATGATCTGGGAGGCCGTGTCAGATGACAAGTTTGACAACCATTGGCAGAGGCGCGCAGCTCAACTGGCAGCGGGACCAACGATAACTTATGGACATGTCAAGACCGCAATTCGCCGTAGCTTCGAAAACACTGAGGCTCAACAGCTGGACCTAGAGGCACGCTTGCAGGGAGATTGTGGTCGAACCCGTGATTTTAAAGAAGGTGTAACCGCCTTTTTAGACAAACGAACACCAAAATTTGAAGGCCGTTAAAAACTTTACAATATTAAAAAGCCCCATCTAATTGGGGCCTTTTAATTTACCGCTTTTCGACATCTACGTAATCGCGAGCGACTTCTCCACAATACAATTGCCGTGGCCGACCAATTTTCATAGTAGGATCTGAAATCATTTCTTTCCACTGCGAGATCCACCCAACTGTGCGTGAAAGCGCGAAAATGGGAGTAAACATCGATATTGGAAAGCCCATAGCTTCCAAGATTATACCAGAATAGAAATCAACATTAGGGAATAACTTTTTCTCGGCAAAATACGGATCAGTTAAGGCCGCAGCTTCTAGCTCTTTGGCCACTTGCAAGATCGGATTATTCTCAACACCTAAAAGTTCCAGGACTTCATCGGCAGATTGTTTTAAAACTGTAGCCCGTGGATCGATATTTTTGTAAACACGGTGACCAAAGCCCATAAGCCTAAACGGATCGTTTTTGTCTTTCGCACGGGCAATAAATTCGGGAATTCGTTCGACTGTGCCTATTTCATTCAGCATCTCCAAACAAGCTTGGTTCGCGCCGCCATGTGCTGGACCCCAAAGACAGGCAATGCCAGCAGCAATGCAAGCGAACGGGTTGGCGCCAGAAGAAGAGGCCAGCCTCACGGTTGATGTTGATGCGTTTTGCTCATGGTCCGCATGCAGAGTGAAAATACGGTCCATAGCACGGGCTAAGATTGGATTAACTTCATAATCTTCTGCAGGTACTGCAAAACACATCCGCAAAAAATTTGACGCATAGTCTATGTCATTACGTGGGTAGACGAAAGGTTGACCAACGGTGTATTTGAACGCCATCGCGGCGATGGTTGGCATTTTTGCGATTAAGCGGATTGACGCCACTTCGCGCTGATGAGGGTCACTAATGTCTGTTGAATCGTGGTAAAATGCAGACATAGCGCCCACAACACCTGTCATAATTGCCATAGGATGCGCATCTCGGCGGAAACCACGGAACAAATGTACCATTTGTTCATGCAGCATCGTGTGGTTAGTCACCAAGTTCTCAAATGTTTCCAGTTCAGTGCTTTCAGGTAGGTGACCATAAAGCAGCAAAAAACATACTTCCAGATAATGGCTCTTACTTGCAAGCTGATCGATGGGGTATCCCCGGTGTAACAATTCTCCCTTAGCGCCGTCGATGAACGTTATAGTTGAATTACAGGACGCCGTAGAGGTGAAGCCTGGATCATAGGTAAACACATCACCTTCTGCGTATAACTGTCGAATATCAATCACATCTGGCCCAGAAGTTGGGGACAGAACTGGTAATTCATAGGTTTTTCCATCCAACGTAAGGCTAGCAAATTTTTTTATATTATTAGTCATTTATTTCTCATCTTCCCAGTAGAGCATTGCCGCAACTGGCTTGCTCAACTTACATCGATTATTCGTGCGATTGTTTCATCACGGCCTAAGACAAGCATCATATCAAATATACTTGGCGAGGCCAGACGACCTGAAAGCGCTGCCCGCAAGGGCCCCGCTAACTTCCCCAGTTTCGTATCATGGGCCTGTGCGAGTTGGTCAATCAGGGCTTCTAGTGAACCTCTCTGTTCCAGCTAACACTTTGCAACTGCGTCGTCAATTCTTTCAGTATGCCGATGGATACTGCATCGAGAGTTTGTTTTGCCTTTTCATCCAGTTCTCAACGGTCGAACATCAAACATAAACGAAGATTTTTCAATTATTTCTGCCATGGTCTTTGCGCGCTCTTGAACGCAATAAGCTCCTAACAAAAAAGCGGTTTTTTGTTTATTGTTCTAGGTCTGGAGCCGTTGTGACTTTTAAATACCCTTCTAATTCATGCAGCAGTGCAGCATTTTCAGTTTGCGCTATATGTTGACCCGAGACATTTGCCAATTTTTTGAAATCAAACCGCGATGGGGATTTGCCTATATGCTCTAGGTCAAACCAAGACTGTGCTTGTGCATCGGTGAAAAACTCATCATCGCCATGGCTCCAGCCTAAACGTGCCAAATAATTGCGCATTCCGGCGGCGGAATAGCCAAGGGCTTGATATTCTTCCACACCAGTTGCCCCATGGCGTTTTGACATTTTCTTACCATCTGGCCCATGAATCAAAGGAATATGGGCATAGATAGGTAATGCCCAGCCCATGGCCAGATAGATTTGAATTTGGCGCGCGGCATTGTTGAGATGATCATCGCCGCGAATAACATGGGTGACTGCCCATATCATGATCATCTACAACTACTGCCAGCATGTAGACAGGGGTGCCATCGGAACGCAGCAGTACCATGTCGTCCAATTGGTCATTATTAATTTTTACATCGCCCTGCACTTGGTCTTTGATCACAGTTTGTCCGTCGCGAGGCGCCTTTAGGCGCACGACATAGGGCGCGTCTGGGTGATCTGCGTCTGCTGAATCGCGCCAAGGCGATTGGAATAGCGTGGAGCGCTTTTGGGCATGGGCCATGTCGCGAAAGGCTGCAATTTCGTCTTGCGTCGCAAAACATTTATAGGCATGGCCAGTTTTAAGCATTGCATTGGCTACTTTGGTATGGCGGCCAGCATTGGCTGCTTGGCTGACAGGCGCACCATCAAAATCTAGTCCAAGCCACTCCAACCCTCGGTAAATGGCTTGAGTAGAGGCTTCTGTTGAACGCTCTTTGTCTGTATCTTCCACCCGCAATAAAAATAGGCCATCGTGACGTCGGGCAAATAGCCAATTAAATAATGCGGTGCGGGCAGATCCGATGTGCAATGTACCGGTCGGCGAAGGGGCAAAGCGTGTAATCACCGAAGGTACTGGCATAATATTAATCTTTCGCTCAACTTATGGACGTAGTAGGCACGCTTCCTAAGGCGCATCGGCAAAGAGGACAAGTGCCGCATTAGCCTCCGTATTTAGACCAAACTATGAGCACCACTTATACATAAATACCAAAATTAATGATATAGTTTCTAATTCGTCTGAAGTTGAACTGGCCCATTTTTAGCGGAAATCAAGAGCTGTTGCCATTCAGCTATTTTTCTTATTTGTAGATAATATAATTTTTTGTAGTGTATCTTAGTTCACGTTTGTTGAATATTTTATTATTTCAGGGGTAACCATTTTTACAGACTTTAGCAGGGTGCTTTAACGGCAATAGTTGGGATGAATGCGAATAACCCTCTAGCCCATTAGGTATAGCATTTCGAATGATTAATACTTGTGCACGCCTAAAGTTTAGTATGTGCGGATTAAACCTACCAATTTGCCCTGAACTTTTACCTGATCATCGCGAAATACGCGAGTTTCATAAGCTGTATTGGCAGCTTCCAGAGCGATTGCGCTCCATTGCGGCGAAAACGTTTCAATGTTGCCTCATGATTGTCTACCAATGCTACCACAATATCGCCAGTTTGAGCGTCTGGAGATATGCGATTTATTTCTCCCCACATGTATGCATCAATCATTGAATCTCCTTTTACTTCTAGCGCATAATGTTCAGCAGTGTTTGACACCATTTCACTTGGTACCGCAATGTTGCGAGAATAATCCTCAATGGCTGATATTGGCACACCAGCAGCTATACGGCCCATCATTGGTAGTGATTTTACTTCACTACCACCCAGATCTACGGCTTCTTCTGGACGGCCAGGGCGTGATCCTTCGATAACTCTAGGCTCAAAACTACGATTAGAGAATGTCGTCGATTTTGGCATACGTATTATTTCAATAGCTCGGGCTCTATGCGCTAGTCTACGTATGAAGCCACGCTCTTCCAGAGCTGTGATCAATCGGTGGATACCTGATTTTGAACGTAGATCCAAAGCCTCTTTCATTTCATCAAATGATGGCGAAACTCCATCTATTTGAGTGCGGGCGTGAATGAATTCTAACAGTTGCAATTGCTTTTTGGTTAGCATGACATGCTCCTTTGCGCACGAAGGCGGCTATCAATGTTGTTTAAATGTTCTACTCACGTTCTCCTTTTGTGTCAACCATGCTCTGGAGTCACAATGGAAATATAGTCCACCAAAGTTCCTCTTGGTAGGGCTGGTGCATTGGCTTGATGCACAACAAGCACATTTGCTGAATTTAAAACTGTGAGTAGAGAGCTGTCCTGCCGCTGTTCAACGTCTAAGGTGCCACCAATAATTTTTCCTCTCATATAATGTTCACGTGGCCCATTCGCTGGTAAATCTCTTGCCAATGGTGCTGATAGACGCTCGCGTGGACCACTGGGCAATCCCAACATCTTCTGAACTAAGGGTACGACAAACACTTCTCCGCATACCATCGCTGAGACTGGATTTCCGGGTAGTCCTATTATGGGGATGTCAGCCATGTGGCCTGCCATAAGTGGTTTTCCAGGGCGCATTGCAACTTTGTAAAATGACTGCAACATTCCGAACTCAACGGCTGCTTGGGCTACCAAATCATGGTCACCGACCGATGCACCGCCAATGGTGATGATCAGATCGGCGCCTTTTGTAAGTGCAAATGCCTCAGCCAATGATCCAAGCCGGTCTCGGGCTATGGGTAATATTCGGGTTTCAGCCCCAACCCGTTGCAACATAGCGGCAAGGCCGTATGTATTTGAAGCTATTATTTGATCTTCGCGAGGGGTCTCACCCGGTTGCACCAATTCGTCGCCGGTGGCGATAATGGCCACCTGTGGCTTACATGACAACATTGGATGGGACAGGTTCATGGAGGCCATTAGTGCAATATCTTGAGGAGTGAGCCTTCGTGGAGCCGTAAGCTCGTATCCAACCGCGAAGTCTCCACCTGCGGGACGTACATGAGCTTTGTCATTGGGGCCTTCGGTAATGGTTATGCTACCACATTCAGCAGTAACATGTTCCTGTATCAATACATGATCTGTACCAAGGGGCATTGGCGCGCCCGTAAAAATACGGGTGGCTTGGCCAACTCCAACTGGACTATCAAATTTATGGCCGGCAGCGGCCTCGCCGATAACATTCCATTTTTTGCGCCCCACACTTAAATCTGCCGCTGATACTGCATAGCCATCCATTGCAGAGGCAGCAAAGGGTGGCTGGTTGCGATCGGCGATTACTGCTTGCGCCAGAATACGGTCAACGGCGTGTTCAAGTGCAATGGGTTCAGCAGCTAGTGGTTTCGCCAGTGCTAAAACATGATTTAGGGCCTCAATAACTGAGATCATGCTATGGTGCGCTTCCATGTACCAGATTTTCCACCTTGCTTTTCATCTAGATGGATGTCTGAAATGGTTATGCCCTTGTCGACGGCTTTGAGCATATCATAAAGTGTAAGTGCAGCAGTGGTGACTGCCGTTAGTGCCTCCATCTCAACCCCAGTTTGACCTCTGGTCTTCACTGTCGCGGTGATGATCACCTCATTTTTTAACAAATCTGGGTATAAGTCTACAGTAACTTTGGTGATTGGTAGAGGATGGCAAAGTGGAATTAGCTCAGAGGTTTTTTTTGCGCCCATAATGCCAGCGACTCGCGCTACGCCCATAGCATCACCCTTTTTCAGGTTGCCTTGAATAAGCAAGCCCATGGCTTCTTCCGTTAATAGGACGGTGGCTGTTGCACGTGCCATACGCGCAGTCTCAGCCTTGTCCGATACATCCACCATATGCGCATGGCCGGCTTCGTCTAAATGGGTCAGTTTCGACATCTATAACCTATCTGGAAAATATGGGTTTGCCAAAAGTACCCGGGTTGCGTTGGCCACATCGTTTTGGCGCATGAGGCTTTCGCCAATTAGAAATGTACGTGCACCGTAGCGCGCCAAATCTGAGAGATCGTCCGAAGTGTAGATCCCACTTTCTGCTACAATAGTTTTATCTTTAGGGACCCGAAGTGCTAAATTACGTGTAGTTTCGAGGGTCACTTCAAAGGTGTTGAGATTACGATTATTTATTCCGAGTAGTGGCGACTTGAGCTGCAGACCACGATCCAGCTCTTCAGAATTGTGCACTTCAATTAGAACGTCCATACCCCAATCAAAGGCTGCGGCTTCCAGCTCTGCGGCTTGGCCGTCCGAGACAGAAGCCATGATGATCAAGATGCAATCTGCGCCCAGCGCGCGAGATTCGGCCACTTGATAGGTGTCATACATGAAATCTTTGCGCAGCACAGGCAGGGTGGTGGCAGCCCGTGCGGTGGCCAGATAGCTGTCATGGGCGAATCGATCGGCTAATGCTTTTACCATAATGGCATTATAATCGTCGTTATCATCCTCATATGCTTTGGCTAGTTCTGGAGTTCCAAAGCCTGTCGTATTAACCCTTTCGAGGGAGAGGCTTTTTTTATTTCTGCAATTAGAGCAAAACTAGTTTCACTTGCTACTATAAAGGCTGTGAGAAAAACCGCGTAAGGGAGTTGCTGCCCGGGCAGAAGCCTCTACATCCACGAGCCGGCAGTTTTTTTTACGTTCAGCAATCTCGTCGAGTTTATAGGCTTTGATCTTATCGAGAATGGTCTCAGTCATAGAAATGTCCAATCGTCATGCAACGCTTGTTAGAGCAGCCAGTGAAGTTGCTTTGCCCTTGGCGGCTCCGCTGTCGATAGATATGCAGGCTAGTGCGACACCGTCGCGCAGAGTCTCTACTTTGCCTACAATCATCAAAGCTGCAGCGGCATTGAGTAATACGGCGTCACGATAAGCAGATGGTTGTCCTGCCAAAAGTGCCATAAACGCTTTGCCATTTTCCTCTGGGCTTCCACCGATAATGTCTTCAAATGGATGTACTGGAAGGCCGGCATCTTCGGGATGTACCTCTAGATCAGTCACAGTGCCATTAGCCAGCACAGCCACGGCGCTGGTGCCGGTAATAGTCAGCTCATCAGTACCGTCAGAACCATGCACCAGCCAAGCCGCCTCTGACCCAAGCGCCAGCAGAGTTTCGGCCATGGGGCGAACCAGTTCGGGTGCAAAGGCGCCGGTTAAGTTGGCGGGTCACACCAGCAGGGTTAGTTAAAGGTCCTAGGATATTAAATATTGTTCGCGTACCCAGTTCAGCTCGGGTTGGCATAACGTGAGCAATCGCAGGATGATGCATTGGAGCCATCATGAAGGCAATTCCAATATTGCGGAGCGCGCTCTACCACATCGACACCGACCATGACATTGATACCAATCTGTCCCAAAGCATCTGCGGCGCCAGATTTTGAGCTCAGATTGCGATTGCCATGTTTTGCTACAGGCACGCCTGCACCAGCCACAACAAAGGCTGTTGCTGTGGAGATGTTCAATGTACCCTTGCCATCCCCCCCGGTGCCAACAATATCCATGGCGCCTTTGGGCGCGTGGACAGCATGACATTTGGAGCGCATCACTGAAGCTGCAGCGGCATATTCATCCACGGTTTCACCGCGTGTACGCAGGGCCATCAAAAAGCCGCCCATTTGACTAGCAGTTGCTTCACCGTTGAACAAAACTCCAAAGGCAGTTTCAGCTTCTGTGCGGGTCAATGGACGATCCGCGGCGGTACCAATGAGCGGTTGTAGTGCAGAAATCAGAGCTTTTGCTATATCAAGAAAGTTTTTGATCAGGTGATGACCATATTTAGTACTAATACTTTCAGGATGGAACTGTACACCGTGAATGGGCAGGGTTTTGTGCTGCAAACCCATCAATGTACCATCGCCCAAAGTTGCTGTTACCTCAAGGCAATCGGGCAAAGAATCGCGTTCTAGAACTAAAGAATGATAGCGGGTGGCCTCAAATGGGCTCGGCAGATTGGCAAATAGCCCAGTGTTGGTGTGATGCATACTGCCCATTTTTCCGTGTACAATCTCATGACAGCGCACAACTTTGCCGCCAAAGGCCTGACCTATAGTCTGATGGCCCAAACAGACGCCCAAAAGAGGCGTGCGCGTTTCAGCTGCGGCTTGGGTCAGATCCAGACAAATGCCCGCCCGTGAGGGGTCACAAGGGCCAGGCGACAGAAGAATCGCCGAGGCCCCAAGGCTCATCGCCTCTTGCACATCTACAGCGTCATTACGTTTGACCAAGACATCAGCCCCCAGCTCTCCAAGGTAGTGCACCAGATTATAGGTGAAGCTGTCATAATTATCGATCAGCAGCAGCATAGGAAGTCCTTTACGTTTTTTCATCTGTGCGCTTAGGGCGAGAAAATGGGCTCGCAATTCGGTAGTTGGTCGCTGTATAGATGCTCAGGGAACCATGTTATCGTCAAGGGTAACTGGGAGATTTTGACGTTTGAAAGGCTATAGATGCGGCTACCATTCTTTAATGGACTGATTTAGGGCGCAGTTTTGGGTGTCAGTAGTCTTGTTGTACTATCTATTTTTAACGAAATCCCTAGTATCCGTGGGTTGGCGACGGATATGGTGGTTACACCGGTGTCAGAAACTCCACTCATTAGTCCAACCATTTCGATGCCCCAGTTTGAGCTTGAACGCCGCCCGGACATCAAGGTGCAAAGTATTGAAGTGTCAACGGTGGTGATGCGTACCAGTTTAGATATTTTAGTCACGCAGCCTTCAAAAAAGCCTCAATCTGATTTTGGGGGTAATTTTGTGGTGCGTGATCTGGGTGCTGTGAATAGCCGTCCATCGGATGAATTTGTGATGGCTGACCAAACATTGGCACCGCGTAATATTATTAATCTAGGCCAGCGAGCTAATATGCAGTTTCCCAATATTGACTCAATTGTAGATATGTCGCCGGGTTAACTTGTAGTGCTGCCCAGCCTGAAAGGTATAAATTCAGCAGCGTCCTCTGCGCAATCTCAGTTAAACTTTACCACGAAATTTACCTCCTTAGCCGGACAGGCCTTGACAGCAATTATCTTTGTGGAGCAGGGGGGATAGTATAGATCCGGTTGTTGCGGTGAAAACAAACTTTCCAGTCAGTATTGCCATAGACAGCCAGTCCGAAAACTCTATCGCCAGAATGCATAAGTGTCGTGCCGCTAATTACGAAATTTTAGCGCAATTACCGGCACCAGATCATGGTGCGGCACAGATCGCCTTCAATGATCATCTTTCGGTGTTATCTAAGGCTATGGGGGTTTGGGATGCAGTAGGTCCACGTCGCTGCAAAGCTTACGAACAAATCGGGCGCTGCGTGCAGAATTGATTGCCAATCAGCTCGGCTATGTTGGCCAAAGGGCTGAAAATGTCACCGTATTTCAAGAAAGTGGACTGCCAGCGGGGCTTATAGATTTTTATATAGATCAAAAGATGACCCGCGCCGCTGATATTTTAGATCAACCCGATGCGGCTGGGATAACAGCCTTGGAAACAGGTAAGGCAATCATTGCAATGCATTTGAATGAAGACACGCTCGACATCTTACAGTTTTGGGTCTGTCATTCTCGCATGCCTAAAATATCTATTGCAGCTTTATCGGTAGTTTTACTTCCTTCTTGAGGTGTCTTATTAAACAGGCTTTCGTGGGGGCTAAGTGGATTTTCCTCCCACAACCTTCTTTAGAATGGCTCGCATGTTTGGCACCACAGCTTCAAGTTGCGGCAGGTCATTTATGCACAGCATTTTGATCTTATTGGTATCAGTTATGGCTTGCAACATGGTTGATACTTCGCCACTGGAATTTTCGTTGCCCTGACCGCTATAAATATGTAAATAATCACTTTGGTTGTTAAATGTCGCCCGCCCTCCCGCTATACAGGCATGATTGTGTAAGCCCTGAGGCAAAAACTGGCTTAATTCTCTAAACCGATGTGCAATATTGGCACTGAAGTGCTTGGGGTACTGATCAAACAGACCTGCCAGGTCTGCCAGAATGATATGATCTAAAATACTCTCTTTCAAATCCTGCAATATTTGCCGCCTTAGACTGAGCTGCATTATAGCTTGGTCGAATTTTAAGAGCACTTTTAATCATGTTTGATATTTTTTTTAATGGCTGGGTGTTATATGTTTGCGACCAATTACCTCTCAACACAGCTTTATTCTCAACAAACCATTCTTCAGGACTGCTTTTTTTTATCAAAAACATGTCATCATTAAAATATATGAATTTTTCTGAAAGGCCATTTATTTTATATAGAACAGCATCAATTGAGCGGACATTAAATGTTGGCAGAAAACCTTCAGCTCCATTAAATATTTCTTTATGATCAACAATGTTTACTTTGTCTAAAGGAGTAAATTAGTCAAATCAGGGGTGACGTCATCCACAACAATCCAAATCATTCTAATCCACGGGGCATTATTTTCAATTGATCTTAGGCAGTATAAGATCTCATCGCTGCACACCCAACGGTGAGGGTTGATCGCATTTTCATGTAAAACGGTTTGATGTTGTGTCATATATCGTCGCCGTTTTGCACTGTGGCTTTTATCGCTGCCATCCACCCAAGTAATTACTACATCTATTGGGTCGTGCTTGTTCGTTTGTACCATATATTTTGATGTTCCGTTTTGTTGCCTCTGAGGTAGTGCGTAGCTAGGGCCAGTATAGTACAACCCCACTGTAAGCGTTTGGATGTAAAATAAAACAGAAGAATTTTTGGCCGCATACATTGCTTATTCTACAAAATACTTTTTCAGTCTTCAAAACATGCTCACTCATATGTTTGAGTTGATCTTACGTTATTTTGACGCATTTTCTTTTACTTTGGGCCCACTGGTACTTTTTTACACATAGTTCACAACTACACGGGAAATATTATTATGTTATTTCTATTCAGGCTGAGGTCGATAACATAAACCCAACTGTTAAACCTTGCAAAATGGTGGTCCCGACAGGATTTGAACCTGTGACCCCTCGCTTCGGAGGCGAGTACTCTATCCAGCTGAGCTACGGGACCATTTTGTGGCAATTAAAAGCGCCACACGGATGTACTTCTGCAAATTGAGTGGCAGAGAGACTTCTTGCCTTCATGGAAACCCATACATCAAGCCCGTTATGCCTTACAACCCATTTTTGACAGACATTGTTTGGTTATCTTGAGTTTCAACTATATATGACAAATTAATGCTGCAGATATTACTTTAAAACAGTTCTGACTTGTCGGGAATTGGCCGCTTTTAGAGGGGACTACTTGCCCCAAAGACGTTCTTGGCCGCAATCCATATGCACGAAATTTGACCGTGAGTATCGGCCAACACCACCAGCGGCACAGGACCAGGCAGCACTTGCAATTTGTCTTACAGATTTTCCTTGCATGCGGAGATCTGCAGCTTGGCCGGTCATATGCAGCGATTTTTTAGCAACATTACGAGAGTTTGATCTTAGTAGAGCATTAGTTTCTGGGGTTCTGTAGCCTGAGAGCAGAAGAAAAGGGGAGGGTGTGTCAAGTAGTTTTTGTGAGGCAGAAATAATATCCACTGTGCGTGTATCAATCACACTCAACTTATTTTGTCGCCAATCGCGCATGAACCAATTAACCTCATTGAGAGCGTCCTTGATGTATTCTCCTTCAATCCAATAGATCATGTCCAAGGATTCACCCGTTCGCGTGGAGTACATTTTGATCCGACGGATATTGCCAGCGCCACGCATGAAACCAGCAGAATTTGAATAGCTTGGTGCAGCAACTAGGGCTGTGGCCGCAAATATTCTCAGTAGCCCCCTTCGCGATATTCCATAATTGAGGTTGCTCATCTAACTTCCTAAGTGCGCATTACTATGTTTGTTTAAAAGTAGTATTTTTATATCATTCAAAATAGATTCATGATCTAACCTATTCGCAAAGCCCCATAGCTCTAGAAACCGGTATGCAGGTGTTTGTTGGCTTCTTCTTGTATAACTTTAATACTATAAGTGCGACTTAAGCGATACAATTTTCAAAACAGGAGTTCTCTTGCGTGAAAGTGATTAGACTTTTGGTAAATTAATGACCATCTCATAATTATCTTTGAATTGGAGTTGCTGAATAAATGTCTTTGCATCATTTGAAAACTTTCGGCTTTGTGGCTTTAACCTATCTGAGTTGTTCTGCGTTGCAGCCTGCGACAGCACAAACTTTTGGATTTAAACAATCTGTGGCCCAAGCCGCCGCGTTGGATAGGGTGGTGCACGAATTTTATAAGACTCGAAATTATCAATCATTTTGGACCGGCGACACGCCTCCTGAGAGGTCTAGGCTGCGTGCCTTGATTAAATCCTTCTCGGAGGCTCGGCTGCATGGTCTGCCGATAACAAAATTTAATTCGGAGACTCTGATATCAAAAATTCTTGCTTCAACTTCTTTTGGAGCCATGGGGCGGCTGGATGTGGAGCTTACAGAAAAGTTTCTGGACTATGCTCGTAGAGTGCAATCTGGCATTTTGATCCCCTCTGAGGTGGATGAAGAGATTGTTCGCAATGTGATTTACCGAGATCCTGCAAAAATACTTGTTGCGCTCGAAGCGGCTGATGCGGCAGTTTTTTTTAAATCTTTGCCGCCGCAAAGTGTGGAATATGCCCGCCTGATGAAAGAAAAGATGCGTTTTGAGCGTTTGGTGGCTGTTGACGACTGGGGTAGTGAGGTGGCTGCCCCAACACTTGGCCCCGGCGCCTCTGGCGCTGTAGTTATTGGTCTGCGTAATCGCTTAATAAATCTGGGCCATATGCGGAGGACATTTTCGGCGACCTATGATGGTAAGCTAAAAAACGCAGTTCGGAGATTTCAAGAGGCTAGTGGTTTGTTAGTGACTGGCGTGGCTGGAAACTTAACTATTGAACAAATCAATGTGTCAGCTACCAAACGTTTGGCGCAGATTATGGTTGCCATGGAGCGTGAACGTTGGCTCAACCAAGACCTTGGCGATCGTCATATCCTGGTTAACCTAACAGATTTTACAGCTAAGATTATGGATTTTGGTAAGGTGACATTCCAGACCAATTCGGTGGTTGGTGCACATGATGACGACCGCAGAAGTCCGGAGTTTTCCGATACTATGGAGCATATGATTGTGAATCCGAGCTGGTATGTGCCGCGATCGATTATCACAAATGAATATCTACCCATGTTGCAGATGGATCCAACCGCAGTTGATTTTTTGGAGCTACGCGATGATTTGGGCAATGTTGTCGATCGGGCTGGACTAGATTTTAATGATTTTGATGAGGAAACCTTTCCCTTTGGTATGCGTCAGCCGCCCAGTGTTGGTAACGCTTTAGGCCTGGTGAAATTCATGTTTCCAAATCGTAACAATATTTATTTGCACGACACGCCAGCAAAGAGCCTGTTTGGCCGTGAAGTGCGCGCTTTTAGCCATGGCTGTATAAGATTAGAAAACCCATTCGGGTTCGCCAATGCGCTTTTGGCGGTACAAAGCTTGGATCCAAAAACTCAGTTCCAGGAGGCTTTGGACTTTGGCGAAGAAGTGCAAATTGATCTTAATATTCACATTCCCGTCCACATCATTTACCGGACTGCTGTCACCCTTCCTGGTGGTGGGCTTGAGTTTCGACGCGATATATATGGGCGTGATGCAAAAATTTGGGAGGCTTTGCAACTAGAAGGGGTAGTTTTGAGCGATTTCACAGGGTAACAAGTATCCTAATGATGGAGTTTCCCTTAATGACTGTTTTTAACTTGCAAGAATTGGCCAATGCATTGAACGGTCAAGCCGTTGGCGACGTCAACCTGCAGATCACAGGCGCATCTGAGCCGCAAGACGCCAGTGGTGGGGTATTGGCTATTGCAACCTCCGCTGACTATGTTGAAAAGCTACACTTAGGGCGGGCTGAAATTGCTTTACTGGACGCGGGAACCGACTGGCAAGGCCTCAACCTAAAAGCTGCGATTTTAGTTAAGCGTCCACGTTTTGCCATGGCTGAGCTGTCCTCGAGATTAGACTCGCGCTGGCGGGTTGGAGAGAAAGCTGTGCATTCACAGGCAGTGGTAGACCCTACAGCACAGATTGCCAAAGGTGCGCAGATAGGGGCGTTTTGTTACATAGGTGCGGGTGTAGTTTTAGGTAAAAACGCTTGGCTCGGTACTCATGTTTCCTTAGCGAACGGTTGCGAGATAGGGGCTTATGCCACATTAATGGATGGTGTGCGTGTAGGCTATGATGTGCAGATTGGCGATCATTTTATAGCGCACCCGGGCGCAGTCATTGGAGCTGATGGATTTTCTTTCGTGACCTCGGAACGTTCTGTGATTGAAAATGTACGAAAAACTTTGGGAGACAGTCAGGATGCTCAGCCGCAATCTTATTCCCGAATTCACTCTCTAGGTTCTGTTCGCATTGGCAACGATGTGGAGCTTGGGGCCAACAGTTGCATCGATCGCGGTACAATTCGCGATACAGTGGTTGGGGATGGCTGTAAGTTTGATAATTTAGCACAAGTTGGTCATAATGTAAAAATAGGTTCAAATTGTCTTATTTGCGCCCAAGTGGGGATCGCGGGATCCTCTGTCCTCGGCGACAATGTGGTTCTTGGTGGGCAAACTGGGATTAGTGATAATTTATTTATCGGGGACAATGTGATCACTGGCGGTGCAACTAAAGTGTTGAGTAACATTCCTTCCGGCCGTGTTATGCTAGGTTATCCAGCGATGAAAATGGAAACACAAGTGGATATTTACAAAAGCTTACGCCGCCTACCGCGCATATTAAAAGATATTGCACAGCTGAAAAAAACTATTTTAAAATCTAAATAAAGCCCCTAAATCTCCTAAACGAGGGTTCGCTATGAGTGTTGAAGACAAAATTATTTTGATTATTGCTGAACAGGGCTTACTTGATGTGACAGACGTGAACGCTGGAAGCGACTTTGGATGATCTTGGTATCGACAGCCTTGGGGTAGTTGAAAGTATTTTTGCCATTGAAGAAGAGTTTGATATTGAAGTGCCGTTCAATGCCAACGCACCGGAGAAGAGTGATTTTGATATTTCTTCTGTTGGGTCAATTGTAGTGGCAGTTGAAAAATTGGTTGCGGAGCAAATTTAAATCATGAATCGTGTGGTGATCACAGGTGCGGGCACTGTCAATGCTTTGGGTGGGAATGTGCAGCAAACTCTGGAGGCCATGCGTGAAGGTTGTTCAGGGATCAGCCAGCTTGAGTTTAGAGATGTGGATCGTTTGTCTGTCAAAATTGGTGGGCAGGCGCGGGGGTTCGACGGAGCCAGGCATTTTGATAGTCAAAAGATAGTACAATATGATCGCTTTACTCAACTCACACTTGTGGCCGCGCGTGAAGCTATGGAGCAGTCTGGTTTGATTTTTTCTGGGGAATTGGCTGAGACCGCTGGGGTAGTGTTAGGTACGGCAGCGGGTGGCATTAATACTTGGGATGACAATTTTAGGTCTGTCTATGAAGATGGAAAGAATAGGGTGCATCCCTTGGTCGTGCCAAAACTAATGAATAATGCTGCAACTAGCCATGTGTCTATGGAGTTTAACCTTCAAGGCCCCTCACTGACGGTTTCAACTGCCTGTGCCAGTTCTAACCACGCGATTGGGCTTGCTTTTCAGATGGTGCGTAGCGGTATGACCAGAGCAATGATTGCAGGCGGTTCGGAATCTATGCTCACCTTTGGTGGAATTAAGGCTTGGGAGGGTCTAAGGGTGATGTCGAAATCCGCCTGTAGACCATTTTCAGCCAATCGTTCGGGCATGGTGCAAGGGGAGGGTGCTGGAGTGTTTGTTCTGGAAACCTATGTGGATGCAAAAGTCCGTGGCGCAGATATTTTGGCGGAAATTGTTGGATTTTCCATGACATCGGATGCATCACATATTGTGATGCCCAGCAAACACGGCGCAGCAAGGGCGATGCGTGGGGCGTTGC
This sequence comes from uncultured Planktomarina sp., assembly GCA_905182535.1. Classification (GTDB taxonomy): domain Bacteria; phylum Pseudomonadota; class Alphaproteobacteria; order Rhodobacterales; family Rhodobacteraceae; genus Planktomarina; species Planktomarina arctica. The sequence continues at coordinate 191,182 of CAJJBZ010000010.1, forward strand.
TAGATGCTAAGATGGACATGACCGATGTTGGATATATTAACGCCCACGGCACTGGTACTTCTGCGAACGACAAAACAGAATGTGCGGCTATTGTCGATGTTTTTGGTGCCCATAGTGATAAGCTTATGATTTCATCCACCAAGTCTATGCATGGACATTTGATTGGAGGTACGGGTGCTGTTGAGCTCTTGGCTTGCGTCATGGCATTGCGCGATGGGGTTATTGCCCCCACAATAGGCCATGAAATAGCTGATCCAGACTGCGCTTTGGATGTAGTTCCCAACATCGCTCGTAACGCAAAGGTTAAGGGGGTGGTATCGAATGCTTTTGCTTTTGGTGGTATGAACGCTGTTTTAGCTTTAAAGCGGGTTTAAGGTTTCATGTGTTCTTTCAAGGCCTTGTGGCCTGCAGTAAATCCTTTCAACGATAATTTAAGGTTCTCTTGTTGATTAGGGGCGCTCGCTGGGACCATTGTTACAGTTGCTTGAATTCCTGCACTGTATCTTGTTAAATCATCTTCAGTTAACCCAATGCGTGCTACACAACCCATTTGTATGCAAAAGGCAAACGGGTAGATTTTGGCCTCATTCTCATCAATACGAATAGTGAGTTCGGCTGTTAGTAGAGTTTCCAAAGGTGTAATGACAGTTGCACCAGCTATAATTATCCCATTTGGTTCAATAATATTCAAAGTGAACTCAGCAATTGGTGTTCTGTCTACGTTGAGCATCAATTGAAACAACTGGCAGGGGTCTTTTAAAACCTTGGTTTTTACGCAGCGCAGTGTCCAATCCCCAAATTGGCCTTTTTTATAATAATCCCCTAAATGGAAGTCGTCTGTAACAACTTTACCGGTCGAATAATCTTCAGCAGTAGGTGTGGGGGTATTCGCTGTTTGTGCCGATGCATAGTTTTGTGAAACTAAAGATAGAAATAATGCAACGGTTATGGTTTTTATAAGGGACACAAAAACGCCTTTCTTTTGAGCTTAAGTGGTGTCTCGATAATATCATTAATTGTTTTAAGTTTCAGTTAAATGATCTGATTTTTGATTAATTTTAAAAAGGCACCCTAAGTCTCCTCTTTCGATTGGTTTATATGATTAGAATACATTTTAAATTTTGTTATATAAAATTTATAGTTTATGAATTTTAAGCTTTGTTACACGATTTTCTTTGCGGCCCACTACCTCAAAGCGAAAGCCATGAAAGACGAATACCTGCCCTTCGGCAGGGATCATCTGGGCCTCGTGAATAACCAAGCCCGCCAGAGTATTGGCCTCTTCATCTGGCATGTCCCATTCCTGTGCTCTGTTCAGGTCGCGGATTGTCATTGCACCGTCCACAAGCACATGTCCATCTTGTGCTGCAGTCACCAAACTATCGCTGCTGTCGAATTCATCAGTAATTTCTCCTACGATTTCTTCCAGAATATCCTCCAAAGTAATTAAACCTTGCAGTGCACCATATTCGTCAACTACCAGAGCAAAATGCGTGTGTCGTTTTAAAAACTGACGCATTTGATCGTCCAGTGGTGTAGTCTCAGGCACAAAATAGGGTTCCATAGCCACATCAAGTACTTTGAATTGTGCTACGGCTTTACCGCGCTGTTTGCTATCGCGTGTTAACTTGACCATAGCACGTGCTAAGTCTTTGGCGTGGATCACACCTACGATATTCTCAGGATTTCCGCGATATAGTGGCAGGCGAGTATGGGCACTTTCCAAACACTGAGACAGGATTTCATCAGCAGGAAGGGCTACATCTATCATCTCAATACCAGATCTATGTAACATGATCTCTTCAACGGTACGGTCTGACAAATCCAATGCGCCAAGAATACGATCACGGTCTTCTTTCTCCACTACGCCTTCTTGATGCCCAAGAGTTAGTGCGCCAGCAATTTCTTCACGTACAGCCAAAATGTTTGTATCAGGATCTGTGGCTACGCCAAAAACCCAAAGAACACCGCGTACTAAAAACCGTACAAAACTTACAACAGGTGCAAATATAAAGACAAAAATTGAGATAGGTCCAGACACACGAATTGCTGCAGTTTCGGCATTAGTGATTGCATATGTTTTGGGAAGTACTTCAGCAAATACTAGCACTAAAAACGTCATAACCAGAGTTGCCAACACAATACCATTTTCTCCCATTAGTTGTGTGAACAGCGCCGTGATTAGGGCCGTGGCGAGTATATTGACCAAGTTATTACCTAATAATACTGAGCCAATCAAACGTTCGTTGTCGTTGGTTACTTTTAAAGCCCGTTCTGCACCGGCTGAGCCTTTGTTGGCCTTTGCTTGCAATTTGCTGCGCGAGGCTGCGGTCAACGCCGTTTCGGAGCCCGAGAAAAATCCTGATAATATTAAAAGGATAAAGATCGCACCAACTGTAATCCAAAACCCGCTGTCAAATTCAAAGTATTCCATTATGCGCCTGTTTTTAGGGAATGTGCTAAAGGATGGTGCTTAAGCACCAGCTCACTTAACCGTTTATCTTGAATATGAGTGTAAATCTCTGTGGTAGCAATGTCTGCATGACCTAAAAGTGTCTGAATCGATCTTAAATCAGCGCCGCCGGCCAATAAATGTGTAGCAAAGGCATGGCGTAGGCTGTGTGGAGTTACTTTGTTAGGATCCACACCGGCTACATCTGCTAGCTTTTTGATTTGTTGATAAAACCATATACGCGTCAAATGACCGTCCTTACCGCGTGAAGGAAACAAAAATAATGACTTAGAGCTAGTCTCATCTTGATCCCGAAGTGCGAGCCATAGTTTTATTGCACTGCGAGCTCCTGGCGAGAGGGGGACCATCCGCTCTTTGCCACCCTTACCGCATACCAAAATCATTTGTGGATTACCTCGGGCTGCGGCGGCTGGTAGGCCTACCAGCTCTGTCACCCGCATGCCGGTGGCATATAATAGCTCCATTAGGCAGGTTAGGCGTATTTTACCTGTTCGTTGTTTTGGCATTGTCCGTGACGTTTGAAGTAACTTTTCAACATCTTGGACAGTCATTGACTTTGGCAGTTGTTTTTTCTTCCCAGGCCCACGCACTTGAATGGCCGGATTGTCCTTGCGTAAATCCTCCTCAAAGGCAAAACGGTAGAGCTGTTTGATCGAAGACAATCGGCGCGCTCTGGTCGAGGTGGCCAGACCTATTGCATCGCACTGGATAAGATAACTCTCAACCATAGAACGGTCGGCTGAGGCAAAGTCCGCGCCGTTGTATTCCAGAAAACTCAGGAAGTCCTTGAGATCACGGCCATAGGCCGCCTGGGTATTGCGGGTCGCGCCAAATTCAGCCGTCTGGGCCTCCAAAAAATTTGAAATCCACTGTAGGCTCATCTATCTGGTGCCAAAATCATAAATTCCACCGCTAATTGTTGGGCCAGAGGCGTAAGTCCCATGGCGCGATATAAAAAGATAGCCTCTAAAAAGGCAGTACTATTTCCATCAAGGCCATCTGATATTTTTTTCATCGCCCTTAATATATTACTAGACCTATTCAGGGGACCTGGCTTCGCCAACCTCTTGTTTAAAATGTGCTATGAGTGTGTCGTAATCTGCAGCTAAAACCTGAGGCCTAAATGAATGAAGCCTATCCATAGTAATGTCAAAATCAAGGGAATTGACGTTTGCAAGTATTTGCATTTGGAATAATATATTGTCATCTTCAGATGCTACGCCAAATTTTCTGAGCTTATTGGCCCATGCTTGTGCTAAAGGTGAGGTGAGTTTTCTGTCGTGCATTAATGCCCAAAAAGCCTGTAATTCTGCCTCGGGATCAATTATCGGATCCGCTAGGACACTGTCCAATTTTTGCACGGCTAATACTCTGGCCCAAACGTCACCAGAGGCTACACGCCTATTGGACTGGTATTTTTCTAGGAGTTTTGCCGCGGGTAGGCTTCCTACTGCGGCTAAACGTTCTGCGGCTTCAATTTGTTGCTTCCAGCCTGTTTTATTACTTAAATCGGATGGCGCAAATTTGAGTGGTAAGAATTGCGTTGCAAGCGGTTGGCCTACACTAGCACGCAGTTTGAACTCTATGGCGCTTATACCAAACATGTCGACTTGATTTAGCTCTAGAGTATCTGCAAGTTCGGGATCAAGATCAGCTTCTAGCAAATCCGACATGGTGGGCGAGAATGCCCCTATGGTACGTAGAGTGAAGAAATTCAAAACAGCAGTGTCCCAAGATCCTTCCCGCGCAAGACAATAGACTTGGAGAGCTTCATTGTTAGATAAATGCCGTGCTAAATTTAACTGGCGGCACATCTGTTCGATATTATCACTTAATAATGCTGCTTCAGCAAAGAGGGCAAAGCTTTCAAAATTATCTATTTGTGACTGGCCTAAAAGACTGTAAGCGGCGTAAACTGCGCCGAGATCTATAAGTGCCCTGACACGTACTCCAAGCACCACCTCATCACCCAAAGTTTCTGCCAGTAAAGCGCGGAGTAGTAGATCATTTGCAGCTGGCAGGCCTGGACCAGACAATGACCCAATGATTTGGGTCAAGGAGTCGGGGTCGACATCTGTCCAAAAATCTATTGGAATTTTTGATATTTTGGTGGGTATCAACCCGTAAGACTTAGCAACTGGTCCTTCCAACTCAATAGTCGTGATCTCGTCAAAAACCGCCCCACTTGTGGGGTCTTTAACAATCAGGGTTTTTTCGCTCAAAGTTGTGAGACTGGGTTGCGATAGCCAATCAATCGCTGAAATGGGCGCATTGGATTGAGCCAATAGGGGCACAGTCCAAAGCATGAGAGTGATGGTCAAAGCATGGCGCATATTATTTGATATCCAGATCAAGGGGCAGTTCAATGGCGTGAACGCCAGTAGAAAAATCGAAGCCGACCATTGGTCCTACATAGGCGAATGCCACAAATGCTATGCCCGCCAACACCAATAAGTAGAAAAAATATTTAAATAATCTTACCATGGTGAAGAGTTTTCCTTTGATGCAATATTTGCTTATGGTCTTTTTGTAACAATCGCGCCATTGAAGATACAAGGCAAGTTAATCTTAAGACGTGGAATAAGACAGATGTCGCTCAATAAAACAGTCGTTCTGGTCGGTATGATGGGCTCCGGCAAAACTGCGGTGGGCAAAGCTTTGGCGGCAGAGCTCAACGTTGCCTTTATGGATTCGGATCATGAGATATCTGTGGCGGCCAACCGAAGTATTGCTGAGATATTCGAACGTGATGGCGAGGCTTTTTTTCGCTCGGCGGAATCGAAAGTTATTGAGCGGTTGTTGCTAGGGGCCAGCCTGCGTTTTATCTACGGGAGGCGGCGCGTTCATGTCTGGAGAAAACCGTAGGTTGATCTCCAAGCTCGGTGTATCGGTGTTTCTTGATGTCAATTTGGAGCTCTTGTGGGAGCGTGTTCGTAACAAGGAAAGCAGACCATTGCTTAAAACATTGAATCCAAAAGAAACTCTGTCCAAGATTTTTGATGATCGTAAAGACCAATATCATTTGGCAGACCTCAGTATTGTGGCTAATTCCAGCTGTTCGATAATGCAAACTATGCAAGATGTGTTAGCTTCATTGAGGAAGTGGCCGGATGTTATGAGCCCAAGAGGAGATTGCCCATGAGCATTTGTGTAAATGTGGGAATGGGTGCGCGGGCTTATGATATCCATATTGGTCAAGGCCTTTTGGATGAGGCGGCGCAATATATTTCTCCATTTTTAGAACGCTCAAAAGTTGTTATTATTACCGATAGCAATGTTGCACCGCTGCATTTGGCTAGTCTGACGGCATCCCTAGATTTTTCTAGTATTGAGCACGTATCTTTGACTCTGCCTGCTGGTGAAAGCACTAAAAGTTGGTTTTTTCTCAACCAAACCGTTAATTTTTTCTTGGAAGAAAAAGTTGAGCGTCGTGATGTTGTAATTGCCCTGGGTGGTGGAGTTATTGGAGACCTAGTCGGTTTTGCTGCTGCTATTCTGCGCCGTGGGGTGCGGTTCATTCAAATACCTACCAGCCTTTTGGCTCAGGTTGATAGCTCTGTGGGCGGTAAAACTGGGATCAACGCTCCGCAGGGCAAAAACCTTATAGGTGCGTTTCACCAGCCCAGTTTAGTATTGGCAGATATCGATGTCTTGAACACACTGACACCAAGGGATTTTCTTGCTGGTTACGGCGAAGTGGTTAAGTATGGTTTACTGGGTAACGCAGTATTTTTTAATTGGTTGGAGCTAAATGGTCCTGCTCTGGCTAGGGGCGATACAGCTGCTCGGATTGAGGCTGTCCAGGTATCCTGCCAGATGAAGGCAGACATTGTGGTTCGTGATGAGACCGAGCAGGGTGATCGTGCTTTACTTAATTTGGGACACACCTTTTGCCATGCATTGGAAGCCGCGGCAGGCTACTCAGATCGATTGCTGCATGGTGAAGGCGTGGCTATTGGCTGTGCGTTGGCTTTTGAGGCATCTGCGCGGTTGGGTTTGTGCGCGCAGGAAGCCCCATCACGGGTACGCGCACACCTCAAAACCATGGGGATGAAGACTGATATTAGTGATATAGATGGAGAGTTGCCCAATGCAGTATCGCTTTTGGAGTTAATGGGTCAGGATAAAAAAGTTATTGGTGGAAAATTAAATTTCATTATGGCTCGAGATATTGGCCAAGCCTTTGTTACCTCTGATGTATCTACCGAGGTAATTTTATCTGTGTTGCAAGATTCAACATGCCCTGGCGCGGCGTACTAATTTCGCCAGAGCTGAAGGCTCAAATCGGAATGATTAGAATATAGGCTGAAGTGTGTGTGTTGGTGCTTGAAACATCTATCCCACGACTAATAAAACCCTATTTCTCCTTAAATTTCATTTAAAAAATAGGATACGTCTTGAATGACTGGTCTGGTGAAGTTTTCCGCACTGTCGGTGAAGTTCACAGCCAATTCTCGTGGGCTTAGTCTTGGGCGTGCTAACGCCATATCCAACAGTGCTTAGCGCACCTTGTTAGGTATGCGGTATCAGACGCGCCCGGGGTGCGACTTGAGGTTTTCGGGGCCAGCTTCTCTACTGTCAAAATATAGCCTTGCTGGACTAGCATTTGGCACATTTTTAATGATTATAAATCAACATTTATAAAACGTCGAAAAAGCATCAAGCCACTGATATTGTTAAATAATTATATGGTAATTCTACAAAGCTGGAGTTTGCTACCTTCAGAACGGAATTTCATCGTCTAGATCCGCGGATGGTGCAGGGCTATTGTAGCCACTACTTTGGTTGCCACTAGCTTGGACACCACTTTGATCAGCCATATAGCCGCCACCACTTTGGTCAGCCATGGAACTGCCTTGGGTGCCGCCGCCTTGTGCACCGTCGCTACGGCCATCTAGCATCGTCAATTCAGAGCGATAGGGTCGTAAAACAACTTCAGTTGTGTACTTGTCTTGACCTGATTGGTCCTGCCACTTCCGAGTTTCCAATTGACCTTCAAGGTAGACTTTAGAGCCTTTGCGAAGATATTGCTCGGCTACACGAACCAATGGCTCAGACGTAATTGAAACTCGGTGCCACTCAGTGCGCTCACGGCGCTCTCCAGTATTTTTGTCTTTCCAGTTTTCGGAGGTTGCTACAGAGAAGTTACACACCTTTCCACCGCTTGGAAAATTTCGCACCTCAGGATCTTGACCCAAATTTCCAATAATGATGACTTTATTTACTGATCCGGCCATGGTCATTACCCCCAAGTTGTTGCCCTGAAAACCCAGTATCAATACTGGATCTGTATTAAGTTTTGTTAATTTGACATGCCCACTTCTCGACATCTCGTTTGGTTATATATCTCTGGAACTGCGCGCAGGCGCAACCTTATATCTGGCCAGAACACAGGTTTTTGTGATTTTACCTGTTTGGATGGCGCCGTCCGATCCACAGGGAAACGGCCGCATTCATGTTGCTATCCTTATGTTTTTGAAGCACCCTATTCAGCGGCTATTTTGATCACAGGTTCCATGCGGGCCAAAATATCATCAGCCAAATGGCATTTTATTTGATGACCGCTGGTCAATTGACGTACCTCAGGTAAGTCAATATCGCACAATCCGCCTGGAACCTCGGCCTTCCATCCACAGCGGGTTTGGAACGGACAACCAGAAGGCGGGTTCATCGCGGATGGAATGTCGCCTTCAAGCACGATACGCTTTTTCTGGATAGAGGTATCGGCAATCGGCACGGCACTTAGCAAAGCTTCAGTATAGGGATGATAGGGCGGCTGGAACACCTGCTCAGTTGTACCCATTTCCACCACATGGCCGAGATACATTACCAACACGCGGTCTGCTAGATAGCGCACAATCGACAGGTCATGGCTGATGAACAGCAATGTAGTTTTATGTTCGCGCTGTATTTCCATCAGCAGATCGGTGACCGCTGCTTGCACAGATACATCTAAAGCTGACACTGGCTCATCTGCTACCACAATTTTGGCATCCCCGGCAAAAGCGCGGGCAATTGCAACACGTTGTTTTTGTCCACCAGATAGTTGACGCGGCATCCGGTCAGCAAATTCATGGGGCAATTTCACCAGATCGAGAAGCTCGAGCATGCGTTCGGTACGCTCTCTGGCAGAATTGCCAATCCGAAAAAGTTCTAAAGCTCGCAAAATTTGGCTGCCGATGGTCATGGAGGGGTTGAGGGTGTCAAAGGGATTTTGGAATACCATCTGTACATCAGCAACAGTTTTGGTATCTCGGTCCTCAATGGAAACGCCTTCAATGTTTTTGCCTTCTAATAATACTTTACCCTCAGTCGCAGTCTCCAATCCCATTAAAACCTTAGCAAATGTCGACTTGCCACAGCCAGATTCGCCAACAATAGCAAGCGTTTCGGACTCGCGGGCTTCAAAGCTCAGGGTTTCATTGGCCTTCACAACCTTCTTATTGCCACCGCCAAACAGCGCATTTGCAGCCACTTCATAGTATTTTTTTAGATTTTCAATCTTGAGCATGACGCGGCCCGGTTCGGCTTTGATCTTCTGTTCTGCCAATTCCAGCGGCGCATCCCAGTCAATCTTGCTCCACTTCAGGCAGCGCGAGCCGTGGCGGTCTCCGTGTGGAACGGTATCCATGCGGATTGGGCCTTGATCGCAATGGCCAGCCTGAAAATATTCACAGCGTGGGCCAAAGTTACAGCCATTCGGCCGCTCATGTGGCAATGGGAAATTGCCTGGAATGGCTACTAAGGGGCGGTCATTTTTATCAGCGCCGGGCAGGGGGATCGAGCGAAACAGCGCCTGCGTATAGGGGTGCTGCATTTTGTCGAAAACATCTTCGATACGGCCCGTTTCCACTGCCTCACCAGAGTACATTACACAAATCCGGTCACAGGTTTCTAAGATCAACCCGAGATTATGCGAAATGAACAGCATTGAGGTGCCATATTTTTTGCCTAAATCTTTAACCAGTTTCACTACGGCAGCCTCAACTGTCACGTCTAACGCCGTTGTGGGTTCATCCAGAATTAACAGGCTTGGTTTAGACATAAGTGCCATGGCAATCACATGCACGTTGCTGTTGGCCGCCCGACAAGTGATGCGGGAAGGACTTCAAAATCCGTTCTGGATCAGGAAGTTTTACATCTGTTACAACCTCCAAAGCCCGCGCATAGGCGTCTTCTTTGTTGATGCCCTCATGTATCATTGGCACTTCCATCAACTGCTGGCCTATTCTCATCGCTGGATTGAGAGAGGCCATGGGCTCTTGATAGATCATCGCAATCTCAGAGCCACGAATCTCACGCAGATCTTCTGGGCTCATCAGACCTAAATCTTGGCCTTTGAACTTGATTGTACCGCCGACTACGCGGCCATTAACTCCTAGATCTTGCATCACGCCAAGAGCTACGGTGGATTTGCCACAACCGGATTCGCCGACCAGACCCATGGCCTCGCCGGGTTGGACGGTGCAACTAAAGTCCATTACTGCAGGGATTTCGTTGAGCCTTGTAAAAAAGGAAATCGAAAGCTGTTTGATTTCAAGGATAGGGCTATCAGTGTCTTGCTTTATCATTGAATTAATCTCTCAAACTTTCTTCACGCAGCCCATCGGCCAATAGGTTTAGACCCAGCACCAAGCTCATTAAGGCAAAGGCGGGCACCAAAGGTGGGGCCAGATAAACTGAGAGTAATTTGCGCCCGGCGTTGATGGTCGTCCCCCAATCGGGACTTTCCGACTCTAGCCCTAAGCCGAAGAAGCCGAGCGTGCCCAATAGAATGGTAGCATAGCCAATGCGCAGGCAGAAATCCACGATCAGCGGGCCACGCACATTGGGCAAAATTTCCCAAAGCATGATATACCAAGGCCCTTCGCCACGGGTTTGGGCTGCGGCCACATAGTCGCGCGTTTTCACGTCTAAGGTCAGGCCTCGCACAATCCGGAAGACGGTGGGGGAGTTGACGAAGACCACTGATACGAAAACTACCAATATTTCTGAGGGCACATCGAACAGATCCAAAAGCGGTGGCAAGAGTGCAATCGTCGTATCTGTCTCAGAGACCAAGCTTAAATACAGCCATAAAGCTATAATCATGATAATAGGAAGTTTTAGGGTTAAAAAATTTGGTTTCAGGCGATTTTTTGAGAACTGTGCTACTGCGATAAAAATCACTGGAAACACAAAGAGGATCACGGCCAGATAGTTTGGTAGGCCCGATTCAATGATTTCTGGTGTGACCAGAAGAAAAAATAGCAAGATTACTGGAAACGCTAAAACCATATTAGATAGGAAGCTCAACACTGTATCTAAACGTCCGCCAAAATAACCAGCTGGCAGTCCTAAAGTGATGCCGATCATAAAAGCAAAGACCGTGGCTGCGGGTGCGATCACTATTACAATACCACTGCCCACGATCGCACGGCTAAACACATCACGTGCAAGCGTATCGCCACCAAACAGGTAGTAGGGATAATCGTTTGCTTCTGCGCCACGCAATGGAATGCCTGGGTGTTTGTTTTTCATCCCAGAGACTTGGCTCAACGGGTCATGGGTGGCAATCAAATCAAAGCCTGCCCCTAAAAGGGCGGTGAATACCCAGAACAATACCAAGCCGAGGCCGATCATGCCAATAGGACTGTCGAACAATTTTCCGTAAAGGCCTAAGCTGCGCTTGAAATAGATGGAGACCGCAAAGGTGACGAGCAAGGCAATCCAGGTTGGGGTTAGTTGTTTGGAAATGGCACCGACGATGCCTGCTGTTTCAGGTACAACAAATAAACCTACAATAAAGTAGATCAAAAATAAGCAGAGGACGACATAGAACGTGCTCCAAACTAGTTTGAAAATCAGTTCAGAGGATATCTGGAATAGACCAAACCCAGTGGCCAAGCCAATTACCAGGCAGACCACCAAAGATAGCGTCATATTGCCAAGTCCTAGCATCGCAAAGGGGGGCAACCCGGTAAGACTTAAAAGCCAAAGCACAAGGCCGATCACTGCCGTTGGTCCCAACAACGCAATCGATGGCGGCGTGGGGTTCAGTAGGGTTCGCCCATCTAGGCGTGAGAACCCGCGTGCAGCGGCAGACACTGCAAAGACAAAAAAGGCAGATAGTGCAGTTAGAAACAGGGGATTGAGATAAACACCTAAGGTGCCGGTCCAGGTGAGATTTTGCATGGATCTGGTCTCCTTAAGTAATGCGAATGCGGGGGTTTAAGAAGACATAGCCGATGTCAGAGATGAGCTGCGTCAACAAAACAACAACAACACCAACCACAGAGACAGCAAGCAACAAATCTATATCGTTATTGCTGGCCGCTTGCACCAAAACCCAGCCAAAACCTTTGAAGTTGAATAAGACTTCAACAATAACCACGCCGTTCAACAGCCATGGAATTTGCAACATGATTACGGTGAAAGGAGCAATCAAAGCATTGCGCAGCGCGTGTTTCAAAACTATATTGGCGAAGCTAACGCCCTTAAGCCGTGCGGTGCGGATATACTGCGCAGTCATGACTTCTGCCATGGACGCACGGGTCATCCGAGCTATGTAACCCATGCCGTATAGGGCAATGGTGAGCACCGGCAGCAGAAAATTTTCGAGCGTCGCATTTTCCATAGCTGAAGTGGCTGACCCTTTGAACCATTTGAGGCCTACAGCGGATGAGGTGAAAATCGCAATGAAAATCACGCCGGAAACATATTCAGGGGTGGCGGTGGTCACAATTGCTCCCGTAGATAAAGCTCTATCAAGGCGAGAACCTTCGCGCATGCCAGCCATAATCCCAATAATTAAAGCGCTTGGTATCATCACTACCAAAACCCAAAACATTAGCTTCCCAGTAAGAGCAAGCCGTTTTGCGACTATCTTTGATACTGGTTCCTTGAAGCGACTAGAAAAGCCCCAATCCCCTTGGAGTACGCCGCAATATCTTCCAGCATCTTCCACTATAGCTCCATGATTTGAGCAGCGGCCGCGGGTCTTGCCGTCTATGCCCTCAATAACATAGCCGGGTAGAACACCGAGCCATTCACCATAATTTTGCAGTTTACCTTGCGTATATCCCCGGTTGCCTAAAAAGCTTGCAACTTCGGCATCAGACATCCGAAAATTACCTTCGTTCTTTGCAAGTTTTTCCAAATTTGGGTAAAGATTTGTCATTATAAATACAATAAAAGTGAGGCAAATAGCTGTCAGCAGCATGACACCTGTTCTGCGTAGGATAAACATCCCCATGGTGTACGTTCCTGTCATATAAATTTTTGTTCGTGGTCTTGGTTATTAAAATTAAGGCCACCCCCAAAATTAGGAGCGGCCTTAATATTCACACTTCTTTAAACTGCGTGGCCCCACTTATATATTTGAGGAAGGTAGGCGATGTGCATGTCAACTCCGACGAGACCTTCAACGTGGTGCCGCTGCACTAAACGCCAATACGGCTGACAGGTAACGCCTTCGTCGATGACCAATTGCCTGTATTTTTCCCATCACAACCCTGCGTTCATCGGCGTTTGCCAAAGAGTTAGCCTCTGCCAGCAACCCGTCAAATTCGGCATTGCTCCATGCAAACTCATTCCAAGCTTCGCCTGATTTATATGCCAAACCCAGCACCTGTGTTCCCAAAGGGCGGTGGTTCCAGTTTGTTGCGGAGTAGGGAAATTTAGTCCAATCATTCCAAAAAGTGCTACCGGGCATTAAAGTGCGTTTCACTTTTATCCCTGCGTCACGCAGTTGCGCAGCTACCGAATCGCAAGTGTCTTTCCAGAAACCGGTTTCCAGGGACCGAAGCTCATGTTCAAAGTCGCCATGACCGGAAGCATCCATTAAGCTCTTTGGCCTTGGCTAGGGTTAAATGGTGCACGCATCACATCTGGATTATGCTCTGGGTGCATTGGGCCAACATGACAGTTATCTGCAGCATCGCCCAAACCGGCATTACCTAATTCGTTCAAAACTTCATTATTAACGGCCATTGCGAGTGCTTGGCGAACCATTTTATTGTCATATGGTGCGTGACCTTGGTTTGGACGCACGACGATCGTGGCCCCAGAAGCAACCTGTGACTTGACGAGGCCAAGGGCATCGTAAAGTTCAACAAATTCTCCAGTAGTTTCCCAGTTGAGGTCAAACTCTTCAGCTTCAAAGCCCGCCATATGGGTTGCAGGATCACTGCCATAGTCAATGAATTCGATCCGGTCTACGTATCCGCCTTTGCCAGCGGCATAGCCCCACCATTCAAAACCTTCGTTGCGGACGATTGACGCCTTTACGCCAACTTCCAAGTTTTCTGGCAACATGAAGCCTGTACCGATTGGATTGGACACCATTGTTTCAACCGTAAACGACTTGTGTACAATCTGAGCAGGGTAATCCGCCATGCCGGGAACAATTGTAATATCTGGTTGCAACAGGTTTAGGTGAACTGTCGAGGAGTCTACAGCCACGACGGCACCTTCACGGGCCTTACCTGTTGCTTCATCGACCAAAGAGGCCATGCGGCCGGCCATGGAGTTGCCTTCAAGGCCCTTATCGCACCAGCCAATAATATTGCGTGCAACATCGTCAGCAGTAAAATCGTCGCCATTATTCCACTTTACGCCTTCACGGATCTTCAATATATATTGGGTCGCATCAGCATTGGCTTCCCAGCTGGACAGCAACATCGGCTTGAATGATCCGTCGCTATTGTATTCTACCAGATACTCCAGCCAACCTGCTGAGAATATCGAAATCTGTGTCCAGTCATGGGTGCGTGGATCTTTCATGGCTTTGACGTCCATCTGCATACGGATGGTACCGCCCATTTTTGCATGGCCGCCAGCTTCAGCAGGGGCATCGAGGCCCAATAAGCCGTAGGCTGCAACGGTAGACACACCCAAAGCTGTGGCACGCGAGATGAATTCCCGGCGATCGAGCTTGCCGGCTTTTTCTTCTGAGGCGTACATTTCTGCAGCTGGGTGCATAAAACTATTATTTTTTGTCATTATTATCTCCCGATGAAATCAAAAATACCTTTGATGAGGTATGAAGTAGTGCCATTTTATAGTGTTCAGATGTTTACTTTTACTGACTACTATTCATCCCCATATTGCTTCATAGCGTCAATGAAAATTTGGTTAATTTTATAATGAAGACACCTTGCCATCGCTGTTAGCGCTAAAAATGAACTATCCAAATTAATACTGCTGAAAGCACATGTTGTGTTCCACACTTGTCCTTAAAAATAGACGCAGTTTAAGCCTAATCCTATGCTTATAATGGATTTTATTAACCAGCGGCCAATTAACCAAGATTAATTCCTAGGATCACATGTCGACTGCACAAAGCCATTATATAATTATTCTATAGGTTATGAGTTTCGAGACTGTGCCAGTGCACCATGCGTTTTCTAAACCAGGTGCGTTGGCGCTTGGCGTATTGACGGGAGGCTGTTACGGCCATTTTTTTTGCTTCTTCCAAATCTTCTGTGCCCCCGTAGGTGCGCGATCAACTCGGGTGCACCAATCGCTTGAGACGACTGTGAGCCTGGATTCCAAGTCTTCAAGTTTGCTTGTGCCTCATCCAAAGCTCCCTCTTTGATCATCAGATCAAACCGCATTGCCAATCTGGCGTTTAACCACTCTATCGAACTACTTAGATGTAAAGCGTCACAGCTGTCGAGCATTATTAAGGGTGGTGGGGTCTGCGCATGCCACGCCAAAATAGATTGTCCCGTGCTTGCAATACCTCCCAAGCCCGCGACACCCGCATTGGATTTTGCACATCGATCTTTGATGCGTGGCATCGTCTAACGCAGCGAGCATAACATCAGTTTCGCCTACACTTAAAAAGTGGGCAGATTGCCTGCGAATATTTTCTTTAATCGGTGGGATATCCGCTAAGCCTTCAGTCAAGGCTCTGAAATATAATCCCGTACCGCCTACTATAATCAAGCGTTGACCAGAGGTGAGGATGGGAGTGATATCGCGCAACCAATCCCCTACTGAATAGCTCGCCTGATTTTGGACATGACCATAAAGAAAATGTGGGGCTTGTGTTTCTTCTTGCTTGCTTGGGCGCGCGGTAAGTACGCGCCAGCCACCATAAACCTGTAAAGCATCCGCATTTACGATCACGCCACCTAATTCAGCAGCAATTCTGAGCGCTAAAGCCGATTTCCCGCTAGCGGTGGCTCCAGCAATCAATATTGGACGGGCCTTATCAAGGTGTTGGACTAAGGTTTGAAACTGCATTTTGGGCTTTTTCCGCTTTTTTCGTTTCAGACGTAAGACGTCATTGCTCTTACCGTAGTTTTACTACATCTTAGGCAAAATTCAAATGAGGGCACAATGCACGATATTTCCGTTTCTCAGGGTCAATTCAAGCGTGTTCTATTAAAAATTTCTGGTGAGGCCCTTATGGGGGACCAGGGCTACGGACTACATCCGCCTACAGTTGAACGGATTGCCGCAGAAGTAAAAACTGTGCATTCGATGGGTGTGGAGATCTGTATGGTCATTGGCGGCGGTAATATTTTTCGTGGCCTGCAGGGCTCAGCCCAAGGTATGGAGCGCACTACTGCGGATTATATGGGTATGCTGGCCACTGTTATGAACGCGTTGGCGATGCAAAGCTCGTTAGAAGAGCAGGGGATCCATACCCGGGTGGTGTCAGCTATTCCCATGGATCAAGTGTGCGAGCCCTACATACGCAGACGGGCCGTCAGACATTTAGAAAAAAGGAAGAATTGTTATTTTTGCTGCTGGTACTGGAAATCCTTATTTTACAACTGATACTGTAGTCGATCGCGCCAGCGAAATGGCCTGTGAGGCTATCTTCAAAGGGACGCAGGTTGATGGAATTTACGATAAAGATCCTAACGTACACTTGGATGCTGTGCGCTACGACACAGTAACTTTTGATGAAGTATTGCAAAAAAACTTAAAAGTAATGGATGCTTCTGCAATTGCTCTGGCTCGGGATAATAATTTGCCAATCATTGTTTTTTCACTATCTGAACCTGGTGGATTCAGGGGCATATTGTCGGGAACTGGAACCTATACGAAAGTTCATGGATAACATAAGCAAGAGAGAGTAATAATGTCGGATGACCCCTTAGATATTGATGTTGATGACTTGCAACGCCGCATGGATGGCGCAATGTCTTCACTGAAAACTGAATTTGCGTCTTTGCGTACCGGCCGCGCGAGTGGCTCTATTTTGGATCCAATTTTGGTGGATGCCTACGGTCAAATGACACCTATTAATCAGGTTGGAACAGTCAATGTGCCTGAATCGCGGATGGTTACGGTGAACGTTTGGGACAAAGGCCTTGTTGGAAAAGTTGAAAAGGCAATTCGTGAAAGTGGTTTGGAATCAACCCGCAAACCAATGGAACCATCATCATGCTGCCAATACCTGAGCTTAATGAAGAACGTCGCCGCGAGTTGACCAAAGTGGCCGCAGGCTATGCTGAAAATTGTCGGGTATCCGTGCGCAATGTGCGTCGTGACGGAATGGATAAGATAAAAAAAGCTAAAGCCGCTGGCATGTCTGAAGATGATCAGAAACTCTGGGAATTAGAGGTACAATCTATGACGGATGCTCAAATTAAATTGGTGGATACTTCTTTGGATGCCAAGCAAGCTGAAATAATGATGGTTTAGATTGGTGCCCTGAATGACACAGGTTGCGGAACATGTTGCGATAATCATGGATGGCAATGGCCGTTGGGCGCAACGGCGTGGTCGGCCGCGTCTGGTGGGGCACCATGCCGGTGCTAAAAGGGTTCGTGAAATAGTCCAGGCATGCCCAGAAGTTAGGGTAAAATATCTTACAGTTTTTGCCTTTTCCACTGAAAATTGGAAGCGTACACAGGTGGAGGTGAGTGGCCTAATGCGGCTGTTCAAGCGCTATATTAGGCGCGAAACTCAAGCTCTAATTGATGAGGGCGTGCGAGTTCGCTTCATCGGCGACCGTATTAAATTAGACGATACACTTGTGCAGTTGATGGATGAGCTTGAGCTTGTAACCTCTGAAATTCAACAATTAACCTGACGATTGCGCTGAATTATGGGGGCCGCGATGAGGTTACCCGCGCAGCGCAGCGCATGGCGCGTGAGGTGGAGGCAGGCAAACTGGCTGCACAAAGCGTGACCGCAGAAGTATTAGCAAGTTTCTTGGACACACACTTTTTGCCGGACCCCGATCTCGTAATACGCACCAGCGGTGAAGCTCGCATTTCTAACTTCTTACTTTGGCAATCGGCTTATGCGGAATATGAATTCGTTCACCTTGGCCAGATTTACGGCCTTTCAATTCACTCAGCTAATTTCTAGATTTGGAACTCGGGATCGTAGGTACGGAGCCTTAACAGCATGAACCAACAAAAATGGGCGGACTTACCTCTGCGTTTTATCTCTGCTTTAGTTATGTTACTCCTCTTTGCTGGATCACTTTATGTTGGCCGCACAGGTGTTTTGATGCTTGGTTTTGTAAGTGTTGTAGTGATGCTATGGGAATTAACGAGGATGTTTGGCCTGACCGGGTGGCGCTTGTTTGCTGTGACTGCTGTGGCTGTGTTGGGCTGGTTACCCATGGTGGTCGATCCTGCCATTTTGAATTCTGGATTAATGCTACCAAGTGTCTCGGGCTTTTTGACCATTCTGATTGGGAGTTCTTTGGTGAAAAAAAATAGGGGTGTCTATGTGGCCTATGGCGCACTTTTAACAGTGGGCATGCTAGCATTTTGGTATCTTGTTTTGAATTTTGGGATTGTTGGTATTGGCATTTTAGCAGTATTGGTGATTTTGTCAGATATCGGTGGATATATTGCTGGTCGCAGCATTGGTGGGGCTAAGTTATGGCCTTCTATTAGTCCCAAAAAAACTTGGAGTGGCACCATAGTAGGTTGGGTTTTGGCTATTAGTTTTGGATTTGTTTTGATGCAATATTCTGGCGTGTATTGGATGGCTTCATTTACTTCTATTGCCCATTGGATGATACCTATATCAGTATTAGTAGTTTTTGGTGCGCAGATGGGCGATATTGCAGAGAGTTGGTTGAAACGTTGCGCTGGGGTGAAAGACAGCTCAAATCTTATTCCAGGTCATGGCGGGTTTCTGGATCGGTTTGATGGCTTTATCGGTGCTGCTGCTGTGCTCGGGATAATAACGGCATTGTTATTAGACTGATGCGCAGCATTTCTATATTCGGTGCCACTGGCTCAATCGGGCAAAATACGCTTGATTTGGTGCGCCGAGACAGAAATTCCTATAAACTCATAGCAATGACCGGTGGGCGTAATATTGCGCAGCTAATTCGAGATGCGCATGAATTCCAGCCTGATTTGGTTGTTACAGCATTTCCGGAGTTGTTGTCGGAATTGACAGACGGGGTGGCAGGGCTTGGCATTGAGACTACTGCTGGTGAGATGGCAATTTCTGATGCGGCTGATCGTCCAGCAGATTGGGTTATGTCGGCTATTATAGGTGTGGCTGGTTTGGTCCCGAGCTTGAACGCAGTGCGGCAGGGAGCAACGTTAGCACTTGCAAACAAAGAGTCGCTGGTAACAGCTGGGCCGCTGCTTCTGGCTGAGGCTGCAGTGCACGGAGCAAAAATTTTACCAGTGGATAGCGAACACTCTGCAATTTTTCAAGCTTTGTTGGGCGAAGATATCTCAAATGTTGAGCGAATAATTATCACTGCAAGCGGTGGTGCGTTTCGCGATTGGCCTCAGGCAGATCTTGCGCAAGCCACGCCGGCGCAAGCCCAAACCCATCCTAACTGGACTATGGGCCAAAGGATCACTATCGACAGCGCATCCTTTTTTAATAAGGCAATGGAACTAATAGAAACAAAAGAGTTTTTTGGAATTGATGAAAGGCGTATCGAAACCATTATTCATCCAGAAAGTCTCATTCACGCGATTGTAGGCTTCAAAGATGGTGGAATGATGGCTCACGTTGGCCCGCCTGATATGCGGCATGCTATTAGCTTCGCACTACATCACCCCAAGCGCCAGTACTTAGATGTTGCGCGTTTGGATTTCACTTCTATTGGTAAATTTCAATTTTTTGCTGCAGATGAAGACCGTTACCCTGCCTTGCGACTAGCGCGAGAGGTAATGCGCAAGGGACATCTATGGGGAGCTGCGTTCAATGCAGCAAAAGAGGTGGCGTTGGACCGCTTTATTGACTGTAAAATTGGATTTTTAGATATGGCCATATTGGTAGAGGCTGTGCTGTGCGATCTAGACCGCGCTGGATATTTAAATACAGTGCCAAGGGATTTGCAAGATATTTTGCAGGCTGATCAGTCTACACGTCACATAGCTAGGATATTACATGTTTGACTTTACGTCGCTTTCCGCCTCTTTCGGTGGCTTTATTTGGATTGCGTTTTTTTTCGTATTAGCTTTGTCGGTGATAGTGACTGTTCATGAATACGGGCACTATATTGTTGGACGCTGGTGTGGCATCTACGCTGAGGTATTTTCAGTGGGCTTTGGTTCCGTCTTATTTTCCAGGTTGGATAAGCGGGGCACGCGTTGGCAGATCGCCGTGCTGCCATTTGGGGGATATGTAAAATTCAAGGGTGATGCGAATGCGGCTAGTGGACCAGATGGGCAGGTCTTGCCTAGCCTTGACCCTATCGAACTTCGTTGCACCATGCATGGCGCCCCAATTTGGGCACGAGCGGCCACAGCAGCTGCTGGACCAGTATTTAATTTTATTTTTTCAATCATCCTTTTTTGCGTTTTATTCATGTGGCAAGGGCAATTTACTGACTCGCCCAAGATTTCACAAATGTTTGCAACACCAGTGGTAAATACACTGCAAATTGGCGACGAAATCATTTCAGTGAACGGAGTGGATGTGTTCAGTATTGAAGATCTTGTGATTGCTGGAAAAGAGCTTGTTGCACCCGCATTCTATACAGTTTTACGCGATAAACGCCGCGTGGAAGCGCAGGGCCCAGTGCCATTTCCAGCCTTAGTATCTCAAGTGCAGCCACGCTCGGCGGCCATTGAAGCTGGGATAAAAGTGGGTGATGTAATCACGCGAATTGATGGTCAAGTACTTAACGGTTTTGCAGACCTACAAGCTGCCGTGGCAACAGCGGATGCTGATGAGATGTTGTTTTCTGTTTGGCGCGAAGGATCTGAGTTTGATGTCACTTTGACATCAAGGCTGGTAGCAATTCCTGAGTTAAACGGCAGTTTTGAAAACCGGCGCCTAGTAGGTATTACTGGTGGGATTTTTTTTGAACCAGGCAAAGAGCCGCTGCCATTTGGCATAGCAATCACTGCCGCTCTTAAGCGTACTTGGTACATTATTACTGTGTCTTTGGCTGGTATTAAACAGATGGTTTTGGGCTCAATCAGTGCCTGTAATTTGTCAGGACCAGTTGCAATTGCAGAAACCGCAGGTCAAGTTGCCAGCCAAGGTGCTATGCCTTTTCTGGCACTGATTGCTGGCTTATCGACCGCGGTTGGTTTGATGAACTTATTTCCGATCCCTGTGTTAGACGGTGGGCACCTACTGTTCTGCGCTTATGAATTTATTACTGGGCGCAAGCCAAGTGATTCTGTGTTGCAAATTTTGATGACAGTCGGGCTTGTTGTCGTCTTGTCACTGACATTATTTGCGGTTGTTATGAATGAAATCTGTTGATCGGTAGTATCTATGAAAATTTAACTTAGCTAGTTACACTTGCTTTTGACTCGTCAGTATCGAGGCGGTAAGTACAACTGGTATTATACATGCCATTACTTGGGGGCCGATGTGATGAAGTTATTTGGGACCAACAGTGTTCGGGCTATTGATCGGGTTCGCTACATTTTTGTGGGTGTTCTAGCCCTGATTTGCCTAGCTCAGGCAGCGCATGCGCAGATATTTCAAATCTTGTCTGTCGCAATTGAGGGCAATCGGAGGATTGAAGCCGCTACTATCCAATCTTTTACTAGGATTGAATCTGGCGATTTTCTGGGTGCCGGTGAGGTGAATGACGCAGTTCAACGAGTACGTGATTCTCAATTGTTTGAATCTGTTTCAGCCGATGTGGCTGGATCAGTATTGAAAATTAACGTTGTCGAGTTCCCAACTGTAAATGTCGTTGTATTTGAGGGAAATAGTAAACTCAAAGTCGAGCAGCTGGAAGGTATAGTGGATACCACATCCAGTAAGGTGTATTCGGAAAGCCAAGTTCGCGATGATGCAAATTCTATCGCTGCAGCCTATGCAGACCAAGGTCGAATTTCTGCTAGCGTAGATCCTCGCATCATCCAGAGGTCGGACAATCGCGTTGATGTTGTTTTTGAAATCGTAGAAGGCGATGTTGTTGAAATTGAGCGTATCTCGTTCGTGGGTAACCGTACTTTTGCAGACAGCCGTCTTCGTCGTGTTTTGCGCACCAAGCAAGCTGGTTTTCTAAGGCTACTGCTTCAGAGTGATACATTCCTGAAAGACCGTATTGAATTTGACAAGCAGGTTTTGAGTGATTTTTATAAGTCACGCGGCTATGTAGACTTTCAGATACTTTCGGTGAACTCTGAATTGTCGAAAAACGGTGGTTCATTTTTTGTTACCTTTCGAGTTCAAGAGGGCTCTCAATTTGAATTTGGTAAAATAATCACAACATCCAACATATCAGATGTGGATACTGTAGATTTTAAAGATTTTGTTGGAATAAAAGAAGGTAAAGTATATTCGCCCGATCTGGTCGAAAACACAATTACAATACTAGAGAATAAAGCTTCACAGCTAGGCTTTGATTTTATTCGTGTTGAGCCGCGCGTTACACGAAATGATCTGGATCTATCTTTGGATGTTGAGTTTGTTTTGTTAAGAGGCCCACGTGTTTTCATTGAACGAATTGATATTTCTGGGAATAGTACCACTTTAGACAGGGTAATCAGACGTCAGTTTAAACTTGTTGAGGGCGACAGCTTTAATCCTCGCGAAATCCGCGCAGCCTCGGAGCGTATTCGCGCCCTTAAATTATTTGGATCAGTAGAAATAAATACACGTGAGGGCTCATCTCCTAACCAAATGGTGGTGGATGTATCTGTAACAGAGAAGCCCACGGGTAGCCTGTCCTTTGGTGCTAGCTTTAACTCTGATAATGGGCTCGGGTTTACCGCAAGTTTTTCTGAGGCAAACTTTCTGGGACGAGGCCAGAGCACCAATGTAGCCATTAAAACTACACCACAAGGTCAATCTTTGAATCTCAATTTTTATGAACCAGCTGTTTTAAATCGTGATTTAAGTTTAAGGGTAGGGCTTGATTTTGGTCGTACAAATGGAAGTAATACGCGGTATGACACCGAACCTTTTGAAGCGTCAGCCGCTTTGGGGTTCCCTGTTAGTACTACTGGGTCTATTTCTGTCAAAGGTTTTTATGTGTCAGACTTGCTGAGCTCCGTAACATCCGGCTCAAACATCTTCAAAAGTGATGCCGCGCAGGGGCGGCGCAATAATTTTGGTGGTGGCTATAATTACAGATATGATAATCGTGGCACGGGGTTAGTCTCAAAGGCTGGGACATTTTTCAATTTTTCGCAGGATTTTTCTCTGACTGGCGATGATAAGTTTGTTCGTACTAAATTAAGATGGGGTGGCGATACATATTTAAAAAATGAGGTATTTAAACTTACTGCGGTTCTAGAGGCGGGTGCTTTGGCATTTAGTAGTGGTACAACAAGCCGTTTACTGATCGCTTTTTCCTTAATTCAAGTAAAATGAGGGGATTTTCTCCCGGGGGTGTGGGGCCTAGGGAAATTCGCGCCAAAGCTGGTAGCGTAACTAAAATTGATGAGGCGATAGGTGGCAACTACTTCGCTGTTGCGCGATTTGAAACAATATTTCCAAGTGGCCTGCCTGAAGAATATGGTATCGATCTTGGGACGTTCTTTGATGTGGGTTCGTACTGGGGGGTGGATGCTTCAACAAAGAGATCTGCAGACACTGATCCATCAGCAGCGGATCGAAGTTCAGTTATTTATGATGACTTCAATCTCCGGGCGGTGGTTGGCTTCTCGTTGTTTTGGACCACTCCAATTGGTCCACTGCGATTCAACTGGACCAATGCTTTGAATCCCGAACCTAATGATGTCGAGCGAACGTTTGATCTCACTGTATCTTCGTCGTTCTGATAATGGCGAAGTTTAAGTTCATACTCGCGGTTTTAATCAATTTAAGTTGCCTTTGGATGGTATTGGCTCTTCCCGTATCGGCTCAATCTTCGGGTATATTAGTCGTTGATTTAGAACGGGCTTATGACAGCTCAAAATTTGCCCAAGCCATGCGTGATGCCTTTAGCCTACAGAACCAGTTGCTCAATGAGGAAAATTCCAATATTTTGAATGCTTTAAAAGGGGAGGAACTTCAGTTGACTGAGGATCGTGCAACGCTCTCGCCAGAACTATTTGCTATAGCGGCTGAAGCTTTTGATGTTAAAGTACAGGGAATTAGGAAATCGCGTTTGCAAAAATTGAGACTAGTTGAGGATCAGTTTAACCGCTTAAAAATAAATTTCTTTCAAAAAATTAATCCATTTTTTGATGAGGTGATGCTGGAATTTAACGCAGCTGCCATTTTGGAAAAAAAATCTATAGTGCGCAGTATTGACGCCTTAGACATCACTGATTTGTTGGTCCAGCGGGTGGATCAAGCTTTCCTTGCCAATGAAGCCAACGCAAAAATCTCTGCTAAAGAAAATGATTAATTGTTACACGAGATAGTTTCGAATGCTAGCTGTGATAAAATCAAGGAATGATTGTATGATTGAGCTAAAACGTGCTGATATTCAACTGATACAGGCAATCTTGCCACACCGTTATCCTTTTTTACTGGTGGACCGTGTAGAAGATATAGATGGGATTAAAGCTGCACGTGGGATAAAAAATGTTACAATGAACGAGCCTCATTTCCAAGGCCATTTCCCGGGCACACCTATTATGCCAGGCGTTACTATCATAGAGGCTTTAGCGCAAACCGCGGCTGTTATGGTTGGCGTTACCCATGAGCTGGCTAATACCAACATGCTGATCTACTTCATGGCTATCGATAAGTGCAAATTTCGCCGCAAAGTTATTCCAGGTGATGTTTTGGAATTAGCAGAAAGTCTGCGCGGTGGGTCCAAGATCTGGAAATTTAAAGGTCGTGGTTTGGTGAACGGCGAGATGGCAGCTGAAGCTGAATTTACAGCTATGATGGACTTATCGGAGCAAAGCATATGACGATCCATACTGCAGAAATTCATCCCTCTTCCGCGGTGATCGAAGCTGGAGCTCAGATTGGTGCTGGCTGCAAGATTGGTCCGTTTTGCTGGATCGGGGCCAATGTAAAACTAGCCGATAACGTTAGTTGCGCCTCACATGTGGTCATCAAGGGGCAAACAAAAATTGGATCAGATACTAAAATATTTTCATTTTCTGTAATAGGTGAAATCCCACAAGATTTGAAGTTTAACGGCGAAGAGACCGCCTTGGAGATAGGAGAACGTAACACTATCCGAGAGCATGTCACTGTAAATCTTGGCACGCAGGGAGGTGGGGGGCTTACATCTATTGGCAACGACTGTTTGCTGATGGCGGGTTGCCACATAGCCCATGATGCGTGTTTGGCTAATCGGATTATTATTGTAAACTCTGCAGCAATTGCGGGCCATGTTGTGATTGACGACGACGTAATTGTTGGTGGGCTATGCGGTGTGCACCAATTCGTGCGCCTTGGTAAGGGTGCTATCATCGGTGCCGTGACTATGGTTGCCAATGATGTGATTCCTTATGGTTTGGTTCAGGGTCCAAGGGGCCAATTGGATGGTTTAAACTTGGTAGGCCTGAAGCGCAGGGGGGTAGACCGTAGTGATATCACCTCCTTACGTGCAGCCTTTCAAATGCTAGCCCAGGGCGAAGGAGCGTTTCAGGATCGTGCGAGGCGCTTAGGTGAAGAAACGGACAGCGTCTATGTCCAAGAAATTGTCAACTTTGTAATGGGCGACAGTGGTCGTTCCTTTCTTACACCGGGCTGATCTGATGCTGGCGTTAATATGTGGAAAAGGCGAATTTCCCAAAATCATCGCACAAAACTGCACTATGATGCCTTTGATTGCTTCTCTGGCGCAATTTCCACCGGATGAGCTGATACCTGATATCTGTTTTCGTTTGGAAACTCTCGGTTCGTTTCTAGAGCTGCTCAAACAGCATAGGATAACTCAAGTTTGCTTTGCCGGGGCCATTAAGCGCCCTAGTATCGATCCAACTCTTATTGACTCGGCCACACGGCCTTTGGTGGCACGTATTACTGCCGCGTTGGCACAAGGCGATGATGGTGCTTTGAAAATTGTTATCGAGATTTTTGAACATGCCGGCTTTCAGGTGGTTGGTTTTGGCCAAGTTATGCCTGAATTACTGCCGCCATTGGGGATTTTAAGCCATCGGGCGCCAAACCGACAAGACCAAGACGATGCGGCCCGTGCCGCCGCGGTGATTGTGGGCATGTCACCTTTAGATATTGGCCAAGCATGTGCCGTAGCTGGTAGCCATGTACTTGCTGTTGAGGCCTACGGTGGTACGGAATGGATGCTGCAATCACTTATTGCTCGCAGGCAGGCTTGGCCACAGGGCGGGATTTTATTTAAAGCCCCTAAAAACGGACAGGAACGCCGTATTGACCTGCCGGCCATAGGTCCTGCTACCTGTCGGCAAGTTAAGAAAGCTGGGTTAGACGGCATTGTGATCGCCTCATGGTGGAGTCGTGGTACTTGATCTGGCGACGGTGATCAGTGAGGCAAATCGGCTGGAGCTTTTTTTCTGGGTGCGTGAGAATTTGCTATGAAAGTATTCATTGTGGCAGGTGAATCCTCTGGGGACCGCTTGGGAGCTGATTTAATGCGCGGGTTACGGAAGGCTGTTCCAGGTGTTGAATTTCAAGGGGTAGCTGGGCCTGAAATGCAGGTGCAAGGTGTCGATAGCCTGTTTGACATGTCTGAGCTCTCAGTCATGGGGCTGGTTGAAATATTGCCAAAATATTTAGGGCTTAAGCGCCGTTTGGCCCAGACTGTGGGCGCGGCGCTCATATGGAAGCCGGATGTTTTGATTACTATCGATAGCCCAGATTTCTGCCTGCGCGTGGCTAAGGCCGTTCATTCGGCTGACCCATCAATTAAAACAGTTCATTACGTGGCGCCTACGGTTTGGGCCTGGCGCCCAAAACGGGCGCGTCAAATGTCGCAGTTCATCGATCATGTCTTGGCGCTGTTTCCGTTTGAGCCTCCCTACATGGAAGCGGAAGGCATAGAGTGCGATTTTGTAGGTCACCCTATTGCTGGGATACCAAAGGTGTCTGTGGAACAGATTTTCGAATTTCAAAGGCGGATTGGTCTCAATCCAAAATATCCAACACTAGTTATTTTACCGGGCTCACGCAGTTCTGAGGTTAAAAGGCTGTTACCTGTATTCTGTGAGGTTTTATCCCAGCCTGAGTTTGCCCAGTCGCAGCTAATTTTTCCAACTTTGCCGCATCTGGCCGAACTGATTTATGACAATGTTAAATCCTTGCGCCAAGAGTGCTTTGTAGTGACTGGCGAAGGGCCTGTCAGCTGAGGCAGCTGCCGCGCAGCGCTTTACAGCCTTTGCCACAGCGCAGGCCGCCTTGGCCGCCTCCGGCACGGTATCGCTTGAGCTGGCCGCTGCAGGCACGCCAATGGTGATTGCCTATGATATGGGGCTGGTGTCGCGGGTAATTATTGGTGCGATGCTTCGCGTGGATACCGTGACATTGGTTAACCTAGTGTCAGACACCCATGATGTGCCAGAGTTTATAGGGAAAAACTGTAAGGTGGAATTGATAGCGCCCGCATTGGCTAAGATTTTAGAGAACCCGCAGGCTCAGGATTATGCGATGCAAAGCACTATGGATAGGTTGGGACGGGGAGATACTACACTAGCTGATCGTGCAGCCAAGGCCGTGTTGGCTCGGCTTAGCCTCTAGTGATCCACCCCCCACCCAAAACTCGGCTGCTGTCTGGATCATAAAAAACGCAGGCTTGGCCCGGTGCGACACCTTCTTCGGCCATCATTAACTCTACCACAGCTTCCGTCTCTGAAATTGGCCGCAAAATAGCATCTTTTGGTGGACGGGTGGAACGTACTTTTGCTGCAATTCTCCATTCAGTTTTTGATGTCAGAGGTTCATCGCCCAACCAGTTAACTTCTTTGAGGGGTACTTGCCGGGTGGCAAGCATGTCTTTGGGCCCAACAATCACCTGTTTGAGATCAATATCTAAACGCACCACGTAAATAGGATTGGTCAATCCACCGATGCCCAATCCGCGGCGCTGGCCGATTGTGTAATGAATTATACCATTATGCCTGCCTAAAGCATTTCCTTGTTGATCGACTATATCACCAGGTTGTGCTGAGCCAGGGTGCAGCTTTTCGATAACAGCTGCATAATTTCCATCGGGCACAAAGCAAATATCTTGGCTGTCTGGCTTATCTGCGACTCCTAGACCATATTTGATGGCCAAGGCGCGGGTTTCGGCTTTGGAAGTCAGGTGACCAAGTGGAAATCGCAAATAATCTAACTGTTTTTGGGCTGGTTGAAAATAGAAAATAACTCTGGTCGCGCTGTGGGTCTGCAGCCATATGTAGCTCAGCGCCCAATGGGCCGTCTTTACGTTGGATGTAATGCCCAGTTGCCATGCAATCAGCATCCAAATCTTTGGCTGTTTGAAGCAGGTCTTTAAACTTCACCCGTTCATTGCATCTAATGCAAGGTACAGGAGTTGCACCCGCTAGATAGCTTTCCGCAAAATCATCAATTACCGCTTCACGAAACTTATTTTCGTAATCCAGAACGTAATGCGGGAAGTTAAGGTCTTCTGCCACACGTCGTGCATCATGTATATCACGTCCCGCGCAACACGCACCTTTTTTGGATAAAGCGGCACCATGGTCATATAACTGAAGGGTGATTCCAACAACGTCATAGCCTTGCTGTGCTAATTCAGCAGCCACCACTGAGCTATCAACGCCGCCAGACATTGCCACAACTACGCGAGTATCTTTTGGGGCCTTTGCAAAGCCGAGAGAGTTTAGTGTCAAATCATTGGGCATTTTGGGAACGTCAGTCCTACTGAATTTGGCAAAATATAATAACAAATTAGGATGCATAACACCCGATTAAGTAAGTTTTTATACCACACAAAATAGGCCAAAACCATGTATATTGAAACGGGTCAAGGTCCATTGCCAATGCAATTACCTTATTGCAGTCGTTGAACCTGGCTATTTTGGTCGTAAGCTAACAAATCTTGGGTGAAATTTTGTAATATGACTGGCGTGGAGCTTGTTAGGGTTAGCAGATTTTAGTGGTGGTAATGTACAATTAATATGAGCGATAGCTTGATGAATGGACTGGGTTGCAAGTCGCCGTTGTTCAGAATTGATGCGTCGGAGATAAAATCACAAATAATTTATTTTAAAGTGTTTAAAAAATATGTTCAAATTTCCGATAAGCAAAAATTCTACCCATGTCGATTGTTGGCGTGGCTATTTGCAGCGCGATCTGAAATTGGTTAATACGCCGAAGGGGGTACTATTTTTACCTAAGCATTGAAATGAGGCCATAACTGCTCTGGACTGCCTAGTATCCTAATCGTAGTTTGAAGTTGATAATCTGGAGATATTCATGCCGCAAAGCCGACCAGTTTCAGATCTTACTGAAGATCAAGCGCACAGTGAATTGGAGTGGTTGGCTGTGGCATTGAACAAGGCCAATAGCGACTATCATGGTGAAGATATGCCGCTGTTAGATGACGCAACCTTTGACCGCTGGAAAAAACGCAACTGCGAGATTGAGACGCTGTTTCCATCATTAAAACGCGCTGATAGTCCCTCAAATCAGGTTGGCTCGCGTCCTAAAGATGGGTTTGGGAAAATCAGACATAGCCAGCGGATGCTGTCGCTAGGTAATGCTTTCAGCGATGGAGATGTGGAAGATTTCGTTGCGCGGATTAAGAAATTTTTAAGTATATCACCTAAGCTAGCATTGCGCATGACTGCAGAACCCAAAATCGATGGGCTTTCGCTTGCTATCCGCTATGAACAAGGGCGACTTGTGTACGCTGTTACCCGTGGTGATGGGGAGGTCGGTGAGGACGTAACAGCCAATGCCAAAACCATTTCTGATATTCCACTGGTTCTCAGTGGGGCACCGGATGTCTTGGAGGTGCGTGGGGAGGTTTATATGGCCCATGCAGATTTTGCAGCACTGAATGATGCGCAGGCACTGGCAGGCCATAATTCCTTTTCTAACCCAAGAAATGCTGCTGCAGGCTCGCTGCGGCAATTGGATGCAAAGATTACCGAAGCTCGGCCACTGTTATTTTTTGCCTATGCCTGGGGAGAGGTTTCCGAACCCCTAGGCGCGACGCAGTCTGAAGCGGTGAGGCGGCTGAACAAGTTGGGCTTCACAACCAACTTATTGTTTGCTGAGTGTGAAACCACAACAGAACTTTTGCACCATTACCGCAAAATTGAATTAGTCCGTTCCGACCTTGGTTCGATATTGATGGCTTGTTCTACAAGTTACGATTTCCTGCAGTACGACTTGGCTTTCGGACCACACACCCCGCTGGGCCATTGCACATAAATTTCCAGCTGAGCTGGCTTGGACAGAATTGCTTGGACATCGACATTCAAGTTGGGCGAACCGGGGCTCTTAGCCCTGTTGCTCGGCTTAATCCGGTAACCGTTGGAGGCGTGGTGGTGTCGAATGCCACCCTGCACAATGAGGATTATATTGCTGGTCGTGACAGCAAAGGTGGTAAAATTAGGAGATGGTAAGGATATTCGGATTGGTGATTGGGTTCAGGTTTACCGCGCGGGCGACGTGATCCCCAAGATTGCAGATGTAGACTTGTCCCGCCGTGGCTTAGGCAGTCAGCCTTTCGATTTTGCTAGTAAGTTGAAACTTGAGGCTATTGAAGGCAGCCGCGAAGAGGGTGACGCGGTCTGGCGTTATTCTGGTTCAGAACCTTTGCCTGATTTGGCGATTGAAGGTTTGAGACATTTTGTATCGCGCCAGGCGTTTGATATTGATGGTCTTGGCGCGAAGCAAATTGAGCAATTTTATCACAGAGGCTGGATTTGTGCGCCTGTTGAAATTTTTACCCTTAAACAGCGGTTTGGAACGGGCCAATTGCAGCAGCTCAGCAACCTTGAGGGTTGGGGTGAAAAATCTGCAGAAAACCTGTTTGATAGTATTGATGAAAAGCGCAGCATTTCACTTCCTCGATTGATTTTCGCGCTTGGGATCCGTCATGTGGGTGAGGGTGCAGCTAGGCTTTTGGCAACTAGTTTTATGACTTGGAATATTTTTGAGGATGCGATGTGCGCCGCCCTACCAGGCAGTACCTCATGGGATTCTTTGGTTGATATTGATGGTATTGGCGCAGTTATGGCGCGATCTGTGGTGGCCCCCTTTCAGGAACCTGGGCGTTTGCTAGAGATACGCGCGCTTGTCGCACAGCTTGATGTGATCCCGGTTCAGCCGATAGAGACTTCCAGTAGCCCGGTCGCAGGAAAAACTGTGGTGTTCACTGGCACGCTTGAGAAAATGACCCGAGCGGAAGCAAAGGCCCGTGCCGAAAGCCTTGGGGCTAAAGTTTCAGGATCTGTTAGTGCCAAAACAGATATATTAATTGCAGGGCCCGGCGCTGGATCTAAAGCTAAAAAAGCAACTGATTTTGGAACTTTTATCCTAGATGAAGATGGCTGGATTTCATTAATCGAGGGGTTATGAGCGGTCGTCCTGAAATTCTGTTTCCGCTATTCGCGGACCTTACCAGCCTTCCAGGAGTGGGAGAAAAAATAGCAAATTCTTTTAGCGCGTTGAAGGTCAATAAGCCGCGTGATTTGATTTTCACCTTACCACATTCGGTTATCGATAGACGGATTGTACCAACAGTTCAGGGCCTGCCTGCGCCGAAAACTGTGACCGTACAAGTGACGGTCGTGCAGCATTTTCCGGCACGACGACGTGGACAGCCATACCGTATTATGGTCAAGGATGCGCAAACCACAATTGAGTTGATTTATTTTCATGCCCGTGGTGATTATCTTGAAAAATTACTGCCGGTAGGTGAGCAACGATTTATTTCGGGCAAGGTGGAGGTTTTTGATCAACGTGCGCAGATAGTGCATCCCGATTATGTGTTGCCCTTAGATCAGCAAAGTGAAATGCCATGCTTTGAGGCCGTATATCCGCTCGCCGCTGGGATAAGCCGTAAGATGATGGTCAAAGCTGTCACAGGAGCGATGGATAGGGTTGCTTACATGCCTGAATGGATCGAACCCTCGGTGTTGCGGGATCGCGGCTGGCCTGATTTTACTACGGCACTACAGCAAGCCCATTCGCCTGAAGCCGTTTGTGATGTTTCGGCGTATGCTCCGGCACGTGAACGGATGGCTTACGACGAGTTTCTGGCTCATCAGCTGACAAAAGCCATTGCCCGCAGTCAAGCTCGGGTCAAAATTGGTCGTGTTAGTAAGGGCGATGGGCAGCTTCAAAATAATATTTTATCGCAGCTCCCATACAAGCCTACTGGCGCGCAATCACAGGCGATTTCTGAAATTTGTGCGGATATGGCAAGTCCACGCAGGATGAACCGCTTGCTGCAAGGCGATGTTGGAAGTGGAAAAACTATAGTTTCATTAATGGTTATGTTTCTATCGATAATGGATTTCAATCCTGTTTAATGGCTCCGACTGAAATTTTGGCTCGTCAGCACCTTGAGAGCTTACGGCCGTTGGCAAAGACTGCTGATTTGCGGCTAGAAATATTGACTGGGCGGGATAAAAGTGCGAGCGACGGCTAAAGTTAAAGATTTAGCCTCAGGTGAGATTATAGATAATACGATTCAAAATAGCTGTTCCAAAAAGGCGTTGAGTTTTGTGACCTTCGCTTGTCAATCATAGATGAACAACATCGTTTTGGTGTCAATCAAAGGCTGGCTTTAGGTGAAAAAGGTACCAAAGTGGACGTGCTTGTTATGACCGCTACGCCAATTCCGCGTTCGCTCGAATTGGCACAATACGGCGATATGGATGTGTCGATCCTTGATGAAAAACCACCGGGACGCAAACCCATCACCACAGCTGCCGTGCCTCTTTCGCGACTGCCTGATATAATAACCAAGTTAAAAGCTGCGATTGTCTCAGGGCGGCAAGCCTATTGGGTTTGCCCTTTGGTTGATGAGAGTGAGTTTATGGATCTCACTGCTGCTGAAGAACGCTTCAAAGTGTTGCGTGCCGCCCTAGGGGATGACCATGTGGGTTTGATTCACGGGCAATTGCCGCCGGTGGAAAAAGACGCCGCAATGGCGGCTTTCGTTGCGGGAAAAACTCAAGTTTTGGTGGCCACCACCGTGATCGAAGTTGGGGTGGATGTGCCCAATGCCACGATAATGGTTATAGAACGAGCAGAAAATTTTGGCTTGGCGCAGTTGCATCAGTTGCGCGGTCGAGTTGGTCGCGGTGAGTTAGAATCGGACTGCCTGTTGATCTATCAGCCACCTTTAACCAAATCTGGCCAACGGCGGATGGCAATTTTGCGGGAAACAGAAGATGGGTTTCGGATTGCGGAAGAAGACCTAAAAATGCGCGGTGCGGGCGATGTCATAGGCACGGCGCAGTCGGGGCTTCCACGGTTCAAAGTAGCAGATATGGAGACGCAAAATGGCTTAATGACTACAGCGCATCAAGATGCCCGAATGCTACTTCAAAGTGACCCTGGCCTCATGAGTGAAAGGGGGAAGGCTGCCCGAACCTTACTTTGGTTAATGGAGCAAGATATTTCTATTCGTTTAATATCAGTAGGTTGATATTTTTGTCTCTTTGTTCAACTTTTAGTTCTTTACAAAAATTAGATCATATGAGAACAAAGTGGCAACATATAAACTGGGAGTTGAACATGGATAATATCTTCGCCGCACACCGCAAGGATCGCGCAGCTGAAGCGCGTCGCCTAGAGATCAAAGAAGCAATCAAAGACGCTATTGGGGTATTTGCCATTATCGCGATGCTTTATGTGGGTCTGTTTATCCCAAGCCTATGATTTAATTACATGTGAAATTTTAGCTTCATGGCTCTTAGCGTATTGAGTGCCTGCTCTGTACTCGTCTTGTCGCCGCCTTTGGTATACTTCCAAGTACTGCATTTTTTGTCTACAAGACCGATTGAAGCTGTTAGGTAGGTTCCGCTGCCGCACAGGCATCCACTGTGGCTTGGAGTGCTAATAGGATGCTGGCATGACGGTTTTTGTAATCAACAGCTGGGGTCAGTACTTCAAAACCGTCGAAGGGTGCTGCGGGAACAGGTCCTGTACCTCTAAGCATGGCTTCAAGTTCGTCAAGTGCGGCCTCAACTTGGGCAGGGGTTTTTCCTATCATATGATGGCCTGCAATGCTTGCGGCTGCTTGACCCAGGGCGCAGGCCTTCACGTCCTGGGCAAAGTCCACAATCCGCCCCTCCTTCAGAGTTATATCTACGGTCACCTTTGAACCGCATAGTGGTGATCTGCGCATCGCACTGGCGTCGGGCGATGAAAGGCGACCCACATGTGGCATATCCGCAGCCAAAGCGAGGATTCGGGTCGAGTATAATTTGATCAAATCAATTTGTTCGGTCATTGTTTGGACATCCCTTACTGTTCACAATAGATAAGCCATAAAGACGAAATGCAATAGGATGTCCGCAATGTTTGACCCACAGACCCTTAAATATGATGCAAATGGTCTTTTGCCAGTGATCACTCAATGTGTTGAGAATGGCGAGGTGTTGATGCTGGCGTGGATGAATGCTGATGCTGTTACTCAAACTTTAGCTACGAAAAAGGTTACCTATTGGTCGCGGTCGCAACAAAACTTTTGGGTTAAGGGCCAGACTAGTGGTCACACTCAAGAGTTGGTAGATTTACGTTATGACTGTGATCAAGATTGTCTATTAGCGCTTGTTTTACAAGTTGGTCCTGCCTGCCATACCAATCGCCGAAGCTGCTTTTATACTTCTGTGATCATGGGCGAATCCCGTGAGTTGAGTAAACCCATCATTAAAGCCCAATCATCGCTCTGATATTTGCAGGGCTTGCCCCTTCGGCTCTGAACTTGCCGATAGCCTTGGCGTCATCACGCTTTGCCAGTCGTTTGCCGGCGTCATCACGGATTAAAGGGTGGTGCATATAGGTTGGCGAAGGGTGCCCTAACAGCCGTTGCAGTAAGATGTGGATTGGTGTCGCTGATTTCAAGTCTTCACCACGCACCACATGAGTGATTGCTTGGGCTGTGTCATCGACGACAACAGCCAGATGATATGCAGCCTCATTAACTCGTCGAGAGACAACAAAATCACCAATAAAATCTGTCATTTGAAGGTTATCTTTAATATAAAAAACTGGTCTATTAATATCAGATTCAATATTTTTAAAGGTAACACTGTTGTGGCCCTTGAGTGCTTCAGAAATGTTAATTCGCAACGCCGCGTCATTAATCCAAACACGATCTTTTATACTAGATCTACAGCTTCCAGGATAGATCAGTCCGTCTGGCCCTGTGTGCTGAGCGGATAAGCCTTCTTGTGGCGCGGAGGATGCCTGAACTATGTCCCGACGACTACAGGTGCAACAATAGATTAGACCCGCATCCCAAAGCTGGTTTAAAGCAGTGGAATAAGCGGTGGTTCTCTGGGATTGACGCATAACTTGACCATCCCAAGTAAGTCCTAACCACGCCAAATCATCGTATATCTGATTTTCCCAAGTTGTTCGTGCACGGCTTTGGTCAATATCCTCGATTCGCAGTAAAAACTGTCCTTTATGCGTCCTCGCAAAATCATGGGCGGTGATGGCGGAGTAAGCGTGTCCTAGGTGCAGCGGACCTGTAGGAGAGGGAGCAAAACGGGTCCTGATCATAAGCGTCTCAACACGATAACATCGGATCCCATATGTGGTTCGGATAAATGTGGTCCATAATCACGTGATATAACACAAACTCGGCCAAGTAATATTTCTTTATCAAGAACAATGTCATAAGAACCATTCGCTATTGTTGGATCGTTAAAGGACAAGCCTATAAGTCCGTTAGGTGCCATATAATCGATTATCATACTCAAAGTTTCTGGGGGAGCAGCCCCCAGTGACACAACACCTACGGCGACAATCACCTCATATTGTCCAAGTGTTACTCCTACCATTTTACCAGGTTGGCCCAGCCATACCTTTTGATATACACCGCGAACCTGAGCTTTCTCTAGCATTTCCGCTGAAACATCGACACCTTCAAGGTTAGAAAACCCAGCAGATTGCATGGCTTTGCCTGATAGCCCAGTTCCACATCCAAAATCGAGAACTTTTGCATCACGGGCTGTAACCTTGATCAAGGCTGCAGCTATACGGGATGGGGTACAATAAACGGCTTTTGCTAGATCACCGTCGTAGTTGGCAGCCCAGTCAGCGTAGAGATCTAAAGTCTCTGTCACTGGCCGCTCCATCCAAAGTGAAAATTTGTTATGCAGTTCGCTTTCTATAGCCATGTAAATAATCTACGATTTACTATGATTTTGGCAAGTAGTTTACAGTGCTAACCACTCCGAAAAGCTTACTTTAGCCCTGTCTGTATAGGCTTTGTAACGTTCCTGGCGCCGTTTTCGGCCGCCTTTTACTGTATCTACTGGCGGAAAAAGGCCAAAGTTGACGTTCATTGGTTGAAATGTTTTGGCATCTGCTCCACCGGTGATGTGAGTTATCAACGCGCCGCATCCAGTATCTGCGGTGGGCGGTGGTAACTTACGTCCTAAAATCTCGGCTGCGGCCATACGTCCTGCAACCATTCCCATGGCAGCGCTTTCTACATAGCCCTCGAAATCGTATCCAAACTCAATACAATATTTGTTTTTGATTTCAACTGCACCAGGTCATTTAGTAATGTGGGAGAGTTGATGAAGGAATTACGGTGAATGCCACCTAGGCGCGCAAAATCAGCATCCTCAAGACCGGGTATCATGCGCAACACATCTTTTTGAGCGCCGTATTTCATTTTTGTTTGAAAGCCGACGATGTTGAATAAGGTACCCAAGGCATTATCCCGACGCAGTTGCACCACGGCATAGGGTTTGTTCTTAGGATCATGTGCATTGGTCAGTCCCACAGGTTTCATTGGTCCAAACCGTAGTGTTTCTCGGCCACGTTCGGCCATAACCTCTATTGGTAAGCAGCCATCAAAGTAACCAGCTGTTTCACCGGGTTTGAATTCAGTTTTTTCTGCCGAGAGTAAGGCGTCGATAAAGGCTTCATACTGCACTTTGGACATTGGACAGTTGAGATATGCTGTACGCTCGTCTTCCGTATCTCCTTTATCATAGCGTGATTGCATCCAAGCACGCGTCATATCAATACTATCGGCGTATATGATTGGAGCTATAGCATCGAAAAATGCCAGGGCTTCTGCGCCAGTTTCTGCCTGAATGGCTTCGGCCATCGCGCCTGATGTCAAAGGCCCAGTCGCTACAATCCACTGGCCATCATTTGGTAGGTTAGTTATTTCGGTGTAGCTGACATCTATAAGCTGATTTTCCTGAATGGCTGATGTAATGCTTTTGGCATAGGGTTCGCGGTCTACAGCAAGGGCGCCTCCCGCTGGAATGCGGTGTTTATCAGCAGTGTTCATGATCAGGCTGTTGGATGCCCGCATTTCCCAATGCACTAGGCCAACAGCATTTTGCTCGTCATCGTCCGAGCGGAATGAATTAGAACAAACCATTTCCCCTAAATCACCTGTTTGATGGGCAAAAGTTTCAACTTTGGGCCGCATTTCGTGAATTGTGACAGGCACCCCAAGTTGCGCAGCCTGCCAAGCGGCCTCACACCCGGCCATACCGCCGCCGATTATGTTCAATCTTTGAGTCATAATACGCGATGTAGTGTGCTTACCCATGGAAGGGAAGGGATCAGTCTTGCGACCAATTTGGATCACGTTTTTCCATGAAAGCGGCAATACCTTCTTTCGTATCCAGGTTGAGCATATTTTGCACCATAACATCACCAGTGTAGGCATACGCCTGGTCTAAGGGCATTTGAATCTGTTGATAATAGGCTGTTTTTCCTATTTTAATTGCTGATGCCAACTTTGCTGCTATTACTTCGGCAAGAGCTTTGGTGGCGTCTTCAAGATCTACCTCTGGGACTACACGATTTATCAAGCCCGCATCTTTTGCCTCTGATGCATGCATAAATTCGCCTGTAACTAACAACTCAAACGCACGTTTGCGGGAAATGTTTCGTGATAGTGCCACCATTGGGGTCGAACAAAATAGACCAATGTTTACACCATTGACCCCAAAGCGGGCACCTTCAGCCGCAATTGCCAGATCACAACTGGCTACCAACTGGCATCCAGCTGCCGTGGCAATACCATGTACTTGGGCGATCACCGGCTGGGGAATTTTCTGGATGCTCTGCATGAATTTGGCACAGCGGTCAAACAAATCTTTGAAAGCCGCCGCACCTCCATCGTTGGCTTCGCGGGCAGCCGTCATTTGCTTTAGGTCATGGCCTGCACAAAAAGCTTTACCTTTACCGGAGATCACAACAGCCCTAATCGACGTGTCGTCATGCAGGCTATCCAAATTAGTTTGTAATGCAGTCAACATTTCATCTGACAGAGCATTAAGTCTCTCCGGTGAATTCATTGTAAGATAAGCGACTGCATTTTCGTCGCGACGTTGTAAAATTGTCATCTTGCCCTCCGATAGGTTCAAGGCCAACATAACCGAAAGAGGGAGAGCTCGACAATGGCACTTAGAATGGACGCGGCGGCACTCAGGGTATTTTTAGATCAGGTATTTCCCCAGGTGGCAGATGAGTTTGAAATTATAGCTTTGCAGGAGCATTATTTAGAAGTGGCACTCAAGGTCAAAGATAAACATTTACGCCCTGGTGGCACGGTCTCTGGACCATCAATTTTTGCGCTTGCGGATGTGGCTGCTTATCTCAATGTGTTGTCGATGATTGGTCCAAAGGCTTTGGCTGTTACCACTAATTGTGGGATTGATTTTATGCGTAAACCTCCAGCTAATAATGATCTAATTGCAAAAAGTCAGTTGGTGAAGATCGGACGGTCCTTAGCGGTCACTCAATGCTTGATTTATTCGGTGGGTGATTGCAAACCTGTAGCACGCGCAAATTTGACGTATTCACTGCCACCAACTGGTATTGAGGCTTAAGTGATGGGGTATTATAATACCTTAATTGCAGTACATTGATATAATTAACTTTTACTTATACTTTGTGTGTTGACTGTGCTGTAACTGCCCTTATAACGTGCCTATCACCAACTTCGATGGGTAAAAAAATGAAAACCTTCTCTGCAACGCCTGCAGATATCGACAAAAAATGGATCTTGATTGACGCTGAAGGCGTTGTTCTTGGTCGTTTGGCTTCGATTATTGCAGTTCGACTGCGTGGCAAACATAAAGCCACGTTCACACCGCACATGGATATGGGCGATAATGTGATTGTTATAAACGCTGAAAAAGTCCAGCTTACAGGTAACAAACGTAACAAAGAAAACTACTGGCACACAGGCTATCCTGGTGGGATCAAATCCCGCACGACAGGATCGATCCTGGAGGGCAAGTATCCTGAGCGTGTTCTGACCCAAGCGGTCAAGCGTATGCTGCCAGGCAACCGTCTCTCACGCCAGGTTATGACAAACTTGCGTGTTTATGCAGGCGCCGAGCATCCACATGTGGCACAAGACCCCACTGTTTTGGATGTAAAAGTCATGAACAAGAAAAACACACGGGTATAAGCGATGTCAGATCAAATAACATCCCTAGAAGACCTCGCAGCGGTAGCCGAAGGCACCTCTGCTGTGGTCGAAATAGCAGCTCCACGTGAACCTGTTCGCGACGCTTTGGGCCGCACATATGCCACTGGTAAGCGGAAAGACGCGGTTGCTCGTGTTTGGATCAAACCAGGTTCTGGCAAAGTCATCGTTAACGGCAAAGATCAAGACGTATATTTTGCTCGTCCTGTTTTGCAACTTATCTTACGTCAGCCGATGCAAATCACTGGTGTTGAAGGTCAGTTTGACGTGATAGCCACAGTAAAAGGTGGCGGTCTAACTGGTCAAGCTGGTGCAGTTAAGCATGGTATCTCTAAAGCCTTGCAGCTTTATGAACCCAGCCATCGCGGTGCATCTGAAAGCCGCTGGCTTCCTGACACGCGATGCACGTGTAGTTGAGCGTAAGAAGTTTGGTAAGCGTAAAGCGCGCCGTAGCTTCCAGTTCTCCAAGCGATAAAGCTTTTTATAATATATCAATTAAATACAAGGGCTTACAGGAATGTAAGCCCTTTTTCTTTGGGGCTCTTATAAAACAAAAGGCTACGTATTACGTAGCCTTTTTAATTGTGAACATATGTTAGATCCTTATAGTCTTATTGTTAACTATTCATTTTTTTAAGATACGTTATGGACATTGATAAAATAAACAAGAAGCCAAAGCATAGCTTTACAGCGAAATTATTTCACTGGGGTTTTGTAGTTATTTTTATATATGGTATTTCAAAGCAGGTAGATGATATTAACCAACTAGCTGATATTTCCTTATTAAAATCTGAAATTATTTTTGCAGCGTTGATGATATTTTTATTGCTCATACGTTATATATATATGTCAAAAACTCAGGTATCTTCATTACCTGAGGATACCTCAATATTCCAAAAGCGTGCCGCTAAAGTGGTGCACCTTAGTCTCTATATTAATTTAGCAGCAATACCTTTTACTGGATTATTAATTGGAATTTTTTATTGGATGGGCTTGAACGGTTGGATTATTGAATTGAGCGTAACCCTGCATGAATTTTCCATTTCTACAATTTATTGGTTTATAGCAATTCATGTTGCAGCTGCTATTTACCATCGTTTCAAGAATGATGGTGTATGGAGTTCTATGGTACCGGTTTTAAAAGAGAGTAAAAAATCTAATGACTAAATAATAATTACGTTTTTTGATAAACGTTTTTCCGTTGGGGCGCCCAGCTTGTGCCGTAAGCGTAACACCAGCGTAACACGGTTTTTAGAGGTAATTTTATTATAATTATAACAATGAGATACAAGAGAGGTTGGTTAGCCAAGCGCTAATAGTTATTACAACTATTATACAATTAAAACAAAGAGTTGCAATAAATTGCAGCTCTTTGTTTATAGCCATTTTACGCTGTAAAAATGTAGCAAAAGTTGTATCAACTGCCATATGGATTAGCATGCGTAGCATAATTATGGCAAAATAGGTCGCTATTGGAGAGCATTGTTGTCGTGCTACAGCGATATAAAACGACATATAAATGGACGGCTTATCCTTTGTAAAAGGGGACAGCACACTAAAGCAGCATCTGTGGCTAACAAACCTTTCAACTGGTATATGAAAATAAGTGTTGTTGGCTTGATGGGCAGGGTAATCAACATGTCAAAAAATCAATAAAGCACAGCGTTTATGGCGAAGCATATATCGTTTTTATCGCTGAATACGACCGCATCACAACGGCTATGCGTTTAGGTAACGGCTTACATACTTGGATATTTGCAAAGCATTGGGAAGTTAGTACAGTCGGCTGCATTGTTTTATATTCTGAGGCAGAGCTAATTAGTTAATTAAGGATGGATAGTTATTCAGCCCATTTAATTATCACGAAAGATTGGCAACCAAGAAACAGTTATTAATCGTTTTTAAGTCGTTACCTAACTTCAAGACGCGAACTAGAGTTTCAGCCCTGAATACTATTGAAGTAGGTTGTGCATTACTGGCCGATCTCATTGCGATCAAAAGGGGTGGACTGATAAATCTCATTAATCCAATTTCCGTATAAAAGATGTGCGTGCGAACGCCAGCGGTTCAAGGGCTTTTGACCTGGGTCATTGCACGGATAGTAATGGCCAGGGATGTTAATAGCTGTACCACTTGCAACGTCGCGGTCATATTCTTGCTTTAGAGTGCTGGTATCGTACTCAAAATGATTGAAAATATATAAGGCATCTGTGGGCCTTGTGTCCTCAACCAAGCAAGGCCCAGTAATTGGGGAGCCGAGCAGGGTGCGTAGCCCGTTGGTAGAATTAATCTCGTCTTGTTTCATCTCTGTCCAGCGGCTGACAGGAACAACAAAGTCATCCGAAAAGCCTCTCAAATAAGGTGATGCTGGTTCAAGATTTTGATGGCGAAAACATCCAAAGGCTTTGTGTATGAGTTCATGTTTTTTAATACTATGAAAATGATTAATCATTGCCATACCGCCCCAGCAAACGCCCAATGTGGATTGTACATTGGTTTGGGTCCAATTCATGACTTCAACCA
This sequence comes from uncultured Planktomarina sp., assembly GCA_905182535.1. Taxonomy (GTDB): domain Bacteria; phylum Pseudomonadota; class Alphaproteobacteria; order Rhodobacterales; family Rhodobacteraceae; genus Planktomarina; species Planktomarina arctica. The sequence continues at coordinate 233,043 of CAJJBZ010000010.1, forward strand.
TCTCTTTCCAATAGGTTACGTCGGCGAAATCCAAATGCTCGATAGGCGCACCAGTGATGATCAATCCATCAAATTTTTCATTCTTCACAGCACTGAATGGCCTATAAAACTCTTCCATGTGGTCTGCTGAGGTGTTTTTAGCCTGGTGTTCAGTCATGCGCAGGAGCGTCAGTTCAATCTGCAAAGGTGTGGCACCAATCAACCGGGCAAATTGATTTTCTGTTTGGATTTTAAGTGGCATGAGATTGAGCAACGCAATGCGCAGTGGTCGGATGTCTTGACGGTCGGCATGGCTGGGATCCATCACCATCACACCCTCAGCGCTCAAAACTGCATGTGCAGGGAGGTTTGATGGTATTTTAATAGGCATTGTAGTCTCCTAAGCGCACGGTCACGCAGATTATATATTTTTAGTATCCAAGGCTTGTCCCACCAAATCTTCAAAATCTTTGGGTGACGAGATATGTTTCACATCATCAGCTTTCAGTGCAATACCCCATTCCGCCATCTTTTCATAGCGAGGCTGACGGTGTGCCAGCGCACGCGCATAGGTCCAGCGGATGAAGTCATTTGGGTTTAACTTATCCGGATTAAGACCTGTTTCAATTTGATATTCTTTCCAAGATGCAAGTAGGAATTCTGGTTGATAGCACATCGGTTTGGGCGATTTATCAAATCGGCGCACCAGTTCGATGGTGTGAGCCTCAGTACCCGCAATCCAGACCATTAACAAATTACTCGAAAGGGAATTTAAAATCTGATCCTGCATATTCCAAGGATCTACAACCTCGCAGATGGACCCACCACTATCGCAGACAAAATTCTGATAATCATAAATTTTCTGTGCGCGATGTATGAATTCAGGGGTGTCCAAAAGTGCGGCTTGCTCCGCTATATGATGCTGGCTTTGACGGTTGCGATACTCGTCGAACGGAATACCACCTGTTTTCACATCACCTGGCTTGCCAAGATATGTAGACAAAGGGGCTAGGTTTTCAAAGGTGATGTTTGAGGCAATCGAAATAGAATCTGAGCGTAGTAGTTCTGCAAGGAATGGTATCGCCATTGCCGTTTTTTTGAAATTATCCACAATATATTCACCCATATAACGGGTTCCAATGCGGTAATCGATCGAGTAATGGAACCAGTCACCCTGGGCACGCAACATTGATGATACATACGTTTTGCCTAGCCCCGACATGGCAAATAGTAAAACTTTTTTTTGTTTGGCATTTTTCCAAACGTTACTGTTTTCATAAATCATGCCGAATATTCCTTAACTTTAGCTCTGTCATAAGCTAATATAAAGTACTGGAAAAGGCCTTGGCTTATCTTCGTT
>CAJJBZ010000011.1 GCA_905182535.1 uncultured Planktomarina sp.
CATCCTCACGTCGCCATACTTTCCGACGAAATTTATGATCAGATGCTCTATGATGGCGAGGAACATGTAAGCCTTCTGACCTACCCAGAAATTCGTGACCGCCTTATCGTCCTCAACGGCTGGTCTAAGACATACGCAATGACTGGGTGGCGATTAGGCTACTCTATCTGGCCCGATGACCTCTACAATAAAGCTCGAAAATTAGCAGTTAATGCTTGGTCTTGTGTCAATGCGCCTGCGCAATATGCAGCACTTGAAGCTCTGACTGGGCCACAGACTGCGGTGACTGAAATGGTTGGAGAATTCGATACGCGGCGTAAAGGTGTAGTTACCCTTTTGAACGATATTCCAGGTGTGTCCTGCATAACACCGAAAGGCGCGTTTTATGCTTTTCCTAACGTATCAAAAACTGGCTGGAAGGCTAAGGATCTGGCGAGTGAATTGCTGGAGAAAACTGGTGTTGCGACCATTGGTGGCCCGGATTTTGGCACCATGGGCGAGGGTTATATTCGGCTGTCCTATGCCAATAGCCAAGAAAACATTGCACGTGCTTTAGGTCGAATGAAAGAGTTTTTGGCGACAACAAAATCCTGATTGGAATGGGCGGAAAAACTAAAAGTTTTTCCGCCCAGAATTGGGAGAATTATTAGGTCATATGGATAGTGAAGCTTGATATTTTACAAGTACACTCAACTCAATCAAATCAAACCGAAAGCGCTTTAAAGCATAAGAAAAAGTCCCCCATTCAAATTAATAGCAGTCCCAGTGCGAAAGACGTTCTTGTTGAGCTTAGAAAGGGGACCAGATCCAGTTTCTGACAATCTTTGGCTGGCTGCATTGGCTGCCTCGATGGCATGGCCGACACACCGACCACAAATTATAACGGTTGCACCCTCCAATGCTAGCGTTTCGGCGGCAGCATGGCCCAAGCCGTCGCTCCCGCCGGTTGCCAGTGCAACTCTCCCAAATAATTCTAGGTCAAACGTATTTGGCTCCTCAAATGGTAGTATGAACCATGTGTCTAATTCCGGACGGCCTCTTTAATTTTATTTCATTCTTAATAACACGAAGAGCAGATATTATGAATCCCAATATACCCACAAAAAAATACAAACGAAAAATAGCCAATCAAATCGAGTATGAGCATTAGAAAATAAATTCCATAACCAACCCTAAGTTCGCTTTGTTTTTGGTGAACTCGCTCTTTAATTTTCCAACAAAAGTATGGTGGGCTTGAATGGCTCCTATTTGCCCTCCAGGAGCTGATAAGTTCTGATGAAATAGACTTAAATAAAAGACTGTTGGTCTACTGCCGCATTGTATACTTTGAGATTAACATATTAACGTACACCCCTACCGTAAAGGTTAAGCCACCATAGCTACTGTCTAGTATTATCTGAGATCTGAATGTAGTGGCGGCGTTTTTTATTATAATGATTTGGAGTTTAAATGCAGCCTTCTAACCGACTAACAATTTTAATTTTACTAACGCAATTAAGTGTATCTTTATTCCTACCAACATCTGCGCTAGCAGAGATGTCCAAAGCGCGCGCTAATGTACTGTTAAATATTTGTGAATCTGCTATAAAAAATGGAGATAAGGGTACCATAGTGTCAATGGGAAGACAGTTGGATGGCCAGATCTTACCAAAAGATAGCAGACTTATCCAACGGGCTAATGCTTGTATTGAGGCTTCTTTTGGAAAGCCCGAAAAGAAAGACACAAAAGAGTTAGCTGAGATAATTTTAGAAATCCAAACTTATCAAAGTAAATTAGATAAATTATGTGACACATTACTTGAGATAGCCGCTAAAACAGCACTTCAAAATAAGAGTTGCCGAAGTATCCTTGTAAACTGACTAGCTACATAGAAACTTTATTTAACTTAATAAGTGCATTGCTTTATGGTTGACCGCCCATTCCCTCAACTCAGTTTTAGTTCAACAATCGTAGCGGCTATGCCAAATTGACTGGGCGCGGGCAGGGTGTCTCAGTAGTTTGGCTATATGCAAAAAATTCTATTTGATTGCCCTAAGATAGTTGCGAGGTTATGTGATTTGAAAGGCGCCAGAAATTTCGAGTGAATAGCAACCTTCGATGGACTGGTCTAACTTGAACGCTAGCGCTGTTTCGTAATCTAGATCCGATTTTTAGTAGTCTGATTACGTCTAATCAATATAGTAGAAAAGTTTCTTCCCTAAAATATATGTGTATGTTCTTTATCATCACCTAAAAATTCTAGTAAATTTAAGTTCTAATAATATGATTAGTACTGCGATTATGAGAAGGATTCGGATCATAAAAAATATCTGAAACATGCCTATCCCAACATAAAGTAATTGGTCCGAGTAGTTCCAAATGATTATGCAATTGATGATGCATTGTATTAAAAACATGAGAGCGAACGCCACAACAAGGAAAAATCCTTTTCTAAATGTGAATGTTAAATTGAACATAAAAATAGTACAAAATTCTATAAATGTTTGAATTTTCAATGTGCTTTGTTTTAATTCGGTCGGATAGATACTGTCTGTGGGGAGTGAACATGTAAGATCTCGCATGGTTGAAGTACCTGCAAGTAGCATAAGGAATACGTTAAAAAAGATATAAGAAAATATGAAAATATAGGAGTGCCGTGAAAAATTATTTTTAAACACCACTACAGGATCAGAAAAGATGGCCTCCATGAAAGCAGTTCTTTCCTTCTCATTTAAATGTCTACTCATTTAAATAAGCCTGATTTTTCTCTCTGACGTTAATTTCTACGGCTAGATAGGTAATTAGGAAAACGAATAATAATCTTGAGTTTATTGCGATTATGGCAAAATTATCTATAAAATCGATGATAGGCGCTCTCGGTGCAAAGTAATCATCAAGAAAGTTAACCCAAACCCATGCTGCTACAAATACTATGGGCGTCGCCATCTTGCCGTCCCACAAAAAAAAGATGTTGGCCCCAATGAATATCCCACATGATACTGCTAATCTAATGCTTAATTCGATTAAAATGTAGCTATGACTATCTGTGAGATTATTGGCTGAACCAGACGCATACAAATATAAAAATACAGACATTGTGAAGACAACGTACAGGTTCACAAATAAATAGCTGAACCAAAAAAAATTACTGTATCTTTCTAAGTGCACACTTAAGTCCTAGATAAGTATTTTACTATCAAATGGTTAGTTGAATATCATTATATTCCCAAGTCGAGTTTTTAATTTTTCATTGTCTTCACATTATCATGGTAACACGAAGTTACCTAACGTAATTTAAATATGTCAATATATTCTTTATGTAATAAAAAGTTTGAACTCTTTATTAGTGAGAAAATTTTTCTACTAAAGTTACTATATATCTCGTAACAAATAACCATATTCTGATTAACTTGTGTCTGTTCTGAAAAATATTAACTTAATCTGTAGACATTTAAACTTTGAGAAATGGCTGTATCCATGAAACTCAAATTACATCACATAGATCTGTGTTCAACCAATGTGCTGGCCACGGACCATTTTCATCGTGACATAGTAAGCTTGGGGATGAAATTTTTGCACAGTTGCCGCTGCTAGATCAAGAAAAGAATTTGGTAGGGGATATCGCATTCGTCACTAATGGTGATATTTAATTGCACCTGACATCAGGCGACTTTTTTAATGCTTTCACTTTAGGACAGGTGGTAAACTCCTAGCGCGTATGCCTATCGCACTAGTGGCCTCCAGGCGTTATGTTACATCTTGGTGCGTAGAGCGTTCCCTATTCGGATTGGGGAAGTGATGCCGAGAAGGGATGGTACCAAACATTTTCCTACGATCAAGGTTGAAGTGCTATTAAAGCGCGCCAGATAATATACATCGCTTGGGTGTAACTGTGCTGGGTTAATCCCAGTCAATGTTGACCTGATTTCAAAGCCCTTAAACTGGACATATCCTGCTCGGCCCTTCTTTAGTTTATTAGTTAACCAAAGGCCCTGTGGTGGGTGCTACATCCAGTCTCTTATACCAACTCATACCAAAACGCTTGGTGTTTGAATGTAATTCAAAGCTTGTAAAATAGCTGCTCTTGTAGCCATAATAATCTGTAATTATAATAATAATGGTTCTCAAATTGTCTAAATATCTCTCTGTACAAAAAAGGCTTTATCAAATTCTTGAGAGAGCAAGTTTTGGTGACAATATAAGTAAAAGAACAGACACTTTTCTAACGACCTTAGTTTTGGTCAACGTAATCGCTGTTACTTTAGAGTCAGTGCCCAATATTTATGAAAAACATAAACTATTTTTTAATTTTCTTGAAACTTTTAGTGTTGGAATTTTTACGGCAGAATATTTGTGACGGCCCAGGTATACCAAGTAAAGAACATGAAAACAGAACGCTTATTGCCGCATGTAAATATCGTTTAAAATATATTTTTAGTTTCAGTGGCGCTATTGATTTATTATCGATTCTTCCATTCTATTTAAGATCTTTTTTCCCATATTTAGATTTAAGAATTTTGCGCACTTTAAGATTGTTACGAATATTGAAGCTATCCAACTATAATTCGGCGATGGAGGATTTATTTGAAGCAATATTTGAGGAAAGAAAATCATTTTACGCTGCCAGTTATCTCTTCATAATAGTTTTTATTGTTTCATCTTCCCTAATGTATTTTGCGGAACACCGCACCCATCCAACAGGGTTCCAATCCATCCCAGACTCAATGTACTGGGCGCTAATAACCTTAACTACTGTAGGTTATGGCGATATTACTCCCATCACCGCAGTTGGTAAAATTATAGCGGTTACTTCAGCTATTTTGGGTGTTATCGTCGTTGCCTTAATCACCGGTATTATTGCCTCTTCTTTCAACGCGCAAATGGAAAGAAGAAAAATGATTTTTGAAGAGCAAGTTCGTAAAGCACTTTTGGATGAGGATATGGATAATTCTGAAAAAGAAGACCTTGAAACGTTAAGGAAGCAGTTTGGGATGTCTAAGCGGCGTGCGGATGCTTTAGTTCAGCAAGTACAAAATATCCGTTCAAAAAAATAATTTTTTAATCTGATGAATATTGAATTCTATTTAATAGGTTTGCTAGCATTCCAGTTGTTCATAATTTAAAATTACTTGCTTTGGACTACGAAAGTGGTGTCATGCGGGAGGCTGGCATGATCAACAAAGAGGGTAGGCCCAAATTCAATGTTGCATCTTTTTAGGATAATACTTTTATCTCCATAGAAAATATTGCCACTAGACACCTGTGCGCGATGGCTAATTTGTAGGTTAAATATTATTGCTGTTTTTGTTTTATACCAACAATCAGACAAGTTTTTAAAAATATAGTCTTCCCACTGTGCTACATCCCTAGTCGCAGATAAATTGTATGTACCCGATATTAAGCAAATATCTACGTCTATATGGGGCTTGGATCCGATCCTAAAGTTCGCCCATTTCGGATGTTGGCTATTCTGGCAATAATTTATTAGTTTCTTGGAAATATCGTAACCGTAATACTGAATATCTTTGCTAGACATATTTTTTGATATGTACTGGGCAAGGGCCCCATACCCGCAGCCTATATCCCCAACAGAAAAACTCTGTTGTTTTTGCAATTTGGTGGCTTCTTGTAATAAGATTTTAAATCGGAGGTTTTGTCGGGAAGAATTTAGCCAGTAACTTCCTTCTGGTGTCGCACCATATTTTTTGAACTGTTTGGTATTTTTTTTGTAGTTCGGCGTCGAACTTCTCTCTAATTTTATGCAAGGCCTTGGCTTTCTGCTTCTTAATTTGTTTAGATTATTTTATTTCCAACTTCTGGGATCATATATTTGTGAAATTAAGTATGTGTTGGTAATTACAATTGCATGGTAAGTAGTTGATAGGTCATTATCGGATATTGAACAGCTAGATTGAAACGAGATTAAAATTGAAAAATTTAACTTTGATTATTTTGCTTCTTTTGGCCAGTAATATAACTACTTATTGGTATAGTAGTGAAATAAGTTCAATTTTTATCAAAACTGAAGAGACCATCATCGCAGAAATTCAGCTAGAAACTAATTGCGAACTTATGAACGAAGCTTTCATTGCTGTGGATTTAATTACTGATAAAAGTGTTAGCTTTAATTTGAGCAAGGCATACCTCAGGACTTTAGACGGTAATCCCATACAAATTCAAATGAACCCAAAATTTAGTGATGTGACATCAAATTTTGCGCTTCACAAAGCACAGAAAAAAATGAAAATTGAAATAGACTGTAATATATCTAATAAATTAAAGAATACTTTAGAGTCACTTAGAAACACATTTAAAAACTAGTATATATTTAGTTGTTAAAGTTTAATTGTGAACGCTGCTTTTTACATTTATCATCGAAAATATTCTTTAGTTTAGTAGGCAAAACCCAGAACGTTACATATGGACACAGCATTTAAAGAAGTAAGCTGTGTGTTAACTATTTGGGTCCACTTTTCGCTACCAAAAGCTCTCATAAAAGCCCCGTCGACTTTTTGTAAAACTGCCTCACAGTGCCCATAACTTCCTGGTTTTACAGCCTCAGCCAAACCCTGAGCATTAGCGGAGCAGAAAAGAAGAGTATTTCCTAATTGTTTATCTGTTTCATCCATATAAATTACCGACGCACCCGAGACTGCTCGTCCGGTTGTATTTTTAAGCTGAAGCGAAAGGACATAATTTGCAACAGAGCCCTTTGAATTACTATCAAACTCTAATTTTACGCTGCACGGCATATTTTTGCTGTAGGCGCCAGAATTTATCATAGCTAGGCTGATCATTAATATGATTGGTGTCAGTTTTTTAAATTTAGATTTAATCATCTGAAAAAACTCGTTTCCTTTATTATATTTGACCAAGATTTACGCCATTTTGCTATTTAGCGGCCACTCAGTAGGCTTTTTACAAGAGAATGCATGAATTTCTACAGAAAGTGCAAGAAGCATGCCCATCGAAAACAGAGTAAACGGTAATTTAACATACTGTATATTATTAGGCTCGTTTACCTACTTTTTATTAGCTTAGACGTTTTTTATTAATGCTAATTGTACAGATCATGTAACGGTCGAAAGTGAGATACAATTATCATGCAATAAATATACATAGTACCTCTATAATTTTACTTTATTACCTTGTGCCTAAGTTTAAATGTCTGTTTGGGCTATCGCCCTGTGTTTTTTTTGCAACGCTTGCCCACAGCATCTGGTATGATTTTTGTCCTTCTCGACCATTTGTTGTTGACGCCCATAAGCAATAAATAAATGTGATTTTCCATCTGGAATATTTTTTGTATTTTTGTATTTTCAATCAAAATAAAATAAAGAGAGCAGAAAAATGAGTGATGGTTCACAGACAAATAGTTATCTTTTATGGCACCTGGTACGCCTTGCGCTTTCAGCTGCCATAATCATTTTGCCAATTACAATTATATATCAAGGTTTAGCTATATTTTTCTGAAAAATGGGCCTCAGTGCCTGTGAGATGATTGTGATTAAATTAAGCCCTACAGAATATAAATAAAGTTTGAGTTCTTGTTTTAGAGGTCGTCTATTCCGAATGGTTCTCGCCTGCTATTCAAAGTTACAGAGACCTATCTCTTTGATATTTGCTAGGCAGTATTGTTGACGCTTCATAAATTATCTCTAACATTTGCTATAGCAGTCTCATAAATATAGTAATCAGGATGTTCCTTTTGAAATACCTTACACTACACGTAACCATTTTACTTCTTTTGGCTACAATGCCGGCTTCTGCACAGGGTTTTGATAAAGGTTTCGCAGCTTACATGATTGGTGACTACGCTACAGCTTTAACCGAGTGGAGACGCCGTGCGGAGCTAGGCAGCGTTACTGCGCAAGCTAATTTGGGAAATATGTATGAGGTCGGTGCCGGCGTTGCCCAAAGTAATATTTTAGCCCATCAATGGTACAACTTAGCAGCTTCTAACGGGGATGAATAAACCAAGGATAAAAATTAGTAGATAAAATGACAATCTATTAGCTACAAAGGCGTTAGCTACAGCTAAAAAGTGTATGATTAGTGGCTACTTGGACTGTGGTTGATTGCTGTAAAGTTAGCAAAATTTAAAACCGTTCTACACATTAGGCTTAGATCATCAACACTATTTCTCTAGATTTAATTCTACCTTAATTGATTTCTCATAAAAGATGTTTCAACTCGGCTGCAAATCCATCGTCCTATAATTTCCAAAGGTGACAGGTCCATTCACGAAGGAGCATAGAGTTGTACTAATAATTACTCTCACCACTTCTTGGGCTTTTACCAAGATCTTTTGGGGCCACTGTCAAGGTGTACGAAGTTTTGATAACCACCGACACCACCCTCAGTATTGGCTCTAACAATTTTTGCTAATTTGTTAGCACCAAATTTTGGCATGGAAAAATCAATAGCTTTCCCTAATATATGCATAGAATTTTTTGCTACTTTGTGGCTGTTTCGGCGGAGGTAGTCATTTGTTTCTTTTGATCTGAAACCTGAGTGAACATTTACATTCAATACATTTTGTTCGTCTGAGCAAATTCCACAAATCTTAAGAAAATTTGCCAATACTTCAGTATCAATACTTTTGGTTTCGCTTGTTCTCCAGTCCCTCAGGAAGTGATCCAAACTCAAAACCTGTTTAACTGATAGTTTATGCTGATCAGGAAATCGAAATTCTATTTCTTCTTTAGTATTTGAGTTGATGAGTTGTAAATTTAAGGCTCCAGTTAATATTATTTCGTTAGACTCGTTTGTTCTAAGTTGGTTAAATTCATCTAGTTCGGGCTCAGGATCGTTGAACAGGTTAAAGCTATTGGATAGTCTGTTATTAGTAAATGATTTGGGATCTGAGAATAAACCGATGCCTCGCTGCAGGTCGACAAGTGGAGAGGCGTGCAAGACTACCGGAAACATCCCAAAAGAAAGAAATAACCGGCGACTTATTTTCTTATGGTTGATCATCATTAATTTCAGCAATTACCGTACCAAACCATATATTTGAAATATTGATAAATCTGCACGCTTAAAACTCACCTTTTTTCAAGGTCGATTGTCTGCCCCTGTAATTCAAGATACATTTTGAAAATGTCTCCCTCATTCACTGTGCCAATAAATATGTTGGTCTCCCTTTCGATTATGGGAATAGTCTCTCCAATAAAGTTTGATGCAGATTCAATTGCTTGTTGGATTGAGGCATCTGACTTAATGCTCAACGCATCTGGGTCTATCAAGTCCAAAACTGTAGCTTTGGGATTTGCGAGTATCAGAGACCGAAGGTGTATTTTACCGAGATATTTATCTGTATCGGAAACAACGTAGGCTTCTGTACTTTCATGCTCGATCATTGCGGATTGCGCAGAGACTACATTCACTTCCGGTTTGAATTTTAATTCATTTGTAGAAATGATAGATAAAATACCCTCTTCCATGAGCCTCAAGCCCATACGGCCCTGTGATAGATCAATATTTCTACTCAAAAGTTGTTTATCAAATAGTGAATTACCAAACATTTGGCTGCTAATCATTGTTGCTGTCACAATGCCAATGGTTGATGCTAAGGCTAAGCCGTACGAGCCTGTGAGTTCTAAGACAATTATTATCATAGAGAGTGGGGCACCAATAACTGCTCCAGCGACTGCAGCCATACCACAGATAACTAGCTCTGGGCCCTGAAAGAAGTGTACCCCGGACCAGTTTACTACAGCGGTTGCTACTGATCCTGCAGCGGCACCTACAAGCAGCGCTGGAGAAAATACACCACCAAAGAAGCCAAACCCTAACGACAGTGCTGTTGCAATAATTTTGGCAATCAGGATCGCAAGTGCGACCATTAATAGGGTATTTTCATTGGTTAGTTTAACTATAGTTAAAGTTCCCAAGCCCATCACGTCAGGGTAGAAAGTGCCAATTATGCTCAGTCCAGTTATGGCAACTAAGACGGCTTGAAATCTTGTTAACCCCAGCTGCCGTGGCAACTTTGAAAATATAAGGACGGAAGACATGAAAAGTATTGCAATACCGCCAAAAAATGGGCCTAAAATAATTGAAGTTAATAACATAGGGCCAATTTCGGCGGTAGAATAAGATTGTAAAAAAGGAGTAGTTGCGTCCCAAAAGTAATTGTGAACTGCGAAGGCCGTTCCAGACGCAAGTGCAATTGGAGCTAACGCCTTCATAGAAAAATGACGTAAGATTGCCTCGTGCGCAAAAATTATGCCAGCTAATGGCGCGTTAAAGCCGGCTGAGATTGCTGCTGCGACCCCACCACCAAGGATAACGTCAGTTGTAATGCGTAGCCGAAGTGTGGCTTTGGCAAAGGCACCTAAGGTGGCTCCAAAGTGAACTAATGGACCGTATTGCCCCGCTGATGCGCCACCAGCTATTGAAACAAATGCGGCTAACGTACTTGCGACACCAGTTTTCACATCTAACTCATTGTCTATCCTGTGTGCCGCGAAGATGGTATCTGCTGGCCCGTGCCATCTATCTACTTTGAATGTATTTCTAATTAAGCTTACGACTATGGCCGTAGTACTCAAACTGCAAAAAAGGAAAGTAAAGCTAGTGCTATTTTGAAAATATTTTTCTAAAACTTGTCCAATAGAATAGATGCCTGCCGTAAAATAATGTGCTGCAGCTGCTCCAAAAAAACCCAGAAGAATTCCTACTAATATTGAAGTCATCCATAGGTGTAACGTCCTGAGTGTCATAACATTATTCTCGCAAAATTTGTTTGAAATTACCAATTCTGAGGTGATCATACCCTGTAAGCTTCATCTTAATCTTGATACCTAACCTCTAATAGCTTCAGTACTATCTGATCGAATGAAACGTTGTTCCAGGTGGACAGAAGCTCATCATATAACCTGGCTTGAGCCGGCACATCACTTCTAATCAAATATGACAAGTCGGTGTGAGACTGCGAGTTTGGAATTAATTTTTGATTAATAATAAAATTTTGAAGTAATTTTTGCCCCGCTTTGAAAGTTAGCTGCACCTTTGCTGATCGCATTGTTTTCCTTGTTAAGTTCGTAAGTGCGGGCATAATTCTGAAGGCATTGACATACCGGGACAGCTTTTTCTGTTCAAACCTTGGGAGCTGTAGAATAATACTTGGATTTACGACTGGCACATCTGTACAAAAGTATTGTGCAACTTCATCTTCTATACAGCTGAAGATGATATCACCATGACTTTTAACAATAGTGTTCGGTCTGGCTGGAAGTGCAATGAAACATTATTAAATCAATAAAATCTATTTTTCCAAAGATAATTATTGATTCCCATATTTTATATTTCGATACTGCCGTTCTTCTTGATTTTTCTGCTGATCGTAGACCAAACCTCTTTCGCTTCAACTGTATCAAATTCGAATTTACGGCCACTCAGTTTCTTCTCATTTTCCAACCTAAAATAAGTTAACATTGCCGCCATTTGTTGCTCGACTTTTTCGATACTTGTTATTGCAAACTTTACGTCTTTTGCTTCTAAGTACTCGTTTTTGAGGGCGGCTTGTAACCTCTGAATGGTATCTGCCTTGACCTGTGAAAGTGATGAGCGTGCTGTATTTGCCAAAACTTTAACTTTTTGCACTGCTATTTCGATGTCTTGCTCACTTGGTTTTGGAATTTGACAAATCATTACATTATTAGCAATCGATTTAACTCGAATCTGGTGATCTCTCAGTACTTCTTTCACATGTGGTATGTATTCGTCCGCGCTGTAGCGCACGCTTATTGTAGTATCAGTAGATCGCTCTTTCATAATTTCAACGTAAGTGCCGAGCTTTCGGGGACGGAATTTTATCCAGACTGTTACTGTCTTAAATATTTGAGAAAAATCACTCAGAGAGATTGACCCGTTCGCATTCGTGACAAATAATTTGACGACGTCGAGCATACGTTCTTTTGAACTATTAATGTATGTATTTTCGACTTCTTTAACGTGGAGAAAGTCAGCGCTTACTCCAACGTCATCTTTTTCGACTTCTTCAGACATTCCCATCTCCCAATAACGACCAATGGTACCAATCTAATTAATAGTTTAAAACTAAAAATATTTTGGACACCATTAGCTTCCTTCTAAGACATTATAGTTTAAAAATATCATCAATCAAATCATAGCAAACTTTTCTATTGGAAAACACATTTTTAATTTTTGAAAGAAAGCCTCGACTTTTGGCGGTATAGGTATCGCTAGTAGCACTTTTAAAATCAATAATTGCTTCAAACGTCTGGTTACCCCATCGACCATCAACTTTGGCTTCATAAGAACCATAACTTAAGCACCTTTGGATCTTCTTTCGTCCCACATTGTCAAAATTTTGGAACTTTCTACTAAGTTCACTGTACAGCGTCTCAGATGCAGGCGCCGATGGTGACCTTACGTTACTCTCTAGTTCCTGATCCTCAGGCAATTCTACCTCTAGTGTATCTATCGTTTGTGGAGCCTCACTAATTCTGCCCAAGGGTGATTCGTTGTGTAGAATACTGCCTGAATAGTATAATGCGTCGAGAGGGAATTGGTCATTAACGGGCTGCGCAGGCCATTATCTTTGGCATTCATATTGTGACAGGGTACTGTTTTATCATCTTCCCCTTGGCAGCTAGATTTTGCCTCAGCAAAACTTGAATGCAGTGTAAAAAATAGGAAAGCTATAAAAACGTTGCTACAAAACATAGAACTTTGGTTTTTAATAATATGCATATGACATCCCCTCATCGGCCATGTTAGAATTCAAAGGGCAAAATTCATGCCAAGAAATTATTAAATTAGCTAACACATATTCCCAAGGCGGCCGTTATCGAGTAATCTGTTACCAATATCGACTGTCAGTAATATTTAAAAGATAGGTGTTTAGATGGACGTAGTGGCTACTGTAAGTATCGCTAAAGGTGATTTTGATGAGTGGGTGTCATTCTTCAAAAGTTATGAACATCTTCGTCAGGAATTTGTTGTTAATGAAGTAATAACAAAAATCTCCCAATCTGAGGCCGTAGTCTCCTTTTCAATAACAGATATCGATGGGCTAACCGCACTGTCTTCATCTCAATTCTTGTTAGATGGTGAGGCGCGGCTTGGTGTCACTGTAGAGTTAGCTGAAAAATAATATTAAAAATTGAATAAAAGTTGTTTTAATATTTTGGCATAATTCTTGCTCTCTTCTGGTGAGGTGAAATCATGTTCTATTTACAACTTTTCGTACCAGCAGGACTAGTTTTACTAATGTTCGGCATTGGCCATTCGTTTGTTGAGGTTGATTATTCTGGAGTTTATTATGAAGAAACTCTTGAGGAAGTTGTTGAACCTATTACTGACGAAGATATCGCATTGGGTGGAGATCTGCCAGAGGAAGTTGGAGCCGATGGGTTGCCTTTGCTCCCAGATAAATACAATTATTTAAAGATTGAAAATGTTTTTCAGGGCCGTCTCCTCGATACTCAGGAGTTGTTTAGTCTAGAGGTTGCATTGCAACATATCAGACAAATGTTACCGCTGATTTTTTCATCAAAGGCATAGCAGAGATTGAAAGTGACTTAGTCGCTGAAATTACCAACATGATAGTTGATACTACCGCTGAGCAGCTTACAACAGTGGAGGGGCGGACTTTAATCACTGAAAAAATTAAGTCTGAGTTGAACAACTACCTAGTAGAAGAGGATTTCAACCCTGACATTCATTTTGTGTACATCATTAATTACAATATAATTTAATTAATGGCACGAAATATGCATTCTTTATTCAGGAGGATTGAAGATGCAATTAGTAAAACATGGCGAAGTATTAAAGACAGAGATGGAGTTTGTTATTTCTTGTGACTATTTTAATAACCTTGATGAGAGAACTCAGACTACTGATTTGATAATCAATTTAGGCTCAGAAAAGCCGATTAGGTCTACTACAGATTTAACTGAAATTATATCGGCGGCCTAATTTTTGGTAGGTCATCTAATTGTTTCGATTATTAAATAATTTTAGGAAAAGTGCCAGCATACAAAATATTAATGGCACTTTTAATATCTGAAATACGCTCAGGGTCTCTCGGAAATATAGTAAGTTGTAACCAGCATTTATTATAATGCCAAAAGCAACTACCCAAATAAATGCTGACCGCGTTTTGTCACAAAATGCACATGGTTTTTTCATCTTATCTCCTTATTTATAGGACAAGTTGAAGTATACTAAAAAATATGCCTAACTGTCTCCCATGCAACCGTTAGATTTAACAAATTACAGTGCTTTTACGGCCAGATTATCAGTGAAACCAACGGTTCCTGTGTCTAGCAGCGCCATCTCTTCTACCCAGACTGTTTATCCCGCACAGGTCAAAGATAAAATAGCAAGTTCTGTGGAGTATTCGCCTAGGATATTTAGTCCATATCTTACCCCATCAGCGGTACAGGTTGAAAATAGGCAATTGGCTCAAGGTAGTGTGGCACCTACTTATCAACACAACATAGCAGCTACTAAGTATTTCAATGTTTCAATTACACCAAAACCAAGATCTCACTTACAAACCGGCCTAATTGCCTGATATTTTTATACAGATGTTGCTAATCTGTAAGTGTTTAAATCCAGAGAAAGGTGGTATTTCTGATGGCCGATGGCCGATGGCCGATGGCCGATGGCTGTTGGTGTCCACTGCAGGCCAAACCTTGATGTCTTCATTGAGTGTTTTGGGGAAGCAACGGTATTTTTTTAGTCTCAAGCCAATCTTCAAACGTTTGATAAAATTGTTGCGGTCCTTGCACAATTTTCAACTTTCAAATCATATTCTAGCGCCATACGACAATTGACGTGGCGAGGATAGAAAGTAAGAACTAGAAGCGCGCTGTTCAGTCATCTAAGTTATTTTTACGCTGTCCCAGCTTTTCAAAATATCGAGGATAAAACCGTGGCAACTTTTTATTTCGTGGTCGTCTCTGCTCTTCGTCATACCCTTTTCCAGGACCTTTAGACGACAGAATTCATATAAGCGAAATAAATTTTTGGCTAGCTCGCCGCCTTGAACAAGGTCTAAGCTTTTCTGAAGAAAATAAATTGCTGTTAGTATGCCTTCAAATGCTTTGCTGCGGCTAGCAGCAACTTCTGACGACACTAAGATTTTTAAATTTGTTTCGAGTTTACGCAGTGCTGCACCAACTAAATTATGGCCGTTTTCCTCTTGAGAAAGTGTATCTTTTTGGATTTTTGTGTAGGCGGTTATAGCTATTGCTGCGTTCATAATGTTCTCCTTGCATATAGATATTAACGACTAATTTTTTTTTCTTTTAGTTAATTGTCAAAAAAATGAATTTTATATTTTGGCTCATCTCCTAAATTCCAAACATTAATATCTAATAAACTGATATATATCATAAAAATTATTTTGGCATGGTATATGCTGATGTTTGGTGGAGGATTGAAATGTCAAACTTTATACTAGATCTCGGCGACGAAGCGTTTTTCAACGCGACTTGCTCCGCCTTCTCCAAGAGGGGTGTGGACTGGACCACTGTTGATGATCAATTGCCAAGGCAATCTGCTAATCCGGAACGGTATCTAATTATATCAGCTTCCACGAGTACCTGTGACGTTTATTCCGATGAATTCGAGATATTTTTGCGCTCTAATAAATTTACCAAGGCATTCATATTAGTTTCAAGTGCCCCAAAGTTTGAAATCACTGAAAAACGAAACGGTGCCATTAAATTTGTAAATGTTCCCGTAGCACTTGAGGAGAAGGGCCAGATCGTTGACTTTTTTCTAAGCCTATTTCTAGAACAATTTTTAGGAAAATATGTGAACCTTCCGTGTGGCGATCCAGAAACTGCAGATTTGGTAGATTTACTATGCCGCTTAGCAGGATCGAATGCCAGTGTTCTCATTAATGGCCCAACAGGAACAGGCAAAGAAGTAGTTGCTCGACTATTACACGCAAAGTCGTTCAGAAAAGATGAACCATTTATTGCTGTAAACTGTGCTGCAATCCCGGAGAATATGCTTGAATCCATGTTATTTGGGCATGAAAAAGGCGCTTTTACTGGCGCCATGCAGGCTAATTCTGGTTTGTTCCGAGCAGCACACACTGGAACCATCTTGCTCGATGAGATTTCTGAAATGCCCATGGCTCTTCAATCAAAACTTCTCCGTGTGCTCCAGGAAAAAGTTGTAACCCCTGTCGGTAGCACAAAGGAAGTTACGATAGATGTAAGGGTTCTTGCGACAACTAACCGAAATATGGTGGAGGAAATTCACAAAAATAACTTTAGAGAAGATCTTTTTTATCGATTAAATGTTTTCCCAATCTCGACATGTTCCCTTAAATTGCGTCCGTTAGATATACCAGTTATATCTGCTCATTTATTAACAAGAAATTCTTTGAATGCTAAGACTTTGAAGATATTATCACCTAAAGCATTAGACCGACTTATGCAGCATGACTGGCCTGGAAATGTACGAGAGCTGGATAACGTAATCCAGCGGGCTGAAATACTCAGTTATTCTGATACAATAGATCAAACTAATATAGTTTTTGACAATGAGCTGACTTTGAGCCCCAGAAATACTATGGATGCTCTCAATTCTAAACTTTATGCGCAGGTAGGGTGAGGAAAGTACCATGAAAATTCAAAGTACCAACTCAAACATGACTGCAATTAATACAAATTTGTCTGTTGTTAAGCAGAAGGCGCAGCTTTCTACGGATACATTACAAGCTAAATCTGTAGACACTGGTCCATCTTTTTCTCAACGAATTTCCGATGGTTTAAACGATGTTGCCAAATCGCAAAACTCAGCTGCGCAATTAGCCAAAGACTATGAGTTTGGCACTGAAAGTGACCTATCCAAGGTGATGGTGAACCAACAAATTTCTTCAGTGGGTTTTCAGCTAACGCTTAATATCCGCAACAAAGCCTTGAGTGCGTATAAAGATATTATGAATATGCCGGTATAGAGCGGATAGGATAAGAATTATGGCTAATACAGATCAAATGGTTAATATTCAAACAACTCAGGTTCGCTCTGGAGGCATGCTTTCCGCGCCTAAGAATGCTGTAGCTAACATTCGGGAGGCTATAGATCAACCAAGCTTTCGGCGGGCATTTCCAACTATCCTTGCTGCAATTACTGCAGTGGCTGCAGTAGTCGTATTTGCGACTATGCGAGAGCCGAATATGACTACCCTTTATGCTTCGGTTTCAGATTCAGAAAAATCAAAAATTTATGAAGCTTTAAAAAATATGGGAATGAGCGTTGAGCTTGATCCCGCAACAGGCGAAGTTCTAATCCCAACTAATGATTACCATCAAGCTAGAATTTCTTTGGCTGCTCAAGGCCTGCCCGAATACGCCTCCAACGGTTTTGAGGAAATTGATAACTTACCGCTGGGCGTTACCATTTAGTAGAAGCCATGAAACTGAAAAAAGTGCAAGAAAATGAACTCGCGCGCTCAATTTCTGAAATTAGTAGTATTCAAGCTGCGCGCGTACATTTGGCTTTGCCAGAGAAATCTGTATTTATTCGCAACCAGACGGCGCCCACAGCTTCTGTTTTTGTGTCTTTGAAAAATGGTCGCCAACTTGACCAAACGCAAGTTAGAGCAATAACAAACTTGATTGCCTCATCTGTTCCAGGAATGTCTCAGGACGGCGTATCTATTATAGATCAATCAGGTCACCTATTATCTTATTCCCCTGATAGTCCCAATGAGGTAATGGCGGATAGTCAACTTGCTTATAGAATGAAATTAGAAAGTATTTATCGCTCCAGAATCCAAAGTTTAGTTGCTCCAATCGTGGGTGCTGCAAATGTTACTGCGCAAGTAAATTTAGAAATTGATTTTACCCGCAGAGAAACCTCACAAGAAATGGTAGATCCAAACGATAGTGCTATTTTAAGTGAGCAAAGTTCTTTGAATGTTACCTCCAAAAAAGATGCGGTTGGTATTCCTGGTGCAATCTCTAACCAGCCACCCGCAGAAGCTGAGATTGCTACAAAAGATGCTAATGCAAGCATGGGTGGTGCCGGAGCAGACACAAAGTGGGTTTGAGACCAAATCTTCTACTGAGCTCAAAAATTATGAGGTTAGCCGTAAATTTGAAACAATTACAACGCCTTCTAACGTTATAGCCAAAATTGATGCTGCTATTTTAGTGAGAGACCGAAAAGTAATAGATCCAGACACGGGAGAAGTTACATACGAGCCTATTTCAGAAAAAATTAAAAAGGAAATGGAGCAACTCATTAAAAGCGCGATTGGAATCAAAACGGAACGCGGTGATAGCCTCACAATAACTTCACAATTATTTAATGATGAATTAGTGGGCGAACAGATTGATTGGTATGAAACTGCATGGTTTAAAACAATAATTGAAAAGGCCTTGCTTGTTTTGCTGCTTGGGTTTGTATCCCTAGGGGTTGTCCGTCCAATGCTCTCAAGAATTTTGGTACCTACGTCGAGCACTAATTCGGTCATGGAGCTTTATGCCGAAGCTGAGACAATGGCAGATATGGCTACGCAGCGTGTTGAAAGTACTAAAGCTGTTGAGGTTGAAGAAGGCGAAACCCTTGAAGGCATCAAAGCTAAACTGAAACCAAAGAAGAAGAGTGGAATCTCAGCAGACTTGTTGGATACTGCAAATACTTATGATGACAAAGTAGCTCTCGTCCGAATGATCGTTGCGGATGAAGCTGGCCGAGTCGCTAACGTGTTTAAGCAATTAATGCGCTCAGATCTCGATTCACTTTCGTAGGATTACAAAATGGCTGAAGAACAAATAGACCTTGAAAAGCTTAGCTGATCTGTCAGGTACGGACAAATCCGCTATTCTTATGATGCTGCTTGGCGAAGAAGAAGCAGCGCAAGTGTTGCAAAACTTAACACCCCGAGAAGTTCAACATCTTGGTACTGCCATGTACAATGTTGCAGGCGTTGACCAAAACACTGTGAATATGGTTTTAGATGAATTTTTGGAGACCATTAAAAAACAGACTGGCTTGGGACTGGGTGCTGGACGCTACATCGAAAATGTCATGATCCGGGCGCTGGGCGAAGATAAAGCACAATCTGTTTTGGGCCGTATTACTCCAGCAAGCTCTGAATCGGCAATTGATATCTTAGACTGGATGGATGCCCGTGCGATATCTGAGCTTATCATTGATGAGCACCCTCAAATTAAGGCCTTGATTATATCTTACTTAGATTTTGGTTTAGGTGCTGATGTGTTGACCTTGCTGCCAGATGGAATCCAGGCTGATATTGTTCGCCGTATTGCGACAATCGAAACCGTGGAGCCTGGCGCTGTAAAAGAGCTAGAGCGTGTGATGAAAGAGAAATTTGCTGCAAATACTTCTTTGAGGGCGTCAAAAATTGGTGGCGTAAAGGCTGCGGCTAAAATTATGAACTTCACCAAGACAGATATGGAAACACGTATCCTGAGCTCCATTAAGAAAGAAGATAAAGATTTAATGGCGGAAATCCAGGATAACATGTTTGTGTTCGAGAACCTTGCTGGTTCTGACGATAGATCGCTG
Organism: uncultured Planktomarina sp.; assembly: GCA_905182535.1. Lineage (GTDB taxonomy): Bacteria > Pseudomonadota > Alphaproteobacteria > Rhodobacterales > Rhodobacteraceae > Planktomarina > Planktomarina arctica. Next base: position 19,514 of record CAJJBZ010000011.1, read on the forward strand.
CAGACCCTGCTCCGATCGGTTGATCAGGATATTCTTATAATAGCTATGAAGGGGGCGGAAACCTTTTTGCAAGATAAGTTGCTTGGCTGTATGTCCACGCGTGCTGCGGCCAACATACGTGATGAAATGGAGGCTCTTGGTCCTGTTCGTTTGACTGAAGTTCAAGAAGCACAAAAACAAATTATTAATGTTGCAAGAAAGCTCTCAGATGATGGAACGATTGTACTTGCCGGCCGTGGTGGTGAGGAAATGGTATAATGAGTGTCACTTCAGAAAACGATAGCAAGCAAGAACGCACCCTAACAAACTCTGATCTAAAAGGTTTACTAAAGGCCGCCAGTTTGACTGAATTTCATCTTGATGCTTCATCTGAAAATTCTGAGCGGCAATTTGAAAAATCTAATAGTCTTTTTGACTTGGTCCGATCTAACCTTTCTGATGATACTCCTGATACTGCTCTAGGTGATCCAGAAGTCTCGGCTGTTATAAATGAAATAGAGCCGGCTGATACACAAGAGTATAGCAGTGACGATTTGGCTAATGACAAAGATTTGGAATTAGAGAATAGCGCTTCCCCAATTGATAATAGGACACTTCATAACCCTGAGGATCGTGGCGAGAGCATTGATGTTCCGAAGCTCAAAGCTAAGAATGTAGCAGAGTTAAGTGAGCTTGATACAGAGATTGAAAATACTGACAAGCCGTCCAGTGCTGCGGATCCCGCTGATATATTTGAGCCAGAAAGTATAGTTAAAAATAATCAAGATGACCCAACTGATAATGCTCCAATATTAGAGAGTGCTGAATTTCTGGAGGAAGTTCAAAAATTACAACTAAAATTTGACCAGCAGCTCGAAGATGAAAAACAAAAATTTTTAAAAGCACAGGAAGCATTATTTGGGGCGTCAAACTTTATTGCAACCCAAATGGAGGATCAAATCTCTGACTTTGTTCTTGCTAGTGCGTCTGATCTTGCTGGCGCAAAGATTGATGAGCTTCCAAGCGCGTTTGCTAAGAAAATTTCGGGAGTAGTAAAGAAAATCATTGGAAATGAAGATGAAGTTACAGTTCACCTTAACTCTGAAGATCTTGCTTCGGTTAAAATCTCGAATGGCTTTAATGATCTAAAATACCAGCTTTTAGATAATAAGGCCTTAAAGCGAGGTGAGTTTGAAGTGCTAAGCCGAAAATCTACCGCTCGAGTTTCACTATTTGATCTTTCTACTGAAGGTTGAATTATGATGTTGCTCAAGGAAAAAGATAGTCAAGTGATTAATGCTGAAACCAACTTTGAAAAGATTATGGGTGGAATCAGTAAGAAAATTTTGTCACGTGCGAATATTGAATTTAGTGGCACTGTTACGGCCTATGATGGACAGGTTATAGAAAGCAGCCAATTTCCAGCCTCTATTGGTTCTGAGTGCACTATAGAGTCTCGACATGGCACTTTATCAAAAGGTGAAATAATTGGCTTTAAGGATGATAAAAATATCATATTTTTATATGAAAAAACGTCAGAAATATTTAATGGTGATAAAGTGTTTGCCTCTAGTGGCTTAAAAAAGATCAACGTTGGGCCGAACCTTTTAGGACGGGTGATCGACGGGTTGGGTGCTCCTCTTGATGGGCATGGTCCAATTGACACTACGCACCAAATACCCGTTGGTGGGGTAAGTGTTAATCCATTTGACCGAGGTGCAATAAATCAGGTTTTTGACGTTGGAATTAAAAGTATAAACGCCATCACCTCAATTGGACGTGGCCAAAGGATGGGAATAATAGCTGGTTCCGGAGTTGGTAAATCAGTTTTGTTGAGTATGATCACTCGAAGTGCGGAAGCAGACGTGATCGTTGTTGGACTTATTGGTGAAAGAGGGCGTGAGTTAGCCTCCTTTACAAAAGAGATTACCAGCTCGCACTCAAAGCATAAAGTAGTGATAGTAGCAGTACCCGCAGACAGGTCTGCGCTCCTGAGGATACAAGGTGCTAAGAGAGCTACTAGCATTGCAGAGTATTTCCGTGATCAAGGTAAAAATGTTTTACTAATTTTGGACTCTCTCACTCGAGTGGCGCATGCTCAGCGAGAAATTGGATTGTCGATGGGTGAGCAGCCTACGGCCCGTGGATACCCTCCATCCGTCATCTCTTTGATACCTGAATTGATTGAAAGGACTGGCGTTGGTGTCAATTCGCTTGGGTCTATTACTTCAATCTATACTATTCTTGCAGACGGCGATGATACGGTTTCAGATCCAATTGTAGATAATGCTAGGGCAATTTTAGACGGCCATATCGTTTTATCGCGCAAGCTTGCGCAGCAAGGTATTTATCCGGCGGTAGATGTCAGCAGTTCTGTAAGCAGGCTAATGGGTGACTTATGCTCCCCAAAACACTTGCAAAACGCTCGAAAGTTAAGAAAGCTTATCTCGATTTATCAAGAAAATCAGGACCTTCTTTTGATGGGTGGCTATATCCAAGGTCAAGATGCAGACTTAGATTTAGCCGTTCAATTATGGCCTAAAATTGTAAGTTTTCTGCATCAAGATCAGGCCGAGGCTTTTTCTCTCAGCCAGACTGAGCAGCTGCTGGCTGATTTATTAGGGTAGGAGTGTTGAATGGCCAGATATAAAGTGTTCGACTTAATTTACCGCCAGGGAAAAAGTAAAAAATTAAAAACACAGTTTGAATTAAATAATATGAATAAAAATATCGATAAAGTTCGTAAATTGGAAACGGATTTGGCATATAATATTGAAGAGACTGTTGAAGTTGGTATCGAACAAAGTGGCCATCGTATTAAAGTTAACAGTAAGCTTCGTCAGAAAATGATCCAGCAAAAAGAAGTTGTCGAAAACAAAATAGAATTCCTAACTACTGAGCAAATTCACCTGCAAAAAGTGGTTGCCAAACACGATATTAAAAATAAAAAAATTTTAGAAAAGCTAAATGAATTAAAACTTAGTGACCATAAAAATACAGAATTAAAGCTGTTCGATAGAGATATATTAATGAGGCGAAAATAATTGGTACAGAAATTGCTCTAATTGGTCTGAGACAATATGGAGTTCCGTAGATGAGTATTACTTTCAGTGGTGGCATGAGTTTGGGAGATGCGGATGCGTCACCCAACCTTAATGGAACTGCAAAGGTACGGGATAGCGCTGTTCTCACACATTTCTCTGATTTACTAAATTCTATTTCAGTTGAAGATACCGACCCAGGCTTGGCTAATGAAAGTCTAGTCGGCGGTTTTGGTAATAGCGACGCTGGTCCTGTAGGCAATATTTCTCCTGACGCTTTCCTGGAAAAGATTATTGATAATGATTTTGGTTTGGCCGATGCTGGATTGGAGAAGCTTGTCTCGGAGCATGATATCGACGGCATTATTGCCCGTCTTGATGCTGGTCTCCCCTCAGACGGTATCATCCGTTCCAGAAGGTATCACCGTTCCAGAAGGTATCACCGTTCCAGAAGGTATCACCGTTCCAGAAGGTATCACCGTTCCAGAAGGCATCACCGTTCCAGAAGGCATCACCGTTCCAGAAGGCATCGCCGTTCCAGAAGGCATCGCCGTTCCAGAAGGCATCGCCGTTCCAGAAGGTACCACCCCTCTGGATGGTAGAGTATATCTTGGTGGAAGCTTAAATTTCAACGCAACTGCGGAGTTCGTGAATTCGAGGATTGGAACGTTTGCAACTGAGGTTATAGAGAATAAACAGTCGGTTGATTTAAAACTTTCAACATTCCCACAGCTTTTTTCTTCCGTAGATTTTTATGATAGATCTGTAGAAAATTCTACATTAAAGGCCTACCCATCATCACTAAACTTATCCGAAGATCATGGCATAGATTTTTTAAATAATCTTATGGATGGTATCCCTATTCAGCTGGAATTAAATAATACTGATACATCTTCGGTATTTTTTGATGTCCGAGACTTAAAGAATAGTTTGACTGCAGAAGTTGATTGGGCTCCAGCAGGTAGTGGTGAAATGAAGTCGTCAGGAGAATTATTAATCCCACAGATCATACCAATCAATATTGATGGCTTTAATATCGAAAAAAACGAGTATGATTCATTTATTGCGGTGAAAGTTGAGCTGTTGGATGCTGCTGGTAATTTAGGCGTAACTGAGTTTGTCGATTTGCCCAGCCAGGATAATGAAGAACTGGGGGCCAGTCTTATAGGTGTGACCCGAACCGTCGAGATTGACGCAGATGTTGATACCAGATCAAAACTACTCATTGGATTATCTGTGCCTAAAGACACTGACCTCAAAAAATTACCAGATTTTGTTAGGTTTAATATTAGTTTAAGCGATATTAGCCAGAAATTACCCACTCAAGAAATAAAATTAGCACCTCGAGTTCTTGAGGCTGGTAGTTTAATTGGTGGGTCTGAGGTTAAAGGTGCAACTGATTTCAGTGCAACTGCCAGAGAGCTTATATTGGCGCTAAAAGAGATGTCTGGTGTTTCACACAATAACGTACAGATAGTGACCAAAGCTACCCCAAACGATGTCATGATAAAGATTATGCCAGAGTTTGATTTACCACAAAGCTGGGCACCAGAAAAAAATACATTAAGCTCGGCGCTCAATAATGATGACATGAATGTCTTTGAGCAGAAACCTATACCAATAAATTTGATCCAAAATCGACTTTTATTCGATAAGGAATTATCTTTTTTCTCATCTACGCGAAATGACAGAAGGGCAGAATTTATTTCAAGCTCACTAGCGCTAGATTCCCATCTCAAGCAGTTTAATAAAGAAAAAAGTGGTAAAAATAATTTCCTTATTGAGGGAGATAGTCTGAATGCCCCCGGACAAAAAAAATCAGTTAGTGTATTCAACCCTAAGTCGTTTCTTGAGGCGTCAGAATCCTTGCGTATGAAGCCAATATCTTTTCCAAGCGGGCTCTCTCAAGGAGAGCCATGGAAGGGAAGCCAGTCGGATATAACAAACTTTATCCCCACTAAAAATGATAGCCAAGTTACAACTTCCTCTGGTATTGTAAGCAACTCGGATGGGACAGCTTCTGTCCTCAATAATAAGATTTCTCTATATAGTTCACAATATGCTTCAAGGATCAGTATGATGGTTGTGGATAGGGTTTTAAAGGGCCAAGAGAATTTCGAAATACACTTAGAGCCTGAGAGCTTTGGGAAAATTAAAGTCAATGTACTTTTGGATAAGCAAGCCCTAGATATTCGGATGGTTGCTGAAACGCAGGCTGCTGCAAGTTTACTTAAAGCCAACGAAGAGTCCCTGCTGCAAATCACTGGACAGAATGGTATGAAACTCGCCAACTTTGCAGTTGGTATGCAAAGTGGAAATGATCAACAAAGGCAGAATTCAAATCAGAACCAAAACAGGGTTACTGATAAAGCTAACAGTGTGCGAGCGCGCGCTGCAATACAAAACTCTCAGACCCCCATCTCTTATAGAACCCCAACTGGTTTGAACCTGATCGCGTAGGATAAAATTATGGCTGAAGAAGCTCCAAAACGGAAAATTAACTTTACAAAGATTGCTCTATTTGGGTTGGGCCCGATAGTCTTATTGGGCATAGGGGTGGGCGCGGGGGCTTTTCTATTTATGCCCACACAAACACCAGTGGAGCAAGTTGAGGCATTAATTGAGAAAAAACTCAAACAGGCGGGACAACTCCCCAGTCAGGATGGCTTGGATGAAGAAGATTTGGGCCCCCAAAAGGTATCAAAGGAGACCCCTGCAAACGAAACCTTTGTAACAAGTTACTACACATTTGCAGATAACTTTACTACTAACCTGAACAAATCTAAACAGTTTTTACAAATCAGTGTTGGCGTTTCCACTCAGTATGATGAAACAGTGATAGAAAACGTTGAGAAACATCAGATGGCCCTACGCTCAGAAGTTCTTGGAGTAATGGGTACTTACTCAGTCGATGATATTGATGGTAAGATTGGTAGAGACAAGCTATCCGATAGTATACAAGAAGCAATCAATCTGAAGTTAGTGGATCTCGAGGGCTTTGGTGGCGTTGAGGGTGTTCATTTCACCTCGTTTGTACTTCAATAAAAGGCCGCATTTAAATGGTTGGTTCGCGAAAACTTTCAAATGATGAAGTTGAAGCTCTCTTAGGGGGGCTTGGAACTGATGCGGTGGCGGGAGATGCGCCTGCTGTTTTTGACACGACGGCTGTGCGTGATTTTGATTTTGGATCAGAAGACCTGTCGCTATTGGGCGATTACTATGCCTTGAGGATGGTTAACGAAAAAATATGCCGATTTACGCGTTCTGTTTTTCTTCCAATGTTGCGGATAATGCCGCGTATTTCTTCGTTCCCTCCAGAAGTTAAATCATTTGATGAATATGTTGAGGGTTGCGATAATTTTGTCAGTGTTACTACAAACAGATTAGACGAGCTTAGAGGAAACTCTCTATTAGTTTTACAATCGTCGTTCATCTCAATCTTAACAAACTCTTACTATGGCGGCTCAAAAATTAAAGCTCTGCACCAGGCTAAGGGTGAGTTCACAGCTACAGAGCAACGGATTATTCAAATCATCACTGATGGAATGAACCGTGCTATGGAAAATGCCTGGAAAGATCTTTTTGTTACGAGCTTTGAACCTTTGTCACGAGAAGAGAACATACAGTTTGTGTCATTTGTTGATGGCGCAGACACCGTAATAGTTTGTTCGTTTATGGTTCAGATGCCAGACGCGGAGCCGGCAAGCTTTGATGTTTTGTACCCACTTCAAACCTTAAAGCCAATTTCTTCTCAGTTAAGGTCCCGAGTCCAAAATGAATTTGCACAAGACGACCGCACTTGGAAAGAAAAGTTAGAACAGGCTGTCTTGTCAATTAACCTACCACTCTCTGCTGAGCTAACTACGTTTAAAGCCAGTCTAGGACGTCTGATGAATAGTTCTATTGGGGACACATTTCCAATTTCCATGCCAGAAAATATTACGATTAGAGTGTCTGGAGAGCCGGTCTATAAGGCTGAGATTGGTAAATTAGGTGGAAATGCAGCGGTTTCAATGACTAAACGAATTTCACTGAAAAAGGACAAAGAAAATGGCTGAAGAAACAACAGCAGCTGAAGATACCAAAACAAAGCATGTGGGTATTGAAAACCTCAAGGTTTTAGAAAATATTGATGTTGAGTTGACTGTAGAAGTCGGCCGTACAGAAATTACGATACGTGATTTACTAAGGTTGAATGAGGGCTCGGTTGTGGAGCTTGAGCGACTGGCCGGTGATCCCCTCGATATCTTAGTCAATAATACAAAGATAGCTAGGGGTGAAGTTGTGATGATAGGTGAGCGTTTTGGTATTAGATTTGGAGAAATTGTCGACCCGGAGAAGCGGATGGAAAGCATCTAAGTTATCCTGGAGTTTCAAATTATTGACGCCGTCTTAATTATTTTTTAACTTATTGAAATAAAGTGATTTAATGGGAATGGCACCTACCTTGCAGAATTAACTGCAAGGAGTGGTTACATGCCTGATTTTGACGTTAGTAAGATAATATTAGTGTTAGTGTTTTTGGGATTACTTGTCAGTGTGCAAGTGATCCTAAAGCGCAGAAAATTCTTTGGGGTTTCTGTCGGTAAGGCAATTTCTTGGCCACTCAAAGTATCCAGCACCCTGCCTCTTTCTAAATTTGCATCGGCAACAGTGATCGAGTGCGCTGAACTATCATTTCTAGTCGTATCTGGCAAAAATGGAAGCCCAGCTATCATCGAGTTGCCAGTAAAGAAACATATTTCAGCTTCAGCAGATTTACATGTGGGGCGTGAAAATTAATGGGACGCCTTAAACTCCTCATATTAATTTTGTTCACAACTAATCTGGTGGCGTCGGTGGCATTTTCCCAAGATGCTAGTGTGCTTGGGCTACCTGCTTTGAGCTCCACCGTTGGCGAAAATGGTGAGGCCTCATATTCGCTTTCATTGCAGATTTTAGTACTGATGACAGTCCTGACTGTTGTCCCGTCTATAGTGTTGGGAATGACTGCATTTACCCGCGTAATCATAGTTCTATCTATACTGCGGCAGGCGCTGGGCACTCAGCAGACCCCCCCTAATCAAGTTTTGATAGCCATTGCTCTCTTCATAACTTTTTATGTGATGAGCCCAATTTTTGAGATTATTTATGAGACGGCAGTAAATCCATATCTGGAAGGTACCCTATCAGCGCAACTAGCTTTATCTAATGCAACAGATTTGTTGAAAGAATTTATGGTGGCAAATACGCGTTCTGACACAATGAATATGTTTGCAGAGATGGCTGGTGTTGGACCCTTTGAAAACACTCAGGCTATTCCGCTATCAATAGTTTTGCCTTCATTTATAACTTCTGAGTTGAAAACAGCTTTTGAAATTGGATTTCTAATATTCCTACCCTTTTTGGTGATTGATTTCGTTATCGCCTCCATATTGATGTCCCTCGGGATGATGATGCTTTCGCCCATGCTAATCTCCCTCCCTTTTAAGTTGTTACTATTTGTATTGGTTGATGGCTGGGCCATGATGATAGGGTCACTAGCCTCTACATTTGTAGTGGGATAGCGCCATGATTTTTGATCAAAACGTTCAATATCTTAGTATGGCTTTTTGGCAGATTATCCTTGTGGCAGGCCCTATTCTTGTAGTGGCTTTATCAGTTGGCTTGTTCATTGGCCTGATCCAGGCTGCGACTTCAATTAATGAGATGACACTGAGCTTTGTCCCCAAATTATTCATCGTTTTATTAGCAATGTCGTTTATGGCTACTTTTACTATCACCCAAATGACAGATTATTTTGCCTATATTTTTGATGAAATTTCCAGAAAGGGGCTCTGATTTGTTACCGATAGTTAATGAATTAGGATCTCTACCAGGACTTGAATTACAAGAATTATTTACTTTTTTAATTTTGTTATTGATTGCCTCCCTAAGAGTAGGCGCATTCTTAATTTCCGCCCCCTTTTTTGGGGGTAGAATGGTGCCGCTACAAATAAGAATTGTATTTTCATTTTGCCTAGGTTTCTGGGTGCTGGGCACCTTGGATTTTCCGGACCAAAGTGTTCTGCTTGGGCCAAAGTTGATTTTAATAATTATGCAGGAACTATTTATTGGACTGACTGTGGGCTTAGTTCTGACTATTGGTTTTGCTGCTGTAAGTTTGGCTGGAGAAAAGATTGCCGCTACATCAGGGCTGGCATTTGCCGCGACAGTCGATCCTACTGCCGGAGGGCAGTCGCCCGTCATAAGTCAAATTTTCTATCTGTTTTTAATAGTAACTTTTTTTGCGCTTAATGGACATTTAATAGTTCTTGGAATGCTTTACAAAAGCTTCGAATATTACCCACTTGGGGAATTCACAACATATGGTGACTTAGTAAGCGCTGGGCTCAGTGCTAGCGAAATATTGTTTAAAGCGGCAGCAATTATAATGTTGCCGGTCGTGGCTGTGTTGCTGTTAGTTAATGTGGCGGTTGGTTTTATTACTAAGTCAGCCCCCACACTAAATTTATTTTCTTTTGGCTTTCCAATGACGCTGATCGGCGCATTTATAATCCTGTATTTTTCTGTGGATGCCCTTGCGTTTGCTTTCAAGGACCTAATTCAGCAAATAATAGACCTGCTAATGTCGTTGCTGGTGGAGCAGAAAGATGGCTGAACAGAATGAGGGTGCAGAAAAAACATTAGACCCCAGCGACAAAAAATTAGAAAAAGCTAAGGAAGATGGAAAGATCCTAACATCCAAGGAGATGTTTGTTTTTGGATCAACTTTGATGGGTGTATTTGTTCTTTTTTGTCTGGGTATGTTTTCAAAAAGTATTCTGGCTAGCTGGACTTCTCTTTTCAGGTGGGATCACCCCGAGGGCTTAAATGTTTTGAGAGTTTTTAGTTCGGATTTAGCTTTCAATCTGATCTTAGGTGGGGCGGCCCTCTTTGCGATCCCAATTTTTATTTCAGTACTATTCACTCAAATTGTTGTTGCAGGGTCTATTAACTTTTCAAGCAAGGCCATTGCTTTTAAGCCCAGCAAGCTGAACCCTCTCACTGGATTGAAAAGAATAATTTCTGTTAAGGGACTGGTCGAGCTCGTCAAAGCAATAATGAAAGTTACGCTCTGTATTTCAGTGACGGGACTAATAATTTGGTCGTTTTTGCCTAAAATATTGTATTTGAGCAGCTCAAACTTGAATGATGGGATAAAAGTTTTCCATCAGTCTCTTTTGGCATTAGTCGGGGCGTTGGTAGGCATTTTTGCTATTATAGGTGTAGCAGACTACTTATTTAGTCGCCACGAGTGGCTAAAGAAATTGCGTATGAACGTACAAGATGTGAGGGATGAGTCAAAGGATAGTGAGGGGTCACCCGAAGTTAAATCTCGGATTAGGCGTCTCCAAATGGAGGCGAGCCAGAAAGCCTCTCAGCGCGCTCAAGCTATAGAAAATGTCCACGAGGCGTCAGTTATTATTACCAACCCCACACATTTTGCTGTGGCGTTAAAGTATGCTCCCGATATGCGAGATACCCCCTATATCATCGCAATGGGTAAGGGACCTATGGCCCTGCGTATTATAGATGAAGCAGACAAGGCAAATATCAGCAGGGTCCGCAGCCCGTTGTTGGCAAGGGCTCTATACTTTACGAGCGATATTGGTGCCGACGTATCTGAAGATTTATTTTCGGCGGTTGCTTCTGTTTTAGCCTATGTGCTTCAATTAGAGCGCGGCGCCAATCCATCCTTTGAAGACCCACAAATACCTAGTGATCTGCTCTATGATGAATTTGGTGCAAAACTATGAGTTTAAGGATTGTGAGATGAGTAAACGTAGGAGATCAACTGGCGAGTTAATTTCGTCGGTAGCCTTTTTTGGTGCATCAATTTGGTTGGGTTTTGAGGCTAAAATATTTATGGAAAATGATAATATTCTTAAAGGAGTTTTAGTGTATTCTGGCGCTTTCTTATCGTTGCTTGCCGCGATGCGTTTTACTATTCAGAGAATAGTAGTCAAGTTTGGTGAAGTGTTATGGCCAAAATAACATGCTCTAATTGCTCACACTTTTACGTTACCCATGATAAAAACCGCCCCTGGGGATGTAAAAAATTTAATTTTAAGTCGAAATCTCTGCCTAGCCAGGCAGTTTTTATAACAACTGGCACAGATTGTGCTTATCACAAAGCGAAGGCGAACTCGTTATTGTCCAAGAGGTTTTGATAGATGGCTGCTAAGATAACTCCACAAGATAATATCCAGGATAGTATTCAGGTCGCCTTAGATGCGGCAGACACTGCTGCTGAGGTGACGGAAGAGTTTCACAACCTAAGAGAGCAATTTGAAGTTGTTAATATTCAAGCCAAGCGAATTTACAACTCTGTCATGATTATTTTTATCAGTTCAATTGTTGCCGGCCTCGTCTCACTGGCCGCCGCATCTATGATGTATTACAAGGCACTTGGAACCCTAAAAACCAACTCAAATGTTTCGATTGAGGCTTTGGCCATTTTTACAGAAAATGTTGCCTCGCTAGACGAGTCTGTGAAGTTGATTAAGCAGAACTCTGAAAACCAGGACCTAATTAAGTCCTCATTAGTTGATTTAAAAGCTTCGGCACAGCAGGCCGTGGACGACATTACAGGCGCCGAGTCTAAATATTCAAAGGCGATTAAGCTCACAGTTCGTGAAGTTGATAGCTTGATCCAACAGTTTGCAACTACAACTCTGGAGAGCATCCAGGCGCAATCAGAGGAAACCCAAAATTCATTGGTTAGTCAGATGGTTGGACAAATTTCAAATATGGAGAAATTTTTCTCGCAAGTGGACGATGAGCAAGATGACGCTGGTCAAAGTGGTGATAGCATCGTAACGTATAGACAATTCCAGGCGCTCGAAAACAAGGTAGACAAGCTGATTATGTTGCAACAAGATATCGCGGCAAAGATTTTCGAGATGAACCGACTGGCGGTGGCAGCGGCAAAGAAGAAGTTAGTCCGGAAAAAGGTTAAGCCTAAGCCAGCTACAAACTTCCTGAAATTCTGATGAACGATGACCTAAATGAGGATCCTGAAAATCCTGATGGTGGCGAAGAAGTCGTTGCTAATGAAGCTGACCAGCAAGGTTTCCTTTTAAAAATCGCAGTTGGTGGCATCACAGTTCAGGATTATGTGAAGCGCTTGAATGAAGATGACATTCTGGTGGCTATAGACGGCAAGGCCTACCTGGATGGACCGCAGCGATTGCGCAGTACGTTCCTTCAGGACCGAGGTGAGGAGGCTAAATGGCTCCTGACTTTCTATCGAAATGGAGTTTTATTTGATATTTTGATTGAGCACCCAATCAAGAGCGCTTTCGGTTACTCTACAAAAAATGAAACAGAGTTTGTCTTAACTGCTTTTAGTCAGCACACATATGGCGACTTCCAGAGTTACGAAAATTTTGAAATTTATAGAGATAGAGCAGGAAAATGTGATATTTTAAGCTTCAGGCCTGACCCGTTGGCGTGGATGCTGCCGCCCTTGTGGTTGCTCAAATATCGCCTTTACCCACCTCTTGCTGTGGTATCGATTATGTATCTGCTTACCTTTGTTGTTAATATTTATTTGTTTATCGCGACTGCTATTATGTTGGCTATTTATGTAAATCGTGCGCAAAATAATTTAATGCGTTCTTTCACGATGTATGAAGATAAGTACCACTACATGACAATAGCAGCGGCAAATGAAATTGATGTTAGCTTAGCTATTAAAAGGATCGATCCTAATAATAAAATTAGGTACGAGAGAAATGTTATAAAAAGAAAAGTAAACATTAAAAAGACGATTGAGAAATCAATTGATGATAGCCAAGAATAGAAAATTTTCTTTAACTAAGCTATCCCCTTAGGGCTATGGCTACAGCATTCCTGCCAATGTGCTTTGGCGCTTCCGCATGAATGACGCGGGAATATTTTGGACCTTCCGGTACTTAGCTACGGTCCGGCGCGCAACGTTTATCCCGCCGGCCTTTAGTGTCTCCACAATCTCATCGTCGCTAATTGGACTTTGGGGTCTTTCACCTTCAATCATCTTTTTGATTTTAAACTTTACCGCCGCGGATGACTGAGAACTTTGATCGTCATTTAACTTTAAGCTCACACTGAAAAATGACTTCAGCTCTAGAGTTCCCTGAGGTGTCTCCATGAGAGATCCGGTAGTCACGCGACTGATAGTACTTTCATGCATCTCCACAGCCTCTGCGACGTCCCGTAGCACCATAGGCTGGATGAAGCTTGGACCGTTCTCTAGAAATTCGGTCTGCCGCTTTGCAATTTCGGCGCCGACGCGGAGCATAGTGTCATTTCGCTTCTGGAGGGCATTTTTGAGCCAGTTTGCCTCAGCTATTTTCTCTTTAATGAATTCCTTTTGCTCGACATCCATTTTGGTTTTTCGAACAGTTTTTGCGTAGCCTTTGTCTATTACGACGCTTGGCAGTGTTGACTTGTTTAGGGTGACTAACCAACCGCCACCACTCTTTGTAATTTTTAAGTCAGGCTCGCGTATGTTAATCGCCTCAGACGAAAATTGAAGTCCAGGTTTTGGATTTAGAGACTTAATTATTTTTAAATTTTCTGAGAGGCTCTCGTCGCTGCATCCACACCGTCGTTTTAATAAATCAAATTTTCCGCTTCCCAGCAGGTGCAGGTTGCCTAAAATATTTCCTAGTGTCCCATCTAGAAATCCTGCGTCTGCGGCCTGTAATCTTAAACACTCTGCAAGAGTTCGCGAAAATAACCCAGCTGGCTCTATCATTTGTAAGGTGTCCAGAACGCCCTCAACAATGTCGGCATCCACGGACGTCTGCCGCGCAATATCTTCTGACATGTCGACGTCGATCCAACCTGTCGGCTCTAATTCTTCTATAAATCTGAATGCAATTAGTTGCTGTTGCGAGAGGTTCAGGCGGTCTATGTAGTCTCCGCAGTGGACGTATAGTGACTTCTCGTGAGCTTTTATGAGCTGGATTGGATCGAAGTCTGTTTGCTCCTTTGACACTGTACTCTTCGTCTTGAAGCTCTCACCGGTCTCAAATTGGTTTTCTATCTCGGTTTTTGTCTTTTTAGCTTCGGAAGCGAAGGGGCTTTCCTCCAGCGTTTTGGCTGTTGATGCCGTGTCGGGTTTGGTGTCGGGGCTACTGGATGCCTTATCGCGTGATATCTGATCTGTTAGTTCGACAAATGGGTTAACTGAAAAGTTTTCCTCAATGTATTCGTTGACCTCAAGATTGGTCATCTGCAATAGCTTTATGGCTTGCTGTACTTGGACCGTTAGGGTCAGGCCCTGCCGCTGGCCAATTCCAATATTGAAGTCGAGTTTCATCATTTTTCTCCCTAAGTATTTACATGTTAACATGTGCTTACGGAGGTTCCAAAATTTATATTTGACACCTGCTGAGTGTCATTATTTTGACAGGTTCTGGGGGTATGGGTATTTAATTCCTAAACATTTTTGTTTGTCTGACGTTAAATTACTTGAGGGCACAACAGCCCACCAGTTTAAGGGAGATTGAAATGACAAGTATTAACGCGGGCGGCGCATTTTATCGTGTGCAAAACCAATTGAACCAGAATTCTGAGCGAGTGTCTCAGAGCATGCAACGTCTCGCCAGTGGCGAGCAAAATATTTCTCCTGGTGACCGTACGTCCTCTACTGCCGTAGCTTTCGGTATGAAAGCTGAATCTGCCAGCCTTAAAGTTGGCATGCAGAACGGTACTGAGGCTCTGCAGTCTATTGAAATGGTGACAAACGATCCTTGCTCAGTTGAACGACATTGTTGTTCGCCTGGAAGAAATTCATGCGTTAGGTTCGAATGGCTTCAACACTGCCCAAGATACGTCAGCCCTGTCTACTGAGGCAACAAACTTGCTCGCTGAAATGTCCCGCATTACTGTAGACGCTAAGTGGAAAGGCAATGGCATCGTGGGCGCAACGGCCAAAGCTAATGACATGAGCTTTGGCAGAAACACTACAAATGTTGATATTGCGCTTCCGGCCTTTAAGATACCTGAAGTTGCGTTAGGATTTAACACGTCTACCGATTCTATTTACCTGAAGATTGATAAGGCTGGTTCTGCGGGAGCCGGTACTGCTTATACTTCGACATCCGATGCTGCTGTCGTAGTAGCTGCTCATGCCAGCCAACAAGGTGCTTCGCGTGCGTTAGCGGTCGGCGGTGCGGTCTTCAACGAACACTTGACATCAGCCGGTGCTAGAGATGCCACTGCTGCAGATCCTGACGCTTTTTCAGCGGCCCTAGCAGCAGGCGCCCCTGCGGTAGGTGCGGATGTTGCTTTAATTGCGGGTAGTGGCGATATGACTGGAGCCGCGCGTCAGATCACATTCACAAACGGCGGGACCACTGCCATGACTGCCGGTACTTTATTTACAATTACAGGTACAGGCGTAGACGGAAAGGCATTAACTGAGTCGATTACCTTGACAGTAGCTACTAGCGCTGTAACCACATCTAGCTCATTTTTTGAGACCGTTACAAGTATCACTAAGGGCGCCACCGTTACTGGCGATACAGTTGCAATTGGTACTGCTTTAGGTGCAGTAGCTGGTCCAATAGCATTGGCTGGTTCAGATGTTGGCTCAGGATCTCCTGAGGCAGCTCTTGCTCTGCTAACGCTTAAGTCTACCGTGGACACCATGAACATCACGGCTGGTAATCTGTACAACAAAGTCTCAAATATTATGTCTCACATGGGCAGTTTGGATGCGGGCTACCAGTTGGACGTTGCATCTAAGATGGATGTAAACTTTGCAGGCGAGACAACTGAGCTCGCAAAGGGTCAGATCCTGCAACAGGCAGGTACTGCGATGCTCGCACAGGCGAACGCGCAGGGGCAGGGCATGCTCGCTCTCCTGCAGACCTAAAAACCTGACATAACAACAAGTTCAGCCAGCCGTATTTTTTATGGCTGGCTGAACTTATAAACTGAATATTTTATCTTGCTTTAGCCCTAAGAAGGAATAGTTTGTAAAACGGAGGTAATGGTTGTGGTGGAAGACGAAAAAAAAACTACGACTGACCATGAAAATAGTGAGCCGTCAGTTGTCGAAGCTGAAGTCGACCTCCAGAGGCAGGAAGCAGATTTTGCTCTGAAGCTCGTAGATACTTTGGTTAGCTTCAACGACCAACAAATTTCTAGCTATGAAATTCCTAATAGATTTTTCACAACTGAGGAACTGAATTGCTTTTGCTTGTTCGCAAATTCCCTACCTATTAATGCCTTACCCGCCATCTACCCTGAGAATGGTTTTCTTTTATTTAGGGGGGTTCCTGTCCCGAAGTCGGTCAACCTGACATCGTCAGGCCTTGAGGAAATTGAGTATATTCTTCGATCGTCTAACTCTATTGAATTGAAGAGCCTTCACTTGTCAGACCTGGCTCCGGACTTGCTGAACTCATACCAAATGGCAACTCAAATTTATAACGATAGGCTAAGTAAAATCGCTGCGACATATATGGCAAACGTAAAAAATGCCAAAACCCAAGTGATTGAGGTTTCTGCTGCGGTGGTGTGTGGTTTCGTGATTATTCTGACGCTTGCCAGATTAATTTGACGCCTTTCATTCCTATTCAGAAGCCCGTGAAACACCGCATTTTGGCCACTCTATTTACTCAATCGGCTTCAACTAGTAAAACTGGTAGAAATTGATATGGGAAAAATCGCGAATATGAATGGCCAGTCATGAAGTTTACTGACCAGAATGTTTTGGGGTTCAGTACGTTCTTATCGCTGGTCCAATACGCCTCAGGAGAAACATTTGGGAAATATTTAGAGTTAATTTTTGGCGGAGGGCAGGCGTCGCATACGAGGCCCTCTAACTCATCGCGGGTTGGCAGGCGCCAGTTACCCCCAAGTTGGCGCTTTGCCTCCTTAATAGCAAAGCTAATTTGAGTTTGATCGAGTTTGACTATCTCGCCCGTGCATGTGTCAAATGCAGGATCCCATGCTTGACCCACTGAGCAACGAAGCCACGTCGTGCCAGAGCTTAAGTCCTTAACGGTGTGTTGCCTTGCTATAAATTGGGCGGCAGTGGGGCCCGACATGTAAAGCGAAATGATTATGGCACTAATGAAATATTTATACATCACTCTACTTCCAACGTGGGGCTCATAAAAATAGTGACTTAACGCCATTTTTTTACCAGTTGTATATCGAATGGTACAAATCTTGTATATAAATTCTTTCTAGGGAATTTAAACTATGGACATAGCCTCAATCGTCGGACTTATCGGAGCCTGTGGTATGATCATCGGCGCCATGTTAGCAGGTGGTGCTCTTGGGCCGTTTGTCGACACCGCCTCTATCCTGATCGTTATAGGTGGGACATTTTTCGCTGTGATGTACCAAGCACCCCTAGCGGTCTTTCTAGGACATTTTGGCGCGATGGGTAAGACGTTTTTTCCACCTGTCAAGCCAATGGAAGGTATGATCGAACGAATGATTGAATTAGCATCCATGGCGCGGAAAGACGGTATGATGGCCCTCGAAGGGCAAGAGACTCCCGACAAGTTTTTTGCAAAAGGTATGCAATTACTGGTGGATGGGGCAGATGAAGCCAAACTCGTAGGTCAGATGGAAGCAGAAATCGACGCCATGAAGGTTCGTCACGCAAGCATGCAGGGCTGTGTGAACAGCTGGGTAGACCTGGCACCGGCGATGGGCATGATAGGCACTCTGATTGGCCTAGTTCTGATGTTAGGTAACATGGGTGACCCCAAGTCAATTGGTCCCGCGATGGCGGTTGCCCTTTTGACCACTCTCTATGGGGCGTTTGTCGCTAACGTGATGTTCAATCCAATGGTCAAGAAGCTTGAGGGCTTCACTGAATTTGAAGTTAACTACCGAAAATTTGTTTTGGAAGGTTTGCGCGGCATAGCCCGTAGCGACAGCCCAAGAAATATCCAAGATCAAATGGCAGCCACCCTGCCACCTAAGCTGCAAGCTAAATTTGAAATTGCGGCATAGAGTTTAGGGCGAAGTGATTTATAATGGCTGAAGAAGCAACAAACGAAGAAGAACAAGAGGAGCAGGAGTGCCCCAAGTGCCCACCAGTGGGCGCGCCAGCGTGGATGGCAACCTTTGCCGACATGGCGACCCTGTTGATGGCCTTCTTCGTTCTTATTTTATCATTTGCGGAATTCAACGTCCCAAAATTTAAGCAAATTTCAGGCTCACTGCGTGAGGCTTTTGGCGTACAAAAAGTTGTGCCAGTTGTGGAGCAGCCCAAGGGTACAACCGTCATCTCTTTAAACTTTAGCCCCAACCCAACGCCGTCCGTGACCGAGACCCTTCGCCAGCAAACTACCACACTCCAAGACCCTGAGCTGGAGTTGAAAACAAAAACAGAAGACAACCCCGACGGTGGTGAGGCCGACAAGAAGAAGGTTTCTGACTTTGATGGTCAGGGTGGTGAGAGCGCTGCGTCGCTCGATGCGAATGAGCTGGCCCAGCAGCTGAAGAAGGCTATCGACAGTGGCGAGGTGAAAATTGAGACCCTCGGTGAAAATGTTGTGATTAATTTTCCCAAGGAGAAATTGGAGCAGGAAGAAATAAAAAGTATGATCCAGGAGACGATGGCCGCACTCGCGGAGGCTCGCCAGGCGGCCGGTTCATCTGAGAGCGAAGTCCTCTTCGGCGGGCTAGAGGCTGAGCTTCAGGAATTGGCAGCCTCCCTGGACGAAACTTTTCCACAAGACGGCACCAACCAGGGCGGATCTTCAGATCAAGTAGGTGAAAATCAACTAGGAGAAAAGCTTCGAAATGCTTCTCAGGCGACTGAAGAGCTAACGGTCGCACTAAAAGAGCAGATTGACCAAGGTCTTATTGAGGTTGAGCAACGCGAGGGTAGTGTATTCATATCTGTCGGCGCCGGTGGAGCCTTCCCGTCTGGCACTGCTGACCTAACGGTGGATGCCCAAGAGATTTTAGATCGGATTGCACTTAGCTGCCATGAGCCCGGACAGTAAGATTACCGTGACAGGCCACACAGATGACATCCCGATTTCTAATGGTAAGTTCCGCGATAACTGGGACCTGGCCGCGGGTCGAGCGGCAAGTGTCGTGCAGGCCATAGAGGAGACTGGTTTGGTTTCTGGTGGCCGCATGTCAGCAGTTAGTAAGGGTGAAACGGATCCCCTGGCGGACAATGGAACTTCGAGTGGCAGAGAAGAAAATCGCCGGATTGAAATTGAAATTTCTTATTAATCTAAATTTATTGTGAAATTGGTCGTTAAATTACAAGAGGTGCTGTGATGGGCGAGACGATAAGTAACGACTACGTAAGTATGATCAATAAGCGGGGTTCGGGCTATAATATTCCCGTCATCGTGGATGCTATTGTCGACGCCGCAATTGCCCCGGCCAAGGAGATCGTCACAGCTAAAAAAGAAAAAGTAGACGCCATGATCTCAGGGATGGCTGCCTTGAAGTCCAGTGCAAAGATAAGTGAGACCACTATAAAAGGCTTGAGTTCAAGTACCCACCACGCGGTGAGCCAATCACCGGATTCACGGTTCATGGAAACAAGCATTGCTGATGCCACTAAAGTCACAGCGAGCAGTCATACAATTAGCCATATAGTATTGGCTAAGCCAATGGTTTATCGGGTTGATAATGCGGGAGCTGCGTCGAGTAGTACCGTTAACCAGACGATAACTATAGAATTTGGAAATAATACAACCTCTAACAACTTTACTGCGTCAAGCCCCGCAAGAAGCCACGAAGTTGTTCTTTCTGGAAAGTCTTTGGCCGGGCTTGTACAGGAATTGAACAATGTCGCTGGGATAAATGTGGAATTGGTGCAGCTTAACTCTAACTCGACAAATACTTCAGTCATTTTTACTAGCGAAACAGGCTCAACGAACGGGTTCAGAATATCCAGCTCGGTTAGTGACAGTCGGTGGCAGACGGCAAATGCCGGAGCAGGTAGTATAACTCAAGCCTCTACTGATGCTAGTTTTAAGTTAAATGGACAAGACTTCGTCCGCTCGAGCAACACCGTTACTGATATCATTCCCGGGCTGCAGGTGAAGCTGCTTGCAAATACTGCCGATGTCCAGTCGATTAACGTAAAAAAATCAACAACTGAAATCCAAAAGACAGTTGAAAACTTGGTTGCAGAGTTAAATGCCTATAAGGCAGATATAAATGCACTTGGGTTTGTCGACGAGGTTGGTGACGAAGATGGCGACTTAGCTCAAAGTTCTTTTCTGAGAGGCGCCAAGCAAAAGTTTATGAACTTTATGACGTCGCCAATTACGGGGTATGGAGACGCTGACATATACTTTGTGGAATTTGGTATTAAGACGGCCATTGATGGGTCTTATACCTTTGACAAGACCACCTTTGATCGGACATTTAGGAACACGCCAGACAAGTTTTCCGCCCTTACCCAAGATAAGTCTTATGCGAGTGACCCCAGTGTCTACGTTTTCTCAACCGCGACATCGAAGGTACCGCAAGGCAAACATACTTTCGCAGACACTGGCAATAAGTTATCACACAGCGCAACTAATTCTGAAAAAACGCTAGCTTCGGCGGCGGTAGGCACTAAGTTTTCCTTTTCTACGGCCGATTACCCAGGATTTCTATTCCAGGCAGATAGTAATACTCCAGGTGACTTTGACATTTACGTGGGCAGAAGTGCCAAAACAAAATTGTCCAACTTCTTTGCTGAGGCGCAAGCCACTTCAAGTATCCACAATACTGTCGTCACACTGTATCAAGAAAGAAGTGACAACCTAAAATTGCGGCTTGATAAAATTGATCAGAGGGAACTACTCCTTCAAAGCCAGTACACTAAGCAGTTTTCTGCGATGGAGAAGACGGTAACTTCCTCAACCACTTCAGCAGAGTATCTCACTCAGTTAGTAGATGGCTGGAACAAATCTTATTAGTCTCAAAGCCCATATTTTTTAATTTTTTCAATTAATGTTGTTCTTTGGAGGTGGAGGTCTTTTGCCGCTTCGCTTGTATTGTTTGCATTCCGCTCAAGCGCTTTTTCTATTAATACAATTTCTATGTCCCTGAGAAGTTTTCGAATATCGACGCTATTGTTAACATCGAATAACCTTGAGAAATCTGAGGGTGACGGCGGTGTTTGCTGTAATTCGTCGTGACCACGCTCTGACCCACCTAGGTCGTCCATCGCACTCCAAATAGTTGCGACCTCTTCCACATCTTGAAAAAATGCATTTTGGTCGAAGCCTAGAAGTGTTTGAGTTACTTGGTCATGGCCTATGTCTTGGCCAGGGAAAAAAACCTTTGCACGTTCTAATATGTTCTTTAATTCTCTTATATTTCCTGGCCAGTCATGCGACTTTAGTGCCTTAAGCCCACTCTCTTGAAACCTTATCTCGCTACCAGCTGAGTTGCTTTTAATTGTTTTTTTAAGAAGGTGAGAAACTATTTCAGGTATGTCGTCCAGCCGCTCCTTGAGTGTTGGGACCTGTATTGGGAACACATTCAGTCGGAACAATAAATCTTCACGAAACTTATTTTGTGACACTAGTTCACTGAGGTCTTTATGAGTGGCGCAAACAATTCGTACATCCAATTGTATATCTGTTCGCCCACCGACCCTAGTTACATTAGAGTTTTCTAAGACCCTTAGTAATTTTGATTGTAAGTCTAGGTTCATGTCCCCAATTTCATCGAGGAACAGAGTACCTTTGTCGGCTTGTTCAAACTTCCCGTGCGTAGTTTTTAAGGCTCCAGTGAAGGCACCCTTTTCATATCCAAATAACTCTGCCTCCATTAAGTCACGCGGTATAGCGGCGCAGTTAACTGCTACGAACTTACCCTTTCGACGGCTCACCTCGTGAAGGCTTTCAGCTACGAGCTCCTTGCCCACGCCTGTCTGACCTTGAATGATAACCGCAGAGCTAGATGGTGCCACCATCGATATCATTTTCTTGAGGCGGGTAGCTGCCTCAGAAGTCCCAACCAGCTTAGAATACATCACTGTCATTTAAAATGCGCCACTGACTAAATTACTTCTCGTACCATTGACTGTTCACCATTAAAGTACCGTATACACTTTTGATATATTACTAAATAGTTATTATAGAATTTATGAAATACTTTATTCACTGTTGTCACTAAGATACCCTGAAGTTTCAATTATTGGAAACGTAGTCATGTTTATGGGAAGTGTTAATTGAAACGGTTTTTAGCGTCGCTTGCACCTGCTAAACTTATGCCAGCACTTTTCGCAAAAAAGAAAAGAGAAATACTGCCTGAATACGATCTAACCAGGTTTGATGAGCAAGACATAATTTTAGAGAGTGAGGCCCAAATTCAGGAGTTTTTGCCTGACATATTGGGTCAGGCGCTTGCCCGAACTTGGGTGGATAAGCGTTTCTTAGATGCATTTGATGATCAACCTAAAGAAATGTTGGAGCGGGCAGGGGTATTCCTCCCTCAATCGATTTCTATTAAGTTTACTAAGAAAGATAATGAAAGACCCAAGGTAACAGTGTATCAAACGAGTGGGTCAAAGAACACAAGGTTGCTGGAGTTGAAATTAGTTATGGTGGCATCAACATGATACGTACAATATTCCCTCTTATTTCTGCAGTAATGTTTTTAGCTAGCTCTGCGGATGCGCAAGCTGAACTAGTTGGAGAGGATTCTGAGGTTTTCGTAAATGCTATCAAAAACTTAAAAAAGATTTTCAAACAGCATTTGAGCTATTTACAGTTCTTGCTGATCAAGGCGAGCCTACCTCTCAGCACAACTTGTCTATTTTGTATTTTAAGGGCTTGGGAAGCCCTACAAATTACAAAAGAGCACTCTATTGGGGCTGGCGCGCATCGCTGGGTGGCAGCGAGCCGGCATTGGCTTTAGTTGACGATGTGCGCGATATAGTGACTGATGACCTCGTCGGAGTAGTGGCTGAAGAAATAGTAATAGAATTGACTGCTAAGGCCATGGCGGGTGACCAAAATGCCTCAGAAAGATTGGGTAATACATACTATAATCTGTTTATTCAGCCAGACTTACAGATGGCCTACACTTGGCTTCTGATTTCTCAAGCGTTTGGCAATGAGACTGTGAGTGAGATGATATCCGAAATCGAAGACCTAATCGAAGTCGAGGATCGAATTACGTATCAGGAAGAAGCGACAGTAATTTTTCTGGAAATACCAAAGTAGTTAAGTCTTTTTGGGCGACACGTCAGATAGAAATTTTAATTTATTTAGGTTCTTAGTATTATAGTTTTCTATGATCTCGATTTTAGACGCCAATTTATTTAGTATATCTTTTATTACTTCAGTGTCTTCTGGTGCGTCTAAGTCAGAGCTTTGCTCAACAGCATATTCGTCTATCAGCTGGTAAAACTCCAAAATAATTTTAGTCATAAACGGGTCTTCGGCCCTCGACTCAACGTCGGGACCTCCCAGCAACTCTTTCATTTGTTCCAATGTATCCAGGAACAAATGCCGGTTCTCATCCATTTTACTTGCTTCCAGTTTCCTGGAAACTTTCAAACATCTTTTGTGTAACAAGATCAAGGTCAATAGGGTAGATACCCTGCTCAACTTTGGCTTTTATCTGGTTCACCAAACTCTTGTCCACTGGAGGTTCGTCAGCGAGCTGTTTAACTTGATCTTTTATAGTAAGATCCTTGCTATCTAGCCTGTTTACGATTTCCGTGGTCGGCAGGTCAGAAACCTGTCTGTCTACTGTAGGGCTCATCTTAGAGCTGTCATTTACGTTCACAGTAGTGGTTGGTATATTATTACTTACTGAATTAATCATAACTAGTACCCCTCTCGAATAACTTAACGACGAAAGTCTAATTTATGTTAGTTATTGGTGTAACTTTTTTTTCTGCAGTCACTACTGCCTTGAATTTCTTATTAGAAGACAGATTTTTTACTAAAATCATATCACCTAATTTTCCGTTTGAGAGGGCCTCTCCATAAGTGGTGATACTTAATCCGGATGAACTTGAAACTATTAGTATGGTGTCATTCTTATTTACGGCATTATTGGGAAGTATATGTTGGGATTTAACTACTGTGTCTCTCGCCATATTTCTTTTAGCTTTGTGTCCAACTATATTCTCAATCGTTATGTAGGCGCCACGTGACGACCGAGAACTGGCCCACTGCATCATTAAATCGTCTTGCTGAATTACTGTGCCTTTTGGAATATTTCGACTGGTAAAAACTATTTTTACTGAATCTGGTGTTTCTGTGGCAGCTTCGCCGTCACTCGCACCAAAGCTCTCCTGCGTGCGCAGGGCAACTGACCAGCTTGCGGGGCTACCGCAGGAAACATTTAAGGTGTTCCAATTATTTTCATTTTTTGGTGAGATATAAATTTGCGTTGCACATGGGAAAAATGCTCTTTTATCTGATACTAATATTTTGTTGGAAATGCCTTCGTCAGCCAGATACTTTTTGGCGATTACTTTGAGATCTGATCCATAAAGTAATTTTCCCTCTGCTGAGAGCATTTGGGTCTGAAAAAAGCCAAAGATAATAATTACAATTACTAAAAAAGATTTTCATTAGAAGCGTTCCAATAACTGAATGCTCAATCCATCGAACAGTTTAGCTTTTGTATCTCTAGATAATGCATAAAGCGTTGTTGAATTATTTTTCATCTCTTTAACTGTAAAGTAATATTGCTTCATCCCTGGTTCAGCCGAACTAAAAATATCACTTTCGAGCAGTCCGTCTCGGAGGCCGAAGTCGATGCTCAAGGTTTTACTTTTATATTTGATTGGGCTTCTAAAGTTTTTGCATTCTAATTCTTGCAACGTCTCAGCCACCGCACGCTGCGCTAAAGCGCTAATATCATTTTGGATATTCTCCAAATTTTTACGTCCTGAAAATTGCGTTCCCGCATAAAGCCCTCGCTTATCAAACTCGATGTCTGCTTGTAGTTCTGTTGAGTTAATCAATTGAGTTTTTCTGGATAAATCAGATTTAGCTGTGATTATAAGTGTCTTAGACTTCGCCAGTAAATTGGAATTATTAATTATGTCTAACTCTAACTTTAAAGAGGCTGTGTATTTCGGATTAGTGTTAGAACTCTGACTGTCACTAGGTTTTTCGTATAAAGAATAGCTGGATGCGTCCGAACTATTGTTGGAGGCCCCAGGACTTACCTTAAATTTACCGTCGGCATTTACTTGGGCTGTGACTTGGCGGAGTATAGATTTCCCATCAATTTGCATCCAAAAAGGTAGCGACTTTCGCACTGATATACCCTGCCAAGTCAAAGCTATGCCCAAGTCACTGGGCTGCCGGCAAGTAGGCGCATTTGCATCACCACCCAGGGGCAGCAGAAGTACTTGGAGGCGCACGGATATCTTCTTGCCATGGTCTTTGGTGGACACAACCCTGTAGCCTGCAATTTTTATATTGGATTTTGTGGAGACCTGGTCAAATAATACTTGGCCATTTTCAACCAACGAGAAACTATCCAGATACTGTGCTCCAGTGTCTACGACTGACTGCAGGGCGTTGGCAATCGCCCTGGCTTCGAAGACGTGATTAGGCATCTCAGCGGTCTTCATTGCGGTGCCATCCGCCTCCACTAGCCGTTCGTCGGCAGTGGAGGGGCTTGCTAGCATTATGGCGATTACTGAGATCAGTATCTTGAGGTTAGACATTGGCTTTAATCGCAGTTTTTAACCACGTCCCTGCTGATAGACTTTAATTAGACGTTCCAAGTGGCTACGACTGATAGAGAGTACTACCGTGTAGGTATCGTTTCCTTTAGGTTCAATCGTAACTGTTTCTGCAGCCATTATTGTCCCGCGTACTGCAGAACTTAAAACATCGGAAGTTAACATTCCCTCTGCGACCGTTGTTTTAGCATCTAGCCGTGCGCCGTAAATCTGTTCTGCCAAAACTCGGTAGGCATCAATTTTTGCAGCTCGGATCGCCATTAGCCTTCTCTGGTTCAAATTCTTTGACGGTTGGATGGCTATAGCGGAGAAGCCCGTAGCAAAAATCTTCGAGTCATAATAATCTGGAGATTCTGCGAGTGCGATTTCATTAGTGATCGCCTGAGTATTTTGCAGAGCGCTCTGCTGTGCTTGACCCGTAGCTTGAACGTTGTTCGTTACCGGTAGTTCACAAGCGGTCACCAGAATACTGGCGGCAGCAAAGATTGCTGGCTTCGCGATGGTTGTTAAACGCATGATGTCTATCCTTTAAAAATTCATGTCGGTCAAAGTAAGCAATTACTGTGCCAGAAAAAATTTACTAATATTTAGAAAAATAACGTTCACTTAAACACTTTCTATTTTTTGCAAAAAATTATGATGGCACGATTTATGCTTTAATATTACCCAACGGTTTTAAATATGATTTTACCAACTTTAATCGTTTAAAAATAATGAGTTAAATTGTCGTTTAATTGACATGTTTGAGAGTTCTATCGATGCAACAGACCCAGACCATAGGTTTTTCATTGGGCGACATAAAAAAAATGTCAGGCTCACTGCTACCTGTTGGCATTCTCGCTTTGGTTGGAATGCTTGTCCTACCTTTGCCAGTAGTTTTTTTGGATCTCTTCTTTGTTTTCAACTTCAAAGATATCCCTATTAATTCTGATGGTAGCCCTCCACACACACCGCCCCCTTGATTTCTCTTCATTCCCCAACCTGCTACTTTTGGCAACTGTGTTGCGGCTAGGTCTTAACGTAGCATCCACTAGAATAGTTCTGTCTGAAGGACACACTGGCGCGGATGCGGCGGGTCAGGTCATTCAAGCTTTTGGGGAGTTTATCGTCGCTGGAAATTACACTGTCGGGCTGTTTGTTTTTGCAATTTTGGTCATTATTAATCTAGTTGTTATCACAAAGGGTGCCGGTCGAGTTTCTGAAGTATCGGCCAGGTTCACTCTCGACGCTATGCCCGGAAAGCAAATGGCTATTGACGCAGATTTGAACGCAGGCGTTTTAACGCCTGAAGAGGCAACAGAGCGAAGGTCAGATGTATCGAAGGAAGCAGATTTTTACGGCTCAATGGATGGTGCGTCAAAATTTGTTAAGGGTGATGCCATTGCTGGTATCCTGATCTTAGCTATCAATGTTTTAGGCGGTCTAATAATTGGGATTGCGCAGCACGACTTAAGCATAAGTCAGGCAGCAGAAAATTATATCTTGCTTTCAATAGGTGATGGGCTGGTGGCACAAATCCCCTCACTTTTGCTCTCAATCGCCACTGCCATCATCGTTACGCGCGTCTCCTCATCCGAAAACATGTCGGAGCACATAACACGACAGGTCAACTTATCGGCAGCATGGCTGCCAACGTCGCTAGTCATGCTCGCCTTAGGCTTAGTGCCTGGCATGCCTAATATGCTCTTTATTGGCTTTTCTTTAATAACTGCCTTTCTTGCATGGAATTCAAGAAAGAGGGAGGCCTTAACAGCGTCAAATGAAGTCACGGCCCTTGAGGCTGATGATACAGTCGAAGATGGCGAGTTTGGGCTAGTTGACGTCAAAGACGCATCTAAAGTTTCAATCAATATTGGATACAGCCTGGTTGCGTTAGTCGACGAGGGTAATGCTGACAACCTAGTGCCAAAGGTAACTCGCTTGAGGAAAGAAATTTCTAAGGCGCTAGGTTTTATAATTCCTGGTGTGCGGATCCGTGATGACTTGAACTTGGAAGCGTCTCAGTATCAAATAAAAATTGGTCAGAAAATCGTTGCAGATGACATCATCTTCTCAGATAAAAAACTAGCGATCCCAGGAGATAATACCAACTTAGAACTGTCTGGTGTAAAGGTAAAAGAACCGGCTTTTGGTGTTGATGCCTATTGGATAGATGGTCAACAAAAAGCTGACGCTGAAGCGAAAGGTTACGTAATAGTTGAGCCAGATGATGTCTTGACCACTCACCTAA
Source organism: uncultured Planktomarina sp. (assembly GCA_905182535.1). Lineage (GTDB taxonomy): Bacteria > Pseudomonadota > Alphaproteobacteria > Rhodobacterales > Rhodobacteraceae > Planktomarina > Planktomarina arctica. Next base: position 47,436 of record CAJJBZ010000011.1, read on the forward strand.
GCCAAATAATAAATAGTTATGCGTCCGACCTGCTGGGCCAGGAAGAGGTACAGGAGTTGCTAGATAATCTACAATTATCGTACCCTAACCTAGTCGAAACTGTCGTCCCAAAGATTATGCCTCTCAATCAATTAACTTCCATTATGAAGTGTATTTTAGAGGAAGGCATTCCTATCTCTGATTTGAGGTTAATTCTTGAAAGCTTAGGCTCGATGAATGTGCAAAAGATGGACAATGAGGATATTGCAGAAAAAATACGGCCCAGGCTCGTGCCATTACTCATTCAGAAATTGATAAAGTTTAAGGATACTGTTCCCCTGATTACCTTTGCCCCTGAATTGGAACAGATGATCTTAACCACTGTCCGACAAAACCCAGAGGAGAAAATGCTTCTGCTTGAGGGAAACCTTGCCAAAAAGATACTTTCGAACCTTAATGAAGCCTCAGAAGAATTTAATAAAGAGGGTAAGCCCGTGTTCCTTATTGTAGCGCCACAAATTCGTAAACATGTTGCGAAGTTTGTAAGGTCTCAACTTCCTTCAGTAAATGTCTTGAGCTTTATGGAATTACCTGAAGATCGTAGTGTTGAAATTGCTTTCACAGTTGGAGGTTTTGATGCGGTTGAATAATCAAAAATATCTTAGATTGGAGCTTATGTTATGCCAGAATTAAAATTTAGTGCTGCCGATACGTCTCTCGCAATGGAAGAAGTGCAAAGAAAATTAGGACCTGACGCCCTCATTTTATCTACTGAGCGCCGGGATGGTCTGATCGAAATAACAGCGACAAACGATCCCGACCGAGTTGAGGCCGCTAACTTGCAAGTATTAGAAATGCGCAAAGCGCGCCGAGATGCAAATTCGGCTCCTAGGGTTGAAGCTGGTAGTGGTAATCATAGCTTTTCAAAAATTATTGATGTTGAGGTTAAAAAATACAACGCAGTAAGTAATCCTGTTGATGCAGATTTCTCCCAAGTCTCCGCCGAACCCGTGGCTGATGCCGCACTTAAATTGTTTAATCGTGCGGATATAGCCCCTGAATTCACCCGGATAGCTGCAGAGCTCCAGTCGTTATTCGACAGTGCACTATCTATTGCGCCAATCGAAAAGCATTCCCTTACGACTGACTCAAAAATGAAGATACTTGGGTTTAGTGGTAAGACCATAAATAAATTATGGCGTGTTGAACCCAGCATTGAAATGCCTGACGTGATCAAGAAATTTACCAGAACAATTGTTCAAGGCAAAAATAAAGATTTTGATGCAAGCCAAATTATCTTAGTTTGTGGCCCTGAAAATTCTGGAAAAACTACCCTATCTAAGAAGCTAGCTAATTTCCTGCCAGCCATCAGTGATGCCCTGCCTAACAGAGTTATTGCAGACACGCTCACTGGTGATTTGGCGTCACTATTTAAGTCAGGGTTGGATTCAAACATCACGTCATTGTTTAGAAAGAGCCAGGACGTCAATTTAGGTAATGGTAGATTAATTATTGATTATGAGGGTTCCATTGATGTTTTGAACTCGGTCCTGCTAAAATTAGATGGTCTTGAGCAAAAGCCAAATGTAAGCGTCGTTTATACGCTTGAAGTTGGCAAAAGTTATAATGCCGTGCAGAATGCACTAGAGAAGCCTCAAATACCAAATTTGTTTATAGCTCTAACTAAGATGGATTTGTTAGAAGTGTCCATCAATTTTATCGGCAATTGCTGACTGGCGGGAAGAAAATTCTGTTTTTCTCTGGCTTGAAAGTTTTGGAGGATGGTCTTGATTTTGCTAAAGTGTCTGTTGTCGAGAATTTTTTGACAAATTTATCTAGACAGGAAGGTTGGTAGTCAGATGGTAAAATCACTAGCCTTTGTAAGTGGAAAGGGAGGGGTTGGAAAAACCTCACTCGCTATTAACTCGGCTATTAATTTGTCTCTGAGTGGCTTCAAAGTAGCAGTTTTAGACGCGGACTTTGGATTAGCTAATGCAAATATTATGATGGATGTAAAAGCGGATAAGACTATCGCAGATATGCTTTCTGGAGCTTGTACGTTAGACGATGTAGTATATCGTTCACATGCTGGTGTGAAACTTATCCCGGGTGGGTCTGGAACGCTTGATACGCTCAATTTAGATACTGAGGAGCGCTGGAAGATAATCAGGTCATTAGATGTCCTGGAAGATGATCTCGACTATCTAATCGTTGATACTCCAGCTGGCGCGTCCAATTCCAGCATAGAATTTGCGGCTGCTGTGGACCATGTAGTTATTACATTGGTAGGTGAGCCTACGAGTTTCATGGATGCATATGCGTTTCTTAAGGCTTTACACATAGAGAAAAGTGTTATTAATTTTTCGGTAATTGTTAATATGGCTAAAAATGAAAATAATGCTTTTAAAGATTTTAAAAGCTTTGAGAAAATAGCCCTTATGTTTCTCCCAGTTGAGTTGAGCTTTATTGGATGGATGCCTGGCTCAAGTGACGTTGTACAATCCATTATCGCACGCAAGCCCTTTATACTCGATAAGAAATCCAAAAGGTCTGTTGGGAAATGCATGGATATCATTACAAAAAATATCCAGGAGATATCTCCTCAAAAGCGTTCAGGCATTCATTTTTTTAGTTCCAAAAGTGAAGGCTAGAAAATGTCTAATCCCTATATCAAACGAGTGCCAGCAGACCGGCTAATTGAGGGTCATACTAATCTTGTAAAAAAGTATGCATTTTTTTATGCTGGACGCGTTCAGAAGGCAGTTGAAGTAGAGGATTTGTTGCAGATTGGGATGATAGGTCTCATTGAGGCTGCTCATAACTACAAACACAAAGATGGTGTTTCCTTCGAAAGTTATGCGCGCTTACGTATCAAGGGGTGCCATTGTAGATTACCTAAGAAAATCTTCTAATCTGTGTAGGACTACAGTAAAACAAAAACAAGATACCGATAAAGCTAAGCGTTTATTAGAGCTAAAACTCGGAAGATTTCCCACTCCAGACGAAGTTGCGGAGGAGTTGCAAATCACACTCTCTGAAATGGCTTCCAGAGAGCATAGTTTTGCTGCTAACCAGAACCAAAGTATCGATGAGGTGACGGAGCTATATGGGGATTTTATTTTTTCTGTTGAACCAAATGTGGAAGATAAAATTTTTAATGGAGAGCTTAAATCGTATTTGAGAGAAGCAATTGGCCAGTTGAATCAACAGCAAATTCTGGTAGTCGAACTATATTATGTTAAAGAGTTGAACGTTTACGAAATAGCTGAGATTTTGTCCGTTAGTACTGGCAGGGTATCGCAGATTAAATCTGCCGCAATAGCTGCGCTCCGTAAAACTATCGAGTTGGAACTGAAATAGTGGCCGTTTTGTCTTTGGTGCCCAGCTATGATGAATTACGCTTAACAGTTTTAGGCGCAGAAATGGTTTTACCAAGTTTGACAGAAGACGAACAAATAATTTTATCATGTGAAATTTCATCTCTTCCAACCTACAATTGCAATGTTGTATTTCAAAGGTTGGAAGTAAAAAATGAAGTGGCTGGGCAAATGTGCTTTCAGTCTAGTAGGCCGCTGGTTAATACTGAAATTAGTTTAGATTTCGCGGCTTTTGAAAAGTTAAAATCTATGTGCTTTTATGGAGAACCCGTCCGACCAATCACCTTGTACTTAAAAATTGCTAAGGGCAGAGAAATTAAAAATGGTGAAATTATTATGCAGGATAATGATTTTGTTCTAAATATCTTTGACTTATCTTGGAGGCATCCGCTGTTCTAGTTACATTTTGAACTTTTTATGATCACACCGGTATACAAGCGTTTCGCCCTTTAGAGTTTCAGTCGCAATTCGCTTAGTTAAATCTAATTTGTAGTTGGAAGTTTGATCCTCGAATTGAAAAATAGAATTTCCCAGCTCCATAATAGGCAACTCTTTGATGGCCTGATCATTTTTTTCAAAAGATAGCATCTTTCCGTTGTCTAATTTAGCATAAGTAACTTTAAAAGAATTCTTTGGATGCTGGCATACTACTGTATTACTCTCAAAGCGCGTATTCTGTGTCATAAAGAAAAAGGTAAGAAGCAGGACAGCTATAAAGGTTGATGTTAAAAGCAATTCCCTGCGCATTAACTTAAGTACTTCGCTTTTTTATCTGAGACCAACTTGTCAGCATCTACTTTACTGACCTTTAAAATCATATCTTTGACTAATTTCACTCCATTTAGTGTTGTCGATTTCATTATTGATACTTCCACCTCATCGCCATCGCCATCGCCATCGCATCATCATCATCATCATCATCGAAAAGTCCATCAAGGCCTGCCCCAGTATCCTCCTCGTCATCCCCCAAAAAGATGTTGTTAGTACCTTCTAACTCATTGAGTGAATACACGAACGGTTCATTAATCATTGCATGAACCTTGTTTCGGATAATCCAGCTTTTCGCTGCCAGTAATGCTAGGCGCTTGGAGCTATTGTCTTCAGCTTTTAATTCAAACTTTACCTCATTTAAGGCATGATCGAAGGTCTCGTCTGCATATTTAACGAGAATTGCATTTCGCGCCTTTTCCATCGCTGGTGAGAGTAATTTTCCTTTTTCTAACGCCATCGTAGATCTCCATTCTTGTTTGGCACACTCCTTGCAACATTCACACCAAACGAAACATTGCAAGTGATGATAGTCAAAATGAAATCGATAGCAAATCATATTCAGACCCATGCGGACGCTTTAAATTTGCGCGCTAAGCGCAATGAAATTCTAGCTTCCAATATTGTGAACTCTGCGACGCCTAATTTCAAAGCCAGAGATATCGACTTCACTAAGGCGTTACAGGCTCGAATGGACGTCGGTCCGGTGTCTGTATCCAATGAACGTCATTTTAAGTTTTACAGCGGTTCTGGAGGTGAGGCAGCTCAATTTAGGCAGTCGGTAAACCCGTCTCAGGACGGCAATACAGTTGAGCTTCATGTGGAACAAATGGAATTTTCTGAAAACGTAATGCGGTATCAAACTTCGTTAGAATTTTTAAACCGTAAATTTAGCGGCTTAATGTCCGCCATAAAGGGAGAATAAGTTGTCGGATATTAAAAACATTTTTGACGTAGCCTCCCGCGGCATGTCCGCTCAGATGGTGCGGTTGAACACGGTTGCTAGTAACCTGGCTAACGCCCGCTCTGTAGCGTCGTCGGACGCAGAGGCATACAAAGCCGTGAAGGCTGTTTTCAAGACTGTCTACGCCGACGACATTCAGAAGACGGGTATCTCTTCGGTCGATGTAGATTCAATCGTCGAAGTCGATAGGCCAGCTGAAAAGTCTTATCAGCCAGGTCATCCCAAAGCTGACAAAGACGGCTTTATATATACGGCAGCGGTAAACGTGGATGAGGAATTAGTCGAGATGCTTGAGGCGTCCAGGCAATATGAGAACAACGTGGAAATGGTTACAACTTTGCGTAGCCTGATGATGCGTACAATTAATATGGGTAAGTGAGGTTAGGAAAATCATGACTACAATAGATGCAGCCCAGAGCGCACTTTATGAAAAACTGGGAATAAACCAAAATACGGACGTAAAGAAGGGCTCTTCAGATAGTCTGGGCCAGAATGATTTTTTGAAGTTGATGACCCAGTTGCAAAACCAGGACCCCATGGAACCCATGGAAAATGGTGAGTTTATGGGCCAGATGGCACAGTTTTCTACGGTCAGTGGGTATTACGGAGGTAAACTCCTCGCTGGAAAAGCTTGTAGATAAGTTTGATCAAGGGCGAATTGCGACGGCTGCAAACCTCCTTGGGCATTCTGTTTTAGTTCCTGGAAGTATTTCAAGGGCTGATGAAAATGGGGAGCTTCATGGGGTACTTGATTTACCGCAGGCGACTAGCATGGCTAAGATTATAATTAGCGATGCTGACTCTGGCGAAGAACTTAATGTGATGGATTTAGGTCCACAGGCAGCGGGTTTGGTAGGGTTTACATGGAAAGATATCCCGGAGGAAATCAAGGCTGCAAATAAGCGTATCCAAATTGATGCAACAATCAACTTTGGGGAGGGCCCACAGCAGCTGAACCCGTCCGTTTATGCTCGGGTGCTTTCTGCTTCGGTTGGGTCTGGTGAATCTGAGAATGTGCTAATTGACGTTGAAGACTTTGGTGAGATGGACGTAAGCACCGCCGTTAACTTTAGGTAACTGGAGCCCCTATTCAGGGTCTCCACTTAAAAATTATTTAGCGAAATGTTGGCACAAAAATTGCTTATGTAAGCTAACAAGATTTGAACTGAGTTTCTATAAGGAGTGACTTAATGTCGTTTTACACAGCACTTACTGGCCTAAAAGGCGCGCAGACTGACATCTCGACTACGTCGAATAACATAGCAAACGTTGGGTCGAACGGTTTTAAAAAGAGCCGAGCTGAATTTGGTGACATTTTTGGATCTACCCCACTGCAGGCTAAGTCGGTTGGTGTAGGTACTATGACAAAGTCAATCACTCAGCAGTTTTCGCAGGGTAACATTGCGACGTCTTCGAATACTCTGGACATGGCTATTTCCGGGCAAGGTTTCTTTGCAATGCAGGCTGGCGGTAATGCGGCACAAACAGTCTACACTCGAAATGGTGCATTCAATGTAGATGACAGTGGCTTCATAGTAGACAGTAACGGGCAGTTTTTACTTGGTTACCCAGTGGACGATGACGGTAGCGTCTCCAACAAAACTCTGGCGGGCTCGAACAAGCTCAAGCTAGACGCTAAGTATGGTGAGCCACAGGCGACTACGAGCATCGCAATGGGGGTGAACCTGTCAGCTGATAAACCCGTGATCCCAGCGACTACTGTTTTCGATGCCGATAATTCCGACACTTACTCTGCAACCTCTGCAGTCACTATCTTTGACAACGCGGGTAACCCCCAGTCGGCGACAGTTTTTTACATTAAAACTAAGGGCCCAACAACTGAGCAGCAACACAAATATGATACCAAGCTATTCGTGGATGGCCTAGCCATCACTCCCACTTTGACGGCTGCCGTTGACGCTCAGCAAACTCCACTTTTCATTGATAAATTTGGTAATCAGACAACGGTCCCACAGGACCCAGCATATATCTTAGAAGGTAAAGGCTTTCCCCTCTACAAGGCTGATGACCTGGGGACGGCTATTGACTCCACACCGGCTAACTTGAAGGGTCTAGGAATTGAGACGTTTCTGGGTTCGGGGAAAACTGTTTCCATTGTAACCGACCCGATGAAGTTCAAGTCCACTATGGAATACCAGGCATTAGCGGGTATACAGAACCCTGTAGCTGGGACTTTTTGGGGTAAAGACTTTTTACTGGTTGATGTTGACAATAGTGGCCCCGTCTCAATCGATATCCCACCTGGCACATACAACGGGACCCAGCTAGCTCAGGCAGTCGAAGTGGCAATGCGGGGAGCCTTAGGCGATAATAAAAAAGTTCAGCTAACTCCTGCTGTAGATAATACATTCAGCATAGACTTGAAAAAAACCGCAGGTGATGGCCTATCGTCTGGCCTGACTACTGGCCCTATTACTATAGACCTGCAAGGTGCCTCCTTTGTGGCGACCGCAAGCGAGGCCGTAGCTGGCTTGGAAATGGATACTTTCCTGTCTCACGCTCAAGTGAAAATGACAGAAGCCATGAACACCTATGTTCAGGGAGCATCGCCTGCGGCTCCTGCCGGGGTCAATGCAACTAATGTTGCCGCACTTGGTGTAGATGGGCGATTATTTAAGAAGCTTGTGGCTGGTGCAACTATACCGATGACCGCCATTCCAGCTGGGAATGACATTATTAAAGTGGTGCAAAAGGAGAATACTGGTACTGCAGACGCAAACGGAATTTCAGTGTCTGCGGCAGTTGCCAATAACGCAGCGCTGGTTATTGGCGGTGCATTACATGTTGGTAACGCTATTACTAACACAACTGGCAGACAGGTGACAATTACCTCCGCAGGCAACGACAGTGCAAAAGCGTTTACGGTAGTTGGAACAGACATAGACGGCGCTGCCTTAAGTGAAACTGTTACGGGAGCCAACGTAGGAACCGCTACTAGTGTGGGATATTTTAAGACTATTGCGAGCATTACAGCAGTTGGAAATCCTGCCGGAGCTGTTTTTGCGGGTATTAACACTAACACTGCAGAGAACCGTCACGTTGCGTACTCTAATACAGATAACAAGCCAGCTATTACGGCCTATGATCTCAGCGCAACCATGAACCAAACCAGTGGACGCTACGGAGTTACCGCTGGGGTGCCGTTTATCAGTGTACCAAAAGCTGACTTTTCTACGACACCGGAAACAATCCGATTTATGCAATTTAATGGCGGCGACGCTTCAAAAGTAGATACCGCGCTGACTACGTTCTTTGGCACAAAAGACATTGCGGTCGCCAGTGTCGCACAAGATCCTAATATTACTAATAATTATCGGGTATCTTTAACCTTTGACATGGGTACGGCCACGGCACTTCCCGTACTGGGCGCTAATGAAATGCCTATAACAGTCCTAGCTAAGCCATCTGACCATATTGCAGCATATTTTGAGGGTACTGAGGGTCTGGTGGCAGGGGTCAGTGAGGCTTTCTACTCTGGGAAGATCGTAATCCAGGAGGTTCAAGACTCAGCTAAACGGCTTGCCGCTGACTCGACAACGTCTAATACTACTGGGAATGAAGGCCTGAGTTTTAGTACTGCAACTCTTGCATCTGGCCTTAATCGGTCGACACTCGGTCTCACTACTCAAGCATTATCGACTAACTGGGTGGACGAACGTAATCCCACAGTAAAAATTGGGTATGATGAGACAGAGCAGCGCCTGACTTTTGATGCGACGAATTCAGCACTTGGCTTGGGAACTGGTATTGGGAAAAATTCATTTACAGTTTACAGCCAAAAGTTAGACAATGGTACGAATGGCTTGGGTATTCCATCATTTGGTTCAAATAAAGATATTAGTCTAGCGACAGACGACAAGTCTCTTGGAAATGCGTTTCTAAATGATGGACCGGATCTTCAAGTTACCAATAAGCGCTACGGCATGGATGTTGATTTTGATACTGTTAACAATCTCTTCAGCATTAGTAGTGGCACGACGGGCGAAACCCTGGCCGCGAACACTGCGCTCGGCGTAGCAACAAATCAGGCGGCCTCCAAAGTCAGCATTGGTCGCTACCAGCTTACTACTCTGGGCGGACGAGATCCTGTCGACGATGCCGCTTACGCATTTAATAAAATTGGTGATGGGCAAAATCAAATTCTGGGGTTCCCCCGCGAGGGGATAGTTGGCTTCACGGCTGCAACTGGGCTTGTGTCCAAACCGGCTGTGGCAACTGGAATCGAAGGCTTAATTGATATGAGCATAGCCTTCTCGGTTACTGCTTTAGGTGGTGAGAATAGTTTCAATGTAGTGGTTGATGGCGTCAGTGCATTTATTAAGGTTCCTGAGGGTAATTATACTGGGACGACTTTAGCGCTAGCGCTGGAGGGCCGTATTAATAATATGCAGCACCCAAGCTCAGGTATGCCAATCGGTGGCGTTGACGTAGCCTATAACACTGCGTCCAACAATTTTACTTTTACGACTGGCTCTACTGGCGATAAATCAACATTTAAAGTTGACGGTGCTCAACGTTTTGGGCTTAAAGATATTCCCTTGGGTATTGGTGAGACCGCTCTGATAAAGACCCCTGTCCAGGCGACTGATGCGCTGGGAAGGCCGCTCTACGTATCCCCAACTGGAGTAATTACTGCTGATTTTGCAGGATTTGCGGATAACATTGTGGAGGATTTTTATCCTCTCTATTTAGACGACGGTGAGCTAACATTTAATAAGGCTGGCACGCTGACCAGTCCAATTACAAAAGTTACCTATGATGGCCTACCCAATGCTGCGCTAACTGTTGATTTTTCAAAGTCTACTCAATTTGCTCAGCCATTTGCGGCCACTGACGTATCCCAAGATGGTTTTGCCTCGGGCAGATTAACCAACCTTGAAATTGATAATTATGGCAACGTAAAGGCGGGTTACTCAAATGGCTCTAACGTAACGCTTGGCAAAATTATTATTGCTAACTTTAGCAATAATAGTGGCCTCAAGCAGATTGGTAACTCCACGTTTACGTCTACGGCGGCGAGTGGGGACCCAGAACTTGGTGAGGCCTCGGAAGATGGCTTTGGTAATATTTTATCGGGTTCTCTGGAGCGTTCAAATGTTGATATCACTGAAGAATTAGTGAACTTGATAACGGCACAGCGGAACTACCAAGCGGCAGCAAAGGCGATGGAAACTACGACTAGCATGACGCAAACTATTATTGCCATTAGATTATAAATGAAGGTACCGCATTATGGATAGAATGGTCCAAACAGCTCTCAGTTCTATTACTGGCCTGAAAGATCTGAAATTTGATCTGGCCAATAACTTGGCCAACGCAAATGTCCCAGGCTTTCGAAGAGACCTACCAAATGAGGGTAGCGCGGGCTTTCTATCTTCACTGAACCAGGCTACGGCAAGAATATTCCCGCTGGAAACTGGTGGCCGAATTTTTTCTGATGAAATAGGCCAGCTTGAGAATACTGGGGTTCCCACTGACGTGGCGCTGTTAAACGGGTCCTATTTGTTTGTGCAGCCTAAAAATGGTGACATTGCACTATCTCGGCGGGGTGATTTTGGTGTCAATACTGAAAATCAGCTAGTCGATGGGGTCGGGAATACTGTCTTATCTGATGGTCTCCAGCCCATAATTTTACCACCATTTTCGGCAATTAAATTTAGTGATAATGGCGAAGTATTAGTGCGCGAGCCGGGCTCATTGTCGGGTGACTTCACCAGCATAGGGTTTTTAGGGTCTACGGCGGCGCGGGCTGAAGACTTAACCAAAAGTTTAGATGGAAAAATTCGAAAACTGGATGGCTCTGTACCTGACCCAGACCAATCGGGATTGTTTTCCCAAGGAGTGTTAGAGGGCTCTAATGTTAATGCGATTGAGGAAATGGTATTCAATATTGATATGCAGCGACAGTTTGAAATCAACGTTAAGTTGATAAAACAGGCTGAAGAAATTGACAAAGCTGGCACAAAGTTAATGGGTTTGCCGACCTAGCGGACCTTTGGCACGATCTTTGCACTCTTACTGTGTAAGATAAGTTGAAAGGTCGAAAAAATGTCAACAGCCGCAATGCACGTCGCCAAAACTGGTTTGAATGCTCAGCAGTTTAAAATGCAAGTCATTGCCAACAACTTGGCCAACGTCAACACAACTGGCTTCAAGCGCGACCGCGCAAATTTTGAAACTCTATTTTACCAAGTGGTTAAAGAGGCTGGAGCGCAGACTGCGGACGATACCTCGTTAACCTCCCCTCTCGCCGTCGGTACGGGCGTAAAGGTTGTGAGCACTCAAAAACTTTTCACTCAGGGTGGCCTCGTGAGTACTGATAACTCGCTAGACTTGGCGATTGATGGCTCTGGATTTTTTCAAGCACTTCTACCAGACGGCAGAGTTGGTTATACTCGCGCAGGTGCCTTCTCTCGTAATGCAGAGGGACTGATGACCACAGCGAGCGGCTACGTAGTGCAGCCACAGATTACCATCCCAGAGGACGCAACAAATATTAATATTGCTGCTAATGGCGCTATCAGCGTTACTGTCCCTGGAAATGACTTTGCGCAAGAAGTTGGCCAAATGGCATTAGCAAACTTCGGAAACCCTCGGGGGTTACTTCCGATTGGTCAAAACTTTTTAGTTGCGTCCACAGAAAGTGGAGAGCCGCAGGAAGGCAGTCCCTTGGACGGCGGCTTTGGTTCAGTTATTCAGGGATTTGTTGAGGGCTCAAACGTTAATGTTGTCCAACAGTTAGTTGACATGATTGAAACTCAGCGGGCGTATGAAGTTAGCTCTAAGTCAATCACCGCAGTAGATGAAATGATGCGCTACATCTCAAATAATCTGTAGGTGAAAACATGAATAAATTAGCTCTACCGTTTTTACTTATGCTCGCCAGTTGTGCCCAGCACAATGAGGACCGCAAGAGTGTGGATTTTCAGCCAATGTATCCTCAAGACATGCCGCTTCTCGAAGCCAGTAATATCTCTGGAACTATTTTTAACTCTGCACAGGGGAATTTGTTTTCCATGGAGACAAAAGCTCAGGTCGTGGGTGACATTATCACCGTAAAATTTGCTGAAGCCTTTCAGGCTACAAAGTCTCAAAATGCGGCAACATCTAAATCAAACTCTGGGTCTGTGACTTTACCGACACTTTTAGGTTCGGCAGCCCTATCTGCCAAATTGGGTGCAGCGTCTGAAAACGCATTCACTGGCAGTGGGTCATCGGCTCAATCAAACTCGTTGACTGGCTTGGTTTCAGTTCACGTAGTGCGTGTGTTTAGAAATGGGAACCTAGAAATTCTTGGGCAGAAAAAGCTGACACTGAACAATGGTGATGAGTACATTCGTGTGCATGGTATTGTAAGGCCACAGGACATAGATGCTGAAAATGTTGTGTCTTCAGAGCGGATTGCAAATGCAAACATCCAATACATTGGTGCCGGCGATATAGCCGCTTCAGGGAAAAAAGGCTGGTACAGTAAAATCCTTGATACCGTAAACCCCTTATAAGAGATGCTAGAATGAAAATAATTTTTAGATATTTATTACTGTGTGGCGTATTCCAGCTTCTCGTTTCTACAGCGCATGCTGATAGAATTAAGGATATTACGTCACTGGCGGGAATTCGATCTAACCAACTTGTTGGTTACGGAATTGTAGTCGGTCTTGCTGGAACAGGTGATGGAAATACTGGCATAACTCTGCAGTCGATGCAGTCCCTCGTGGCTCGCTTTGGTATCACAAGCGATATTTCTGGATTTAATGGGGATAATGCCGCCGCGGTAATGCTTACAGCCGAGCTGCCGCCATTCTCAAAGCCTGGACAGACTATAGATGTCACAGTGTCCACTATTGGTGGATCTGAATCTCTGAAGGGCGGCACTCTTTTGATGTCGCCACTCCTGGGTGCTGATGGTGAGACATACGCCATTGCTCAGGGGAATGTTGTAGTGGGTGGCTTGGGAGTGGAGGGCGCAGACAATTCCTCCATGACAGTTAATATTCCGACAGTGGGAAGAATTCCCAGGGGGGCCAGTGTTGAGAAACTTGTTAAAACTGCATTTCTTGATACGGATTTTGTAATTTTGAATTTGCATCAAGGTGACTTCTCTACGGCTTATAATATTTCTAAAACTATCAATGAGACTTTTGGAGAGGGCATGGCCACACCACTGGATAAGAATAGCATCCGGGTCAGAGCTCCCTCCGAACCCGACCAGAAGGTTGGATTTGTCTCAATGTTAGAAAATTTAGAAGTTGAGAAAGCTTCACCCCCAGCAAAAATTATCATTAACTCAAGGACTGGTACCATCGTTATTAGTGGCAATGTTAAGGTTACACCTGCGGCAGTTGCGCATGGCTCACTCTCTGTAACAGTAAAAGAAGACATGAATGTGGATCAAGCAGACGCAACTGCAGTTGGGGCTGGAGCGAATGCAGTTGCGGGACCGGCAGTTCAAAATGCAGATACTGAAATAACGGTTGACGAGGACATTGCCAAGGCTTTCTTATTTGGTTCAGGTGTTTCTTTAAGTGACCTTGTCGATTCAATTAATGCAGTCGGTGCAACTTCATCAGATTTAGTGGCAATACTAGAGGCCTTGAGAGAAGCTGGCGCTCTGAATGCTGAATTAATTGTAATTTAGGGACAGCTTAAAATGACTTCTATCTATAGCAAACCGCAAATGGACCTAAAATTAATGATGCCGCATGGGAATGCAGCTCACTTGAGCAATTCCAAAGATCAAGACACTAAAGATCTAGAAGGTGCCGCCAATCAATTTGAGTCTATTTTACTCAAAATGTTTCTTGATCAGGCGCGGGAAAGTAAATTGAGTGATGACCTCTTAGGCTCGTCAGCAAGCGACAACTTTCAAGAAATGTTTGATAGTGAACTATCCCAAGCAGGTGGCGCTTCTATGAACTTAGGGCTCACGGAAGTGATTGTGCGCCAATTGAGAAATGACTTGGTAAAATAAGGTATTTTTATGGGAGACTTATTTGACATTGGCAAGGCAGGTATCAGTGCCTACAAAAATAGCCTGGCTGCAACTGGCCAGAATATTGCCAACGTAGGTACGGAGGGCTATTCTCGCCGGGACGCTTCTATTGAAGAAATTAGCTCCGCCAAGGCTGACGTCTTAAGTCTATCTAACAGCGCTGGCTTAGGTGTCCGAATGGGGGGGATAACCAGAGCTTTTGATCAATTTTTGGATCTGCAGTTACAAAACTCCTCATCCTCATTTTCATTTGCAAAATCCAAGGCCGAAGTCCTTGACCAGCTTGAGGGTGTCTTAATACCAAAAAATGCGACGGTTAGTACCCGTATTAGTGAGTTTTTTGATAGTCTGAGTGATCTGGCACAGGATCCTTCAGATGTTAACTTGAGAACGTTGGCTATCTCTGGTGCGAAGAGTGTGTCTAGGGAGTTTTCCAGTCTATATTCTGGACTCAGTGACTTGCGTACTATGGTTCACGGTACACTCGAATTAGCTGCGAGTGAGTTCAACAGCACATTGAAAAACCTTTCCAAGGTCCAAAATGAAATTATGGGCAACTCAAATAAGAGCGGTGCCCCAAATATTCTTCTGGATCAGAGAGATAAGCTCTTATCGAAGCTTAGTGAGCTTGCAGAAATTTCTGTGGACTATGATAAAAGTCCGAGTGTGTCTGTAACTCTTGGGCAACTAGGAAATAGTGGAGTTCTTTTACAGGGTAACTCTTATAACCAAATTTCTTTTGAGACTGGTGCAAATGGTGTAAGCGCTTATTTAAAAGATCCTGCTGGTGGTCTCTCCGGCATACACTTTTCTTCGGGGCAACTGGCTGGGTTGGTTTCTGCTGACACTTTGGTTGGGGTTACTAGCGCTGAGGTTAATTCTTTAGCCACAAAATTTGTTCAAGAAATAAATGATATTCACAAGATGGGTATCGATTTAAATGGAGAAAGAGGCGGTGATCTTTTCACCCTTGAAGCAGTAGGTGTCACAAAGTCCCCAAAAAATTTGGGAACAAGCTCTTTAAGAATTGAGGGCTACTCGGGGGATCTTTCAGGTTCAACGCTCGACATAGTATTCAGCAGTGCGCGCAGTAGTTGGGGTGTCACTAGTAGTGATAATAAAGCTATTGAAAATTTTAATTCAACTTTAAAATTAAATGGTATGACCATCAGCGTCCAAGGAGAGCCTAAAGATGGAGATAAGTTTTCCATAGAGATGTCTGATACGACAGCGGCTAATATGTCTTTATTAATTTCTGACATAAATAAATTGGCTGCTGCTGGCCTCCATACAGTTCAGGTCGACACTAAGAATTCTGGTAGTGCGGATTTAGACATTAGTTACTTTCAGGAAAAACTGGCCCCAGGCGCCTTAAACCTCGAAAGTCTATTTTCTGAGGCGCGGAATGCCGCTAACCCAATAAAGTTCAATGCTGCTGGCGTATTAGGAGTTATTCAAGGCGTTGAATCTCTTGAGGAGGTTTCAGTTCTAAATTCACAATCCAATTTACGTATTTCCACAAGTTTAACAAATTTAAGTGCGTCCGATAATGTTACGGTGAATTTAGTAAATTTGGGAACATCAGCCAATGAAACATTTGTATTTAATATTTCTGATGTATTAGTTCCATCTACTAACTAATAAAGATTTAGCAGAAATTTTAAACTCTGGCGCGATACGCTCCGGTGCATCCAGCACGACTTCAGGAAAATCGTTTAGTGATCTTGGACTGCGCGCTATCGCATCTAGTACTAGTTTTGTAATCGCGTCAGCTTCACAACCAGTAAACTCTGATTTTTCAAAATTAGTTTCAGGCTCTTTAGGTGGGGCCTCAGGGATACTTACTGCTCAAGATAGTTCTGCGACTGATATGAGTGTCTTTACGCGAGAGGGGATACAAATTTCAGGTAAGGTTTTTAGCCAAGACGAAATTTCCAGCTTGATGACAAAAGAAAATGGGTTTTCGAGTGAAGCTAAATATAGAGCAGATTACTTGCCGACACTCTCTAATGAAGGTTTTTCCGGTGCTTCTGTTACTAGAAAAACTACTGAGGGATTAGATGTTATTTCGCTTTCTGGCGCTGGTTTGGATGACGGTGCCAACAACAACGTATTCGTTTATGCTGCCAATGCATTCCCAGCTAGTCGTACCCAGCTTACGTCTCCAGTCACTGTTGCTGCCTCTAATGGACAAAGTGTGAGTGTGAGTTTTGAGAGCGGCATGATGGCCGGTCAAATTGCTGATAGGCTATCGAAAGATCTAACTGCGTTGGGGATGAGTGCAACAGCATCAAATATGTTGGAGCTGTCGAATATTGCAGATGGGCTTGTTGAATTTGAACTTTTTGGAAATAACCTAGACGCTCAAAAAATAAGTGTAACGATTGCTAATTCTAGCCACATTGGCTTAGCTGACCAAATCAATTCCTTTTCAGGCTCCACTGGAATAACCGCAATTTTAACGGGTGCTTCTGGAATAGTTTTAAAGCACGTAGATGCTGGTAATATTTCTTTAAAAGATATTAATTTAAGTAGTGGCGTTGGGATCTCAGTTAACCAGTTGAACCAGTTTGGCGATAGATTGCTTTCGTCTTCGAAGACCCTTTCGGATGGAGAGCACTTGGTTTCTGGTGGTAACGTCCAGATAAAAAGTACATCTGACTTTACGGTGGACAGCAGAGCGAGTGTCAATTCAGCTTTCGAAATGGGTTTTTCAAATAAAAACTTTGATTATATAAATGACCATGCAGACATTAGTTTTTATGCTGACTACCAACTAGACGGTGGGCACTCTGACGCTAAAACTATGGGAGTAGTATCGCCAGCATCAAAATACAGCTTAACATTGTCTGATCCAATATCTGGTAGCCTTGTGAGCAATTTTGTACCCAAAAATGTGGGAGACTTTTCAACTAGCGCAATAGCTAGTGCTCTTGTATCCGATTTGCGAACCGGGTCCACGTCGACGGTATTTTATGGTGATAATATTAATTTGAATAATGGCTTCCCTATCAGTGGATCCCAAATTGATTTTACATTGGGAAATCAAAAATATGTTGCGACAATTAATATTGTGGATAACTTTGAGGTGAGAGCCACTGATGTAGTTATTGGAAGTAAGGTTTATTCAAGAACTGATGGATTAAAGGAGCTCGTAGCCCGATCCAAATTTTCTATTAGTGGAGCCGAAAATGACCGCCTGGCTGTAAACTTTGAAGCGAATGGATCTGACTTTCGGATTAAAGTCGCCGCAAGAGACGGTGTAGCAAGTGGACATAGCCTCTCACTATCATCAACCAACTCAGCCAGTGAAAAAGCAAATTTTCATCTCTCCAACAGTTCTGTGACTGAGTTGCGATCAAACGAATTCGACCATTCAGCAGTGACTAATTCTAATGTTGGGAGTGTCATGATAGGTGGCAGCGAACACGTAATTAGTTTTAATACTACCTCAAATGCGTTTACGTCCTCTCCAGCCCTACCGACTGGCGTATCTTTTGCGACGGAGACCAACTCAGCGGGTACTAAGGTCAGATTAAAAGTATCAATTGCTGCAAGTGTGGTAAGTGAAGACATTCGCTTAAAGGCAAACGCGAGTTCAGCAACCTATGGTATCGTATCCGTGGCAGCACAGCTGGCACTAACAAGTGAGGGTGTGCGGGTTTCAAACATTGGCGATCAACGTGTGAAATCTAGCGTGGCAATAAATTCATTGGCAAGTGAAGTCCTATCAATTGATGGTCTGCGGGGTGAGGATCTAATCTTCATATCAAACGGAGCACGCAACCCGATTGTGCTTGGACAAGCAGTTAAGTCAACGGCAGAGGCGGCGCGCGAGTATTCACTTGTGGCTGATAAAGTTGATCCCTCAAGTGTAAATATTTTTGATTTTTCTACAGGACACATCGTTGGCTCCCGGTCGATTATTGGTGATAATAGTACTGTATTTCAAGGCCTTGCATTTGATTTTAAGGGTGAGGTCAACGCTGGAGACACATTTAGAGTATTAGTATCAAAGGATAATTTTGACGATGCGAGTAACCTAAACAATATGCTCGAGACGTCGTTAATTAATAAAGACACTGGAGTTGGTGGGTATTCGGAATTATTTGGAAAAATTGTTTCAAGCACAGGTGCCGAAATTCAATCAAACCAGCAAACGCTAGAAACGGCTGAAGCCAGCTATCAACTAGCGTTTGATAATAAAAATGAGTTTTCTGGTGTCGATCTAGATACTGAGGCCGCACGTTTGATGGAGCAGCAGCAGGCGTATCAGGCCATGGCTCGAGTACTAACTACTGCGCGTGAATTATTAGATACTTTATTAAGATCAATGTAACGGGAGTTTGGGAAACATGTCGATTACTACCTCTGGTTTTTATCAAAAAAATATAGATCTTTTTACACGTCTGAATAAGGATGTTGGTGATATTCAAGTACAGGTTAGTACTGGGAAGAACTTGCTGTCTCTAAAGAATGACACACAAGAAATAGCTAATCTAAATGCATCAGAAGAGCATAAGTTTGAGGTCACTCAATTTAATAAAAATGCAGGGCGAATAATTTTAGACCTTGAGAGAATAGATATTAGTTTTGAGCAGTTGCAGAATGCTTCGGTGCGCCTAAAAGAGTTGCACATTGAAAGCTCAAACGGGTTCCTAACTTCTGAGGAAAGGAAATTGTTCCAACTAGAAGTTGAGAGTATAAAAACAGAAATACTAGGTGTGTCTAATGGTGAAGATGCAGGTGGAAACGGATATTTTTCTGGTATTTCTGGAAAAAACGAACCATTCAAAATTAATAATTTTGGTGCAATAAGCTATTCTGGGGCCGCTGGCGAAAAAACTTTACAGATATCACGTGGCAGCCAAGTGCGCCAAAATTTTTCTGGTGAGGAAGTGTTCCTAGCGGCGGGTTCTGCGGATGGTAAATTCTCAATTTTTGATGCTATTGATTCATTTTCACAAAGTTTAAATTTTGATATGTCGTCTGGTACATCGTCAAATTTACTATCTGCAGGAGCCTCAGTGGACCTAGTGTTGCCAAGTTCTGGCCAAGCTGCTCAGTATAAATTTGAACTTGTAGCCAATGGAACCACATACAACATAAGTTCTAATGTTTACGCCAATGACTTTAGTGGAGTTGCCGCTAATATAAATAGCCATATGGCTTCGACTGGCATTACAGCTTCAGTTGTCTCGGATAATAAAATTAGATTGTCTGGGGTGGGTGTCGACCTAAAACTTTCAAGATTTTCTACAGATTTGGCTAGTAATATTGATCAATCGATCGGTGTACAAAAGGTGTTGGGTTCCAATATTAATGATGAAGTTATTTTACCTTTTTCAATATCTAATGCCGAGATTCAGAGTAAATTACACGACACATTCGAACACTTTGTAAAACTGCGCACAGATCTGGGTGTCGCGGCTAAAACCGCACAAAATGTTGAGGATAATACCCAAGACGTTCTCATCAATTTAAACGAAGACATTTCAAAAATTGAAGATGCTGACATGGCTGCGTTGTTAACTAAATTACAAGGTCTATTAACGAATAAGGAAGCTGCTCAAGCCACGTTTTCTAGGCTTAGCAGTAAAAATTTATTTGATTTTATTAGTTAAATCAAAAAACTGGCCTACACAGTCCAAATCCATTTATTTTCATAGATCTGTTTCTTGGCATGAATATTGCTCACTCAGGTAGGAACCTAAGGGAGTTGAAGGTATGTTTTCAGTAATTAAGTCGGGCATGGACACGGCCCTTCAAGAACTATCAATAATTTCGAATAATATATCCAACGCAAATTCTACAGGTTTTAAGAAAAGCTCTGTCTCTTTTTCAGAGTTTTTTAATGGTAGAACTTCTGACGGAGTTGACCGTGTGCTGGTTGGGCAAGGCTCTAATTCTAATGAAGCTAGGCGCAGTGACTCTCAGGGCGCACTCATTGAAATGGGCGGAGTACTTGATACGGCTATAGTGGGAAATGGGTATTTTATGACCCAAGGTGCCGATCAAGTTGGATATTCTGTAACGCGAAATGGTGCCTTTTCCCTTGATAAAAATGGATTTCTGAAGACGCAGGATGATGATTTTGTGCTTGGAATGCAGGCAGTAGATGGTGCATTTGTTGCGCTTGGGGCGGACCCAGCAATATTACAGAGGATCCAAATTCCAGTGAACGCTTCCACTGACCCACTATCGAGCATCAGTATTGCAAACAATGGAAATATTTTAGCGGCATTCGGGTCAGGCGCCGATACACCTATCTCCACTATACCACTGTCAATATTCTCAAACCCGAACGGCTTAAAGCAACTAGGCAATAGTAAATACGCTCCCACTGACCTTTCTGGTAAAATATTTATGGGCAGCCCTAACTCGGCTGGGTTTGGTAATTTAGAGTCAGGCTATGTCGAAGGATCAAATGTTGATATTACGATGGAGATGACCAACATGATCAAGGCGCAGCAGCAGTTCAACGGTGCGGCTAAGGCTATGCAGGCTAACTCTGACATGATTGAAAAAATGACTCGATAAATATATAAAGTATAACGTAAATATAATTTGTAGCGTGTTTGATTAGAGACTAGGAACCTGAGTAATGTTTCTTATATCCTTGGAGGTTAAACGCTTTGGCTAAATGTCGTGATTGTTCTATTTCCATGGGGTATGCTGAAAGCCAGGCTGCGCAAAGCTATAATGGCTTGTGCATTACATGCCATGTAAAAGAACGCGTTCAGACTAAAGTAATGACGTCTAAA
Organism: uncultured Planktomarina sp.; assembly: GCA_905182535.1. Lineage (GTDB taxonomy): Bacteria > Pseudomonadota > Alphaproteobacteria > Rhodobacterales > Rhodobacteraceae > Planktomarina > Planktomarina arctica. The sequence goes on from CAJJBZ010000011.1 coordinate 68,301, forward strand.
GAGCCTGCTTTCTCCTCAACACCAAAGTCTACTGAAACTGTATTCAATAAATTTAAGGATATGTTGGTAACAACTGAAAGCAGCATTAACTTACGAATAAGAGGCCGTTGTGGGGTTGTTTCGACAGATTTCCATTATAATTTCACAAAAACACCTTTTCTTAAAAGAGTATGGAAACTTTTACGTTCAAGACCAGAAAAGAAAGCAGACTTCCTCCAAGAATCTATTGAATTGGCGATGCTGGAACTGAAGGCAAAAGCAATAAGATTGGAGGCCAACGCTATTATAGGCCTGAACATTGAATACATTGTATTAGGTGATTTTAAAAAAGGTGGATTGATTATTTCATTAATCGGTACAGGGGTTATTATATAATAATCTGAGCTAAGCTCGCAAACACCGCTACCGCATTTCTACTTTGGGAGAGCTGAAAAAATAGTCTGGGACCGGTGGGGCTGTGTTGTCGAACAATATATTCATGAATATTTACTTTAGGTCTAATTCTACCTGACACTGAGTACATCAAGGCTGAGTTAATATATTATGCTATTTCGCTGAATTCCTATGGAATAAATGTATTAAAATCTTATTTTCTTCCCAAGATATCTGCCGAACTTATAAAACAGGCTTTGTCGAAGCTTGCTCACTGATTTAATAGCTTCGTTCACCTCTTTTTGCGTAAGCATTTTTTTCTTTTTTAAAGTCATTCTGGCACCTAAATTGTATCAGTTTTTACATACTTGCGCAGGTCTAATTTGGTGTTCAACTTACATACTAACATAGTTAAAATTAGCCTTGGCTGCAGGCATACCCTCTGTGCTGCAGCATACCAACACCATTTCCTGGCGGCTTGGGTGGGACAGTGTCGTGGGGTAGGGCGTTACTTAAATCATCGAGAAGTAGACTGAATTAACATCTCACGGTAAATGCAGAGCCCAACTGACCCTTTTCTTTAAACCAGCTGCATCAGATTTTGAGCGCTAACTTTAACCCCAAAGTTTGCCTCTTTATTTTCTGTATTTTTCGATAACAGAATAGATTACACCGTCTAGGGTTATGCCCGCGAGATAGCCTGTCTGATTAAAAATAAGCGTGTAGACTTCTTTTAAGTTATCTTGTGTGGCTATGACTGTAGTCTTGCTTGTTCCCTCGTCTGCGTAACTCACAGTGCCTTGTACACCAAAACTATCTGAACCCATGAATTCGTTAAGTTTACTTTCCGTCATAATATACATGATTTGGCTGTATTGTTGACCTCCTAATTGTGGACCTAAATTTCCACCAGTCATCCTGACGCGCCCCAAAACCTGATCATCTTTGATAATGAACCCTTCAGAATAATTGCCTCCTAAAATAAGGCCAAGCTTAATTGCCTTGGGGAAAACAATTTGGGCAACAGAGTTTTTGCGGATATCAGGAATTTTAAGTTCATACTGGTCAGCGATATCTAAAACCTGCCTGGCATCATTAGAATTTATTACTACCTTCTTTTTAAATTCGGACAGTGAGGAAGTATAAATTTCCTGACCTTTTGAGCAGGCGGACAGTGATATGAGTATTATTATGATAGTAGTAATTTTATTCACAATCTGTTCCATTTTCTAATTTCAACATTATAGTTTTAATAACTGTATCCATTTAGCCTCTTAAACAAGCAAAATAAATCCTTAGGCCCTTTTAGACATGATTACTTTATATGCTGGTGTAAGCTACATAGCCCCAGAAAATAAATTAAGAATTCCTAATTTATTAATTCTAAGAGAAATATTAGTATAATCATTGCCTGTGGCTACGTAAATTTTGTGTTTGAGATCCCTTTGAGTTGATTATCAACCGCTGCCTTCGCGTGGCGATAGCATAGTCTGGACAAGGGGTGGTTCCTTGGGCGCTGTTTTAAACTGTCAGGCAACTTCTGAGCTTGGCCTTATTATTTAAAAGTGCTCTTTTAATTCTGTATTCAGTCCTACATATTAATTGAAATATTGGGGTACTGTTATGCGTGGCATTTTTATTAGCGTTCTGACTGTAATGGGACAGTTATCGATGGCTGCAGATTTGCCAAAGCCCTTAACCAACGACGACTTTAGATCTGTGAGTAAAAAAGAAGCCGCGCTCGGCCAGCTTTTGTTTTACGATCCCTTGCTATCTGGAAATAAAGAGGTCGCTTGCGCGACCTGTCATCACCCCGCCTTAGGGACGGGTGATGGGCTATCCCTCTCCCTTGGTGATGGCGGCAAGGGCTTTGGGCTGAAACGTGTTGTTGACCCGGCCAATATTCCCGAGCAGAGGGTCCCGCGCAACGCCCAGCCTTTGTTTAACCTTGGAGCAAAGCAAATCCAGGTGCTGTTCCATGATGGCCGTGTAGAGGTAGATCCAGCCCGTGCCTCAGGTTTGCGGACACCTTTAGAAGATGAGATGGTGAGTGGGTTCGCTTCTATTATATCGGCACAGACTATGTTCCCTGTACTTTCTGGTGATGAAATGGCAGGGCATTACTCTGAAAATGAAATTTCTCAAGCGGTTCGTCGCGGCACTTTGACCGGTAAAAATGGTGCATGGGACTTGATTGCCCAGCGGGTGGCCTCGGTGCGTGATTACGCCAAAAAATTTGAGGCAATTTACCCTCATATTTCTGGTCCAGATGACATTGCCTTCATTGATGTGTCGAATGCTGTCGCGGCATTTATGGAATTTGAGTGGCGGTCTGATACAGCCCCCTTTGATACCATCTTGACTGGCGAGGGCACGCTTTCAAAAGCTGCTGGAAAAGGTTTAGAATTATTTTATGGTGTAGCAGGCTGTGCAAGCTGTCACAGTGGCGCTCTCCTAACTGACCACGGTTTCCATGCCATGGGGCAGCCTCAATTGGGCCCAGGGAAGGGTGCACGGTTCGAATCTCATGCCCGCGACGAAGGGCGTTTTCGCGTTACAGGTTTTGAAGCCGACAAATACGCGTTTCGTACCCCGTCATTGCGTAACGTGGAGTTGACCGGTCCTTGGGGCCATGCCGGTGCTTATAGTGATCTCACAGCTTTTGTAGCTGCGCACATTGATCCACGCGCAGCGCTTGCAAACTATGACCGTAGTGGTGTTGTTTTGACTAAATTTGACGCCGCAGATTGGCGCATTATGGATGATCTGGTGGAGGTGGCCGCAATTGCAAATGCAGTGGATCGAGAACCTGTTTCACTTTCTAAGCAAGAGGTTGCTGAGCTAGTCGCATTTCTGGGAGCCTTGACTGATACCGCGGCTCAGACTGGGCGACTAGGTGTTCCAAAATCTGTGCCGAGTGGCCTTCTAGTGCCCAGTCCTTAAGGGCGGAGGGTGACGGTTTGATCAGCGCTAGCGTGGTGTTTAGTTATATTACCGTTTGGCCATTCAACCATAACCTTTACATCGGTCTTGGCCCCCAAACCAAAGTGTAGAGGCAAGGCTTGGCCGCCTGCATGACCTCCGCCAATAGTTACATGCTGGATGTCAGTGCCAACACTAACGCTTGCACCGATCGCGTTGAGGTTGCCGCCTTTTTGGAGTAGTTTCACCGCAATCCAGTGGTTGGTGTTTTGCGTTTCATTACGATAAATTTCCATCGCAGCACGCCTGTTGAGGACTAGAATGTCAACTCGCCCATCAAGATCAAAATCTGCTAATGCTGCACCTCGGCCCCGTGCAGTGCTCGCAACGCCTGCAGTCAAACCTGATTCATTAAATGTACCGTTGGGTTGCTGGATAAGTAGGTTATTTGGATCGTGGATAGCATTTGATGGCATTTGATCTACGTTCCCTTTGGATATAAACAAATCAGCGCGGCCATCATTGTCGACATCGCCAAATTGCGCATGCCAGCCCGTTGAGGGCCTCCCATCATCGCCAAGATAAGGTCGGTGCGCATATGTTCCAATCGAAAAGGGTGCGTTGGAGTAAGTGCCATCCTGGTTAGCGATTTGTAAAAGCTGGTCGCCCATGGACGTCAGCATAACTTCATCGCGGCCATCACCTGTAATATCCCGACTGGCGATGCCCATACCCCAGATTGAAACTTTTTTCCAGCCATCGGTTTCGTTCAGAAACCGGCCTTCAGATATATCCCACATTTGCTCGTAACCACCGCGCACATAATATTGACGGTCGTTTGAGATGCGTAGGCGCCGCTCACCGCTCGCATCTGGCGCCGCCAGCATCGACAAGGTGCAAAACCCAGGTTCTAATCGCTGAGCAGCATATGTTTTGGAGGATGGTGTAAGCAATTGATGTGTGTCGCAGGCAAAAAATGGACCATCTGGATCTTTAAGGTTTACATAGTTTCCTACAACGAGATGGGGCAGGCCATCATCTTCCCACCACGCACTAAAGGCTGTGGACCATTGATCGGCGTCGGGAAGCCCGAATTCTTTAGTAGCATCTGTAAAACGGCATTCCGGACCGCCTTTAAGAGCAACATTTGGGCCAATACGTAGAACAAACAAATCCATATACCCATCGGCATTTATATCAATTGGATAAGCCCCTGTGGTGTCAAGGATTTCTGGAATGTCAGCGTCTTTAAAAACAAAGTCACCTTGATTAGTAAACAAGGCTGCAGGTCCGGCTCCGCCAGCAGCGAATATGTCAGGCAAAGTATCGCCATTGCAATCCATGATTGCAACGCCCCCCCCGACAAAATGGTTCCACTCACCAGAATAACTGTGGTCAGGTAGATTGCTGGAGAAGTCTTTGAACTGGGGATCAGCCTGAGCCGGTGTTGCCAAGAGGCCGATTATTATTAATATTAATCTCAATTTTTTTGCCGTCCTTCTACTATAACGGTTCTTGTCAACTCAGTGAGCGCCAATGCAGTCGCGCCGCGCGCCCATACCATGTCCCCCCAAGACTGAATTTCGATCCGTGTTTCATGGCGGCTGTGGTAAAGGGCAAGCGTGCGCATTTCGTTCTGCATTTCTTCGGCATTGAGAAAATCATACCGCATCAACTGGCCTGAGAGTATGATGAGCTCTGGATCAAAAAGGTGAATAATATTTGAGAGTGCGACGGCCAGATAACGTCCGGCCCGTTGGAATATTGTGCGGACATTTTGGTCGCCAACTGAGGCATTTTCATAAAGTTTTTTGAGAATTTCCTGCAGGTTGTGTGGCTTGTCTGGTGACAGGCCCAAGACTGTTGATGCTTCGCGGGCTAGTGCATAATCTGCGAGATATGCCTCCAAACAACCGCGCTGGCCACATCTGCACAATGCTCCGTCAAGTTGAACTTTCGTGTGACCTAGCTCCAAACCCATACCATGCGCGCCTCGAAAAAGCTGATTATCGCTTACAAACCCCATACCCACGCCGTTTTCAATCGTTACGACCACAAAGTTACTCAGAGCCCGCCCAGCTCCAAACCATAGCTCGGCTAGTGTGAGCACATTAGCATCGTTATCGATCAGCACAGGTGTGCCAAAATGGTTTGAAAATACGCTCCCAAGTGGGACATCTGTACCCTTAAGAAGTGGTGACCAAGCGACAATGCCAGTGTCACAATCAACTATGCCGGCGATGCCTACGCCAATTGCCGAAATTGAATTTGGTGATATTTGAGCTGTATCGCACAAACTCTTAATAAGTATTTTCATGTCATTTAGGAGGTTACTGGGTGTTTTTTTATCGGTGTTGGTTTTGAGAGCCGCATCAGCGAGAAGGTTGCCTCCAAGATCAGTCAACACAGCAGTGTGCCGTTCATCTGAGAATTTAACGCCTACCACGCGTAGAGCTTCAGGAACTAATTCCAAAGCAACAGGTGGGCGTCCTCTACTTGTTTCGCGTGTGGCCCCGTCAACTTCACGGAGGAAGCCATCGGCGATCAAATCTGCAGTCAAGGCAGTGACGGAGCCCGGACTTACATCCAAAGTGCGCGCAATTGTTGCACGTGCGATTTGACCGCTCGCTCGAACTTGTTCAAAAATTTGCTGTCGTAATGAATACGCTTCGCGCGCTGATGGGCGGAGAATCGGACCATACCCAACCGACGGAAAAATCGATTCGATTTCGTGACTAAAACTATCCCCCAACATAAATTCACCCTTTGAATTATAGATTACCCAATAGTCCTAACTAAAGCCAAAACTTCCATGGGGATCAAAGCACTCTAATAATAATAGTGACGTTTGCACAGTTTTTCCCACAAGAACACAAAATTTTAATTTGACAACTGAATTAAATAGACCACTATAGCCCAATGGCTTGGACGAGCCGCAGTCCGAGAGGGCACAAAATTTTGGGAGAAATGAAATGAATAAATTAATCATTGCAGCTGCGGTAGCAGCTGCTGGTTTCACTGGATCTGCTGCAATTGCAGATGTAATTGGTGTATCTTGGGCGAGTTTTCAGGAAGAGCGTTGGAAAATAGATGAGGCAGCTATGGTTGCTGCCATTGAAGCCGCAGGCAACACATATGTGTCAGCCGACGCAGAATCATCCTCTGCAAAGCAGCTGACTGATATTGAAGCATTGCTAACTCAAGGCGTTGACGCTCTGATCATCAACGCTTGGGATAAAGACGCGATTGCGCCTGCTATTGAAGCCGCCGCAAACGAAGGTATTCCAGTTATTGGTTATGACCGCTTGATCGAAGATGCCCGAACTTTTTACCTTACATTTGATAACGTAGGTGTTGGTCGTATTATTGCTAAATCTGTGCAGGCTGTTCAGCCTTCAGGCAACTATGCGATCATCAAGGGTGATCCAGGCGATCCAAACGCAATGTTCTTGCTTCAGGGTATGATGGAAGTCATCGGTGCAGATGTTGCCTCTGGCAAAATTAAAATTGTTGGTGAATCTTTCTCCGACGGTTGGAAGCCAGAGAATGCTCAGAAAAATATGGAGCAAATCTCTGACAGCAAATAACAACAATGTTGATGCTGTTCTTGTCTGAAAATGACGGTATGGCTGGTGGCGTAGTTGCTGCATTGTCTGCTCAGGGCCTTGTGATTCCAGTTGGTGGCCAAGATGGTGATCTTGCTGCGATCAATCGTGTTGCTCGTGGTATCCAAACAGTTTCTGTTTGGAAAGATGCGCGCGACTTAGGTAAAGCGGCTGGTGAAATTGCTTCTGCGTTAGCAAAGGGCATGGCAATGTCTGATGTAGAAGGTTCTTCAATCTTCGAGTGGTGGTGAAAAAGGTATTGCGATCAATGCAATTCTTCTGGACCCAACTCCACTGACCCGTGACAACCTTAGCATCGCCATTGATGGTGGCCACATTAGCAAAGCTCAGGCTTGTGAAGGTGCTATCGCTGGTGTTGACGGCTGTAACTAAAGATTAAATGTAGGCGCCGGCTCGTTATAAGCCGCGCCTTTTTTTGTATATCTCTATTACTATTTATGCCTCAAACTACTGCTTTCAAAACTGAATTGGTGTTGCGGAAGTATGTCAAATTACAAAAATATTAAAACCTTCTAAAACCATGCTGGATTCCCAATGAATGATACTTTGAAATCTGATGTCCCAACTGAAAGTCATAAGAGCGCCATAGTGCGCTTTTTGCATGCTACAGAAATTGATACCCGCCTTCTGGGCATGCTTGGCGCTTTGACGCTGATCTGGGTAGGCTTTCATTTTTATGGCGTTATTTTCAATAATTTTGGTGCTTTTTTGACACCACGTAACCTCTGGAACTTGTCGGTTCAGACATCATCGATTGGGATTATGGCGACTGGTATGGTTCTGGTCATCGTGACCCGCAATATTGACCTATCTGTTGGATCAATGATTGGGGTCATTGCGATGTCTATGGGTCTTTTGCAGGTTGAGGTGTTGCCGCAGATAGTTGGGATTGGGCATTGGTCCATTTGGATCCTGGCAGTCATTGTTGGCTTGATTGTTGGTACATTGATTGGCGCGCTTCACGGTTGGTTAATTGCCTACAGAGGCATTCCGGCATTCATCGTCACTCTTGGTGGCTTAATGGTGTGGCGGGGCATGTCTTTTTTATCTGCCGGTGGCCGCACTATCTCGCCTGTAGACAGCACCTTTGCACTATTAGGGGGTGGGCCATACGGCGCTGTTGGTGCGGCTGGGAGTTGGGTCGTTGGTGCAATTGCTTGTTTCGGTGTTGCTTATATTCTTTATGCAGGGCGTAAATCGCGGCGTAAACACGACTTTCGTCTTCGTCCAATGTGGGCGGAGTACTTTTTGGGTATTGTCGGTTGGGTAACAATTATTAGTGCTGTAATGCTCGTAAACTCTTACCCATGGCCTAAAGGCATTGTGCGCCAGTATGGTGCTAGAATAGGTCAGGACCTTGAGGGTACATTTATTAGCCATGGTTTTGCGATCCCAGTTCTGATTTTGATTACAGTCGGTATTTGTATGACTATCTTGGTTACTCGTACCCGCTTTGGTCGCTATGTGTTTGCCATTGGTGGCAACCCAGAGGCCGCCGCTTTAGCAGGCATTGATACCAAGTGGGTCACGATGAAGGTGTTCGCCTTGATGGGTATGCTGACTGCTATTGCAGCAGTTATAGCTTCGGCTCGGTTGAATTCTGCAACCAATGCGTTGGGTACATTGGACGAGCTATATGTGATCGCAGCTGCTGTCATCGGTGGCACGTCATTGGCGGGAGGGGTTGGTAAGATCTATGGCGCCATTCTTGGGGCTTTGGTTATGCAGAGTCTACAATCTGGCATGGTTTTAATCGGTTTCGACAGCGCAATTCAGCGAATTGTAGTAGGTGTTGTACTCGTACTCGCTGTCTATCTTGATATTCTTTACAATAAACGCGTTAAGTGAGGGGATATAGTATGACCAACACAGGAACTCCTCTGGTCGAGTTAAAAGACATCTCGATCGCATTTGGTGGTATTAAAGCGGTAGACAAGGTAAGTGTTGACCTTTATCCGGGCGAAGTTGTCGGCCTTTTAGGACACAATGGTGCGGGTAAATCGACATTGATTAAATGCCTGTCTGGAGCTTATAAGGCAGACGCAGGCGAAGTATTTATCAACGGCAAGAAGGTTGTGATTAATAACCCTCGTGATGCGCGTGATCAAAATATTGAGACCATATATCAGACGCTCGCTCTAGCCGATAACCTCGATGCAGCATCTAACCTGTTTCTTGGCCGGGAAATTATTGGTTCTGGTGGCTTTTTAGACGAAAGCAGAATGGAGGCCGAAACTCGCAAGATTATGGCGCGCCTCAACCCCAATTTCCACAAATTTGATGTGCCGGTATCTGCGCTGTCGGGTGGTCAACGCCAGTCTGTTGCCATTGCTCGCGCGGTTTATTTTGACGCCAAAATACTCATCATGGATGAACCGACTGCCGCATTGGGTGTGCATGAAACCGAAATGGTTGCAGAGCTCATTCAAGAGCTAAAAAATCAGGGGCTTGGCATTTTTCTTATCGAACATGATATTCATAATGTCATGAAGCTTTGTGACCGTGCCAGTGTCATGAAGAATGGTCTTTTGGTGGGCACTGAGCGTGTAGAGGATGTGACTGAGGATGACATCCTATCTATGATTATTTTAGGTAAAAACCCAAAAAATAAATTATAGTTCATGTTTATTGGCTTAGATCTTGGGACGTCGAGTTTAAAGGGCCTCGTCATTGATGATGCCCAAAATATTTTTGCTGAGTCCATAGTACCGTTGCAGGTGAATAGGCCTCATGATGGCTGGTCTGAGCAAGCCCCACAGGATTGGCTTGATGCTGTTGAGGCCGTTATGGAGGCGTTGGCGAAACAAGTCGATCTGAGTGGCGTGCGTGCGATCGGACTGTCTGGACATATGCATGGTGCCACTTTGTTGGATGTGAGTGACGCCGTTCTGCGGCCTTGTATTCTGTGGAATGATATCCGTTCCGCGGATGAGGCCGCAAAGCTTGACGCAGATCCAATGTTCCGCCGGTTGACTGGAAATATCGTATTTCCAGGGTTCACTGCTCCTAAGCTATCTTGGGTCCGCACCCATGAACCGGATCTCTTCGAGCAGGTGGCCAAGGTGCTGCTACCGAAAGACTATCTACGTTTGTGGTTGAGCGGCGAGCATGTTGCTGAGATGTCAGATGCCGCTGGGACCTCTTGGTTGGATGTTGGAAAACGCGATTGGTCTGACGATTTGCTTGCGGCTACCGGTTTGACCAGATCGCATATGCCGCGATTGGTTGAAGGCTCCGAGGCTTCAGGAACTCTGCGCGCCGCGTTGGCCAGTCGTTGGGGGTTGCGAGCCAACGTGATCATAGCGGGCGGTGGCGGCGACAATGCGGCCAGTGCAATTGGTGTGGGTGTGGTCAAAGGCGGTGACGCGTTTGTCAGCCTTGGCACCTCTGGCGTACTTTTTGCAGCTACAGATGCTTATCAACCAGATGCAGCCAGTGCGGTGCACAGCTTTTGCCATGCGTTGCCGAACACATGGCATCAGATGGGGGTCATTTTGGCAGCCTCTGATGCTATGAGCTGGTTTGGCCGGGTTCTGGGCGCTACGCCTGACAATATGACCGCAGAGCTTGGACCGCTACAGGCCCCCTCAAACACCTTGTTTTTGCCCTATCTGGGTGGGGAACGAACGCCGCATAACGACTCGGCCATTCGGGCGTCTTTTCTCAACCTGGATCATAGCACTGACCGACATGCCTTGACCCGTGCGGTGATAGAAGGTGTCACATTCGCGGTGCGTGACAGCTTTGATGCGCTGACGTCGACGGGTACGAAAATTGAGCGTTTGCTTGCTGTGGGTGGGGGCTCAAAATCCGAATATTGGGTGCAAGCAATTGCTACCGCCCTTGGCCTTCCCATCAGCATCCCTGTATCAGGTGATTTTGGAGGGGCTTTTGGCGCCGCAAGGCTTGGCATGATGGCAGCTGGGGGCAGCGTTTTGGATGTGGCCACAGCGCCGAAAATTGCGCGTGTAGTTGATCCGGTCATGGCGTTGCAAGATGATTTTCTATCTGGCTTAACCTCTTATCGGGCTGCTTATAAGGCCCTTAAAACACTAGCATAAAGGTTTCCGATGACTGACTTTTTCAAAGGTATTCCAACCATCAAATATGAAGGTCCAGAGTCGCAAAATGACTTCGCCTTTCGCCATTATAACCCTGATGAAGTTGTGCTGGGTAAAACCCTTAAAGAGCATTTGCGCTTTGCCGTGGCCTATTGGCATTCTTTTGCGTGGGAGGGAGGCGATCCGTTTGGTGGGCGTACTTTTGATCGGCCCTGGTTTGGATCTGAGATGGATTTGGCCAAATTGAAAGCGGATGCGGCCTTTGAGATGTTTGATATTCTTGGGTGCACCGTTCTTTTGCTTTCACGATGCCGATGTGCGGCCTGAAGGGCAGAATTTTGCAGAGAATACCCGCAATCTTGAAGAGATTGTCGAATATTTCGCCGCCAAGATGGAGAGCTGCGACACGAAATTACTTTGGGGCACGGCGAATTTGTTTTCGCACCGTAGGTTCATGTCTGGGGCGGCCACCAATCCAGATCCGGAGGTCTTTGCATTTAGTGCGGCCACCATCAAAACCTGTATGGATGCAACACATCGACTGGGTGGGCAGAACTATGTGCTTTGGGGCGGTCGTGAGGGTTATGAGACGCTTTTGAATACAGACATGGGGCGCGAACGGCAGCAGGCCGGGCGGATGCTAAAAATGGCTGTTGAATATAAACATAAAATTGGCTTCAAAGGGGCTATTTTGATTGAGCCAAAACCCCAAGAGCCAACCAAACATCAATATGATTATGATGTAGCAACCGTGTACGGGTTTTTGAAGGACTTTGGCCTTGAGGGCGAAGTGCAGGTCAACATCGAGCAGGGACATGCGATCCTCGCTGGACATTCTTTTGAGCATGAACTTGCTTTGGCCCGCGCGCTTGGAATTTTTGGGTCAATCGATATGAACCGCAATGATTACCAGTCTGGCTGGGATACAGACCAATTTCCGAGTAATGTGCCCGAAACGGCTTTGGCCTATTATGAGGTGCTTAAGGCGGGAGGCTTCATCACCGGTGGCACCAACTTCGATGCCAAGCTGCGCCGCCAATCCTTGGATGCCGAGGATCTTATCTTAGGTCATGTTGGTGCTATGGATGTCTGTGCTGCGGGGCTTAAAGCGGCTGCTAAGATGCTGGACGATGGCAAGCTAGAGGCCGAACGCGACGCGCGCTACGCAGGCTGGGATACCCCCGAGGGCAAAGCGCTGATGCACAGCGACCTTGAAAGCATCATGACCCAAGTCACTGCGCAGGATATCAATCCTGAACCTAAGTCGGGCCGCCAGGAGCGGCTTGAAAACCTTGTGAACCGCTATCTTTGAAGCATCCCTGAAAATGGCCTTGCCCCAATTGGAGTAGGGTGGTTGGACCTCTACTTGGATAGAAACATATCCCCAAATTTCTCACGCAGAGCTTTCTTTTGCACCTTGCCCATTGTGTTGCGGGGCAATTCGGGCAGCAGGATCAGCTTTTGCGGATGTTTGAACCGCGCGAGGGAGGTGGTTATGTTTTTCTTGATGGCTTCAAGATCTGGCGTTTCATCGGAGTTGGCGACCAAAACACCTACAATAGTTTCGCCAAAATCTGGATGCGGCACGCCCACTACGGCGCTTTCTAAAATACCGGCTTGCATGTCCAGCAGAAGTTCAATTTCTTTTGGGTAAATATTATAGCCGCCTGAGATGATGAGGTCTTTGTTGCGCCCTACAATTTGCAGATATCCATCGGCATCGATTTGGCCCAAGTCGCCGGTGATGAAAAACCCATCCCCGCGCAGCTCTTCGGCGGTTTTTTCAGGCATATTCCAATAGCCTTTGAACACATTTGGCCCGCGCACCTCGATTTCGCCAATCTCGCCTTGAGGCAAGGTTTCGCCCGTGGTGCTATCGGTAATCTTCAGCTCAACACCTGGCAGAGGAAAACCCACCGTGCCGGCGCGGCGTTCGCCATCATAAGGGTTGGAAGTGTTCATATTAGTTTCTGTCATCCCGTAGCGCTCCACAATCCGATGCCCGGTTCTCTCTTCAAAGCGCAGATGGGTCTCCGACCAGCAGTGGTGCGCTGCCCGACACGAACAGACGCATATGTTGGGTCAGGTCTTTGGTGAAACCCGGATCGTCTAACAGTCTTGTGTAGAAGGTGGGCACGCCCATCAAAGCTGTGGCCTGCGGCAGAAGTTCAATGATCGCTTCAAGATCAAACTTTGGCAAAAATAGGATTTTGCAGCCAGATAACAGTGCAATATTGGTGGCCACAAAAAGTCCGTGTGTGTGGTAGATCGGCAAAGCATGTAGCAATACATCCGAGGCTGTGAACGCCCATTCTGTAGTTAAAACTTGACCGTTGGACAGGAGATTCTCCTGCGTCAGCATTGCGCCTTTGGAGCGCCCAGTGGTGCCGGACGTGTAAAGGAACGCGGCCAGATCTTCGGTTGACCTTGCGATTGTGGCGAAAGTAGCCGGCATGGAGGCTGCTTGTTTGGAAAAGCTGCCCTGTCCATCGGCGTTCATAGTTTCCAAACTTGCGCCAGCGGCCATGGCGATAGGCTTTAGCGCGTCCAGGCGCTTGTTGTCACACAACACCAGTCGTGCCCTACTGTCATGGACAAAATAGGACACCTCCTCTGTGGTGTAGGCGGTGTTGAGTGGCAAGAATACCAGTCCAGCTTGAGCGCAAGCAGCATAAACGGCCAGAGATTGCGGTGATTTTTCGATTTGCACCGCAACGCGGTCACCGGGTTCAAGACCAATTTTTCCAAACAGATTCGCATATTGTGCGGCCAATTCTACAAATGCACCATGGGTTATGACCTGACCATCAGCCAGCTGAATAAAGGGGGTCGTCTTCCCTTGGTGTCGCCCAAATAAGGTGTCATATAACGGATTGGCCATATCTAACTTCCTATTGTTTTGTCTTCACAGAGGCGCTCAGAGATCTTACAGAGGCTGAGGCCACAACTGCTTTATCGCCCACAAATTTCTCATGATTTTGTGAGATTTGTGCCAGATCATACAGGTAATTGACCATTGTTCCGTTCGATTGCTTCAAGCCGTTGTCTGAGGTATCGGCCAGTGCGTGCACCGCATGGACTTTTGCACCGTTGCCGAGGTGGAAGCGTGCCACTGGATCCAATGGGCTGCCGTCTGGTTTTTTGGCTTTCAGCAAGTAATGGGCGGCCAAGGCCTGATCTTGGCCGAGGTTATCTGGGGCAAGATCCGAGGCTGTCAGCCATCGGTTGAGGCCGGGGATGGGCGAGAGGGTTACAAATGTCGACAGACCGGGCAAATCGCGCGCCAAATCAGCGGCCACTTGTTTGATCAGGGAATTGCCGAACGAAATTCCCGCCAAGCCGGTTTGGCAATTTGAGATAGAATAGAACACTGCGGTATCCGCATCGGCGGCATTGATCGGGTCGCGGTCATCGGCCAGTAGGGCTTGGATTGAATTGGGGATGCCTTTGGTCAAGGCGACTTCGACGAAAATTAGAGGCTCGCTTGGCATGGAGGGATGAAAAAAGCCAAAACACCGGCGATCATCAGGTTTTAGCCGAAGCCGCAAGTCATCCCAGCTGTCAATCGCATGCACCGCTTCATAGGCGATGATTTTCTCTAAGATCTCTGCAGGGCTGCTCCAGTTGATTGGGCGCAAAACCAAAAACCCACGATTGAACCAAGACGACAATAGATGTTTGAAATCCACATCTAAAGGCCCCAATTCCGGGTGATCATTGATCACATTCAAAAGATCTTTGCGCATTTCGACAAGCTGTCCAGTGGCCCCCGGAACTTGGTTCAAACGGCGCGCTAGCTCTTGGCGTTTTGGTTCACTCGCCTCCGAAAAGGCGCGGTAGGTGTCTTTGTTTGGCTCTGCCTTATAGGCTTGCAGCGTAGCGATAACCTCCCCTGAATTAATTTCCAGCGCATGGGTCATGAATTCAAAGAAGGCCAGTTTTTCATCTGAGTTCATGCCTGCATAGCGATCTAGGATACTACGAGCCAAGGTGACCCCGGATACTTCGCCAATACTGCCGAGTAGGGCTTCTGCAAGCTTAGCCGTGGTGCGGCCATCGGCCTCTTTGAGCAGGGCTTTTTGATAGCGCCGCTCAAAGATTGTTGAAACCAGCTCTCCGAAAAAACTCAACGCGTTGCACCCAGTAAGCGGCGGGCAATCACCTGAGCCTGTATTTCGCCAGCCCCCTCAAAGATGTTCAAAATCCGGGCATCGCACAAGATTCGGCTAATTTTATACTCCAGAGCAAACCCGTTGCCGCCGTGGATTTGCAATGCGTTATCCGCCGCAGCCCAAGCCACGCGCGCCCCCAAAAGCTTCGCCATGCCTGCCTCAATATCGCAGCGGCGGCCTTGGTCTTTTTCAAAGGCGCTGAAATAGGTCAACTGACGGGCCACCATGAGCTCGACCGCCATCATAGCAAGCTTATTGGCGACCCGCGGAAAATCGATCAAAGATTTACCAAATTGTTTGCGATCCACCGCATAGCGATAGCCAAGATCGAGCGCTGATTGCGCCACGCCAACTGCCCGCGCTGCGGTTTGAATTCGGGCGCTCTCGAAAGTTTCCATCAGCTGTTTGAAACCTTTACCAGTCTCGCCGCCCAGCAAATTCTCTCCATTGATGGGGAAGTTGTCGAAAGCCAATTCATATTCTTTCATGCCACGATAACCCAAAACCTCAATCTCACCACCGGTCATGCCAGGACTGGGGAAGGGGGCATCATCGGTGCCAGGAATTTTCTCCGCCAAAAACATCGACAGACCCTTATAGTCAGTGGTGTTTGGGTCGGTGCGGGCCAGAAGAGTCATCACATGGGTGCGAGATGCATGAGTGATCCAGGTCTTATTGCCGGTCACTGTCCAATCCGTCCCATCCGGTACCGCACGAGTGCGTAGTGCTCCTAAATCAGAACCAGTGTTGGGCTCGGTAAATACTGCAGTTGGCAATTTTTTAGCACTGGCTAGGTCTGGAAGCCATTTTTGCTTCTGCTCTTCTGTACCACCAGCAAGGATCAGTTCCGCGGCTATTTCGGTGCGTGTGGCAAGAGAGCCCACACCAATATAGCCGCGTGACAGTTCTTCGCTCACAACACACATTGTAGCTTTTGACAAACCTAATCCGCCGTATTCTTCTGGGATTGTTAGGCCAAACACACCCATTTCAGCCAATTCATCAATTACCTCCAAAGGGATCAATTCATCCTTAAGATGCCATTCATGAGCATACGGTTCAATTTTTTCTTGTGCATACCGTCGAAATGTTTCTCGGATCATTTCTAATTCTTCGTCTAGGCCAGAGGCGCCCAGTATGGTGTCTGCTTTGCGCTCTTGCATGAGTGTGACAAGCTGGACGCGGGCACTTTGCGTATTTCCATTTTTTGCAAGCAAATTAGGGCCTGGGTCACGCAGGGGTGCTAAGTCGTCTTGGGTCATGCCGATGTCTTGGAGGCGCAGGATTTCACCTTGGTTCATTGGAATACCACCAGCTAATTGGCATAAATATTCACCAAAGGCTATTTGATGGATCAATTGTTCAACCACGCCAAACTTTTGCAATGCCTGTAATTCCTCCGCCCATTTTTGCATCTGCCGCAGACTTTCCACATAGGTTGCCACCCAAGCAAATCCGTGTGCTGCCGTTTGGTGCTCTTCTATCAGAGAATTTACGATCCTTCCCTCATCGCTTACCAAAAGGCGTAGTTTCATTTTAGCAATGTCACTAACAGCGTTGGCCGCTAGTACAGCCTGAGCAGTGAGGGTTAATAACTGTGGTAAAATTGCTGTCTGTGTCATCGATGCATCCTATTTCTGCGGCTCAAACGTAATATAATTTATGGTAAACGAGTTAGCTCTTTTGCCGCCGCCGCACAACTTTAATTCAAAGGAAAATGTTATTTTGAAGTATTATGTCTCAGGAGAATTGGGGTGCGAAGCCTTGGACGAGCCGTTAAGGTGGACGAATGAATGAAACTTTGAATTTATTTTCACCGGAACTTCTAATTCTGATCGCCATTACTGCCGTATTTGCAGGGATGGTGAAGGGCATTGTTGGTTTTGCAATGCCAATGATTCTTATTAGTGGAATGACTATTTTTATTAATCCTGATTTGGCTCTTGGGATTTTAATTTTACCCACACTGGTAACCAATGGCTGGCAGGCTGGCCGTCAAGGCTTCGCCGCCGCATTTAGTTCCATTTCTGACCACCGCTGGTTTTTGGGTTTGGGCTATGCTGTGCTTTTAATCACAACGCAGATGGTGCCTTGGCTGTCTCAATCTCTTTTTTTCTTATGCCTAGGTATTTTGGTGGTGGGCTTCGCCAGCTTGATGTTGAGGGGGTGGCAGCCCCAGGCTCGTAACGGGACCACCCTGATGATTGGGTGCGCTTTAGTAGCAGGTGCTGGGGGAGGTATTTCTGGCGTATGGGGACCGCCAACGGTTATGTATCTGTCTATGCACAACCTTGAAAAACAGGCTCAGATGCGCGCACAAGGTGTGATCTACGGGTTAGGAGCAATTTTGTTATTAATGGGTCACATTCGCTCAGGAATAGCTACTCCACAAGCTTTGATATTGGGCGGATTTGCCATCTTACCGGCCTGTCTTGGTATATGGATTGGCTTCAAAATCCAAGATCGGATAAACCAAAATATGTTTCGTATTATTACGCTTATCGTATTGATTGTGTTTGGTCTCAATTTGATGCGACGTGGCCTAGTTTAGCAAAATCTTCGGATACTTCACGCAGATTTCGGTTGTTTCCTAAGAGCTATGGCGAGTACATCTTCGTCTACATGTGGTAAATACTGCTCGAAATTAGCCGTAAACATCGACACCAATTTTGATGCTTGGGCATCATAGGCGTCTTTGTCTTCCCAAGTACGTCTTGGATCTAGGAGAAGATCGGCAACCCCGGGAACTGATGTTGGAACTTCAAATCCAAAGTTCTGATCAACTCGGAAAGATCCATTTGAAAGTTCCGTCAAGGGCTGCACTTAAAAGAGAGCGTGTGGCCCGGATGGGCATACGACTGCCGTGTCCATAGGGACCTCCGGTCCAGCCTGTATTTACGAGCCAACAGGTAGCGCCGTGTTTTGCAATTTTGTCACGTAGCAGATTTCCATAGACCTCAGGTCGACGTGGCATGAATGGCGCGCCAAAACAGGTTGAAAATGTTGGCTGTGGTTCGGTAATACCGCGTTCTGTACCTGCCACTTTGGCCGTGAAACCTGAAAGGAAGTGATACATTGCCTGTGCTGGAGTAAGCCGGGCAATTGGAGGCAGTACGCCAAAGCTATCACAGGTCAGCATAATTATATTTTTTGGGTGACCAGCGATCGCTGTGGGGGAGGCATTCGATATATACTCCAGAGGATAAGCGCAGCGCATGTTAGCTGTCAGACTATCGTCGTCGAAATCTAACTCTTTAGTTTCGGAATCATAGACCATATTTTCAATGATCGTACCGAATTTGGAGGTTGTTGCAAAGATTTCTGGCTCGGCCTCGGCACTCAAGTTGATTGTCTTGGCGTAGCAGCCACCCTCAAAATTGAAGATGCCCCGGTCGGACCATCCATGCTCATCATCGCCTATGAGTACGCGAGATGGATCTGCTGAAAGTGTAGTTTTTCCAGTACCAGATAGACCAAAGAAAACAGCCGTATCTACAGGGTTTCCGGGAGTATGGTTGGCCGAACAATGCATTGGCATTATACCTTTTTCGGGAAGAAGGTAGTTGAGCAGAGAAAATACGGATTTCTTATTTTCGCCAGCAGCCTCCATTGTCTATACTCCATAATTTTACGATCAAAATTCATGGCAATTACTGTTTCAGACCTACAGTCATGGCGTTTGGGATCAGCGCTGAATGATGGGCAGTTTATCACAGTCCAATCAGCGACAAAATCGGCCAACTCATCTGTATCGGGGCGACGCAACATGTGGCGGATGAATAAACTATGCCAAGCCAGCTCGGTGACCATGCGCACATCAAGACGGTTAGCAGGATCGGCACCACCAAATAAATCCTGCACAAAGTAATCGCGTCCCTGCATGTGCATCACCATGTCGTCATAGAGCCGATCAAACCCCTTCTCTGACATTTCTGAGCTGTTATCCCACCAAATAGTTGCTGCCACGGATTCAGATCTCACTACATGCTTGTCTTTTGGAGACCTTCCAGTAAATTTACCAGTGGAGACTAAGAACGCCCACCACGACCCAATTCGCCTTCTTTACGCGCTAACGCATGCTCGATAATTGCGGGCTCGATTAGGTTATAATACACGTTACCCAGCCCTGTGATGCCTTGATCTTCAGGGTGAATTTGGGGTTTACACGTCCAGCGGTCATGCTAATGCTCCTAAAGCTTGCATCTGATGTTTAGCCCTTAGCATGGCATGAGATAATGCCAACAGCGTGATTTTGGTTCGTTAGCGCAATCAGTGGCAGTTTAGCGCAACCAATTTTGCCAGGGTGGTAAAATTAACATCAATGAAGCGAATTGCTGTTTTAATTGGGGGAATATTTTTACTGATTCGTAGTTACAGGTTGCACCGATCAGCAAAATTACGGAAAGTGGAACAAGTTATTAATGCTAAAATGTTGAGCCGATCAGAGGACAATACCAATGTCAAGAATAGCTCTTGTTGATGATGATCGGAACATTTTGACGTCGGTTTCGATGATGCTTGAGGCCGAGGGCTTTGAGGTGGAAACTTATTATGATGGTCAATTAGCATGGGAGGCTTTCACAAAAGATATGCCTGATATTGCTGTTCTTGAAATCAAAGTTCCACGTTTGGATGGCATGGATTTACTCGAGCGGGTGCGAAAAATTTCTACCATCCCCATTATCTTTTTAACTTCAAGAAAAGATGAAATTGATGAGATTTTGTGTTTGAGGATGGGTGCTGATGACTATGTGAAAAAGCCATTTTCTCAACGTATTTTGTTGGAGCGTATTTGCGCACTTTTGCGGCGGCAGCGCGCAACTTCTTGCATTATGCCGGTAGAGGTTGCAGATACAAAAGTGATGGATCGCGGGCTGCTGTCTATGGACCCACTGCGTCATGGTGTGACTTGGCGTGGAGTGGACGTGGCGCTCACCGTGACCGAATTTCTACTTCTACAAACACTTGCCCTGAGGCCTGGCTTTGTGAAGAATCGAGATCAGTTGATGGAAGTTGCTTATGGTGAGCAAGTCTACGTCGATGATCGCACCATTGACAGCCACATTAAGAGATTGCGAAAAAAAATGCGGATGGTGGATAGAGATTTTAATTCAATTGAGACCCTCTACGGCATTGGCTATCGCTATAATGAGGAGAATTTATGACCCGCTCTTCTGATCATAAATCTGCTGGCTGCTTTGTTGGTTTTGAAACCTCTTCTACGGTATGCGTATGGAAGGAATGATCAGCCATTATTCCAGATTTAGATTCTGCCATCATTTGTAACGGCTCAGGTATCAGCTGTACCAACCTTCAGGCCTCAAACCTGGCGTCTCCACAAAAAATATTGTTGCGTGCCTCTGCACCAGCTCTGGTGCGAATATTCAAGATGACATTGCAAATTATGGTTTTAAACTGCTGGGTGTGTGTTTTATTTTTTGCCTGCCGGCTGAGTGCAATATGAGTTATGATCCATGGAAAAACTATGCCAACGACTCTGATGGGGTGCTGCTGCATGCTACGGCTGTTGCTGTTGGAGTAAACGGGCTCCTAATTTTGGGCCCTTCCGGTGCTGGTAAGTCACACTTGGCAATTGAAATGCTGGCGCAGGGCGCTCATCTTGTTTCAGATGATCGAGTGTGGCTTGGCGCTTCTGAAAATGGTCTTATATTGTATGCTGCTACGCCCTTAGTTGGGCGTGTCGAGGCCAGGGGTTTAGGACTAATATCTTGCACCACGCAACCCAGCGCGCTGCTGAAATATTGTTTGGACTTATCGCTAATGAGCGATGCGCGCTTGCCTTTTCCGTTAGAGGTTACAAGGCTAGGCCATAGGCTTTTAGTGCTTCCTGGTGGACCTATTGCACCACAGGCTGCGGCGCTTCTACTTTTGCTTAAGAATGGATTTTCAGCTTATGATTGAGACTTCGAGGATGATGCACGTTGTACTGGTGACAGGACCTTCCGGGGCTGGCAGAACTACTGCTATCAATGCGCTGGAAGATACTGGTTTTGAGGCTATTGATAATATGCCGCTCACACTGGCACCACGCTTGTTTGAGGGTTCTGCTTTGAATCGCCCGCTGGCGTTGGGCCTTGATACGCGCAACCGGGACTTTGCTGCTAGCCAAATGATGGAAACAATAGACGCGCTTGCGGCTAATGGTGCCATTAAGCTGGAGGTCTTATATCTTGACTGTTCAGTTGATGTTTTAATCCGTAGATTTTCCGAAACCCGACGCAGGCATCATCTTTCCCCCGACGGTGCTGCTCTAGCGGGGATTCATTTAGACTTTGATTTAATGCAGTCTGCTCGTGCTCGTGCTGATATTTTGATAGATACCACCACAATGTCGCCACATGATTTGCGCGCTGAGGTCACCCGATACTTTGCACCGGACCAAGGCAAGGCCATGGCTATCTCTGTTCAATCTTTCTCTTATAAACGGGGTACGCCCCGTGGCATTGATATGATGTTTGATTGCCGGTTTTTGCGGAACCCCTATTGGGATCTAGATTTGCGCTCTAAAAATGGCTGCAACGCAAAGGTTCAAGCCTACGTGGCAGAAGACAAAAACTTTGCAGCATTTAAAAAGCAAATTTTGAATCTTACCGATTTGGTTCTTCCTGCACATATGGCTGAGGGCCGCTCACATCTTTCGATTGGGTTTGGCTGTACTGGTGGCAAACACCGCTCCGTAACTATGGTGGAAATTCTGTGGAAAGATTTGCAATTGCGTGGCTGGCATGTGAACGTACGCCATAGAGAGTTGGTGGAACAAACCTCTGATACACGCACTTCAAATACTAAGGTTCATGACAGTTGATCGGCATCGTTATCGTAGCACACGGGGGGCTGGCCACCGAATACAAGGCGGCAGTAGAGCATGTTGTGGGTGCTCAATCTGGTATCTTAGCTGTGACTATCACCGCAGATTGCGACCGTGAGAAAAAACGCGCTGAGATATGTCAAGCTGCGGATGGTGTAGATTGTGGTGATGGTGTTGTTATCGTAACCGATATGTTCGGAGGGTCCCCATCTAACCTTTCACTGTCTGCGTGTAATTGTGCTAATCGCCGCGTGCTTTATGGTGCGAATCTGCCCTTACTGGTGAAACTTGCAAAATGTCGGAGAAAAACCGTACCAGAGGCGATTGCGAAATCGATTGACGCGGGACGGAAATACATGGATTGCCTTCCAGAAATTTCATAGGGTCGAAAATTGCTTCAAATACTAAATATCATTAACGAAAAAGGTCTGCATGCGAGGGCTTCGGCGAAATTTGTGGAGACAGTCGAACGCTTTGATGCTGGAGCAATCGTAAGCAAGGATCGGCTTTCGGCTGAAGGTGACAGTATTATGGGGCTGTTGATGCTGGCCGCGTCTAATGGGACTTCTATTGAAGTTGAAACTCGGGGTGCTGAGGCCGAGGCTTTGGCGCAGGCCCTTGCTGACTTAGTGGCGGACCGGTTTGGCGAGGTTGGATAGCACCAAAAAGACGATAAGCCACTTGTCACATCTTTTGAAGGTAAGCAGCTGGATCAGCTGAATAGGCTTCCAAACCCTGAGTGGACCTGCCCGATAGCTTGCATATGACATATAAGAATAACTGTTGTGAGTAACACTCTGAGGCGCAGCCACCACATCGGTGTCAGGCTAAGCTGGTAAAAGATTATATCTAAAATCAATAGACCAACAAACCCGGCCATGAGATAAGAAGTTTTAGGGCCAACACCGCTGGACATCACAAAAAAAGCCCAGAGTGCTGGCTGAACTGACATTAGATAACATGCGGCTGCCTTTATTCCTTCGGCCTTAGTCGCAAATCCCCATAACACGCCAGACATAAAGCTAAGTATTACCGCACCATAGGTTGCTTGAATCGTGGTGCCAACCAGGCCAGCCCCTATTAAGCCTGTACTCCATGTCATAAGATTTGGGCTTGCAGTGGTCCACGCTCCCCATACGAAGGGAACTAACCCGATCAGACCAAGGGCCAATGGAGCTTTTGGGATTGCCTGTCTCATGTCATACCTCAGAATATTTTTAGGCATTTTGGGATTTGAGATCCAAATGCGAAAGGAATTTAGCTATCGTAATAAATGGCCTGCTTTTTGTCATCTGCCATGCGATCATAAACTTTATACATCATCCCAACTCGATGATTGTTGCCCAATTTTTCACGATTGCGGTCGAGAAAGTCCCAATAGAGGTAATTGAACGGGCAGGCATCTGGTCCACTTTTTTGGTTAACCTTATAGCTGCACCCTTTGCAGTAGTTAGACATCTTGTTGATGTAGGTTCCGCCTGAAGCATAGGGTTTACTTGCCAACAGTCCGCCATCGGCAAACAGCGCCATTCCGGTCACATTTGGAAGCTCAACCCACTCAAAGGCATCGGCATAGACACTCAAAAACCAGTCGTTAACCTGACGCGGGTCAATGCCCGCCAAAAGCGCAAAGTTGCCCAAGACCATCAGACGTTGGATGTGGTGAGCATAGGCATTTTCTATAGTTTCCGTCACGGATTGGTGTAGACAATTCATCTTTGTATCAGCGTCCCAATAGAACCCTGGTAGATCTCGATCACCCTCAAAAAAGTTTAAAGCTGAATAATCTGGCATTTTTTGCCAATATATTCCGCGCACGAATTCTCTCCAGCCAAGGATTTGGCGAATAAACCCTTCTACGGCATTGAGTGGGGCTTTTTGGCTGCGGTAGGCTTGCTCTGCTGCAGCGATGCAGTCTAGGGGCAGCAATAACCCTACATTAAGATAGAGTCCGATGTGCGCGTGATACATCCAAGGTTGACCTTGGATCATGGCGTCCTGAAAGTCGCCAAAATAGGGTAGCCGTTCCTCGATAAACTTCTTTAATGCAGCTTTAGCCTCAACGGCGGTAACCGCAAAATGAAACTGGCTCGTATCGCCCATATGGTTAGGAAACTGAGCTTCGACCAAGTCTAACACTTTTTGTGTCACTGCATCTGGAGCGTTGTAGTAGGTGTCTGGCACTTCAAGGGTTGGCTGGGGTGATTTGCGATTATCGCTATCAAAATTCCACTGACCGCCAACCGGTTGGTCATCTTCCATTAGTACGGAATATTTTTTACGCATCTCGCGGTAAAAATATTCCATTCGGAGGCTTTTGCGCCCATAACTCCAGCTTTCAAACTCTGCATGATCACATAAAAAACGGGTGTCAGGTCTGATGAATACGGGTAGTTCAAATATCTCTGTCCAGCATTCCAGCTCCGTTAACACCCGATACTCACCGGGCTCTGTGACGATGATGTGATCTGCAGCACGGACGGCTAGTGCCTTTTCGATTGCCTGTGTGAAGCTTCGCAGTGGGGTCTCAATATCCAATTGAAAATATTCAACTTGGTAGCCTTTTGAACGTAAGTTTTCGGCAAAATGGCGCATAGCTGAAAAAATGAAAGCAATTTTCTTCTTATGATGTTTCACATAGGTAGTCTCGGCCATCACTTCGCACATGAGAATAACATCGGTCTCCAAGACTGTACCGTTGAGACTGGAAATCTGCTCAGAGAGCTGATCGCCGAGTATAATCCTTAAAGCGCTCAAAATAAATCCCTACCTAACCTGGCTGCGGTTTTGAAGTAAACTAAACACTACAAAATTCAAGGAGGCTCCTGGCCTGCAAGGCTATAAATTTGCGAAAACTACTGCCTAGGGCTTTTCGTTTGTCATGCCCCGCCTAGTTGTAGATTTATGATAATTAAAGGGTCTTAAGAATGAATTCTTTGATCACTGACTTTCAGCAAGAAGGGTTAACTGGCAGCATTGGAACGGTGCCGTTGGATTATGCCTTGGTTGATAATACTGAGCAGATTTATAAGTGTAGCGAACAACAGGTACAGCCATTGAAGGATGACACACGGACGATAGGCCGCTCCCGGGAATGGACTGAGCGCGCTCATGGCCCTGGCCGTCGCTGGAAGTTTGACAAATGAAAATGGTTAAGAAATCAAACCTCCCTACGAAGGTTTGCGTTACCTGTTCGCGGCCATTTGCGTGGCGCAAAAAATGGGCCAAAGTATGGGATGAAGTGCTCTATTGTTCCCAAAAATGCCGCCGCAATGGTGTTGGGAAAAAATAGGCAGAAATTTTGATCAATAGGATACAGCGCCTCAACGTTGTAATTCCGTTTCTTTCTATTGATCTGGCAATAGGTGCTTTTATCCTTTCCAGGATAGGCAGTGAGCTACAACCCATGGGGATCGGTGGAGTCATATATTTAGAGCGTATGTGCTGCGATTGATTTTATGAAAGTTAATATAAACCACTACAAAGTGTTATCCTATTCTACCTATATTCTATGATCAAAATTTTTTGATACCATAATAGGTTTTGGAGATGTCTTCCGGGTCATTAAATGCGTGAAGCTCTGTGGTATGACAATTCAGATACTATCTCATTTGGAAGACGGCAATAGCGCAGATAGAACTGCAACTGTGGAAAAAGCTACCCTAGAATTCTTGGCTATATAAAATATTTTGATTACGTGCGCTGAATCGCTTATGGGTTTCCTATGTCAGAAAAAATCGTGATCATCATCCCTGCACGCTATGCCTCGAGCCGATTTGACGGCAAACCCTTGGCGCTTTTGACCGGAGCTACAGGAGCTAGAAAATCATTAATTCAACGCAGCTGGGAGACGGCTTGTGATGTTCCAGGTGTTGATAGCATTTTTGTTGCGACCGATGATGGGCGTATAGCGCAGGCTGTCTATGAATTCGGCGGCAAAGTGATTATGACCTCTGACACCTGCCGAAATGGGACCGAGAGAGTTGCTGAGGCATTGAAAGGTTTGGCAACCCCGGCAGATATAATTGTTAATTTCCAGGGTGACGCTCCTTTGACGCCGCCGTGGTTTATTACAGCTCTTATTGAAGAAATGAAGCGAGATCGCACTGTGCAGATGGCCACCCCGGTCTTACAATGTGACGGTCACACTTTGAATATGTTTCTTGAGGATCGCAGCAATGGCCGGGTGGGGGGCACAACCGCGGTTTTTGACCAAAATTGGGACGCACTTTATTTTTCTAAGGAAGTTTTACCCTTCATCGATAAGGCCTATGCTCCAGCCGCTATAACTCCGGCTTACCATCATGTGGGGGCATATGCCTACCGGCCGAGGACACTAGAGGAATATGTGGGCTGGTCTGAGGGCTCTTTGGAACAGCTGGAGGGGCTAGAGCAATTGCGTTTTTTAGAACAGGCTGTGAAAGTTCGTTGTGTGCTCGTTGAAGGCAAGGGCCGAGTATTTTGGGAGCTGAACAACCCGGTTGATGTGGTTCGTATTGAAGGCGTTTTAAAACAAAATGGCTGGCCGTGAACTTTACTTACAAAGCTTTGAATTAAGCCACGCCATGCTGCAACAGCTGTATCACTGTAACTAGTCCAATTGGTGCACCCTCTTGCACCACAAAAGTAGCTGAGATTTTGTGCGTTTGCATGGTATGCAATGAGCGCGCGCCTAGGTTTTCTGGAGCCAGCGTGACTGGTGCAGGGCTCATGATGTCCTTTGCAAAGGCAGACCACATCACGTCTTGCATCGTGCCGTTTGCATTTCTCTCCAGATAGCGGCGAATATCGCCATCAGTGATCACGCCACAAAGTTTACCAGCTTCATTTAAAAGCCCCACAATTCCAAAACCTTTGTTTGAAATCTCAGCAATAACTTCAAAGATGGGAGCTAATTGATCTAGCAATGGTAGATTTTCAAAGCAAACCATAAAGTCTGAAATAGGCTGCAATATGGCG
Source organism: uncultured Planktomarina sp. (assembly GCA_905182535.1). GTDB lineage: Bacteria > Pseudomonadota > Alphaproteobacteria > Rhodobacterales > Rhodobacteraceae > Planktomarina > Planktomarina arctica. The sequence continues at coordinate 95,242 of CAJJBZ010000011.1, forward strand.
CCTAGCTTGCCGCCTGGGTGGAAGTTGCGAAAGCTCTCTTCGGAGAAACCTCGCATTTTAAGCAATGTAATAGCGAGAGCATCGCCCACCGCCATTTGCATCAAGGTAGAGGTGGTAGGAGCCAGATTGTGTGGACACGCTTCCCTAGCGTTAGGTAATACAATGGGATACTGTGCCCTGCGAGCCAGGTGCCATTGGCTTTGCCAGTGATTGCTACCACTGGTACGTTGAACCGTGCTGCATAGGCGATTATATCCGCCAACTCACCCGTATCTCCGGACCAAGACAACAGCATCACAACATCATCACTTCGGATCATACCAAGATCGCCATGGCTAGCTTCGGCTGCATGGACAAAGTAAGCTGTGGTGCCGGTTGACGAAAAGGTCGCCGCCAGTTTTCGTGCCACATGACCGCTTTTACCCACACCAGACAGAATGAGCCGGCCTTTCATGTTGTAGATGAGTTCTGCGGCATTATTGAGCACTGTGCGAGTTGCTGGTCCAGAGAGTGTGGTTTGCATCCGAGTGAAGCTGGACGAAAAGCATTCAACGGCATTTAAGACAGATTCTGCGGGATCAACTGCACTTTTCATTTACATCGGTCCTCAAAATTGGTTGAAATATAGTCTCAAAACTATATTTTTTTAAAAAAAATATCCAAGGTCAAAAAGTGTTGCCTTTGAAACTGAAAAATCTGTGTTACAAACTCAGTGAATACCTAGAGAAAGCCCCTCCAATGACTGAAATCACTGTTTCGAATATTACTCTAGGCAATCAGCTCCCGATGAGCCTGATCGGTGGCATGAATGTTATTGAAAGTCGTGATCTGGCGATGCGCGTGGCGGAAGCCTTTGTTGTGGCCACGCAAGACTTGGATATTCCCTATATCTTTAAAGCCTCTTTTGACAAGGCTAATCGCTCATCAATACATTCATATAGAGGCCCAGGTATGGATGAAGGGTTGAAGGTGCTACAAGAGGTTAAAGACACTTTTGGTGTGCCCGTTTTGACTGATGTGCATGAAGTTGCACAGGCTGCGCCTGTAGCTGAAGTGTGTGATATCTTGCAGGTCCCTGCTTTCTTGGCGCGGCAAACTGATCTGATTGCTGCGGTTGCGGCGACCAATGCGACTATAAATGTGAAAAAGCCACAGTTTATGAGCCCGCCACAAATCCAGAACTTGGTAGCTAAAATTCGGGAGTGTGGTAACGATCAGATAATGATCTGCGAGCGTGGAACTTGCTTTGGTTATGATAATCTAGTTGTCGACATGTTGGGATTGCGCACAATCAAAGATTGTAGCGATGATGCGCCAATAATTTTTGACGTGACCCATGCTCTACAAACCCGTGCGGCTGGTGCTCTGGTATCTGGTGGGCGTCGCGGTCAAATTGCCGAGCTTGGGCGCGCTGGCGTAGCGGTGGGCATTGCGGGCCTGTTTTTGGAAGCCCATCTGGATCCAGATCAAGCGCTGTGCGATGGCCCTAGCGCCCTACCTTTGCATTTGATTAAGCCGTTTCTGGCTCAGATGAAGGCTGTGGATGATTTGGTTAAATCCCTACCCGAGCTAGAAATTGACTAACTCAAGCCTTTAGAACCTACTTGCTACTAAAAAATATCTGAATGACTGGTGACAAACCTAGCGCGCTAAGGGTAGACAGAGCTTATGAAACAGATCCCCAAAAAAACTACCGATGATGCGCTTGTTCAGGAATTTTTAAAAGCCAAAATCAGTGTGGGCAAGACCAAACCGTTGCCCAGTGAACTTGGCCTGAGCAACAACGCTTGGAACAATAAGTTGACTCGCGAAGAAAAATCCGCCCGCGACGGCAAGTGATATCGTTAGAATTAGGGCAACGATTGCATAATTTGAGCTGCCGCATTCACTCATTACGTTCGTACCCGTTGGTTGTAAAAATATAAATGTTACTCTGATTTTGCTACTTCTAGAGGCATATATGATATTTAGTGACTAAATTTTCGCTTCTTGATTAGCAGACGCGATTTGGGCACCATAAAATTTGTCCAACAGCTTGCCCAAATTATATTCTAATATTGCTAATAATAATTGTGAAACAAATATGGACCTAGTATAGGGTCGAAAAATCTTATCAGGGATGAGATCTTATGGCGAATAATGACTACGAACAGAGACATCTTGAAACGCTAGATCGAGATTTGGGGCGTTTTTCTGCATTAGAGCGTGCAACGTCCTATACCACGCGGCCCTTAATGGGTCTTGGGGTCTCTCTGGTATTCATTACTCTTGCTGGGCTGGTTGCCTTCTATTTTTTTGGTAATACCGGAAATACGGTTGTGGTGGTGATTGCCGCTGGCTTGGGTGCCTATATGGCGCTGAACATTGGAGCAAATGATGTAGCTAATAATATGGGGCCGGCGGTTGGGGCCAACGCCCTAACAATGGGCGGGGCTATTGCAATTGCAGCCATTTTTGAAAGTGCTGGGGCCCTACTTGCGGGGGGTGATGTAGTATCAACCATCGCTAAGGGGATCATTGCCCCAGAGAGCATGCAAACCGCTGCGATATTCATCTGGGCTATGTTGGCAGCTGTTTTGTCGGCCGCTCTTTGGGTAAATCTGGCTACATGGATAGGTGCGCCTGTGTCTACTACGCATTCCGTTGTGGGTGGCGTTATGGGAGCAGGTATTGCTGCCGCCGGATTTGCGGCGGTCAATTGGCCCACCATGTATAAAATCGCCGCAAGCTGGGTGATTTCACCGGTCTTGGGCGGGGTGGTTGCTGCCCTGTTTCTGTGGCTTATTAAGTCTCGTATTGTTTACCAAAATGATAAAATCGCAGCAGCTCGGAGATGGGTTCCTTTCCTTGTGGGCATTATGGGCGGTGCGTTTGCTATTTATTTAGCTCTCAAAGGGCTTAAAAAAGTTATGAAAATTGACTTTTCATCTGCGCTGATGATCGGTTTGGGTATGGGGCTTTTAATTTGGTTGGTGATGATACCCGTTATTCGAAAACAATCTCAAGGCTTGGAAAATCGTAATAAATCTCTAAAAAAACTATTTGGCATTCCATTGATCGTCTCTGCGGCTTTATTGAGCTTTGCTCATGGTGCAAACGATGTGGCAAACGCAGTAGGGCCTTTGGCTGCAATTGTACAAGCCTCCGCCTCTGGAGCCTTCACTGATGCTATATCGATTCCGCTTTGGGTTATGGCTATTGGTGCGTTAGGAATCACATTTGGCCTATTTCTTTTTGGTCCAAAATTGATCCGTATGGTGGGGGGGCAGATTACTAAGCTGAACCCGATGAGAGCCTATTGTGTGGCCCTTTCTGCCGCAATCACTGTGATTGTGGCGAGTTGGTTGGGCTTGCCAGTGAGCTCTACCCATATAGCTGTGGGCGGTGTCTTTGGCGTTGGGTTTTTCCGGGAGTGGGATGCGCAGCGTCGCATGAAATCGGCACGCATTCCAATCCCTGAGGTCTCTGCTCAGCCAAAAGAAGAACGCCGCAGACGCAAGCTTGTGCGCCGCAGTCACTTCCTAACCATCATTGCAGCATGGATTATCACTGTTCCGGCGTCTGCAATTTTATCAGCTGGAATTTTTCTTGGTATCAACGCCTATATGGGCTGAGCTGGCTAATATGAATAAACGGTTATTTCTAGTTCGAACCTAGGCCTAACCGCGTTACACCTTACTGAAGATGCAGCTTAATGCTTTTTTTATATTAGGGCTTTAACTGGGTTGGTTGATGGATCCGCTCTGAATGCTAATTGAAATCACAATTTGATCACTATGCAAGCTTGTGTTGTGCCACCAGACCATTAAGAGTTTCCGTGAAGATACCAGTATTGGAAAGGACTTCGGATGAGTTGCCTCTTTGTTCAAATCCGGTGCCGTCCGGGCACAGCATATAATGTCGCCGCGCAGATTGCGTTGCGCGAAATTCATTCTGAACTCTATTCGACCAGTGGTGATTATGACCTGCTGATGAAGCTTTATACGCCAGATGGTCAAGATATTGGGTTGTTTATTAATGATAACCTGCTCGGAATAGATGGAATTGAACGCACCTTCACGACCCAGACGTTCAAGGCATTTTAACTTAGTATCGCTGAATCAGCATGGTTGGCCATAGAACCAGCTTTAGGCTGGAACATTAGACTTTACCGATCAGGGCACCGCCCTCAATGCCTCTTTAGAATAGCTTGCCGATAGGCCTATATTTCTAGGCGTCTTCGAGTGGCAAGCGTTATCAAGTTTGGCCGCAATGTGCTACTTAGTTGCATAAAATTTTTAGCAATAGGATGGTCGATGCCTCTTGCGTACATTATTTTTCGGATTTTTACTCATTTGTAATTGATCTGCAGTCTGCTGAACCAGAGCCTGTGAAAAGGGTTAATTTATATCTACCAACTTGCCGGGATTCATGAGGTTTTGTGGATCTATGGAACGTTTGAGTAACCCCATTAATTGGTAAGCCTCGCCATGTTCTATCTGCATGTATTTTTTTTTGCCAAGCCCCACGCCGTGCTCTCCTGTCACAGTTCCACCCAGCTCTAGCGCTAATAGGTTTATTGTTTCTGAAAGTTGGTTAGCTGCCTGTAATTCAGCCTCGTTTCCTGGCTCAATTAAGATTATCAGATGAAAATTACCATCGCCAACGTGACCTAATAGCGGGGCCATGAGCCCTGAGTTTGCAATCTCCACTTTGGTGCGTGCGATACATTCGGCTAGTTTTGAGATAGGCACACAGCAATCTGTGATAAAGCCTTCCGCGCCGGGTCTTAGAGCTTTTGCGGCGTAATACGCTTCATGTCGGGCTTGCCATAGTGTATTGCGGTCTTCGGCTTTATCGGCCCACTGAAAAGCTGTAGCGTTGAAATCGTCGCTAATTTCTTTAAACATGTTAACTTGCTCTGCGGTGCTTGCCGCGGTGCCCTGAAACTCTAAAAATAGATGTGGTTTTTCGGTAAAATTCATACCTTTATTGTAAAGGTTCATTCCTCTCATTTGCATTTCATCTAACAATTCGATGCGTGCGAGCGGTATGCCGGATTGGATCGCTAGGATGACCGCTGCAACTGCGTCATCCACTGTGTCAAAAGCGCAAGTGGCAGCACGGATGGACGAGGGCTGGCCGAACAAGCGTACAGTCAGCTGAGTGATAATTCCGAGGGTGCCCTCAGAGCCCACAAACAAATGGGTGAGGTCATACCCTGCGGAGGATTTTCGGGCCTGGCTCCCGGTGTGGATAATTTGGCCGTTAGGCAATACTACCTCTAACGCCAAGATATTCTCACGCATCGTGCCATATCGCACTGCGTTAGTACCAGATGCCCGAGTCGCTGCCATGCCACCCATGGTTGCATTTGCGCCTGGGTCTACTGTGAACATTAAGCCAGATGCACGCAGCTCGGTGTTTAATTGCGTCCGGGTCACTCCGGGCTGCACAACGGCATTAAGATCATGATCGTGGATCTGAAGTATTTTGCTCATCCTGCTAGTATTGATACTAACCCCTCCATTGATAGGCACAACATGCCCCTCTAATGAAGTACCTACGCCAAAGGGTACCATTGGACACGCGTGTTCCACGCAAATTTTTACAATGTCTGCTACCTCTCCGGTGGAACTCGGAAATGCTACTGCATCTGGCAGGGATGGAGCGGTATACGCTTCATCGCGCCCGTGGGTCTCGCGGATTGAAGTACCAGTAGATAGACGGTCTCCCAAAAGGTTACGTAATTCGTTAATGGCATTATTGTGTTTTAGGTTTGGCATTCTCTATCCAAGCATCGATTTGGCTACGTAACTTTTTAGTAACTATAGTGGCGTGTAACGCGAATTCAAATGCTAAGAAAAATTGCGCGCTGGAGTTGGTTTTGAGAATACGTCTAGCCCTGTTTGGATAATTTACTCCATTAAACCAGTTATTTTTTGTATAATTTTGGGTAAAATTATCTAATTTTATTGAATGTATGACAATTGATTAAGTGTAATTTTTAATTTTTTTGCCCAACACTCTAGGTGATTTTATTCCAAATAGTTATCTGAGTACAGAGATATACATCAATTTGATAGGTAGACTGCATGTTGTGGTCTGAGAGATAATACAACTAAGTACTTGACGTGGGTCCTATTTAGTACGCAAGTTTCCATTACTGTAGTCACAAAATGAACTGCAGCAGTAACAGAGGAAAGAAATTATGTTAGCAAATGCAAAAAAAATGGTTGGTAGCCTGACCGAGGTTGCAATAGCACTTTTGGCTCTTGCGGTTGTTGCGTCACTCTTAGTTGGTCCAGAAAATATGGCTTTCTTGGGTGATGTGGTTGGCAACATCACAGCACTCGTTAAGCAACTTGGCAGTGCAGGTCTTGCAGGCTTGATCGCTTTGGGTGTGGTTTTGGCATTGTTCCAAAAGTAGACCTATATAATTAATGGTTCCCCCAACAGCCTAGGCGGTAAAGAATGAATGGATAAGTTTTTCACCACCCAAAAAATAATTCAAGAGGTGCTGAGAGCATGGGACTGGTGCTTGTCGTACTTATCTTGGTTTACTTGTTGTTGGGGGAGGAGTCTGGTGAGTATGTAATTAGCGTTATAACAAATATATCCCTATTTGTGTCTGCAGTTACGCCACAAGCTATTGTCGGTGCAGCCATAGTTTTAGGATTAGTAAGCTATTTGCGTGGCAAATGATCTTGACGTTACTAATATACCCATGATTTCCAAACTTACATTACAATTGTAAATAACGCGCCTCCGAGATTTTTACTTTCTCCGATCGTAAGTTTGCCGCCATGAGCTTCAATTACTTGCTTGCAAATATAAAGGCCCAAACCAGAGCTATTCTCGCGCACCGAGCCTCCCTCCCTTGAGCTATAAAACCGGTCAAAAATTTTGCTACGATCGGATTCTAGTACCCCTGGGCCTGTATCTTCAATAGATATTATCAAAACCTTGCGCCAGTTTTTTGAAAGTGTCACATGCACTTGGCCGGGCGACCCCGCAAAACTGACTGCGTTTTCAATTAGATTGATAATCACCCGAGCCACACGATCAGGCAGACCAGTAACTTTGATATTTACCTGAATTTCTGAAGTGAGCCTGACCCCGGCATTCTGAGTGGAGGTTTCAAAAAAATTGATGAGATCATGGATGGTTGTTGAAAGATCAAATTTTTCGCGCCGGGACGCTACCAATTCATGATCAACGATGGCAGCTTCTGAAATCTCAGAGATTAATTTGTTCATCCGAATTGCTTGTTTTTGAATTGCTACAAAAATATCTGCCTCTGGGCCCTGTGCGTGTGAAATTCCATTTTCTGTATTTGCAATAATTGCTGCAATTGGATTTTTAAGCTCGTGAGATACATCGGCGGCAAAACGTTCCTTATCAATAAATAGTGATATTATTTGCTGGTACAGACTGTTTAGGTTTCGGTAGAGTAACCCGACCTCATCTTTTCGGTTCTCAAAACCCTTGATTTCAAAACCTTCTAATTGGTCTACTAACGTGTCTGCTTCTAATCTGTGGTTTAGACGCTTGGAGAGTTGGCGGATGGGCATTGCGATCGAAACTGCCAGTAGGATGCCAAAAATGATGGTAATCAGTGATAGCCCCGCAAGCACTTCCAGACGGGATCTGTTTCTACCGAGATAAGCCTCACGCAAATGATAGCTGTCGGATATGTTCAAAATTGCTAGCGTGACGCCATCCACTTTGATCGGCACAAGGTAACTCAACTCATACCGATCTGTGATTGGATTGAGCAGTTGAAACTGTCGCGTGAACGTCGCTTTGCGCGGCACGTAGGGATCTGTCACGATCTTTAAATCAAAAAAGCTTTTGTAGAATACAAATAGTTTATCGAATGGATCGAAATCGCGTGTTTTGGGAGTAAAGCCCTCCAACGGATTGTTGGGTAAGACCTGTACTTGAATTGGGGCCGTAACTCGAGAATTTTTTTCATCAAAATAACTGAAACTGTGTTGGTCACCTACCTGTGCTGTGAACTCTGTGATCACTAAACGATCTGTTCCTGCGAGCCGTTGATCACGCAGCAAAGCTTCAATTGCTATTTTTTGTCTGAATTGGCTAAGATCTTGCCGGGCAAATATTGGCTCGATTAGTTTCACATAAAAGGTGGACCGCTCATATAGCTGATCTTTTTTGTGGTGTATCTCAACGATGGAGGCGTCTTCGGTCATGAAGATAAATGCCCAAAGGGTGATATTGAAAACCACAAGTAAGCTTAGAATTTTAGAGAGGATACCGCGCAAAAACATCTTTAAACTTTCAAGCGATAGCCTAGGCCATGGACGGTTGAGATAATGTCACATTTGGCATCAATTCCTTTAAGTTTTTGGCGGATATTGCGTATATGGCTGTCTATGGTGCGATCACTCACGTATATTGCCTCTCGGTAAGCCGCATCCATAAGCTGATTGCGGTTTTTAACGGATCCGGGACGTTGGGCCATTGCTAATAGTAACAAGCATTCAGTTACAGTCAGGTCTACAGCGACACCTGTCCAAGTTACCAAATGCCGATCTTGATCAATGCTGAGACTGCCGGCTGTCACCAGATCCATTTTGGTGTATCGATCTGTCTCGCTGTGACGGCGTAAGACCGCTGCCACCCGAAATAGTAGCAAGTGCTTGCTAAAAGGTTTGGTGATGTAATCATCTGCACCAGAGTTTAACCCTTTAATCTTATCTTCATCCTCACCCTTAGAGGACAGGAAAACGATTGGTAGGTTTGGGCGATGCGACCTGACTGATTTCAGTAGAGAAAACCCATCTAGTTCTGGCATTTTAATATCAAATATAGCTAGATCAGCGCTATGATCCTTGAGGTGTGCCTGCGCAGATAAGCTCGATGAAAAAGATTTAACTATATACCCCTCATCATTGAGCATTTGCTCAAGTGGCGTCAAGATCTCGGCCTCATCATCTACTATTATGATCGTTGTCATATGCTGGTCTACCTAAATTTTGTACCCAATAATTGGCACAGTTGGCGGTCTATTACAAAGCTTTAGACCGATCCTGCACGTAATCTGCACAAAAGATCATCAAATCTGCACTAAATCTACAAACCAGCTCCATGCACCATAGTTAGGGTTTCTACATAGGCTAAAGTGAGGGCCAAGCCGAGGTTAGGTTGGATTTGAAAGCATCCCTTAACAGATCATACAACTTGGCTTCAATGTGATGTGAGATATCTGAAAAGGACAAAGGCTGATGGAGTTTTTACAAGTTTTTACAGTTACAGAGATTTTGATTTTTTGCTCGGTCTTCTGTATCTATTTATTTAGATAAATGTCAGCTTACATAAGGCTTTGACGTATTAACGGTAAAACACTATCGAGCTTTAGGCCAAAATGTGGTGATACGGTGGCTAGAAGCCAAAGCTATTTTATTACAGAGGACAGGCGGATACGGTATAAGGCAGACTAATATGATATTCCTAGAGCGTTGACCTCTAGCTGTTAAGTTTTAACGGTTGGTCAGTTAAACTTTTCAGGCAAAGTGGTGTGTGGTATAATATGTTTTAAAATTTAAGGAACATGCTCTATGAAACCGTCAACGCGACATGAACAAGGTATGGCTTTGCGGCGCAAGGTGCTCGGTGCCGCCCATGTTGAGCGTGCAGAGGCCTCAAAAACGGAATTTGATACCGCGTTTCAAGAGCTGATCACTGAAGCGGCTTGGGGGCATGTCTGGTCTCGCGACACCTGGGATCATCGACAGCGCTCTATTGTGACCCTTGCTTTGCTCTGCGCGCAGGGGCATTGGGATGAGGTTGCCATGCATATTCGCGCTACCGCCAATACTGGCGCTAGCCGTGAAGACATTCAAGAGCTTATTCTACATGTTGCGATCTACGCAGGTGTGCCAACTGCCAACCATGCAATCAAGGTGGCTAAGCAAACCTTTGCGGATATGGACGATATGCAGTGATACAAAACATACCCTTTCAACCTCAGGATATGGGCCTACATCCACAGGCTCTAACTCCTGATTATCGCAGCTCACGCTTGCGCTCGCCAAACCAAAAATTGTTGAGCCTGCCACCTGGTCAGGGTGAATTGACAGGCCCAACCTTTGGGCATGGTCTAATTGGTCCAAACGACCATGATCTGATCATCAATTATGCCGCACCGGGCGCTGCGGCAATTGGCGAGCAAATCATGGTGCATGGTCATCTGCTAGATGAAAATGCGCGACCGGTGCCGCAGGTCTTGCTAGAGTTTTGGCAGGCCAATGCCGGCGGGCGCTATCGCCACCAAAAAGACAGTTATTTGGCGCCGTTAGATTCAAATTTTGGTGGATGTGGGCGCACTATTACCGATAATGATGGCTATTATTCTTTACGTACGGTGCGGCCTGGACCATATCCTTGGCCGAATGGAGGTAATGATTGGCGACCTGCTCATATTCACTTTAGCTGCTTTGGCACAGGCTGGGCGCAGCGTTTGATTACGCAAATGTATTTCGAGGGTGACCCCCACATACCGCTCTGTCCGATTGTCCAGTCCACCGCAGATCCAAAGGCAATCGAAGGTCTCACTGCGCGTTTGGATATGGCTAATACGGAGCCAATGAATTTCCGTGCCTTCCGCTTTGATGTTATCTTACGAGGCAAAGCTTCAACGTTGTTTGAAAACAAGTTGGAGGGTAATTGATGACTCGATTTCAGAGTGCTTCACAAACCGCAGGTCCTTATGTGCATATTGGCTGCACGCCCAATTTTGCGGGATTAGAGAACATGTATGGTGGTCATGAGTTGGGCGCTGAGATGTTTAGTTCTGATGCAGTCGGAGCTTGGATGACAGTCACCGGTGGAGATTTTGATGGTGATGGTATACCGGTCACAGATGCTATGCTAGAGTTTTGGCAGGCAGATGCAAGTGGGCGATATGCGCCGCATGGTGGTTCTGAAGGTTGGGGGCGCAGAGCCGTGGATGCTGAGGAGGCTCGTTATAAGTTGAGAACTATCTTGCCCGCAGGGTTGGGGTGCGAAGCACCGCATATCAAGGTTTGGATTGTCGCACGTGGGATTAATCTGGGGCTGCACACGCGGATCTACTTTGATGACCAAGACAATTGGCAAGATCCGTTACTTGCCGCAATCGATGATCCTGTTCGTAAGTCTAGTTTGATTGCCACGCGCGACGGTGACCACTATAATTTCGATATCCACCTTCAGGGTGACTATGAAACGGTATTTCTCAATGTCTGACCCCTACAAAAAACCCTGTATCTTATGTTGCGCAATCACTGGTTCAGTGCCTACCAAGGCTGCAAATCCGGCTGTACCGATCAGTATTATGGAGCAAGTGGAGAGTAGCCAAGCGGCGGTAGAGGCTGGAGCATCAATCATCCACGCCCATGTGCGTAACGATGATGAAACTACTAGTAGTGATCCTGAAAAATTCGCCCGCCTGCAGGAAGAATTACGCCGCCACTGCCCAGAGGTGATAATTCAATTTTCAACCGGTGGGCGCTCTGGCGCTGGTCAAGAACGTGGTGGAATGTTGTCCCTGCGTCCGGACATGGCTTCGCTATCTGTAGGGTCAAACAACTTTCCCACTCGCGTTTACGAAAACCCACCAAATTTAGTGACGTGGCTTGCCAGTGAAATGCAAACCTATGAAGTAGTGCCTGAAGTTGAAGCGTTTGATCTATCTCATATTTTACAAGCCATTAGAATGCATGAGGATGGTCAGTTGTTTGGTAGGCTCTATGTGCAATTTGTGATGGGAGTGAAAAACGCTATGCCCGCAGATCGTGCTGTCTTTGACTTTTATGTTGCGCAAATGCATGTGCGGGTACCTCACGCCGAATGGTGTGCAGCTGGGATTGGGCCTAATCAGATTGTTGTCAACGAATGGGCCATTGCTGCGGGCGGACATACTCGTGCTGGATTGGAAGATAACGTACGTTTGGATCGTAATAATTTGGCGCCGTCAAATGCTGCCTTGATTGCTAGAGCCGCGGCCCTGTGTGAAAAATATGAACGCCCCGTGGCGAGTCCAGCTCAGGCTCGCAAAATACTTGGTCTTCGGGCCGCATGACCTCAGTTTTTGAGCATCCATGGCTTGGCACCCTGTTCGGGGATCTAGAAATTTCAGCTCATCTGTCGGCCGAGACTCAATTGGTGCATATGGTTCGAATTGAAGCTGCTCATAGTCGAGTTTTGGGCAATGAGGGGGCCGCCTTGGCTGTGGAATCAGCTGCAGTCGCTCCGCAAGACTTGAGGGCTGGTAGCGCTGTGGATGGCCTGCCAGTACCGGAATTAGTGCGGCGTTTGAAGGGCCAGATTCCGCAAGAGCTGCATGCGGGTATTCATCAGGGCCTGACTAGCCAAGACGTAATTGATACGGCTTTTGTGCTTTCGTTGGTGGATATTTTAAAGATTTTTGTAACACGCTTGGGCACGCTACAATCTGCCATGGCTCAACTAGACAAAGACCATGGTTCAGCTCATTTGATGGGGAGGACTCGCATGCAAGCGGCTTTACCGATCACCGTTTCGGACCGTCTATCCAGCTGGAGCCTGCCCTTGGCGGATCATCTCACACGACTGCATGAGATATCGCCGCGGCTCTTGCGGATGCAGTGCGGTGGGCCGGTTGGCCTGAGCTTAGGGAATGCACTGGCAGCCCGTTTGGGTTTGGTGGCTCCGGCTAGAAGTTGGCATACAATGCGAGATGGGTTTGGAGAATTGGCAAGCTGGCTGTCCTTAGTCTCTGGTAGTGTGGGTAAAATGGGTGTGGATATTTCGCTCATGGCACAGCAGGGGATCGATGAGATTTCATTGGTGGGTGGCGGATCTTCTTCGGCAATGCCGCATAAACAAAACCCTATTTTGGCAGAGTTGCTAGTTACTTTGGCGCGTTACAATGCCATCCAAGTGAGTGGTATGCATCAGGCTATGGTTCATGAGCAAGAACGCTCTGGTGCGGCCTGGGCCTTGGAGTGGATGATTTTGCCCAATATGCTTCACGCCACCGCAAGGAGTCTAACCGCTGGGTGTGAATTGATTGAGCAAATTGAGAAAATTGGAACGTAACGCCTAAGTGAGGTTAAGTGTAAGATATGACATCTGATCCAGAACGCTCACAGACTGTTGAAAAATTTGCCTTTGAGACTGATGCTGGGGTAGGAAATCGTGCGCGTATTGGCCTGTTGGTCTTGCAGACGGATCAAACTTTGGAAACTGATCTTGCGACGCTGATGGCCATTGATGGCGTGGCGCTGTATCATTCAAGATTAGCAAATGATGCGGTGGTAACCCCTGAAACTTTGGTTCGTATGGCCCGAGAGGTGCCTCGCGCTGCTGAGTTGATCGCACCGTCTTTGGGTATTGCGGCCATTGGTTATGCCTGCACAAGTGGTGCTACAATCATTTGCTAACGAAGCCTTATTTTTGGCGGGCATTCACCCCGGTGTGCCTTGCACCAACCCTTTGACGGCTGCAAAGGCGGCTTTGAAGGCGCTGGGCGTTTTCCGAGTTGGTTTGGTCACGCCCTATACACCTGATGTCACCGCTGCCATGCAGGAGAACTTATCAGCTGCAGGAATTGATGTGCCGGTAGTTGGGTCCTTTTATGAGGACAATGACCTTAATGTTGGAAAAATTTCAGAGGAGTCTATTCTTGATGCTGCTATTGCAGTTGGCCAAGATCCACGCTGTGATGGGGTGTTCATCTCCTGCACCAGCCTGCGCTCATCTCGGGTCATCGCTGAAGCCGAGGCAAAGCTTAGCAAGCCGGTGATCGCCAGCAACCACGCATTGGCATGGCATCTATTGCGCCTGGCTGGTGTGCCGGATCAGAAGACCGGGGCGGGCCTGCTGTTTGCGCGACACTAAGGTGAGGTGATCTAATTTAGGGGGCAGTGATTTGCGTCGTTTTCAAACTACTCTCGCGCGGCGCGGCCTTTAAGATTTTTTTATGCTCAAAACAATTTTTGAGAGCCGTGGCATCCAAAGGGTTTGGCGCTGTGGATCGGTGAGGTTCAGTTTGTTCGGTTCTTGATCTGTGCTGTCAATATTCTTAGAGGTAGACACGCGTAATGAACCAATGCCGCGGCTTCCCCATGCCGCGAAACTCAATATTAATCATACTTGCTGCCTCTCGCCATCCGATCTTTACCAGGTCGCATAATGATTGAGGGTCGCGTGACACCAAAAACGCAATATGATGCATGCGCGTGTGGCGCGATCCTGATTGGCTAGATAGCTCAAATTCGCCGTCCCCGCACCACGGCTTCAGGCATGAACACGCCAAGCTGGCGGGTGTTTGCGCATTTTGTCTGAGTTCGGCCCACAAGATTTGACTGAGATTGCCGCAAAGGCCAGCCTACTGATGCCCAGCTTGTCGCGTATTATTCGCAAGCTTGGGGAAGATGAGCTGATCACACGGGCCACGGATCCGGAAGACAGGCGCCGCCAAACTGTGGTGATCGCGTCTGCTGGGCAGCAAATCACCGATGATAACCTAGTGCTTGCGCCGAAAATTGCAGGGGATTTTCAGCACAGGCTTGGGGCAGATCGCTTTGAGCTGTTATTGGATCTTTTAGCTGAGTTGGAACAAAAAAAACTAAACCTGATCAACATCTAAGGCTCCTAGTATTAAATATAAAAAAACCCCCTAAACGTGACGTTCGGAGGGCTAAGTTGCCGAGGAAATTTAGCTGCCTGAGAACTCAGGGTAGGCTTCCATGCCCAACTCGCTGCGATCCAGACCCATGATTTCGGCCTCTTCGCTGACCCGGAGACCGACTGTTGCTTTGAGCACCAACCAGACCAAGGCGGAGGTTACAGTGACAAAGGCACCGACGATCAAGATTGAGGTTAATTGGACCGAGAATGTGGCGGCACTGTTTGTAAAGCAAACTGCCAATGTGCCCCAGATACCTGCAAAGAGGTGAACTGGAATGGCACCGACCACGTCGTCGATTTTCAGACGATCCAGCATAGGCACTGCCAGGACTACGATTACACCGCCAACGGCACCGATCATAGTGGATTGGATCAATGATGGGGTGAGGGGTTCAGCTGTGATCGACACAAGTCCGGCCAAAGCGCCGTTCAAAATCATGGTCAGATCTGGTTTTTTGTAAAGTAATTGTGTGAGGATCAAAGCCGCTACCGCACCAGCTGCCGCGGCTGTATTGGTGTTGGAGAAGATACGGCTAATGTCCGCCACGTTGCCTGAAGTGTCCATATACAACTGTGACCCGCCGTTAAAACCAAACCAACCGAGCCAGAGGATGAAGGTACCCAAAGTGGCCAAAGCGAGGTTTGAACCTGGCATCGGGTTTACTTTGCCATCTTTATATTTGCCCAAACGTGGGCCAAGGATGATCGCGCCGGCTAAAGCCGCCCAACCGCCAACGGAGTGTACAACAGTGGAACCTGCGAAGTCTTGGAAGCCCATGTCGTTCAAGAAACCACCGCCCCACTTCCAGCTGGCTTGGATAGGATAGATCACGGCCACCAGAATAATCACGAAGACCAAGAAGGGCCAAAGTTTGATCCGCTCTGCCAGGGCGCCTGATACGATAGACGCAGTCGCAGCACAGAACATCAGCTGGAAGAAAAAGTCTGAACCAACGGAGGCGTAGGTCAAATCAGCTTCAATGCCCTCAAGGCCAACTGGCTCGAGTTCGGTGATGGAGAAGGCGCCTAAAACACCCTGCACGGTCCAACCGTCGCCTGGATACATCAGATTATAGCCCAGAATGTAAAAGAACAATGAAGCCAGAGAGAACAGCGCCATATTTTTTGTCAGCTGCATGGCTACATTTTTGCCACGCACGAGGCCTGCTTCCAACATCGCGAAACCGGCTGCCATGAAGAAGACCAAAAAGCCGGAGACTAAGAACATAAATGTGGTGAAGATGAAGCCAATATCAGCGTTCAGAGGCGTTGTGTCCGCCTCCTGTGCCAGGGCCAATTGCGGAAGAGCAAGCAGTACAGCCGCCAAGCCCAATGATGAAAATTTTTGCATATTACCTCTAAGCATTATAGCGCCTCCTCGTCTGTTTCGCCGGTGCGCACGCGCAAGGCTTTTTCGAGCTCCAGGACGAAGACTTTCCCGTCGCCAATTTTTCCAGTCCGAGCTGCGTTTGAAATTGCTTCAACTACTTGCTCGGCCATTTCGTCTTTCACAGCGATTTCCAGTTTAATTTTTGGAACAAAATTAACTGTATATTCCGCCCCTCTGTAGGTCTCAGTATGGCCGGATTGGGCGCCGAAGCCTTTGACTTCGCTTACCATCATGCCGCTGATACCAATTTTAGAGACCGCTTCGCGCACCTCTTCGAGCTTGAAGGGTTTGATCGTTGCAATAATCAGTTTCATAAGAGTTCCTTTCGCTAGACTGTAAATATTTTATGACGTCACCATCAAATTTCTGCTCGGTAGCGTAAAGTTTGGGGGAGGGTAAAATATAGGCGATGCGCCTATCTGCTCAAAAAACGCGCAGATAGGCGCGTGGAATCTAAAATATGGGCGTGGAAGAATTTTAGTGGACCGGATTTTTTTACAATTGATTCTTTGGTTGGTCTTGTCTTCTGGATCTTTGCGCGGCCACAGTGTGCCAAAGCCATCGTGCCGATGCTTTGATACCGCTTGGGGGGACAATGGGCCTGAATAACGAACTTGATGGGATCACAGTGGTGTCTTTGGAACAAGCTGTTGCGGCGCCCTACTGCGGCTTGATGCTGGCAGATGCGGGCGCACGGGTGATCAAAGTGGAACGACCAGAGGGTGATTTTGCGCGTGGGTATGATGCAGGCGCCAATGGGCAAAGTGCGATTTTTGCTTGGCTGAACCGGGGTAAGGAGTCGATCTGCCTGAACCTAAAAGCAGAAGATGATCTCGCGCTCATGCGACGTATGTTGGCTACGGCGGATGTCTTCGTCTCCAATCTGGCCCCTGGCTCTGTGGCGCGCATGGGCCTCACCGGCGAAGAGCTGCGCCGGGTGAACCCAAGGCTGATCACCTGTATGATTTCGGGTTATGGTGATAGCGGCGTTGCCGCCAAAAAGAAGGCCTATGATTTTTTGATCCAAGCGGAGAGTGGGCTTTGCTCGGTCACGGGCACGCCAGATAGTCCGGCGCGGGTGGGCGTGTCTCTCACGGATCTGTCCACCGGGCTGACCGCCTTCTCAGCTATTTTGCGGGCTTTGATTCAAATGGGTAGGACCGGCGTTGGAATTGACCTTAAGATTTCTATGTTCGATGTTCTGGCCGACTGGATGAATATGCCGCTCATGGCGCATCGTTATATGGGCGGCGCTCCGGCGCGCTCCGGTCTGAAGCATTCCTTCATCGCCCCTTATGGTGCATTCGGCTGTGGGGATGGTGGGCAGGTGTTATTGTCGGTGCAAAGCAACCGAGAGTTTGTGGCTCTGTGTCGTGATGTTTTGGAGCAGCCAGATTTGTTGGATGACCCACGGTTTGCCCAAAATCCTGACAGATATGTGAACCGGGTGGCATTGGATGCCATCGTGACTGCCTGTTTCGCGCAATACGAAACGCCGGAGGTGCTGGTCAAGCTGGAGGCGGCACATATTGCCAACGCGCAACTCAACTCAGTGGCTGATCTCTCGGAGCATCCATTTTTACGAAACGCATCTGCGATGATTGGTGGCACTCAGATCGAAATGGCTGCTTTACCTGTAAAAAATGACGGAGGACTGGTGATCCATGTTCCGGGACTGGGCGAGCACAGTGCAGGCTTGCAATTGGAATTCCAGCAATAGTAATAGTATAAAACTGGAGAAGCGCACCATGTCATCTGACAGACAAGACCTCAGCACCGATGCCGATATTTTGCAGATGCAAGATTGGACCTTTCCTGTGCCCATCGCTTACGGCCCGGGACGATTGTCTGAAATTGGCCAGAAGTCGGTTGAATTGGGCATTTTGAATCCTCTGGTGGTCACAGATCGTGGCAGCCGTGATTTGCCGTTCATTGCCACTCTTCATGATTACCTTGCGCAGGCGGGGCTGAAATTGGGACTGTTTAGTGAGATTTCTCCCAACCCAAGAGATGATGAGATCGATGCTGGCCGCGCAGCATTCCGCGCCGGTGGCCATGATGGGATCATTGCGATTGGCGGCGGGAGCGCCATGGATGGGGCCAAATCTATTTGTTTGACCGCTCGCAATGACATTGAGCTTTGGGCGTTTGAATATGAACAACCCGTGCCAGAGATATCCAACGATCAAGCCTTCCCAAAACTGATCACCATTCCCACCACCGCGGGAACTGGAGCCGAAACCGAAAGCACGGCGATGGTCACGGATACCACCAAAGCCATGAAATTTTGTGTTTGGCACCCTGAGTTGAAGCCCTCACTGACTTTGCTTGATCCTGAATTGATCCTTGGCCTGCCGCAGCACCTCACAGCTTGGACTGGTGCGGATGCCATGACCCATGCGATTGAGGCCTATCTTGTGCCCGGGTTTCATCCACTTTGTGATGGGCTGGCGCTTGAGGGACTGGCGCTGGTGTCTAAATGGCTGCCAATCGCGGTTCGTGAGCCGTCCAATTTGCAGGCTCGTGGTGGGATGTTGGTGGGATCTTGCCTGGCTGGGGTGGCCTTTCTGAAAGGCCTTGGAATGGTACATGCCATCTCGCATATGATTGGTGCTGAATTTGACACGCAGCATGGGCTGACAAATGCGGTGGTTTTGCCTGTTGTCTTGCGGTTTAACTTGCCAGGCCAAGAGCAGAAAGTGCAACGCATGGCCCAAGCCATGGGTCTGGAAGACACGTCAGTGACGGCGTTTATCGCGCGTGTTGAGGCAATTTTGGACGAAATCAGTATTCCAAAAGCCTTGAGTGAGATTGATGTGCCCTTAGACTGTGCGCAACGTATTGCAGAAAAAGCCATTCTCGACATGGCCGCAGGCACAAATCCGCGGCAAGCCACCGTCGCAGAGATCCGCGCTTTGGTACAAGAGGCTATAATCAAGGCCCGATGAGGAGGCCCAAAAGGTGAAAAACATGAATATGGAAAATCTAAGTAAGTTCTACATTGATGGTGTTTGGAGTAAGCCCAACTCTGGTACTACGATGCCTGTTTTAAATCCAGCCACCGAACGGCAGGTCGGTGTGGTTGCTTTAGGAAATGCCGCGGATGTTGATGCTGCTGTGGCTGCGGCCAGCCGAGCCTTTGCCGGCTATTCCCAAACCACTAAGGCGGAGCGTTTGGTATTGCTGGGCAGATTGCTCAAGGTCACTGAAGCCCGATTTGAGGATTTGGCACAGGCGATGAGCATGGAGATGGGCGCCCCAATAACTATGGCGCGTGACGCACATGCGGATGCGGCGGTAGGGCATTTGCAAGGTTTCATCGAGGCTTTGGAACAGCTGCAAGAGCGTGAGAGTTTGACCAGTGGCGACATCCAACTGCGCGAGCCCATTGGGGTTTGCGGGTTGATCACCCCTTGGAACTGGCCGATGAATCAAATCGCCCTAAAGGTGATCCCAGCGCTTGCGACTGGCTGCACCTGTGTTTTGAAGCCTTCCGAGCACACGCCCATTTCTGCGATGATCTATGCGGAGATCATTCACGAAGCTGGCTTTCCAGCTGGCGTATTCAATCTGGTGCAAGGCGATGGTCCCACGGTTGGTGCCGCGATGTCACGCCACTGCGATATCCAGATGATGTCGTTCACGGGCTCGACCCGCGCCGGTACGGCAGTGACACGCGATGCGGCTGACACGGTGAAACGAGTGACGCTCGAGCTAGGGGGGAAATCGCCTAACTTGGTGTTTGCGGATTGTGATTTACAAGATCGGGTTACGGCTTCGGTGGATGAATGCATGTATAATACGGGCCAATCTTGTGATGCGCCCACTCGGTTGCTGGTGGAACGTAGCTGCTATGACGCGGCTGTGGAAATAGCTAAGCGTGCCGCTGACGCCACGCAAGTGGGGGATCCCACACAAGAAGGTGATCACATAGGCCCACTGTTTGACCGCATTCAATTCGATCGGGTTCAGGCGATGATTGCCGTGGGTATTGATGAGGGAGCCACTGTTTTGGCCGGTGGTTTGGGCAAGCCAGAGGGCATCACGGATGGTTGGTTTGTAAAGCCAACGGTGTTTACTGATGTCTCAAATTCCATGCGGATCGCACAAGAAGAAATTTTTGGACCGGTGCTGGTGATTATACCCTTTGACACGGAAGCCGAGGCCATTGAAATTGCAAATGACACCCCCTACGGTCTGGCAGCCTATCTGCAAACTGGGGATCCGGTTCGGGCCGAGCGGGTGGCGGCGTGCTTGCGGGCGGGGGCCGTGCATATCAATGGCGGTGGGTTCAACTATGGCTCGCCCTTTGGAGGCTACAAGCAATCAGGCAATGGCCGCGAAGGCGGGATGATGGGGCTGGAGGATTACCTCGAAACCAAAACTCTGCACGGGTTGGGCTAGGTGGCTGCCTTAGGGGGGTCCGCAGCGTCACTGAGACTTTGTCTTGCCTTGGGCCACGCTTGGCAATTAAGCTTGTGAGCAATAATCTGCGCGACGGATAAGACCTTATAGCTAAAATGAGATGAAAGTTAAGGAGCTGAAATGAGTGTTTGTTGTGGTCCGGGCTATGCCAGCCCCGCTGAGGCGATCCAAGCTCCGGCCGAGAAGTTGCTGTACACGATTGCGATTTACACCGGCACAGGCATTCAAAAGCCTGACTATCTCGCGACGGTGGATGTGGATCCAGAAAGTTCAACTTATTCACAAGTGATCCACCGTTTGGAGATGCCGGGAATTGGCGACGAGTTGCATCATATGGGCTGGAACGCCTGCTCCTCCTGCTTTGACGACGGCTCTATGTCACGCAAGTATTTGCTTCTGCCAGGAGTGCGCTCTAACAATATCCATATTGTCGATACCGCCACAGACCCACGCGTCCCCCGCCTGCATAAAGTGGTCGAGGGCGCTGAGATCAAATCTAAGACCAACCTGTCGGGGCCGCATACGGTGCATTGTCTTGGCTCTGAAATTATCATTTCGATGCTTGGGGATGCTAAGGGCGAAGCCCCAGGGGGCTATCTTCATCTCAACAGAGATTTTGAGATCATGGGGCGTTGGGAAAACTCCATGGGTAATATTAAATTTGGCTATGATTTTTGGTATCAACCCCGCCACAACGTAATGGTCTCTTCGGAATGGGCGGCACCCAACACCTTTATGCCTGGCTTTGACTTGGAAGAGGTGGGGCATCTGAAATATGGCCGCGAGATCCATTTCTGGGACTTTGAAAAAAAAGTGCCAATTGAGACGATGTATCTGGGCGAGGATGGCTTGTTGCCCTTGGAGGTGAAGTTTCACCATGACCCTGACAGCACTCATGGGTTCTGTGGCGCAGCGCTCAGCTCTAATGTCATCCATTGGTGGAAAGATGATGCCGGCAAGTGGCAATGGGAGAAAATTATTGATGTGGCCAATGAACCTCATCCTGAATGGCCCATTCCCGTGCCGGGAGTCATGTCGGCGATCTTGATCTCGATGGATGATAAATATCTCTACCTCAACAATTGGCTCCATGGGGATATGCGGCAATATGATATTTCTGATCCGCACAATCCTGTGCTCACAGGTCAGATCTGGATGGGTGGCTTGCTGGGCCGCGCACCCGAAATCAATGGCGTGAAAGTGGCCGGTGGCCCGCAGATGTTCCAACTCTCTCTGGACGGCAAACGGCTTTATGTCACCACCAGCTTATTTAGCACGTGGGACAACCAATTTTATCCGGAGAAGGCGGGGTGATGGTGATGGTGGATTGTGACCCGGTCAACGGCGGTATGTCCATCAACTCAGGCTTTATTGTTGATTTTGGCCAAGAACCCAATGGTCCCAGCCGCTGCCATGAAGCCCGCTACCCCGGTGGCGATTGCACGAGTGACATCTGGCTGTGATCGTGACTTTGGCAAATCGGGATGGGGCGACCTATGAGGTTGACCCATGCAGGCCGCTCCTGGACAGCCTGCGCGATCAAGGCGTTGATCTGCCCTATGGTTGTAAATACGGTGGTTGCATCACCTGTGCGGCTCAATTGACTAAAGGAGAGGTCGATCAACGCCGCCAAGTGGCGCTCAACAACCGTCAGCTTAATAATGGCTATGTCATTCTTTGCGTGGCGCGGCCCCTTAGTGACATCACGCTGGAGATTGGGGTCGAAAGCCACGGCACATTATACCGCAACCCGTTTTTGGACCCGTTGCAATCACATGAACTCAAGGCCGATATAGCCACGCCAAAGGAGGTCTGACCATGGACCATACCCAACCCTACACTGAGGCCTATTTGCAAGGTATTCTCAATTCGGTCAAATCCATCGCCATGGTGGGGGCCAGCCCGGATAAAACTAAGTTTAGCTATGGTGTGTTGCGGGTGCTGAATGAGACTGGCTACGAAATGATTCCTGTTAACCCACGTCCGGGGCTCGAAGAGATCCGGGGCCTGAAGGTCTATCCGAGTTTGGCTTCTATTGATCGTCCGGTGGATATGGTTGAAGTCTTTCGCCGCTCTGAAGACCTAATGGGCATCACCAAAGAGGCGATCGCCATCGGTGCAAAAGTTCTTTGGAGTCAAATAGGAGTGGTCGATCATGATGCAGCGGAGCTTGCAGAAAGTGCTGGGTTACAAGTTGTCATGGATAGATGCCCTAAAATTGAGCTATTTCGACCATTTTGGAAGCCAAAGCTGCATTTGGGAATTTAAAGACTTTTGAACCATCGTCAGTCAATTCAGCGCGGAGCTTAAATCAAGGTACAGGATTAGTGGATGTGGAATGCTGGCTGGGTCGGCAGGACTCGAACCTGCACTCTACTGTACCAAAAACAGGTGCATTACCATTATGCTACGACCCATCAGCGAGGTCCAGATACGCTGGAAGCTACTGTCTTTCAAGCCCTGAAATTGAAAAATATCAGCTCTGCATCATCTTCTAATATAAAATCTAAAGAACTTGTTTGTAGTTTTTTCTATAGATGATGCTAAAAAAACTTACTAACTCTGGCATTTATGAATAATATTAAAGTTATGAAGCCTAACAAAGTTTGGCTTATACTAAGTTGATTGCAAAGCGAGAATGATTGTTTCTCGCATTCGTCTTCAACACTACAGCAAGGCTCATGGATAAAACCTGTTATTAAAAATATGATGCAGTTAGTGCAATTCCAAGAAGTATTGCCACCCACATTACCATAGCCCCAACTCCGCGCATGCGTGAAACCCCAGTTTCTGGACCGTGCAATCTGTACAAGCTTTTAATTACGACCTGCACTAAAGTGTTTGCTACAACTTCAAATAATAGAAAAGCATTAACTACTTTTGCATGAATTATAATATAAAGTGTTGGTATTAGTCTTCGATAGATCCAATCTACATCTAGGTTCACAGCGCGGATCTCAGGTGGATGGATGCCCGTACGCATAAGAACGACAAAAGCGAGTAATGCAAAACAAAGTAACTGTAATTGCCCAATGACATGGCTCATTGTGTAAGGCTTATATGCTACGTCATAAGGCAGAAGGGCATAGAGTGGATCGGGATAGATCCCAATAAATATACAAAGGAACGCGGTAAACCCCATAGCAATTTGCATGTGAATTGGAGCTTCTTTAGGGCGTAAACCGCTATCATGACCAAAGAAAGTAAAATAGGGAATTTTGATCCCAGAGTGCGACAACACACCAGCTGATGCAAATACTAGTATTGCCCAAATGATTGGATAATGCTGATTGGCAGTTTCATCCATTATTAATGACTTGGTAACAAACCCTGAGAAAAGCGGGAAAGCAGAAATTGATGCTGCGCCCACCAAACAAAATATCGCAGTCCGGGGCATGGTACGACAAAGCCCACCAAGTTCTGAAGCTTTAGAGGTGCCTGTACGCAGCATCACAGCACCAACGCTCATAAATAATAATGCTTTATATAGAATATGGGCGAAAGCATGTGACGCAGTACCGTTGATGGCCATTTCAGTACCTACGCCTATCCCTACAACCATGAAGCCTAATTGATTGTTCAGGCTGTAAGCCAATACTCGACGCAAATCGTTCTCAATCTCTGCAAAAAAGATTGGAAATAATGTCATGATTGCACCGATATAAATTAGAATTTCAGTACCAGCAAACCCGCGAGCAAGCGCATATACTGCTAACTTTGTAGTAAATGCTGAGAGAATTACCGTACCGGTAATTGTTGCGGCAGGATAACTGTCTTGAAGCCAATTATGAAGTAGTGGAAACGCGCATTTCATACCAAAAGATAGAAAAATTAGCCATGTACCTAACGAGCTAAGCGTCATACGCTCAAAAGTAATTGAGCCAGTTTCTCTGTATAGTAACGCAGTCCCTGCCAACAAAATTACGCCTGATGTGATTTGAATAATCAAATATCGCATTCCGGTATGATAGGAACCCTCTGTTCTACGAGCCCAAATTAGAAAGACGGAGGCGATAGCTGTACCTTCCCAATAAAAGAACAAGGTAATTAAATCACCTGCGAAAACCGCTCCTATGGCTGCACCAGCATAGAGTAATGCAGCTATCTGTTGGATGAAATCGCGCACATGCCATGCGTAAAGGTTTCCCAAAAAGGCCGCCAAGCAGAAAATTAGACCAAAAATGCGTGATAATTTATCAACCCGCATCATATCAAGCGTTTGCCCAACAAATTCGACTTGCATATAAATGCCTACTGGCAGGTTCCAAACCTGCCATGCAGCAAGTATTGGAGTGATAAGTAGGATAACACCGCGGATGTGGCCCTTTGGTAATAGGCCCAACATTAATGCGGCTGCAATGAAGATGAAAGCTGTAGGCAAAATGCTGATCATCACTTGGAACCTTGTTCTAATTGGTCTGTGGGATACTCTTCATTATCAATGGCTTTAGACCCATAATAATTTTCAGGGCGTTTAATGAGAAGTCTTAAGACTTTGGCAACCAATATGAGCGCGGTGAACATAAAAAAACCATAAATACCGTAAAATCCAGGGATCTCTTCAATATGAAAATGCCCATGCTTATGGTAGGTGAAATCTGCCAGAAATAGGGCTAAACAAAATACAGCAAGTACCAAAAATATCTTGTTGGCATTTTCAGTTTTCGTAAACCAACAAAGTGTTTTCCCTAGTGTGGAAAATTCATCTGTTCCGTTAGGTTTATTCAGGTCCATCCGCGGCCTCCTTAAGGTGCAGCTATGATGGGCATCAGGAAGGCCTGAATATGCCCAGCGTAGAAAAACAGAATTATACAACCGAAAGCTGTAAATGCTGGCGGTGCCCAAACTAAAGCTGGGCTTTCGGCAAACTTTGTTGGCTCTGTCTGATTAGGAGCTGTCAAAAAGAAACCTTTTCCAACTAACGGGAGAAGATATCCAACGTTTAAAAGTGAGCTTATTAGTAAAACCCCTATCATTGCCAGTTGACCAGCATCTGCAGCACCCATAATGAGCAGCCACTTGCTCCAAGATCCGCCCAATGGTGGTAGGCCAATAATAGACAAAGAGCCAATCAGAAAGGCAATAAAGGTTATTGGCATTGCGCGACCTAGGCCGGTCATTTGGCTTATGTTGGTTTTGTGGGTAGCAACATATATCGATCCTGCACACATGAAAAGTGTGATTTTTCCCATCGCATGCATTACCACATGCAAGCTTCCACCCAATATCCCCATTGACGTCGCCAGTGCAACGCCTAGCGTTATGTAGGACAGCTGGCTTATTGTTGAGTATGCAAGTCGAGCTTTTAGATTGTCCTTGGTTAAAGCTATTACTGAAGAGGCTATGATTGAAAAAGCCGCAAGCCACATCAGCCAAATAGAGGCTCCCGTAGCTGCAAGAAAATCAATTCCAAAAATATAAATACCCACCTTCAGCATGGTAAATACGCCAGCTTTCACGACTGCAACTGCATGTAACAGTGCGCTGACTGGAGTAGGTGCCACCATTGCTGCTGGCAGCCAGCGGTGAAATGGCATTAGGGCCGCTTTGCCTATACCAAAGGCATAAAGTGCAAGTAAAATTGCGACCGGGGGGCCTGCAATAAGGCCTTCTAAAATTCCACCGCGTGTGAAGTCTAGTGTTCCGGCTATTGAAAAAGTCCAAATCACTGCGACTAATTGTAGACCAATCGAAGTGCCGATGAGTATGCTAAGATAAGTACGGGCACCTTTAACTGCAGCTAATGTACCTTTATGAGCTACCAGCGGATACGTCGACAGTGTTAGTATTTCATAAAATAAAAATAGGGTGAACATATTTGCAGCAAAGGCAATTCCCATGACAGAGAAGATTGCAAAAGAGAAACATGCAAAGAAACGTGCTTGGTCATCTTCATTATTCCCACGCATGTAACCAATGCCATAGACATGGGTCACTATCCACAGCCCTGATGCCAGTATGGCAAACATCATTCCTAGAGGCTCTACGTTGAATGCCAACGCTAGGCCTGGCATCACCTCAAGTAATACAAATGTGTCTGTGGTTGTATTACCTACCGTAGCAAGAATATTCAGTACGACGAGAAAGGTTGCTATGGCGGCACCAAGTGTTAGCCCATCACGAAGGTTTGGACTGTTGCGAAAAATCAAATTTGCTACAACTGCAGTGGCTGGCAGCAGCATCGATAGTAATATCGCTAGGGATGTATCCATAACTTAGTCCGTCCTAATTCATCATGCCAGATGATCCGGCTAGTAACGCCTGGGCTGCAGCTTTTGCCGCTCCAAGGGTTATGTCCGTTGCAAAGCCAAAGTAAATACAGGCTATTGCCATTAGCCAAAGTGGCAGCAGCATTGAAAGTGGTGCCTCTTGAACAACCTTTTCTCACTACTTGGTGTTGAAAGATAGAGTGTCTCGACAAGTCGCCAAACATAGATGACTGCTAGTAGTGAAGAGGCGACTATCAAAATAGAAATTGGCCAGTAACCTTGTTCCAGTGCGGCCTGCACCAGAAGCCATTTACTTAAAAAACCAGCGGTTCCTGGTACGCCAATTAGTGATAGACCACCAATGATAACTGCGGCACTGGTCCATGGCATTGTCTTTCCGAGGCCTTGGATCTGTACGTAAAATGAACTCCCTGACCGTAGTACATAGGCGCCAACCCCCATAAATAGTGCCGCTTTAGTGATGCCGTGGTTGAAAAGGTGAATGATCGTAGCCATCAACCCAGTCTCAGAAAGTAATGCGATGCCCAGCAGCATGTAACCAATTTGGGCTATGCTTGAATATGCAAGCATTCGCTTCAGGTCTCGTTGGAAGATGGCCGTAAAAGAAGCGGCAAACATGGCAAGTAACAAATGGATAAAAAATTATTTGAACTTGGACTTTCTAGCAAGAAACGCAGGTTGAAAAACACTAAATACGAACCGTAGCAAGACGTAGATTGCAACCTTAGTCGCCGTCGCAGCAAGAAATGTAGTTACCGCAGAAGGTGCGTACGTGTAGGCATTGGGTAGCCAAAAATGAAGTGGAAAGATAGCAACTTTAAGCCCCATTCCTACAAGAATAAATGCAAATCCGGCTTGGACAGTACGGCTTTCATACTGGCCTGTAAGTTTATCTGCAAGGTCGGCCATGTTTAGTGTCCCAGTTGCCATGTAGAGAAAGCCAAGGCCAATGACAAAAAATGTGGCTCCAATCGTACCCATAATCAGATAGTTAAATGCAGCGGTTAACGCCCGCCTATCACGATAAGAACCTTGGGCAATTAGTACGTAGGTCGAGAGCGAAGATATTTCTAAAAATACAAATACATTAAATGCATCTGCAGTGATGGTGACGCCGAGAAGGCCTGTCATGCAGAGTAAAAAAAGCGCATAAAATAAAGTTTGTGTTTTGTGAGGCATTTCTGAGCCAACACTTTGTCTTGCGTATGGCAATACTAAAGTTGCAATCCCAGTTACCAGGAAAAGTACAAAAGCGTTTGCCGCATCAACGCGATATTCGATACCTAGTGGTGGTGCCCAGCCTCCAATTTGATACGAAATTATGCCGCCGCCAATGACCTTAGAAAGTAACAAACAAGCGATAACAAACGAGGTGGCGCTCGCAATGAATGCTATAGGCCATGCTAATTTGCGTTGCCCAATAAAAACTATCAAAGGTGCCGCAATAAATGGAATTAGTATTTGCAGAATAGGCAAATGGTCTGAAAGGGTCATTGCAGTATGATGAACAGTTTGCGTCGCCATTAGAGGGGCTCTCCTTGGCTTGCTACCACTAGGTGTTCACTGCGAAAGACAGTGTCTTCAATCACTGTTATTTCTTCTTCTTCGATGCTGTGATACTCTTCTCGGATCCTAATAATAAGTGCCAGACCGAGCGAGGTCGTAGCTATCCCAACGACAATCGCAGTGAGAATAAGGACGTGTGGGAGGGGATTCGAATATGCAATCTCAGGATCATATTTACCGTCCAACGGAAAAATTGGAGCTGTGCCCCCAGAAATTTTGCCCATGGAAATATAAAACATAAAAACTGAAGTTTGAAAGATATTCAATCCAACAATTTTTTTAACTAAATTACCTTTGCCAATTACTATATACAGGCCGGTCATCATTAATACGATGAAAAGCCAATAGTTTATATGCCCAAAGAAAAACTCAGAAGTAAAAAAATGCATACTCACCACTCTTCATCACTTAAAACAGGTGTGCGGGATGCGAAGGCATAATAAACTGCTACCATTACGCCGGTTACAGTTATGCCAACCCCTGCTTCTACAATTAAAATTCCCAAGTGTTGTCCGTGGGATGGGTGATGTGGATCAATAGCTGTATAGTCTAAATAACCATAGCCCATCAGCATGCTGTACACGCCGGTACCTGCATAAAGTAGCACACCAAAGGCTACTAACTTATGTACTAACCAAGGTGGAAATACTAATTTGACTTTATCTAAACTGAATACAATTCCATATATTATAAATCCAACTGCCATAATTACCCCCGCCTGAAATCCGCCACCGGGGGAATAATCACCGTGAAACTGCACGTAAAGGGCAAACAAAAATATGGTGCCAACTAAAAGTTTCGTTATCACCCGCAAAATTAAATGATGACGCATCAGGTTGTCCCCCCCTGTATCACTTGTATCTTCTTCTGTATCTTCGTCTCTGCGGCGGCGGCGCAATCCGCTGATCAGCATTAAAACGCCAATGCCTGCACTAAAGACAACTGCTGTTTCACCTAATGTGTCGTAACCTCGGTAGCTTGCCAAAATGGCTGTTACTGCATTTGGGACATGGATATCTTCTGGAATCCTCGTTAAATAATCTGGTCCAACGTGTGTCTGTACTGGTGTATCTGCCGACCCAAAATTGGGCATGTCTAGCGTGCCATAAAACATTGCTGCGCCTGTTAGTACGACTGCTAAAAGTGGGATTGTTTTTGATTTATGGCTTATTTTTTCCGCCCGTGAGGTCAGAGCCAGAGTGCCCAACATCAGGACCGTTGATATGCCGGCTCCTACAGCAGCCTCCGTAAATGCTACGTCGACCGCATCCCAAGTGATAAATAGGAGGGCTGATAATAAGCTAAAAACTCCAGAAAGTGCAACTATGGCGAATAAACTACGAGTACGCACCACAGAAAGAGCGGTGACGGCCAGCATACTGAAAAGTGCCATATTTATAAAAATTTCGATTTTACACCTGTTATGTTACAACGATAGTCACAGATTTTCTTTATACAGCGTCACTTGGTTTTTTTAAATCCGGATCGTCTGAATTCTTGCTTTGGAGAGTTGGCGGCCTCAATCCTGAAATAAGCGCAGCATTAGCAACTGCATGGGTTGAAGTTGGCCCAGTTATGAACAGAAAGAGACCTATTACCAAAAGTTTAAAAGTGATTAATGTAAGGCCTGAATATACGCCCATCCCAAGTAACAAAAGGATAACACCAGCTGAGTCTGTTATTGATGCTGCGTGTAATCGCGACCAGAAATCAGGAAACCTGTAAGTTCCAAATGCTCCTACAATCACAAAAAAAGACCCAGATATTATTAAGGCCCAACATAAATAATTGATAAAAATATCCATTATTGTTGTTCCTTATTATTTTCACCTGGAGGAATTCGCATAACGTCACCGATTGCGCGGTACCGAAAAAATTTCAAAATCGCGATCGTACCCACAAAATTAATTAATGCGTATAAAAGTGCAATATCTAGGAAGTCG
Source organism: uncultured Planktomarina sp. (assembly GCA_905182535.1). Lineage (GTDB taxonomy): Bacteria > Pseudomonadota > Alphaproteobacteria > Rhodobacterales > Rhodobacteraceae > Planktomarina > Planktomarina arctica. The sequence continues at coordinate 125,454 of CAJJBZ010000011.1, forward strand.
GGGCGACCATTTAAGAAACCCATTACTCCTATCAGCAAAACAGTATGTGTACCGAACGAATTAACGGCGAGAACGCGATCATACAGAGTTGGGCCTTTGAACAGCCTAACTAAGACCAGCAACATTGCGATAAATATTGCGATGGTAGCAATTGAAAACATTAAATATTCACTCCGTCTTCAATTTCAGTTACGCGCCTGTCCATGTCTGCCAGTGCGGCCATATCATCAGGATCATACGACAATGCGTGTACTAGAAAATCTCCAGCCTCAGTTTCAATAGTAAGGGTACCCGGTGTCAAAGTTATGGAATTTGCAAATATAACTTGTCCGAGATCGCTTGTCTGTGTGTATGGGACTTCAAATAAATTTTGCCTTATAGGCATAGTCCGCGCCAGGATTATTTTGGTTACTCTCCAGTTGGATTTTGCAATTTCGCTAAACAGCCAAAGTAAATAATGAAAAAATTGTATTGGCTTGATTGAAATTCTGACATGATCTCCATCAACTCGGTCCATTCTCCGAACAATTACCATTACCAAAGCAACTGAAACTATTCCAAAGCCAATTAGCATAGGCTTGTATATGCCAGATAGCATCAGCCAAAGCACCATCATGAATATTGATGTAAGAATGGTTTTCAATGCATTTCCTTTTGCAAAAGATTACAATGGCTAAAGATGGAAAGTCACTTTTAGGGAGGCTCTGCTATTTCAATTTCGTTTACAGTATTATCAATACAACAGTCCACCGGTGTCGGCTAATATATTTCCAATATTATTGTATTTTTATGTGTGTGGAGTTTGCGATCGTGTGTTGTCATGCCTTCTCTAGCTCAATACTCTTAAACCAAGCCAACCTCTTTTTGATGATTGAGCCTACTGAGTTTTAAAGATCCGTTAATAAAGCGAGGGAGACCGCCCATGACACCCCTTGAACGCGCAATTGTTATGCTGGAGTCTCAACCTGATAATCCGACGCGGTTTTCAGCGGTTATCGAAAGGTTGGCTGACGCTGAGGTATTCTTAATTCTAGAAGCCGAGGCGACTGAGTTTGAAGTCATACCCAAGACTGTTATGCTGAATTCACAAGAATATGTTGCTATTTATGATACAGAATTGCGGCTTTCTGAATCGGTGGGCGGTGAGGTGGAATACCTTTCTGTCTCTGGCCGGGCTTTGGTTCAAATGCTTTCTGGTCAAAACACAGGGATTGCGCTCAATTCTGGGGCAACGGCTATCGGTTATGTGTTTGAGCCTCAAACCCTGCAGTGGTTGGCTAATTCTTTGAATGAGCGTCCTAACGAGATGACACAGCAGATCACCCAAGTTTTCCCGCCACCAGTACTGGGTCCCAAGGACTTGGATGCGCTGTCTGTTAAGCTGACAGCCGCGCAAGGTTTGGCAGAATATGCCTGTTTGGTTGAGGCTACAGATGTTGCAAATAGTAAAAATCCGTTGTTGTGCTTTGTGGGGCTGGTGCCTGATGCCCAAGCTAATTTGGCGAAATTAGTACAAGAGTATCTACAATTCTCTGAGCAAGGTGGTGCGCCTTGGGACGTCATTTATCTGGCGCCTGATCACGGTATGGTAGAAAAACTGCTTAATGTCGGATTACGGTTTGATTTGCCGGTGCCAGAGGTTGCCGTTGAGCGCCCAGCACCTGGAACTGTACCTGGGCAGCCCCCAATCTTTAATTAAGGTATGGCGCTTTAATAACCTAGCGTTCGGTCAACCAAATATAAAAATGGAAGCCCTTGCTCTCCGCGCGCAATGTTTTCGACCACAACTTCTGCCGCGGTTACGGTCCGTGTTCCAGAAGCAATATGTGGTGTGACTGTCACATTTGGTAGTGTCCAATAAGGATGATCTTTTGGTAAAGGTTCAACCCGAAACACATCTAGGCACGCCGCAGAGATATGGCCCTGATCCAGGGACTCTATCAAAGCTTTATCGTCTATCAATGGCCCACGACCTGAATTGATAATCACGCTGCCCTTGGGCATTTGCGCCAAAGTATAGGTATTCATGATATTTTCAGTTTGTGGTGTATCTGGCAGTAGTAATATTAGAATTTGCGCCGTCTGCAGCGCCTTTTTGAGTCCCTCCGGTCCGTTATGGCAAGTGATGCCCTCTACGTCCTTTGGAGACCGTGACCAGCCTGTGACGGGAAAGCCAAGCTGGGCCAGAGCCTGGCCACAAGAAGACCCCAAAGCGCCCATACCTAGGATTGACACCGGACGTTGTTGGGCCAGTGGGGGGGTTGCTTCATCCCAAATTTGACTGGGGTTTGCAATGTGCTTATCCATTCCAAGATGATAACGCAGTGTGTGGCCGGTAACCCATTCAACCATGCCTTGGCGTAAGCCTTTGTCGACCATCCGGCACAGCGGCTGGGTTAGGCTTTTGTTACTAACGATAGTTTCCACACCGGCCCAAAGGCTCAGTACCGCTTTGCATCTCGTGTATGGTGAGAAATCCTGTAAAGCGCTATTAGGGGCGTAGATGAGGTAATCAACATCCGCAGGTGCGCAGCTCGTAGTAAGATTGGCCGTAATGCCTTCTTGCTTAAGACATCGCGTAAGATGCCTTTCATACCGGGAGAATTGCTCGGGGCGGCTGGCGAAAAGTATATTGATCATTTTTGCTTTGGTCTCGGACGGTGAACGTGGGCGCTTTGCATCAGGCCGAAACCTAACAATATGATTAACATAGCAGATCCACCGTAGCTTACCAATGGCAAAGGTACGCCCACGACCGGTGCCAGGCCGGTCACCATAGCAATATTAACTGCAAAAAATAAAAAAAACGTTATGCCAATACCCAGCGTAAGTAATGCTGAAAATCGGTCTTTGTTGCCAAATGCTGAGGTGATGCAGAACACTACGACTAGTGTGTATAAACCCAGCAAGGATATGGACCCGACAAATCCGAACTCCTCTGAAAGTGTCGTAAAGATGAAGTCCGTATGCTTTTCAGGCAAGAAATTTAGCTGTGATTGTGTACCCTGCATAAAGCCGCGCCCTGTCCAACCGCCAGACCCCAAGGCAATTTTTGCCTGAGTGATGTGATAGCCTGCCCCTAAAGGATCGCTATCAGGGTCGAGGAAGGTGTCAATTCGGGTATATTGGTAATTTTTAAGTAATTGCCATGCGGTGTCTCGGCTTTGAAATACCGCCACGATCACTCCAAAGCTGGACCCAATAACCGTGGCGAAATAAGCCCAATGAACGCCGGCTAAAAACATAATTGCTCCGCCTCCCATAATGAGCAGTAATGAGGTGCCTAGGTCGGGCTGACGTAGAATTAATAATACTGGAACCAGGATCAGTATTATTGGAAATAAAACCCATAGCGGCCGCGATGTGCGTTCAAGTGGCAACCAATCATAATAAGCGGCCAAGACTAGAACTAGGCCTATTTTCATAATTTCTGAGGGCTGGAGCCGGATGAACCCGAGATCAATCCATCGCTGAGCACCCATACCTGCCACGCCAACAAACTCAACTGCAATCAAGAATAATACTGCGATGCAATAGGCCAAAAAAGACATATTTCGCCAAAACCAAATTGGAACCATGGCTACGACGAGAAGGCCGATCATACCTATAAAAAATCTTTGCATTTGTGGCTGTGACCAACGCTCTATAACGCCGCCTGATACTGAATAAAGCATCACAAAACCAACGCCAGAAATTGCTGTGAGAAGGAAGATGATGGGCCAGTTTAGGGACAGAATTTTGCGAAATCCAACTGGAACTGATGCCAGATTATACTCTAAATAACTCATGTTTTGGACTGTCCGCTGGTGGAGACGCTATTCCAATCAATCAGCTTTGGTGCAAGATTTTTTTGATCACTTCGTATTTGTTTCCGCACCTCTGCTGGATAATGGTCAAGATCTGGCATCTTCCCAGTGAGGGCAAACAGGGTGATGTCGCGTGCTATTGGTGCCGCGACCGAACTACCGCCTCCTCCATGTTCCACAACTACAGCCACTGCTACCTTGGGATTGTCATGGGGGGCATAATCTACAAATAAAGCGTGGTCGCGTTTTTTCCAAGGCAGGTCTTCGTTGCGGATCACGCCGGTTGCGCGCTCTTCAGCTGTGATGCGCCGAATCTGGGCTGTGCCCGTCTTGCCGGACATTCGTAGGTCTTGGCTGATAATACGTTTGCTAAACGCAGTGCCAACCTTGCTATTGCTCACGCCAAACATCGCCTTTTGAACTACTGCTAGATGCTCAGGATCCACATCCAACGGCGCACCAGCGCCCAATGCCATTTGCTCATCATTGATACTTTGGATTAACCTTGGCTGTAGGGCTCGCCCAGTTCCAAGACGAGCAGCCATTACAGCCAGCTGGAGTGGTGAGGCCAAAACATAGCCTTGACCAATCGAGGCATTCACTGTGTCGCCCAAGAGCCAGTCCTTTCCAAAAGATTTTTTTTTCCATTCACGGGTAGGGGCAACACCGCGGCTCACGGCGCTAAGGGGCAAATCATGATGCTCTCCTAAGCCAAAGCGTCGCGCCATAGCTGAAATTTTATCAATACCAACCTTTTGGCCAACTTCATAAAAAAATACATCACAACTTTGAATGATGCTATCAGCTACATTCATCGTGCCATGACCCCGCCGCTTCCAGCAATGAAACCTATTGTTCGAGATCTCGAAATGCCCAGGGCAAAAAAAAGTATCTTCAGCGCTGAGTACACCATCTTCAAGTGCGGCTAGCGCCGTCATCATTTTGAAAGTAGAGGCGGGCGCGTAAGTACCCTGCACGGCCTTAGCGCGTAAGGGGCCAAAAATATCATTGCGTAGACCGCTGTAGTCGTTAGTTGAAATCCCACGTACAAAAAGATTCGGATCAAAACTTGGGCTTGAGCCAACCGCCAAAAGGTCACCGCTTTCACAGTCAATGACAACCGCACTGGCAGAGAGTCCATCCATGCGCGCCAGAACAAAATTCTGAATTTTACTGTTGATGGTCAGCTTGATGGTCGCTCCCTGTTCACCTTCTGCACGTTCCAATTCACGCATCACGCGCCCAACGGCGTTGACCTCAATGCGTTGATGGCCGGCTGAGCCGCGGAGACTTTGCTCCATCTGGGCTTCCACACCAGTTTTACCCACTTGAAATCGTGGGATTTGCAGTAGGGGATCGCGGTCTTGGGTCCGGTCCAAATAGTAATCACTCACCGGCCCTACATAACCAATCACATGGGCTAAATTTTCCTTCTGTGGATAAGTGCGTGACAGCCCGACTTCCGTTAAAATACCAGGCAGAGCGGGGGAATTGGCGGCCACTTTGGCAAAATCTTCCCATGTTATGTTTTCGGTAATGGTGACAGGCACAAACGCACTACGCTGACCTAGCTCTTTGTGAGCCTTCTCGAGGTCCTTTGACTCAATAAAAATCAGTTGTTGGAGCTTCGACAATACTGCTTCCACGTCACTGGTATCTTCGCGCACCATAATAACTCGATAATTTGGTACATTCTCAGCAATTGCTCGACCTTCTCGGTCAAGCATGATGCCGCGTGCGGGTGGTAGTAAACGCACATTGATGCGATTTTCCTCTGCCAACAAACGATATTTCTCGGCTTCCTTAACCTGTAGAAAGCGCATGCGTGCGCCAAGGGCTGCAATAATACCAACTTGGAAACCGGCCACCAGCAAGGTCCGCCGTGACAGTTGCTGGGAAGATTTTAAGATTTCATTGATATTGTGTTTCATCGTACTGCCTTCGGCGTCTGTTTTTGTAATGTCTGAGACAGTGCGTAGCGCAGCATTGGTCGAAAAATCCAGATAAAAATTGGATATATCATAACTGTAAGTAAAGCCTGTGAGGCATATAGCTTCAAGTCATGAGTAGGTAAAAAGGTGAACATCAAAGAGAAGTGATATACAATAAAACTACATGTGATCACGATCGCAACTAATGACCATTCATAAAGGAAAATCAGCTCTCGAAAGCTAAGCGCCCGCATTCTCAAAAACATGCTGGCACACAGCACGATCAAGGTCCAAAGGCCGGGAGGACGCTGAAGTATTATGTCTGCAAATAAAAAAGCGATTGTTATGAGGATTGGGCTCATAAGATTTGGCCGCCGCATAACCCAAACAAAAGTGATTACCATTGGAAGGTTTGGCGTGACGAATTGATAGGGGTGGGTCTGGATGGGTAGGGTTTGAAGCAAGACGACTAAGATGATAATTATCAGATAGGTTAGCCGGAGGCGCAGGATACGCAGAGGTGGATCTTCTATCATTGATTGGACTCTGGTTTTATGGGCCGCAAGCCGACCAAGCCGCCAGTAGTTGAGATATTTTCACGCGGCTGGTGGCGTATCACCCGTAGAAATTCAAGCCTCTGCATGTCAGCAGCTAGGCGGACGCGCAGCCTCCCAGATGGAGTTTGGGTGACCTGTCCCACCAATATACCTGACGGGAATACACCGCCGTCACCTGATGTCACAATACGATCTCCGGGGTAGACTGTTTCGGAGTTTTCCAAAAATTCAATAGGTGGTCTACTGGTGTTATCGCCCACGACCAAGGCCGTTTGCCCGTTTGATTCAATTTTTACGGCCACCCGGCTGGAGGTATCTCCCAGCAAAATTACCCTAGATGTACGCTCGCCTACGCCGGCGATGCGGCCCACCAGTCCAATACCATCCATCGCGGCCCAACCGTTGATAATGCCGTCGCGTTGTCCAACATTTAGGAGCACGGTTTGTCGAAATGGACTACCACTATCGGCTAAAACTACACCTGTGATTTTAGTAAATTTTGGATCAAGACGCACGTTGTTCAAGTCTAGAAGCCTTGCATTCTCTTGCTCGCGCTGTAGAGCAGCTTCTTTCCAGGCCATCATCTGCTGCAGTTCGCGTCTTAGGTCTTGGTTTTGTTGATAAATGCGGGTGTAGCTTCTAGCAGAGCGCAGAACATTCATAGCACCGGTAAGAGGTGAGGTGGCCCAAGAGAAGTTAGGGATCACTTTGTCAATAACTGCCATCCGAACTCGCTCGACCCGAGGGCTGTCGATCCGCCACAATAAGAAAAGCCCGAGCAACAGCACAATCAACGCACTTAGAATTAACCGACCAAGGGTAGTTGCGTACCGATCTGAAGTGTTGTGATCCCGTGCCATAGGCTCCCCTAAGGGTTTAGAGGGTGGTCTTAACTGTCGTAGTCAATAACATGGGCGAGCTGTTTTTCATACTCTAAGGCTTTACCAGTTCCTAACGCCACGCAGTTTAGGCTTTCATCAGCCACAGAAACGGCAAGGCCCGTTTGCTCGCGAAGCTCTAAATCTAATTCACCGAGTAGTGCGCCACCGCCGGTGAGCATTACTCCACGGTCTACAATATCACCTGCCAAATCTGGGGGGGTGGATTCTAGAGCAGTCATTACGGACTCACAAATCTGCTGGACGGGCTCAGCAAGAGCTTCGGCTACTTGTGCTTGATTGATTTCTGTTTCTTTTGGCACACCGTTGAGTAAATCACGTCCGCGAATTGACATCGATGCGCCTCTGCCATCGTCGGGCATGTGTGCGGTTCCGATGGTTGTTTTGATCCGCTCAGCTGTGGCTTCGCCAACAAGTAGGTTATGCTGGCGCCGCAAATAGTTTATAATAGCCTCATCCATGCGGTCTCCCCCCACCCTTACAGAGCGCGCATAGACGATATCGGCCAGTGATAGGACGGCTACCTCGGTTGTTCCTCCCCCAATATCTACAACCATTGAGCCGGTTGGGTCCGTGATAGGCATGCCGGCGCCAATGGCTGCTGCAATCGGTTCGGCAATCAGTCCCGCTCGGCGTGCGCCTGCGGATAGCACAGACTGCCGGATAGCACGCTTTTCAACTGGTGTTGCGCCATGCGGCACACAGACTATGATTTTAGGTTTTGAAAATGTGGTGCGTTTATGAACTTTACGGATGAAATGTTTGATCATTTCCTCGGCTACATCAAAATCTGCGATGACCCCATCACGCATTGGGCGGATAGCTTGAATTGAGCCGGGGGTGCGCCCTAGCATCATTTTTGCATCTTCACCAAACGCCAGAGCTTTTTTTTGACCATCTTTAACCTGATAAGCCACAACTGAGGGCTCGTTAAGAACTATACCCTTACCTCTGACATAGACTAAAGTATTTGCAGTACCCAAATCTATCGCCATATCCGACGAAAATAGACCACCAAGTCCAATCATTAGCAACGCCCCAAAAGGTCAATGTCTAAGCTTTTACGTGCTTAGCTTCAAGTAACTATACGATTTCTATAACCTGTTTCCAAGGGCTTGTGCGGCTGATTCGCGCTCGCAAAGTCCTGAAAAGGGTTAATGGGCGGGGATCAGCCTGCATCTTTATAAGAAACAGATTTTATGTCCTCGCCTGAGGCTGATTTTTCACGTCGCACAATTAGACGATTCAGTGCGTTTATATATGCTTTTGCTGAGGCGACGACTGTATCGGTGTCGGCGGATTGCCCTGTTGCAATTTTGCCATCCTCTTCCATGCGTACGTTCACAGTTGCTTGCGCATCGGTCCCTTCGGTCACCGCGTTTACCTGATAAAGCTGTAACTGTGCTGTATGTGGATACAATTGTTTTACTGCGTTGAAAGTAGCGTCAACAGGGCCGTCTCCAATGGCGGTGACGGCATAGACTTTGCCTTTAATCGTCAATTCCAAATTGGCTTCTTGCGGCCCATGAGTGCCGCAGACAACGCGCAGAGATTTAAGGCTTAGGTGATCTGATTGCTCATCTGCGGTGCCCGCCCGTACCAAGGCGATCAGATCGTCGTCAAACACTTCCTTCTTTCGATCAGCCAAATTTTTGAAGCGTACAAAAACATCGTTTAAGCTGATTATCAGCCAATTCAATTCCAAGATCTGTAAGCTTGGAGCGTAAAGCTGCCCTGCCAGAGTGCTTGCCCATTACTAGATTAGTTTCGGACAAACCAACATCTTCTGGTCGCATAATTTCAAAAGTTTCAGCATTCTTCAGCATTCCATCCTGATGGATACCACTTTCATGCGCAAATGCGTTTTTGCCAACAATCGCTTTATTAAACTGTACTGCGAACCCTGAAACGGTTTCAACTCGGCGACTAATTGCCATAATTTTAGTGCTGTCGATCTGCGTGCGGTAGGGCATGATGTCGTTACGTACTTTCATGGCCATCACGACCTCTTCTAGAGCCGTGTTGCCAGCGCGCTCCCCCAAGCCATTGATCGTGCATTCAATTTGACGCGCACCTGCATCCACAGCGGCCAAGGAGTTGGCGGTGGCCATGCCAAGATCGTTGTGGCAATGGGTGGCAAAAATCATTTCTGGGGCGCCGGGCACGTCTTTAATCAAACGCCTGATCAGCTCTGCGCTTTCTCGGGGCGCAGTATAGCCCACCGTGTCGGGGATATTAATTGTTGTGGCCCCAGCGTTAATAGCGATCTCAATGGTGCGGCACAGGTAATCATATTCTGTACGAGTAGCGTCCATGGGAGACCATTGCACGTTATCGCACAAGTTGCGGGCATGGGTGACCGTGTCGTGTATCCGTTGAGCCATTTCATCTTGGGTCAAATTTGGAATTGCACGATGCAAGGGGGAGGTGCCAATGAATGTGTGGATGCGTGGCTGACTGGAGTGGCGTACGGCTTCGGCGCAGCGTTCAATATCTTTGAAGTTGGCGCGTGCCAAACCACAAATTACAGCATTTTTGCTACGCTTCGATAACTTCTGAAACAGCCTCAAAATCACCTTCGGACGCAATAGGAAACCCAGCCTCAATGATATCGACGCCCATGTCGTCAAGCATCTCAGCCAATTCGAGCTTTTCTGCATGGTTCATGGTAGCACCGGGACTTTGTTCGCCGTCACGTAAAGTTGTATCAAAAATGAAAACACGATCTTGGGTCATAGGACTAATCTTCTAACTAGGGGGGTTGGTTGGGTTCGGCGCTGGGCTTACGTGAGCGTCCCGCGCCTAAAAGCACGCTCAGCCTAGGCTAAGTGTTAGAAGTAAGAGCTGATCATACGAATTTCTCATGTTAATAGGTATAGCTGCGAATTTGCAAATGGGAAGTAAAAAATTGACTTTGGGGCAGCCAACTATGGCACTAGTTTTCGCTTTTGGATGAAATCTCCTTAGCAAAGCTTGGCGGCGGTATCGCCAAGCGCTATGTGTGTACTATGAAACGTATATTGATCATAGGAAATTCAGGTGGCATCGGGGCGGCGCTTGAGACGGAATATCTGCGTAAAGGTTGGCTGTGCACAGGCCTTGCCCGCCGAGCCCAAGGCCTAGACTTCAACCGGCCTGAAACAATATCTTCTGCGCTGGCTGTCCTAGATGAGACGTTTGCAACAGTGATTATCGCCACAGGGGCTTTGACGATTGGTAGCGTAGGTCCAGAAAAAACTATTAGAGCTGTTACTGGGCGGGGTATGGCGGATCAAATGCAAGTCAATGCCATAGGGCCGGCGCTAATACTCAGTCAGATTGGGCGACTTTTACCCCGTGATCAGCCTGCGCGGGTCGCAGTTTTGTCGGCGCGGGTAGGGTCTATTGGAGACAACCGTTTGGGTGGTTGGATTTCCTACCGAGCGGCGAAAGCCGCGCTCAATCAAATAGTACATACTTCTGCGATTGAATTGAGCCGGAGTCATCCGCTTTTGGCTTGTTTCTCACTGCACCCGGGTACGGTTGAAACTCCGCTCACTAAGCCTTTTGTAGCCAATCATAGCTCTCTTCCCGCTTCGCAAGCCGCAGTAATGCTGCATGAGGTGATTGAAGCGCGAGAAGCATGCGACACTGGTGAGTTTTTTGATCAAAACGGATTGCGCGTGCCATGGTAATGCTATGGTAGATCTTACGTAAGAAAAGCCATGCACTTAGTTACTTATTGTGTGGATTATTCGATCACCTTGGGCTTCAGTGTCCCATCTAGCCAAGTACCGCTTGCAACCGTCCCAGTAGCATACCGCATTGTGCCGCGCCCTTGTCGTTTACCCTCCAAAAAACTCCCAATATAGACGTCCCCGTTCCCATAGGTGGCTGTGCCCCATCCATGAATTTCGCCTACACGCCATTCGCCTGCATACTTAAACCCATCCTTCATCTTGATTTGGCCGTGGCCTGAGCGCTGACCTTTTAAAAAACTGCCCACATAGACAGTGCCATCTCTGTAGGTGGCCTGGCCAGAGCCGTCACGTTTGCCCTCTTTCCAGTTACCTTCATATCGATAAGCTGTCGTCGAAGGTCATGATGCCATAACCGTGGTTCTGCGCGTTTTGGAAGCCGCCTTGATAGACCAAGCCATTGGGATAAGTAGCTTTTCCAACTCCATTAATTACCCCGGCCTTCCAGCTACCTTCATAGGTGGATCCGTCAAGATAGGTGATGGTACCAATTCCCTGGGCTAAACCTTCTACTAATGCTCCTTGGTAGATTGAGCCGTCTGAGTAGGTGACCACGCCGTCGCCAGAGATTTGCCCCTTCTGCCAATCGCCAATGTAATGATAGCCGTCATGGCCACTAAAACTGCCCTGACCTTCACGGTGATCTGCTTGGAAGTTGCCCTCATAAATGTCGCCATTGGCGTAGATAACTTTTCCTAGGCCATTACGTAAACTATTTATAAAACTTCCTGTAAACTCATCGCCATTGACCTGGGTCAGAGTACCTTCGCCATTGAGTTTACCGTCTTTCCAAGTCCCCACATAGGTTAGGCCGTCGGGCATTGTCAGGATACCCGTGCCGGTGCGCAGTCCTTTTTCAATATTGCCTTGATAGACTGCGCCGTCCGAATAGGTGACCGTGCCTTTACCTTGTTTGAGACCATCCACCCAAGAGCCTTCATAGCGATAGCCGTTATCGGATGTGAGGACGCCTTGCCCGTGATGCGTTGTAGCGCGAAAGCCGCCCTCATAACGCAATCCGCCCGGATAGGTCGCAACGCCTTGCCCATCAATTTTGCCCGCAACCCATGTGCCTGTGTAAGTGCCACCATCCGTATACTCTATTGAACCGGTGCCTTCGGGTTTGCCATTGGAAAAACTGCCTTCATAAATTGAGCCATCAGAAAATTTTGCATTCGCCTTGGCCCAGAAATTTCACCCAATACCCAAGTGCCGGTATATTCATAACCCGAGGGTAAACTATAGGTGCCTTGCCCATGTTGTCGGCCGTTTTTGAAAGTGCCTTCATAGAACCCACCATCTTCGTACTGTTTTGACTGAACGCTGGCCGATTGTGAAAATGCGGCTCCTGAAAAACCGAGTATTGTAGCCGCCAAAAAAAATGGTGTGATCTTCATGCGCATCTAAATTATTAACCCCCAGAAGGTGTTCCAGTGTCGGACTGGATTGATTGTTACAGGTGCAAGCCTAATAAACCTGACCAATTAGGGCAACGTCTTTCCACATTTCCTATCCGATTGGGCTTTTGCTTCGGCGGATGTCTGATAGATAAGACGAGAGTTTTGTTAAGATTGAGCGAGCATATGATGCAAAAATTTCAGTTAACTATGGCTCAGCTCAACGCAGTTGTTGGTGATATTTCTGGTAATTGCGCGCAGGCTACGGAGGCTTGGGTTGCCGCAAAAGATGCAGGTTCAGACATGGTTATGCTGCCTGAAATGTTTATTACAGGCTATCAACTGCAGGATTTGGTGCTAAACCCGCTTTTATTCTGGATGCAATGGCGCAGGTTGAGGCTCTAGCACTAGCCTGTAGCGATGGCCCTGCAATTGGTATTGGCTCGCCATTTTTGGATGAGTCTGGCCTTTATAATGCCTATTATATTTTAGCCGCTGGATCGATTCAAGCTATTGTTAAAAAGCATATATTGCCAAATCAAGACGTATTTGACGAGGTTCGTCTCTATCAGAGCGCAGATATCTCAGGGCCCTACCGTGTCGCTGGATTACGTATTGGCACGCCTATCTGTGAAGACGCTTGGCATTCCGAGGTGCCAGAAGCTTTGGTCGAATCTGGTGCGCAGGTTCTTTTTGTTCCTAATGGGTCTCCCTATGCACGCGGCAAAATGGACGTGCGTATGGCGCATATGGTTGCTCGGGTTATCGAGACGGGCTTGCCTCTTGTCTACGTGAATATGGTAGGTGGGCAGGATGATCAGGTGTTTGACGGTGGGTCATTCGTGCTTAACCCGGGTGGGTCTCTAGCTTTGTCACTGCCGCTGTTTGATACTTGCATTGCACATGTCAAATTTGAATCTTCCGAAGATGGATGGTGTGCCTTGCCGGGCACGCGAGCACATTGGGCGGAACCTCTTGAGCAAGATTACCATGCCATGGTGTTGTCGCTACGTGATTATGTATACAAAACTGGATTTTCTTCAGTTGTTCTAGGTCTATCTGGCGGTATTGATTCGGCCATTGTGGCGACTGTTGCCGCTGATGCGCTGGGTTCGGAGCATGTGCATTGTGTAATGTTGCCATCAGAATATACTAGCCAAGTCTCTTTGGATGATGCCGCCGCTGTTGCTCACGCCTTGGGCGCCCCTTTACAGACCCTGTCGATCAGCGGACCTCGGGAGGCAATCACGGAAGCCTTAGCCCCAATTTTTGCCGGCAAGCCTGTCGATTTGACTGAGGAAAACATTCAATCTCGCTTGCGTGGGTTATTGTTGATGGCCATGTCTAACAAGCTGGGGCACATGCTTCTGACCACTGGTAATAAATCAGAGGTCGCAGTCGGGTATGCGACTATTTATGGTGATATGGCGGGGGGCTATAACCCGATCAAGGATCTTTACAAAACCCGAGTCTTTGATATTTGCCTCTGGCGCAATGCACATCACCGCGATTGGATGATGGGGCCTAAGGACGAAGTGATCGATCCACGTATCATCGACAAGCCGCCCAGTGCAGAACTGCGTGAGGACCAAAAAGATGAAGACAGCTTGCCGCCTTATCCAGTCTTGGACGCCATTTTGACGCTTTTGGTGGACGAAGACGCCTCGGTTGCAGATTGCGTATCAGCAGGCTTTGATCGCGACATTGTCAAGAAAATTGAACATTTAGTGTATATCCAGCGAATATAAGCGGTTCCAATCAGCACCGGGCCCCCGATTATCCCAACGTGCTTTTTGGCTTGATCGTCGCTATCCCATTGCCAACCGCTGGCGGGATAAACGCTGATAAGCTGAAGTCTTGGTCAATATCTGGACATCATTGCTGCCCTGTGTGTAAAGAAAGCGCAACAGGAGAGCCATATGACCACCACACGTTTTGCCCCATCCCCTACCGGTTACTTACATATTGGTAATTTGCGCACTGCGCTGTTTAATTTTTTGATAGCACGCCAGGCGGGTGGAGAATTTATTCTGCGGATTGATGACACAGATCCTGAGCGTTCTAAGCCGGAATATGTAGATGGTATTAAGCGTGACCTAGAATGGCTGGGCTTACATTGGGACCGGGTCGAGCATCAGTCGGCGCGCTTCGAACGTTATGCCGAAGTAGCTGATCAGCTTCGTCATAAAGGCCTGTTTTATGAGTGTTTTGAAACACCATTGGAATTGGACCTCAAGCGCAAAAAACAACTTAATATGGGAAAACCGCCAGTCTATGACCGTTCGGCGTTGGCCTTGTCAGATGCAGAGCGCGAAGCTTTGAGCATAGAGCGGGCTGGGCATTGGCGGTTTATGCTGGACCAATCCCGGATTGAATGGACTGATGGTATTCTGGGTGGTATTTCGATTGATGCTGCGTCGGTCAGTGACCCAGTTCTGATCCGTGGTGATGGTCAAGTTTTGTACACTTTGGCGTCTATTTGTGATGACACGGATATGGGTGTCACCCATGTCGTGCGGGGCTCGGACCACGTGACAAATACAGCGACCCAAATCCAGATGATCCGTGCGATTGGCGGAACTGTACCAAGCTTTTCACACCATTCACTGCTCACGGGTCCTAAAGGTGAGGGTCTGTCAAAACGGCTTGGCTCTCTTGCACTGCGCGATATGCGCGACGCGGGTATTCAGCCCATGGCGCTTTTGAGCTATCTGGCCCGCCTTGGCTCATCTGATCCGATCGAGTTGCGTGGTGTGATGGAGGAGATTATTTCTGGGTTTAATTTGACCAAATTTGGTTCGGCTCCCACAAAATTCGACGAAGCTGACCTAATTCCAATAACTGCTAAATATCTCAAAATAATTTCATAGATGTTGCTGAGGAAGTGGCGTTGATTGGTGTGCCTGCGGATAAAGCTGAAGATTTCTGGAATGTCATGCGTACAAACATCTCAACCCTTAAGGACTTAAAAGGCTGGTGGGAGTTGACCAAAAATGGTGCAATTCCTGAAATTGATCTCGATGATCAAGAGTTCATTGCGCAAGCCATGGCCATGCTGCCTGAGGGTCCTTTTGACACTACGACGTGGGGTACTTGGACTGCAGAGGTCAAGCAGGCCACTGGCCGCAAGGGTAAGGGCTTGTTTATGCCATTGCGCAAGGCTTTGACTGGCATGTCGCACGGG
The DNA here is from genome assembly GCA_905182535.1 of uncultured Planktomarina sp. Taxonomy (GTDB): domain Bacteria; phylum Pseudomonadota; class Alphaproteobacteria; order Rhodobacterales; family Rhodobacteraceae; genus Planktomarina; species Planktomarina arctica. The sequence goes on from CAJJBZ010000011.1 coordinate 140,965, forward strand.
CCTGATATGGGCGCGCTTTCTGCCGTTATTCAAAAAATCCCAAGAAAATAATACTCATTTTCAGAGTTATTAGTAATTCTTAAGCATTTACAACTCTTCATAAGCGTATTGCCACTCAGGCAATTTTATTACTGCATTCTATGCAGCTGGGATCTGGTGGCGAACAGGCAAGACTACGAGTCAAGGCTTTAGCCTTTGGATGACTATCGATGTGTCACATTTAGCTGCCAGGTGTTGATACCCCCCAACACCTTCATATTCTCACGGGTATGTATGTAGAAGTGGAATTCTAGGCCCATACTCAAGCCGCTGACATAAGTATGGTGTGGTAGTTTTCCAAAGGTTAGCTATTAGGAGGTAAGCATCTAAGGTATATTGAAGCTGTCTCACTTGGCCGCTTGGGTGAAAGATGTTTTTGTAGAAAATAGGGCCAGTCAAATATGTGCTGTGTTGTTCCGCGGTATAGCTTGGCCCTAGTTGTTTTTATTGTGCTTGAAGATCAGTCACAGCTTCTTTGCCATTGCGTCCAGTCTCGACTTCAAAGGTAACTTTTTGGTTTTCGTTCAAACCGTCCAAGCCAGCGCGTCTGTATTGCTGTTACGTGAACGAACACGTCTTCGCCACCATTTCTGGTGCAATAAAGCCGAAGCCTTTGTCTGCGTTAAACCATTTTACGGTGCCAGTAGCCATCCCGTTTACTCCATTTTACATTACTGCCCACGGTATTGCGGCAGGTCGGCGTCAGTCAATTCATGTCGAGGACTGTGGCCGTATAAGGAAAACAGTTGGTCGAGATGCGATAACGGTAGCAGCGGCCATATGTGCGAATTGGTCTGCTATTGCAAGTCTGAAGGTGGAAGCTTGAGACTTTAGCCTAAAAAATATTTTTCAGTATCATCTGAAATAAAACGAATTTTAAGATGCTATTTGTCTTGAATGACACCGCAGATGTGGCCGGCTGTTCTCAGGCTCTGCGGTGTCATGTCTCGTATATTAATTGTTCAAGAGATCGCAGCCGCTCTTAGCGCGCAAACTTCTTATGCTTGATCCGCTTTGGCTGCATTGCAGCAGTGCCTAAGCGGCGTTTTTTATCTTCTTCGTAATCTTCAAAGTTACCTTCAAACCATTCCACATGTGCCTCGCCTTCGAAGGCCAAGATATGTGTACAAATCCGATCAAGGAAAAATCGATCGTGAGATATAACTACAGCACAGCCAGCAAAATCAACCAATGCGTCTTCAAGGGCGCGCAGGGTTTCGACGTCTAAATCGTTGGTTGGCTCATCGAGTAGCAATACATTGCCGCCCGCACGTAAAAGTCGCGCCATATGCACCCTGTTGCGTTCCCCACCAGACAAGAGGCTTACTTTTTTCTGCTGGGTTGCGCCTTTGAAGTTGAACGCTGAGCAATAAGCGCGCCCATTTACTTCTGCGTCGCCTAATTGGATTACGTCCAAACCATCTGCAATAGCTTCCCAAACATTGGCATTTGGATCAAGATCATCGCGGGATTGATCTACATATGACAATTGAACCGTATCGCCAAATTCGACGGCCCCCTCATCTGGCTTTTCTTGGCCTGTGAGCATTTTGAACAGGGTGGTTTTACCCGCGCCATTGGGTCCGATTACACCTACAATGCCGCCAGGCGGGAGGGAGAACGACAGGCCCTCGACTAAAAGCTTATCGCCCATAGCCTTTTTTAGGCCCTCAACTTCGATCACTTTGGAGCCTAAACGCGGCCCGTTTGGAATAATGATTTGGGCATGCCCTACTTTTTCACGTTCGGATTGGTTGGCCATATCATTATAAGCTGCAATCCGTGCTTTGGATTTAGCTTGGCGAGCTTTTTGACCTTGGCGCATCCAGTCCAATTCACGTTCAAGAGTTCTTTGCTTGGATTTATCTTCGCGCGACTCTTTTGACAACCGCTTGGCCTTTTGCTCCAGCCATGCGGAATAGTTGCCTTCATAAGGTACGCCTTGACCGCGGTCGATTTCCAAAATCCAACTGGTAATGTCGTCTAAGAAATAACGGTCGTGGGTCACTACCAAAATTGTGCCTGCATAATTAATCAAGTGCTTTTGCAGCCAGCCTATGGTTTCAGCATCAAGGTGGTTGGTTGGCTCATCGAGCAAGAGCATATCGGGTTGTTCCAGTAGTAGGCGGCAGAGTGCCACACGCCTGGCTTCACCGCCGGATAAATTTTCTGGCATCGCATCATCAGGCGGGCAGCGTAAGGCTTCGAGGCTCACATCAATTTGCGCGTCCAGGTCCCAAAGGTTTTGAGCGTCAATTTCATCTTGCAGCTGCGCCATTTCATCAGCGGTTTCATCTGAATAATTCATCGCCAGTTCATTGTAGCGATCAAGAATGTCTTTCTTGTCCTTCACCCCCAGCATGACGTTTTCGCGGACGGTTAGATGATCTTCGAGTTTTGGCTCCTGTGGCAGGTAACCCACTTTGGCGCCCTGAGCGGCCCAAGCTTCACCAGAAAAATCTGTGTCCAAGCCAGCCATAATTTTCAACAAAGTTGACTTACCTGAACCATTTACCCCAACAACACCAATTTTTACACCGGGTAAAAAGGATAACCTAATGTTCTCGAAACATTTCTTTCCACCAGGATAAGTTTTTGAAACGCCATCCATGTGGTATACGTATTGATATGCGGCCATGATTGCCCCCGGTGTTAAAATACAAAATTCAGAACTCTGTTACAGTGGCAATAGCGCAGGCGCAAATGTGTATTTCAAAAGACCAAGAGTGTGTTGGATAGTGAGTCCTATTGCACATGGTCAAATCTGCGGTAAACGGGTGGAATGATGCGGTTCAATTTGCCAAACTCTAATGCTGGCCTGCGGGTGGGTCTTTTGGGGGGATCCTTCGATCCAGCCCATGAGGGCCATGTGCGGATTTCATTGCATGCCTTGAAGCGCTTTGGGCTGGACCAGGTGTGGTGGTTAGTCAGTCCAGGAAATCCTACAAAATCAAAAGGCCCCACTTCGTTAAACCGACGAATAAAATATGCCAAGAGCCTGATCCAACACCCTCGGATCAAAGTCACTGACATCGAAAGTCATCTCCAAACTCGTTTCACTTGTGATACATTATCAGAACTCATATTACTTTATCCCTCAACAAATTTCACGTGGTTGATGGGCGCTGATAACCTTGCACAGGTTCATCATTGGCAAGATTGGAAAACCATCTTTGAGATTATGCCCGTCGGTGTCTTGGCGCGACCTGGTCAGGGATTAGCGGCGCAATGTTCGCCTGCTGCGCGCCGGTTCGCTGGCAGCCGGATTCCCAATCATGCGGCGCAGACGCTGAGTAATGCTTTTGCTCCGGCGTGGTGCTTTGTGAACCTACCGCTCTGCCAATCTAGCTCATCAGATATTCGCGATCGTGGTGTATGGCGCTAGCGGCGCAAAAATGCAGAGCCAAAGCCTGAGATCAGCAAAAAACCCAAACCTAGCAGGCCCCAGCCATCTGGTATGGTGTCAAAAAGAATCCACCCCAAAAATAATGCTGATATGAGTTGAAAATAGATGAAAGGTGCAAGCCGTGTGGCTGGTGCTCTCGCATAGGCCAAAATCAAAAATAGATTACCCAGCATGGAAGAGGCGCCGGAGACTGTGAGCAAGCCCAAAGTCTCTAAGTTTTGACTAGGCCAATGCAACAGTGCCAAAGGTGTGGTGATCACCGCAGCAATGACCATCTGAGAAATCAACAGACCTTGCGGCTCTTCTTGGTGTGCAGTAATTCGCGACAAGGTGAGGAAAACACCATAAGCGGTGCCTGCCAAGAGTGCAAAGACAAAACCAATCGAAAAGCCAAAGCCAGCGCGTGTGATTATTAAAATCCCAAAAAACCCAATCATTAAAAGCGCTGTTCGCTGAATACTTATGGCCTCTTTTAAAAATATTACTGCCAGGATATAACTTACAATGGGACCTACAAAAAATACTGCAATTACATCTACTAAGCCTTCTAAAGAGACTGCAACAGTAATGGAGCTGATACCAACCGCCAGCAATGCGCCCCTGATCCATGCTAATGGATTTCGAAATACTTTCAGGCAGCTGCGGGGGACGAAGGGCAAAAACAACAGTGACCCGAGGGCAAATCGCGCCCAAGCTATGAAATAAGGTTGAAATCCATGGTCATTAGACAGCAATTTGCTGGCAGCGTCTCCTGCTGGGATTAACATCATTCCTATTAACATGAAAAATATAGCACGCCACATTTGGTGGAGCTAACAGCCTATCTGAGGTTTTGCTAGGATAATTGGACTTTGAACTTGCCAAAAGTCTATGCAAGTTGGTGGCCGTCAAAGATGACTAATTCAATCCAACGTAGAGCTATGTTAGCAGCAGCGGCCTTGGAACTTAGAACCACGATGCTCGCATAGGTATTCAAGCAAGTATTTAAGTTAGTGTGCGAAATCTCGCCCTTGCTGCTGTCTCAATAGCGGCGCCATGCAAGCGGTCTATATACAACTCATAACGGATTTCCTGAAGCATTCGCAGTTCTTCTTGCCCCATTTCTCCATCAGCGGCGGCCACATCACAGGCCATCGCATAAGCAGTTTCATTCAAGCTTTTTGGTAAGCTACCACGAATTAAGCCAAAGAGTGCATCCAGGCCATCTACTTCTGAAAGCAAATCTAAAACCATCGCAGCCACGGTTTTTATGCGATCTACGTCATAATTACTGAAAATTGGCAGGTGGTTCACAATGGATTGAATGGTAACCAACTCTGAGGTTCGGATATTCTCATCGCTAGCGGACACAGCTATCATCACGGCAACAAGGCAATCTTGCGATGAAAGAGGGGGGGTACAATCATTCAATGGTCAGTGTCCTTTACTGCTGATACTTACAACTTATTGACCCTAGGCGCGCACGGCAATAGGAAGAATCAGGAAACTGGAGTTTGATATGTCTGATTTGCGTGAAGAGGCCACCCAATCGAAAGCCTGGCCTTTTGAAGAGGCCCGCCGGATATTAAAACGTTTCAAAAAAACCCCTCCTGAAAAGGGCTATGTGTTGTTTGAAACGGGTTATGGCCCCAGTGGGTTACCCCATATTGGCACATTTGGCGAAGTTGCGCGGACCTCCATGGTTATGCGCGCTTTTCGCGAACTGAGTGATATTCCTACCCGGCTTGTATGTTTTTCGGATGATCTTGACGGCATGCGCAAAATTCCAAGCAATGTGCCAAACTCTGAGAGTTTAATCGAGCATTTGCAGCGTCCCCTGACTTCAGTTCCAGACCCGTTTGGAGAATACGAAAGCTTTGGACATCACAATAACGCGATGCTGCGCCGTTTCTTGGATACGTTTGGCTTTGAATATGAATTCATAAGCGCTACTGAATTTTATGGAAGTGGCAAATTTGATGCGATTTTGCTGCGTGCTGTTGAAAAATATGACGAGATTATGCAGGTTATGTTGGCCTCTCTTCGCGAAGAGCGCCAGCAAACCTATTCAATTTTTTTACCTATTCATCCTGAAACTGGCCGAGTTCTCTATGTCCCGATGAAATCTGTAAATGTGAAAGATGGCACAATCACTTTCAATACTGATGACGGCGATGAGATGACCCTGCCGGTCACTGGTGGTAATGTGAAATTGCAGTGGAAACCTGATTTTGGGGCCCGTTGGGCAGCTCTTGGGGTTGATTTTGAGATGTATGGCAAAGATCATTCGACCAATACGCCTATCTATGACAAAATATGCCGGATTTTAGGGCAGCCTGCACCAGAGCATTTCAGCTACGAGTTGTTTTTGGACGAAGGGGGGCAGAAGATCTCTAAAACCTCTGGTAATGGCGTGTCTATTGACCAATGGTTAGCTTATGCCAGTACGGAAAGCCTGTCATATTTCATGTACCTAAAGCCAAAAACGGCCAAAAGGATGCATTTTGACGTAATCCCAAAAGCTGTGGATGAATATCACCAACAACTGCGCGCTTATGAAGGACAAGATGCAAAGGCTCAGTTGAATAATCCGGTATGGCATATTCACAGTGGTGATGTGCCTATCAGTAAAATGGTTGTACCGTTTTCAATGTTACTCAACCTTGCATCTGTGGCTGGTGCGGAAGACAAGGACCAGCTTTGGGGCTTCATCAAACGCTATGCTCCAGATGCGTCGCCTGAAACCCATGCGGATTTGGATGCGGCAGCGGGATTTGCGGTTCGGTATTACAATGATTTTGTCAAACCAGCTAAAACCTACCGATCTCCAACGGATTTAGAACGTGAAGCTTTGACGGAATTACGCGACGGACTGCAAGCTTGGGATCAAGGTTTGGATGGTGACGCTTTGCAAAGTCTGGTTTTTTCTTGTGGCCGGGAACGCTTCGATCCAATGCGTGATTGGTTTAAAACACTTTACGAAGTGCTGCTCGGTGCGTCCCAAGGCCCACGATTTGGTGGCTTTATTGCTTTACTTGGGATTGAGGAAAGTATCGCATTGATCGACAAAGGGCTCGCAGGCGAATTCCTTTAGCATAGGCGTGATTTGACCATGCCGCGTTGCGCCCTATTTATCTTTCAGGATGAGGAGCAGACATATGCGATATTTAATTCTTTCTGTGGCCCTATGGGCAGCTACCTTCGTACCAGTTTGGGCGGACAGTGCTAAAATCCATATCACGATTGAATCGCAAATTACTGCTTTCAAGAAAGATGACTTGGAAACCGCTTTCAGCTTCGCCAGTCCAAATATAAAGCGTTTGTTCGGGTCGCCTGAGCGTTTTGGCATGATGGTGCGCCAAGGATATCCGATGGTGTATCGGCCGGTCGATATTCAGTTTCTGGAACTTGAAACGATCCGTGATGAGTTTTGGCAAAAAGTGCGCATCGCCGATAAGCAGGGGCGCTATCACGTCATGGCTTACCGTATGATATTAGTTAGTGATCAATGGCTAATCAATGGCGTACAGCTTTTGCCCTCTGAGGAAACTGGCGTCTGAATTTTTGAAACTATGCATTCTTTAGCTTCTGTTAACCGCTTGCCTTGAGCCGATTGACACTATTTGCGCCTCCGGGCGCCGCCCCGCTGACCCGAGCGGCCACCGGTTGATCGCCCAGATGATTTATGTGCATTTTCCACGGCTTTCTCGACTGCGTATTGGCGGGCCAGCGGGTCATCGGCGATGGTCAATTCTACGGTTTCCAGCCGTTTCACCTCATCGCGCAAACGCGCTGCCTCCTCAAACTCTAGATTTTCTGCGGCCTTGCGCATTTCAAGTCGAAGACCTTCCAATACTGTCTGAATATTCCCTCCCTGTAATGCTGGGTCAATTTTGGCGGTTACACGTGACATATCCGTATCGCCCTTATAAAGCCCGGCCAAAACATCCTCGACGTTCTTTTTCACCGTTGCGGGAGTGATGCCATGTAGTAAGTTATAGGCATGTTGCTTTTCACGTCTGCGGTTGGTCTCACCGATGGCGCGCTCCATTGAGCCGGTTATGCGATCTGCATACATGATCACCCGCCCATCTGAGTTCCGCGCTGCACGGCCTATGGTTTGCACCAAAGAGGTTTCTGAGCGTAAAAACCCTTCCTTATCCGCGTCCAAAATGGCCACCAAACTACATTCTGGAATATCTAATCCCTCGCGCAGGAGGTTGATGCCCAACAAGACGTCGAATGCGCCAAGGCGCAGGTCGCGCAGAATTTCGATGCGTTCGATGGTATCAATGTCACTGTGCATATAGCGCACTCGGATGCCCTGCTCATCTAAATATTCAGTGAGATCCTCAGCCATTCGTTTGGTGAGCACGGTAATTAAAATACGCTCTGACCTGCGGCCGCCACTTTACGAATTTCATCCAAAAGATCATCCACCTGCGTTTCAATAGGGCGAATTTCGACGGGGGGGTCCAGCAGGCCAGTTGGGCGGATCACTTGCTCTGTGAAGACACCGCCGGCTTGGTCTAATTCCCAAGCGGAAGGTGTGGCCGAGACAAATACTGATTGCGGTCTCATTGCGTCCCATTCCTCAAATTTGAGTGGGCGGTTATCCATGCATGAGGGCAGACGAAACCCATGTTCGGCAAGGGTGAATTTGCGCCGGTAGTCTCCCTTATACATACCACCAATCTGGGGTACGCTGACGTGGCTCTCATCAGCAAAAACAATTGCGTTATCGGGTATGAACTCAAACAAAGTGGGCGGTGGTTCGCCTGGTGCACGCCCTGTGAGATAGCGCGAATAATTCTCAACCCCACCACACACCCCCGTGGCTTCCAGCATTTCAAGGTCAAAGTTAGTGCGTTGCTCCAACCTTTGCGCTTCTAGTAACTTGCCCTCACCTACTAATTGGTCAAGCCGCATGCGCAGCTCCTTTTTTATCCCGATAACCGCTTGTTGCATCGTGGGGCGGGGAGTTACGTAGTGGCTATTGGCATAAATACGCACCCGTTCAAATGTATCCGTACGCGCGCCAGTGAGTGGGTCAAACTCTACTATGCTTTCCAACTCTCGAACTAAAAAAGCTCAACCTCCAAGCACGATCATCAAGATGGGCCGGCCAAACCTCCAGACTGTCGCCACGGACGCGAAAGGTACCTCGCTGAAAGGCTTGATCGTTACGGCGATATTGCTGGGCGATAAGATCAGCGATAACTTTGCGTTGATCGTATGTTTTTCCCTGATGCAAATCTTGGGTCATAGCGCCGTAGGTTTCGACAGATCCAATGCCATAGATACAAGAAACAGAGGCCACAATAATAACATCATCACGCTCTAAGAGTGACCGCGTGGCAGAGTGGCGCATACGATCAATTTGTTCGTTGATCTGACTTTCTTTTTCAATATACGTATCCGAACGCGCCACATATGCCTCGGGTTGATAGTAGTCATAATAGCTGACGAAATACTCAACAGCGTTGTCGGGGAAGAAACCCTTAAATTCGCCATACAGTTGTGCCGCAAGGGTTTTGTTAGGCGCTAGAATAATGGCTGGACGTTGAGTGTCTTGGATGATCCGAGCCATGGTGAAGGTCTTGCCGGTTCCTGTGGCGCCTAAAAGCACCTGGTTCTGCTCTCCAGCCTCCACACCAGCTACTAATTCCTTAATTGCTGTGGGCTGATCGCCTGCAGCGGTGAACTCGGTTTCAAGGCGGAACACCCTTCCGCCTTCCATCTTCTCGCGCTCCCGCACGTTCGGTGCTTGGTTCTCCAAAAATGGCATCTGTTCGGGTGAATTGTTGTGCATGTGTGATTCCCTGCTTAAGTACAGATTTGGTCTTCTCGCGTGCGGAAACAAGGGGCAAGGTTGGGAAAACGTGCCAAACCTCCCCAATCGACTATATCCCTGCAGTCAATTTACATCTTGGGCGGCAGGGGTATGAATATTCTTACGGGTTTTATTCTGGGCATGCTTTGATGCAAAATACAATTATTGGCTTAGGCTGTTCGACGTGGTTGTAAACCAACAAGTTGTAGTTGTTGGCTCGGGCATAATTGGTGCCAGTGTTGCTTTGGCTTGCCAAGATCTTGGGGCTGAAGTTACTGTTTTGGATAAAGGCCCTCTAGGAGGCATCGCCAGCGGTAATTCTTTTGGCTGGATTAATGCGAGCTTTGCTGAAAATCAGGCCTACTTCAACCTCCGCAATGAAGCTTTGGAGCGTTTTCGTGCTCTGGACCAAAGGCTGAGTTTGGAAAATCATATGCGTTGGCAAGGTACGCTTTGGTGGGAAGATGTGGGGCGTGATTTTGCTGAACAATTCCAAGTCCTGACGAAACGAGGTTATCCGTCCAAACTTTTGAAATATTCGGAAATTGAAATACTTGAACCCCATTTGAGAGAGGTTCCGAACGAAGCGATCTTGACTGCAACAGAGGGTGCTGCACAAGCGAAAAGTGTAGCTTGCGCAATATTGGACGAGGTAAAGCGTAACGGTGGAACAGTGCGAGGTTGTGTGCCAGTCACTGGTGTTGGGCAGGCGGCGGGGCGCGTTTGTTCAGTGCAAACTGAAGTGGGTGAACTATTATGTGATGTAGTCGTTCTTGCAACGGGTGCCGCTGCACAAAATGCGTTATTAGGTCTTGATTGGACACTGCCCATGGCGAACAACGCGGGTATAATTTTACAAACGGACCCTCTACCGCAAGTTATCCAACATGTTTTGATGACCCCTGACGTTCATTTTCGACAAAATCTGGATGGTAGTTTCGTGGCTGGAGAAATTTTCAATGGCGAAATTAATCCAAATGTGAGTGCTATTGCCTTAGCGAGTGAGATTATATCTCGTATTCAAACTAAATTGCGAAATATACCCAAGCTCGGCTTGACTGATGTCAAGATCGGCATACGCGTCCTGTGCCCTTGGATGGGTTGCCTGTTGTTGGGGCCGTCCCGGGGCCTGGCGGGCGCCTACTCGTGCCATGTAATGCACAGCGGTGTGACCCTTGCCCCTCTGATTGGTCAGCTGTTGGCTATCGGAAATGTTGCAAATGGCAGGTCGAGCCCTTTGCTAGTACGCGCTTTCGCGCCAAATCGAGTTTTGCCGGAGCTTGAGCTCTACCTTAGCGCGTACAGCCAAAAGCTTGCTGTAAAAATAGTTAAAGCCGTACCTATTAATACAGCTGAGGCTGCTATGCGGCGCGCACTTCCGTACATATTTGCAAATATATAGGTGTTAATACCTGGCGCCATGGCGGCAGTTAATATTGCACTTTGAAAATCAGTTTTAGATAAATCAAAGTAGCGACCAGTGAGCCAAACTAAGCTGGGGTGGACGAGCAAAGAAATTGTGCAGATGTAGAGTATAATGCGTAGATCTCCTTCTGGGCGATATCGTACTAAGACACCACCTAATCCAAAAAGAGCCGCAGGAAGTGCTGCATTGGCCAAGAGGTCAAGCCCATCAGTCAGAATTACAGGCAAAATTATACCTAATAAATTTACAAAAAATCCGAGACCTAAGGCAATCACTAAAGCGTTTTTGAATATTGCCTGCAATACCTTACGTAGTAATTCTGGCGCACTAGATCCACGCCCGCGTACCAGCTCCATCACAGTGATGCCTATCCCATAGCAGATGGGGGCATGAACAGCGATGATAGCAAAATTAGCAGTGAGTGCCGCCGTCCCATAAGCGCGCTCTGTTATTGGCAGGCCTAGTAGGACTGAGTTGGAAAATAGGCAACAAAAACCAATGGCGACGCTGTCATCCCATGTGCGTTTGAACAAAAACCTTGCGCCGAAAAGACCCAAGCAAAAGCCACACACTGCGCCAAAATAAAAGCCACCAAGTAATGCGAAATGAAAAGTTTGGCTAAGGTCTAAAGTTGAAACTGCCCGAAACAGCAAACATGGAATTGCGAACGTCTGGGTGAATTTCATTAGGGCTTCGACACCGCTATCAGAAAACCATTTTTGCCAAACGGCCAGATAACCAAATCCAATGACGAGGAAATACTGGGAGTATCACTTGGAGTAATATGCTCATATCTCAGATTGTGTCCGTCATCATATCGAACGCTGGCTCAACGCCTGGGGGTAGTTCGGATTGCAAAGTTGCATAGTCTAAGTCGACATGCATGTTCGTAATGATTGCCCGCTCTGGTTTGACCCGCACGATCCAGTCTAGCGTTTTTTCAACATGAGTATGGGAAGGGTGTGGATCGTAGCGTAGTGCGTCGACGATCCACAGCTTAAGGTTTTTCAGGTGTGCCCAAGCTTCATCTGGGATGTCAGAGACGTCAGGAAGATAGGCCATGTCGCCAACTCGAAATCCCAGTGCTTTTGCATTGCCATGAGCAACCTCAAAGGGCTGGAAATCAATCTCACCGCCTGCACCAGTAATGGTAAAGGGACCCAGAATATCGTTCATATCCAAGATAGGTGGGTAGCTTGAGCCTTCAGGGGTTTCAAATACATAGCCAAACCGGGCCAAAAGGTCAGCCTTGGTGGCCGCATCGGCCCAGACCGGCAAACGCTTACGCATATTGATCACAATCATCCGCAAATCATCCAAACCATGCACATGATCCGCATGTGCATGGGTGTAGACCACAGCGTCCAGTTCCCCAATCTCAGCACTCAGCAGCTGCGCGCGCAGATCTGGGGACGTGTCGATCAACACACGGGTGCTGCCTTCAGGGCCTGTTTGCTTAATTAAGATAGAACAGCGCTGCCGGCGATTTTTAGGATTTTTTGGGTCGCAAGCGCCCCATTTGCCACCCAAGCGTGGCACGCCGCCGGAGGAACCACAGCCCAATATAGTGACGGCTCTGGTCACGTGGCTTTCCAAAATAAGCGCTCAAAATTAGCCTCAGTTTGGGCAGCAAACTCCTCAAGAGAGACCCCAAACACATCCGCCCCAACTTGTGCGGTAAAGGCTGAATATGCAGGTTCATTGCGTTTTCCGCGATAGGGCGGCGGGGCCAGATATGGTGCATCAGTTTCAACCAAGATTCTGTCTATGGGCGCGCTGGCAAAAATGTCTCGCACCTCTTGGGATTTTGGGAAGGTTGCTATGCCCGACATCGACAAATAAAATCCCAGATCTAGTGCTGCTTTGCCCAATTCAGGCGATGAGCTGAAGCAATGCATCACGCAGGCATACGGTGCGTTTTTGTACTCTGATTGCAAAAGTTCAGTCATATCGGCATCTGCGCCACGTGCGTGAATGATCAGTGGCAGTTTGGTGGCTTGTGCCGCTTCGATGTGGATGCGCAGAGATTGTTTTTGCAACTCGGCACTTTCTAAGGTGTAATGGTAATCTAGCCCAGTTTCGCCAATAGCCACAAATTTGGGATGTGCTGCCAGTACAATCAGTTCATCAACTGTAACCAGTGGCTCTTTATCGGCATTCATAGGGTGGGTGCCAGCGGCATAGAAAACGGGCGCATAGGTCTCGGCTATCTGGCGCACATTAGGCTCTTGGCGTAATCTCGTGCAAATTGTCACCATCCGCTGCACGCCAGCTTGTTGTGCACGGGCGATGATTTCATCCAATTTATTCTCAAAATCAGGAAAATCGAGATGGCAATGGCTGTCAGTGATGCTGGGGGGCTGGATCAAGTGAGGCCTTTCTAGCGTAAAATTTTCGATGCAGTTTCTTCTATCCTAAGTCCCATATCTAAGATCAGTGAACTGGGGTCAAGGTTGGCTATTTTACCTCGACGCGCGCGCTGGCTAAGTTCAAGTTGAGTATCAGCCCAAAGACGGGCAGCATTTTGATTGGGACAAAGTCTTGAAAAAACTTCGTTTTCTCCTGGAGCGGCTTCATATGCACTGACGGGTGATACGGCCGCACGAGCTAGACGCGCGATAAAAATATCTAATAGGTTTAGAATCTGGTCGAATTTTCCATCCGTATTGCGTCCGGCCGAATTGGCTAGTTTTAACAGCTTCACACGGTCAAAGTGGGGCAGGTTACGGCACATATTCACAATTGTGCCATAGGCTAGTACCCCTTCCGTGAGGGCTAACTCTGCGGCCTGTCCGACCGAGCCCTCAGCCAATGCAATCAGACTGGGCTCGAAAGTATGATCCGGCAGTACGACTTCAAAGGCTTGTTGTAAGTCTGCTGGGGATAAGGGGCCACAGGACAGGGTACGACAGCGTGAGCGAATGGTGGGTAATATGCGGCTGGGCTGATGTGTGACTAATAATAAAACAGCATTCTCTGGTGGTTCTTCCAGTACTTTCAACAGCGCATTCGCGGCATTGTTGTTCATATCATCGACGCAATCTACAATTACGATACGGCGACCATTTCCACCAGCGGATAGGCTAAAAAATTTGCGCAATTTGCGCACTGTGTCGACAGTAATCATTGTCTTTAATTTGCCAGTTTTTTCATCTATTTGACGTCGAAGCACGTAAAGACCGGGTTCCGATCTGGCGCGAATGCGGCTGGAAATAGGATGATCTGGAGAAACTGCAAGGCTGGTGACTGGTGGCTGCGTTCCAAGTAAGCTTTCGCCCGGTAGATCTTGCACCAAAAGAAATCTTGCAATTTTATAGGCCAAGGTAGCCTTACCAATTCCCTTGGGTCCGGTCAGCATCCAAGCGTGATGAACCCGGTCCCCATTGATTGCCTCTAGCACCTGTGCGCTTGGTGCGTCGTGGCCAAAAACTTGCTCGGTATTATTCGGGTGTGGCAGTCCCGTGGTTTGATCTGCTTGGGAAAAATCGCTCATGGCTGTGCTAAAGCTAAAACATCAGCGAACACGGCTTCGGCTGGACGGTTGCCATCTACAAGATGGCACCGTAGTGGATATTCTTGCACTAATTTTAAAAATCCTGCACGGAGTTTTTCCTGAAACTCCAAACCAAAATCTTCGAATCGGTCCTCGCCAGAATTGCGTGCTAAGCCTCGGGCTAATGCAATCTTTGGATCTACATCGATGATAAGTGTTAAATCAGGTTCACGGCCAATCATCGCCTCATGCAACTGATCCACTTTAGCTCGAAGGTCGCCACGTGTTGCGCCTTGATACACGCGTGTGCTGTCAGCAAAACGGTCACAAATCACCATTTGACCTGTGGCAAGTGCGGGATTAATAGTCTTTTCGAGGTGATCACGACGCGCAGCTGTGAATAACAAGAGTTCTGTCTCGGCACTCCACTTATCTGTGGCACCTGTGAGTAAAAGCTCGCGGATAGCCTCAGCCCCGGGACTGCCGCCCGGTTCGCGTGTGCGTACAATCTCTTGGTCCTCAGTGGAAAAATGCGCGGCCAGAAGCTTGGCTTGAGTAGATTTTCCACAGCCATCGATGCCCTCAAAGGATATAAAATTTCTGTCAGCCATCTATTCTCCGGATATGGCTCCATTCACTTTGCGTAGCAATACGAGGGCTGCTGTGCGCAACCTAGGTAGAAAGCCACCGCGCGCTACCGTCTCCGTTGCTATTAACGGAAAACGTGAGCTAGGTAAGCCGGGAACCGAAATCACCAACTCGGCTACTTTGTCGCCTTTAGTGATTGGTGCCTGCAACGGCCCTTGGTAGACAACTTTTGAGACGATATTTTTCGATAGATCCATTGGAACTAAGATTTTTGGTTTTCCTATTAGTGATAGCCCAACAGTGTTGCTGCTGCCCCTCCAAACTTCCACTTGAGCAAGAATGTCTGCGGGCTTCTTAAGGGTTTTTAAACTGAATTGCCGAAAGGCCCATGTCACAATACGTTCTGCCTCATCGGAGCGAGCCTTGGCAGATTCTAAACCGGTCAGCACAAAAATCACCCGCCGTTCTCCCTGCTTAGCGGAACCGACCAATCCAAATCCGGCCTCAGATGTATGCCCCGTCTTCAAACCATCAGCACCAATGCCTAGGCTCAAAAGTGGATTGCGGTTACGGCTATTACTCGGAGCGCGCCCATCAAATGCAAACTCTTTTTCTGAAAACATGGGGTATTGGTCTGGAAAGTCTGAAATGAGACGCTGCGCTAGGATCGCTAAATCCTTCATTGACATGCGTTGTTTAATATCTGGCCAACCATTGGAATTGGCGAAGACAGAGTTAGTCATGCCTAGGGCCTTGGCTCGTTTGGTCATCATCACAGCAAATCCGGCCTCTGTCCCGTCAATAGAAAGCGCTTCTGCGATTACGGCACAGGCATCATTTCCCGACAAAACTATGATCCCACGAATTAAGTCTTCAACGGTCACCCGATCTGTCGTGTCTAGGAACATAGTTGAGCCACCATAGCTCATGGCATGGCTGGATACTGGCAGCTTTTCCTTCCAGCGCAATCGTCCACTCTGCAGGGCTTCAAAAGCCATAAAAAGTGTCATCAGTTTTGACATAGAGGCTGGGGGCAATGCTATGTCGGCTCGCTTTGCTAAAAGCACGGTCCCTGAATTTTGATCGATTACAAAAGCAGCCTGCGCGCGGGTTTCAAAGGCTCTAACTGAGTTGCCGAATATTAATGCGGTAAGAGCAAGAACTGTAAATAAGCTAGAGTGTCTTGTCATAATCCCCCTCCCTCCATGTTGGTGTGTGGTGGCCGCGTTAACATTAAAGATGACAAAAATAAAAGGTTCGAGTTTACGTTTGATTGAAAGTGACGTTTCCGCGTCGGCACCTGCGCCACCATAATTACCATTACTTGAGCTAACCTAACCCACATCATAACCTAGAGAAAACCCTTTTCGTATTAACACAAAAATAAGTGGCAAATTCTTGCGCTCTTCATGCATTAGGCCCCTTGATGAATCATTTTGGGCCCATTAGAGAACTTCTGTCGGAGGAGTGGCAGAGTGGTCGAATGCACCGGTCTTGAAAACCGACGTAGGGTGAAAGTCCTCCCAGGGTTCGAATCCCTGTTCCTCCGCCATTATGGCAAATATATTTGTTTAAAATCATTGACTTAGTTCCTATTTGTTAGATTACTTCCCCCAATATTTCCCCCAAGCGATATCGGCTTTTGTAATACTTTGCTGGCCATCCTGAGCTCAGATTGGGACATATTACGAGCTTATGCTCACCCAAGAATGCTGTTTTCTCGACCGAGCCGCTCTCTTACGACAGCTCTCACGACAATAGAGCGCATCTGTACGTCGCCATATCGGCATCGGGTCTAAGCACCAGCGACAATTCCAATCACCCCGCGAGAGACGCTCTCCAATCACTGCGACGCGTTTTTTACGATTGCCCACTTTTCCCGTTCCAAAGTAGCGATAGTAAGTGAGTACAGATCCACCAAGTGCGGGTTCGATCCATATAGAATGTGGGTCAGGTCCTGGCATGAGGTTCCTTTTAACACGGGGATATAGCGGGATCATAGCTGGGTTACATTCCGTCACCGTCTAACTTTTAACAATTATACAATGCCCCGTCGTCCCTTCATAAACCTTCGCTGGTTGCTTTTCACGGACTTAGATCACTTGATCAAAACCTTTCATACAATTCCAAAACGAGACCCACCATGACAGGCGACATACGACACACCTATAGGTGTGTGTCGTGTCGTGTCGCCTTGTTCTGTGAGTTGGGCAGGCGACAAAAATAGAATGTCGCCTCTATGTCGCCTTGTCGCCTAGGCTGTATATATTGCTTTTTACTTGCAAAATATTCATCTGAACCAGTTGTTTACGAGCGCGCTGAAACGCAGTCGACTTACTTTTTGGGTTGTCGCCTGTGTGTCGCTTGTTAAACTCTCGCCGCCAATCGTCCAACTTAACTTGTTCCGAGCCTATTTTACTCATTGTCGCCTTGAATGCCTTCATCGCAAGAGCCTCATTATCCGTGAGGCGGCTCTTTTTCTTGCCCGAAGTGGGGGCTACTTCCTGAAGAATAAGAGATTGCCCAACACTCGTCTTTACAAACTGCATTTGCTCGAACGGTGGGCCATCCTTCTGCTTGTCGCACTTCATTGTGATATCGTGATCACCCAATGGCTTTACAATAATCTCAGTATCGAGCGCACCCTTGAATGCTGTTGACCCTCTTGCACGATCCTGGTTGGCATGGCCCGTATGGTGAACAAGCATTATTGAACACTCAAAGTCCGATTTAAGCTTATCGACCGTTGCAACAAGTGCTCCCATGTCTTTGGCACTGTTTTCATCTAAGCCAGACATGTGACGGGCAACAGTATCGATAATAATCAGCTCTGGTTTCCCATGTTGTCCTACCAATGCTTCTATCTCTTTGTAGAAGGCATTGAGATAACTCTCGTCAAAGAGTTGCGCTGCGCGTTGTGTGATAGCAAGCTTTGCCATACTTTTTTCAAAGCCATGGTGCATGCACCAAGCATCTACGCGGTCAGGGATACCTCGAAAGCCTTCACCGGCGCATAAGATGACCAAGCCAGTACTCACGTCATGGCCATGGTAGGGGGTGCCTGTGGCTATGCTCATAGCCATATCAATGGCAACAAAACTTTTTCCTGCACCAGAAGGGCCAACAAGACCAATGATGCTGTTACACTCAAGTGTTGCGCTGATAAGAGGATCGATAGGGTTAAGTTTAAGGTCACCAACCAGAGTGAGCAATTGACCCTTCTGCAGTGGCACTTCTGTCGTAAGAGGGGCAGCCTTAGGAGCAAAGCCTTTTTTGCGCGCTCCATCGATCATGCTCTGAACCTCTTTAGAGGTCTCTTCGGAAGTATAGCTTGGCCTTACTAGACCGGCACAAAGTGTTTGGATTTCGCTGTCATCAAGCCCTTTGGCCACATAGGACCCAACCAGCTTGCAAGTATTGTTGTGCCATTCTTCGTCGGATAGTATTTTTGTACGAGTATTGGAGAGGTCTAGTGGTCCCGAGATATAAGCTTCATTGATACTGGTTTTTGTATCTAATTCTAAGTGCTTCATAAGCGTCTCAACGGGTATTGGCATCAGACCGTCCCAATCCTTAATTCTGTCCGTTCTATTTCATAACCCTTCGCCTTCTTGCCTGGGCTCGGGTAAGATACGGTTCCAGCGATACGCATTATACGACTGGGATTTTTGACGCAGCTGTCAGAGCCATATGCTTTAGCAAACCCCGCCTGAATGACGCTCCACTTCGCTAAATTCTGTAGAGGTTGGTCAAATTGCCAATAGTAATGGCAACGAAGGTGAGGCCGCGTACCTGTAACGACGCTGAAATCATGTGGAAGAGCGGAGCTTTTCAAACGTTCTGCAGAACCGGGTTCATCGCAATCTGCAAAGGCAAAGTGAGCGCGTAATATATCTTCATCCTTTGCCCCTTCACCTGCCTTTAAAGGTTTTTCTGCAACTGGGTTGATGCAGACATAAGCATTCAATTTATTTATGTTCAATTGAACGATATGATCAGTTGCATCCATCAACTGATCATCTGAAAATTGTGCAGTAGAAGCTGATTTGCCGTTGGCTAAGAAACGCAAATCAAGTTGCCCTTTGGGAGAACACTCTTTCCACGGTTCTGTCAGAAGAGATAGAAACTGGTGGATCACATCTTTGTCAGGGGACATAGAACTGCCCCCTCTAAGTGCTTGTGCGGTCATTGACCCAAGTCTCGATGTCAGAGACTTTCCAGCCAACAGCGCGCTTGCCGAGCTTAATGGGAGCTGGGAACAGCCCTTGGCTTATAAGGTGGTAGATGGTTGATCTGCTCAGGCCAACCGTGGCTTCAACATCTTTGCGACGCAGTATTTGTGGTGTCATAGTAGTCTCCTGCAAAGTTTGTATTTATAACATGCAAGAATTCTTGGTACGCCGTCGTCCTTTGTAGGCCAAAAAAGTACAATTAGGTTTATTTAAAGATCCAGAGCTATTTGGATATGCGTTAAATAAATGAATTATATAGTAATTTTATATTTTAGTATTTTAATGAGACTGCCGCGCCTATCACCCACTCGGCCCTCTCGGCCACTCTGGCTCGCTAAAGGCGCAACAGGGGCTGGGTGTGGGCTTATGTTGGCTGTGAGGGCTGCAGGAACGCCATCTCTACTCACGCACCAATTTCAAGCTAAACCGTGCCGCTGCTCTCGCCGAGTGGCGTCAATTATTGAGCGCATAGATTTAGGCTGTGCCAGCAATCTGATGCGAGTTCTCATTAGTTTGACAGCTCCGGGAAATGTGAAGGCTTCCGCGATAACTTTGCTGGTCGACTGGCCTGCGACTTACAGAGATTCGTCCTGCATATTCGATTCTGTCAGACAGAAGTTTACCGAGATCTTGATTAGCTTTTTTGATACTCCTTGGGACCTGTTACACGCAAGGCTTATAAATTTGTTTTATTAACAGCATGTAACCGTAGAAGTGGGCTGAGAGATGTCTCTCGTTGAAGGCCTTTAGTTTGATCTGGACATCTGAAACATCTGATGTTTAATATAATCATATGAATGAATTGTTGTATTATGATCTGAAGGATGCGAGCGGGGTTGCTCCCGGGCTTGCGATGCAAGTGTCACGAGAGTTGGGACGCCGCATTGTCGCGGGTCATTACAAGGAAGACGCTTTGATCGAGGATGAGGGGAAACTCTCCCAACGGTTTGGGGTTAGTAAGTCCGTGATCCGCGAAGGTGTTAAGCTTTTGGTTAGCAAAGGGTTGCTAGACGTGAAGCGCGGCAGTGGCACGCGAGTGCGGCGTCGGGCAAGTTGGGCATTGCTGGATGATGATGTGTTGGCATGGCATCTTTCTTTTGACCCCAAGCCTGCCTTTTTGCGTCAGTTGCTCGACATGCGCCGCATGATGGAACCTAAGGCCGCTGGCTGGGCAGCCATGCATGGAACCACAGAGCAATTCGCCGAAATCGAGACGGCACAGGTGCGTATGGAAGAAGGCTCCTATTCGATTGAAGAATTTGTCATCGCAGACGCCCTGTTTCACCGCGCAATCCTGCGCGCTGCCAACAATGAAATATTGTTATCTATGGAGGGCGTGATTTTCTCGGCGTTGCTCAGCTCGATCCGGCTCACAAATCGCGATCCGCGCGAGAACGCAAATTCGATACCTTTTCACCGCAAAGTGCTTGAGGCGATAAAGGCGCAGGACCATGCGCTGGCGGAAGAGATGATGACGGCCCACTTAAGTGACACGAGCCTACGTCTTGAGAGTGCGCTAAAAGATATGGCTGGGAGGGCTTTAGCGAACTGATCGCCCATATATGGGAAGAGATATTCATTGGCCCGCGGTGGTGCGCAGGCTAGTGGGTGGTAGCACGACACCGGATTCAATCAACGTCGCACTACCAAATCCAAGCCCGAGAATTCGGGGAAACCACCAGACAAAAAGACGTCCTAGAGGGGCGCCGATACATCAACCAGGAGGATACGATGTTTTCTAATCTAAAGAAAGGTCTTCTCGCGACGACCATGCTCGCCAGTGCGACTTTTGCCGCACAAACAGCGATAGCTGAAGACATGGTGGCATTGCTGCTGCCAGAAAACGTGAACCCACGGTGGGAGCAACAGGATGCTGCAGCTTTTGTGCGCACGATGGCTGAGATTGCCCCTGACGTGAAAGTCGAAGTCTTCAACGCCAATAACGATACATCTGTGCAGCAACGTCAGGCTGAGCAAGCCTTGACCCAAGGTGCAAAAGTGCTGGTGGTCATTCCTATTGATGGCGAAAGCTCTGCCATTATCGCTGATGCGGCCGCCGAAGAGGGCGTCCCTACGATCGCATATGACCGGATGATTAACTCTGAGAACACTACGTTTTGGGTACAAGCTGATCTTGAGGGTATGGGCTACGACCAAGCTATGCACGTTATCAATAACACAAAAGATGGCGATACGCTGGTTATGCTGAAGGGCTCACCTACCGATCCAAACGCTGCGGTTATTCACAATGGCCAGCTGCGTGCTTTGACA
The DNA here is from genome assembly GCA_905182535.1 of uncultured Planktomarina sp. GTDB lineage: Bacteria > Pseudomonadota > Alphaproteobacteria > Rhodobacterales > Rhodobacteraceae > Planktomarina > Planktomarina arctica. The sequence continues at coordinate 162,232 of CAJJBZ010000011.1, forward strand.
TCGCTTTTTGACAGTGGCGCACGTGTCATGGGTTATGAAAACTGGACCGAAGGTTGGGATCCAGCAATCGCACGTCGCTCAATGGACCAGGCGCTGACACTATTGAACAATGACGTTCAGGGTGTTGTGTCATCCAATGATGGCAACGCTGGTGCTGCAATCGCTGCGATGGAAGAGCAAGGCATGGCTGGTACTGTCCCAGTGTCTGGTCTTGATTGTACGGTTCAAGCACAACAACTGATGTTGCTTGGCAAACAGACACAATGTGGCTGGCGCCCACTAGAAGATATGGCCGCTGCTGCTGCGCAAGTGTCAGTTCGTCTCGTAAATGGTGAAGACTTCTCTGATCTTGCACCACAGACTGTAGAAAACGGCGTTGGCGCAACTGTAGCTTACGTTCCTGTTGGATCGTATTCTGCTGTTGGAGTTGATGGTGTTGCTTTTGTTATAGCTAACGACAAGTCCATCACCAAAGAGATGATTTGTCAGGGTGAAGCTGCCACTACAACTTTCTGCCAGTAGAACAGGACGGTCATGTCTTTGAGTAAAAAACCGGTGGGGCGTCAAGCCCCACCACCTCATCTGCGGGTGAGCGGAATTCAGAAACGTTTTGGTGGTGTACATGCCCTGCGTGGTGTCGATTTTGAAGTCGCACGCGGCGAAGTCATGGCGCTGGTTGGCGATAACGGGGCGGGCAAGTCGACGCTAATGAAAGTTATTGCTGGCGCACATCCTGCGAGTGATGGGCAGTTTTTTATTGAAGAAAAACCTGTCAGCGTGAACAGCCCAAGCGACGCTAGCGATCTGGGTATTCAGATTGTTTATCAAGACTTGGCCTTGTGTGAAAACTTGGATGTTGCGGCTAACCTTTCGCTCGGCAAAGAACCGATTAAGTCTGGTTGGAAATTTCTACCAAAGTTGCTGCGCCCACTTGATGACCTTGAGATGGAATTCAAAGCAAGAGAAGCCATCGACAAATTACAGGTCAAAACGCTGCAATCTGTGCAGGCCAAAGTTGGCGGGTTGTCTGGCGGTCAACGACAAGCAATCGCGATCGCGCGTGCTGTCGGCGCGGAAGGGACAGTTGTTATGTTGGACGAACCAACTGCCGCACTTGGTGTGGCACAGACCCGTCAAGTTTTGGATGTGGTCAAGCGGCTTCGCGATACGAACCATGCAGTGATCTATATCTCTCACAATATGCGTGACATCTTTGAAGTCTCGGACCGCATTTGCGTTCTCCGTCATGGGGGCAACGTCGCGACATGGAGAACGGAAGACACAACACCCGACGAAATTGTTATAGCAATGACGCGCGGACTTGATGACGAGGCGACCAATGCAGTCTGAACCAAAAATATCTTTTGTTGACCGGCTTCGCATTTTGCGGGAAACACGGTTTGGTGCTTTTGTACCTGTGCTTTTGGCACTGGCCGCGATCTGGACCTATTTTGGCATCGCGCTGCCCTTTTGGGACTATATAGGTGATCCGGCTGCGGAAAATATTAGGTTTATTTTTCTAAGCCCGCGAAACATTTATAACCTCTTTATGCAGTCTGCTGTGATTGCGACACTGGCTGTTGGTATCACGGTCGTACTGCTGCTGGGTGATATCGATCTTTCGGCTGCGGCCACTGCTGGGGTTTGTGCGGCACTTCTTGGTGTTCTTGTCCTTTCTGGTGTTCCTGGATGGACAGCTTGCCTCGTCGTTATGGGGGTCGGTATGATCATGGGAGCTACACAAGGTGTGCTGGTGGCCTATGTCGGAATCCCGTCCTTTGTTGTGACACTTGCCGGTCTCTTGGGCTTCCAAGGTTTAATGCAGAAAATCCTGCCAACCGGAAACCTGAACGTTAGCGATCCCTTCGTGCGCGGATTTGCACGGGTGCTGTTGCCGGATGCAGCCGGATGGGCATTGGCTGCCACTTGTGTTTTGGTCTTTGCCTTTCTCAACATTCGCAAACAAAACTATCGCCACAAAAAAGGTTTAGAGGTCGAAAAGAGCATCGCAATTTGGGCACAAGTGGCGTTCTTTGGCGTGCTGATGTTTGCAACTGTTGCGACACTGAATAGCTATCGTTCGGTCCCTCTTTTGATCGTCTTACTGATGACAATTACAGCCCTGGTTGGTTGGGTCACGACATCAACACCTTATGGCCGGTCGATCTTTGCTGTGGGTGGCAATCAGGAAAGTGCGCGGCGCGTCGGTATGAACGTCAAACGTATTAGGGTATCAGCCTTTGCGATTGTTGGCCTGATGGCAGCGATTGGTGGCATCTTCGGTGCATCACGGTTTGGATCAGTATCATACACAGCATTTGCCGGTGGCTCGCTATTACTGGAATCCATTGGCGCGGCTGTTATCGGTGGCACATCACTCTTTGGTGGCCGCGGATCGGTTTGGAACGCAATTCTTGGTGCATTAGTCATTGGATCATTGGGCAACGGATTGGATTTGTCAGGGGCAAGTGCTGCGGACAAGCTGATGTTCTCTGGTGCAATTCTTTTGTTGGCTGTGGCGATAGATGCGATTTCGCGCTCCGGCAGCAGTTCTCAATAGAGGGTCAAAGCATGTGGACAGAAAGAGAAAACGACTTGCTGATCGCGGTTCTAGATGAACTTATTCCTGCGAATAAAAAAGTAGGGGTTCCAGCGGCAGGTGCGTTGGGTGTTGCTGGTTTTCTTCCGACAGCGACATCTTATGCACCTGATCCGGTTGGATCCGTCAAGGCTGTTCTGAAGAGCATTATTGACAAAAGTAGTGATTTCACGATGCTTGAGGGAGTTGAGAAAATTGCGCTGCTCAGAGATGTCGAAACCGAAAATGCAGTGGATTTTGGAACGCTCGTGCAGCTGACCTATATGGGATATTACAGCCGGCCCGAAGTCAGGTCGATGTTCGGTGTTGGTGCTCATGCAGTCCAACCCAAGGGTTACGACGTACCACGCGAAAGCGACGAATTTATGGAAAGCCTTACTGCGCCAGTACGTGCGAGGGGAAAATTTTTTCGCGTTGTTTAACGTAGCAACAAGAGGACGTAGATTATGAAGAACGAAACAGTAGACGTCCTGATCATTGGGGCGGGCGCGTCAGGCGCGGCGATCGCTTGGTCATTGCTCGAGACACGAATGCGTATTCTCTGTCTAGAACAGGGACCGCATGTTGCCGACAAAGATTACCCAAGCCGCGACGATGATTATGAGCTTTCACGCTATGGCAAGTTTTCTTGTGATCCCAATGTGCGCGGGTTGAAACAAGACTATCCGATCAATGCCGATGATAGCTGCATCATGCCGGTAAATTTCAACGCTGTCGGCGGATCAACGATCAATTTTCTTGGTCATTGGCCGCGGATGAAACCGTCCGATTTCAGAACAAAATCATTGGATGGTGTCGCAGAAGATTGGCCCGTGAACTATGCAATGCTCGCGCCATTTTATGCCATGAATGATGAAACAACGGGCGTTTCTGGTTTGGGCGGAAATCCTGCCTATCCTGATTACACGCCGCCACTGCCACCTATTCCGATGGGGAAACTTGGGCAAACATTGGCCAAGGGGTTCAACAAAATGGGCTGGCACTGGTGGCCGTCTGACGTTTCGATCCTAAGCCAAGATTATGATGGTCGGCAAAAATGCGTGAATGCCGGGACCTGTGATTTGGGCTGTGCGGCGGGTGCAAAGGGAGGCACTAACTTTACCTATTGGCCAATTCTCGAAAACGCTGGTGTTGAACTGCGAACCGAATCTCGCGTGCGCGAAATTACAGTCGATCAGAGCACTGGATTTGCGACGGGTGTGATTTATCATGGCCCCGACGGGCAAGTGCATGAACAAAAAGCCGAATTGGTGATCGTTGCCTGCAACGGGGTAGGTACGCCGCGCCTTTTGTTAAATTCAAAATCCAAAATGTTCCCAGATGGATTGGCGAACCGATCTGGCATGGTCGGCAAGAACTTGATGTTTCATCCGCTAACGGGCGTTTCTGGGGTCTTTAATGAACCGATGAAAGGACACGAGGGGCCAATGGCCTGTTCCATCCTGTCTCAAGAGTTTTACGAGAATGATCCAAGCCGCGATTTTATGCGCGGTTATGGCCTGCATTCTGGACGTTCTACAACGCCGATGACTTATGCGCTTGGTGGATATGGCGTCGATAACCCGATCCCGTGGGGTGCACAACACCGCGAGGTGATGGATAACGTCTATCCCTATCTTGCCGGTCTCACGGTCGTCGCCGAAGACCTGCCCGAGGAACATAACCGCGTCACGTTAGATCCAGATTTAGCCGATAGTGACGGCATCCCTGCGCCAAAGATCACGTATAGGCTTGGCGATAACTCCCGCAAAATGCTGAAGCATGGCGAAGAACGAGCCAAAGAAGTTTTGATGGCAGCTGGCGCAAAGAAAGTCTTGACCAAAGGCGATGACGATGTGTGGTGGCGCGCAGGTTGGCATCAGATGGGGACGTGCCGGATGGGCAATGATCCAAAGAAATCCATTGTGAACAGTTGGGGGCGCAGCCACGACGTAAAAAACCTGTTCATCGTTGATGGATCAATCTTTGTGACTGCAGGTGCTGTGAACCCGACATCCACGATTCAGGCACTTTCCCTCTATATCGGGGACAGCATCAAGAATAACATTGAAACCCTTTTTGATTGAGGCCAGACATGAATTTTCCGACGCAAATGTACATAGATGGCGCTTTGACAGATGGGGCCGCGGTCATAGATGTCGTTAACCCAGCGACTGAAACCCATGTCGCAACTGTCGCAACTGCAGGCATGGACGACGCCGAACGCGCATTGCTTTCTGCCAAAGCCGCATTTTCAATGTGGTCCAAAACACCGATTTCTGAACGTCAAAAATGGATGCTGCGCCTGCGTGATGAGGTGGTCGTGAACGAAGAATTCCTACGTGAATGTATCCACCATGAAATGGGTAAGCCATGGGAACAAACGTTCGAAGATTATGATCGTCTAAAAGTGTCGCTTGAGTTCTACGCGGAAGAGATCGCGCGTTTTCATGATGTTGGTTTGGCTGATCGGGCTGGTACACATACACACCGCATGGTTTACGAATCGGCGGGTGTGGCGTTGGCTTTTTTGGCTTGGAATTTTCCACTGTTGAACCTTGCGTTCAAAATTGGACCCGCGATGGCTGCAGGCTGTCCGATTATCATCCGCCCGTCCGAGGCAACGCCAATTTCGGCCTATGCAGTCGGTTTGCTGTGTGAAAAAATTGGCCTGCCCAAAGGGGTCGTTCAGATATTTTGCACCGATAGTTATGACGTTGCGGATACGCTGACGGCCTCGGTCATTCCAGCGGTTGTCACACTGATCGGATCGACGAACACGGGTAAACATATCATGCGGACTGGTGCAACTTCGATTAAACGTTATTCGATGGAGCTTGGCGGGAACGCACCCGTCTTGGTATTTAAAGACGCTGACCTTGATTTGGCCGCTGACATCGTTACGGGCGTTAAGTTCAGTAATGCGGGGCAAATTTGCGTCTCTCCCAATCGGGTCTTTGTCGAAGATCAGGTGCTTGATGACTTCACCAAAAAAGTTGTTGCCCGCGCAAAATCTGCAAAAGTCGGCTTTGACAAAAGCTCTGACATCCAAACAGGCCCAGTGATCGACGGGCGTGCATGGAACCGGTTGAAAGGGCTGATCGACGGTGCTGTCGCTGATGGCGCAAACCTACTGGCAGGTGGTGACCGTCCGAAGGACCTTAAAAACGGTCATTTCCTTGCACCAACCGTGCTGGGCGATGTCACTGAAACCATGGATGTCTACCAGCAAGAAACATTCGGACCCATTGTAAGCATCGTGCCGTTCTCAGGCGAAGATCACCTACTGAAAATGGCCAACGACTGTGATGATGGTGGGCTAACCGCCTATATCTTTACGCGCGATCTGGCGAGGGCCGAATATTATGCGGCCGAGCTTCGCTACGGCGAGATTCAAATCAATGGCGTCAAATATGACATCGACTTGCCGCATGGTGGGATTGGGCAATCGGGGATCGGGCATGATTGCTCAGGTCTCGCATTGAACGACTATCTTGTTCAAAAACGGATCACGCGCGCACTTGATCATTCGCAATTTGGAGGACTGAACGCATGAAAATCACCAAAGTTATCAGCCATGTTCTGCAATATGACCTTCCCGAAGAGTTGGGATATTCGCAGCAGTATTATGCAAAACGCACCGCGCATTTGGTGGAAGTTCAGACTGATGAAGGCGTCACGGGCTGGGGTGAGTGTTTTGGACCAGGCACCGTTGCACTGGCCAATAAAACCATCGTTGAAAAGGTGATCCAGCCGCTTATCCTTGGCGATGATCCGATGGATCGGGACGTAATCTGGCACAAGGTTTACAACTTACTGCGTGATCACGGTCAAAAAGGCATGCCGATGCAGTCCCTATCAGGGGTGGATATCGCGCTATGGGACATCGCAGGCAAGGTTGCAGGTCTTCCGCTGCACAAGCTAATTGGTGGTGCACATCGCACAAAAGTTCAGGCCTATGGCTACGGAATGATGTTGAAACGCGAAAGCGTTGAAGATCATGTGGCACGTTTCACGGACGAAGCGGCTGCAATTCTCGATATGGGTTTCAAAGCAACCAAGATGAAGGTCGGTTTGGGACCAAAGGACGATGTGAAACTTGCTGCCGCAGTCGCAGAAGGCATTGGTGATCGCGGCAAGTTTATGGTCGATGCGAACCATTGCTACACCACAAGTGATGCATTCTACGTTGGACGCGCGCTTGACGAACTCGATGCCTATTGGTTCGAAGAACCTGTTGCTCCAGAAGACCATGATGGTTATCGTGAACTTCGCGCGGGATTGCGGGTCAATATCTCTGGAGGAGAGGCCGAATTTAATCGTTGGGGCTGGCGTCAAATCCTTGAAAACCGTGGGCTTGATATCGCGCAACCCGAGGTTTGCGCCGTCGGTGGGATCAGTGAATACTTGCGCATTCTCACCCTATGCCACGCGCATTTCACACCCGTGATCAATCACGTTTGGGGATCCGCAATTGCAGTGGCGACCAACCTGCAATTATTGGCGGCAATGCCGGTGTTGCCGGGAGGGCTTCACCCGTGGGAGCCCATGTTAGAGTTTGACACGACCGACAACAAATTCCGTGACGAATTATTGCAAACGCCGCTTGGAATTCAAGAGCAGGTCAAAACGCAAAATGGCTATGTTTGCGTTCCGGATGTCCCGGGTATCGGAGTTGAACCTGATCTTGCCTTTATCCGGCACTACGAAATAGAAGAGTAGGACGTGTCAGTTGAACATTTCCAATTTTGCCTAGGTTGCTCGTTACGCTCAAGATGAAGATTTCGAAGGCGTGATCCCTGGGTATGGCCCCCAGGGCGGGCCCCCCGGATCACGGGCCCCGCGCCTCGGACCACGGCCCTTTAGTATTAGCCTTGTAAATTCATTCGGGGGTAATTTTGTTTGGAACTGCCATCTCTATTCACGCATCAATTTCAAGCTAAACCGTGCCGCTGCTCTCGCTGAGTGGCGTCAATTATTGAGCGCATAGATTTTAATTGCCCCATCAATTGCCAGCACAACTTTCTTCTATGCGCTCAATAATTGACGCCACTCGGCGAGAGCAGCGGCACGGTTTAGCTTGATAGGGCTAATTTTTACAATTTTATAATTTTTGGAGTTGCTATGAACGGAACACATATAGGCTAGGGGTGGGGGGCCACCCCCCTCGGTCCCTACCCCCCCATGGGTTAGAAACTACCTTAAGACTAAATCTCAGTAACCACATTTATCTTTGATGGGTAGGTAGATGGGTATAAGCTAAAATTACCACTAACCCATTGATTTAAAATAGGTATTGGCGGACAGACAGTCCCCCGTACCATTATCTGTAATGTCTGATAAACATAATATAAATTATATCTTATAAAAATAATACCACGTTTTATACCACATGGCATTTCATTTTGAACCAATTTCACCTTAGTCGATCAATATCTGTTTAAACTCGTTTCAACCCTACCCCACACCTGTTTCTTCAATCACCAGACCACACCCCCGGGGTATACCCCACTTTACGTATTAGGAGTCCCTGATCTTGTAGTAATACAATTACAGACGAACGTTTTGAGTTTAGCTGGCGTAGGGCTGCTTGAAAAACTGGTATCTTTCCAGATTATGTTTTTGGCAAGGTTGTTTAAACGCAGCATTCACGGTGAAGCCTGATCCTACCTTACAGGCTAAATGATTTGTAATCAGTAGGTATTAATTAGATTTTTAGAAATTTTTAAATTTTAAACAACAGTTTATAGATTTTTATTATGTACAAATTTTATTTTAAGTAACCACAGAGTAACCACAGGGAGCATTTTTCCAATCCACTCAGTATATAGATCAATTCAGCGTTTTACCGAATTAATTAAAATAATTTACCAAATCCAACAAGGATTGACCGTTGCCATACGTCTAACAGACACAATGCGAATGAAAACGAGTGATCATGATCTGGTTCAGGCCGCCAATAGGGGCGCTTCCTTGACCTAAAGCCGACCATCACCCCGATCTGTCCGACACATAGTCGGCAGCCGTCATCCTGTGATATTCGATTCTCTCGTATTCAAATTGATAGGCTCAGGGTCGTGTTTTATATCGCTGATTATAGGGGTGCTATTTTAGGTCCTCGGTAAGCCTTTGCGCAACATGGAGTGCCACGTCAGGCTCTGTCAGGCTTGTGTGGCCGCCGCATGTCGGGATAACGACTATCCTACGTTTAGCAGTTCGTTGCCATTTTTCAATTTGGGCATCATCTATATCACCATCTTGCGGTTTGAAAAAATTACCCTGTTAGCTTGGATTGGCATGGGAGACCAATCCGCAAGTTGCGCAGCTCATTGTGCACTAAATTGGAATTCTGAAAAATCTGGAATATACTAACATTGAAGTAATGCTCCCATCTATTGATTTTTTCTTAGAGAAAAATCCAATAAAATTTGGGAGAAAGGATAGACGAATTTTTTTCATGCCCAGCTGAGTGTGAGTCAAACAAGACTAAGTTGTTGACGTCATGCCCTAAAGCATTTTAATTGCTTTGCTGTTTCGCACGCCATTACACCACCAGTCGACAGCCCAACTAGGTTTATTTCTCTCCCGTCTAGACGCTCAATTATTTTGATAGCCGCGGCATTTGCAATTTTTTCCAGCGAGGTTAGACTCGATAAATCGGAATATATAGTTTCACTGACACGAAGTCCTAAAAGTGCCGCTGTTGGTGTTAATGCATCGCCCAACGCGGAATATTCAAGCAGGAAACTGTGACTTAACATAGGCCCCACAAAATAAATTGTATCACTTTTTGAATAATTCAGTGGCATAATGGTCACTAATTCTGGGTTACTTTCTTCCTGTTCAAGACTGTTAGCGATATCCTCAACGCTTGCGCCTTCTAAGAAAAGGTTCATTGAAAGTCTAACATCAAATTTTGTCTCGATTTTAAAAATTAGATTGAGCGCGTTGAGTGAATCACCGCCAATATCAAAAAAATCGTCATATTTGCTAAAATCCGAATATCCTAGCACCTCAGCCATAAGTTCTGCGACAACCTTTTCACATTTGCTTTCATCGGGCGCATCAATAGAATATTCAACGGCTATCGGAATACTTTCTAATTGCTTCCTACTAATTTTTCCTGAGGGTGTTTTTGGTAGTTTATCAATCTGGTAAAAGAAAGACGGTATCATGTATTTCGGTAATTGAGTTTGCAGCTCCCTAACAATTGATCGTCGGTTTACAGCTTCTGTAGAAATATAATAACAAACAAGCTGCTTGCTACCATTAGGTGCTAAGCGGGATGGAAACAGCTATTTCCTCAAATGCAAAAAGTTCAGAAATTACTTTCTCAACTTCTCTAACGTCCACAAGCTGTCCGCGAATTTTTAATTGATCATCTTGTCGACCAACGTAATGAAGGTTGCCACTCGAGTCTAAATAGCCCAGATCTTGCGAGGCATAAATTGGAATACCAGTCTGGTCCTTGTAAAATCGTTGCGAGCCTTGGCTATAGTCGCCCTAAATAGCCAGACGGTAAAAGGTGTGACCTTATCGTAATTTCACCAATTTTACCTGCAGGCATGAAAGATCCATCCTTTGAGAAAATCTGAACTTCCACTCGATCGACAGGCTTACCAATCGGTAAGGATTGAGCTTGCATCAATTCACCGTTCTGATGTCGGAAACTAGTAGCCCACATCGCTTCCTGAGAAGCATAAGAATTCAGCAAAATTGACCCGGTGCTAGTAATCGCTTCGAAAATCTTCACATCTGATTTTGTGATTGCCTCGCCAGAAACCATTACTAATCTCAGATTTGGTAGGCATAACGCCCACACCATAAAAACTTTCGAAGTAATGCGGGATAGAGCGGTAGCACAGAAACTTTGTCTGACAATAATCGTTCAGTGATTGACCTTAAATTGCCATGTGATAGCTCTAAACAAGCCAGCGTAGCACCAACCGAAAATGTCGCCATCACGCTTTCTAAACCAAAAATTATTTGTATGAGCCACAACGTCTGCCTGAGTAAGCCTATATTCATCGCGGTGAAGATTGATGAATCCCTGTAGTGCCATACGACTATGTGGTATTATTTTAGGATCACCACTAGACCCAGAGCTACAATGCAGCAACGCTATCGCCCTTTCGTCGACTGACGCACATTGGAATTCTGGCAACTGATCGCTTGGCTGCAGCTCTAGAGCCAGAGTTTGTACCGATGCAAGTTCATCTTCAAAGAACTTTTCTTGATCAGTGATGCATATGCTACTATTGCTCGTCGTCAGTAATTTGCCAACAAGCTTGGGTGGGAAGGTGCGGTTAATGGGTAAAAATGGGTGCCCAGCCTTTTGACTTGCTAGAAATGCCACGATCAAATTTATGCCTTGGAAGTCAAAAAAGCTATTGGTTTTGTCGGATCGAGACGCTGCGCGCTTAGCTGAGTTGCAACCGCGTCTGTCCAAGCTGCCAGCGCCGAGTATGACACGATCTGAGAACCATCTTTTATCGCTGGATGTGAAGGCGTGGTTTGGGTCTGCTCTTCAAAACTATCGAGAAATTCTTTCATGCGCAAAGTCCAGTTTAATAACCGAGCGTGAAAGCAATTTGCAGCTTTGCTTGATAATCAAATTCGAAGATTAAAACGGCATTTATGGAAAGATCAATAATATTTGTATTACCAACATTTAAATTTGTTATGCACTTTTTTTATTCAGTTTTGTCAGCGCGGTTATCACAAAACCAAAGATTGGCCTTATACTAGTTAGCCTCGCTGTAGAAAATTTTCCTATTTGTCATTTCTGGTTTTATTAAAAGTGTGGAATAGCAAGTTATGATTAAGTTCCAGCTGTACATTTACTAATTACACTTAGTTTCAGTTCAAATGCTGACCGATGGGCATCGTAATTAACATATCTGACACACGTACAATACCTAGACCGCCATGAATGGCTTTTAACATTATAGGAAAACCAATTTTTTCTATGAACCTTCAATCATCAGGCATAAGCCCCGCATCCTCGAGCTGGCGTTCAAGCCTCTTTAGCTCCCCCAGAACCCGACGCCCGACCTTCGCCGCATGGCGCTGGGCTGCCAGCTTGTCCTTTCGTCTGCCGCCCGTGCTTCAGATTAGCCTCTGAGATGCGCTGTAAGCCCTCTGGAGTCCGAGCGCCTGTTGATAGTCCCCCATGGAGTCTGCAACGGCCATTGTGCTTGTAAGCGGCGCTCTGGCACTTGGTACCCCGACGTGTCTTTGCGAGGCATCTGACACCCTGCCAGTTAGGCCCGAAACGGGTGTGAATCCCGATAGTTACATTGCCTTTTGTTAATCTCATAATACCACCTCTTATGGGGTGTTATGATACCACAATTTTGTTGTGGCCGCTAGAGATAGGGCGCTTGGTGTAATTTTTTTTGAAATAATTTTTTGAGGTGACCGTTTGAGCAAAACCCAGTGCGGAGGGCGTTCTTGGACTGTGGTTCAAAAAGGGGTGTTGGTGTCTATTCTATGATCCCGATGGATTTTTGGCCAATAGGCATAGGGTACCTGCGAGATGTAGTGGTTTTGGATGGCGATTAGCGGGATTAGCAGGATTAGCAATGCTGAGCGGCTAAATTGCAAAAAATGCAAAAGTCACCGCGATGT
>CAJJBZ010000012.1 GCA_905182535.1 uncultured Planktomarina sp.
TCTATGAAAAATTATAGGGCCGTAAGGATACCCTCTTGTTTTATGGTCAATTGTTTTTACAACAACAGTATTGGAGGCACTCATGTTTGCACGAATCTATCAGCCAGCTAAAACCGCTATGTCGTCAGGCACAGCGAAAACTAAGCATTGGGTATTAGAATTTGCTCCAACCGAAGCGCGGGATGTAGATCCTTTGATGGGGTGGACTTCGAGTACTGAGACGCAAACTCAAGTTCGCCTACAATTTGAGACCAAAGATGCGGCCCTAGAATATGCCGTGACTAAAAATATTACCGTTACCGTCCAAGAGCCTCAAAGCCGTGCTGTAAATATCCGTGTTGGGGGCTATGCTGAGAACTTCGCCACCCATCGCCGTGGAACATGGACCCATTAATCCACCTTTCCAAGCTTATAAGAAATCATGATACGATGTGGGCTTTGTTCATATCTTCTACACTGCAGTAGGGTTAGCTCAGCGTGACTGATTTTTTTAATTGCGAGTCTGATTAGTGGGTGTTTGAGTGTACTCGTTTACTATACACAATGGAACTCGGCCAAGCCATCATCCAATCCCTCACAAATGAGATTGAGAGACTTGTTGGCGACAAAGTGATCCTATTAACTATATTTTCCGAAGATTATAGGTTGTGCTAGGCATTATTGTAGCAAAATATGGTATTGGGTTTTAGTGTGCTGAACCTATCGACAGCTTCAATGATATTGTTTTTCAATGCGTTGGAGCTATTTTACTCTGACAGTAGAATTAATAACTATTTACAGCATCGCCCTTTTAAAGGCTAGCTAATACGTTATTCTGTATACGACGCCAAAATTAACAAAGGCTGATTATCTGGGAGGATATTATGAAAACTTTTTTGACGAAAACTGCTGTAGCAGCTCTTGCAGTTGCATTTGCAAGTGAAGCCATTGCGACAGAATGGAATGTATCGGTTTGGGGCAAGCGCCGTGCTTTTACAGAACATGTTGAAAAACTAGCTGAATTGGTTTCGGAGAAGACTAATGGCGAGTTTACAATGAATGTGAGCTACGGGGGACTGTCCAAGAACCGTGAAAACCTAGACGGGATTTCAATCGGTGCGTTTGAGATGGCGCAGTTCTGTGCAGGTTATCACCGCGACAAAAACCGTGTTGTAACTGTTTTGGAATTACCATTCTTGGGTGTTGAAAACCTAGCTCAAGAAGTTGCAGTATCCAAAGCCGTATACGCGCACCCAGCTGCTGCTGAGGAAATGGCGCAGTGGAACGCTAAGTTATTGATGACTTCTCCAATGCCCCAGTACAACTTAGTTGGTACCGGTGAGCCACGCCAAACATTGGCTGATTTTGAAGGTATGCGCGTTCGTGCAACCGGTGGTATCGGCAAAGCATTTGCCGCGGTTGGTGGTGTTCCGACGTCTGTAACTGCCACAGAAGCATATCAAGCCATGGAAGGTGGATTGGTCGATACGGTTGCGTTTGCACAGCACGCGCACCTTTCGTTTGGTACAATCAACCAAGCGACTTGGTGGACAGCTAACCTGAATCCAGGCACCGTGAACTGCCCGGTTGTTGTGAACATCGATGCGTACGAAGATTTGTCTGACGTAGAACGTGAAGCACTTGATGGTTCAATTCCGGAAGCGTTGGATCACTACTTAACCAATTATGGCGAATTGTTGGGTCGTTGGGACGCCGTGTTAGAAGAAAAAGGCGTTGCAAAGGTTCAAATCAGCAATGATGTGATCGCCGAGTTCCGTGCGAAAGCGGCGGATCCAATTCGTGATGAATGGATCAAAGATATGGAAGCCCAAGGCCTACCGGGCCAAGAGCTATATGACCTAGTTGTGAAGACTTTGGCAGAAGCCAAAGCCGCAAACTAAGCGTCCATTTCTATCAATAGGCCGCCCTGCACATTTAGGGCGGCCTAACTATCTATAATATACTCGGGGGAAGTAGACCAATGGCAGGATCAGCAGCGGTACTGGAGGATTCCAGTCTGCTTAGTAGATTGGATCGGGCACTGTTGCCGCTGGAGCGTTTCTGCGCTTTGATCAGCGGCCTTGCGATCTTTTCACTTATGTTCTTGGCCGCGTACTCCGTCACGACCCGCAAATTCTTTGGCGCCCCAATGATGGGCTATGTTGACCTGATTGAAAGCGCGATGCCAATAATCGCGATCATGGGGGTGGCCTATGTGCAGCGTGATGGCACACACATCCGCATGGACATGCTGGTGTCCAAGCTCAGTGGCCGAACACTTTGGTTGTTCGAACTGATTTCGGTCCTAATGATCCTGATTCTGATGGTGGCCCTTACTTGGGGCTCATGGGATCACTTCATGCGTTCTTTTGATTGTGCACGCCCGTTGTGCAGTAAGGACAGCACCACAGATATTTATTTACCTGTATGGCCATCGAAGCTGGTTGTACCATTCGGCTTTGGTGTCCTGTCCTTGCGTCTATTCCTGCAGACTTGGGGCTATGGACGCGCGTTAGTTCTAGGTCTCGAAAACCCTGCTGGCGTTCCATTGACCCTATCAATGGCTGAACAGGCCGCAATCGAAGCACGCGCACTTGAGGGAGCTGACTGATGGATAGCATTTCAATCGGATTGTGGGTCAGTGGTGGCATGCTGGTCATGGTGCTGCTGGGCATGCGCGTGGCTTTTGCTGCAGGTATGGCGGGATTTGTAGGCCTCGTTTGGCTGCGCTGGAATGGATACGACTATGACCCCGAGAAGTTTGGTAAAGCGCTTCAGATAAGCGTGCGCATCGCGGGCCTGACGCCGCAATCAAAGGTTAGCGCCAATGTTCTGTCATTGATCCCAGTGTTTATTCTGATCGGGTACTTGGCGTATTACGCCAAGCTTACCACCGCTTTGTTTGAGGCATGTAAGCGTTGGTTCGCATGGGTACCGGGCGGTTTGGCCGTATCAACCGTATTTGCAACTGCGGGTTTTGCGGCTGTATCTGGTGCATCTGTCGCAACAGCGGCGGTGTTTGCACGTATTGCGATCCCTGAGATGTTGAAAATCGGATACAACAAGCAATTCGCAGCAGGTGTTGTCGCAGCAGGGGGCACGCTTGCCTCGCTTATCCCACCTTCAGCGATACTTGTGATTTACGCGATTATCGTTGAGCAAGACGTAGGAAAACTCCTACTTGCAGGTTTCATCCCTGGTGCATTTTCCGCAATCGTATACGCTGTTTTGATCATCGGCATTGCTATGACATTTAAGAACGTGGGTCCGCCAGTTCGCGGGTTCACATGGAAGCAGCGCTTTGAATCCCTTCCACCTGCTTTGCCAATCGTTTTGGTCGTCGTGATAATCATCTTCTTTGTCTACAATCCATTTGGTGATGCATGGGGCACGCCAACAGAAGGTGGTGCGATTGGTGCGTTCATCGTGTTTATGATGGCGATGTACCGCGGTATGCGTTGGGGCCAGCTGAAAGAGGCATTGCTTGAAACAGCCAAGCTGACGGTGATGATCTTTACGATTATTTGGGGCGTTCTGATATATGTACGCTTCCTTGGGTTTGCGAAACTTCCGGATGCGTTTTCTGACTGGATCGTTTCATTGGATATGGCACCGTTAACTATTCTGATCTGCATCCTACTAGCTTATGCTGTTTTGGGCATGTTCATGGATGCAATTGGAATGCTGCTGTTGACGTTGCCAGTGGTTTATCCAGCCGTCATGGCGCTGAACGGTGGCGAATACGTTACTGCCGGCGACAGTATTTTTGGAATGTCAGGGCCAATGTGTGCCATTTGGTTTGGAATATTAGTGGTCAAAATGGCCGAGTTCTGTTTGATAACGCCGCCCATTGGCCTTAACTGTTTTGTGGTTGCAGGTGTGCGTGACGACTTGACGGTACAGGACGTGTTTAAGGGTGTCACACCGTTTTTTCTGGCAGATGGCGTCACAATCGCATTGCTAGTATCCTTCCCGGGGATCGTCCTATGGCTTCCGTCGCTTGTAGGCTAGTTTTCAATTGCTTCTTGTCTCTCTCTCTAGAGCGTGAGAGCCATGCACTATGAAAACAGTACAACCGGATAAGCCAATTGCTGGAGCGTTATGGATGGGCCTTTCAGGTCTCTGTTTCATCGGCGTTTATGTTGGTGTCAAATACGTAGGTACCCGTTTGCCAGCGGCAGAATCTGCTTTTTTACGTTATGCTCTCGGCCTAGTATTTTTACTTCCTTTTGTACGTAGTCTGTGGCGTGAAGGCCTACCTTCTCAAGTGATTAAGCTGGGGATAGGCCGTGCGGTTCTCCATACTTTTGCTGTCACCCTATGGTTTTATGCTATGGCACGCATCCCTATAGCTGAGGTCTCTTCCATGGGTTACCTTACTCCAATTTTTGTGACCCTGGGCGCCGTATTGATTATGGGAGAGAGTTTGGCTTTGCGCCGTGGTTTAGCAATTGCCATTGCAATTATAGGGGTATTAGTAATTTTACGGCCTGGTTTTCGCGAGGTTTCTATGGGCCATCTTGCCATGCTCGGTACTACGCTATGTTTTGGTATTAGCTATCTGATGGCTAAGCGGCTCACAGATTTGGCGAGCGCCGACATGGTGATCGCGCTATTGTCTATTGGTGTCACGATTGGGCTGATCCCACTCACGATTCCTGTATGGATTAGCCCAACAAGTTCTGAGGTTGGAACACTGTTTGCGGTGGCTATCTTTGCTGTTGCAGGTCATTATTCAATGACATTTGCATTCAGATCTGCTCCGCTCACTGTGACGCAGCCTGTCACCTTTCTACAACTTATCTGGGCGGTGGCAGTCGGTTATTTGTTGTTTGGAGAAAACATAGATGCCTTTGTTGTCTTAGGCGGTGCTATCATAATTGGTGCTGTGCTCTATATTACTTTGCGCGAGGCTCAACTACGGAAGAAAATTGAAAGGACGGCTTTATGATCGACCCAAAACCGACTGCAAGCCATTTTATAAATGGTGCCTATGTTGAGGATACTGCTGGCAGAGCCATTAACGTGGTCTATCCTGCCACTGGTGAAGTGATTGCGAGGGTCCACGGCGCTACGCCTGCGATTTTGGAGGCAGCTTTAGCTACTGCAAAGGCCGCACAACCCGCTTGGGCTGCTCTAACTGGTACAGAGCGTGGCCGAATTTTGCGCCGTGCTTCGGACATGATCCGTGAGCAAAACCGATCCCTTTCTGAACTGGAAACTTATGACACTGGTAAGCCTTTGCAGGAAACCTTGGTGGCTGATGCCACTTCTGCGGCCGATGCTTTGGAGTATTTCGGTGGACTAGCTGGGAGTTTGACTGGGGAACATGTGCAGTTTGGTGAAGATTTTATCTATACTATCCGGGAACCTTTGGGTGTTTGTGTTGGCATCGGTGCCTGGAATTATCCTACCCAAATCGCCGCTTGGAAGGCTGCACCGGCTCTGGCTTGTGGCAATGCCATGGTTTTTAAACCATCTGAGACTACACCGCTTTGCGCCTTGAAGGTTGCTGAGATTTTGCATGCTGCTGGACTGCCGGCGGGTCTATTTAATGTTATACAGGGATTGGGAGATGTTGGCGCATCCTTGGCCACTGATCTAAGGGTGGATAAGGTGTCGTTAACTGGTTCATTGTCAACGGGGCGCAAGGTTTATGCCGCTGCCGCTGAGGGCATGCGTAACGTGACGATGGAATTGGGTGGAAAATCACCTTTGATTATCTTTGATGACGCTAACCTCGAAGATGCAGTCAGCGGCGCTATTTTGGCAAATTTCTATTCTTCTGGTCAAATATGCTCGAATGGTACCCGTGTTTTTGTGCAAAAAGGCATTAAGGCTGCGTTCCTGTCTCGGTTGATGGAACGGGTTGGCAAAGCTATTTTGGGCGATCCAATGGACGAGGCCACAAACTTCGGCCCAATGGTTTCACAGCGTCAACGAGATATTGTAGAAGACTTTATCACCAAGGGTAAAGAAGAGGGCGCGCGTTTGATCTGTGGTGGTAAACGTTTAGACCGACCTGGGTTTTGGATTACCCCAGTAATTTTCTCAGATGTGACTGATAATATGTCTATCGCTCGTGAAGAGATTTTTGGCCCTGTGCTCTCGGTATTGGATTTTGAAGATGAGGCTGAAGTTCTGATAAGGGCCAATGAAACGCAATATGGCTTGGCAGCAGGTGTTTTTACTCTCAACCTGACACGAGCTCATCGGATGGTTAAGGCCCTTGAAGCCGGCACTTGCTATATTAATACTTATAATGATGCCCCTGTTGAGGCGCCCTTTGGAGGAACTAAACTATCTGGCGTTGGTCGTGAAAACTCAAAAGCTGCTATCAATCATTACTCACAGCTAAAATCTGTTTACGTACGGATGAGTAAGTTGGAGGCGCCGTATTAAGCTTCTGTGTCAAAGGGTCGGGTGAGCAGTTTAATTTTTTAGTAGCTCCGTTCACAGTTACAAAATACTGATAAGATTTATTGAATAAAGTAAAGTATTTTGCGTCAATTTATCTGATAAGGCAGTATGCCCCTGAGGTCTGGATCAACCGTGAGGTTGCGTTCCAATGGAGGTACTGATCTTTGGTGGCAGTTGCGGCGCTCGCAAATGCGGCAGGAGATGCCGATAGGCTCAAAGAGTGCATCGGCTCCCGTGTTCAGGCCGTCTGCATAGACCAATGAGCCCGAGTGGCGCATTTCGCAGCCGAGACCAATTGCATAACGCCTTACAGGTGCGCCCCATGCGCCACCAGTTTTGGTGACGTCTCGAGCTAGACAAAAGTATTTCTTTCCGTCTGGGGTCTCCGCCATCTGTCGCAAAAATTGCCCCGGTGTTTCAAAGGCTCGGTGCACATTCCATAAGGGACAGGCACCGCCAAAGCGGGCAAATTGCAAGGAGGTGGCCGAATGGCGTTTGGTGATGGTACCCGCTTGATCAACCCGCACAAAAAAGAATGGTATGCCCTTATTGCCAGTGCGCTGCAACGTCGATAACCGGTGGGCGACTTGTTCGACACTGGCACCAAATTTCCATGCCAATTGTTCAAGGTCATGCCGCAGTATATGAGCATTTTCTAAGAATGGTGCATATGGCATTAATACCGCACCGGCATAATAATTGGCCAAGCCCAGCTTTGCGATGTCTCGAGCGGCTGGAGAATGGAACCGAGCAAAATCTAAGGTCGCATCTAGAAGGTCATTCTGGGTAAGCAATGCCAGTTGAATCAGTAATTGAAATGTGGCGGTAGGTTCAGGAATCTGAGATGAAAGTATTAGGAGTTGGGTGGTGGGATCATAGCTGCGCAATGCAGCCTCTGCGCTACGCTGGATGGTGACTCCTTGGGCTTTTAGAGCTGTGATGGCATGTTCCTGCATCGCTCCATTGGCTTTACCTGCAAAGCGTTCTGCAGCACGATCCACGGCATCAATATAGTTGTCACAATAGTGAAAGAAGTCTCGAACCTCTTCCCAGGGGCTTGATTGCAGGCGGCTGTCGGCGCGGCCCAATGCTTCATCCAGCGAGGCAAGGCGCTCATGGTTCTCGCGGTAGGCACGGTGAAGCTGCAGAAAGGCTCGAGCAAGTCCAGGTGCGTTGTTGGCAGTCATCCTAAGGTCAGCTAAATGTGGGACGTCATTGCCAAAAATAGGGTCCGCGGCCACCTCACGCATATCAGTCACTAGTCGAGCATTATCACTGGTCACCAGTTCGGTAACATCAAAGCCAAAGACATCTGCCAATGCCAGAATAACTGACGCTGAGACTGGACGATTGTTGTTTTCCATTTGGTTTAGATAGGGTAGAGACACCTCGAGTCGCTCGGAGAACTCCCGCTGGGTGAGATCTACTTTGCGTCGTAATTCGCGGAGTTTGGTGCCGGCATATAGTTTCTGTTTAGCCATATTTTATTATATCATGAGTGATTTGCATATTCAACTTTGCTAATTAGCTACATTTAAGCCTTTGGCCCTTTTAGCTACATAAGTGATTGTCATAATTGATAAAAGTGAGTTCATCAACATAATGAACAAAATTGGCAAAGCTCCTGTTCCAGGTACTAGTATTGCACCTGTGCCGATAGCGATGAGCGCGCCACCAGCTGTAATGATAGTGCCTCCAATACCTGATGCAGATCCTGCCAAATGTGGTCGCACTGACATCATCCCTGATTGTGCATTGGGCAGTACCATTCCATTCCCAACACCCATAAAACAGACGCACCCAAAGAATGAGACGGGAATAGGCGTTGTAAAAAGAAAAAGGGAAATGCAGAGCAGTAGACCTGTAGCTGTGATTATTGCACCTGTCAGAACCATTCGGTTGACCCCCAACGCGGTTGAAAGTCGGCCTGAAAGGCCATTGCCGATAATGTAACCGATTGCTGGAGCGCCAAGATAAAACCCTAATATGGCCGGGGAGAGACCAAATATTTCACGTCCAACATATGCGGCACCTCCTAGGTAGGCGAAATATGCTCCCGCACTAAAGGTTGCAGTGAGACAATAACCCCAAAAAAGGCGAGATTTAAGCAATTCAGGATAGGCGCGAAATTGAGCGCCGATTGAGGTTGTTCGATGCTGATTGGTCTCCCCCATATCGAGATAGGCAACTAACAATACAAATATACCGATCCCAAGCAAGACCCAAAAACTGGCGACCCAGCCGAACTGCACCTCTAAACTACCGCCCACAGCTGGCCCGACTAAAGGTAAAATAGCCATACCCATAGTAGTATAGCCTAATACGGATGCTGCTTTATCTTGGCTGTGCACATCGCGTATTGCGGCGCGGGACAGCACAAGACCGGCCACCACAACAGATTGAAACAACCGACAGACTAAGAAAACTTCGAAAGATGTAGCTAAAATACAGCCGTATGAACTGAGACAAAAAACTAACAAAGCTCCAAGAACGATTGGCCTGCGACCAAAGCGATCTGACAGAGGGCCAACAAAAAGTTGAAATACTGCGTTCATAGCCAAGAATAAGGTCACTGACAGCGTGGTTGTTGCATAGGTGATATCGAATGTTTTTGCCATCGCTGGAAGAGAGGGCAGAAAGATGTTCAGCGCTAAGGCGCCAATAGCAGAAATACAAATTAGTGTAAAAATAGATGGTGGTGTCGTATTATTTAAGGAACCTAATCTTCAATTTTTTGCACATATTAAACTGCTATATTTGTACTTATATGTTGTCCAGAGACTTTGCAATTATTCATATTTGCAATTATAGTGTGCAAAATATTTGCAAATATTCTAAATTCAACTTCGCTTTGGTATCATTGAGCGATATGGCTGATCAAAGAGGATCTGCAATGAACAATATTTTAATTGAATTAGAAGCGCGGCGTGACGCTGCGCGCATGGGCGGCGGTCAACGTCGTATCGATGCGCAGCATGCGAAAGGTAAGCTCACGGCCCGTGAGCGCATTGATTTACTTTTGGACGAAGGAAGTTTTGAAGAGTTCGATATGTTCAAGGCCCACCGCTGTGTTGATTTTGGAATGGCTGACCAGCAGTATGCCGGTGATGGCGTAGTGACTGGATGGGGAACCATTAATGGCCGCATGGTTTATGTATATTCCCAAGACTTCACAGTGTTTGGTGGTTCTTTGTCTGAAACACACGCAGAAAAAATTTGTAAAATAATGGATATGGCGATGCAAAATGGTGCCCCTATTATTGGACTTAATGATTCTGGCGGTGCGCGTATTCAAGAAGGTGTCGCCTCTTTGGCTGGTTACGCTGAGGTGTTTCAGCGTAATGTGATGGCATCTGGTGTGGTGCCGCAGATCAGTCTAATTATGGGCCCCTGCGCTGGTGGGGCTGTATATTCGCCTGCGATGACTGATTTTATCTTTATGGTTAAAAACAGTAGCTATATGTTTGTGACTGGCCCTGATGTTGTAAAAACTGTGACCAATGAAATTGTAACAGCCGAAGAGCTTGGGGGCGCGGCTACTCACACAAAAAAATCATCAGTCGCTGATGGCGCTTTTGAAAATGACGTAGAAGCGCTCACAGAAGTGCGGCGTTTGGTAGATTTTTTGCCGTTGAATAATCGACAAAAGCCTCCGGTTCGGCCATTCTTTGATGATCCAGCTCGCGGGGATGCTAGCTTGGACACGCTTATCCCTGCCAACCCTAATCAGCCCTATGATATGAGGGAGCTGATTGGAAAGGTTGCCGATGAAGGTGATTTTTACGAAATTCAAGAAGAATTTGCCAAGAATATTCTGATAGGTTTTGTACGTATGGAAGGTTCAACCATCGGGGTGGTTGCAAACCAACCCACGGTTTTAGCTGGGTGCTTAGATATCGACTCGAGCCGTAAAGCTGCACGTTTTGTACGGTTCTGCGATGCGTTTGAAATTCCGATACTTACTTTAGTCGATGTCCCTGGCTTCTTACCCGGCACCGGCCAAGAGTATGGTGGCGTCATCAAACACGGTGCAAAACTTTTGTTTGCGTATGGTGAGGCAACAGTACCTAAAGTTACTGTAATCACCCGCAAGGCCTATGGTGGTGCTTATGATGTGATGTCCTCCAAACATCTACGGGGAGATTTTAACTATGCATGGCCTACAGCGGAGATTGCTGTCATGGGCGCTAAAGGAGCTACGGAGATTATTCATCGTGGCGACCTTGGCGATTCAGAGAAGATTGCAGAACATGTTACCGATTATGAAGAGCGTTTTGCAAATCCATTCGTTGCTGCTGAAAAAGGCTTTATTGATGAGGTCATTGTTCCAAGCTCAACCCGCCGCCGAGTGTGCCGTGCCTTTGCTAGCCTACGGGGCAAGTCCCTGCAAAACCCATGGAAAAAACATGATAATATCCCACTTTAAGACTGGAGTAAGCCTGTAATGGAAAAACATCGTGGGTTCCCTGGCCGTTTGGCGGGTACCGATGCTCAATTTACCATTCGCCGAGCGAGCAAGAATGGCGCGACTAAAATCATTCGGCGTGAGCGGTATGCAGACCGTAGGCCACCAGACCGCCGGGCGGATGAGGCCTTTTTGCGGGCTTTGGTTGAGCATTTTGATGGGGAGCCATTTGAGCGGGGTAATCTCGATGGCGGTCGTATATCCTGGTTTTTTGAGCGTGAAGTTGTGGCGGCGCAGGATGACTTTGATCCCGAATCGTACGTTGCATTGTTGCGTGTTGATTTGGGCAAGGCAAAATTAACCTTTCCACAAATCTTTTTAGCTGGGTGGTCGGCGTGAATTCGCCTGCCTTCCTTACTGGTATTGCGCGGCTTTGTGCCGAGTTTGGGGTGGTATGCGTTTCGTTACTTGGCGTACTGCAAACTGCGTTTATTAATACATGTGTTGTAGGATCAAAATTATTTGCATTGGTTTTGAAAAGCTACCGACCCCTTCTTTCCTCAACCAGTTCTGGCTTTTGCCAGAGCTGGTTTTTTTATGTGCTGCATTTCTTTACTAGTTTGTACGCGCCAAGAAGGGCTTTCAAATGTTTGATAAAATTCTAATCGCCAATCGCGGTGAGATTGCTTGCCGTGTGATCAAAACAGCTAAAGCTATGGGAATCAAAACAGTTGCGATTTACTCCGATGCAGATGAGCATGCCTTGCACGTACAAATGGCGGATGAGGCGGTTCATATTGGACCTTCTCCTGCGAACCAGTCTTATATTGTAATTGAAAAAGTGATGCAGGCCATTAGGCAAACTGGAGCGCAGGCCGTGCATCCTGGCTATGGGTTTTTGTCTGAGAATCGTCTGTTTGCTGAAGCCCTGGAAGCTGAAGGTGTTGTTTTCATCGGTCCACCTGCGCACGCAATTGAAAGCATGGGCGATAAAATAACTTCAAAAAAATTAGCTCAAGAAGCTGGAGTAAATACCGTTCCAGGATATATGGGTGTGATCTCCAATGCTGCTGAGGCCGTCCACATATCCAACGAAGTTGGATATCCTGTGATGCTCAAAGCCAGTGCTGGTGGTGGCGGGAAGGGTATGCGAATCGCGTGGAATGATGCTGAGGCGCGTGAAGGTTTCCAATCGTCCAAGAATGAAGCAGCAAGCAGTTTTGGAGATGACCGTATTTTCATAGAAAAGTTTGTCACTCAACCGCGCCACATTGAGATTCAAGTTTTAGCGGATAGCCATGGTAATTGTATTTACCTCAATGAACGTGAATGCTCGATCCAGCGTCGCAACCAAAAGGTGATTGAAGAGGCCCCAAGCCCTTTTCTCACCCCTGAAGTGCGAAAATCTATGGGTGAACAATCCTGCGCTTTGGCTCAGGCTGTGGGTTATACTAGCGCTGGGACCTTTAAAACATAATATTATGAGATCAAAACTTTTATTTTCTAGAGATGAACACCCGTTTACAGGTAGAGCACCCAGTGACTGAGCTGATTACGGGAGTTGACCTGGTCGAGCAAATGATACGTGTGGCTAATGGTGAAATACTCAGCTTAAAGCAGAATGAAGTTAAAATTAATGGTTGGGCTATGGAAAGCCGACTCTATGCGGAAGATCCATACCGAGGATTCCTACCCTCAATCGGTCGTCTCACGCGTTATCGCCCACCGGCTGAAAGCCGCAGTGAAACTGCTGTAGTGCGCAATGACACTGGCGTGTTTGAGGGTGGCGAGATTAGCATATTTTATGACCCAATGATTGCCAAGCTTTGTACTTGGGCACCGAACCGTGCTGGAGCCATTGCCGAGATGCGTAATGCATTAGATGCTTTTGAGGTGGAAGGCATTGGTCACAACATCCCGTTTTTGTCTGCAGTTATGGATCATCCTAAATTTTGCGTTGGCAACATTACAACGGCTTTTATTGAAGAAGAATATCCTGATGGGTTTGTGGGGGTGGAGCTCCCTATTGAAATTTTAAAAACAGTCGCTGCATGCGCGGCTGCCATGTATCGGTTGGGTGAAATTCGCCGGACACGGGTGTCGGGTCGCATGGACAACCATGAGCGCCGTGTACGGGACGATTGGGTCGTTAGCTTGCAGGGCCATGATTTCCCTGTTGATATTACTGCAGATCCCAACGGCTCAACTGTTCGTTTTGAAACTGGTGGCCATAGGGTAGCTAGCGACTGGACCCCGGGCAACTCCATGGCGGTGATGAATGTAGATGGTATCGATATCGCTTTGAAAGTTGAGAAATGCACCAGTGGCTTTCGTATCAGGTTCCGTGGTGCGGATATGAGGGTCACTGTGCGCAGCCCACGCCAAGCAGAATTGGCCAAGCTGATGATAGAAAAAACGCCACCGGATACGTCAAAGCTTTTGCTTTGCCCAATGCCAGGTTTGATCGTTCAGGTTGAAGTTGCCGTTGGTGATGAAGTGCAAGAAGGTCAATCGCTTTGTACGGTTGAGGCAATGAAAATGGAAAATATTTTGCGCGCTGAGCGAAAATCAATCGTAAGCAGGGTTTATGCTGCGGCTGGCGATAGTTTAGCTGTGGATGCCATCATTATGGAGTTCGAGTGATATCTGTATTAGACCAACTGCCGCTGCCTATATGCCGCTGCCTGGGGACTCTGCGTCTAAGCTATCAAGGCTTGCTCATTTCCTGCTGCCGTATTGGCATTTTGTCTATCACGCGGCTCAGCTCACGCATATCCCAGGCAAAGGGCTTGCGCAGTTTCACCATCCCATCTTTGCCAATTAAGGCCCAATTAAAGCCCTTTGGGTGCAGGGTCTCGCGTATTATAGTTTTCGCGCTGGGGTCAGTATCGACAATGATTATCATGTCACGGTCTTGCACTATGGCTTGGCCCGCCCGCAAAAGCTTCATCTGTTGTGCAAATATCGGATCCAGTGGGCTGTCAGCGAAGATCACCAAAGGGCGGGCCGCCCAGATCACATCTGCCAATTCTACGTCTTTTGCATCAAAAATATGTGTTGGATCAGAGCGCCATATGTCCAAGGTCTCTCCGGCTGTGGCCGCGGAGTTAGTTGTTGTAAGGGCAAGGCACAGCGCAAGAGTTCGTTTAAACATAATATCTCCTTCATACTATCATATAGGGTCTTTGCTCCTACAAGCGAAGGGGTACACTGAAAAATACTTGGGCCAATGGCCAGGATATAAGGAACGTAGTTATGACAGATAAGACATCCTGGAGCGCGATGGCCAAGAAAGAATTGCGTGGTAAACCTTTGGGGTCTTTGACTTGGGATACGCTGGAAGGCATTGATGTGCAGCCGATCTATACCGCTGATGATGTTGCTGGGTTGGACCATATGGCCGGCATTGCCGGACAAGCGCCTTATACGCGGGGTGTCAAAGCCACCATGTACGCGGGTCGACCTTGGACCATCCGACAATATGCTGGGTTCTCTACTGCAGAGGAATCCAACGCATTCTATCGCCAAGGTTTGGCTGCTGGTCAGCAAGGCGTTTCGGTTGCGTTTGATTTGGCCACGCACCGTGGATATGATAGTGACCATCCTCGGGTGGTCGGCGATGTGGGCAAGGCTGGTGTGGCCATCGACAGCGTTGAGGACATGAAAATTCTATTTGATGGGATTCCTCTGGACAAAATCTCAGTATCCATGACGATGAATGGAGCGGTAATCCCAGTCTTGGCATCCTTCATCGTGGCGGGTGAGGAGCAGGGGGTGAGCCGTGCGGCGCTCTCAGGCACAATTCAAAATGATATCCTCAAAGAGTTCATGGTGCGTAATACTTATATTTATCCTCCAGAGCCTTCGATGCGAATAGTATCTGACATTATTGAATATACAGCTACAAAAATGCCAAAATTTAACTCAATATCAATCCGGCTACCACATGCAGGAAGCTGGGGCGAACTTGGTGCAAGAGCTAGCTTACACCATTGCAGATGGTCGTGAATATGTGCGCGTCGCTATTGCGAGAGGAATGGATGTAGATGCTTTTGCAGGCCGGCTTTCGTTCTTTTTTGCTGTCGGTATGAACTTCTTCATGGAAGCAGCTAAATTACGGGCGGCACGGGTTTTATGGCATCGTATAATGTCAGAATTTGAGCCTAAAAATCCAAAATCTAGCATGCTCCGTACTCATTGCCAAACCTCTGGTGTGAGTCTGCAAGAGCAAGATCCGTATAATAATATTGTCCGCACAGCTTTTGAAGCCATGTCGGCGGTTTTGGGTGGCACGCAATCATTACACACGAACAGTTTTGATGAGGCAATTGCCCTTCCGACTGAAACCTCATCTCGGATTGCGCGCAACACACAGTTAATCTTGCAAGAAGAAACTGGAGTGACTAATGTAGTTGATCCTCTGGCTGGCTCTTATTATGTGGAAAAACTCACTGCTGATTTGATCGATGAGGCTTGGGTTTTGATTGAAGAAGTTGAGGAAATGGGTGGTATGACCAAAGCGGTGGCTAGTGGTCTACCTAAACTAAAAATTGAGGAAAGTGCAGCGCGCCGTCAGGCGATGATTGACCGTGGCGAAGAGGTAATCGTTGGGGTGAATAAATATAAATCTGAGAACCAGCCTGATATTGAAGTGCGGGATATCGACAATAATCAAGTGCGTGATGCGCAGGTTTCCAAGCTTAGAATAATAAAGGCTAACCGTGATAAAAATGCCTGTGAAGCAGCCTTGCTTGAGTTGGGGCGGCGCTGTGAGAAGGGTGGCAATCTCTTAGAAGCAGCAATTGAGGCAGCACGGCATCGCGCAACAGTGGGTGAAATTTCATTAGCGATGGAAGGCACATTTGGTCGGCATCGTGCGGAGGTAAAGACATTGGCAGGGGTATACGGATCCGCCTATGAGGGCGATGAAAACTTTGAAGCCATCCAGAAATCTGTAGAAGAATTTGCTAAAGAAGAGGGACGTAGACCCCGTATGTTGGTGGTTAAGATGGGCCAAGATGGGCATGATCGTGGTGCCAAGGTTATTGCAACGGCCTTCGCAGATATTGGCTTTGATGTGGATGTTGGTCCGTTGTTCCAAACCCCTGAAGAGGCGGCACAAGATGCTGTCGACAACGACGTGCATGTAGTTGGCATTTCCAGCCAAGCAGCAGGGCATAAAACTTTGGCACCAAAACTGGTTGAAGCGCTGAAAGCATCAGATGCTGGGGAGATCCTTGTGGTCTGTGGTGGTGTGATACCCCAGCAGGATTATGATTACTTGAAAGCTGCAGGCGTGGCCGCCATTTTTGGCCCGGGGACTAATATCCCTGATGCTGCTCAAAACGTGTTAGATTTGATCCGCGAATCGCGTGGTTAAGCCATGGTTGGAGGAGTATAAGATGCTTGTATTGGATCATATTGCAGTCGCTGGTTTGACTCGCCAGGTCGCTACGGGTTTTGTGCAGGAAAGCTTGGGTGTGGCCCCGTTGGCTGATGGCAGGCACCCATATTTTGGTACCCATAATCATCTTTGGGGTATGGGTGCGGAGTGTTATTTGGAATCCATTGCTATTGATCCCCATGTCCCAACACCGCCACACGCTCGCTGGTTTGGGCTCGATGATTTTTCTGGTCCTCCACGTATTGTGAGTTGGGTTTTGTCTACCGCAGATATCGACGTAACCTTAGAGTACCTTGGCTCTGATTTTGGAGCTCCTGTGCGTCTTGAGCGTGGTAAATATAATTGGGATATTTCAGTTTCTGACTCGGGAGCCTTGCCTTTTGGAGGTTTTGGCCCGGCCTTGATCCAGTGGCATCCTCCCGAGCATCCGTGCCAAGACTTGTCAGACAGTGGGTGCCGATTGCTGAAATTGCAGGTTCAACACCCGCAAGCGAGCAGCATGCAAAATATGTTTGGAGATCTTTTGAAAGATGCCCGAGTTAGCTTTTCTGAAGGCCCTGGGCATATTTTTGCTGAAATTCAAACGGATCACGGTGTCGTGACCCTCGGGTAGCCTGCTTTACCCTTTCGTCTTTCAATTTGAGCTTCTATGGTTGAGCATGTCTATTTGGTCTCGCATCGCTGACGCGCTTGCTGCCCTCGCAAGTGGTGAAGGGCTCTCGGCAGTATTTGAAAAACTACGCACCCCTCCGGAACAGACCGTGGGCTTCACGATTGCTGTAATTGCCTTGAGTGCGAAGATGGCTAAGGCTGATGGCGTGGTGACCCGTGCGGAGGTTTTGGCATTTCGGGAGGTGTTCCACATTCCGACTGCGGATGAGGCTAGTGCCGCAAAAGTTTTCAACCTAACGCGTCAAGATGTGGCTGGATTCGAAACTTACGCCCGTCGGATCAAATCTATGTTTGGTCCCCGCATAAATATTTTAGAAGACCTACTCGAGGGCTTGTTTCACATTTCTGTAGCGGATGGCTCTTATCACCATCAGGAAGACGCATTCCTGACACGCGTAGCTGAAATTTTTGGTCTTTCTGAGCGCTGCTTTAGGGTTATGAAGGCGCGCTATGTCAAGGGTGCGCCAGCTGATCCCTATGAGGTTTTGGGTGTAGATTCGTCGGCGAGCAAAGAGGAAATGCGAGCTGCTTGGCGGGCTTTGGTTCGACAAAACCATCCAGATCAACTCATAGCGCGTGGGGTCCCACGCGAGGCTGTGAAGCTCGCTGAGGCACGTTTGGTTGCGATCAACCAGGCTTGGGATGACCTCACAAAATTGCACGCCTGATCCAATTTTGAATTATGCAAGCTTCATATGAACATTGGGTGTTGCATTCAGAGCTTGTGCTAAGGATTGAAGTCGGGCTTCGGCCACTTCGCCAAACAGGGGGGATGCTTCCGCGGTGAGTGTTAGGGACAAGCTCTTCTTCTTAGCAGACCAGTTAAGCTTTGCGGTTTCATCATCTGGATTGGCCCAAAGCATGGCGCCTAGACGCATGGCTTTACCCAAGATTTCAGCCTCATTACGACCTTCCTCGCCGAGTAGTGAAAATAGCTCTTCAAAGCGGGTTCCGTCGCTCTTGTTGCGGTAACGGTGCAGTAGGGCGAGACCCAAAAATACGCGTTCATGATGGCTCAGTCCACCTAGGTTGGCTCGCGCAGCATATTCAAAGCAGACTTCGGCGCGAAAGTCTGGATGGGCGCGCCAGCTGACATCATGCAACAGACAAGCCGCACGCACCAAACGCGCTCGGCTTGGGTCAATGTTGAGAAACAGTGGAGAGATAAATTTATGCAACCGCATCCCGAACCCTGGTAGGCGTGCATCTTTGCGCTCAGCAAAATGGCAGCTTTCGATCAATGGATCACGGTCGCGCATGATTTGAGGCATTTGCTCAAAGAGCATTCCTTCGCGAATTCCATAGCTAGAGACTGCGATGTCATGTGGCTTAAAGCGTTTGATAATACCTTTTAGAATTTGAATGGCTATAGGTACGAGAGCCATCCGGCTGGGAGTAATGCGAATTGTGGCGCGCAGCTCTTCCAAATCACAGCTATCGATGTAGTTAGCTGTTTTTCGGATGTCTCGCGCTGTCATACGATATTCATGCATCACATGCAGTGGATATCCACGTCTATGCATATCTATACGTGCAATTGCTCGCCACGATCCACCCACAAGAAACAACCTATCTGATTGTGGGCCCATTCTTTCGCGTAATTCATCCAGTGTTTGGGTGATAAAGGCTTTCTGGCCACGTTTTCCACCCTCAATATTAATTAGCTTTAAAGGCCCCAAGGGAGAGGTGAGCCTTTGGCCAACTTGACCATTGGAGATTTCGGCCAATTCCATGGACGCGCCTCCGATGTCGCAGACTAGTCCGTAAGAGCCTGGCCAGCCAAGCAAAACTCCTTGTGCCGATAGTCGAGCTTCCTCTGGTCCGTCTACAACATGGATTTGTAACCCAGTTTCTTCAAAGACTTGGGTTACAAAACTTGGTCCATCGCTGGCTTCTCGCACAGCCGCGGTGGCGACTGCAGTGAGATCTGGCAGTCCGATGCCTTTAGCAATAGTACAAAAACGCCGGAGTGCCGATAGCGCTCGAATTCGGCCTTCTCGATTAAGCTTACCCGATTCAGCCAGGCCGGCTCCAAGGGCACACATAACTTTTTCATTGAAAAAATAGGCGGGTGATCGTGCCGCCCCGTCGAAAACTACCAATCGTACAGAGTTTGATCCAACATCAATCACTCCGACCCGTGACAGATCACGGGCTTTTGGATTCTCAAACAGCTGCCGGTTGAATGGCCCCCAGTCCGGTTCGTTATCTGATATTCGGTCCATTTAAGGTCCCTTACGCCTAATCATTGATATCAAATTTTTTGGGCAGGTCAATCTGATCATGCCTTTGGTGATATTTGAGGGTCATCAGTATGGGTTAATTTTGGTACATCACTTGCCCCTGCACTACCTCGTCCGGATAGAGATGGGTTTTCCATAAAAAACCGGTGGCAATTAAACGCGAAGCTGCCCTTAGGCCACGTGGCCCGCGTATAAGAACCGTCGGGTTGCATTACCCAAGATTGGGCAACATCTGCCAAGTTTGCAGCCATAATTTGACTAACAATTTGGGCTTTTGCCGTTGCGTTTTTGATCTCCACTAAAGTTTCGACTCGGCGATGGAGATTGCGATCCATCCAATCGGCCGAAGAAATATAAACTCGGGCTGATGGACTGGGGAGGCCATAGCCGTTGGCAAAACATACTATGCGGGAGTGTTCCAAAAAGCGGCCAATTACGGATTTCACTCTAATATTTTCTGACAGTCCCTCAACCCCGGGCCGCAACCCACAAATACCTCGCACAATTAGGCTAATTTTTACTCCAGCCTGTCCAGCTGCATAAAGCGCATCAATGACGTCCGCATCAATCAAGGAATTCATTTTAGCCCAGATGGCAGCAGGTTTACCATCTTTGGCATTGGATGCTTCAGCTTTGATACGTTCCAAGAGCGTTGACTGGAGGGATAGAGGAGAGATTGCAATGTTCTCGAGAGTTTTGGGCTGCGCATAACCGGATAGATAATTGAATACCTTTGTAGCATCCCGACCCAGGGCTGCATCGCATGTGAAAAGGCTCACG
Organism: uncultured Planktomarina sp.; assembly: GCA_905182535.1. Classification (GTDB taxonomy): domain Bacteria; phylum Pseudomonadota; class Alphaproteobacteria; order Rhodobacterales; family Rhodobacteraceae; genus Planktomarina; species Planktomarina arctica. The sequence continues at coordinate 19,904 of CAJJBZ010000012.1, forward strand.
TCTGTGTAAACACGTGCCGTGATCGGGTGGTAATTACCTGTGCCATAGTGAGTGTAGGTGACTAAGCGATCGCCCTCACGCCGTACCACAGTGCTGATTTTGGCATGGGTTTTGAGGTTCATAAACCCGTAAACCACATGGGCGCCAGCTCGTTCAAGCCTGCGTGACTGCCTAATGTTTGCGGCTTCGTCAAAACGGGCTTTGAGTTCCACCAAAGCGGTTACCGATTTTCCGTCTTCTGCCGCTTCGCAAAGAGCTTCAACAATAGGAGAGCGTTTTGAGGTGCGATAGAGGGTCTGTTTGATCGCCAAAACATTGGGGTCATGGGCGGCTTGTTGCAAAAAACGTACAACCATGTCGAAGGTTTCATAGGGATGTTGCAGTAGCATATCCTTTTGCCGGATCGCCGCAAACAGATCACCCTCGTGATCTGATACTCGCTCTGGTATCCGTGGTGTGAAGCTTGGCCATAGCAAGTTTGATCTATCCTCGATGACTAACTCTTTGAGATCGGGTAGACCGAGCATTCCATTAACTTCAATCACCTCAGTTTCAGTGACAGAAAACTCTGCCATAATGGCGGCACGCAGGGCCTTTGGAGCCTGAGTGCTAATCTTCAGCCGGATTACTTCGCCGCGGCGTCGCCGTTTTAGGGCAACCTCAAACTCTCGGACTAGATCTTCCGCCTCATCTTCCACTTCAAGATCACTGTCGCGGAGGACCGAAAATACGCAGTGGCTTTTGAGTTTATAGCCAGGGAATAATTGTTCCAGTTGCATCAAAATTAGATCTTCTAGAGGCAGATAGCGATAGCCATCACCGGGAAGACGCACGAATCTATTCACCTGTTGTGGCACTGGAACTAAGGCACGTAGCCTACGCTTATCAGATTTCCTTTCCAGTTGCAGCGCCAAGGCAAAACCGGCGTTTGGTATGAAGGGGAAGGGATGCGCAGGATCAATAGCCAGCGGAGAGACTACTGGGAACACATCAGACAAGAAAAGCTGTTGTAAGTAGGTACGATCTTTTGTGGCCTGAGCTGCTTTCAGAATATGAATATTTTGCGCGGCCAACTCAACCCGCAGTTTTGCCAAAATAGCTTGCTGTTTGGCCATCAAATCGCGGGCTTCGGTGTCAATCATCTCCAATTGCTCTGTGGTGCTGCGGCCATCAATACCTGGAGTGATACTGCCTGCACGGGCCAGTTCGCGTAACCCTGCAACGCGAACAGAATAAAATTCATCAAGGTTAGTAGCTGAAATTGACAAAAACCGCAGCCTCTCTAAGAGAGGCACATTTGGATTATCAACCTCCTCCAAAACCCTCCAATTGAAAGCCAGCCAGGACAGCTCGCGATTTAAAAATCTGTCTGGCCCAGCTGCCCTAAGCCCACAGCTGCGTGCTGCGGGAAAATCACTATGCAAAAAGTCAGCCGGGTTTGTCATTATTAATCCTATATCAAGGCATCAAATTTAGCTGTGTTGCTGGTAAATTGTAAGGGGTAAGATAATGAGTACCATTGCGCGGCTGCGCTAGTTCAGAATATTTGCAGCCATCGCTCGAGTAATGGGTCGCTTTGTCGACATGCTTATCACATCTAACCGGGCTACGATATCGCCAGCTGCGTCAAAGCTTCGATCTATATTTTTCAGTATATAGGCCAGAACTTCTGGTGATGGAGATAGCTGGCGATCCATAAAGGCTTTCAACAAAACTGCGTGCAAAAGTGCATCATCCGGACGATCAATTTTGGTGCAGCTGGTACCCTCTAATCGACTGAGTAGGTCTGATAATCGAAATCCAGCCTGGCGCACTGCAATGCTGGAGGCCATAAGTAAGAGACCACCAGTGGATTGCAGATGATTGTGCAAATGAAAGAGTCGGGTTTCAGCTGGGCCAATCCCTGCCACATTTTGTAGATTGTCTACCACAATTTTAGCACCAGCTTCTGGCTGTTCAAAATCCCCTAAAGGATCAATTGGCTGTGCATCTTTTTCGTTCAGCCAAATTTTTAAGAGATGAGATTTCCCAGAGGCTTTTGGACCGAGCACAATCATTTTCCCCTGTGGCCATGTCGTACAATCTTCCAAAATTGCTACGGCGTTTTTATTAGCCTCAGATACAAAGAAGGAATGACGCTCGTGTGTCACTTTAATAGGTAATTTGAAACTGAGTTGTTCAGACATTTTTGTCGTCTTTAGGGTCTGTACCACTATAAAGCGGACCTGATGTGTACTGCGCAATCAAAAACCTAGCCATCACGCCAATAATTGCTGCTACTGGTACAGCCACCAACATACCAACAAAACCAAATATGCTGCCAAACACTGACAGGGCAAAAATTAACCAAACTGGATGAAGACCTACGGAATTTCCGACTAATTTTGGTGTTAGGAAATTGCCCTCTAAAACTTGCCCCACTATGAAGATAGCTGCAATGATGCTTATGGAGGTCCAATCACCCCAAAATTGGAAAAGGGCCAAACCCAGCGCCAAGCCGCCACCCACCAAGGCGCCAACATAAGGGATAAAAGAAATAATTCCTGACAAGAATCCCACGACTATGCCATAGTTGAGACCGGCCAGCATCAAGGCAATGGCGTAGTATATGCCTTGAATTAAGCATACTGTGCCTTGGCCACGGATGAAAGAGGCGAGGGTGGCATCAATTTCGTGACCCAAACGACGCACATTTTTCACGTGATCTCTTGGTACCAGTTCATCAATCTTAGAAACAAGATTGTCCCAGTCCAATAAGAGATAGAAGGATACAACTGGGACCACCACAATTAAAACCAACATACTTACAATCGAATTTACTGAGGAGGCCAGTCTGTTCACTAAATCACCACCCCGCGATTGAATGGTTTCCCCCAATCCAGTGAGTGATTGCCGTATGCTACTGCTATCATCTAGAAGATCTGGAAAGCGCGTAGTTAAAAAGCTCCAAAACTCTGTGGCAATTACTGGGGCCGTATTAAACAAAGCAATTGCCTGCTCCACCGCTAGCGGCACAATCAGTAAAATTGCCAGAACAAAGGCGAGCATTACCACAATTGTGATGGCCGTGGTTGATAATAAACGCGATAGGCCCAAGCGTTGCAGGCGATCTGCAATAGGATCGAGGCAATAGGCAACTGCACCGCCCAAGACGAACGGCAACAGCGTATCGCCCAGTAAGAATAATAACAGGCCGAAAATTACTGCTGAGATGCCCCAGTAGCGCAATTGTGAAGATACCGGTAAACCCATAATCAATCCCCTTTTGTTATCCAACTTGCGTATTGTGCCGCACCTTGCAAGGGGTGTGGATAAAATATGCGCTCGAAAGCTAATATTTTTACCACTTTTGCTTGTGACAGTGGCATCGGAGCTCTAAACATGAGCAACAATTCAACTGGAGTGTTCCATGCGCCTTAGCCGCTATTTTTTGCCCGTCCTGAAAGAAAACCCAGCTGAGGCCCAGATTGTCTCACACCGTTTGATGCTACGCGCGGGGATGATCAAACAATCTGCCGCTGGAATTTACTCCTGGTTGCCTTTAGGCCTCAAGGTTTTAAAGAAAATCGAAAGCATTGTGCATGAAGAGCAAGAAAAAGCAGGCCATCTCGCCATGATTATGCCGACGATCCAATCTGCTGATCTATGGCGCGAATCTGGACGTTATGACGATTATGGTGAGGAAATGTTACGGTTTAAAGATCGCCATGACCGCGATATGTTGTTTACCCCAACTGCCGAAGAATTGATTACTGATATTTTCCGGGGCCATGTGACTAGCTACAAAGATATGCCGCTGACCATGTATCAAATTCAGTGGAAGTTCCGCGATGAACGCCGTCCACGCTTTGGAGTGATGCGTGGCCGCGAATTTTATATGAAAGACGGCTATACTTTTGATCTCACTAAAGAGGACGCTTTGCACGCTTACAATCGCCATTTGGTGAGCTACTCTACGAACGTACGAGCGCATGGGTTTGCAGGCCATTCCTATGCGGGCAGACAGTGGCCCGATTGGTGGAGACGACACCCATGAATTTTTAGTTTTGGCGGAAACTGGTGAGAGTGAAGTCTTCTATGATAGTGCCGTCACTGATTTGACCTTTGGTGATCGTGAAATTGATTTTGACGATGTGGCAGATTGCCAGTCAATAATGGAGGAGTTTACCACAAAATACGCTCGGACAGATGAAACCCACGATGAGGCATTGTTTGCCGAGGTTCCCGAAGATCGTCGCAAAGTAGCACGTGGCATTGAAGTGGGGCAGATCTTTTACTTTGGCACTAAATATTCTGAGGCTATGGGAGCATCTGTACAAGATGCGGAAGGCAAGAAAGTACCCGTCCACATGGGTAGTCATGGTATTGGCGTGAGCCGCCTTGTGGGAGCCATTATTGAGGCCAGCCATGACGACAAAGGCATCATTTGGCCAGAGGGCGTGACGCCATTCCACTGTGGAATTGTGAATCTTAAGCAGGGCGATGATGAGGCTGATGGAGCCTGTGAAAGCCTCTATAAGAAGCTTACTATAGCTGGTCTGGACCCGCTGTATGATGATCGCAATGAGCGTGCTGGTGGTAAATTTGCTACTATGGATTTGATCGGCCTGCCATGGCGTATTACCGTTGGTCCTCGTGGCTTGAAAAATGGTGTGGTGGAACTGACTAGCCGCAAGACAGGCTTAAGCGAGGAAATGTCACCTGAAGACGCTGTGGAAAAAGTAATAGCCCAATACCCCTTGGGTGGTTAGACTTTATCCAGTATAAAAAAGGCTGAAATGTCATGATCCAATATGCAACGACTGTGGATAATTTACAGGTCAGATCACTTTTTATAGCTAGAATCCCTAAGGTGCGCCTATGAAGAGCGCGGTACCTTTTTCTAGTTTTGAATTTTTGATTGCTTGGCGTTACCTGCGGGCTAAACGTGCTGAGGGTGGCGTTAGCGTCATGACACTAATCAGCTTAATCGGTATAGCCCTAGCCGTGGCGGCTTTGATCATTGTGCTAGCTGTGCGCAGTGGCTTTCGGACAGAATTTGTTGATGCTATTTTGGGCGCTAATGCCCATGTCACCGTTTATGAACGCAAGTTTGATCCTAAGTCTGGTAGCTTTGATTATGCGATAAATGACTATGGGGCTTTGACTGATAGTATTGAAGCAGTTGCAGGTGTCACGCGGGCCGCACCGTTGATCCGTGGGCAAGTAATGGGCAGCTCCAATGATTTTAATCATGGGATTATGGTGTTTGGGATCACCCTAGATAAGTTGAAAACTATACCCAACGTTGCTGATTCTGAAGGTAGTTTGGGGGACATTGAGGGTTTTCCTGGTGGGGTTGCAATCGGCTCTGGCGTGGCCAGGGCCTTACGCTTGTCTATTGGGGACCGTATCAAGTTGATATCGCCTAATGGCGTTCGCACTGCTTTTGGCACTAGTCCCAGAGTGAAGTCTTACACGGTAGCCTATATATTCACCGCAGGGCATTATAATATTGATCAAACCCGCCTGTACTTGCCATTTGGGGAGGCTCAGAGTTTCTTCAACAGAGAAGGCCAAGCTGACCAGATCGAAGTTTTTATAAATGATCCAGAAGCAGTAAATGCTATGATATTTGCGCTTAGGGCGGCAAGTGGTGAGGATGCGGTTTTGGAAACCTGGCGTGATTATGCAGGTGGGTTTCTCAGGGCCTTGGCCATTGAAGATAATGTGATGCTGGTAATAATGATCGTACTGATATTACTTTCCACAATGAACATTATTTCAGGCTTGATCATGTTGGTTAAAAATAAAGGCCGCGATATTGGAATTCTGCGTACCATGGGCTTGACCGAGGGCACTGTGTTGCGTGTATTTTTTTTATGTGGGGCAGGCATTGGTCTTGTTGGAACGATCCTAGGTGTGTTGTTAGGCGTATTGTTTGTGCTCAACATAGATACGATTTTTAGCCTAGTAAACTATATATCTGGCGGCGAAGTTTGGGACCCATCTATTCGTGGGATTTATCATCTGCCCGCAGAGTTGCGGGGTATGGATGTGGCTAAGGCTATGGGGATCTCACTATCGTTATCTTTTATCATCACCATTTTTCCTGCCCGCCGTGCGGCGCGGATGAACCCAGTTGAGGCTTTGCGAAATGAGTGATCCAATCCTGAAAATGGTGGGGCTTTATAAGTCCTATAATCCAGGGCAAGCCAATGTCATATCGGTTTTACAAGACTGTGATCTGACGCTAACAGCGGGTCAGGTAGTCTCACTTGTGGCTCCATCGGGGGCGGGGAAGTCAACGCTGCTGCACATTGCTGGTCTGCTGGACACAGCGGATAGTGGAAGCCTGCAGATCGTTGGCCGCGATATGGCTAGTGCTGATGATAAATTGCGGACAGATATGCGGCGCATGAAGATTGGGTTTGTTTATCAGTTTCACCACCTCCTACCAGAATTTACGGCGGTGGAGAATATTATGCTCCCACAGCAAGCCACTGGTCTAAGGCCATCCGCGGCTCGCCTGCGCGCTTTGGAGCTGTTGGACCAAGTGGGGCTTGTGGATCGTGGGCATCACCTACCTGGTGAGATGTCAGGGGGTGAACAGCAAAGGGTGGCGTTTTGTCGGGCCTTGGCCAATGCGCCCAAGCTGTTACTGGCAGATGAACCCACTGGCAATCTTGACCCAGAAACCTCAGATCACGTATTCAGCGTTTTGATGAATTTAGTGCGTGCCACGGGAATGGCGGCGCTGATTGCAACCCATAACATGGATTTGGCGGGGCGTATGGACCGGCAGGTTCGACTTAGTAAGGGCCAGATACTTTAATTTTTGCGTTGAAAATAAATCCAAACCCTGATTTTTTATGGTGATAAAAATTATTGTAAATGGGAAGCCCAATGCCACTTGTCTCAACTATCGATATTGAACGTGCCAGTAAATCCGCCTTGGTGGCATATGGTGCAAAAGATTGGATCGCGGTTTCAGTGGCCCGGGCAATTGCGGACGCAGAATCTTTTGGTAATGTGATTTGTGGCCTCTATTATCTTGAAAGCTACTGCCGCCAGTTGGTCACTGGCCGGGTTGATGGTACGGTGGATCCACAGGTTTCAGCGTCACGGCCTGGATCTATTTTGTCTGATGCGAAATTTGGATTTTCGCAGCCTGCTTTTGAGGCAGCTCTACCTACTGCTATCGCAGCAGCGCGTACTAATGGCACCGCATCTCTGTCAGTGGCTCATGCACATACCTGCACCTCTTTGGATATTTTACTGCGCAATTAGCGGCTAAGGGTTTTTTAGCCATTGGCTTCACTAATGCAAGTCCGGTGGTTGCCCCTCCCGGCGGCAATCAAAAGGTGATCGGTACTAATCCTATCGCCATGTCTGTCCCCAATGGTGAGGGTGGTTTGGCCGTGCATTTTGACTTTTCAACTTCTGCTGTTGCGCTGGGCAAGATCACTATGGCTAAGGCTGCGGGCGAGCCTGTTCCTCTCGGCTGGGCCGTCGATGCGCAGGGGGAGCCTACCACAGACCCTCAAACGGCACTGGCTGGGGCCTTGGTGTCGGCCGGTGGATATAAGGGCTGGGGATTTGGGGTTTTGGCGGAGCTTTTGGCCGCTGGAATTACTGGATCGGTTAATTCGTTAGACGTTGGTGGACTCAAGCTGCCTGATGGCGCGCCTCATGGATTGGGCCAGTTTTACTTTATCATAGACCCAAGTACTCATCACGCAGACTTTGCTGATAGGTTGACGCGCTTGGTGGACGCTGTGGGATTGCAAGAGGGTTCACGTTTGCCTGGTAGCAACCGGCAGGCTAAGGTAGAGATTAATGTGCCAGATGTGCTGTGGGATGCAGTGGGCATTTTGTGTAAAGGCCCTTCTTAAGCCTTTTGAGTAAGTACCACACCAGCGGCCATCAATAATAATCCGCTGAGACGTGGCCAGCTGAGCGGGACATGCTGCGCACCGAATAAGCCAAAATTATCAATTGTGGCGGCAGAGATCAGCTGACCAATAAGCACAAAGAAAATGGCATTTCCAACGCCAAATTTTGGTGCAATAGCGGTGATTGAAAGCACATAAAACGCCAGCAACAGTCCAGGTAAAAGTAAATGCCGTGGCGCTGAGGCCAATTTCACAACTGCACTGGGTCCAGTGACCAAAGTTACCAACAGTGCTGTAAGAAACCCAACTGTGAGCAATACAGCCCCAGCCAACATAGGCGCCCCAAGATGGCGTCCCAAAGCCGCATTCATCGCCGCCAATACTGGAATACCAATTCCGGCAGCAAGCATGGTGATGGCATAGGTTGGCATGCAGCAGGCTCCTTAAAGTGTTAAACGTCCAGCTCTTCTACAAACCTTGCATTCTCTTGAATATATTCAAAGCGCTTTTCAGGCTTTTTGCCCATCAAACGTTCGATTAGATCGCCGGTTTCACCTGGTACATCCTCATCCACGGTAACACGGATCAATTTGCGAGTGGTGGGGTCCATTGTTGTTTCTTTTAGGTCTTTTGCATCCATCTCTCCCAACCCTTTGAACCGGCTGACGTCAATTTTGCCTTTACCGCCAAGGCCTTTTTCCAGCCACGTGGCCTTTTCGGCTTCATCTAAACAATAGACGCGTTTTGCCCCTTGGGTTAGCCGGAAAAGTGGGGGGCAGGCCAGATACAGATGCCCGGTATCAATCAAGGGGCGCATTTGTGAAAAGAAGAAGGTCATGAGTAGGCTGGCAATATGCGCACCATCCACATCCGCGTCGGTCATAATTATAATTTTATCATAGCGGAGATCATCAACGTTGAACTTCGTTCCAACGCCTACACCGAGAGCTTCACACAGATCGCTTATCTCTGCATTGGAACCTAGCTTATTGGAGGCTGCGCCCAGGACATTGAGAATCTTGCCTTTCAAAGGTAGCAAAGCTTGGTTCACGCGGTTTCGCGCACCTTTTCCAGAGCCGCCTGCACTGTCGCCTTCCACGATGAATAACTCAGTACCTTCGCGTGTTTTAGAAGTACAATCAGTAAGCTTACCTGGCAATCGGAGCTTTTTTGTGGCAGATTTGCGCTGAGTTTCTTTCTCTTGGCGTCGGCGCAAACGCTCTTCTGCGCGCAAGACCAGAAAATCAAGAATAGCGCCGGCTGATTTCGTGTCAGCTGCTAGCCAGTTGTCAAAGCGGTCACGCACTGCATTTTCGACTAAGCGCTGGGCCTCAACGGTAGCCAAGCGGTCTTTGGTTTGGCCTACAAATTCTGGCTCGCTGATAAAACATGATACTAAGGCACAGCCCCCGGCTGTAAGGTCGTCTCTGGTGATATTGGTGGCTTTGCGGTTGTTGACCAATTCACCATAGGCCTTGATACCCTTCAGGATAGCAGCCCAAAAGCCGCTTTCATGGGTGCCGCCTTCAGGGGTTGGCACAGTGTTACAATATGATTGGATGAAGCCGTCGCGTGAAGGGGTCCAGTTGACGGCCCATTCTACCTTCCCGGGTACATTGAAACGCTCTTTGAATTCAACAGTGCCCGCAAACGGCGCATCAGCATATGTGCTGGCTTTACCCAGGGTTTCGTTAAGATAATCGGACAAGCCTCCGGGGAAGTGAAAGATGGCCTCTGTTGGAGTTTCGCCATCATCGATCTGACTTTTCCAGCGAATTTCAACACCGGAGAATAAATAGGCTTTGGAGCGTATGGAATTGAACAGCCGTACTGGTTTGAACCTATGTTTTCCAAAAATTTCTGCATCTGCGTGAAAAGTTACCGTGGTGCCGCGCCGATTAGGCGCCGCACCAATTTTGGCAATGGGGCCAAGAGGCACACCGCGCGAGAAGCGTTGCTCATACAGCTCGCGGTTGCGGGCTACTTCGACAATCATAGAATCGGACAGCGCATTCACGACTGAGGCACCAACTCCGTGGAGGCCACCAGATGTTTGGTAGGCCTTCCCAGAAAATTTACCGCCAGCATGTAGTGTGCACAGGATCACTTCGAGTGCCGATTTGTTTGGGAACTTTGGGTGTGGATCTACGGGAATGCCGCGGCCGTTGTCGCGGATCATTACGGAATAATCTGCTAATAGCTCAACTTCGATACGATTGGCGTGGCCTGCCACCGCCTCATCCATAGAGTTATCGAGAACCTCAGCCACGAGGTGATGCAGTGCGCGTTCATCAGTTCCACCGATATACATGCCGGGGCGCTTTCGAACTGGCTCAAGCCCCTCCAAAACCTCAATGGATGAGGCGTCATAGGTGGTATCATCGACTGCGGATAATAGGTCACTTGCCATGGGCCTGCTCTTTCTTTGATTGTTGCTATTCATGGCAGAAGTTGCGTCGCAAGAAAAGGCCTCCACTACATGATGGCCCAAATTCTATGTTAGATTTTGCCTTTGAGCGCCCGAGCTGTAAAGAATTCTTTTAATTAATGGCTGCAAAGTGGAGTTACGGCCTAAAATTTATGATTAATATATGAGAATTTTCTTGCTGGTCAGCAGCTTAGTTGCTCCTTAATACAGTCGAATGAGCAAATTTAAGGTAATCAAACTCGAAGTACGGTCTTTGTTGGTGTTAGGCCTGCCCTTGGTAGGTAGCCAGGTGGCGCAGTTTGCGGTTCATGTGACTGATACTCTAATGCTGGGATGGTATTCTGTTTTGGCTTTGGCTCAGGTAACCTTAGGCGCTCAGATTTTTTTTATCGCTTTTATTACCACGTCCGGTTTTGCCTTTTCTGTATTACCGATGGTAGCAAAATCTATGGCTGAGGATGATCCACAATCGGCCCGCCGGACTACGCGCATGGGGCTTTGGCTATCGACTATTGCGGCTGGTTTTTTGTTTCTGCCGATGTGGTTCTCTGCCCCAATTCTTGTGTCAATGGGTCAGGATACTGTCGTGGCGCAAGGTGCGCAGGACTATTTGCGCATTGCGGGCTTTGGTCTTTGGCCAGCGCTTTGGGGCCTTACCTTGCGCAGCTATCTTTCGGCGTTGGAGCATACGGGCGTCGTGCTATGGATTTCGTTAGGGGTTTTAGTCGCCAACGCGTTGATCAACTATGCCTTGATTTTTGGATATTGGGGTATGCCTGAGTTGGGCTTACAGGGGGCTGCAATTGCTTCAGTGATTGCGGTGAGCCTATCTTTAATTGGCTTTGTTATTTACATTCAAACCTGCTTTCCCGAACAAGCGATGTTTGCTCGATTTTGGCGGTTTGACCGGGTTGCCACATTGGCTGTTACGCGTCTCGCCATGCCTATTTCGGCTACGGCTTTGGCGGAGAGTGGTTTGTTCGCGGGCTCTGCTTTTATGATGGGCTGGTTGGGGCATTTGGAATTAGCGGCGCATGGGATTGTACTGCAATTGGCAGCTATTAGTTTTATGGTGCATTTGGGACTGTCACAGGCGGGCACTGTACGGGCTGGACAGGCGTTTGCTCGCGGTGATTGGGCAGCGGTAAAACGCACGGCAGCGGTTACGATGGGACTTTCGACACTGGCCGCCTTAATAGCGATATTCTTCTTTTTGGCCACGCCACAGATGCTAATTAGTGCATTTTTGGATGTTGAAGATTTACTAGCACCTGACATTCTTCGCATCGGTACGTTACTCTTGATTGTGGCCGCAATGTTTCAGTTTGTAGATGCGGCGCAGGTGGTTGCCCTGAGCTTACTACGTGGACTTCAGGATACCAAAATTCCAATGCTGATCGCCGCAGTTTCTTATTGGCTTATAGGTCTTCCTATCAGCTATGTCTTAGGTTTCGCCATGGACTACAAGGAGACAGGGATTTGGCTGGGCTTAGTTTTTGGTCTTGGGGTCGCTGCAGTGCTTCTTTGGGTGCGGTTCTCTGTGTTGACACGTGGAACTTACAAGCGCGCTTAGCCTCGGACGGTTGCATCTGATCAGCGATTGCGATAGTAGAGGTTATATTATCAATTGAAATCAACAGCTAGTCTGTGATCCGTGCTAATTTCAAGTCATGACTGCTGGCTCTAGATCATGCTATTTTCTCATAGATGGAGGAAATTTGTTATAAATATTTTGTAGATCGTAATTAAACTAAGACTTCACAAAACCTCTGAATTCGTTTGCAGGCTTTCTGCAAATTTTCGTCTGACGTAGCATAGCTCACACGAAAATTTGGCGATAAGCCAAAGGCTGCTCCAAAAACAACTGCTACACCGGTATCTTCCAAAAGGCTTGTGGCAAAAACCTCATCATTAGTTATCTCGGTCCCGGTTGGAGTCGTTTTACCGATTATCTCAGAAATGGATGGGTAAACATAGAAAGCACCATCAGGTTTTGGGCAGGTGATACCTTTAGCTTCGTTGAGCATTTCTACCACCAAATTACGCCGGCGGATGAATGTTTCATTGTTAGTTTTTAAGAAGTCTTGGATCCCACTTAGAGCCTCTACTGCAGCCCATTGACTTATTGTACATGGGTTTGAGGTGGACTGTGATTGGACTTTGCGCATGGCGGCTATCAAAGACTGAGGCCCGGCCGCATAACCAATACGCCAACCCGTCATCGCATAGGCTTTGGATACACCATTGCAGGTTAGGGTGCGCTCATAAAGTGCAGGTTCCACCTCGGCGGGGGTACAAAATTTAAAATTACCATAGGCTAGATGTTCATACATATCATCGGACATCACCCAAACATGTGGATGGCGGAGCAACACATCGGTTAGAGCCTTCAGCTCATCCCAATTATAGCCAGCGCCAGTTGGATTGGAGGGTGAATTGAAGATAAACCATTTGGTTTTTGGGGTGATAGCAGATTCCAACTGATCTGCAGTGAGCTTATAATTAGTTTGAACAGAGGTTTCTACAATCACTGGCTTCCCACCTGCCAGCAGCACCATATCTGGGTAGGACACCCAATAAGGGGCAGGGATCAGCACCTCGTCTTCTTGGTTCAGTGTGGCGACCAAAGCGTTATACAGGATCTGTTTTCCACCAGTGCCAACACTCACTTGCGCCGGGGTATAGCTTAATGCGTTGTCACGCAAAAACTTGTCACAAATAGCTTGTTTCAGCTCTGGCATACCGTCAGGCGCAGTATATTTTGTTTTGCCCTTAGCGATGGCGCGCACTGCCGCTGCTTTTATGTTGGCTGGCGTGTCAAAATCTGGTTCGCCCGCACTCAATCCGATAACATCACGTCCCGCCGCCTTTAATTCCGCCGCTTTCGTTGTTACAGTTATGGTGGGGGATGGTTTTACACGGTCAAGTGTTGTTGACAAAAACGACATGCCGACCTCAATCTGAGAATTTATCTGCTCAAGTCTTAGATCTCCGTTTACACAGCTGCAAGCAGAACTGTTTTGAAAGAGGTAATATATGACTGAAAATAATTTGGATGCATCGTTTGATTGGTTTGGTCCTGATGCGGCCACCTTTGGTGACCGAGTTTTAGGCGCCCGTGAAAAATCTGGTATGACTCAGGTGCAGCTGTCTCGTCGGCTTGGGATCAAGCTTTCAACTTTGCAGGCTTGGGAAGATGATCGATCTGAACCGCGTGCCAACAAGTTACAAATGTTGACTGGAATGCTAAACGTATCATTGCCCTGGCTGTTGAGCGGTGAAGGGATTGGGCCAGAAGAACCCACTGCTGAGCCGTTATCCGAAGACATCCAAACTATTTTAATTGAAATGCGCGCAATTAAAACTGATATGACACGTACCGCTGATCGTTTGAGTCGGTTGGAGAAACATCTGAGGTTAGCCCTGAAATGACTGAGTTACACGAGCATAAAATTAAACGTCTCAAAATGCGATCTATGCGGCGTGGAATCAAAGAAATGGACCTAATTTTAAGCTATTTTGCAGATCAAACCCTCAAAAAAATGAGTGATGATCAGTTGGTAGCCTATGATCAGTTGCTCGAAGAAAATGATCATGACCTGTATTCATGGGTGACTGGTACAGCAGTGACACCACCGGAATTTACAGTAGTTGATCGGTGAGATTGTGGATGGTTTGCAAATTTAGGTTAATTTACGCTGCACTGTTTGATTAATGTTTGCGAATATCTTTAAAATAACTGGAGCAGCGGGTTGAGGGCTCCTGCGAGCGATGGTTAAAACCAAATGAGGTGGGATGCATTAAAATTTTTATGTCATATTACTAAATGTAGCTTATCTTCCGTAGGTTTTTTTAAATAAATAAATTTGTTAAATTTATGAGCATTTGATATCAGTGACGATGAAAACGCTGTCGAGAGCTGAAAGCTGCAAGTATTATCAAGACCCAAACGTTAGCTATAAACTGAAATAATTGGTGGACAAAAGCCGCATACGCCACTTGGCAACCAAATTTGATTTATTTATTGATCCAGCTTACTCATACTGATTAATTCCAACTCGCGAAGCAATTTTCGGCTCATGGCTCGTTCATAATCGGCAAAGCCAACCGCCACCTCTGAGAATGCACTTGGACCGGCCAAAACGCGGTTTGAGAAATAGGCTGTTAATTCGCTAATAGACAATTCTGCATGCGACAGACGTGAGCCTGCGTCGACACCAATGACCAATGCATTTATCACTATATTGTCAATCTGTTCTGGAAGATTGACACGGTGGGGCTCTGGGCCAGCGTTGCTTTTCCCGTCGCCAGATATGTCTAGTGTGCGCTTCCAACAACTAGTTTGTTGGTTCAAAAATCCTATGCCTGACTGAATGGCTTTGCCCAATGCCGTAGTCGGTGGGGCATCCTGCCGCTGCACTTGATGCAACTTAGTAGATAGGTTTTGAAGGGTTTTTAAATTTGAAATCTCTGTCCAAGGTATCAAAATACGCTGATAATTCTGGCCACTCCATTCGTATACTAATAGCCGTACTGGGGCGCTAGGTACACTTAAAATGCTGGAGGTGATATCTGGGCTAGTCAGTGCTGCGGCCAAACCTTGTAATTGCAACTGATACTCTCCTGCATCCACTGAGCCGGATACATCCAATCCCATGGCTAGCGCTTGCCGGCAAGCTGCCTGCGCTATGGACATGCTTGTAGCCACCAATGCAGCGGCTGTAAGCGATCTGAAAGCTGAAAAGGTTACCAACTGCCAGTGTTTTTCATGCTTACCCAAGGCTCGGCAAGGGGGAGGTTGTCACCCTCTTGCAGAAGCTCAATGGAAATATTGTCTGGGCTGCGTACAAACGCCATCCGACCCTCACGCGGTGGGCGATTGATGATGATCCCACTGTTAATGAGATGCTGACAAGTTTCATAAATATCGCTCACTTCATAGGCTAAATGACCGAAATGGCGGCTTTCTGAGGGTAGGCCGTCATCACCATCCCAATTGTAAGTCAACTCCACTGGGCATTCATGTTGGCCTGGAGGGGCCATAAAAACTAAAGTGAAGCGGCCACTTTCGTTGTCCCACCGTCGCGTTTCTTCAAGCCCCAAACAGGCAAAAAAAGCGATTGAGGCTTCTAAATCAGAGACTCGAACCATTGTGTGTAGATATTTCATTTACATTTACCTTTATATAGTAGGTTCATCCTTCACATTACTCCATATATAGTGTTTAGGGAATCGCTCCGGATGGAGTTAACTTAGGGGATATTGATGCTGTTGACACCAGAACAACAAGAAGAAATTGATCAGCTGCGATCAAATCCTCAGCCAACCCTGAGGGCAGTGGCTCCAGGGATGGAGAGCCATCTTTATAAGGCTCAGCCTGTGTTGGATCATGGGTTTGTGCGTGTTATTGATTATATGGGCGATGATGCTGCGATTTGTCAGGCGGCTCGCGTGAGCTACGGTAGGGGTACAAAGTCGGTGCAAAATGATGTCGGATTGATCCGGTATTTGATGCGTCATTGGCATTCTACTCCGTTTGAAATGTGTGAAATAAAGCTGCATGTGAAGCTACCGGTCTTTGTGGCGCGGCAATGGATCCGGCACCGAACAGCAAATGTAAACGAATATTCAGCGCGCTACTCGATTTTAGACAGGGAATTTTATATTCCTGAAGTGGATTCTTTGGCATCTCAATCTGTGGTTAATAATCAAGGTCGTGGTCGGCTACTCCAGGGCGCTGAAGCAGCGCGGGTTCTTGAGATTTTGAAAACAGACAGCAATCGCGCTTATGATAATTATGAAGCGATGATTTCGGAGGACGGGCAAGATGGCCTGGCACGGGAATTAGCCCGGATGAATTTGCCTGCTAATATCTATACTCAATGGTATTGGAAGGTCGATCTACACAACCTGTTTCATTTTCTTCGTTTGCGGGCTGACGCGCATGCGCAATATGAAATCAGGGTTTATGCCGATGTGATTTGCGACATGGTGCGCGACTGGGTTCCCGCTGCTTATGGTGCGTTTGAGGATTATCGTTTGGGAGGCGCGGTATTGTCTGCCAAATCACTTGATTGTGTGCGGCGTATGTTGGCAGGCGAAAAGGTGACGCAAGAATCCTCTGGTATGAGTAAAGGTGAGTGGCGAGAATTTGAGGGAGTTATTGGGGCGTAGTTGCCCCAATGTGGCTTTTTAAGACACAAACTCAAACTGCCTAGGCGAGCCCAGCTTTATACGGATGTGCCTCCGTGTATAGTGAACGGTACTCAGGTTAGTCGGCGCTGCTCAATTCGCCCGCCATCTCACGGCCATCACGCCCTTCGATCAGCTCATAATTTATTTTTTGATTGTCAGCCAAGCTGGTCATTCCAGCCCGCTCTACAGCTGAAATATGAACAAAAACATCATTTCCACCACCCTCAGGTTCGATGAAGCCAAAGCCTTTTGTGGTATTAAACCATTTTACTGTGCCCAGAGGCATATCGTATTCTCCTAATTTATAGTTGCACGCCGGGCACTTCGCCGACGGCATAACAAGATTCTGAAAACTAAAATTCTTCGAATAATTGATTGTTTTCAGATGCCATATGCCCACAATTGTGCGATTATAAATAAAATCAAGGAAAAATTGATGCAACTCTATGGTTTAGATTCATGTGATAGCTGCCGTTTGGCCCGAAAAGCTTTGAAATATCTGATGGTTGACTATATCGACGTGCGGAAATCTGAGGTGCCTAAAAATGTATTAGAAGCTGCCCTTACAAAGTTTGGGACGGCTTTGATAAACAAATCTTCCACCACATGGCGAAGTTTGGATGACGCGACGCGAACTAAGAACCCATGTGATTTGTTGCAAGCGCATCCGACTTTGATGAAGCGTCCATTAATCGTGAATGGAGCTAAAATGACCCTGGGCTGGAAGCCAGATGTTGCGGCGCTCTATGCGGATTGGCATAAAAATTAAGTGGCTTGTTTTAGGTTATAAAAAAAGGCCGCTCAATCTGAACAACCTTTTTAAGCTTTCTATCCGATTGGGTTAAGTAAGTCAGGCGGTGTTGATTCGGCTTTGAGATCGGCAACTAGTTGTTCCAATTTCATTACTTCGCTTTGCTTGCTCCCAAGGCGGCGTACTGAGACGGTACGGTCCTCCACTTCTTTCATGCCTATGGCCAATATTACTGGCACTTTTGCTACAGAATGTTCACGGACTTTATAATTTATTTTCTCGTTGCGAATATCGGCCTCAGCACGGACGCCCACAGCTCGCAGAGCGGCCACTGTCTCATGCACAAAGTCATCTGCATCAGACACGATGGAGGCCACAACCACCTGGCGTGGTGCCAACCAGATCGGAAGTTTCCCCGCATGTTCTTCGATCAAAATACCGATGAAGCGTTCAAATGAGCCAAGACAGGCGCGGTGGAGCATTACAGGCCGGTGCTTGTTGCCATCTTCCCCAATATAGCTTGCATCCAGACGCTCAGGCAAAACAAAATCTACCTGATGGGTGCCACATTGCCAATCTCGGCCAATGGCATCAGTTAGTACGAACTCAAGTTTTGGCCCATAAAACGCGCCTTCACCGGGGTTCATTTCCGGCTCAATACCCGCCTTTCGCGTGGCAGCCAAAAGTGAAGTTTCCGCACGATCCCAAACATCGTTTGAGCCAGAGCGGTTTTCTGGACGGTCGGAGAACTTCACCCGGAATTTTTCGAAACCAAGATCTTTGTACACAGAGGTAAGGTACTCGATATAAAGTGCAGTTTCATTTTCAATCTGGTCTTCGCGGCAGAAGATATGCCCATCATCTTGGGTGAAGCCTCGCACCCGCATAATCCCGTGTAGGGCACCGGATGGTTCATAACGTGCACAGCTGCCAAATTCGGCCATGCGCAGGGGTAGGTCGCGGTATGACTTTAGCCCTTGGTTAAAAATTTGCACGTGGCAGGGGCAGTTCATCGGCTTCAATGCGTTTACGGCTTTTTCGCGCGCATGTTCTTCATCCACCTCAACGATGAACATATTCTCCTGGTATTTATCCCAATGACCTGAGGCCACCCAAAGCTTTCGGTCCACTACTTGTGGAGTATTCACCTCTACATAGCCCCCAGCTCGCTGTTTGCGGCGCATATAATCTTGTAGCTCAGTGTAGATGGTCCAACCGTTTGGGTGCCAGAAGACTTGGCCAGGAGCCTCTTCTTGCATGTGGTATAAATCCATTTCACGACCCAGCTTGCGGTGGTCGCGCTTTGCGGCCTCCTCCAGCATATGTAAATGGGCCTTTAGTTTTTCTTTGTTGGTAAAGGCCACACCGTAGATGCGTTGTAACATTGTGCGCTTGCTGTCGCCGCGCCAATAGGCTCCGGCAACGCTCATCAGTTTGAAGGCATCGGCAGGTAGTTGACCGGTATGTTGCAAATGTGGGCCACGGCAGAGGTCTTGCCAATCACCATGCCAATACATCCGCAGGGGTTCGCTGCCAGGGATCGAATTGATCAATTCAACTTTATAAGGTTCGCCTGCATCTATATAATGCTGGACGGCACGGGTGCGGTCCCAAATTTCGGTGCGCACGGGATCACGCCGGTTAATGATGTCTTTCATCTTCTTCTCGATGACAGTTAGGTCTTCATGTGTGAAGGACTCTTTGCGGTCAAAATCATAATACCAGCCATCTTTGATCACTGGTCCAATTGTCACTTGCACATCTGGCCAAATTTCTTGCACTGCACAGGCCATTACATGGGCTAGATCGTGACGGATCAGTTCGTCCGCTTGAAGTTCGTCTTTAATGGTGTGGATCGCAATGGTTGAATCTACTTCAATCGGCCAAGCTAAATCAAAGTGCTTACCGCCAACGGTGGCTGAAATTGCTTTTTTGGCCAACGACGATGCAATATCGGCCGCGACACCAGCAGCTGTTACGCCAGCTTCATATTTGCGAATAGAATTATCAGGAAGTGTGAGTGAGATCTGAGCCATCAAGGGCACTCCTCGTCAGTTTGGCGCCTACGAAACGCCCGGTTGCGGGTATAAAGTTCTCGGGCTGTTTGGGGCTTTTGGTTTTTGCTGTCAACCGCCGAAGCCTGAGGGATTGCGATGATTATGACACAGCCGCTGAGTGCGAAGGGGACGGTGGTCTGAAACACCTTTGGAATGCGGTCTGTCTTGACTAGCCTATGGTCAATTACTTGAGGTTATAATCAGATGAAATTTTTGACAACTGAGACAGGCCGGAGGCTTGCCTATGTGCAGACGTCTGGTGCAGGCCCAGGCTTGGTGTTCCTAGGCGGGTTTATGTCGGATATGTCGGGTACCAAAGCGCTGCATCTTGAAAGCTGGTGCCAAGCACAGGGCCGTGCTTTTTTGCGATTTGATTATTCGGGGCACGGTGCGTCATCGGAGGCCTTCACCGATGGATGCATTGGTGATTGGGCCGAGGATGCGCAGGCGTCGATTGAGACGCTTACGCATGGGCCACAGATTTTGGTTGGGTCTTCTATGGGTGGTTGGATATCTCTGTTGATAGCGCAAAGGATTCCCGCGCGTGTGGCAGGGCTGATCACCATCGCCGCGGCTCCAGATTTTACGGAAGGATGGGTTTTGGGCGAGTTTCAACTCGAATATTCGCAAATGCCTAACGCGGGAGGGAGTGGTACATATTCCCTCTAATTATGGTGACCCTTATCCGATTACTAAACGCTTGATTGAAGATGGCCGTACGCATTTGTTGCTCCGCAAGCCACTTGAGTTTTCATTCCCAATCCGATTGTTGCAAGGGGATGAAGACAAAGATGTTTCTGTTGAACTCGCTAATAAACTCTTTACCCATATCAAGGGTCCAGACGTCCAGCTGCTTTTGCTTAAAGGTGCTGATCACCGCTTTTCTGCGGCAAATGAATTGGCCTTGACCGAAGCCACAATTTTGAATGTGATCGATGCCATTAAGCGGCGGACATAACTTTTTAGGGAAATTAATATGTCTCAATTTTTAATCATATATTTTGTACAACCACAGTTTCCCACCGCAGAAGAGGGTAAAGTTCATATGGGCAGATGGATGGACTAGAGGAATGGCTGAGGCGATGTGGTTGTACATCTGGCTAAGCCTTGCAACGATCTAAAACGGTTGGCCCTGATAGCGTCTACGATGGAGGCGTCCCCGCCATTAGTATTTTGATTGTTGAAGCTACTAACATGGAGGCTGCAGTGGTCATTGCTCAGGCTTATCCCGTTTCCGCGTTTAATGATGGCGATGAGTGGTTGATTGGCTTGCGTGAAGCTTCAAGATTGGCCTAACCTTGGGGCTTCATCCAAAATTCTACACTTCGGCTGTGTGATTAACTAAGTGCATAAAATAATAGTAAATTGTGGGTATGCTGGATGTCTTGATCTTGGCAACCGTAGGAAAACTTGACACAACAGAAATATGAGCTCTGAACCAATTGTATTCTTGCCAGGCATGATGTGTGATGCGCGGCTGTTTGCCCCTCAAATTGACGGGCTATCGCATGAGCGTGCCGTGATGGTGGCACCTGTGCATTTGGGTGAGCGGATAGAGGAGATTGCTAGCACTATATTGGATATGACCCCGCATCGGTTTGCCCTATGCGGGCTATCTTTGGGTGGTATAGTAGCGATGGAGATAATTCGTCGCGCCCCGGATCGGGTGAGCCGCCTTTGCCTTATGGATACGAACCCTTTGTCTGAAACGCCAGTGCGTGCAGCGGAGCGTGAGCCGCAAATTATTGCGGCGAAGACTGGGCGGCTAGAACAGGTTATGCGCGAGGAGCTGCTCCCTAACTGTCTGGCTGATAGCCCTTTTAAGGCCCATATTTTTGAGTTGATGGTCGATATGGCATTGTCTTTGGGTCCAGAGGTGTTTGCGCGCCAGTCTCGCGCCTTGCAGAAACGCCGTGATCAGCAATCCTTGCTATGCAATATAAAATGTCCAACCTTAGTACTCTGTGGTGCGCAGGATCAGATAACATTACCAAAGCGTCACACATTTATGGCTGAATTGATCGCGCCGGCCGAGCTGGTGGTGATCGAGAATGCTGGCCACCTGCCTACTTTGGAGCAGCCTGAGGCAACCATTTCAGCACTCCGGGCTTGGTTGGGATAGTTTTCAAGCTGTTTATTTTTTAAGACTGTGTTTCCGAACGCTTTTCACATTTTTGTTTTTGGACTTTTCGCGCATCCGTCGCTTAGCTAAAATCTTTGTGTTTTCTGCATCCTCTGCGACAAGCTTGAGCCAACGCTGCATGCGAGGCACGTCAATTTTACCACTGGTAATAGCTGCTTGAACCGCACAGTCTGGTTCTTTGTCATGGGCGCAATCATTGAATCTGCAATTTTGCCGCAGTGCATGTAGATCTGCGAAGGTTTCTCCCAGCCCAATGGAGACATCTGTGAGCTGTAATTCTCGCATGCCAGGCGTGTCTAGAACGGCGCAGCCTATTGGCATAATGTGCAGCTGCCGGCCCGTAGTGGTGTGCCGGCCTTTGTCGTCGGAGGCGCGTACCTCTTGGGTTTCGATTGTTTCATTGCCGGCCAAAGTATTGGCTAAGGTAGATTTTCCAACCCCAGATGAGCCCAGAAATGCTACGGTTTGGCCGGGTTGGCACCATTGAAACAGATAGCCGCTAGCGGAAGGGTCCCTTGCGTTCAAGGTGACCACGGCCACACGTTTGGAAATGGCTTGGGCTTCTGAGACAAACTCTACTATATCTTCCGCCAAATCGATTTTAGTTAATACTATGACGGGCGTCACATCCGCCTCGTGGGCCATGGCGATGTAACGTTCTAACCGGGCCACGCTGAAATCATTATTGCATGATGATACAATAAAGGCTGTGTCTAAATTCGCTGCGATTAATTGCTCTTTGCGATCATGACCCGGTGCGCGACGTTTTATCAGGCTTTTACGCTCCAACAATTGGCTGGAGCGGGGATCTTCTCGGTTGAAGAGCAACCAGTCCCCGACAGTCACATCGTGGAGCGATGGGATCATTAGGTCAAGATTGGCGCCTTGGATGTGTAGTGTGTTGCGGTGCACCTGAGTAATGCGCACTGGAGGAGATTGTTCTAATTCGGCGGCCTCCACCTGATCCCAAAAATACGCTCCCCAGCCCAGGTTTCGAAGCTGGCTCGCTGTCTCTGGGATTGCTATGGCATCATCTGTTGGCTTGGCGTGGGACATGTCGCGCAACATTTCTTTTTCTTTCCTCAGCGCGTGCCGCGCTCTGCGCTTACAGTGTCACATTTTACACAACCTGTGCCAGTACTCTTCGTTAGACATTGGCAAAGGTTTCAAAATAATATGTCATAGCCTTCAGGGACTCGAAAATTTTTGATTCTTATCAATGAACTTTACCACCAACAGTCTGATATTACTTCTCCTTTCTTTTTGTGCCGCATTTGCATATAGTTGCTGCAATGCCGCAATTTTTTGGTGAGTTGCTGCTACAAAAGGGCTAAATATGACCGAAAAAACCAAACTTCTTTTGATCAAACGCTATGCTAGCCGAAGATTGTACGATACAGAAGCTAGTGATTATGTGACATTAGCTGACATTGCTGGTTTTATTCGTGGTGGCCGTGAAGTACAAATCATTGACCTGAAATCTGGTGATGATCTAACTCGTCAATATCTACTTCAGATTGTAGCTGACTACGAGAGGCGTGGGGAAAACGTTCTACCGGTAGAGGTTTTAACAGACTTGGTCCGCTCTTATGGGAGCCAAGCCACCTCTGTTGTTCCGCAATTTTTAGCTGCAAGCTTTGAGATTTTGCGTGATGGACAATCCAAGGCGATGGAAAATCTAAATGTGGTCAATCCGGCGGTGGCAATACCAGAGTTTGATATTATGATGGCGCAACAGGAAGCGTTTATGAAGGCTATGACGGGTGGGCTTTCAGGATCTACTACGCCTAGCGCTAAGCCTAGTAAAAGTCAGCCGTCGGATGATTTGGCAGATATAAAATCACAATTGGCGGCTCTGCAGGACAAACTTTCTAAACTATAAGCCGGAGCGAAGGGCGGGGACGGGCCCCGCCCAAAGCCTATGCAACCTCGGCGAAGACCTGCTTCAAGGCCGCCTCAAGCTTTTCAAACATTTCATCGATATGGTTTTCAGTGAAGACAAACGAAGGGCACAAGACGATCGATTGGCCTAAGGGCCTACAAATCAAACCGTGATCTGTGCATGTGTTGGCAATCCGCTCGCTCACTGAAAGATTAGATGCAAAGGGCATTTTATTGGATTTATCCTGTACCGCTTCTAAAGCGCCCATCAGACCTTTACCGCGAGCCTCGCCAATATTTGGATGTTCTAATAACCGCTGCATGTGGTTTTCAAAGTAAGGAGTTAGCTTTCTTACATTGTCAGCCAGACCTTCATTCATAATCACATCAATTGCTTTGAGTGCAATTGCAGATCCAACTGGATGACCTGAAGCTGTGAACCCGTGAGGGAATTCCTCAATAGCTTCAGAGGCCGCTTGGAGGCGGTTGGTCAGTTCTGGGCCTAAGATTACAGCACCCATTGGGAAATACCCTGCGGTCAAGTTTTTTGAGCTGATGATTGCGTCCGGTATGAAGTTATATGCTTCGCAGCCCCAAGTGTACCCAGTGCGTCCAAAGCCGCAAATAACCTCATCTGAGATAAGTGGAATGTCGTACTTTTGCAAAACGGGTTGTATGGCTTGAAAATACCCTGCGGGGGGTGGGATAACCCCACCAGCCCCAAGAACTGGCTCAGCGAAGAAGCCTCCGATTGTTTCTGAACCTTCGTCAAGGATCATATCCTCCAGCTCTTTGGCAAGTCTGACGGTAAACTGAGCCTCAGTTTCACCGGGACGACCTTCGCGCCAATAGTGGGGGCAGGTCAGATGCAAAAATCCTGGTAGGGGTAGGCCAAAAACTGCATTGTAAGGTTTGCCGGTCATGGAAGCAGAAACCGCAGTCACTCCGTGATAGGCATTTTTGCGAGTGATGATCTTACGCCGTTCTGTGTTACCTTCTGAGCCATGGAGAAACCAGAGCATTTTGACCATCGTATCATTTGCTTCTGATCCTGAGTTTGTATAAAAAACTTTACCAGTGTCAAATGGTGATACTTCCACAAGCTTTTCAGAGAGCATCACAGTTTGATCTGACATGCGCCCAAAAAAGGCATGATAGCCAGGGAAGCGATCATACTGGTCTTTGGCTGCTTGGGCGATGCCGGCATGGTCAAAACCTGCCACCATATTCCAAAGTCCTGAATTCGCATCGAGGAACTTACGGCCGTGCACGTCAAATACATAGGGTCCTTCGCCATGTGTTAGGACGGTTGCGCCCCGGCTTTCAATCGTTGGCAAATCGGTGAAGCCGTAGAAGGAATGGGCGTCGGCCCGAGCTTCCCAGCTGTTGGAAGATTGGTCTTTCATTGGGTGACCTTTGATAATTACGGCCGGCGCCTTTGGGCTCTGGCGGGAATATTTTTGGCCAGAAGTGTTTGGCCGATTAACAGGTGACAAAGCGCTGGTTGGAACGCGGCGGCGCGCCGGCCCACGCCCATTTACCATTGGCTACCGTAAACCAACCGGCGGTAGTTGCGGTTTTGGGAGATCTGTGGCACGGGCGCATCTGTTTCATAGGCCCAGCTTATCGCGCAGAGAGAACCATGTCATTGCTAAAGTCATAATGGGGCTGCGGAGCGCCTGTCCACCTGGAAAGGCAGGGCCCGGGAGCTTGGACAGCAGATCAAAGCGGGCGGCATTGCCGGCGATGGCTTCTGCGAGCACCAAGCCCGCAAAACCTGCCAGAGCAATCCCATGGCCGGAGTAACCAGAAGCTGTGAGCTGTTGGTGGCCTACGCGCGCGAACATGGGCAGCCGCGTTGTTGTGATGCCAAGGGTGCCGCCCCATGCATGGGTGAGATCGACATCTGCGAGTTGGGGGAATATCTGCGTGAGGGGGCGGCGTACTTTTGCGAAGATATCCTTGGGAAATTTTGCGCCATAGCTTTCGCCACCGCCAAAGATCAGCCGATTGTCATGGCTCAGGCGGTAGTAATTCAGCACAAAACGGTTGTCGGCTACGGCAATATTTTTGGTTAAGACGGATTGTGGATCGGTAAGTGGAGCTGTGGCAGCCAGGTAGTTGTTGATGGGCAGCACCCGCGTGGCCTGCTTATGGTTGAGGCTGCCATGATAGCCGTTGGTGGCGTGAACTACATAGCCTGCTTTCACCTGACCGTGCTTAGTGTGTACGATAGACGGCGTTCCGTCTTGGACCTGCTCCACTGCACTGTCTTCATATATGATGGTTCCGGCTACTTCGGCTGCCTTAGCCAAGCCAAGAGCGTAGCGCAGAGGGTGTAGGTGTCCAGCGCCCCAATCTAAAATACCCCCGCTGTAGCGTGAGGACTTGATTAAGTTTAAAATCGCAGACTTGTCGAGGCATTCAATTTCAGTATAGCCGTAGTGCTTTGCCAAATAATCTGCTTTAGCATGGCTAGCGTCGCTGTCTTTTTGGCTGAAAGAGGCCTCGGCCACTCCCGGCTTGTAGCCTGATTCAGGAGCATATTGGGCTATCAGGCTACGGGTTAGAGATTTTGCCTCTTGGGTCATTTCCCACAGCTGATGTGCCGCATCCCTGCCCATAGCTTTTTCTAACTTTTGTTGGTCGTAGTTTAAACCAGAGCCCATTTGCCCACCATTGCGTCCGGAAGCTCCAAACCCAACGCGGTGGGCCTCAAGAACTATGACGGTGAAGCCTTTTTGCGCCAGATGTAGGGCAGTGGACAATCCTGTAAAACCAGCTCCAATTATACAGACATCGCAGGATACCGGCATATCTAGGCGCGCGCGGCGGGTCGTCTCATCCACGCTTTCGGCGTACCAGCTAGATGGGTAGGTGGCGCGGCGGTCGTTTGCGTAAAGAAAGTTAGACATTCAGCAAAAGGTGCTCACGCTCCCAAGGTGATATTACCTGTAGAAACTCACTATACTCTGTGCGTTTTACAATGGAATATACCCGGGCAAATTCTGGGTCGAGCACCTCATGCATGCGCTTAGCTTTGTCGAACAAATCAAGAGCAGTGAATAGGTCGTAGGGAATTGCTTCTTCGCCATCATAGGCATCGCCACGATATTGTTTGTCGGGGCGCTCCTGATCTTCCAGCCCGAGGTAGCAACAGGCTAAAGATGCGGCAATACCGAGATAGGGGTTGCAATCCATACCTGCCAAACGATTTTCAATTCTGCGCGCCTGCGGGTCTGACAAGGGAATGCGAATGCCGGTAGTGCGATTGTCGCGTGCCCATTCAAGGTTAATAGGTGCCGCGTGATCTTTGACGTAGCGCCGGTAGCTATTAACATAAGGTGCCAGCATGGCGATCACTGAGGGGAGATGGTTTTGTAGGCCGGCGATCATGTGATAGAAAATATCTGTCTCCCCACCCTGTGGGCCGACAAAGATATTTTGCCCTTCTGAATCCAAGAAGGAATGGTGGATATGCATAGCGGACCCGGGCTCTTGAGCGATTGGCTTGGCCATGAAAGTGGCAAAACAGTCATGTTTAAGTGCTGCTTCGCGGATCAGGCGTTTAAAGTAAAACACTTCGTCAGCCAGCTTAACGGGGTCGCCATGTTGGAGATTGATTTCCACTTGGCCGGCACCGCCCTCTTGGGTGATCCCGTCGATTTCAAAGCCTTGAGCTTCTGCAAAGTCGTAGATATCGTCGATCACTGGGCCATACTCATCCACTGCTGACATGGAATAGGCTTGGCGGCCAGCGGCGGGGCGGCCAGAGCGGCCCATCATTGGGGTAATAGCCTTAGCTGGATCTATGTTGCGGGCCACCAAAAAAAATTCTAATTCAGGGGCAACAACAGGCTCTAATCCTTTATCACGAAACAGCTGAACGACACGTTTCAGTACATTACGGGGTGCCGTGGGGATTGGTGTGTCGTCACGGCCATATGCGTCATGTATCACTTGCAAGGTTACATCTGCTGTCCATGGCGCAGCAGTGGCGGTATCTAGATCTGGCCTTAATATCATGTCTGGTTCGACCCAGCCTTCCTCTCCAGCCGCTTCCGCCCATTCGCCTGTAAGTGTTTGAAGAAATATTGAATTAGGCAAGTAAAAATGCTTTTGCTTAGCAAATTTTGACGCGGGCACCGCCTTACCGCGAGCCACACCGGGAAAGTCTGAAATGACGCACTCCACCTCATCTAGCTGGCGGTCGCCGACATAAGACTTTGCTGCTTCAGGCAAACTATTTTTCCAGTTCATGCGAGCACCTCAGGTATAAAATTCCCCTTGAAGAAGGCGGCAATATCAGTCGCTATTGCAGTTTCCTGCGTGGGGACATTGGTCATTTGTTCAGCCTGATCCATCAACTCGGGTGGATATGAAGTGCTGTCACGGCGTGCACTCACATAGTCGGTAAAGATGGAATTACTGAATTCGGGATGTGGTTGAATTGTGTAGGCTTTCTTGCCGTAGACTACACCTGCATATTTGCAAAAGTCACTTGTAGCAATCAACTCCGCTCCAGGAGGTAGGGCTGTGACTTGGTCTTGGTGCCAGGCGTTCAGGGTCACAGTACCATGGGAGCCGAAGTTATAATCCTGACGGCCGATGGCCCAGCCACCATTGAACTTCTCGACTTTTCCACCCAAAGCCTGAGCGATGACTTGGTGGCCAAAACACACGCCAACCATGGGCCGAGAGCTCGCATAGATGTCTTTGATCAACTCAGTCAGAGGCTTAATAAACGCGTGGTGCTCGTAAGCGCCATGTTTTGATCCAGAGATGAGCCAGCCATCGGCCTCAAGTGGAGAGGGGGGGAAGTCTTGATCCACAACGTCCCAGGTTTTAAAATTGAAGTCTTGCCCCTGCAGTAAGTCTGCAAACATAGCATCAAAATCACCATGTTTGGCTTGAACGTCGTCGGGCGCGTGGCCGCACTGTAAAATGCCAATAAGCATAAGACCTCTTTCAAATATTAGAACAACCTAGGCCTGAATTGTTCAATTGAAAAGACATGATTACGCCGTGTCGACTAGGGCTAAAAGGGCTTCATGGTCTGACATCTTTTCAAACAAATAGCGCTCTTGAGTCTTAGTCGCTGCGAGATTTTGCAAAATCATTGAGGGTATAAACTTAATCAAGAGCAGACTATCAATCCCCCTTATTGCGGCAGCTAAATTTGGAAGCAAACCGGGCATTGCTGAAGGTTGAGTATAGGCATTTCCGGTTATGGCCTTGGGTGGCTTGGCTCTGAGCTCAATTCCCTCCAAGGCAGCACCAAAAATAGCAGCAAACATCAGATATGGGTTTGCATCGCCACCAGCCACCCGATGCTCTATTCGAGTAGCGGCCTTAGGACCGCTTGGAATACGTATCGCTACAGTTCGGTTTTCGTAGCCCCAAGTGGCAGAGGTTGGTGCATGCGCACCAATCACAAAACGCTCAAAGCTGTTGGCATAGGGGGCAAAAAATAATGTGCTGGCTTCAAATGCTTGCAAGCAACCAGCCACGGCTGATTCGAGTTGGCTTTCATCACAGAAAATGTTTTCGCCAACGGCGTCTAACACAGAGAAATGGGTGTGTAGTCCATTGCCACTTTCTGCTGCAAAAGGTTTGGCCATGAAAGTAGCTGCCATTTTATGGTTGCGGGCAGTGCCTTTGATCAGTTCCTTAAGTAAAATCACGTTATCAGCAATATGAAGTGCTGGGCCATGGGTCATCGTGACTTCAAACTGTCCAATGCCAGCCTCGCCAGTTATTGTTAGATTCCCTAGTCCCATCAACTTTGCCCCGTCGGAAACATCGTTGAAAAAGGCGTCAAACCCATCGAGCTCGCGCATTGAAAGGATTTCGGTGCCGGACAAACGCCGACCTGTCTTTGGGTTAATGGGGGGGGTTAAATTGCCACCATCTTCCAGCAGAAAAAACTCTAATTCACAGGCGGCAATGACGTTCCACCCATGGTCTGAAAAACGGTTTAATACATTGCTGAGCGCTGTGCGGGGGTCTCCCGCAAATGGGCTGCCATCCTCGTTTTGCATGACCCGAAGATCTAAGGATGCGTCGCCTGCCACCCATGGAAGTGGAACGAGCTCACGACCTGCTGACGCCATAATGCCGTCTTGATCGCCGCTCTCAAACACAAGTGGTGAAGCCTCAATATCGGCACCAAAAATATCAATGTTGAGCGCGGAGAGTGGCATGCGCGTTTGCTTGCCTGCCATACCTGCCGCAACGCGTTTGCCGCGGAGCTGACCGTTTAGATCAACAGCTGCAATGCGAAGGGATTTATTCATCTGATTATCTGTGGGCGATAACGCAACCGTGGCCGCGCATCTTTTGGGAGGTGGCGGTTTAGTCGCTTATTGATTATTCCAAATAGACCAATGATCACGAGTGTGAGAAGTATAAAATAGAAGGCTAGAATTGGGTAGGCCACAAAGGGGTTGAAGGTCTTATCGGCAAAGTATCTTGCATAGTATAATGCATCGCCACGCTGTTGCCATGCTGGGAACCCGGAAAAGAAAACCAGCGTAGTGGCATGAAACAGAAAAATAGCCTCATTCACATATGCGGGCCAGGCCAGCCGCATAGTCGTGGGCCAAATAATTCGAATGAACTTGTTCCAGCCAGAAAGGCCATATGCATCAGCTGCCTCGACCTCACCCTTAGGAATGGAGCGTAGCGCCCCATAAAAAATTTCTGCTGAGTAGGCGGCAGTATTCAGAATAAGAACTACTAGTGCGCCCACCTGTGCGGCCGTGAGCCAAGGCAAAATTCCTTTTTGTTTAAGGCGCAGAAAAATAAAATAGGCCAAGAAAAATTGGATAAATAGGGGAGAACCCCTAAATATCAAAATAAACCACTCTGCGGGTTTGCGAATCGTCGCACGCGGACTTGCCTTGGCTAGGGCCACCCCATTGGCGATAATAAACCCAATCAAAAGTGCGACAGCACCAAAGTAGATATTCCAGAGCATGCCTGAGCCAATCAGCGTGAAATGCTGGCAAAGGGTAAACTCAGTTTTAGGCAGTAGCCGAGCCCCATATCCAAGTGAGCGAAGCCCGTAATCTATAATTGTTTGTGTACAGCTCATGCGTCACTTCCTAGGATGCCTTGCCCATGGGAAAGCCGTTTTGTCAGCCGCTCAAGAATGACTTCGGAAATTTTAGTGAAGGCCAAGTAGAACACCATCAGAAATAAAAAGTAGTACATTCGCAAATCACCATGTGGATAGGCGGAGAATTTGGCCAGTTGGGTACCACCAAGCTCACGTGCCCAATAGACTATATCTTCAATGCCGAGCAGGAAAAGAAGGGGAGTGGCTTTAATCAAAACCATCCAAAGATTTGAGAGGCCTGGTAGTGCATAAATCCACATTTGTGGGACTAATATACGCCAAAAAATTTGTCTTTTGTTCATGCCGTAGGATTGGCCAGTTTCTATTTGCGCTTTTGGAACGGCGCGCATTGCGCCGTGGATTACATTTGCCGCAAATGCTCCAAAGACAATTGTAAACGTTAGGACAGCCGTGAAGAACCCATAGATCTCATGCACATATTGTTCAGCTGTTCCTAATGGTAGCTTGGCAGCTTTACACACAATGAAATCGCTTCCCTGACGGATCGGTTCGGACCAATTGGGGCAAAAAGCTTGGTGCCGCAACCACTCAAACCCTTGGTCTAATGCAATTACAAAGAAAAGAAAAAATGCTATGTCGGGAACACCTCTTACGATTGATATGTATGCTTTTCCTATCCACCGTAATAAAAAAAGTTGGGACTGGGCTAATATTGCCCCCCCGAAACCAAATATAAGAGCCGTAGGTCCGGTAATGGCGAGCAGACCTAATACCGTCCCAAATGAATAATAAAACAGAAAGTGTTTGCCCGTGGTGAGGTAGCAGCTAAGCCACGCAAAACTTGCAAGAGCACTTGGATCTGAGCAGAAGCTAAAAATCTTATAAACCCCCAACAGTTTTGCTATTTTGTGACCTGATAAGTGTAATTAAAAAGTACCCAAAAGGAGGGGCAAAGATTAACTCTTCGCCCCCCAGTAACAATTGGATTTATGGAAATGGTTGGCCCACTTCCCATTTGACGATCAGAGCGTTCAGCGTTCCGTCCGCCTTCATTGATTTAATTGCAGCGCTGAACTTATCGCGCAAGTCATTATCAGATTCGCGCACCCCCATGCCCACACCGCCACCGATGAATTCCTGTTTGTCTAGCAGTACTAAGCCTGCATCTTCTGCAGCTATTGGTGCCACATAATTCAAATCTGCTAAAACGGCATCTGCTTCACCATTTCTGACGGCAGAAATTGTCTCTTCAGGTGTTGCAAATTCAACTAAAGTAACTCCGGGTAATGCCGCAGCAAAAGCAGCCTGGATCGTGTTGACCTGAGCCGCGATAACGGCTCCGGACAGATTAACATCAGCTGAGAGGGCGACGTAGGCAGATGGTTCAGGTAGCGTATACTCTTCTGTAAAATCGATTACGGTATCACGCTCGGCGGTGACTGACATACCGGCTATAATGGTATCATAGTTACCAGACACTAGATTTGGGATTATGCTATCCCAATCATTTACAACCCACTCACATGTAAGGGCCGCACGTTCGCAAAGCTCGTCACCTAATTCGCGTTCAAAGCCATCAACTTCACCAGCGTCATTGATAAAATTATATGGTGGGTACGCACCCTCTGTACCCATACGGACGGTGTCGGCAAAAGACATGCCCGCAGCAAGTGCCAATGCGGCAGTAGTTAAGATCAGCTTATTCATGGTTATCTCCCTAAGATGAGTGGCTGAGTGGTTTTAGGCCACAGCAGCTAAAAATTGCTGGAGCCGTTGTGATTTCGGAGCGCCAAATATAGCGCTGGGTGATCCTTCTTCTTCTACCAAACCTTGGTGTAAAAAGATAATATGGTCTGCCACATCGCGGGCCAGGGCCATGTCGTGTGTAACAATCAACATTGTTCGGCCCTCAGACGCAAGGTTCTTAATAACACGAACAACTTCTTGTTCAAGTTCGGGGTCAAGTGCAGATGTAGGCTCATCAAATAATAGAGCTTGCGGCTCCATGGCGAGCGCTCTGGCAATTGCTGCGCGTTGCTGCTGCCCACCTGAAAGTTGCGCCGGATACGCATCACACTTCTCGCTAATCCCCACTTTTTCCAATAGCGCGCGCGCGCGCGCCTCAACGTCTGCCTTGTCTTGCTTCAGTACGGTGACTGGAGCCTCCATCACATTTTGTAAAATTGTCATGTGGGCCCAGAGATTAAACTGCTGAAATACCATGGATAGATTGGTTCTTAATCTGGCCACTTGGGATGCATCTGAGGGCCGTCGATTATGACCTGAGCCCTGCCACTTTACCGGTTCCCCTTGAAAGTGGATCGATCCCTCTTGGCTAGTTTCAAGCATGTTGCAGCAGCGAAGCAAAGTAGATTTTCCAGAACCTGATGATCCAATAAGGGCTACCACACTGCCACTTTTGGCTGTGATGTCTATACCCTTAAGAACCTGCAAATCGCCATACGCTTTGTGAAGTCCTTTGATCTCAATCACAGAGGTGTCATTATCCAGCATAGATATCCCAATCAAATTTTAAAGATACTAGGCCGCGGAAGTCGGTTCACACAATCTAAAAGCGGCATTCGGATGAATTATGGGGCAGGCGGAAGGGGTATTTGTAAATATTTGTCTGCTTTTATGTCGACTAGACCAAAAATTTGCAGAGTTTTGCGATCTTTTTGGTCTAGTGAGAGAATCGCTTGATTTAAACTTTTCCTCAGGCTGCCCATGTCTTGGGTAAGTCTGGTGATATAAGGTAATGTTGGAGTTTCGGGTGTTGTGGTTAGAATGGTGAGTTGGGACATTCTATCGGAATCGCGTAATAAAAATTTCCAAGTGAGCGCATCAATGGCTGCTATGTCAGCCTTACCGTCAATTAATGCCTCTGCAGAGGCAGCATGCCCGCCAGTTTGTATTTGAGATGTACCGGTGATGCCTATGGATTGTGGTGCTGCCCAGCCAGATTGTGACAGCGGATCATTATAGGCTAAAACAAAGTTATTAGCCGCAAGGTCGGGCGCTGAACCTTTGCGGGCCAGGATGACTGAATGGTAATGGCCTGGTGCGCAGTTGGGAATCTGGTTGTCAGGGGTCGCCACCAGCTGCACCAATCCATGTAATTTTGCGCGAAATGGTAGACCACAGGTTTGGGATAAAAACAGTGCCGGGCTCAGCCACTCGGCCATAAGATTATCTCCCGGAAAGGACAGCTCAGGAGCGGTGGGTACAAGATCTTGAAAGACCTGCCACAAGCGCAGATGTGCTGAGCGGTTGGCTGGCACATCATACATGGGCAGATGCGCAAACAAGGTCTTTAGGCCTGTTGGCGGGCGATAGCGCTGTCGCGGTCATTCACGCCTAGCAGGCTAGCCAAAAGACGCATCAATGCATCTTCTTCATGGTCGCGTTCTCCGTCTGCCAAAACCACCTGCCAAAGAGCTCGGACCACGTCGAAACGATCGTCATAAGGGACTGCTTCTTTAATGGCGCGGGTAAAGCGTACGGTATCAGGAGCATCTGCTTCCAAGGCTTCAGCTTGCAGGCGTAGCGACGTGGCCTGGTCAGCGGTCAGGTCATAAAGTACTGATAAAACTGCATCGATCCGCTCACATTCCGCCACGGCGTAATCATCATCAGATTTTGCTATCCGCACCATTACAGCTGCCATAGCTTGACGCGCAGTGATCTCGCTAGTTTCATTACTAGGCTTACGTGAAAATAGGTTTGCAAACATATTAGCCTCCATTTTTTGTTGGGTTCGATACCAGCGCTAAATTAGCCGTCATACCCTTCGACGATTACTATATCAGCCTCTGAAACGACTTCTCTGATTGCCTTGGCATCTTGGTAGGCCTCACTAGCGTAACACTCTTGTGCGGCTTGAAGACTAGGGAACTCAATCACAATCGTGCGGGGTCGCAGGCTGCCTTCAGGGAATTCTGCCGAGCCGGCTCTGACCAAGAATTTTGCACCGTGAGCCCTCAGCGTTGTCGCCGCGGCGACTTTGTAGGCTTCGTATGCAACCACATCAGTGATCTGATTGTGAGCTATCCAATATCCTTTGGCCACGGCTGTATTCCTTTTTCTTGTGCTGGGCTTTCTCAGACCAAACGGCTCATATCTTTTGCAGCCCGCACAAAGTCGCGGAACAATGGGTGCGGATCGAAGGGCTTGGATTTCAGCTCGGGGTGAAACTGAACTCCGATAAACCATGGGTGATCTTTAACTTCAACAATCTCAGGCAAGCGGCCATCTGGTGACATCCCAGAAAAGATTAATCCCTTTTCTTCAAGCTGCTCACGGAATTTTATATCAACTTCATAGCGGTGTCTGTGGCGTTCTTCGATCGAGGTGCTGGCGTAGATTTTGGCGACCAGTGAGTCCGCGTTGAGGGCTGCATTATACGCACCCAGACGCATGGTGCCGCCTTGGTCATCAGATTCTTTGCGCCGCACCTTGTGATTGCCCTGGACCCATTCTTTCAGGTGATAGACAACTGGCGTGAAGCGTTTTTTTCCGGGCTCATGATCAAACTCTTCGGAGCCTGCATCTGGCACATTAATTAAGTTGCGTGCAGCTTCTATGACGGCCATTTGCATGCCAAGGCAGATGCCCAGATAGGGCACTTTGCGTTCGCGTGCAAATTGCGCAGCTTTAATTTTACCTTCGGTGCCACGTTCGCCAAAACCGCCTGGAACTAAGATGGCGTGGAAGCCCTCCAGATGAGGGGCGGCGTCTTCGTGATCAAACACTTCGGCATCCACCCATTCGACATTCACTTTGACGCGGTTGGACATGCCGCCATGGGTGAGCGCTTCTTTGATCGATTTATAAGCGTCTTCGAGCTGTGTGTATTTTCCAACAATTGCGATTTTGACTTCGCCTTCAGGGTTGTTGACCCGGTCTTGCACGTCTTCCCATTTACTTAATTCGGGCTTGGGAGCCGGTGAAATTCCAAAGGCGTCGAGCACTGCTTGGTCTAAGCCTTGAGCGTGATAGGCCAAGGGAGCTTCATAGATAGATTTGAGATCATAAGCTGCAACGACAGACTCTTTACGGACATTACAAAACAAAGCAATTTTTGCACGCTCTTTTTCTGGGATTGGGTGCTCTGATCGGCACACAAGGATATCGGGCGCAATCCCTATGGATTGTAATTCTTTTACGCTGTGTTGCGTGGGCTTAGTTTTTAGTTCCCCGCTAGCAGCAAGATAGGGCAGCAACGTAAGGTGCATGAAAATACACTCACCGCGGGGCTTGTCGTGGGCAAACTGTCTGATGGCTTCAAAAAACGGTAGGCCTTCGATATCCCCCACAGTGCCACCAATTTCGCAGAGCATGAAATCTACTTCATCATCCCCTACCTTAAGAAACTCTTTAATTTCATTAGTCACATGGGGCACAACTTGGATGGTTTTGCCGAGGTAATCACCCCTGCGTTCTTTTTCTAATACAGTAGAATAGATCCTACCTGAGGACACAGAATCAGTCATCCGAGCTGCAACGCCAGTGAAACGCTCGTAGTGGCCTAAATCTAGATCGGTTTCTGCGCCATCATCGGTAACAAAAACCTCGCCATGTTCGAAGGGAGACATAGTACCAGGATCAACATTCAAGTAGGGATCAAGCTTTCGCAGCCGGACTGAAAATCCACGGGCTTGGAGCAATGCGCCTAGCGCCGCAGAGGCTAAACCCTTGCCGAGAGATGAAACAACACCACCGGTAACAAATACATAACGCGCCATAAAAAAGGGTCCCCGTGTTTCGAATTTTGGTAAGAAAATTCCACCTCACCACGGGATTAAAGTCTTAACGACTTCGTGGTGATTCTGCAATCTCAAGATCAATATAGAGCGGCTAAAATTAGCTTAGCCGCAATATTTAGGGACCCTGTTAATCAGCGACGGGCAGGAGAGGCGCAGAGTCTCCGGCCGATGGTGGCAATAGGTCTTCGGCACTTGGACCGTCAATTTGTTCTGTGGCTGGCATCAATTGATCAAGGACTGAGCTACCAGATGATTTCTGAACTTGCAGAATTGTTAGGCCGAGTGAGGTGCAAATAAATGCAATAGCGAGGATCCAAGTGAGCTTTGTCATCGCTGAAGCCGCCGCACGACCTGACATCGCGCCGCCACCGCCACCGCCGCCAATACCCAGGCCACCACCTTCTGAACGCTGCAAAAGGACGAGGCCAATCAAAGTGACGGCCAAAAGAAGGTGGATGATTAAGACGACGTTTTGCATGCGATTTTCCCAGTTCAGATCAGTGGCTATTTAAGGAAGGATAACCTATTTGCCAAGTGAAAACCTAAGTATTGTGGTTTCTGGTATCAAGTTAGGGTCAAAAAACTTCTTAAGTGGTGCTTGCAATAGGCCCCTGCACTGTGCCGTCCCCCAACCCCAAGTTAAAATTTAGTTGATTTTAATGATATTTGGTGCAACTTTTTGGTAATTCAGCTCATCCACGTCCCGCATGAACTTAGTAGTTTCCCTTAGTTAATATCCCAGCTATACCGCCCACGTTTTGATCCGATCGAAAGAGGATAAGTTATGGCCAATGTTGTTGTAGTGGGTACCCAATGGGGTGACGAAGGCAAAGGCAAGATTGTCGATTGGCTTTCTGAGCGCGCTGATGTGATCGCGCGTTTCCAAGGAGGTCATAATGCAGGTCATACCCTTGTGATCGGTGAGGAGGTATACAAACTTCATGCTTTGCCCTCGGGAGTTGTGCGCGGCGGCAAGCTCTCGGTAATTGGTAATGGCGTAGTTTTGGATCCTTGGCACCTTATTAAAGAGATTGATGGCATCCGTAAGCAAGGCGTAAATATCACGCCTGAAAATCTGATGATTGCCGAAAATACCCCTCTAATTTTGCCATATCACGGCGAGCTGGACCGGGCCCGTGAGGGCCAGGTTACTATAGCCAAGATTGGTACTACTGGGCGTGGCATTGGCCCTTGCTACGAAGATAAAGTAGGCCGCCGAGTCATCCGCGTTGCTGATTTAGCCGATGACGCCACTCTTGAATTGCGTATTGATCGAGCTCTGCTGCATCATGATCCATTGCGCAAGGGTCTTGGCCTTGAGCCTGTGGATCGGGTTGAACTGCTCGGGGCGCTGCGGGCTATTGCTGCGGAAATTCTACCCTATGCTGCGCCAGTGTGGAAGGTGTTGAACGAAAAGCGCCGTGCTGGAAAACGAATTTTGTTTGAGGGGGCTCAAGGTGCGTTGCTAGATATCGATTTTGGCACATACCCCTTCGTGACTTCTTCTAATGTTATTGCTGGCCAAGCCGCAACAGGCACTGGCATTGGCCCTGGTGCGATTGATTATGTCTTAGGAATAACAAAGGCCTATACAACTCGGGTGGGTGAGGGCCCTTTTCCGACAGAACTTGACGATGCTGATGGCCAGAGCCTTGGCGAACGTGGCCATGAATTTGGTACAACAACAGGGCGTAAGCGACGTTGTGGTTGGTTTGATGCCTGTTTGGTCCGCCAGACCTGTGCAACATCAGGTGTTAACGGGATTTCGTTGACCAAGCTGGACGTACTTGATGGGTTCAAAGAACTGAAAATCTGCGTTGGCTATGATTTAGACGGAAAACGGTTGGACTATTTGCCAACGGCAGCGGATCAACAAGCGCGTGTCACGCCGATTTATGAAACTATTGACGGCTGGTCCGACAGCACAGCTGGAGCCCGTTCCTGGGCTGAATTGCCGGCGCAGGCAATCAAATACGTGCGCCGTATTGAAGAGTTGATTGATTGCCCGGTCGCACTGGTTTCAACTTCACCAGAGCGCGAGGATACCATCCTCGTCACTGACCCGTTTGCTGACTGATGGCCTTAAGTTATAAAGTACGCCGCCGCTGGTCGCTCATCATTTTAGTAATTGGCCTTCCAGTATATGCTATTGTTGCCGTTAGCTTGGTTGCAAAATTGCCTGCCTTGCCCAAAGTACTGGAATTTATAATGTATGTCGCGCTGGGCATCGGTTGGGTGTTTCCTTTGAAATTCGTGTTTCAGGGGATCGGGCAAGCGGATCCTGATTCAGGAGATGACAAAAACTAGTGTCTAAGCTTCATTTGGCACTACTGCTCCCTCTTTATACTATATATTAGCTTAAAGCTGTGTTTTCTGAAGCTGTTTTCCCATTTTTCTGCAAAGCTTTTTAATCGCGCTCGCAGCTGTCGGAATGGGACTTGTACTATGGGATATGGCTTTGCTGTATATTATCCACGCAAGGCAAACCTATTCTGGGCTGACCGTGGGCTATATCGAGGTTCGCCTGTTAGCTATTTGGTGACTAAATTATACCAAAGGATAATTGAAATAGGGCTGGTTGGGCATTTTTGAACATAATGAAATCACTAATTTGTGTCAAATGGGATACATTATATTAGGGATTGGACTGCAAACTATAAATGCTAAATACTTGAATTTTAGTTCTGCTGTCGCCTAATGGTGGTAGTCGAGCGAAGTGAGGTGAAATCAACAGTGTCTTGCCCTATCTTGCATACATCTTCCACAGTCTTTCTTGTGGGTGCTGGTCCAGCAACCTCTGCTGTAATCCAAAGTACGGCGGCGTACGCCGATACTGTGGTTGCCGCGGATGGTGGATTTCAGTCTGCACGAGCTGCTAGCTTAGATGTTGCGCTAGTTGTGGGAGACATGGATTCACAAACGGATTGGCCTGCGGCGCAGGCTATCGCAAAAATCGATGATCAAGAAACAACAGATTTCGAAAAATGCCTGCGAGTTTGTGCCGCGGATATATTTCTGGGGGTGGGTTTTTTGGGTGGGCGTCTGGATCATCAACTGGCTGCCTTTTCTGCCTTACTGAAAGAGCCAAGGCCAGTTGTGTTGATCGATGAGGATCAATTGGTATTCGTGGTACCCATGCAATTTCAGATGGATTTGGAGGCTAACTCGCCTTTGGGTTTCTATCCAATGCTGCCGGTTCAAGTCACCCTGCAAGGGGTGCAGTGGCCGCTACAAGATGTCGAAATGCATCCCACAGGTCAAATTGCTACGTCCAATATGTCAAATGGTGAGTTGCTTCATGTTCAGGTCGATGGCCCTGGCTTGCTGGCTATAATGCCTGCGTGCCATCTATCCAGTGTGTTGGAGGCTCTACGTAATTGAATTTTTGGAGTAGCGAAGTACCAAAAGTCCTGCGGTGATTGTGATCACAATGCCCAAGGCAGCAAGCCCATTAGGAAAATCTTTAAAAATGAGCCAACCATAAAGTGTCGCAAACGGGATCTCGAGATATTGTATAGGGGCCACCGTTGGCGCGGAGGCAAACCGCAGAGCCCAAGTCATCATAAGGTGCGCTAAGGTGCCAAGGATGCCCACACCAAACAGATATAACAGCTCGATATTACTGACCGAAACAATGGTTAATATTGGGATTTCCATTGCTTGACCAAAAATGGCAATGGGCAAGAGAATAGCCATCGCGCAAATGCCGTTTGCTGCTTGTAGGTCAATGGGGTCAATGTACTTGGATATTTTTCTAGTGATGAACATAAACCCTGTGAAGAAAATGGCCACTGCGATGGGCAGGAGTGCTGGCCAACCAATCTCAGAAAAGCTAGGCTGAACCACCATCAACGTTCCGACAAAGCCGAGTAGGCAAAGTCCCAAAGCAAGTGGGCTGGCTCGATCACCGGTCAGCCAGCCGACCCCTAAGACCAAAAATGGCATTACGTAAGCGATGGCAATGGCGTCGGCCAAAGGTAGGTAGCGCAAGGATAAAAATAAAAAGGTAACTGCTAACAGAAGTAATGCTGAGCGCAAAATTACTAAACCAACCCGGTCGCCCCTCATCCAAGTGTCTTGGCGTCTGGTCCATAGGCTACGCCGGATCAGTAGCAGTTGGACCATGAACCTTGCGATAACTACTTGCAACACAGGAATGCCATCACCTAAGATTTTGGCAAAAGCGTCACTGGCTGGGGCCAGAATGCAAAACCCTATCATCATCAATAGCCCTAATCGGGTGTTGTCCTTGGCCATAAGAGCCCTGCTCAAATTATATCCTGTTTCACTTCAACAGTTGGGCACATTCACTGCAAGCCCACCCAGCGAAGTTTCTTTATATTTGGCATGCATATCTACACCAGTTTGGCGCATTGTTTCAACACAAGCATCTAGTGAAACCAGATGGGTGCCATCCCCTCGCATGGCCAAGCTTGCGGCGGATACTGCTTTGATACAGCCCAGCCCGTTGCGCTCGATACAGGGCACTTGCACCAAACCTTTGACTGGATCGCAAGTCATTCCTAGGTGATGCTCCAAAGCAATTTCTGCTGCATTTTCCACTTGCATAGGCGTACCGCCCAAAACTGCACAAAGCCCCGCGGCCGCCATAGCGGCTGCACTGCCGACTTCGGCTTGGCATCCGCACTCTGCGCCAGAAATACTAGCGTTGAATTTGATCAACCCGCCAATGGCAGCGGCAGTTAGGATGAATTCTGGAACTTTGCGTGGCGTAGCACCGGGTACGTGGTCCAGCCAATATCGAATTGTCGCAGGTACAACCCCGGCTGCACCGTTCGTGGGTGCGGTGACAACTTGACCACCGGCCGCGTTTTCTTCGTTCACCGCCATGGCATATACACTCATCCAATCGTTGATGGTATGCGGCGCTGACATGTTCATCCCACGCTCCGCTAGCAGTGCGTCATAAATTCCTTTGGCACGGCGCTTTACATTCAGGCCACCAGGCAAGATTCCATCACGCTCTAATCCACGATCGATGCAGGCGGTCATTACCTCCCAAAGCAAAGCCAGCCCCTTTTCTAGCTCTGTCGCACTTCGGCGGCTCAACTCGTTTTCACGTTTGATCTGGGCGATAGATTTGCCGTGCTTGGCGCAGATTGCTAGTAGCTCATTTGCAGAGTTAAACTCATGGGGATAGGGTCCCAAGTCCCCGGTCGCAGTGCCATTTTCGATATCTTCTGCGGTCACAACGAAACCACCGCCTATCGAATAGTAGGTTTGCTGCAAAATTACATCTTCCTGCGCATCGGTGGCCATTAGGACCATGCCATTGGCATGCCCGGGGAGTGCTGGGCCATAGTCAAATAAAATATCTTGGGTGGGATCCAATCTAAGAATGGGCAGACCCTCAGGATGCACAAACTTATCTTGCTTTATGGCTTGAAGGGCTGCCTCGCCCTTTACTGCATCGAATGTGGCAGGCAAAAACCCTGCAAGGCCTAGCAGAGTAGCTCGGTCGGTGGCATGTCCAACGCCGGTAAATGCCAGAGAGCCATGTAGCCGCGCCCGCACTCCTGCTGGCTCAAAGGGGCTATTGCGCAGGAGGTCCAAAAACATCCCTGCCGCAACCATAGGACCCATGGTATGCGAAGAGCTTGGGCCGATGCCAACTTTGAACATATCGAATACAGACAAAAACATGAGTGCCTCGCAGGTTTGAATAGACTGCGTTGACCACGGTTGGGGCCACGGTACCAGTGAAAATACGACCTATTTGCTATAGTCTGCGCCCGGGGCGTTACAAAATTGGTTAAATCAGGCCTCGCGCCCGTTGCCTCGTTCGGTTTATACAGAAAAAAAATTGGGGGATTCGTATTCAATGTTTGCAGAATTATCATCTGTGGATAAGGCCAAATATGTGGCCGCTAAACGGGCTGTTGAATTTGTTGAAGATGGCATGAAATTGGGTTTAGGTACTGGGTCAACGGCAGCCTGGATGGTGCGATGCTTAGCGGAGCGGGTGCATAAGGAAGGCCTACGCATTCAAGGGGTGCCAACTTCAACCCGTACCGCGGATTTGGCGGGTGAGCTAGGTCTTGAAGTAATCACACTGGATGAAGCGGGCCGTCTAGATATCACCATTGATGGCACTGATGAGTTTGACGCCAATTTGAGTTTGATTAAAGGTGGCGGTGGGGCT
Source organism: uncultured Planktomarina sp. (assembly GCA_905182535.1). Lineage (GTDB taxonomy): Bacteria > Pseudomonadota > Alphaproteobacteria > Rhodobacterales > Rhodobacteraceae > Planktomarina > Planktomarina arctica. Next base: position 62,242 of record CAJJBZ010000012.1, read on the forward strand.
TTGTTGCAGGAAAAAATTGTGGCCTCAGCTAGCGATAAGATGATTGTGATAGCCGATTTCGATAAGCGCGTAGCTCATTTGGGCCAGTTTCCTTTACCGATTGAGGTGTTAGGTTTTGGTCTAAAGTCATCGCAAAGTCAGATCTCTGAACTTATAGCGGCACAAGATGTAACCGAATGTAAGATCACCATGCGTATGGCTGGGGGTTCACCTTTTACGACGGATCAAGGTAATTATATCCTCGATTTGCATCTGGGTAAGATTGGGGACCCTGAAAAATTAGCTGTGGTGCTTAATCAGGTGCCGGGTGTTGTTGAAAATGGATTATTTGTTGATATTTGTGATCTGGTAGTGCTAGGCGCGAGCGATGGCACAGTTGAAGAGCAATCAAAAAATTAGATCCAAGAACTCTATTGGATAGTGTTTAAGGTGGCGAGATTTATAAGCGATTTAGGTAGATGAAGATGTCTTTTGATTATGATCTTTTTGTGATTGGTGGTGGCTCGGGTGGCGTGCGTGCGGCGCGTGTGGCGGCCGCTGATGCTGGTGCCAAAGTGGGCATGGCTGAGGAAAGCCGCTACGGCGGCACCTGTGTGATCCGTGGTTGTGTGCCTAAAAAGCTGATGGTCTTCGCCTCCACTTATGCGCCAGAGATGAAGCAAGCGGCTGCCTATGGGTGGGATATTCGGGCTGGCGGCTTTGACTGGCCATCATTTCGCGTAAACCTTGAGAATGAGCTTGACCGCCTAGAGGGTGTTTACCGCAAGTTGTTAAAAAATTCGGGTGTTGAAACTTATGATCTGCGCGCCACTTTGGTTGGTCCGAATAGGGTCTGCTTGGCCGATGGTCGCGAGTTCACGGCAAAAATAATTTTGGTCGCCACTGGTGGTTGGCCTTCTGTGCCTAATGTTCAGGGTGCCGAGCATGCGATCACCTCAAATGAGATTTTTCACCTTAATGCCTTGCCCAAGAAGATATTGATTGTTGGGGGAGGGTATATTGCCTGCGAGTTTGCAGGCATTCTCAATGGTCTCGGTGTCGATACCCATCTTTGGTATCGAGGTGCGCAGGTGTTGCGTGGCTTCGATGAAGAAGCGTGTGGTGTGATTGCCGAAGGCATGCATGAGCGTGGCGTTACAATTGTGACCAAGACTAATGTTGCCAAGATTGATAAGGTTTTGGATGGTGTTCAAGTAACTGATGTTAAGGATGCTATTCATGATTTCGACCTAGTGATGTATGCTACAGGACGCGCGCCGAATAGCACCGCGCTTGGGCTTGAGGCGCTGGGAGTTGGGTTAGACAGGTTGGGTGCTGTGGAGGTAGACAGGTTTTCCCAAACTGCGGTACCATCGATCTATGCAATTGGTGATGTAACCAACCGGGTAAACCTAACACCTGTGGCTATTCGCGAGGGTATGGCTTTTGTTGAAACCGCGCTAAAAGGCAATGCGACTTCGGTAGATCATTCTTTGATCCCCTCGGCCGTGTTCACCCAGCCCGAATATGGTGTGATTGGACTTAGTGAAGAAGACGCTCGGGCTCAGGAGTCGATTGAGGTTTATGCAACAACCTTTCGTCCAATGAACACGGCTTTCATTAATGATCCGAATCAGGTTTTGATGAAATTGATAGTGAGTAAGACGAATCGTAAGGTATTGGGTTGCCATATCGTCGCGGATGGTGCTGGGGAAATGATCCAAATGGCAGGCATCGCTGTGAAAATGGGGGCTACAAAAGAGGATTTTGATAGGGTGTGTGCGGTACATCCAACGATGTCAGAAGAACTGGTAACAATGAAATCTCCTGTGCGTACCGCTTGAATATTTTGATGTGGACCACAGGTATGATAAGTGCGCAGAATGACTGTGAAGGGAAATTGCTTAATGGCGGATAATAATGGTGGTCCTTGGGGCGGCGGCGGAAGCGGCGGCAATAAGGGCAATAATAATGGCAATGGCGGTAATGACCGCAAACCAGACGGGCCACAGATCCCGGAAATAGACGAGTTGATGCGCAAGGGCCAAGAGCAACTTCGCGTTTTGATGGGCGGTAAGGGCGGCGGCGGCGGCGGCGCATCTGGCGATGGCGGCGCAGGTATACCACGCAGCACATTCCTATTCGGAGGTCTTGCAGCTGTGGCAATGTGGCTGTTTGCGTCTTTCTATACGGTTAAACCGGAAGAACAATCTGTGGAGCTCTTTTTGGGTGAGTTTAGCCAAATAGGTACCAACGGATTGAATTTCGCACCTTGGCCACTGGTGACTTATGAGAAATTCAACGTTACCACAAATCGGACTGAATCTCTAGGCATTAATGGTAGCCGCGACAGTGGCTTAGGGTTAATGCTAACCACAGATGAAAATATTGTAGATATCGATTTCCAAGTTGTATGGAATATCAAGAGCGCTAGTGATTTCTTATTTAGTCTCAAGGAACCGGAACTTTCAATTCGCGCTATTTCTGAGGCTGCGATGCGTGAGGTGATCGCGCAGTCTGAGTTGGCTCCGATATTGAACCGTGATCGTGCTGCAATCGAGGCTAATGTCCGTCAGTTGATCCAAAAAACGCTCGATCAGCGTAAAACTGGTATTTCTGTACTTCGGGTAAACTTTAACAAAGTGGATCCGCCAAGCAGGCAGGTAATTGTTACAGCTGTTGATGGGTCTCAGAAGCGTGTTTCCGTAATTGACGCTTTCCGGGATGTACAAGCTGCAGAACAAGAGCGTGACCAACGTGAACGTCAGGCGGATGCCTACGCTAACCAACGCTTGGCTGAAGCTCGTGGTGCTGGGGCGCAGATTTTAGAGGCTGCTGAAGGTTACCGTGCAACAGTAGTGAACGCAGCTCTGGGTGAGGCTAGCCGTTTTTCAGCCGTTTTAAAAGAATACAAAGTTGCACCGGAAGTTACACGTCGTCGCCTATATATAGAAACCTTAGAAAAGGTTTTGGGTGAGGTAGACAAGATTATAATGGACAATGGAGATGGCGGCGCTGGCGTTGTGCCTTACTTGTCTCTTAACGAATTACAGAAAAACTCACAGGGAGGGTCTAACTAATGTCGATGAAATCTCGTATTGTAGTAATCGTCGCCGCGGCTATTGTAGTTGTTGGTTTTATGTCCGTGTTTATCGTGGATGAGCGTGAAAAAGCTCTGGTACTTCGGTTTGGTCAGATAAAACAGGTTAAAACTGAGCCTGGTTTAGGTTTTAAATTTCCTTGGTTGGACCAAGTTGTTCGGTTTGAGGATCGAATTTTACAATTAGAGACCCCACTAATTGAAGTTACACCCGCCGATGACCGTCGATTGGAGGTGGATGCTTTTGTAATGTACCGCATCGCGGATATTGTACAATTTAGGCAAGCTTTGGGTGCCGGTGGCGAACGTGAAGCTAGCATTCAGCTCAATGACATCTTGGATGGCCAAATTCGGGCTGTTTTGGGTGCGGATGGTGTAACGTCTAATGCCATTCTTTCGCCAGAGCGAGCTAGCCTGATGGAAAGTATACGTGTGGCTGCGCAAGTGCGTGCTTCAGATCTTGGGCTTGCCGTAGTCGACGTAAGGCTACGCCAAACCAATCTACCTGAACAGAACTTTGATGCTACATTGCAGCGGATGATTGCTGAAAGGGAGCGTGAGGCAACCGATGAAAGGGCGCGTGGCCGGGAAGCCGCACAACGTGTCACTGCTGTTGCCGACCGTACTTATGAAGAATTGTTATCTGAGGCGCGTAAAAATGGCTTAATAATTGAAGGTGAGGCTGACGCTGAAAGAACAAAGATTTTGGCAAAGGCTTTTGGCGCTGATCCAGAGTTCTTTGATTTCTATCGGTCCTTACGGGCCTATGAGACTTCAATAAGGGCAGAAAATTCAACTTTGGTAATCCCGCCGGATCACGAATTTTTGACTTATCTTCAGTCTTCTGCGCCACGCGTGGCCAAGTGATTTCAAACCTATTATTAGGTATTGCGGCTGTAATGATTGCGGAGGGGCTGGTATATTTACTGGCCCCTTATGCTATTGAAAAGGTGCTTGAAGCATTAAAAACTTTATCAATTTCTGTGCGTCGCCAGTTGGGCGCTATACTACTTGTGGCCGGGTGCATTTTGGTTCTTTTGGTGACTTAAATGAGTTCTTCCACCATACGTTCTGCTCACGTCTTGTTGAGCGATTGTAATGTACCATTGCGTTGAAAACATGTTGAGCTACATCCTCTCTAAGTCCAGAAATTATTCCTATTCTGCCCCCTGCTGATAGGTTCCAAAGGAGATAACGATGAAATCTGTTGCTATATCTGCATCCAAAAAATTCACACACATGCGCGTGGTCCGGATTTTGACTGCAGCCACGATTTTACTAATGCTGCAAGTGATTCAAGCCTCGGCGCAAATGATGCCAAACACTTTCGCTGACCTTGCAGAAGATATCAGCCCCTCGGTGGTTAACATCACCACAACAACTGTTATTGCTGGCCGTGCGGACCAAGTGCCACGCGGGATCGTCCCAAAGGGCTCTCCGTTTGAGGAGTTCTTCAAAGACTTTGAGGACCGCCGTCGTGGAGGTGGCAATGGTGGGCCGCGCCGTTCTTCTGCACTGGGATCAGGATTTGTTATCTCTGCGGATGGCCTCATCGTCACTAACAATCATGTGATTGATGGGGCGGATGAAATTGAAATTGAGTTTTTTTCCGGTGAAACGCTGGCAGCTAAAGTGATTGGTACTGATAAAAATACAGATATTGCGGTGCTGAAGGTGGAGCCAGACACACCGCTACCCTTTGTGAATTTTGGCGACAGCGACACTGCGCGGGTTGGTGACTGGGTCGTTGCGATGGGTAATCCGTTAGGACAGGGGTTTTCAGTCTCAGCTGGGATTGTATCTGCACGCAATCGAGCTTTGGCTGGAATCTATGATGACTACATCCAAACTGATGCTGCGATCAACCGAGGTAACTCTGGTGGACCGTTGTTCAATTTGGATGGCAAAGTCGTAGGGGTGAACACAGCGATTTTATCTCCCAACGGTGGATCTATTGGCATCGGTTTTTCAATGGCCTCCAATGTTGTGAGCCGTGTTGTGGACCAATTGACCAAATTTGGTGAAATTCGCCGAGGTTGGTTGGGTGTACGTATTCAAGATGTGGATGAAGACATCGCTGAAAGTATTGAGGGTTTGGACCGGGCGGCTGGGGCTGTAGTCACTGGTGTTCCAGACGGTCCCGCTAATGATGCTGGGATGTTACAAGGTGATGTGGTCGTAACTTTTGATGGTCATGATGTCGAAGATGTGCGCGACTTGGTCCAAACGGTAGGCAATACTGAAGTAGGAAAAGCGGTGGATGTGATCGTGGTGCGTGATGGCAAGCGCGAGACGCTCAGCGTGACGCTCGGTCTGCGGGATGATGAAAAACTGGCTCGCGCAGATGATGCCCCAGTACCAGAAAACACGCCCAAGGTATTTGAAAAACTTGGGATAACCTTGTCCAACCTGACCGATGAAATTCGTGAAGGTCTCGACTTGTTGAGCAATATTGAAGGCGTAGTCGTGGTTGATGTGCTCGAAACTTCAGAGGCCTTTGAGAAAGGCCTAAAGTCTGGAGATGTGATCACTGAAGCTGGGCAAAAAAAGATTATATCGCTGTCTGATTTTGAATCCCAAGTGACAACTACAATCGTGGGTGGTCGGAAAACTATGCTGTTGTTGGTCCGTCGGGGGGAAGATTCTCGGTTTCTGGCTTTGAAAGTGCAAGATTAAATTATAGAAAAGTAATAAGTTGGGGGCGGCCTTTAGGTCGCCCTTTTTTAGGGTAACATCACCATCAGCCTAAGCTTGCTCTTTTGCCTACCTAGGCTGTGGCAGTAACAACTCATCTAGCATAAATGAGATATCTTCTACATATTCTGCGATCACATGGCAAACTACGTTTTCGCGTTGAATGCGGCCGGTTATGCGCAGCATACGCCCTGAGATTATGGCCCGGCGGTATGTTTCATAAACTTTATGCCATATAATTATATTGCAAACCCCTGTCTCATCCTCAAGAGTAATGAAGATCACCCCATTGGCGGTGCCGGGTCTTTGGCGCACCAATACCAAACCGGCGACCGTAACTCGCGCGCTATTGGGGGGTAGGTCCAACATCGCATGGGGCAGGGCTGCGGGTGGAGTTGGCCAAGTTTGAGGGGTGTTGAAGTCCATAGAACAAATATAGAACATTTATACGGCGCCGCAAGAAAATTCATAACAGTCTGAATGGGGCTGGAAGTTTTTGAATTAAATGATACCTCAGTAGAGAAACATTCTAGAGAGACAAATAATATGGCTAAAATTACATATATTGAACACAGCGGCACAGAACATGCGGTAGAGGTAGCCAATGGGCTCACTGTTATGGAGGGCGCCCGCGATAATAATGTTCCGGGCATTGAAGCCGATTGTGGTGGCGCCTGTGCCTGCTCAACCTGCCACGTTTATGTGGACGCATCATGGGTTGATAAATTGCCGGCCATTGATGGTATGGAAGAAGATATGCTCGATTTTGCATTCGAACCAAAACCAGGTCAATCACGCCTCACCTGCCAGTTGCGAATTTCAGATGCTTTGGATGGTTTGGTTGTTCGGATGCCTGAGCGTCAAATCTAGTAGCCTTAACTGCCATTGCGCTGGGCTCGTGTTGAAATGCAATTGTGGGTCTGGCCCACCACTTTCAAGAGAAGATCAGTGCTTTTAAAGCGCGCGCCAACCGATATCGTGGCGGCAAAACCCTTCGGGCCAATCGATTTGATCGACCATGTCATAGGCCTGGGCTCGGGCCTCGGTTAAATTGCTAGCCCGTGCAGTGATATTCAACACTCGCCCGCCCTGCGCAGTTACACCTGCGTCAGATTGAGCGGTGCCTGCATGAAAGCACATGTTGGACGATGTAGTAGGTAGGGCGTCAAGGCCACCGATTACACTGCCATTGGTATATGTTCCGGGATAGCCATTAGCCGCCATGACCACTGTCAGAGCATAATCGTCTGCCCAATTGACCCGCACATGTGACAGCCGCTCTTCGGCGCAGGCGATAAGTAGATCAAGTGCCTGTGCTCCAAGCCGCATCATCAAAACCTGACATTCCGGATCGCCAAAGCGAGCATTATATTCCACCAACCGTGGAACGCCATCTTTAATCATTAGCCCTGCATAAAGTACGCCTTGATAGGGGGTGCCGCGCCGTGCCATTTCGGCCATTGTGGGTTTGATTATCTCGGTCATTGCCTTCTCGGCAATCGCATCGGAGAGAACTGCCGCTGGGCTATAAGCGCCCATGCCGCCAGTATTAGGGCCAGTGTCTCCATCACCTACACGTTTGTGATCTTGCGCTGTGCCAATGGCCAAGACGTCAGTGCCATCACATAAGATAAAATAGGAGGCTTCTTCGCCATCCATAAATTCTTCAATTACCACTTCGGCCCCGGCGCTGCCAAATTCGCCACCAAACATATTTTCAAGCGCTTCTAAAGCTGCTTGCAGTGTCATGGCGACTATCACTCCTTTGCCAGCAGCCAACCCATCAGCCTTGACCACAATTGGTACGCCCATTTTATTCACATAGTCTTTGGCACTTTGAAGGTCGGTGAAATGCCCATAGCCCGCAGTTGGGGCTCCTACGGCATCGCAAATGGACTTTGTGAAAAACTTCGAAGCCTCTAGCTTTGCTGCTGCTTGGCTTGGCCCAAAGCACAATACATTGGCCGCTCGCAACACATCGGCAACCCCAGCGGCAAGGGGTGCTTCTGGACCAATAATTACGAAGTCTACGGCATTTTTGAGCACAAACTCTAATACCGCCACGCCATCCACAATATCTAGTGATACACAGTCTGCAATTTTAGAAATACCGGCATTTCCTGGAGCTACGATCAAGCGATCGCATTTTGGGTTTTGGGCCACAGCCCAAGCCAACGAATGCTCGCGGCCACCACTACCCAAGATTAAGATATTCAAAACACACACTCCTCTTGGCCTTTACTCACGGGCGTTCTAAGCTGCATAAACTTCGTTCACAAGGTGTAGAATGTCTGACCTAATTGACGACCCCCGCGCGGGCGAGAACGCCCCTGAATTTACTGTCTCAGAAATCTCTGGGGCGGTAAAACGTTCACTAGAATCTGAATTTGGCCGCATCCGGGTCAAAGGTGAAGTGGGCCGGGTCATTCTTGCGCGCTCTGGGCATATGTATTTTGATGTAAAGGATGACCGAAACTCCTTGGCTTGCACCACTTGGAAAGGGCAAGTGTCAAAGCTTTCGGTACTGCCTCAAGAGGGTATGGAAGTTGTCGTGACTGGAAAGATGTCGGCCTTTGGGGGGCAATCAAAGTATAATCTCAATGTAGATGATGTAGCCATAGCTGGTGTGGGTGCTTTGATGGCAATGTTGGAAAAGCGCAAAGTAGCCCTAGCGGCGGAAGGGCTGTTTGATCCGGCACGAAAGCAGGCCTTGCCATTTTTACCCGAAGTGATTGGAGTAGTTACATCGCCAACTGGTGCGGTAATTCGTGATATTTTGCATCGTTTGAGTGACCGGTTTCCACGTAAGGTTTTGGTCTGGCCTGTAGCGGTTCAGGGCAACAATTGCCCCTCAGAGGTGGCCCGAGCTATTGCAGGTTTCAACGCGCTGACATTTGGTGGCGCACTGCCACGGCCAGATTTGATCATTGTGGCGCGAGGTGGAGGCTCCATTGAGGACCTCTGGGGCTTCAATGAGGAAATTGTAGTACGTGCAGCGGCGGCTTCAGATATCCCACTGATATCCGCTATAGGACATGAAACTGATACAACGCTGATCGATTTTGCCTCGGATCAGCGTGCGCCAACACCTAGTGCTGCAGCTGAGTTTGCAGTGCCAGTGCGGTTAGACCTTTTAGCTGAAACCAACGCCATGGGAGCAAGGTCGGCTCAGGGTTTGGCAAATATTATGACGCGGCGGAAACAGCGCCTGGCGGATCTGTCCCGGGCTTTGCCCCGTCCGGATAGTTTGACCATGCATGCTCAACAAAGGCTGGACGTTTGGGAGGGGCGGTTGCCCTTGGCTCTGCGCAGCTTGGTACAACGCCAACAATTACGATTGGGGGCCGCTGCCGCACAGGTCAAACCCTCGACCTTACGCCGAGTGTTGAGCCATGAGTCGCGCCAGTTGCAGATGCTTGGTACTCGCTTGCCTCTGGCCTTTGGGCGCTGCGCGCTGTCTGCTCGGCTGATGTTCAGTGCTTCTGCGGCGCGGCTTCGGCCAGCTTCTTTGGTGGAGCGGACCCACAGGTTGCGCAAGGAATTAGATGATCTCAACCTTTGTCTAATACAAAATTTTGCACGGCAAATTTCTGACCGCCAACAGAGATTGCACGCCACTGACCGGCTGCGCGAAACGCTGGGGTACCGCGAAACCCTGAGTCGTGGCTATGCGGTTGTACGCGCGGGTGAGGCTTTGATCACTGGGGTGGCTGGTGCTAAAAAGGCGAAATATCTTGAGATTGAGTTTGCTGATGGTCGCTTTCCTGTGGGGCAAAGCAGCGCAGTTAGTAGTGCCAAACTGCCAAAGTCAAAACCACCTGAACAAGGGCAATTGTTTTAGTTCTGGATGAATGGCCGCATTCTGGCTTTAGAGAAACGTATCTGAAACAAGTGGTGTCGCATTTCGACCTGTTTAGAGATGTTGATGCAGGTTAAACCCCCTGCAACGAGTTGAGGAATGATCATGGCTAAAGAATCGACAAAAGGTGTTTGGAAATCTGGTTCGGGGCGTGGTCGTGTGCGGCCGAAGGGCCGCCAGGTTGAGGATTTTGCTTGGTCGCAGGTTCAAGAGCTATTGGGTGACCAGCCACGCAGACGCGATTTGTTGATTGAATTTTTGCACCTTGTCCAAGATACTTATGGTCATATCTCTGCTGCGCATATGCGGGCTTTGGCCGAAGAAATGCGCCTGAGCCAAGCCGAAATTTACGAAGTTGCCACCTTCTACGCACATTTTGATGTAGTTAAAGAGAATGAAACGCCACCGCCCGCACTTACTGTAAGGGTCTGTGATAGCTTGTCGTGTGAAATGGCAGGGTCTGCAGCGTTGCAGGAGGCTTTGGAGGCTGGCTTGGACCCCACGCAAGTGCGTGTTGTGCGCGCGCCATGCATGGGCCGCTGCGATACGGCGCCTGTCCTGGAGCTTGGGCATCATCACATTGATCACGCGACACCAGAAAAAGTTTTTGTGGCCATCGCTTCGGGGCATACTCATGCCGATATACCTAATTATGAAGAACTGGCAGCCTATCAAAACGCTGGCGGCTATGCACAGCTGCTAGAGTTACGCGCTGGGGGGGATTGGGAGGAGGTCCAGGCTCAGGTCAAGGCTAGTGGTTTGCGCGGTCTTGGTGGGGCCGGTTTTCCTTCGGGCACTAAATGGGGTTTTGTGCGTGGGAATATAGGCCCACGCTATTTGGCTGTAAACGGGGATGAGGGTGAGCCTGGAACGTTTAAGGACCGCTATTACCTAGAGCGGACACCACATCTATTTTTGGAAGGCATGCTGATCGCCGCTTGGGTGGTTGATGCTGAAACCTGCTTTATCTACATGCGGGATGAATATCCTGCAGTTCTGCATATTCTGGCCACTGAGATTGCGGCCTTGGAGGCTGCTGGTCTAGTTCCTGAGGGTTATATTGAATTGCGTCGTGGTGCGGGAGCTTATATCTGTGGTGAAGAAAGTGCGATGATCGAAAGCATTGAGGGCAAACGTGGTATGCCACGACATCGTCCGCCATTTGTTGCGGCGGTTGGCGTCCACAATCGTCCTACTTTGGTGCATAATGTGGAAACCCTTCTGTGGGTAGCCCGAATTGTGCGGGAGGGGCCGGAGTGCCTGAATTCGGTTGAGCATAATGGCCGTCGAGGGTTGCGCAGCTATTCCGTTTCAGGCCGTGTTGAAAAGCCTGGTGTGCACCTATTACCAGCAGGGTCAACGATCACTGATATTATTGCTGCGTGTGGCGGTATGTTAAAGGGGCACGTCTTCAAAGCCTACCAGCCTGGTGGCCCCTCTTCCGGATTACTGCCTGCCTCTATTCATGACGTGCCTTTAGATTTTGATACTTTGCAGCCTCTAGGTACTTTCATTGGTTCTGCCGCAGTCGTAGTTTTGTCAGAGCAAGATAGTGCTCGCGATGCTGCTTTGAACATGCTACGGTTTTTTGAGGATGAAAGTTGTGGGCAATGTACCCCTTGTCGTGTTGGCTGTGAAAAAGCAGTGAAATTGATGGGTGCCACTACTTGGGACCAGTCGCTTTTGACCGAACTTACTACTGCAATGACTGATACCTCGATTTGCGGTCTTGGCCAGGCGGCGCCTAATCCGATCAAATCCGTCATTAAACACTTTCCTGATGAGATTTAACTGAGAGTTTTGGTTATAATTCAGTCATACGGTTATTATTTCATAAAAGAGAGATGCGGTACTTGCATGCCATTGGCATTGCTTCAGGGTCTGATTATGTTCGCTGCAACGGCAGTAAGCATATGATAGCTGAGGAAACTGCATAAGCTATGGAACAATTTGATGTCTTTTTTCAGTAAATTAAAATCTAAGCTTTTTAAATCTTCAGTGAAGCTGGAAGAAGGCCTAGATGCTATCGTGCAGGACGATATAGCTTCAGAGCACCTCGCCGAAGATGAAAATTTGATTATTGAGGCTCCTGAAGCCGGAGTTACTCCTGAGCTTGAGTTTATTACCAAGAGTGCAGCACAGGCCTCAAAAAAACCTATTATTTCGGTTGAGTCTACTGCGGTTAACGAGCCTCCAGAAATAACTAAAGTGGCGTTTGAGCCCCTTGAAATTGATACTACGCCGATCAATCTGCTGCCTGATAAATTGGGCGTGTTTGGCCGCACGCCGCGTCGGGTGTTGGACGATGATATGTTGGAGCAGCTGGAAGAGCTGTTGATCTCCTCTGATATGGGGGTAGACACTGCGGTACGGATCACAGCGAATTTGGCGGAGGGGCGTTTTGGTAAGAAACTTTCAACTGCTGAAATCAAAACCGCATTGGCAGAAGAAATTGCTCGGGTCATGGAGCCTGTGACGCGGCCATTGCCGATTTATAATAAAAAACCACAGGTAATTTTAGTGGTTGGGGTCAATGGTTCTGGCAAAACAACCACCATTGGCAAGCTTGCTAGTCAATTCAAGCAAGCTGGTAAGTCTGTTGTGATTGCTGCGGGTGATACATTTCGTGCCGCTGCTGTGGGCCAGCTCAAAGTTTGGGGTGAACGGGCCGGCGTGCCTGTGATGACTGCGCCGGAGGGCTCGGATCCTGCAAGCTTAGCTTTTGATGCTATGACACAGGCTGAAGCAGATGGTGCAGACACTCCTTATGATTGATACTGCTGGACGTTTGCAAAACCGCACAGATTTGATGGAAGAGCTGTCTAAAATTATACGGGTAATCCGCAAGAAAGATCCCAGTGCGCCGCATAATACGATATTGGTGCTAGATGCAACAACGGGACAAAATGCATTGAATCAAGTTGAGGTGTTTCAAAAGTTGGCGGATGTTACTGGCCTTATCATGACCAAATTGGATGGCACCGCCAAAGGTGGCGTGTTGGTATCGCTGGCCGATAAGTTTGCCCTGCCGATCCATGCTATTGGGGTAGGAGAGCAGATTGATGACCTCGATGCTTTTGACCCTCATGAATTTGCTAATGCACTGACTGGATCCTAGGAGTTTGACGGAGTGGATTCTAGCGGTCGAAGGTACGGATGCAGGCCGACAGATTGCAATGATATTGGCGGTTATGGCGGCAGCTTTGCATGCGGTTTTTGCTGCGATGCAAAAAGGTCGTGTCAATCCATGGGTGATGCGTGGCGCCATGGATTTAAGCTACGGACTTATAGCCTTGCCGGTGGCAGTGTTTGTTGTGCCATGGCCTAGTGCACATCTTTGGTTGATACTTGTGGGCGCTTGGGCGATTCATACGCTTTATAAAACATTTCAGGCTATGGCCTATAGCCGTGGCGCTTATACGGTTGTTTACCCGGTAGTGCGGGGCTCAGGGCCTTTGTTTACAGTAATTGGATCCTATCTACTGTTCGGTGAAGTTTTTACCATTGGGCAATGGTTAGGCTTGGGGGTATTGCTCTGTGGGATTTTTGGGCTGGCAGTCTACAATTTATGCACTGTGACGGTAGAGCGTGATACGTTGAATATGGCGCTTGCCTTGGCTCTGTGCACCGGGCTTTGCGTGGCGCTTTACACCACATATGATGCTTATGGTATCCGTTTAGCTGCTGACCCATTTACGTTTCTTGCTTGGTTTTTTGTAGTTGACAGTTGGACTATGCCCATCATCTCTGGAATTTATGCCAAGCGTAAAGGGATAGCTTTAAAAGCACAGGGTCTTTGGTGGCGGGGGCCTGTCGGTGGGCTAGTGGCAATTGCGTCTTTTGGTTCAATCCTTGATAGCAATGCGTTTGGGTAAAGTCGGCGAGGCAGCGATTTTGCGCGAAACATCTACGATTTTTGCCGCTTTGATTGGCTGGCTATTTCTCAAAGAGACTGTGGGACCGCGTCAGGGTGGCATTGATGGCTTTGATTGCGATGGGTGCCGTGATAGTTGAATTTTCAGGATAATAGGGACGATTGATTATGTCTGATGATAAGTTGCCAAAATGGGTGAAGCCACTGCTGGAATTTGGGCCAGTAGTTGCCTTTTTCTTTGCCTATATGCGAATGAAAGAGGCAGTCTACACTATTGGTGGGAGTGATTACCAAGGTTTCATCGTTGTGACCGCGCTGTTTGTGCCGTTGCTGTTGATCTGCACGGCGGTTCTATGGAAACTCACTGGGAAAATCTCACCTATGCAGATTATGACAGTAGTCTTGGTGACGGTATTCGGTGGGCTGACTGTCTGGCTGAACGATGATCGTTTTATTAAGATGAAGCCAACGTTGATATATTTGATTTTTGGTGGGATTTTGGGGGTTGGTCTACTGCGGGGACAGTCGTATTTACGTGTTGTGATGCAAGAAGCCTTACCAATGCAAGACGCCGGTTGGATGATTCTCACGCGGCGGGCCACTGGATTTTTCTTTAGCCTGGCTGTGTTGAATGAAGTGATCTGGCGTAGTTTTTCAACGGAAATTTGGGTCTATTTCAAAACTTTTGGTCTGACTGTGGCTTTGTTTGCATTTTTCATGATGCAGGGCACCTTACTAGCCAAATACGCCGTCCACAAGAACGGCTGATCCAGTAGAATAGTTGCACAGTATCGTTAGTTGTTGGATGAGACTTTAGAAAGTCTTGTATAAATTGAGCGTGTTTAATGACGTTGCGCAAGTGGATGGCAAGCTGCAGGCCCATAACTTTCAGCATAATTGAAATTCTCCATCCGCTTGGCATCAGCTAAAAATAAAATGAATTATACAGACCATCCCTGATATAAATTGACTTCATAACGAGATCTCCATGAAGAGGAATAACCTGGTGGCGATTTAACTTTGCGTGTTGACCGTGTCAGACCAGACGCTTATTCTCGCAGTAGTGGCGATTTTTACCGGATTGCGGGCCACGTTAAATAAGCTGCTAAAAAGGTTTGGGTAGATCTAGCTCCCCGCCTTTCACCAATGGGATTTTTTTTGTGCTCTTAAGGAGGGTTAAATGATACGCGATAAACGTACACTCGCGGTGCATGCTGGCACCCGTCGCTCACAATACTCTGAAATGTCAGAGGCCATCTTTATGACACAGAGCTTTGTCTACGAAAGTGCGGAGGCGGCCGAGGCTCGGTTTGATCAAGCTGGTGAAGACGAGTTTATCTATGCCCGATATGGTAACCCAACTGTTCGTATGTTCGAAGAACGGATTGCTGCTCTGGAAGGAGCAGAGGATGGTTTTGCAACTGCCAGCGGAATGGCTGCGGTGCATGGGGCATTGGCCGCGATGACGCATGCGGGCGATCATGTGGTGGCGGCGCGGGCTTTGTTTGGATCTTGTCTTTATGTTTGGAAGATGTCTTGGCTCGGTTTGGGGTGCAGGTGACCTTGGTGGATGGATTAGATTTGAAGGCCTGGGCTCAGGCTATCAACGCAGATACAAAGTTGGTATTCTTCGAGAGCATATCAAACCCGACGTTAGAAGTAATCGATATCGCCGCAGTAGCGGGCTTGGCTCACAGTGTTGGTGCCTTGGTGGTGGTCGATAATGTGTTTTCTACACCGGTATACTCGAAAGCCATTCCGCTAGGTGCAGATGTAGTGATCTATTCTGCGACCAAACATATTGATGGTCAGGGCCGTGGTTTGGGCGGTGTGATCCTCGGTTCAAAAGAGATTATTCGTTCGATTGTGGAACCTTTTATGAAGCATACTGGTGGCGCCATGAGCCCCTTTAATGCCTGGATGATGGTTAAGAGCTTAGAGACATTAGATCTGCGTGTCCGTGCCCAAGTGGCGACGGCGACAGAGCTTGCTGGATTACTTGAGTATCGAGGGGATCTGGAGCGGGTCATATATCCTGGATTGCCAAGCCATCCACAATTCGCTCTTACACAGGTACAGATGGGTGCTGGTGGGACGGTGCTGGCTATTGATATTGGTAGCAAAGAGCGAGCATTCTTGATGATGAACGCGCTAGAAGTCATATTAATTTCCAATAATTTGGGAGATTCAAAGTCTATTATCACTCATCCGACGACCACGACCCATCAACGCTTGCCGCAGGACCAAAAGAACCTGCTGGGTATCACGCCGGGTTTATTGCGGCTGTCTATTGGGTTGGAAAGTGCAAAGGATCTTAATTTTGATTTGCAGACTGCATTAGACGTTGCGTTACCACAGAAATAAATTCTCTAAGGTGCTTGAATTTGAACGCAACACGCTAATTCTCTGATAGAGATGTTGAAAAATAACCTATCGAACCCTAGAATAGTAGGGGAAGGCCCGCACCTAAGAAAAGGGGAAATTGCCGTGAATATTTGTTCTCCAGACATAGATGACGTACCCACGCGCTCTGAAGCTGAGGATGCAGTTTCTGTGCTACGGCGTTGGGTTAGGGCTGGAAGTGCTAACGATCTATACGAATTCTCCTCTATTTTGCAAGGCATTGCGGGGCCTGAATTGAACCGGGTGTACTCTGATAATTTTGTGGCGGATGCTGATTATGTTCAGGGTCTACCAGACCTCCAAAATGGTCCAGCATCTCTAATTAGAGGCGCTCAACAACATATACAGCATGTTGGAATCTCCAATTTTCGACTACCGATTCGGTTTCAAACCCGTGATAATGGTCCATTGCAGTTGGAAACTTCGGTCACGGGGTCTGTCTCTCTAGATGCTGGTAAGAAGGGCATAAACATGTCGCGTATCATGCGAACATTTTATCGCCATTCGGAGGAAACATTTAGTTTTGATGTTATCGAACGGGCCTTGGATGACTATAAGACGGATCTAGAGAGCTTTGACGCCCGAATCCAGATGCGGCTGTCCTTCCCGATGAGGGTTGAGAGTTTGCGGAGTGGGTTGAGCGGCTACCAATATTACGACATGGCGCTTGAACTGGCTGAGATTGATGGCCAACGCCATAAGATCATTCATCTTGATTATGTTTATTCCTCTACATGCCCATGTTCACTTGAATTGGCGGAGCATGCACGTGCCACCCGCAGGCAGCTTGCAACACCACATTCTCAGCGGTCGGTTGCTCGGATATCTTTACTAGTGGCGCCAGATAGCGGCTGCCTATGGTTTGAGGATTTAGTTGATCTGTGTCGACGCGCTGTACCGACTGAAACACAAGTTATGGTCAAGCGTGAGGATGAGCAAGCGTTTGCGGAGCTGAATGCTGCGAACCCGATTTTCGTAGAAGATGCTGCCCGGTTGTTTTGTGAACAGTTAAAGATCGACCAACGGGTTGGTGATTTTAGGGTAATTGCGAGTCATCAAGAAAGCTTACACAGCCATGATGCGATCTCGGTCCTAACCGAAGGCCCAACCTTTCGCTCAAACCAGCCTTGATCCACGCACCTTCGAAAGCCTGTTTCACATCGGCTGATTGCTTGACTTGCCGAGCATTCAACGCCAACGCTAAACCTATGTTTGATGTACGCCCAGTTTTCAATGTGGTAGGTTTGGCCGTTAGTTGTCTCGGCCTAACCATGCTTTTTCCTTTTGTATTAGATCTGTCTCGTGGAAATGGCCAGTGGGGTGTTTTTCTTGAATCTTCTCTTATAACGGTTCTTGCTGGGGGCATGATGTTTTTGGCTACCCGCCGAGAAGAGGCGCGCGGGCTGACACTGCAGCAAACGTTTTTGCTTACCACGGGCGTTTGGGTGGCTCTTCCTATTTTTGGTGCCTTGCCCTTTGTTCTAGGGGCGACAAATGCTAGCTATACGGATGCATTCTTTGAAGCTATGTCTGGTCTCACTACAACTGGTGCCACGGTATTTTCTGGCCTTGGACTATCTTCCTGATGGTTTGCTGTTGTGGCGCTCGATTTTGCAATGGCTGGGTGGTATTGGGATTATTATTGTGGCCATGGTGTTTTTACCAGAGTTACGCGTGGGAGGGATGCAGATTTTTCGATCTGAGGGATTTGATACTTTTGGTAAAATCCTGCCGCGGGCAACTGAAATTGCCTCACAAATTGCTTGGCTCTATGTGGCACTGACTGCGGCCTGTGCTGTAGCTTATATAGCCTCTGGGATGCGTAGCTTTGATGCGGTTCTACACGCAATGACCACCATTGCAACTGGTGGATTCTCATCTTACGATGCTTCCTTCGTTAGATTTGGAGCCGCTACAGAATACTCTGGCGCTCTCTTTATGTGTTTGGCGGCCCTTCCGTTTGTACGCTATGTCCAGCTGATCAATGGGCAGCCCGGATCTTTGTTCAAAGATTCGCAAGTGCGGATGTTTTTCGTTATTTTGACGTTTGCCGTGGTTTTTTTGACGGCGGTGCTGTGGCAGGGCAATGAATTGCAAGGCGAGTTGGGCTTTCGTAAGGTGCTGTTTAATGTGGTGTCGATTGTAACCGGTACAGGCTACGCCAGTGCGAATTATAACAGTTGGGGCCCGGTAGCGGTGGTGCTGTTTTTTTATGCGGGGCTGGTGGGGGGCTGCGCAGGCTCAACGTCCTGCTCGGTGAAAGTATTCCGTTACCAGCTGCTGGTCTCGGCAATTCACATGCAGCTTCGAAAAATCAATAGCCCGCATGGGGTTTTCAATCTACGCTACCAAGGGCGGATTGTTGGTATGGATGTGATCAATTCGGTAATCTCGTTTTTTGTGATTTTTTTCGTATCTATGGTTGTTTCGGCCATGGCTTTGGCCTTTACTGGGCTCGACATGCTCACTGCTTTTTCTGGAGCGGCTGCTGCTTTGGCAAATATTGGGCCCGGGTTGGGAGAAGTGATTGGACCTTCTGGAAATTACAGTAGTCTTAGCGATACTGCAAAATGGATTTTGGCGATAACGATGCTGCTGGGTAGGCTAGAGCTGTTGGCCGTCTATACCTTATTTACGCTTAGGTTCTGGAGGAATTGATGCAAGAGACAAAGCCACTGGGCGCGCAAATTTCGCATATGCTCAAAGATCGTGGTGTGGACGTCATCTTTGGTATCCCTGGTGTGCATAATCAGGAGATGTATCGTGGTATCGAAGAGGCAGGAATTCGCCATGTTTTGGCCCGTCACGAACAAGGTGCTGGGTTTATGGCTGATGGCTATGCTCGTGCCACTGGTAAGCCTGGTGTTGCCTATGTGATCACAGGTCCCGGGCTCTGTAATATTATGACACCGATGGGCCAGGCCTATTCAGATTCTGTATCCGTATTGGTGCTATCCAGCTGTCTGAATGAGACTGCGTCTCGCCGTGGGCAGCTTCATCAAATGCTGGGCCAAGAGGCGGCGGCGCGTACCGTGTGTGATTGGTCTTATCAAGCCAATAGTGCCAAAGCAGCCTACGATCTTGTAGAGCGCGCGCTGGTAGAATTTAAAACCCAAAGGCCGCGAAGCAAACATATTCAAGTTCCAATTGGGCTTTTAGAAGGCCAAGCAATCTCGCCCCCACGGCAATCAACCGCGTTGGCTGAAACTCTTGCTACCACAAATATGGATATGACTAGCTTGGCGTTGGCGCTAAGCTCGGCAGATAAACCGTTGTTCGTGATCGGTGGTGGGGCTGCCGCTGCTGCGACGGCTTTGCGTGAGGTCGTTAGCGCCTGTGGCGCCGCTTGTTTTGAAACCTACGCTGGACGTGGCATCATAGCATGGGATTATCCACTTAACTTTGGCGCTACTTTGGCTCGACCCAGTTCTGCGCAAATTATGGAACAGGCTGATTGCATCGTTGCCATTGGCACTGAGTTGGCTGAGGTAGATCTTTGGCGCTATCACCTAGGCCATGACTGTCCACTCTACCGGATCGATATTGATCCGGAGTGCTTGGCGGATGAACATCGCGCTGAAGTTGCTATTCATGCAAGAGCTGAGGTTTCCATGACCAGCCTGCAACAAGAGATCACGCCGTCTTATTCTTCATGGCAGGTTTCCGCTGTTGCGCAGCAACGCAGAGCCTGGCGCGTCGAAAGTGAAGCTGAGCGTCCTGGAATTATTGCCATCGTGGATGCTCTCCGTGAATCGGTTCCCGAAAATACGATGATCTATTCCGATATGACGCAATTTTCTTATGTGGCCAACGAGGTATGGCCCATGACGCGGCCAAAACACTGGCATCACCCCTCAGGTTTTGGTACCTTGGGCTATGCATTGCCTGCCGCCATCGGTGGTGCCGTGGCACGACCCGGTCAACCCACCATGGCCATCGCTGGCGACTATGGGTTCCAGTATTCTGTTCAGGAGATGGGAACAGCAGTTGAGCTTGCTCAGGCCTTGCCGATCATTTTATGGGACAATGGTAAGCTGAAAGAGATAGAGGACAGTATGCGTAGTGCTCAAATAGCACCTAATGCTGTAATTGCAAAAAATCCCAATTTTATAGGTTTAGCTAAAGCTTATGGTGCTTACGCCGTGGCGCCAGAGACATTTGCAGCTTTGCAGCAAGCCGTAATAGAGGCCTTTGCCACAGATCGGCCCACTTTGATATATCTTACTCCCAACATCTGTGCGTAGGCTTTGGTCGCTACTATTCTAATCGATTGATGTGAGGATGAGGGAACTATGAAAGAGTCGGCAGGAAAGCTTGAGGTCGATTTTGTCAGTGGTGCAGTTGCGCATAGGCTCCGGTTCGGTGGAGGGCGGGGGCAAGCTCTGGCAAAAGCGATGGGCCTGCGCGCAGGCAAAACTCCCTTTATTGTAGATGCTACTGCAGGCCTAGGGCGAGATTCCTTTTTACTAGCCTCGCTTGGCGCTCAGGTAACTTTAATTGAACGCTCGGAGCAGATGCATATGCTGTTGAGGCAGGGTATGGAGCGAGCTAGACATGAGGGTGGCGAATTTGGCGCAATTATGGGTCGAATGACTTTATTAAGGGGAGACGCTAAGGATCTTTTACCCGGATTGTCGGCTGAGGCTACCTTGATTGACCCTATGCACCCGCCTCGCACTAACTCCGCTTTGGTCAAACGAGAGTTGCGTCAAGTGCGCGAAATTGTTGGTACTGATGATGATGCCGCAGACTTGATAAGGGTTGCGCTCCAGCACACGCGCTCCAGGGTTGTTTTGAAATGGCCAGCAAAAGCGGACCCAATTCCGGGTATAAAGATCTGTTCCCATCGGATCTTAGGGAAATCTATACGCTATGACGTCTTTATGCTTGGGTATGTGTAGCAACGGTTGGAGTTTCCCGGGGAAAACCTGCTTTTGACATACTCAGGCACAAATTAACGGACATAGTTTGGCGCGCCCTATTAAGTATAATTCTTTCCCCAGAAAGCTTTTGAGCACTTAGCGGTATCAACATGTCACTCATTGTAATTCTAAAACCCTTTCATTTTCTAGCGCTATTCTTAGCCGGCGGATTGGGAATCGGACAGGTAGGCCTGGTGGTATTATGGATCACAGGATTTGGTCTTTCCTACCAAATTTATGGTGGTATGAATTTAGGCTGAGCCTTCAATGTGAAGTTGTTTGGGGCTACAGTTCTTTTGGGCACGGTGATCTTCGTCAATGCCTATGCACCGTTTAAGATTAAGAAAGGCCAGGGTCCAGATCCAAAAATTATGAAGATTGTAGCGATGATTGTGCGCCTCTCTCTGGTATTGGTACTTCTGGGAGTTGCGATCACTACAACTGTATAGAATCGAGTGGATTATCGTATCAATTATTTCTTAGGAGGCGGCTTTTGGAGGTGGGGCACTTTGAATGATGAAGTGAACAGGGCTGGTTTGGCTTAATGACAAGGTAAAAGATCGCCATTCCTAGCTAAGAATTAGCGTAGTTCGTCATCTCTGAATTTATTATTGCTCTAACTGTATGATTTTTGTGATAATATTGCGCGCGCGTGATTATTTCATTGAGTAAACCCAAAAATTTAAAAAAATGGAAGATTACTCAAAATAGTGCTTGCGACTCTCTACAGCTAACCTTAAACCCGCTTTTACCGGAGACGCTGAGCGACACCGGAACGAACGACGGGCTCCAAAAGCTACGGTTCGGATAAGAATTAGAGACGATATGAAGCGGGGCGCGTTTATAGTGATAAGCGCACACCGTTTAGTTTTGTGTCACGCTATTTGAAACTACTGATATCTGAAGAGATATGTGGGCGGTTTGGTTCATTCGATGAACAAACAACTGCATATCGACTTACTAGGGCTACAGCATTTATGTTGATGTCCGATGATGTAAGGTCAGCTTCACTGTTTGTTTGGTTTTTGTTTCTTTTGAAACTGAAGCACAATGAACAGAATAATGATGTCCCACCTGAACAGTGGGACGATGTGCAGAGGTTCGAACGTCAAGGTTATACGAGTAATCGTATTTCAACTTGAGAGTTTGATCCTGGCTCAGAACGAACGCTGGCGGCAGGCCTAATACATGCAAGTCGAGCGCGCCCTTCGGGGTGAGCGGCGGACGGGTGAGTAACGCGTGGGAATATGCCCTTCTCTAAGGAATAGCCTCGGGAAACTGAGAGTAATACCTTATACGCCCTTCGGGGGAAAGATTTATCGGAGAAGGATTAGCCCGCGTTAGATTAGGTAGTTGGTGGGGTAATGGCCTACCAAGCCTACGATCTATAGCTGGTTTGAGAGGATGATCAGCCACACTGGGACTGAGACACGGCCCAGACTCCTACGGGAGGCAGCAGTAGGGAATCTTAGACAATGGGGGAAACCCTGATCTAGCCATGCCGCGTGTGTGATGAAGGCCTTAGGGTCGTAAAGCACTTTCGCCAGAGATGATAATGACAGTATCTGGTAAAGAAACCCCGGCTAACTCCGTGCCAGCAGCCGCGGTAATACGGAGGGGGTTAGCGTTGTTCGGAATTACTGGGCGTAAAGCGTACGTAGGCGGATTAGTAAGTTAGAGGTGAAATCCCAGGGCTCAACCCTGGAACTGCCTTTAATACTGCTAGTCTTGAGTTCGAGAGAGGTAAGTGGAATTCCGAGTGTAGAGGTGAAATTCGTAGATATTCGGAGGAACACCAGTGGCGAAGGCGGCTTACTGGCTCGATACTGACGCTGAGGTACGAAAGTGTGGGGAGCAAACAGGATTAGATACCCTGGTAGTCCACACCGTAAACGATGAATGCCAGACGTCAGCAAGTATACTTGTTGGTGTCACACCTAACGGATTAAGCATTCCGCCTGGGGAGTACGGTCGCAAGATTAAAACTCAAAGGAATTGACGGGGGCCCGCACAAGCGGTGGAGCATGTGGTTTAATTCGACGCAACGCGCAGAACCTTACCAACCCTTGACATCCTGTGCTACTACCAGAGATGGTACGTTCCCTTCGGGGACGCAGTGACAGGTGCTGCATGGCTGTCGTCAGCTCGTGTCGTGAGATGTTCGGTTAAGTCCGGCAACGAGCGCAACCCACATCTTTAGTTGCCATCAGGTTATGCTGGGCACTCTAGAGAAACTGCCCGTGATAAGCGGGAGGAAGGTGTGGATGACGTCAAGTCCTCATGGCCCTTACGGGTTGGGCTACACACGTGCTACAATGGCAGTGACAATGGGTTAATCCCCAAAAGCTGTCTCAGTTCGGATTGGGGTCTGCAACTCGACCCCATGAAGTCGGAATCGCTAGTAATCGCGTAACAGCATGACGCGGTGAATACGTTCCCGGGCCTTGTACACACCGCCCGTCACACCATGGGAGTTGGTTCTACCCGACGACGCTGCGCTAACCCTTCGGGGAGGCAGGCGGCCACGGTAGGATCAGCGACTGGGGTGAAGTCGTAACAAGGTAGCCGTAGGGGAACCTGCGGCTGGATCACCTCCTTTCTAAGGATGTTCTTAGTAGACAAGTTCGCTTGTCTCGTAGTTCACTTAGCATGATATGTCCTTTGCATATCAATACATCAGTACATCTTCGGATGTACTTGGGCCGAGCCGTCCTCATATCTCTTCAGAAAATACACGGGTTACCGCCCGTACATGGGTCGGTAGCTCAGGTGGTTAGAGCGCACGCCTGATAAGCGTGAGGTCGGAGGTTCAAGTCCTCCTCGACCCACCATAAATTGCATACACTTTAAAGGGGCGTTAGCTCAGATGGGAGAGCACCTGCTTTGCAAGCAGGGGGTCATCGGTTCGATCCCGATACGCTCCACCAAGGTTAGCTGCAAAGGTTTGACTGTTAAGCAACATTAGTTGTTTTGCTGTCCAACTTGGACAGATTGCTGTTTGATCTTCGGATCTACAGCGTGCTGAT
Source organism: uncultured Planktomarina sp. (assembly GCA_905182535.1). GTDB lineage: Bacteria > Pseudomonadota > Alphaproteobacteria > Rhodobacterales > Rhodobacteraceae > Planktomarina > Planktomarina arctica. The sequence goes on from CAJJBZ010000012.1 coordinate 86,099, forward strand.
TGTTCTTAGGAACTCCAGCGATTGACATCGTAAAGAGAGATACAAACATCAGAATTACTGATATGCCGCGTAAGGTATATCGTGATGTTGTTTGGTATCGTGTTAGATAGGGGTGATTAATCATGTCTGTTGAGTGTGATGCCAATTATAGCAACAGTTCACAATGTAATTTTGTTCCAAGTTAAGTACAATTATACCAATGTATAGCCTTTCGAGGTTATACTTTCTGTTTCTACTCGTAAGAGTGGAAGCGGCACGAATGTAACCCCCTCTTTGAACCAGCGGGGGTTGCGGGAATAATTTTGTATGACTTTTGGTTCAGAACTAGGCCATCTTCGGATGGTGTTGATAGGACACGCAAAAGGCCTGTCTTCTTCTGGATCAAATCAAGCGCGAAAAGGGCGTTTGGTGAATGCCTTGGCAGTAAGAGGCGATGAAGGACGTGATACTCTGCGATAAGTTATGGGGAGCTGAGAATAAGCTTTGATCCATAAATTTCCGAATGGGGCAACCCACCTGATATTCTACTATTGTTGCACTTCGGTGCATTCAATAGTCGGGTAAACCAGGTATTTATAACTTGAATACATAGGGTTATAAAAGCAAACCCGGGGAACTGAAACATCTAAGTACCCGGAGGAAAGGACATCAATTAGATACTCCCCTAGTAGCGGCGAGCGAACGGGGATCAGCCGAGCCATGAGTGTGACTAGAATGTGTTGGAAAGCACAACCAAAGTGGGTGACAGTCCCGTATAGGAAGCATGATTGGACGTATTAAGTAGGGCGGGACACGTGAAATCCTGTTCGAAGATCGGAGGACCACCTCCGAAGGCTAAGTACTCCTTACTGACCGATAGTGAACCAGTACCGTGAGGGAAAGGTGAAAAGCACCCCGACGAGGGGAGTGAAACAGTTTCTGAAACCGGACGCCTACAATCAGTCGGAGGCCCCTTGAGGGCTGACGGCGTACCTTTTGTATAATGGGTCATCGACTTAGTGTATCTAGCAAGCTTAAGCCGTTAGGTGTAGGCGCAGCGAAAGCGAGTCTTAATAGGGCGATTGAGTTAGATGCATTAGACCCGAAACCGAGTGATCTAGGCATGGCCAGGTTGAAGGTAAGGTAACACTTACTGGAGGACCGAACCCACATCCGTTGAAAAGGATCGGGATGAGCTGTGCCTAGGGGTGAAAGGCCAATCAAACTCGGAGATAGCTGGTTCTCCGCGAAATCTATTTAGGTAGAGCGTCATCCGAATACCCCGGGGGGTAGAGCACTGGATGGGTAATGGGGCCTCACCGGCTTACTGATCCTAACCAAACTCCGAATACCCGGGAGTAATAGATGGCAGACACACTGCGGGTGCTAACGCCCGTAGTGAAAAGGGAAACAACCCTGACCGACAGTTAAGGCCCCTAATTCATGGCTAAGTGGGAAAGCAGGTGGGACGACCATAACAACCAGGAAGTTGGCTTAGAAGCAGCCATCTTTTAAAGATAGCGTAACAGCTCACTGGTCTAATTAAGTTGTCCTGCGGCGAAGATGTAACGGGGCTCAAGCCATGAGCCGAAACTTCGGATGCATTTATGCATGGTAGCGGAGCGTAGTGTGACATAGTTCCATGCGTCTTTAACTTCTTTCGGGAAGTATTGGACGCAAGGAGCTTTCTGTGAAGCCGGCCTGTGAGGGATCCGGTGGAGAGATCACTAGTGAGAATGATGACATGAGTAACGACAAAGGGGGTGAGAGACCCCCTCGCCGAAAATCCAAGGGTTCCTGCTTAAAGCTAATCTGAGCAGGGTGAGCCGGCCCCTAAGCCGAGGGCGAAAGCCGTAGGCGATGGGAACCAGGTTAATATTCCTGGGCCAGGAGGAAGTGACGGATCATGAAGATTGTTGGATCAGGCGTAGTTGCCCCAGCAGTTAATTGGTTCCTGGAAATAGCCCTCCATCAGACCGTACCCTAAACCGACACAGGTGGATAGGTAGAGTATACCAAGGCGCTTGAGAGAACTATGTTGAAGGAACTCGGCAAAATACCTCCGTAAGTTCGCGAGAAGGAGGCCCGGTTTCTAGGCAACTGGAAGCTGGGGGCACAAACCAGGGGGTGGCGACTGTTTACTAAAAACACAGGGCTCTGCGAAGTCGTAAGACGACGTATAGGGTCTGACGCCTGCCCGGTGCCTGAAGGTTAAAAGGAGGGGTGAGAGCTCCGAATTGAAGCCCAGGTAAACGGCGGCCGTAACTATAACGGTCCTAAGGTAGCGAAATTCCTTGTCGGGTAAGTTCCGACCTGCACGAATGGCGTAACGACTTCCCCGCTGTCTCCAACATAGACTCAGTGAAATTGAATTGCCTGTCAAGATGCAGGCTTCCCGCGGTTAGACGGAAAGACCCCGTGCACCTTTACTACAACTTTACACTGATAACAGGCACAACATGTGCAGAATAGGTGGTAGGCTTTGAAGCAGGGACGCCAGTCCTTGTGGAGCCTCCTTTGAGATACCACCCTTGTTTTTCTTGTTATCTAACTGCGGTCCGTTATCCGGATCCAGGACCCTGTATGGTGGGTAGTTTGACTGGGGCGGTCGCCTCCTAAAGCGTAACGGAGGCGCGCGAAGGTTGGCTCAGAGCGGTCGGAAATCGCTCGTTGAGTGCAATGGCAGAAGCCAGCCTGACTGCGAGACTGACAAGTCGAGCAGAGTCGAAAGACGGCCATAGTGATCCGGTGGTCCCGAGTGGAAGGGCCATCGCTCAACGGATAAAAGGTACGCCGGGGATAACAGGCTGATGGTGCCCAAGAGTCCATATCGACGGCACCGTTTGGCACCTCGATGTCGGCTCATCTCATCCTGGGGCTGGAGCAGGTCCCAAGGGTACGGCTGTTCGCCGTTTAAAGAGGTACGTGAGCTGGGTTTAGAACGTCGTGAGACAGTTCGGTCCCTATCTGCCGTGGGTGTAGGATACTTGAGAGGAGTTGCCCCTAGTACGAGAGGACCGGGGTGAACGATCCACTGGTGGACCAGTTGTCGACTACGGCAGTGCTGGGTAGCTATGATCGGACAGGATAACCGCTGAAAGCATCTAAGCGGGAAGCCCCCCTCAAAACAAGGTATCCCTGAGGACCGAGGTAGACCACCTCGTCGATAGGCCAGAGGTGTAAGCGTGGTAACACGTTCAGCTGACTGGTACTAATGGTCCGATAGGCTTGATTTGATCCAGTAGAAGGCAGACTAGCCAATACTAGACCGAAAGCCATACACAATAATAAATGCCGCATAAGCGTGCATAACTTGGAACTCTCTGACTTTGATAAAGAGACAATGTCCCTAATCAAACTAAGTTCTATCTTGGTTTGGTGATCATAGCGCCAATGAAACACCCGATCCCATCCCGAACTCGGCAGTTAAGCATGGTCGCGCCGATGGTACTGCAACTTAAGTTGTGGGAGAGTAGGTCATCGCCAATCCTAGATAGAACATAGATCAATTCGTATCTCTCAATACGGTCAATTAATAAAATAACCATACTAAAACAGACCAAAATATTTACAAACTAGAGCCTTTGCATATCAGCGGTAACTAATTTTCTGTATGTATTTATTTAATCTAACATCAAAATTTAGTTTCCAGATCAGTCGAATGGCGGTTTTCCATCGGCATTTAGGGGCTAAGATCTACAAACAAGTTCATAGTTCCGGTCTGTTGTGTTGCTAAGGGTTGAAACAGTTTGCAACACAGCGTATCTGAACCGAAACACAGGTATTCTGGAGAACATAATGGCCCTTACTAATCCATTTCAATTTATTCAGCAAACGCGTGCTGAAATCACGAAGGTCGTATGGCCTACGCGCCGAGAGGTTTTGATTACGACAGCCATGGTCTTAGTTCTCGCAATCATAGCTGCGTTATTCTTTTCGGGAACGGACGCTCTTATCCGATTGGGCCTGCGCTCTATCTTAGGCATGTTCTAGACAAGCGTTACGCAGGCTCTTGAAAATAAGACCTATGGCGGGTAGTGCGAATACTAACATAAAAGGCGTGTGACGATTCGGCCTCACGCCAGTTTTGATTTGGCGCAATCCGTGCTGGAGATTGAATATTCGGGATACTCCCGAGCAAGGTGAAGGGCCATAAAATGGCAAAAAGATGGTATTCCGTAAGTGTTCTGTCGAACTACGAAAAAAAGATAGCAGAGATCATTCGCCAATCAGTTATTGATTCGAACATGGAAGATCAGATCGAAGAAGTGCTGGTTCCAACAGAAGAAGTGACTGAAGTGAGGCGTGGTAAGAAGGTGATCACAGAGCGACGGTTCATGCCGGGCTATGTTTTGGTTCGAATGGAGCTGTCCGATGAAGGATATCACCTCATTACGTCAATTAATCGTGTCACTGGATTTTTGGGACCACAGGGGCGGCCGATGCCGATGCGAGATGCCGAAGTAAATCAAATCTTGAACCGCGTTCAGGAGGGTGAAGATGCTCCACGTACATTGATTCACTTCGAAATGGGTGAACAGGTTAAAATTAACGGTGGTCACTTTGAGGGCTTTGACGGCAATGTTGAAGAGGTTGATGAAGAAAACCAACGTTTAAAAGTGACCGTGTCTATCTTTGGTCGGGCTACGCCTGTCGAACTAGAATTCACTCAGGTTATGAAGCAAACATAATCTTGGCGCATAAAGCGCAAACGGCCCGTAAGGGCATGTGGGAGGCAGTCGTCACGCGTGATGATCCGTACCACATCAACATAGCCCATTGATCGCGATCATGGGTGTTTGAAAAGGAGCAGCCACTATGGCTAAAAAAATCGCTGGTAAGATGAAACTGCAGATTCCTGCAGGTGCAGCAAACCCTTCCCCGCCAGTAGGCCCCGCATTGGGTCAACGCGGGATTAATATAATGGAATTCTGTAAGGCTTTTAACGCCAAGACAGCTGACATGGAGCAAGGTGCTCCGTGCCCGACGGTTATTACATATTACCAGGACAAGTCATTTTCTATGGAAGTTAAGACACCGCCGGCGTCTTACTACCTTAAAAAGGCTGCCGGTCTGAAGCCGGTTGGAAAACGTAACCGCCCACGCGGTGCGGAAAATCCAGGTCGGGAAGTTGTGGCGACAGTCACAGTGGGTCAGGTGAAAGAAATCGCCGAAGCCAAAATGAAGGACCTAAATGCTAACGATATCGAAGGCGCAATGCAAATCATCCTGGGCTCTGCTCGGTCTATGGGCATAGAGGTGAAGTAAAATGGCTAAATATGGAAAACGCACCACAGCTGCGCGCGAAGCTTTTGCTGGAAAATCTTTGGTTTCTGTTGAAGAAGCCGTGGCACTCCTAAAAAGCAATTCTAAGGCAAAATTCGATGAAACTATCGAAATTGCTATGAACCTTGGCGTTGATCCGCGCCATGCTGACCAAATGGTTCGTGGAACGGTTGATCTACCAAACGGTACTGGGAAAACTTTGCGAATCGCTGTATTTGCTCGGGGCCCAAAAGCTGAAGAGGCTTTGGCTGCTGGTGCAGACATTGTTGGCGCAGAAGATTTGATGGAAATTGTGCAAGGTGGCAAGATCGACTTCGATCGCTGTATTGCGACCCCTGACATGATGCCGATCGTTGGCCGTCTAGGCAAAGTTTTGGGCCCACGAAATCTGATGCCGAATCCTAAAATTGGTACGGTGACTATGGATGTCAAAGAAGCAATTGAAGCTGCTAAAGGTGGCCAAGTTCAGTTTAAAGTTGAAAAGGCTGGTGTAATTCACGCAGGTATTGGCAAAGCATCTTTTGATGAAGTTAAGTTAGCTGAGAATATCCGGTCTTTCGTTGATGCTGTTGCCAAGGCAAAGCCTTCAGGCTCCAAAGGTGCATACATGAAAAAGATCGTTGTTAGCTCCACAATGGGTCCAAGTGTGACGCTGAATGTGGATAGTGCGACTGGTCAATAAGTCTATCAATTAAACTAGTTTGAATGGCGGGCCTGTAGGCTCGCCATTCTAATTTTGCAGTGCAAGGTGCCATCTGTGTTGGTTCGGGCAGTTACGAAACAGCACATTGATGTAGTTCGCTACCGAGATGTGACAGGTTCTTTTTGGCGGCTAATTTAATCAACCTGATTTAATCATAACACGAACTCATTATTGTTAATGATATTAATATGATTAATTTTGTCCCGTGCACGCACGATTAATCAGGACAACATTATAGCTACTGATCGAATTGCACTTAAGCCCTTGCTCAAGGATAAAGAATCCCCTAAACGACCACGTGATCCCCTGGCACTTTGTGACCGGGGTGTCGTTCTGTCCGAGATGGTGGGGGCCGCTATGGCTTAATATCCTGCCTGAGATGGAGATTAAGACGGATTTCCAGAAGGTTTTCTTCGGGTGATTTTGGATTTGGTCTCATATCGTGGACTCTAACGTGATGGGTAACCATCACAGAACTGAGCCGAGGGGACCTTAACCCCCCTCATAATTTGGAGTGAAACTGTGGATAGAGCACTGAAAGAGAAATTGGTCGACGAGCTCGGTCAAATCTTTGAAAGCTCTGGCGTCGTGGTGGTAAGCCGCTACGAGGGTATGACAGTTGCCGAAATGCAGGACCTGCGCGCGCAAATGCGTGAAGTTGGTGGATCCATACGTGTTGCCAAAAACAGGCTTGCCAAAATCGCCCTTGATGGGAAGCCTTGCGCAAGCATTGCCAACCTTCTGACGGGTATGACCGTTCTCGCTTATTCCGAAGACCCTGTGGCAGCTGCCAAAGTGGTTCAGGCGTACTCAAAAGGAAATCCAAAACTGGAAATCCTTGGTGGTGCGATGGGCGAAAGCGCGTTGGATGTCGCCGGTGTGAAAGCCGTTGCCGCAATGCCAAGCCGCGAGGAGCTTATCGCTTCGATAGTGGGTTGCATTGGTGCACCAGCAAGCAACATCGCCGGGGCCATTGGCGCACCTGCAAGCAATATAGCAAGCATTCTTTCTACGATTGAAGAGAAAGCTGCGTAAGCAACCTAAATGCCCTCGTGGGTCTATGCCCGTCGTTGGAACACACTTAATAATTGGAAAGAGTCTAAAATGGCTGATCTGAAAAAAATGGCAGAAGACATCGTTGGTCTTACACTGCTTGAAGCACAAGAACTGAAAAATATTCTAAAGGATGAGTATGGCATCGAGCCTGCTGCTGGTGGCGCTGTAATGATGGCTGGCCCAGTTGATGGTGAAGCTGCCGCTGAAGAGCAAACAGAATTCAATGTAATTCTAGTTTCCCCTGGTGCATCTAAAATAAATGTTATCAAGGAAGTCCGTGCCATCACTGGTTTGGGTCTGAAAGAAGCAAAAGAACTGGTTGATGCTGGCGGCAAAGCTGTCAAAGAAGGCGTTGATAAAGCTGAAGCTGATGACATTAAGGCCAAGCTGGAAGCAGCTGGTGCGGAAGTCGAAGTTAAGTAATTTCGGACTTGTTCTGAAATTGGCTGGGAGCAGTCTACTGCTCCCAGCTATTGTTGTCTTTAAACTAAAGGCGTTTGGCCTTGGTTGAAAGGCTGCAAACCTTTCCTGATAGGCGCCTAATTTAGGGCTTCTTTCTGGGTAGGTTCATAGGTCGGGCGGGTGTCTTTGGGACGACATTCAAGAATAGGCCGAACCATCACCCGTTCTCAGATGTTTGCCCTGCCGGTCCCCGACGGCAGTGTGACAGGCGAGATGAAAGGTTACGGAACGCATGGCTAAGTCATTCCTAGGTCAAAAACGTTTGCGCAAATATTACGGAAAAATCCGTGAAGTTTTAGAAATGCCAAATCTAATTGAGGTCCAGAAATCCTCTTATGATTTGTTTCTGAAATCTGGTGATACACTTCAGCCGCTCGACGGCGAGGGCATCAAGGGTGTTTTCCAATCGGTATTCCCGATCAAGGATTTCAACGAGACAGCTATATTGGAGTTCGTTAAATACGAGCTAGAAAAGCCAAAATACGACGTTGAAGAGTGCCAACAGCGCGACATGACATACGCAGCTCCCTTGAAGGTGACGCTTCGCTTGATCGTTTTTGAAGTGGACGATGATACTGGTGCGAAATCAGTTAAAGACATTAAAGAGCAGGATGTGTTCATGGGCGACATGCCCTTAATGACACCAAACGGAACATTTGTAGTGAATGGTACTGAGCGGGTAATAGTTTCCCAGATGCACCGCTCTCCCGGTGTATTTTTCGATCATGACAAAGGCAAATCGCATTCTTCTGGGAAACTGCTATTCGCTTGCCGGATCATTCCTTACCGTGGCTCCTGGCTAGACTTTGAGTTCGACGCTAAGGATGTGGTTTATGCACGTATTGACCGTCGTCGAAAATTACCAGTGACTACATTGCTTTATGCATTGGGGCTCGACCAGGAAGGCATAATGGATGCCTATTATGAAACAGTCGACTACACTTTCAAAAAGGGTAGTGGCTGGGTAACTAAGTTCTTCCCAGAGCGCGTTAGGGGCACGCGTCCAACATTTGATTTGGTTGATGCCAAAACAGGTGAGATGGTTGCGGAAGCTGGTAAAAAAGTAACGCCACGGTCGGTGAAAAATTAATTGATGAGGCTTCTGTTTCTGAATTATTAGTCCCTTTTGACCAAATCCTCGGCAAGTTCGTGTCTAAAGATATCATTAATGAGGAAACGGGCGCCATCTACGTGGAAGCTGGTGACGAATTAACTTGGGAATTGGATAAAGAAGGTGAAGTGATTGGTGGTTCCGTAAAAGAATTGCTGGACGCAGGCATTACTGTTGTCCCAGTTCTGGATATTGATAATGTGAATGTGGGCGCTTACATGCGCAATACAATGGTAAAGGTGGACAAAAATATGTCCCGCGATACCGCGTTGATGGACATCTATCGGGTAATGCGTCCGGGTGAGCCGCCCACCGTTGATGCGGCCTCGGGTCTGTTTGACACATTATTTTTTGATAGTGAACGTTATGATCTATCGGCAGTTGGTCGCGTAAAAATGAACATGCGCTTGGCCCTGGATGCGGAAGACACGGTGCGCACGCTGCGCCGTGAAGATATCGTGTCTTGCATCAAGGCTTTGGTGGATCTGCGTGATGGTCGCGGCGATATTGATGATATTGACCACTTGGGTAACCGTCGTGTTCGGTCTGTAGGCGAACTGATGGAAAATCAATATCGCGTTGGTTTGCTGCGAATGGAGCGAGCAATCAAAGAGCGTATGTCATCAGTTGAAATTGACACTGTGATGCCGCAAGATTTAATTAACGCGAAACCTGCTGCTGCAGCTGTTCGCGAATTCTTTGGCTCGAGCCAGCTCTCTCAGTTCATGGACCAGACCAACCCCTTATCTGAAGTTACGCATAAGCGACGTTTGTCTGCGCTTGGCCCTGGCGGTTTAACCCGAGAGCGAGCCGGCTTTGAAGTGCGAGACGTTCATGCCACTCACTATGGCCGAATGTGTCCAATTGAGACTCCGGAGGGGCCAAATATTGGTCTGATCAACTCTTTGGCAACTTTCGCTCGTGTCAATAAATACGGATTTATTGAAACGCCTTACCGCAAAGTTGTTGACGGTGTCGTGACGGACGAAGTCCAATATATGTCTGCAACTGAAGAAATGCGTCACACGGTGGCGCAGGCGAACGCGGCGTTAGATAAGGATGGCAAGTTTATTAATGACTTGGTCTCAACCCGTCAAAATGGCGATTACACTTTAGCGCAGTCTGCTTCCGTTAACTTGATTGATGTTTCGCCCAAGCAGTTAGTCTCAGTTGCTGCGTCTTTGATTCCATTCCTTGAAAATGATGATGCAAACAGAGCTTTGATGGGTTCGAATATGCAACGTCAAGCCGTGCCTCTTCTGAAGGCTGAAGCGCCTTTGGTCGGGACGGGTATTGAAGAAGTCGTAGCTCGTGACTCTGGTGCTGCGATTATGGCAAAGCGTGGTGGTATTATCGACCAGGTGGACGCACAGAGGATTGTTATTCGGGCAACTGAAGATCTTGAACTGGGTGACGCGGGCGTAGATATCTACCGTATGCGGAAATTCCAACGTTCAAACCAAAATACATGTATTAATCAACGTCCTTTGGTGAAGGTTGGCGATTATGTCACCAAAGGGGAAGTGGTTGCTGATGGTCCATCGACGGATATTGGCGAATTGGCATTGGGTAAAAACGTAGTTGTCGCGTTTATGCCGTGGAATGGCTATAACTTTGAAGACAGTATTTTGATTTCAGAGCGTATCGTCCGTGATGACGTTTTCACATCCGTGCACATCGAAGAATTTGAAGTAGCTGCACGGGATACGAAGTTAGGTCCTGAGGAAATCACTCGTGATATTCCAAACGTAGGTGAAGAAGCTTTACGAAATTTAGATGAAGCTGGTATCGTTTATATTGGTGCGGAAGTTGGTCCGGCGGATATTTTGGTTGGCAAGATTACACCAAAAGGCGAAAGCCCAATGACTCCAGAAGAAAAGCTTCTGAGGGCGATCTTTGGTGAGAAGGCATCTGATGTGCGTGATACATCTCTGCGCTTGCCGCCTGGGGACTATGGAACTATCGTAGAAGTTCGCGTGTTTAACCGTCATGGCGTTGAGAAAGATGAGCGTGCTTTGCAGATCGAACGTGAAGAAGTTGAGCGTTTGGCCCGTGACCGTGATGATGAGCTGACAATTCTTGATCGTAACATCTATGCCCGTTTGCGTAGTATGATCGAAGGTCGTGAAGCTGTAAAAGGCCCTAAAGGCACACGTGGTGGCAATGTTTCAGCAGAGATTCTGGATGATATGCCACGCAGCCATTGGTGGCAATTTGCGATGAAAGAAGAGGGCGATGCTCAAGTTGTTGAGGCTCTGAACGAACAATATGAGGCGCAGAAACGCACATTGGATGCCCGCTTTGAAGACAAAGTGGAAAAAGTGCGTCGTGGTGATGATTTGCCTCCAGGCGTGATGAAGATGGTCAAAGTATTCGTAGCGGTCAAGCGTAAGCTGCAGCCGGGGGATAAAATGGCTGGTCGTCACGGTAACAAAGGTGTAATTTCTAAAGTTGTTCCAATGGAGGATATGCCTTTCTTGGCTGATGGTACGCCGGTCGATTTTGTATTGAACCCTCTTGGTGTACCTTCACGTATGAACGTTGGACAAATTCTTGAAACCCATATGGGTTGGGCTGCACGCGGCTTGGGTATCCAAATTGATGAAGCTTTGGGTGAGTTCCTGCGTCAGGGGATTTAACTCCAGTGCGTGACGCTATGCGGATTGCTTATGGCGATGATGTTTATGCTGAAGGTATTGAAGGTATGGATGAAAAGTCTTTGGTCGAATCGGCGGGTAACGTGATTAATGGTGTGCCGATTGCTACACCTGTATTCGATGGTGCCAAAGAAGCTGACGTAAACGATGCTTTGCGTCGGGCAGGCTTTAGTGAAAGCGGCCAGTCGGTATTGTTTGATGGCCGCACAGGTGAAGAGTTTGCACGCCCTGTGACTGTGGGTATTAAATACCTGCTGAAACTACACCACCTTGTGGATGATAAAATCCACGCACGTTCTACTGGTCCATACTCGCTGGTCACCCAGCAGCCATTGGGCGGTAAAGCGCAATTTGGTGGTCAACGTTTCGGGGAAATGGAAGTTTGGGCCTTGGAAGCTTATGGCGCTGCCTATACTTTGCAGGAAATGCTGACGGTGAAATCGGATGACGTTGCTGGTCGGACTAAAGTCTATGAAAGTATCGTTAAGGGTGAGGACAACTTCGAAGCTGGTATCCCAGAATCGTTTAACGTTCTTGTCAAAGAAGTCCGTGGCCTTGGCCTTAATATGGAACTCCTGGATGCGGAGGTGGACGAGTAGGTTGCGCGTTAGCGCAATTTACTCCCACCGTCCCCTCCCTCTGATTTAAAGGAATTTAAGATGAACCAGGAACTATCAACCAACCCGTTCAACCCAGTAGCACCTCCTAAAGCCTTTGATGAAATCAAAGTGTCGTTGGCAAGTCCAGAGCGGATTCTGTCATGGTCATTTGGTGAAATTAAAAAGCCAGAAACGATAAACTACCGGACTTTCAAGCCTGAGCGTGATGGCCTATTCTGTGCCCGTATTTTTGGCCCAATCAAAGATTACGAATGCCTGTGTGGTAAATATAAACGTATGAAATATCGTGGTGTTGTCTGCGAGAAATGTGGTGTAGAAGTAACGCTACAAAAAGTGCGCCGCGAGCGGATGGGCCATATCGAACTGGCTAGCCCGGTAGCACATATTTGGTTTTTGAAATCACTGCCATCGCGTATCGGTCTTATGCTGGATATGACTTTGCGTGATCTTGAGCGGATCTTGTATTTTGAAAACTACGTGGTTATCGAGCCTGGACTGACTGACCTGATTTATGGCCAGCTGATGAACGAGGAAGAATTTCTCGACGCACAGGACATATACGGCATGGATGCTTTCACTGCCAATATTGGTGCTGAAGCAATCCGGGAAATGTTGTCATTGATCGATCTTGATGGTGAAGCGGAACAACTGCGTGTTGATCTGTCTGAAGCCACTGGCGAATTGAAGCCAAAGAAAATCATCAAACGTTTGAAAATTGTTGAAAGCTTTATCGAATCTGGCAACCGCCCAGAGTGGATGATTTTGACCGTGATCCCTGTGATCCCACCAGAACTGCGACCTTTGGTACCTCTAGACGGTGGCCGCTTTGCCACGTCCGATTTGAACGACTTGTATCGTCGCGTGATCAACCGCAACAACCGTTTGAAGCGTCTTATTGAATTGCGTGCGCCAGATATCATAGTCCGAAACGAAAAGCGGATGTTGCAAGAATCTGTCGATGCATTGTTTGATAATGGCCGTCGTGGACGGGTGATTACTGGTCAAAACAAACGCCCGTTGAAATCCCTGTCTGATATGCTCAAGGGCAAGCAAGGTCGCTTCCGTCAAAACCTTTTGGGCAAACGGGTCGACTTTTCGGGACGTTCTGTGATTGTTACTGGCCCTGAACTGAAGCTGCACCAATGTGGACTGCCTAAGAAGATGGCTCTCGAGTTGTTCAAGCCGTTTATTTATAGCCGATTGGAAGCTAAAGGTCTCTCATCTACTGTAAAACAAGCTAAAAAATTGGTTGAGAAAGAGCGCCCAGAGGTTTGGGATATCCTGGATGAGGTGATTCGTGAGCATCCGGTTATGTTGAACCGAGCGCCAACGTTACACCGTTTGGGTATCCAGGCTTTTGAACCTGTATTGATCGAAGGTAAGGCTATTCAGCTGCACCCCTTGGTATGTTCAGCCTTTAACGCTGACTTTGATGGTGACCAAATGGCTGTGCATGTTCCTTTGAGCCTCGAAGCTCAGCTGGAAGCACGTGTCTTGATGATGTCGACAAACAATGTTTTGTCCCCTGCTAATGGCGCGCCAATTATTGTGCCATCACAGGATATGATCCTTGGCCTCTACTATACAACTCTCATGCGCAAAGGCATGAAGGGCGAAGACATGATCTTTGGATCAGTGGACGAAGTGCAGCACGCGCTAGACGCTGGTGTTGTTCATTTGCATGCTAAGATTACTGCTCGAATTCCGCAGATAGATGACGAAGGCAATGAGATCATGGTGCGGTTCGAAACCACACCTGGCCGGGTTCGTTTGGGTGACTTGCTTCCTAAAAACGCCAAGGCTCCTTTTAGCTTAGTGAACCGTCTTTTGAAAAAAGGCGAAGTGCAGCAAGTGATTGACACGGTCTATCGTTACTGCGGCCAGAAAGAATCCGTGATTTTCTGTGACCATGTTATGACTATTGGTTTCCGTGAAGCGTTCCGCGCTGGTATCTCTTTTGGTAAAGATGATATGCTTATTCCAGACAATAAGTGGACAATCGTTGACGGTGTGCGCGCTCAGGTTAAAGAGTTTGAACAACAGTATATGGATGGCTTGATCACTCAGGGTGAGAAGTACAACAAAGTGATTGACGCTTGGTCAAACTGTAATGAACAAGTGACGGATTCAATGATGGAAGCCATTGCGTCGGTAAAGTATGATGAGAATGGTGCTGAGATGGAACCAAATTCGGTTTACATGATGGCCCACTCTAAAGCGCGTGGGTCGGTCACTCAGATGAAACAGTTGGGTGGGATGCGTGGTCTTATGGCCAAGCCAAACGGTGATATCATCGAGACACCAATCATCTCTAATTTTAAAGAGGGCTTGACTGTTCTTGAGTACTTCAACTCAACACACGGTGCGCGCAAAGGCCTGTCAGACACGGCTCTGAAAACAGCTAACTCTGGTTACTTGACACGTCGTTTGGTGGATGTGGCACAGGATTGTATTGTGCGTCAGCATGATTGCGGAACTGAGCTTTCTATCACAGCACGTGCCGCCGTGAATGATGGCGAAGTGATATCCTCATTGGCGGAGCGTATTTTAGGCCGTGTTACGGCTGAAGATGTGATCAAGCCAGGTACAGATGAAGTCCTCTGTGCTAAAGGTGAAATTATTGACGAGCGTAAAGCAGACTTCATCGAAGCTGGAGGCGTTATCTCGATGTTGATTAGATCACCTTTGACTTGTGAAACAGACGATGGCATCTGTGCAGCCTGCTATGGTCGTGATTTGGCACGTGGTACCCTTGTAAACCAAGGCGAAGCGGTGGGAATTATTGCGGCGCAGTCCATTGGCGAGCCTGGGACACAACTTACCATGCGTACATTCCACATTGGTGGAGTTGCACAAGGTGGTGGTCAGCAATCCAGTCAGGAGAGCAGCCAGTCTGGAAAGGTCCACCTTGAGAATGCTAACCTGTTGAAAAACTCTGCTGGTGATTTCTTGTCACTGACACGTAACATGGTTGCAAGTATTCTTGATGTGGATGGTGCTGCTATTGCCAGCTATAAAGTTGCCTATGGTTCGAAAATGTTGGTCAAAGATGGACAAATGATTGCCCGTGGCGATAAGTTGTTTGAATGGGACCCTTTCACTTTGCCAATTATCGCTGAAAAATCAGGGACTGTAAAATATGTTGATCTGGTGTCGGGCATTGCTGTGCGTGACGAGACAGACGACGCAACAGGCATGACCCAGAAAATTGTGACTGATTGGCGCGCTGCGTTAAAAAGGGAATGAACTGGCGCCGAAAATAATAGTAACAGGTGCTGATGGTGAAGTTCTTATCCGTGAAGATGGGAATCCAATTTCTTATGCCATGTCGGTGGATGCTGTCTTGTCTGTGGAAGATGCACAAGAAATCAAAGCCGGTGACATCCTCGCCCGTATTCCTCGTGAAGGTGGTCGATCTAAGGATATTACAGGTGGCCTGCCGCGAGTTGCTGAATTATTTGAGGCACGTCGCCCAAAAGATCACGCGATCATTGCTGAAATTGATGGATATGTCCGCTTCGGTAAAGACTACAAAAATAAGCGGCGTATTGCGATTGAACCTGCTGATGACACCATGGAGAAATTTGAATACATGGTGCCAAAAGGCAAGCACATCCCCGTCCAAGAAGGTGACTTTATCAAGAAGGGTGATTACATCATGGATGGCAACCCCGCTCCCCATGATATTCTTGCGGTACTAGGTGTTGAAGCTTTGGCCGATTATATGATTGACGAAGTCCAGGACGTGTATCGTCTGCAAGGTGTGAAGATTAATGATAAACATATCGAAGTCATTGTACGTCAGATGTTGCAAAAATGGGAAATCACGGACAGTGGTGAGACAACTTTGCTTAAAGGCGAGCATGTGGACAAAGCTGAATTTGATGCGGCCAATGAGAAGGCTCTATCCAAGGGTGGACGTCCAGCAGAAGGTGAGCCAATCTTGCTGGGTATTACTAAGGCATCCTTGCAAACCCGCTCGTTCATATCTGCAGCGTCCTTCCAAGAAACAACGCGTGTTCTTACCGAAGCTTCAGTGCAAGGCAAACGAGATAAATTGGTGGGCCTCAAAGAGAACGTCATCGTAGGCCGTTTGATCCCAGCGGGGACTGGTGGAGCTACACAGCAAATGCGTCGTGTGGCCACCGACCGTGACAACGTTGTGATTGAAGCGCGTCGGCTGCAGGCAGAAGAGGCTATTGCCTTGGCTGCACCAACCAAAGCTGCACCAACACCTGACGAGATGTTTGACAGCTTACTTGTTAATACAGGAGAAAATAACGAAGAATAAAATTTGTTATATTTCAAATATAAGGGCCACTCCTTGGAGTGGCCTTTTTTGTTTTGTAGTTGAAATTTAATATGAAATAGAGCTCGGTAGGACGATTAGAATTTACATTGGCAATAAGGGAACTGCAGCATGTCAGATAATATCCGTGGTGCCTTCTTCATGATTGCCTCAATGGTCTGTTTTGCGGTCAATGATGCGATCATCAAGTCGTTGGGAGGTGTTTTGCCCGCATTTCAAACCTTGGCTGTACGAGGAGGGTTAGTGGTGCTGCTGCTTGCTGTACTTGTGATGCGGTCAGGCTGGCAGGTGCATAAGCTTGGCCAAAGGGATCGAATGATTTTGTCTTTGCGCGCTTTGTCTGAAGTTGGGGCTGCCTTCTTTATCGTAACGGCGCTATTTAATATGGAACTAGCCAATATGAACGCTATTTTGCAAATCCTACCGCTTACCATTCCCTTGGCAGCCTTTTTGTTTTTGGGCGAACCTTTGGGGTGGCGGCGAATTTTGGCAATTTCAATTGGGTTTTTAGGGATGTTGTTAATCGTCAAACCGGGAGGCGATGGGTTTAATATTTATTCTCTGTTTTGTCTAGCTGCGGTGGTGTGTGTAACGATTCGAGATTTAACCGCACGTAGTCTAGGGGCCAAGCTTTCATCACAAGAGATGTCCTTTTTTGCTGCCTTTGGTGTATTTGTGGCTGCTAGTTTGGCCGCAGCCTTCGAACCTTGGGCACCTATCAGTTTTGTGGCTTGGACGGCACTGCTAGCCGCGTCGGTTGCAATTTTCTTCGGGTATATCGTCAGCGTCCTGGCGATCCGCACAGGGGATGTCAGCTTTACTGCGCAATTTCGCTATGTTGGCCTAATAGCAGCGCTAATTCTTGGCCATGTATTTTTTTCTGAATGGCCAGACTTTTACTCATTCATCGGTGCTGGCGTGATTGTTGGCACTGGAGCTTTTACTATCTACCGCCAGCGCAGCACACATATTTGAGCCTGGCAGCGTAGTGGGCTTATTCATTTGGCTTCGTTAAGCATATTGTTTTGGGAACGCTGCGATCAGAAGGGTAGTGCTACTGATCGCACAAAATATATAAAAAATAACTAGCCTCTACTGTGTGGTTGATATCTTAAAAACAAATAATACAAACTCAAAATTTTTTATGTATAAAAATAGAGTTCCTATCTCGCCACAGTATTTTTTTCTAACAAGTGTATCGTGATTTCTGAGCTTTACGTTTCTATTTCAGAACTGCATTACTTGATAAAGTAATAAGATCAAGATAACAGAAAATCATCGATGTTAGATGATTGAAAGATTGAGCTGATCAATTTACAGCCAAATGTGCTGACGCCACTCGTACCTGTTGACACCCTAAGCGACTCTGCATATACGCGCCTCATCTGCCATGAGGGATACCTCATTGTGCAACATCAAAATTTAAAGTGGTCAAGAACAGCTTGCTGTTCCTCTGGAACCCCCGCCGCCCCCTCTATTTTTAGGAAGGGATGCGGTTTTGGTTGTGCTTTGGCGAAAAATTACCGCGATCAGACGCGGAAACCGGCGATGGGTAACTGACCTGGCGCTTAACATTGGAACCGGTGGGGACTATTCCCATCACCTTATTTGTCTAGACGGGAAGAGAACCGCCAATGCCAACGATCCAACAGCTGATCCGGAAACCCCGGCAGCCTAAAATAAAACGTAGCAAGTCTATGCACTTGCAAGAATGTCCACAAAAACGTGGCGTTTGTACACGCGTATACACAACAACTCCAAAAAAGCCGAACTCGGCGATGCGGAAGGTAGCAAAAGTGCGCCTGACCAATGGTTTTGAAGTCATCAGCTACATCCCCGGTGAAAGCCACAACTTACAAGAACACTCGGTTGTTCTCATTCGTGGTGGACGGGTCAAAGACCTTCCCGGTGTGCGCTATCACATTCTGCGCGGGGTTCTAGATACCCAGGGTGTCAAAGATCGTAAGCAGCGTCGTTCTAAATACGGCGCGAAGCGTCCTAAGTAAGGGAATCAAGATATGTCACGTCGTCACGCCGCTGAAAAGCGATCTGTTTTACCTGATGCCAAATATGGTGATCTCGTACTAACAAAATTTATGAACAACTTGATGCTTGATGGTAAAAAATCCATAGCTGAACGCATCGTTTATGGCGCTCTTGAGCGTGTTGAAACGAAAGTAAAGCGCGCGCCTATCGAGATGTTCCACGAAGCATTAGAAAACATTAAACCTTCTGTCGAGGTGCGTTCGCGCCGCGTTGGTGGGGCTACGTATCAGGTACCTGTTGAAGTGCGTCCTGAGCGTCGCGAAGCTCTTGCTATTCGCTGGCTGATTACAGCTAGCCGCAAGCGTAATGAGAACACTATGGAAGAGCGTCTTGCCGGTGAATTGTTGGACGCGGTGCAATCCCGCGGCAACGCCGTCAAAAAGCGCGAAGATACTCACAAAATGGCCGACGCAAATAAAGCGTTCAGCCATTACCGCTGGTAACCCCACAGAGGCTAAACAGATATGGCACGCGAATATCCACTAGAGCTGTACCGCAACTTCGGTATCATTGCACACATTGATGCAGGTAAGACTACTTGTTCTGAACGTATCCTTTATTATACTGGTAAAGAGCATAACATCGGTGAAGTGCACGATGGTGCTGCAACCATGGACCACATGGAGCAAGAGCAGGAACGTGGTATAACTATTACGTCTGCCGCGACGACTACTTTCTGGGAGCGCACCGAAGACGGTGTGACGCCGGAAGGCCCTAAGCATCGTTTCAATATTATCGATACGCCTGGTCACGTTGATTTCACTATTGAGGTCGAACGGTCATTGGCTGTTCTGGATGGTGCGGTTTGTGTTTTGGATGGGAATGCTGGTGTTGAGCCACAAACTGAAACGGTTTGGCGTCAGGCTGATCGCTATAAAGTTCCGCGGATGGTTTTTGTTAACAAAATGGACAAAACTGGAGCCGACTTTTTTAACTGCGTTGCCATGATCGAAGACCGTACTGGCGCAAGTGCTATTCCAATATCTTTCCCAATTGGGGCTGAAACTGAGCTTGAAGGTTTGGTTGATCTTGTCACTATGGAAGAGTGGCTGTGGGAGGGTGAAGATCTTGGTGCTTCTTGGATAAAAGCCCCTATACGTGAAAGCCTGCAAGAATCTGCTGCTGAATGGCGTAGTAAGTTGGTTGAAGCGGCTGTTGATCAAGATGACGATGCGATGATGGAGTACTTGGAGGGCAATGAGCCTGATGTTGCTACTTTGCGCAAACTAATTCGTAAGGCGACTTTATCTATGGCATTCGTGCCGGTGCTTGGTGGCTCAGCATTTAAAAATAAGGCTGTTCAGCCACTGTTGAATGCAGTTATTGACTATTTGCCTAGCCCCGTTGATGTGGTTGACTACATGGGTTTCAAGCCTGGTGATGAGACGGAAACTCGCGATCAAGCTCGCCGTGCAGATGATGACATGCCGTTTCTCAGCTCTTGCGTTTAAAATTTGGAATGATCCATTTGTGGGCTCTTTGACCTTTACGCGAATTTACTCCGGTAAGTTGGAAAAAGGTGACAATTTCTTGAACTCAACCAAGGGTAAAAAAGAACGGGTTGGCCGCATGATGATTATGCACTCCAATGACCGTGATGAAATCTCTGAAGCATTTTCAGGCGACATCATCGCTCTTGGCGGCTTAAAAGAGACGACTACGGGTGACACGCTTTGTGCTGTGAATGCTCCGGTTGTTCTGGAGACAATGACTTTTCCCGGTACCTGTAATCGAGATTGCCATTGAGCCTAAAACAAAGGGTGACCAAGAAAAAATGGGCTTGGCTTTGCAGCGTCTGTCTGCTGAGGATCCTTCTTTCCGTGTCGAAACTGATATTGAGTCGGGTCAGACGATCATGAAGGGGATGGGTGAGTTACACCTTGATATTCTAGTGGACCGCATGCGTCGCGAATTTAAAGTGGAGGCTAATATCGGTGCCCCGCAAGTGGCTTATCGTGAAACTATCGGCCATGAAGTGACGCATAGCTATACCCACAAAAAACAATCGGGTGGTTCAGGTCAGTTTGCTGAAGTGAAAATTATTGATTACTCCAACCATTCCGGGCGAAGGTTATTCTTTTGAATCTCGCGTTGTTGGTGGATCTGTTCCAAAGGAATATATCCCTGGTGTAGAAAAGGGAATCCGCTCTGTAATGGATAGCGGTCCTTTGGCTGGCTTCCCTGTGATCGACTTTAAAGTGGCTCTGCTTGAGGGTAAATATCACGATGTTGACTCATCAGTTCTGGCCTTTGAGATCGCATCACGGATGTGTATGCGCGAAGGCATGCGTCTGGCAGGAGCTAAATTACTTGAGCCCATTATGAAAGTCGAAGTGATAACGCCGGACGAATATACTGGTGGTATCATTGGGGATCTGACATCCCGTCGTGGCCAGGTTCAGGGCCAAGACGGTCGTGGCAATGCAATTGCGATTGATGCATTTGTCCCACTGGCCAACATGTTTGGATACATCAATACCTTGCGCTCGATGTCTTCTGGCCGCGCCAACTTTTCAATGCAGTTTGACCATTATGAGCCTGTTCCGTCGAATATCTCTGAAGAGATTCAGGCGAAATTTGCATAAACGTGGTGGGCCATCGGCCCACCCTACATAAACCCGTAGGGTGGGCATTCTGCCCACCGCCACGAACAAAAAAGAGGAGCCTCCCATGGCCAAAGCAAAGTTTGAACGTTTAAAACCACACGTAAATATCGGCACGATTGGTCATGTTGACCACGGCAAGACAACCTTGACGGCTGCGATCACGAAGCAATTTGGAGACTTTCAGGATTATGCGTCGATTGACTCGGCACCTGAAGAGCGTGCACGTGGTATTACTATTTCCACCGCTCACGTTGAGTATGAAACTGAAGCGCGCCATTACGCGCACGTTGATTGCCCAGGCCACGCTGACTACGTGAAGAATATGATCACTGGTGCGGCACAAATGGATGGTGCGATCTTGGTTGTGAATGCGGCTGATGGCCCAATGCCACAGACTCGTGAGCACATTTTGTTGGGTCGCCAAGTTGGTATTCCTTACATGGTTGTTTACATGAATAAAGTTGACCAAGTTGACGACGATGAGTTGTTGGAATTGGTTGAAATGGAAATTCGTGAATTGTTGTCCAAATACGAATACCCTGGCGATGACATTCCAATTATCCCAGGCTCTGCCTTGGCTGCTTTGGAAGATCGTGATGCTGCAATTGGTTCAGAATCCATCTCAAAGTTGATGGCTGCTGTTGACGAATACATCCCAACACCAGCTCGGGCTGTTGACCAACCTTTCTTACTGCCAATCGAGGATGTATTCTCGATCTCAGGTCGTGGAACAGTTGTAACTGGCCGTATTGAACGTGGTGTGATCAATGTGGGTGAAGAGATTGAAATCGTGGGTATCCGCGATACAACGAAATCTGTTTGTACTGGCGTTGAAATGTTCCGCAAATTGTTGGACCGTGGGGAGGCTGGCGACAATGTTGGCGTTCTGTTGCGCGGTATCGACCGTGCTGGTGTTGAGCGCGGCCAAATCCTTTGCAAGCCAGGTTCTGTTAAGCCACACACTAAATTTGAAGCAGAAGCATATATTCTGACCAAAGATGAGGGTGGTCGTCATACACCATTCTTCGCCAATTACCGTCCACAGTTTTACTTCCGGACTACAGACGTAACAGGCACAGTTGTTCTCCCAGAGGGTACAGAAATGGTCATGCCTGGTGATAACTTGAAGTTCAACGTTGAGCTGATCGCCCCTATTGCCATGGAACTGGGCTTGCGCTTTGCTATCCGCGAAGGCGGCCGTACGGTTGGCGCTGGTGTTGTTTCTAAAATCCACGAGTAATTATTAACGCAGGCCTCTAAATTGAGGCCTGCATTCGTTCGACGAGGACTGGTTTGCCAGTCCTCCTATCAACACACTTCAAGCCCTGGAAAGGGGTAACGAAATGCAAAGTCAAAATATCCGCATTCGTCTGAAGGCGTTTGACCATCGTGTGCTGGATGCGTCCACACAAGAGATTGTCAACACCGCCAAACGGACTGGTGCGCAGGTACGTGGTCCAATCCCGCTGCCAAATAAGATCGAGAAGTTTACTGTTTTACGTGGTCCTCACGTCGATAAAAAATCTCGTGACCAGTTTGAAATCCGCACGCACAAACGCCTGCTGGATATCGTTGATCCAACACCACAGACCGTGGACGCGCTGATGAAGCTCGACCTGGCCGCCGGTGTTGATGTGCAAATCTCAGTTTAAGGGGAGTATAAAAAATGCGCTCTGGAGTTATTGCAAAAAAAGTCGGCATGACCCGACTGTTTATGGAAGATGGTAAACAGATCCCAGTGACTGTTCTGTCTTTAGATGGGTTGCAGGTTGTTGCACAACGGACCGCCGATTTGGATGGCTATACAGCCGTACAATTAGGTGCCGGTTCTGCGAAAGCAAAACGTACAAGCCAAGCCATGCGCGGACATTTCGCGAAGGCTAATGTTGCGCCTAAACGCAAAGTTGCTGAGTTTCGGGTTTCTGCAGAAAACCTTATAGAAGTGGGTGCTGAAATTTCAGCTGAGCACTTTCTTGAAGGCCAAATGGTTGATGTGTCTGGTACATCAATCGGTAAAGGTTTTCAGGGCGCTATGAAGCGTTGGAACTTTAAAGGTCTGCGTGCAACGCACGGTGTTTCTATTAGCCACCGTTCGCACGGTTCCACTGGCCAGTGCCAAGATCCCGGTAAAGTGTTCAAGGGCAAGAAAATGGCTGGTCATATGGGTGCGGCGAAAGTCACAACCCAAAATCTGGAAGTTATTCGCACCGATGCGGATCGCGGTTTGATCATGGTCAAGGGCGCTGTACCAGGTTCTAAAGGTGGCTGGGTCACAATCAAAGATGCGATGAAAAAGAAATTGCCTGATGGCGTTCCTTTTCCAGCAGCCATCAAAACAGCAGCCGCACAGGTCGAAGCTCCCGTAGCTGACGCTCCTGCGGAAGGCGGTGAAGCATGAAACTAGATGTCATCAAACTAGACGGCGGTAAAGCCGGTTCTATTGATCTTAACGAGGCGCTGTTTGGCCTTGAGCCACGCGTTGACATTCTGCACCGTGTTGTGCGCTGGCAGCGTAACAACGCTCAGGCTGGCACTCATAAGGTCAAAACACGATCGGAAGTGAGCTACTCCACTAAGAAAATCTATCGTCAGAAGGGTACTGGCGGCGCTCGTCACGGTGCTCGTTCCGCCCCGATTTTCCGTGGTGGTGGTGTTTATAAGGGCCCGACTCCTCGCAGTCATGGGCACGACCTACCCAAGAAAGTGCGCGTACTAGGCCTAAAGCATGCTTTGTCAGCGAAAGCCAAAGCCGGTGAACTGGTCGTGATTGATGCGGCTGTTTCAGACGGTAAAACAGGTGCGCTCGCCAAAATGATAGCAAACTTAGGTTGGAAACGAGCTTTGATCATTGATGGCGCTGCTGTGAATGAAAACTTTGCACAGGCTGCACGTAACATTGAGGGCTTGGATATTTTGCCAACAATGGGTGCAAATGTGTTTGATATCCTGAAACGTGACACCTTGGTGATCACTAAAGCAGGTTTGGAAGCTTTGGAGGCCCGTTTGAAATGAGCGCGAAACCAGAACATTACGATGTGATCCGCAAGCCGATCATCACTGAAAAAACAACTATGGCATCTGAGAATGGTGCTGTTGTATTTGAAGTGGCGATTGACAGTAATAAACCTACCATCAAGGAAGCGATAGAAAGCTTGTTTGATGTGAAAGTTAAGGCGGTTAACACTACCATCACCAAGGGTAAGGCTAAGCGCTTCCGCGGCATGTTGGGTAGACGTAAAGACGTTAAGAAAGCCTACGTGACCCTTGAAGAAGGTAACACAATCGACGTCTCCACCGGCCTGTAACGGTGTAAACTTGAGCTAGAGAAGTCCTGCCGGAAGCGGTGGGGCTTTTTTTAGGATTGTCACCTACTGCAGTACGCCGACTGCATTTTGGGATCAAGGGTTCCGCGCTAGAAGGAGACTTAAAGGTCTATTTAGTATGTGGATCCCGTACCTACCTCTTGCCTCTATTGCACCCCCCTGCTATCAGCCAACAACGCTATTCACTCCAGATTCGTCTGGGGTGTTGACGTTTTGGGAAACCCAATCAGAACGGGGACCTTCGGGGCCCTAAACACCAGCAGTCTTTTGGGACTGCATGAAGCAAACGGAAGACAGAAAGCATGGCATTAAAGTCGTATAAACCGACGACGCCAGGCCAGCGTGGGCTGGTACTGATCGACCGTTCGGAGCTTTGGAAAGGTCGTCCTGTCAAGACTCTCACAGAGGGTTTGACAAAATCGGGCGGCCGGAACAACACCGGACGGATCACATCACGTCGTCGCGGCGGTGGGGCAAAACGCCTTTACCGTATCGTGGACTTCAAACGGAATAAGTTTGATGTTTCAGCAACAGTGGAACGGATCGAATATGACCCGAACCGGACAGCATTTATCGCTCTCATTAAATATGAAGACGGTGAGCAAGCTTACATACTAGCACCACAGCGTTTGGCTATTGGTGACAAGGTTGTTGCGGCTGCAAAAGCCGATATTAAACCTGGCAACGCAATGCCTTTTTCAGGCATGCCCATTGGTACAATAATCCACAATATTGAGCTGAAAGCCGGTAAGGGTGGGCAGATTGCCCGTGCTGCAGGGACCTATGCTCAGTTTGTTGGGCGGGATGGTGGCTATGCGCAGATTCGCCTGTCATCCGGTGAGTTGCGTTTGGTGCGCCAGGAATGCATGGCTACCATCGGTGCTGTGTCGAACCCGGACAATTCAAACCAGAACTTCGGTAAAGCCGGTCGCATGCGTCACAAGGGCGTTCGTCCATCTGTACGTGGTGTGGTCATGAACCCGGTCGATCACCCGCACGGTGGTGGTGAAGGTCGGACGTCTGGTGGTCGTCACCCGGTTTCCCCTTGGGGGAAGCCAACCAAGGGCGCCCGTACTCGCAATAAAAACAAAGCGTCGCAAAAGCTGATTATTCGCTCGCGTCACGCCAAGAAAAAGGGGCGCTAATAGATGTCTCGTTCCGTATGGAAAGGTCCTTTTGTTGATGCTTACGTGCTTAAGAAAGCCGAAGCAGCCAGCGAAAGCGATCGTAATAATGTTATCAAGATTTGGTCGCGTCGTTCAACAATCTTGCCCCAATTTGTGGGTTTGACCTTTGGTGTTTATAACGGCCGGAAGCATATTCCTGTCAATGTAACTGAAGAAATGATTGGCCAAAAGTTTGGTGAATTTTCGCCGACCCGCACATATCACGGGCACACGGCCGATAAAAAAGCGAAGCGGAAATAAGCTATGAGCAAGGATAAAAATCCCCGCCGCGTGGCTGATAATGAAGCAATGGCGAAAACGCGCATGCTTCGGACGTCCCCGCAAAAGCTAAACTTGGTTGCCCAAATGATACGTGGCAAAAAGGTTAACAAAGCTTTGACCGATCTTACCTTCTCTAAGAAGCGTATTGCTGACGATGTAAAAAAATGTCTTCAGTCTGCAATTGCTAATGCTGAAAACAATCATAATCTTGATGTTGATGAGCTGTTAGTGGCCGAAGCATATGTCGGTAAGAACTTGACCATGAAGCGTGGTAGGCCTCGCGCCCGTGGCCGGTTTGGAAAAATCGTTAAACCATTTTCCGAATTGACTATTTTGGTTCGCCAGGTTGAGGAGCAAGCGTAATGGGAAATAAAGTCAACGCAATTGGTATGCGTCTTCAGATTAACCGTACCTGGGACAGTCGTTGGTATGCAGATACTAAAGACTATGGAAACCTTTTACTCGAGGACCTGAAAATTCGGGAATTCGTAGCTAAAGAGTGCAAACAAGCCGGCATTAGCCGTGTGATCATTGAACGTCCGCACAAAAAATGTCGGGTCACAATCCATACAGCACGTCCAGGAGTTATCATTGGTAAAAAAGGTGCAGATATCGAAGGCCTGCGTCTAAAAGTTGCCTCTATGACTGATAGCGAGCTGCACCTCAATATTGTTGAAGTGCGCAAGCCTGAGCTTGACGCTGCATTGGTTGCCGAAAGTATTGCACAGCAATTGGAGCGCCGAGTTTCCTTCCGTCGTGCTATGAAGCGTGCAGTTCAGAGTGCAATGCGGATGGGTGCCTTGGGTATTCGTGTGAATGTTGCAGGTCGCTTGGGCGGTGCTGAGATCGCGCGTACGGAATGGTACCGTGAGGGACGAGTTCCGTTGCACACCCTTCGTGCTGATATTGATTATTCTCCAGCAGAAGGTTTAACCGCTTATGGTATCATTGGTATCAAGGTTTGGATTTTCAAAGGTGAAATCATGGAACATGATCCAGCAGCGCGTGATCGTAAATCGCAAGAATTGCAAGATGGCCCAGCACCTCGTGGTGCAGGTGGCAATCGCCGCAACGACCGCTAAGGAGAAGAAAAATGCTTCAACCAAAGCGTACTAAATTCCGCAAGATGCACAAAGGCCGTATCCATGGCGAAGCTAAGGGTGGCAGCACTCTTAATTTTGGCTCATTCGGCCTCAAAGCCACTCAACCTGAGCGCATTACCGCGCGCCAGATTGAGGCTGCTCGTCGTGCCATGACGCGTCACATGAAACGTCAAGGCCGTGTATGGATCCGGATTTTCCCAGACGTGCCCGTAACATCTAAGCCAACTGAAGTTCGGATGGGTAAAGGTAAAGGTTCAGTTGATTTTTGGTCTGCCAAGGTCAAACCTGGTCGGGTTATGTTCGAAATTGATGGTGTCTCGGACGTTGTTGCCCGTGAGGCTTTGCGCCTTGCTGCAATGAAACTTCCTATCAAAACTCGCGTTGTTGTCCGCGAAGATTGGTAAACAGCTTGACTCGGGCCGCCTGCCTTATCAAATCCAGCCCCTGCCGAGCGATCGGCGGGGGCTATTTAGTTTTATGACCAACTATAATTAAAGCTTACGGAGATACGATCTTCATCAGCCATATTCATTGGTACCTCATGGCGCAGCCAGCTTTCCCAAAGCAAAACATCTCCAACCTGTGGTTTGGCATAGATAAAGGCTTGTAGCTCTTCGCGTGCCGTTTTGGTGCGGGTGGGTGCTGCCATCATCATTGCCAGTCGCGGGTCTTCAAACTTAATGGCGCTTGTGCCCTTAGGCATTGCGACATAGGTGGTCCCACTTATTACTGAGTGAGGGTGTATATGAGCCGTATGAACTCCACCAAAGGGTAGGATGTTGATCCATAAGCTGTCGAGGGCGAGCCTTTTATCTCCTAGGTCAAATTCAAGATCCTGCGCAAAAGCTTCAACGTGTTGGTTGAGCGCTTGGATGACTTCCGTAAAAATTGGGAAGCGCCAATCAAGATCTGTGAGTGAGGCGTAGCTGGTATAGCCGGGGAAATCGTTTTCCTCGCACCAAGCTTGGCCAGCTTCATCGTCCTCAGCAATAGCAAGGCAGGAGTTTTCTAACTCTGAGGAGTCAACAGCCTGACCCAATTTGGTCAAGCTTGTTTGGTAAAGGCGGGTTGCGAAAAGCGATTTAATATCAGACATGTTTGTATTCTATCTGACTGATTGGCTTAGTACGAGAGAGAATTGAGGTGGTTTCTCTCGCTGTGGTGTGCCTATTGAGCCCTCTCGGCAATTGGTGGAGTGAGAGCCCCTAGAAAATAGAGTTATTGGGGTTGCTAAGTGCTGCATTCCCCACTAAAGCAGTTCATCATGATCTCCACTGGAATCAGGGTAACCCTTCGAGCGCCAGCTGGTGATGTTGAAAGGAAAAGGCTATGAATGCCAACGAACTTCGGGATAAAACCCCGGACCAGCTCCGTGATGAGCTGGTAGCATTAAAAAAAGAGGCTTTTAATCTGCGTTTTCAGCAGGCGACTGGCCAAATGGAAAACACAAGCCGTATGCGTCAAGTACGTCGTGGCGTAGCACGTGTTAACACAATTTTAAATCAAAAAGCGGCCGCCGCCGCAGGCGAGGAGTAAGCCTTATGCCCAAACGTATCCTGTCCGGCGTCGTTACATCGAACCAAAATGAACAGACCGTGACTGTATCAGTAGAGCGCCGCTTCAAGCACGCTTTGCTTCAGAAAACTATTCGTAAGTCCAAGAAGTATCGGGCCCACGATGAAAAGAATGCTTTCAATGTAGGTGATCTCGTTCGTATCCAAGAATGCGCACCTAAATCGAAAACTAAACGCTGGGAAGTTATTGCAGAATAACCTCGCAGATTAATCGAAACCCTGGGGGATATTGCGGCATCGCACCCCATAGGTCGGGAGTAACCACATGATCCAGATGCAAACAAATCTGGATGTAGCTGATAATAGCGGCGCACGCCGTGTTCAGTGCATCAAGGTTTTGGGTGGTTCCAAGCGTAAGTACGCATCCGTAGGTGACGTTATCGTTGTCTCGGTTAAGGAAGCCATCCCACGTGGCCGTGTTAAGAAGGGTGACGTCCGTAAGGCCGTTGTCGTTCGCACAGCCAAAGAAGTTCGCCGTGAAGACGGTACGGCGATCCGTTTTGATCGTAATGCAGCAGTTATTCTCAACAATGCTAATGAGCCAGTAGGTACACGTATCTTTGGCCCAGTAGTTCGGGAGTTGCGCGCCAAGAATTTCATGAAAATCATCTCTCTTGCACCTGAGGTGCTTTGATATGGCTGCTAAATTAAAAAAGGGCGACAAAGTCGTCGTTTTGACTGGTAAAGATAAAGGTAAGCAGGGCGAAATTTCCTCTGTAAATCCATCTGCTGGTAAAGCTATAGTGGACGGCCTGAACATGGCCATTCGACATACTAAGCAATCGCAGTCCGATCAGGGCGGCCGCATTCCACTAGCGATGCCAATCCAGTTGTCAAACTTGGCTCTGATTGACAGCAAGGGTAAGGCAACCCGCATTGGCTTCCGTGAAGAAGACGGCAAAAAAGTGCGTTTTGCGAAATCAACTGGGGAGACTGTATAATGTTGGACACAGCAAGCTACACTCCGCGTTTAAAAACACTTTATGCGACTGAAATTAAGGCCGCAATGAAGGAAGAGTTTGGTTACAAGAGCGACATGATGATACCACGTTTAGATAAAGTTGTTCTAAATATGGGTGTCGGTGATGCCGTCAAGGACACCAAAAAAGTAAAGCACGCCCAAGAAGCCCTGACATTGATTGCAGGTCAAAAGGCCGTGGTTACTAAAGCCAAGAATTCCATTGCGGGTTTCCGAGTGCGTGAAGACATGCCTTTGGGTACCAAGGTTACTTTACGTGGTGATCGCATGTATGAATTCATGGACCGTCTGATCACAATTGCATTGCCACGTGTACGTGACTTTCGCGGCGTGAAAAGTTCTTCGTTCGATGGTCGTGGCAACTATGCCATGGGCCTTAAAGAGCACATCGTGTTTCCAGAAATCGATTTCGATACTGTCATCGACATGCTGGGCATGGACATCATTATCTGTACTGACGCTAAGTCGGATGCAGAAGCCAAAGCGCTGTTGAAGCATTTCAACATGCCCTTCAACAGCTAAGGATCTGCGATATGGCTAAAAAATCAATGATCGCCCGCGAAGTGAAGCGCCAGAAGTTGGTGGACAAGTATGCCACCAAACGTGCTGAGCTTAAAGGCATCGCGCGCGACGAATCCCGCCCCATGGAAGAGCGTTTCAAGGCACAGCTTAAGCTAGCAAAATTGCCACGTAATTCATCTGCAACACGACTTCATAACCGCTGTCAGCTCACCGGACGTCCTCACGCTTACTATCGTAAGCTAAAGGTTAGCCGGATCGCGCTGCGGGAACTTGGCTCATCTGGCCAGATCCCCGGTATGGTTAAGTCAAGCTGGTAAGGAGTTTAAAAAATGAACGATCCTATCGGTGATATGCTGACACGTATTCGCAACGCTTCGTTGCGCGGCAAATCTACAGTGGAAACGCCTGCTTCTAAGGGGCGTGCATGGGTATTGGATGTCCTAGCTGACGAAGGCTACATCCGCGGCTATGAAAAAACTACTGGTAAAGATGGCCATCCAGCTATCGAAATCAGCCTCAAATATTATGATGGTACGCCTGTAATTCGCGAAGTGAAGCGCGTTTCTAAGCCTGGTCGCCGTGTTTATTTGGGTGTAAAAGACATCCCTGTGGTCCGTCAGGGCTTGGGTGTGTCGATTGTCTCCACCTCTCGGGGTGTGATGTCGGATTCTAGCGCACGAGCCAACAATGTTGGTGGCGAAGTGCTCTGCACGGTCTTCTAGGAGTAAGGTATGTCTCGTATTGGTAAAAAACCGGTCGAGCTGCCCTCAGGTGTTTCTGCATCTGTGTCCGGCCAGACCATTGAAGTTAAAGGTCCAAAAGCGACTCGTAGCTTCACCGCCACTGATGATGTGACAATCACAGTACAAGAAAATAACGTATCGGTTGAGCCCCGCGGCAAATCCAAGCGTGCGCGTCAGCAATGGGGTATGTCCCGTAGTATGATCGCTAATTTGGTGACTGGCGTTTCTGCCGGTTTCAAAAAAGAGCTTGAGATTAATGGTGTTGGTTACCGGGCGCAGGTTCAGGGTAGTGTCCTGAAATTGTCTCTGGGTTATAGCCATGACGTAAATTTCGATATTCCGACAGGTGTGACAGTTACGGCCGCCAAGCCAACTGAAATCACAGTTGAAGGAACGGATGAACAACTCGTTGGCCAAGTCGCGGCAAATATTCGCGAATGGCGGAAACCAGAGCCTTATAAGGGCAAAGGTATCAAATACAAAGATGAGTATATCTTCCGTAAAGAAGGTAAGAAGAAGTAGGGACCCAGGAAATGGCTAATAGCAAAAGAACTCTGTTTCTGAAGCGCCGCCTGCGCGTTCGGAACAAATTGCGGAAAATCAACACTGGGAAGCCCCGGTTGTCGGTTCACCGCTCCTCGAAAAATATTTCGGTTCAGGTGATTGACGATATACAAGGTGTAACCTTGGCATCGGCGTCTACTCTTGAAAAGGGCCTTGGTTTTTTCGGTAAAAACAATGTGGACGCCTCTGCAAAAGTTGGCTCTGTTATTGCAGAGCGTGCAAAAAAAGCAGGTGTTGAAGAAGTACTCTTTGACCGTGGCGGTCGTCTCTTTCACGGGAAAGTCAAGGCTTTGGCCGAAGCTGCTCGTGAAGGCGGGTTGAAATTCTAAAATTAGTGTAGGCGAGCGGTATGCCCGCCTCGATGATGCCGGGGCCACAAGCCGACGGACATCGCAGACATAGGGTGCTTGGCGCCCGCAGTTCAGGAGGCCAAAATGGCTGAGAGAAATAACCAACGGGGCAATCGTCGCGAACGCGAAGAAACTCCAGAATTTTCTGATCGCTTGGTTGCGATCAACCGCGTATCCAAAACTGTAAAAGGTGGTAAGCGCTTTGGCTTTGCTGCTCTGGTTGTGGTCGGCGACCAAAAAGGTCGTGTCGGTTTTGGCAAAGGTAAAGCGAAAGAGGTGCCTGAGGCGATCCGTAAAGCTACGGAACAAGCCAAGCGCCAGATGATCCGCGTGCCATTGCGCGAAGGTCGGACGCTGCACCACGATATGGAAGGCCGACATGGTGCTGGTAAAGTCGTGATGCGTTCTGCGCCACAAGGTACCGGTATTATTGCCGGTGGTCCAATGCGTGCTGTTTTTGAAATGTTGGGTCTGCAAGACGTTGTAGCGAAATCAATTGGGTCTCAAAATCCATACAATATGATCCGCGCTACATTGAATGGCCTACAAAAAGAAAGTAGCCCACGGATGGTTGCTCAACGCCGTGGCAAGAAGGTTGCAGACATCCTGAATAGGGGTGATGCACCGGTTGTCGCTGCTGAACCTGCAGAAGCTTAAGGAGCGGACTCATGGCTAAAACCATCGTTGTAAAACAAATCGGTTCACCGATCCGCCGTCCCGCCAAACAGCGTCAGACGCTGATCGGCCTCGGCCTGAACAAAATGCATCGTACACGGGAATTGGAAGATACTCCTTCTGTACGTGGCATGGTCAATAAGATTTCGCACATGGTTCAGATTATCGAAGAAAAGGGTTAATTGCTCTAGGGGCATTGCCTGCTGTGCTAACAGTATAAGAACCCATCTGGAAACAAGATGGGTTCTTTATTTCGATATGACCTCTGAGATGTGCGACTGAGGGCGTATGGAGCAACCTTTACCCTTGATCCCAATCAAGGCCCCCACTATACGCCATTAATGGCCAGTTTTCTGCGCCTAGAATCAATTAAGCCGTGGTTGGCCCGCTTTCGCTTCAGGGGCCATATCCGGCAAAGGAGAAGCGACATGAGACTCAATGAACTGCACGACAACCCTGGTGCAACAAAAACAAAAAAACGCATTGCGCGTGGTCCTGGTTCGGGAAAAGGTAAAACCGCCGGTCGTGGCATGAAGGGCCAGAAATCCCGTTCTGGTGTAGCAATTAAAGGTTACGAAGGCGGTCAAATGCCATTGTACCAACGCTTGCCAAAGCGTGGCTTTAGTAAGCCAAACCGCAAAGCATTTTCTGTTGTTAATTTGGGCCTCATTCAAAAATTTATTGATGAAGGTAAGTTAATCGGTGAAATTACTGAAGATAGCTTGATAGCCTCAGGTTTGGTACGTCGTAAGCTTGACGGCGTACGGATTTTGGCGAAGGGCGCGTTTGCAGCTAAAATTAAGATTACTGTTACAGGGGCATCGGGTACAGCAAAAGCTGCTGTTGAAGCGGCTGGTGGTTCTCTTACTTTGCTGCCAACTGTATCTTCTGCAGAATAGGTGGTTGCGAGCAGGCTTTAAGCTGCTTACATAACTTTTAGTTTCCAAACGCCGCCATCGGGGAACCCGTATTGGCGGCGGTATTGTTTTAGGGAGTTTTCAAATGGCATCTGCTGCTGAACAAATGGCTGCAAATTTAAGCTGGGGTACCTTTGGTAAAGCCACGGAATTGCGTCAACGTATCTTTTTTACAGTAGGTCTGTTGATCGTGTACCGCATAGGGACTTATATCCCTGTGCCTGGGATCGATGCTATTGCTTTGAAGGCATTCATGGATCAAGCTTCATCAGGTATTGGTGGTGTATTGTCGATGTTTACCGGTGGCGCCTTGGCGCGCATGGGCATTTTTGCACTTGGCATCATGCCTTATATCTCAGCCTCTATCATTGTGCAGCTTTTGGGCGCCATGTGGGAGCCACTCAAGCAGCTAAAGAAAGAAGGCGAGCAGGGGCGCAAGAAGATCAATCAATACACCCGTTATGGTACTGTGCTGTTGGCAAGTTTCCAAGCTTATGGTTTAGCGGCCAGCTTGCAAGCCGGCGACCTCGCTTCCGAGCCAGGCTTTTTCTTTATGGCTGCTTGTGTGATCACGTTGGTCGGTGGAACAATGTTGTTGATGTGGCTCGGTGAGCAAATTACTGCGCGTGGTATTGGCAATGGTATCTCCTTGATCATCTTCATTGGAATAATTTCGGAGCTTCCAGCAGCTTTTGGCCAATTCTTTACCCAGGGCCGGTCAGGCGCAATCGGCACAGGTACAATGCTTGGCGTAATTGCTATGCTAGTGATGACCCTGACTTTTGTTGTATTTATGGAGCGCAGCCTGCGTAAAGTTCATATTCAATACCCACGTCGTCAAGTTGGTATGAAGGTATACGATGGCGGCTCTAGCCACTTGCCGATCAAGGTGAACCCAGCAGGTGTTATTCCAGCGATCTTTGCTTCTGCACTACTCCTATTGCCAACAACGCTTGCCACATTCTCTGGTGGCCAATCTGGACCAGTCATGTCGACGGTTCTGGCATATTTTGGCCCTGGTCAGCCTGCTTATCTGGCTTTCTTCACTGCGATGATTATATTCTTCACATATTTTTATACCCGTGAAGTTTCCTTCAAGACGGATGAAGTTGCCGATAACCTTAAAAGTCAGAATGGTTTTGTGCCGGGCATCCGTCCGGGTGCCAAGACGGCTGAGTATCTGGACTATGTGGTTACTCGGCTATTAGTTTTAGGCTCCGGATATCTTGCACTTGTGTGTTTGATTCCAGAAATTCTGCGTAGTCAGTTCGCCATCACGGCTTATTTTGGCGGCACATCGATCTTGATCATTGTGTCTGTGGGCATGGATACTATCCAACAAGTTCAATCGCATTTGCTGGCGCATCAATATGATGGTTTGCTCGAAAAGTCACAGCTTCGTGGTAAACGCCGCGGTAAAAAAGGTGGGGTAACGCGTCGATGAACATTATTCTGCTTGGCCCTCCGGGTGCCGGTAAGGGAACACAGGCCAAAATACTTGTTGAAGCTCGTGGTATGGTCCAATTTTCTACGGGCGATATGTTGCGCAGTGCCAAAACATCAGGAACCGAGATTGGGGACAGGGTTGCTGCGGTAATGGACGCTGGCAAACTTGTAACCGATGAGATTGTAATAGCGCTGATTGCTGAAAAGCTTGACGGCGATACGGCCGGTGGTTTTATATTTGACGGTTTTCCGCGTACTTTGGCGCAGGCTGACGCCTTGGGTTTCTTGTTGGCCTCAAAGGGGGCATCTCTGGACCATGTGGTCCAAATGCAAGTTGATGACGAAGCTTTGGTCCGCAGGGTTACCGCTCGATCTGCGTGTGGGTCTTGTGGTGAGGGATACAACGACATCTCCAAGCCGGTTCCATCAAATGGAAATTGTTCACAATGTGGTGGTTCTGACTTTATTCGCCGTTCTGATGACAACGAAGACAGTCTAAGGACTAGACTAATGGCTTATTATAAGGAAACATCTCCTTTGATTGGCTATTATTACGCCAAGGGAATACTCAGTTCTGTAAACGGTTTAGATGAAATTACGCAGGTGCAATCGTCTATCTCTGAAGTCTTGGGTTAAGCTCTTGACGTTTTGTGGAAACCCTCATAATTCACGATGGCTACAATAAGAGAATCGTAAGAGTCTTTCGTATGGCTCAGAGTACCTCATCGCAGGCTCGTCGGCATTTAGCCTCGGGCCTGTATCTGTGAAAAAAGGTTCCGGTATTACGGAACCGCAGTTGAAAAGGAATATGCCTTGGCCCGTATTGCCGGCGTAAACATCCCGACCCATAAGAGGGTCCCGATTGCCCTAACCTATATTACTGGTATTGGCCTTACTTCAGCCAAAGAAATCTGTGTCAGTACAAAAATCGACGAGACTCGTCGAATGAATGAACTGAGTGATGCAGAAGTCATCGCTATCCGTGAGCACATTGACGCAACTTACAAAGTTGAAGGTGACTTGCGTCGTGAAGTTCAAATGAACATTAAGCGTTTGATGGATCAAGGCTGCTACCGTGGCTTGCGTCATCGCCGTAATCTTCCTGTACGCGGTCAGCGGACACACACCAATGCGCGCACGCGCAAAGGCCCAGCGAAAGCAATCGCTGGCAAGAAGAAGTAAGGGCAGATAAATGGCACGTGATAAAAGAGCGCCTAAGCGCAAAGAGCGGAAAAACATTGCAGCCGGTGTGGCGCATGTAAACAGTTCGTTCAACAACACAAAAATATTGATCTCCGATGTACAGGGTAATGCTATCGCTTGGTCGTCTTCTGGAACTTGTGGTTTTAAAGGATCTCGGAAATCGACACCTTATGCAGCTCAAATGGCTGCTGAAGACGCAGGCAAAAAAGCGCAAGATCATGGCGTAAAAACTCTAGAAGTAGAAGTTCAGGGACCAGGTTCCGGTCGTGAGAGCGCCCTGCGCGCTTTGGCCGCCTTGGGTTTGAACATTACATCTATTCGTGACGTTACACCAATGGCACACAACGGTTGCCGCCCACCAAAGCGCCGCCGCGTATAAATTTTATTACCTCTGGGCGCACTGATTATTCTGTGTGCCCTTTGGACGTTTTTTCCCTCGAGCGTCTTTGTTTATAGGGACATGGAGCAAAGACAAGAATGGAGGACCGCATGATCCATAAGAACTGGGCTGAGCTGATTAAACCTATGCAGCTTGAGATTAAGCCGGGAAATGATCCTAGCCGCCAAGCTACATTGATAGCCGAACCATTAGAGCGGGGCTTTGGCCTCACATTAGGGCAACGCATTACGCCGCGTTCTGATGTCATCACTTCAAGGTGCTGCGATTGCCAGCGTACAAATTGATAATGTATTACATGAATTTTCCAGTGTTGCTGGCGTTCGCGAAGACGTGACCGATATAGTGTTGAACCTCAAAGGTGTTGCGGTCCGTATGGAAGTCGAAGGCACCAAGCGTTTAACCGTTCAGGCCAAAGGCCCGGGGGTTGTTACAGCTGGTAACATTGTAGAATCCGCTGGAATTGAAATCCTAAACAAGGAGCATATTTTATGCCACTTGGATGAAGGTGCTGATTTGTTCATGGAACTGACCGTTAACACCGGTAAGGGCTATGTTGCAGCTGATAAAAATCGGCCTGAAGACGCACCTATTGGTCTAATCCCAATAGACGCGATCTATTCGCCAGTGAAAAAAGTTAGTTATGATGTCCAGCCTACTCGCGAAGGTCAAGTTTTGGATTACGATAAGCTGACTTTAAAGATTGAAACTGATGGCTCTCTGTCACCAGACGACGCTTTGGCCTACGCTGCTCGGATTTTACAAGATCAATTATCGATCTTTGTGAACTTTGAAGAGCCCGAGAGTGCCAATGCAGCATCTGAAGACGATGGTTTGGATTTTAATCCACTACTGCTTAAGAAAGTAGATGAGCTAGAACTTTCTGTACGATCTGCAAATTGTCTGAAGAATGATAATATTGTTTATATTGGTGATTTAATCCAAAAAACTGAAGCTGAAATGTTACGGACGCCAAACTTTGGCCGAAAGTCTCTAAATGAGATTAAAGAAGTCCTGTCCAGCATGGGTTTGCATCTGGGGATGGACGTCGATGATTGGCCACCGGACAATATAGAAGACTTGGCCAAAAAGCTTGAAGATAACTTCTAAGTGGTTGGCGGGGTAAAAACCCTCATCCGTTTGACTGGGCAATCCCGCCCCAATAGGGAGGGGTTCACTCGCATGGACCCCCAGACAAAGCAAAATGTAAACGGAGAAATAATATGCGTCACGCCCGTGGTTACCGCCGACTGAATCGAACTCATGAACACCGAAAAGCTATGTTTGCGAATATGGCTGGTTCTTTGATTGAACATGAACAGATAAAAACAACCTTGCCTAAGGCAAAGGAATTGAAATCCATTATCGAAAAGCTAATCACTTTGGGCAAGCGCGGAGACGAGCACGCACGTCGCCAGGCCATGAGCCGTTTAAAGCAGCATATGTTTGTTACGAAATTGTTTGATGTGCTTGGTCCTCGCTATGCAGAACGCCAAGGTGGGTATGTGCGCGTTTTGAAGGCTGGGTTTCGTTACGGTGACATGGCGCCGATGGCGATAATCGAATTTGTTGACCGCGATGTCGATGCTAAAGGCTTGCCTGATAAGGTTCGCTTGGAAACAGCCGCGGTATATGCTGCTTGATAATTTTTGATTTTAAAAGGCTCCAGTGTTTGTTTGGGGCCTTTTTTATGTTTAGTAGCCTTTTTCTGGTGGCTTGGAGTTTGAGTAGGATGTTTTTCTGTGTGATTGGCGTGACCATAACTCAAGTTAAATTAAAATAGTTACTTAAGAAATTTATAATATTTAATATATTTAGTTATGGAACCACAAAGTTTAAATGAAGTTATAACTTGAATTTTAAGGGTACCGGCTGTTGCAGGTCTTTTGATATCGCGGCAGAGTTCCAGCTCGCTGCAAAGTGCAGCTTACTTAAGCGTAAAATAAATTGATATTCTGCCCACCTCTTAAGCAACTCAAGTCACCAGAGACCACCGACTACTTCAGGTATTTTCTAGTGTTCTAAGTGTATGACTGTTTCCCTTTTCGGTTCTTATGCTTAGGGTTATGGCTGATGACTGATTTATTTGAAACCGCGGGCGAGGCTCCCACAAAAACAAACGGTTTGAGGCCCTTGGCTGATCGCCTGCGGCCGCAAGTTTTAGCTGAAGTAATTGGTCAAAAACAAATTTTGGGCCCAGAGGGGCCGCTTTCGGTGATGTTGGCAGCTAAGGCTCTGGGTTCGATTATTTTTTGGGGCCCACCAGGTGTTGGTAAAACAACCATTGCGCGGCTTTTGGCGCAGGAGACGGATCTGCATTTCATTCAAATTAGTGCCATTTTTAGTGGTGTGCCTGAGCTCCGTAAAGTATTTGAAGCTGCCAAAAACCGATGGGATAACGGGCAGGGAACCTTACTTTTTGTGGATGAGATACACCGGTTCAATAAAGCTCAGCAGGACAGTTTTCTGCCCCTGATGGAGAACGGTACAATCATTTTGGTGGGCGCTACTACCGAGAACCCCTCGTTTGAATTGAATAATGCTTTACTTTCTAGGGCGCAAGTTATGGTGCTAGAACGTTTAAACCCAGAAGAATTGGAGTTGCTAGTGCAACGCACTGAGGCTGAGGCGGGGGTGCAACTGCCACTGGAGATGGATGCCCGCACAAGCCTATTGGAGATGGCGGATGGTGATGGCCGCAGCTTACTAAATTTGATCGAGCAGGTTATTGCAAGTCAATAGCTTCCAGGCGTGAAGTCATTGAAGCAGGATTGAAACGTGCAGCCATTTATGACAAATCTGGGGACAGCCACTATAATTTGATTTCTGCTCTGCATAAATCTGTTCGGGGCTCTGATCCTGATGCGGCCCTTTATTGGTTTGCGCGGATGCTGGCTGGGGGAGAAGATCCCCGTTACTTAGCGCGTAGGATCACTCGAATGGCAGTGGAAGATATTGGTCTCGCAGATCCACAGGCGCAGGGTGTGTGTCTGCAGTCCTGGCAGACCTATGAGCGGCTGGGCAGTCCTGAGGGGGAACTGGCTCTTGCGCAGGCTGTGACTTATCTTGCGTTGGCACCAAAATCCAACGCGGCCTACATGGCCTATAAGTCCGCGGTTCAGGACGCAAAGTGCACTGGATCACATCCGCCTCCTAAGCACATATTGAACGCACCAACTGATTTGATGAAGGATCAAGGCTATGGTGGTGGCTATAACTATGATCATGATGCTGAGGATGGGTTCTCGGGACAAAATTATTTTCCTGATGGAATGGATCGTCCGAGTTATTATGTGCCGGTTGAGCGTGGTTTTGAGCGAGAGTTGATTAAAAGGCTCGCCTATTTCGAAAAACTGCGTACACGTCGCGGTGGTTGACAAACGGGCTGCTCCAGCACATTGCACCAACATGCTTATGACAACTCTACAAGTGGCCCTTGGCGGGTCAATTGGTGCTGCCCTTCGGTTTCTGGCTGGAGTTGGTATACTGCGTCTGGTTGGCCCAGGGTTTCCACTTACGGTGTTGGGTGTGAATGTTTTGGGCTCCTTTTTTATGGGCCTATTTGTGGTATTTGCCACACAACGTGGTGTGACACAGTTGAACCCCTTTGTGCTGACTGGCTTGTTGGGAGGGTTTACGACCTTTTCGGCCTTCTCACTGGAAGCTGTCCACTTATTCGAACGCGGGGCGATGGGGCAAGCCTTGGCCTATGTGGTGATTTCAGTTGTCTTGTCGATAGGGGGCCTAATATTGGGTCTGATGATTGCGCGAGGGATATGGGCATGAGCCAAGTACAGCTTTTGGAAGTAAACGAGGGGGACGGAGATCAGCGCCTTGATCGTTGGTTTCGTCGCAATTTTCCACAGGTCCAACAGGGCCAGATTGAAAAAATGTGCCGCAAGGGTGATATCCGTGTGGATGGTGGCCGAGTGAAGGCAAACTCACGTGTTGAAGTAGGCCAAATCGTACGCGTACCACCACTGCCGAACACTCCAGCACCACCGATCGTTGATAAGAAAATTACTGATGCGGACGCTAAGATGATTCAAGCTTGTGTTCTTTACCGTGACGATCAAATTATCGTGTTGAACAAGCCGCCAGGCTTGCCAGTGCAGGGCGGCAGCAAGCAACATCGTCATGTGGATGGTTTGACCCCGGCTTTGCGTTTTGGTTATGATGAAAACCCACGCCTGGTGCACCGTCTTGATAAGGATACTTCAGGCGTTCTTATCCTGGGCCGTACGCGCCAGATGACCGCTACTTTGACCGAAGCTTTTCGGCATCGTGAGACGCGCAAGATTTATTGGGCTGTCGTTGCTGGCGTCCCTCATCCAAAAATGGGTACCATAAAATATGGTTTGGTCAAGGCAGGCGGGCATGGTCCGTCTGGTGAAGGCGAAAAGATGCAGTGCGTGCACCCCAACGAAGTTGCCAAAACACCTGGCGCAAAACGCGCCACCACAGATTATGCTGTTTTGTCTCCATTGGGCAGCCGTGCTGCTTGGATTGCTTTGGTTCCTGTGACTGGCCGCACCCATCAGCTGCGCGCGCACATGGCCGAAATGGGCCACCCTATAGTAGGGGATGGTAAGTATGGTGGTTCTGGCCAAGAAAACCTTGGGCATGGATGGGGTGCGCAATTAGGTGGTGACATTAGCAAGAAAATGCACCTTCACGCCCGACATCTAAGGTTGGAGCACCCTGTGACAAAAGCGATGTTGTCTTTCACAGCACCGTTGCCTGAACACATGCAGCGTACATGGGATCAAATGCAGTGGGATCCAAGAGATGTGGAGCTTGATCCTTTCGAGGGGGATGAATGACTCGCACCTCGCACGCTGGTACTGTTTGATGTGGACGGCACTCTGATCGACAGCCAAGTTCATATATTGGAGGCCATGAAAATCGCTTTTTCGGTGCAGGGTTTGTCACTACCTAGTCGTGAAGAGGTGCTATCGATTATCGGATTGTCGCTGTTTGAGGCCTTTGAGCAGCTTTGCCCAGGTGCAGACGATGCACAGCGTGCGGCTTTGGTGGCAAACTTTAAAAAAAGTTTTTCGATTCTGCGCCATACTATGGGGCCTTCCCCACTTTATCCTGGAGCGTTGGCCTGTTTGGATCTGTTAAAGGGCGTTGAACATTTAGTGCTTGGTATAGCGACAGGAAAATCTCGGCGTGGATTGGACTATGTGCTGTCCAATCCGGATCTAGCCGGGCGGTTTTCTACTAAACAAGTGGCAGATGACCACCCTTCAAAGCCAGATCCTGCGATGGTATTGCAAGCCATGGTTGAGACTGGGGCATTTCGTGGTGTAATGATCGGTGATACGTCTTTTGATATGAAAATGGGTCGCGCTGCGGGATTGAAAACGATAGGCGTAAGCTGGGGCTACCATAGCGCCAGCGTTATTGGTGAAAATGCTGATATGGTGATTGATCATTTTGAAGATTTATTGCCAGAAATTCAAAACCTATGGAGTGACGCATGAGTGATTGGGCCGCCAAACGATTTTGGAGCAATGTTGCTACTGAGTGCTGCGATACGCAGCATGTCATATTACTAGATGATCGCTTGGTAAAAACGCCAGCAAAAGCAACGTTGGCCGTGCCAACCCAAGCCATGGCTGAGGCCATTGTTGCTGAGTGGGATGCTCAGAGCGATAAGATTGACCCAAGAACCATGCCAATGACCCGATCTGCCAATGCTGCCATTGATAAAGTAACTCCGCAGCAGGCCGAAGTTGTGGCGCTTATTGCGGCCTATGGCGAAGATGATTTTTTATGCTATCGTGCTCCGGCGCCACAGGAGCTGATTGAACAACAAAAACAGGCTTGGGATCCAATTTTGGCTTGGGCTGCTGATGCGCTGGATGCGCCGCTGCGCACGGTTAAGGGTGTGATTCATATTGAACAGCCTGCAAACTCGGTTAGAAATCTTACTGCGCAGGTGGAAGTACAAACACCATTTCAGCTTGCGGCCCTACATGACCTTGTAAGCATGTCTGGCTCGCTTGTGATAGGCTTGGCGGCCCAGGCTGGTGCCTTTGAGGTTGATGAGTTGTGGACCTGGTCTCGCCTGGATGAGCTCTGGCAAATCGAGCACTGGGGGCAGGATGCTGACGCTGACGCCACGGCCTCTATAAAGCGAGATGCTTTCTTGCATGCAAACCGATTCTTTAAACTCTGCCAAAAAACGTAGCTTATGCTAGTTTCACCTCACATGTTGTAGCTAATAACTGCAATAATTCCTATATTTTAAACGATTTATTTATACATCTATTGACCTGATGCTATGAAACTGGGCATGGTCTTTAGCAGTGCTGGGGGAAACCCTTGTATTCATACCAATCAATTTGATTGGATCAGACCGTCTCGATTGGGATGGACAATAGGATGAGGTAAAAAATGAAAAAAACCGTATTTCTTGGTGCGTT
This sequence comes from uncultured Planktomarina sp., assembly GCA_905182535.1. GTDB lineage: Bacteria > Pseudomonadota > Alphaproteobacteria > Rhodobacterales > Rhodobacteraceae > Planktomarina > Planktomarina arctica. The sequence continues at coordinate 128,612 of CAJJBZ010000012.1, forward strand.
AACTGTTGCTGGCCTTGCGGCTGGTTTGGTATCTGCTGGCACCCTTGATGATGTTAAAGCGCGTGGCACGCTAAATTGTGGTGTGAGCACCGGTGTTCCAGGCTTCGCAGAGCCAGATGCAAATGGTAGATGGCAGGGCTTTGATATCGCTGTATGTCGCGCAGTTGCCGCAGCAGTTCTTGGCGATAATAATGCAATACAATTTGTTCCAACCACTGGTAAAACACGTTTCACTTCTTTGGCATCTGGCGAAATTGATATGTTGGCGCGCAACACAACATGGACGCTTAGCCGTGACGTTGACCTAAAGTTTGATTTTGTTGGTGTAAACTACTACGATGGTCAGGGTTTTATGGTCAAAGCATCGACTGGGATAACTTCAGCAAGTAGTCCAGAAATTGATGGTGTTACAGTATGTATTCAGACTGGGACAACAAGTGAGCTCAACCTTTCGGATCACTTCCGGAGCATTGGCATGAGCTATGAACCATTGCCGGTGGAATCTGGTTCTGAGGCTGTGGCTAATTATATGGCAGGTTCATGTGACATGTTCACTACTGACCGCTCTGCACTTGCGGCGCGTCGTGCAACCCAGGAAGTTCCAACAGATCACGTTGTGCTTCCAGAAATCATTTCAAAAGAACCATTGGGCCCGTTAGTCCGTCATGGTGATAACGAATGGGGTGACGTTGTGCGTTGGACTTTGAACGCTTTGATCACTGCGGAAGAGTTTGGTGTGACAGCTGCAAATGCAGAAGAGTTGTCAGAAGGAACTAACAATGCAGAGATAAACCGCCTTTTAGGTTCAGAAGGTACTATGGGTGAGATGCTAGGTTTGGATGCTGATTGGGCTAAGAGAGCTATCATGTCAGAAGGAAACTATGGCGAGATCTTTGAAGCTAATATTGGTGCGGGCACTATTATTGGCTTGCCTCGTGGTGTTAACGCCATGTGGACAGACGGTGGTCTGATCTACTCTCCACCTTTCCGTTAATATTTACATTTAATACCAGAGGGCGCATATTTAGTGCCCTCTGGTTATAGTTTTACTAAAACAGTTTTAATAAAGCCAATACTAGTTTTGGCAGCAATAGGTTTCTTTATTTTATGTCTACATCTATCTCAACGGAGCGAGAAACATTTCGGCTGTCGATGCTGCTGAATGACAAAAGGTATAGATCCTACACATTTCAATTTTTTGCGTTGTTGGTGTTGATTTGTATTATCGCTTATCTAGGAAAAAATTTAGTTGAAAATTTAGCTAAAGCTGGATTGAATATTTCATACGGTTTTTTAGAGGATCCTGCGGGCTACGATATTAACCAACGACTTATTGAATATAATAGCCAGTCAAGCCACCTCCGCGCAGCCTTTGTTGGAGTACTAAACACTTTGTTGGTTGCATTCCTAGGCTGCATAATGGCAACAGTTTTAGGAGTGACGGCGGGTATTTTGAGGTTATCAAACAACTGGATTGTTGCAAAATTAATGACAATCTACGTTGAAATCTTCCGTAACGTGCCCATACTAATATGGATTTTGATTATAAGTTCCATTTTTATGGGGGTGCTACCGCAGCCAAGGGCTTTCCGGGGAGAAAATCCAGAGGCTACTATGCTGTGGGACATGTTTGCCTTTACAGGCCGAGGGGTCTACACGCCGGGGCCCATTTTCTTTGAGGGCTCCTTGGTTGTTATTGGGACTTTCTTATTGTCGATAGTCTCTATATTTGCCTTCCGGCGCTATGCGCGGCGTAAGCTTTATTCTGAGGGAAAGGTGATTAAGACATCGTGGATAAGTCTTTTATTATTTTTTATTCCAACCATTATAGTTTTTTATGCTTTAGGTAGCCCAATTGGGCTTGAATATCCTGAATTGAAGGGGTTCAATTTTAAAGGAGGCATTTACGCCCGAGGGTCTTTAATTTCACTTTGGTTTGCGCTGTCAATTTACACCGGTGCATTTATAGCTGAGGTTGTAAGGGCTGGTATCCAGTCTGTAGATAAAGGTCAAACGGAGGCAGCCGCTGCGTTGGGGCTACGAAGCAATTTTATAATGAATTTAGTAGTCCTTCCTCAGGCTTTGCGCGTTATTATCCCTCCAATGATATCATTTTATCTTAATATTACTAAAAATAGTTCTCTGGCGCTTGCCGTGGGTTATATGGATATAACGTCAACATTGGGCGGCATTACTTTAAACCAAACGGGACGTGCGATTGAGGCGGTATTACTGCTCATGCTCTTTTACCTGGCAATTAGTCTTTCTATCTCGGCTGTAATGAATGTGTACAACCGTAGCGTAATGTTGAAGGAGCGTTAAAGATGGCTGAAAATAATGCTTCGTTTGTTCGCCATGAATTGATTAAAGAGCAGGTGCCACCGGTATCTCAAAGAGGTGTAGTGAAGTGGGTAAGTGAAAATCTGATCTCATCACCATTTAATGTCATTATGACACTGCTTTCACTTTGGATAATCTATTCAATTATAGTAAATTCCGCGCCTTGGTTTATAAATGGCATATGGGATGCTAAGTCAGTTCGCGAATGTTACGATATTTTAGACGGTGTAAGTGGCGCATGCTTTGCTGTGCTTAAGGAACGGTTTCCCCAACTTATTTATGGGTTTAAGTACCCTCCGACTGAGTATTGGCGGCCAAATACTGCAGTTGTCTTGCTGTTAGCCGCCCTGGCTCCAGTTTTGTTTCGCAAGCTTCCCCAACAGCTTTTAGGCTTTAGTGCGATTTATCCATTTCTGGCGTATTGGTTAATTTGGGGTGGTACCCCACTTGTGCCGGTAATAGCGTTTTTAGGGTTAGCATTTGGTATTTATTGTTTCCGTCGTTTTTCGGCAAGATCGTTTGCATTTGGAGTAGTTATTGCTGTGATCGCAGCTAGTCTTTTCTGGGTATTGGGTGGATATTTGTCTGAGGCAAATGGAACCTTTCTAGCGCTGGAGGCGGTTCCATCTCGCGACATGGGCGGCCTCATGCTGAATCTTTTACTGGGTACTATCGCTTGCTCCATTTCTATACCTCTTGGCGTTATTCTCGCCTTGGGGCGTCAGTCTAATATGCCAATCATTAAATGGATTTGCGTTATATTTATCGAATTCATTCGTGGCGTGCCCTTGATCACGTTACTATTTGTTGCCAACGTTATTCTCGCCTTTTTCTTTCCGCCGGACACAAGTATCGACCTGATCCTTCGTGTGATCATAATGATGACGTTTTTCAACTCTGCCTATATTGCTGAGGTTGTGCGTGGAGGTCTTGCTGCATTGCCGACAGGCCAATACGAGGCGGCCAATAGTTTAGGTCTGGATTATGCTCAATCAATGCGTTTGATTATACTTCCGCAAGCATTAAAGATCTCTATACCTGGTATCGTTAATGTGTCGGTTGGTATGCTTAAAGATACGACGTTGGTGTCAATTATCTCTATGTTTGATCTGGTGGGTATGATCCGAGGCCCAATCTTAGCAACGAGTGAATGGAACGGTGTGTATTGGGAATTGTTTGGCTGCGCGGCGGCAATCTTTTTCGTAATTTGCTTCAGCGTATCTAAATATTCTCAGTGGTTGGAGCGCCAACTTGAAACTAGTAATCGTTAAGAAGAGGCTGGCCCAATGAACAGACAGGCAAAACTCGAAGTTTCTGATGAAGTGGCCATTGGAATCCAAGGTATGAATAAGTGGTTTGGATCATTTCATGTTTTGCGTGATATTGATCTAACGGTCAATAGGGGCGAAAGGATCGTGGTTTGTGGACCTTCTGGCTCAGGCAAGTCTACATTAATTCGGTGCGTGAATGCACTGGAAGAACATCAAAGCGGCCAAATTATTGTTGATGGAACAGAACTTACATCTGATATTAAAAATATTGACAAAATTAGATCAGAGGTTGGAATGCTCTTTCAGCATTTTAATCTTTTTCCTCATTTAACAATTTTAGAAAACTGTACTCTGGCTCAGATATGGGTAAGAAAAATTCCACAGGCTCAGGCTGAAGAAACCGCAATGCATTTTCTTACAAAAGTGAAGATCCCCGAGCAAGCAGATAAATATCCAGGGCAGCTATCTGGTGGGCAGCAGCAACGCGTCGCTATTGCCCGTTCGTTGTGTATGCGGCCACGGATCATGCTATTTGATGAGCCTACTTCTGCGCTTGACCCTGAGATGATCAAAGAGGTTTTGGATACAATGATAGAGCTTGCAGAAGATGGAATGACAATGATGGTTGTGACCCATGAGATGGGTTTCGCGCGGCAAGTTGCAAACAGAGTGATTTTCATGGATGAAGGCCAAATTGTGGAACAGAACGAACCAGAAGAGTTCTTCAATAATCCACAATCTGATCGGACTAAATTATTCTTGAGCCAGATCTTGGGTCACTAATTTGATATTTATTTAAAATTGGGCCTTCGGGCCCTTTTTTATGTCATTAAGTCATCTGGTGTTATGAAATTAATGACGCGTACCAAGCCTCTTTTAGCGTTATAGTCTAATACCAGTGTGGCCCCTGGTGGGTAGTCCAAAAAGCGTGGGTGCGCAGGTTTGGTGTCGATCACGTCCACAGCAAGTTCTCCAATTCCAGGATTATGTGCCAAGACTAGTAGGCAATTGGTCTCAATGTTTTGAATGGCCAAAAGCAAACTTTCGGATTCAGCCAAATACAGCTCTGTCAGAACTGCCGTTTTGCAGGTTTGATTGAGCGCCGCAAATGTTTGTTGGGTGCGCTTAGCGTTGGAGATCAAAGCCAGGCTGGGCTGATGGTCGTGGGCGGTCAACCATGTTCCCAGGCTGTGCGCCTCAACCTGACCTTTGGCGCTGAGAGCTCGGTCATGGTCTTCAACTCCAAAGCCCCATTCTGCCTGAGCATGGCGCATCAAAATTAGCTTCATTTCAAAAGCTGTTGCAGGTAGTGGGCGGAGTACTCCGCTTGATGGGGGTATATTACACCCGCAGGGCACATGCGGCGTATCACACATCTACTCATAAGGCAGCGTTGCTCTAGATTTCTGTACATATTTCCCCAACAGGCGATTACATCATAATATGCTCGATTTAGTGCCATTGCCTGGGTAGACCTTTGCGCAGGGCTTTGAATGGCCTGGATGGGGCGCCCCTCTCTGAGTGCGATGCAATTGGCTGCAAAGGGCCTCAACGAGACACCAGAAGGCCCATTTTGGCCTATGCGGCCGTGTGAACTGGACTGTGGTGGCCCCACCACACTCCAAAGTCCAAGTGAGGAGGAGGTGGGTTGCTGTTCAAACCAAAAATAGGGCTTTGAGCCGAGATCGTTAGCCAGCTTTGCGATGAGCGAGCGTGACCAGGTGTCATCGTGGGCCGCTGCATCATCCCGTGCTTCTGGGCTTTCATAGAGCGCGGGCCAATAGCGAAGCTCATTAGTATCAATCAGGACCATACTGCTCCCCCGACTAAGGTGCCGAATATCGTAAGGTACTCGGAATGTATGCTCTTCAGGAAACTACCATATATCATTTGCGAAAGAATGGCATAGCCAGTGACCAAAGCAAACTTGTTGGGCGCAGATCTTGCCAATGTAAGCCAATTTTCATTGCTTTATGCCCGTCCTGTGGAGACTGAGTGTAAGTACCAAATAGGCGGTCCCACCACGATAGGGCAAATCCCGAAATTAGTATCATGTTCATGTCGATGTACCGAATGATGAATGCGATGCATGTCTGGGGTGACTAGTATTGATCGCACCATGCGATCTAACCACTGCGGTAAAGCGATATTGGCATGGTTAAACATGGCTGATGCATTAAGTAAGATTTCGAAAAATACCACAGTCCATGCCGCTGGACCCAAGACATAGACAAGTCCAATTTTAAAAACCATTGAGAGGGCTATTTCTGCTGGATGAAATCGAATCGCGGTGGTCACGTCAAATTCAATATCCGAATGATGTACCCGGTGGATGCGCCAAAGAACTGGGATTTTATGGCTAAGAACATGTTGCAACCATATGGCCAGATCTAGCAGCGTAACCACAATGATTAGTTCAAACCATCCTGGTAGGGAGACTATGTTTAAAAGCCCCCAACCGCGTGTTGAGGCATCCGCTGCAGCTAAAATAGCCAGAAAGGGCAAAAATATGGCTAAAGTACGTAGCGTTATGGTATCGATAATTACAAAAAGCCAGTTGGTCATCCAACGCCGCGCTTGATATGAGTGGGTTCGACGTGGTGCGACGCGCTCGATTGCCGCGAGAACGACAAAGAGACTAATGAAAATTACTAAGCGAAGCGTTGCTTCATTTTGCATTTTTTATGCCTTAGTTAAGCCTTTTTTGCGGCATGTGGAGATCTAATCAGGGATCCGGCACCGTGATCTGTGAACAGTTCCAGCAAGCATGCATTGGGTGCGCGTCCATCTAAAATAACCACGGCCCGCACCCCGCCTCGGATTGCGGACAGAGCCGTCTCTGTCTTTGGGATCATGCCCCTAGCAATCACGCCGGATGCTGTCAATTCAAGGATATTTTCTGGCGTTAACTCTGTCAATACCACGCCCTCAGCGTTCTTAACCCCAGAAACATCGGTCAAAAGTAAAAGTCGATCAGCACTGAGGGCCGCTGCAATTGCACCGGCTACTGTGTCACCATTGATATTGAATGTTTCGCCATTATCGCCTGCTCCCAAGGGTGCGATGACAGGGATCATATCAGCTTCAAAAAGCTTATTTAAGAGAGTTGGGTCAATGTCTCGGGGCGTGCCGACCAAGCCGAGTTTGGGATCTGTGGGATCACAGGTAATCAAATTGGCATCCTTCCCAGATAACCCAACAGCGCGGCCGCCCTGTGAATTAATTGCCTGTACAATCCGCTTATTTACTCGGCCTGACAGCACCATTTCCACCACTTCCATGGTGGCTTCATCTGTCACCCGCTTGCCTGCTACAAACTCAGATTTAATGTTGAGCCGATCTAGCATTTCGTTGATCATTGGCCCCCCACCATGCACGATTACAGGGTTCACACCGACCTGTTGCATTAAAACGATATCACGTGCGAAGGTTTCCATTGCCTCATCATTGCCCATGGCATGACCACCAAATTTAATTACTACAGTCGCGCCGTCGTACCGTTGCAGGTAAGGTAAAGCTTTCGACAATGTGCTGGCGGTCGTCAACCAATCGCTGTTCATGTAGATATCTCTCTTTGGCTTGAGTTGCTGCAAGGCTAGTGTTCCAAAGCCGTACTGCCAAGAGCAATTCGAAGGGTTCTGTGACTATTCCAACCCAGAGATCACGGCGCGCAGCGTCGCTAATCCCTCACCTTTTTCAGAGCTTGTGAGGATGAGTTCTGGGAAGGCTGCAGGATGTTTTGCTAATTTACTGCGAACCTGATCCAAAATTTGATCACGTTCGTGGTCTTTTATCTTATCTGCCTTGGTGAGTACCACTTGAAAAGTCAGAGCGGATTTATTCATCAGGTGCATGATTTCTTCATCGACAGGCTTCATGCCATGGCGGCTATCCACCAAAACAAAAGCACGGCGCAGGTTTGGCCGACCAGATAGGTAGTTTTTTAATAGGCGTTGCCATTTTTCAACTACGGCTACTGGTGCGTTCGCATAGCCATAGCCGGGTAGGTCGACCAAATAGCGTTCTTCACCCAGTTCAAAGAAGTTAATTTCTTGGGTTCGACCAGGAGTGTTGGATGCGCGCGCCAAACCTTTTCTATTAGTTAATGCATTGATAAGACTTGATTTTCCAACATTTGAGCGCCCGGCGAAACAGACCTCAACACGGTCGGCGTCTGGCAGGCCATCCATGGATACTACGCCTTTTAGAAAATCTACAGGGCCTGAGAATAGCTTGCGGCCAATTTCAGAAGCTATTTCACTTTCAGGCTCAGCGATAGGGAAGGGTAGGATCATAGGAGCTCCAGCGTATCTTCAATTGAGATTTCTCCGGACTCGATGACGCGAGCATAAAGGCCAAAATTTTGATGATTCCAACCATCTTTCAGAGCGCCAAGGGTGTCTGCATCACGTTTGCCTGTTCTAGGGTTCGCAGTTGTGGCCAAGCAGCGTACAATGGGCTCAACCCCCTCTAATACAACGGTACCGATGCTAAACTTCTGACCAAGCCAACTCTGCTCAGCCCAAGGCTCCAGACCATCTATCCAAATGTTACCCCGCCAACGCAATGGCGATACTGGCATGCCCATTCTGTCTGAGATCGCGCGCAGGGAGGCATGGCTATTAATGCTGATCGAGGGGTAATCCGTATCCGTGGAGCCACGCTTTGGTATGCGGATAATGCGTGCCGATTGGGCGCGATCTTTCGGCATAAGTGGTTTCACCCAAGCTAAAAACCCTGAGAGTTGGTGGCGGTCGTCCGGTTGGAAATGTAAAGTCTTTCCTATTTGGATGTGAAAGTGTCAGGGTTTGCGCGGCCTCATCCAGCTTAGCTTCGATTGCCATTAAGCTGGGTGCCTTTGATCCGCGCGAGAAATTTACGCAAGGTACCCAGGTGCTACCATTAGCAGTTGAGGCTTCATGCGCCACTGCCCAGCACCTATCCCAGGGCATAGTTTCACCTTTTGAAAGCGAGACATGTTGTAACGCCTCACGGCCATGAGATTTTAGGGGGTGCCGGTAAATACCAGTTACATGAGCCATATCAATCGCCCTTTTTAGACTTCTTAAAGATGTTGGTTAGATTACCAAACACGTCTGGTTTTACACCTTGGGTGCGCATGATCGAATACTGCTGAATAAAGGTAATTGTGTTGTTGGCGATCCAGTAAACTACCAGGCCGGAGGCAAAGCCACCCAGCATGAACATGAAAACCCAAGGCATCCAGGCAAAGATCATCTTTTGTGTGGCATCTGTTGGCGCTGGGTTCAGCTGTTGCTGCATAAACATGGAAATGCCGAGCAATAGTGGTAAAACACCGATTAAGACCAAAGCAATGATTGAGCCCGCATCTGGTGCGCCCCATGGTAGCAAGCCAAACAAATTCATGATTGAGGTTGGATCTGGCGCCGAGAGGTCATTGAATGGGCCAAACCAATTGGCGTGGCGCAGCTCAAGCGTAACAAAAATAACTTTGTACAAAGAGAAGAAGATTGGAATTTGCGGTAATATTGGCAAACAACCTGCAGCTGGATTTACTTTATTTTTCTTATAGAGCTCCATCATGCCTTTCTGCATTTTTTGTTTGTCGTCACCAGCACTTTCTTTGAGCTTCTCCATTTCTGGCTGAAGCTCTTTCATTCGGGCCATGGAAACATATGACTTGTAGGCTAATGGTAGCAGCAGTGCTTTGATGATCAACGTCAAGCAGATGATCGACCAACCCATATTACCGATATATCCGTTAAGCGTATGTAGCAGCCAGAAAATGGGTTTGGTCAGGAAGTAGAACCAGCCCCAATCGATGCTATCCACAAAGCGATCAACGCCATTTTCGTTTTGGTATTCGCGGATCACTTCCCATTCCTTGGGTCCTGCGAAAAATTGTGAGGTTACTGAGATTGTCGCACCTGGAGCGATAGTTTGCGTTGGTTGAACTGCTTCAGTCAAATAGATGTCATTGTTGATGTCATATTTTGCGACTGATTTGAAAGCACCTTGTGGTACAATTGTGGTCATCCAATAGTGATCGGTGAATCCGATCCAGCCTCCCTCTGCCACCTGTACAACTTCAGCTGGTGCACGTTCCTTGGGATTGATATCGAATTCTGGCATCTTATCATAATTAATTTCATCAAGCTCACCATCTGACATGCGTACCATGCCTTCATGCAAGATGAAGAACCCTTTCAGGTTGGGGGGCTCGCCATGACGTGCAATTTGACCATAAGGTGCAAGTGCTACCGGTGTCGCGCTTGAGTTACTGACAGATTGCTCAATATTGAACATGAAGTTTTCGTCAATAGATATGACGCGCTTGAAGGATAAACCTTTGTCATTGTCCCAAGTCAGGGTGACGGGTGATGAGGTGGTAAGAGTTGTTGACCGTGAAGACCAAAGTGTGGTTGGACCTGGAACTTCTTTTGGGTCCACACCGGAAGCCGCGGCCCAACCATTGATGCCGTAATATGCGTTGTTGGATCCTTCAGGTGACAGTAATGTCACAATAGGGGAGCCGTCATCGATGGTATCGGTGTAATCTTTGAGGCGTAAATCATCAATGCGACCTGCAAGAAGCGACAAAGATCCCTCCAAGCGTGTGGTGTCGATTGTGATACGGTCTGCATTGGCCACGGCCTGTGCATTGCCTGAGCCCATGTTCGTATTCACATCGGTGCTGCCGGTTATGGCAGTAATTGGTTCTGCTGTGGTGACCGCTTCGGCTGGTGGTGGCGCTGTTTGGGGCGGAGCAATGGCAAACCACGCGAGCATAACAGCAAAGCTGAGGCCTGTTGCTAAGAGAAGGTTTTTATTTTGATCGTCCATTTGAGCCCACCATGCGTCGTTTTCCCGGTTGTCGGGTTACATGGGGTTCAACCGTTGAGAAGGCAAAAGGTCAAGCAGATTCGGGCATTTTCAGTGTTTAAAAGCCCATTAAGCGATTTTAAAGGTTCTAGGGTACGGTGCTGGCTTTTGCCAATATTTTTGTAGGTCCCCTGGGGGCATGGGGTTAGCCTATACCGTAGTCCCGCGTGTGGCCACATTTCAGCTATTAGGCCATCCAAAATTCTTTATCAGTTAGCCATTTTTTAGCCAACGTGTCGTTTTTTGTCGCTTGGCCAACATCAAAATTGCGGACATCATGCCTTTTAGGCTAGGGAGAACCTAACTTCATTTGTCGTTTACACGGCCCACTAGTGGTTGTGTCGGTCTGGGACTGGATCATAGCCATCGCTACCAAAAGGATGACATCGGCCCAAACGTCGCAACGTTAGCCAACCGCCTTTGAGGGCCCCATGCTTTTCCAGAGCTTCCAGTGCATAGGCGGAACAGGTGGGCTGATAACGGCAATTGAACCCTACCCACGGGCTAAAAATAAGCCGGTAAGCTCGCACGGGGATCGCCAGAATGTGGGCAAAAATATTCATGGTTTAGTTTGCAGTTTTTGCAAAGCGACCGAAAGTTCGGCCTGCATTGCTACAAAATTAGTTTTGGCGGTTACATTGGCCCGGCCTATCAAAACATAGTCATGACCTGCTTGGCCGTTATGAGGCATAATTAAACGCGCAATTTCGCGTAATCGACGTTTTGCCTTGTTGCGTGCCACAGCATTTCCCACCTTTTTTGAGCAGGTGAACCCAATACGCATAGGCGCATCATCTTTGCGGTCGCGAGATTGCAAAACGAAACTTGTCGAATGTATGCGCTGGGCTTGCGCGATACGCAAAAAGTCTTTTCGCTGCGTCAGACGATCTGACGAAAAAAAGTCCGGTGAAACGGTTTCACCGGACTTTTTATGCAATCTATCAGACATCATTTACAGAGCGCTTATGCGCTCAATGATTTCCGGCCGCGTGCGCGACGTGCATTCAGAATTTTGCGGCCAGCTTTTGTGGACATACGTGAGCGAAAGCCGTGGCGGCGTTTGCGAACAAGGTTCGATGGTTGGAATGTGCGTTTCATCGCGGTGTCTCCGGGTTGGATCAGCTCAAATGCTAAGCCATTTATTTCAGTAACCTGCCTTTACGGCCAGATTGACGCTGAGTCAAACAGACAATGTGATATTTTGATGAAAACTAAGCCCTAGTTACAAAAATATTGAAATTTTTCTGATATTCTCGCTAACAACGCGTGAGTGGTCTTGGAAGAGCCTGTTTTGGTAGTTATGTTCGGGGAAGTATATTTCAGGGAATTGGTATGGACCTTCAAAACTCATTACTTCTAAGCAAGATTTCTGAATACCGCGCTTTGATTGCTTTGCTGATTGTAGCCGCTGGAGGTTATTATTTCTTACACGATTATCTCAGCCTTGAAACTCTGCGTGAGCACCGCGCAACCCTTTTGATATTTCGTGACTCAAATTACAGTGTGGCAGTTATGACATTTGTACTGGCCTACACGCTCTTTGTCGCGTTTTCGGTGCCGGGTGGACTCATCCTTTCGATTACTGGCGGTTTTTTATTCGCAACTTTTCCAGGCGTAATTTATAATATGATTGGTGCTACGCTTGGGGCAACCACTATATTTATGGTGGCGCGTTGGGGCTTTGGGGTGAGGCTAGCCACCTCACTGGAAAATTCCGATGGTCTAGTAAAGAAAATTAAGGATGGTATGGATGAAAACCAATGGTCGATGCTCTTTTTAATTCGGCTCATTCCTGGTGTGCCATTTTTCTTGGCTAACCTAGTGCCAAGCTTTTTAGACGTGCCGTTGCATAGGTTTGTGCTCTCCACTTTCCTTGGCATATTTCCCGGTGCTTTGGTGTTCACTTCCATTGGTGCTGGGCTGAGTGAGATATTTGCACGTGGCGAGACGCCAGATCTTGGGGTGTTTTGGGAGCCGCAGATTATTTTACCAATTTTTGGCCTTTGCGCACTATCGGCTCTTCCAATTATTGTAAAATCCATACGCGGCAAGAAAGAGCTTTAATCATGAAAACGCTTAATACAGATATTTTGGTGATTGGCGGGGGTTCTGGTGGATTGTCGGTCGCTGCGGGTGCTGTGCAAATGGGGGCGCGGGTTGTGCTGCTGGAAGGTCATAAGATGGGGGGAGACTGCCTAAATTACGGCTGTGTGCCTTCCAAGGCTCTCTTGGCTGTTGCTGCTACTGCTTATGGGCATTCTGCTGGGGCAGATATGGGTATTTTACCCATGGTCCCTAAATCTGACTATGCCAAAGCCAAAGATTTTGTCGCCAAGGTTGTTGCCGAGATCGAGCCGCATGACAGTGTAAAACGATTTAAAGGGTTGGGTGTGCAGGTGATCCAAGAGTTTGGCCACTTTATATCCCCTACCGAAGTGAAAGCTGGCGAGACTGTGATCACTGCGCGGCGAATTGTTGTGGCTACTGGATCAGGACCCTTCGTCCCACCCATACCTGGACTTGCTAATGTACCATATTATACAAATGAAAATATTTTTGACCTACGCATAAAACCGGATCACTTGCTGGTGATAGGCGGTGGGCCCGTGGGAATGGAAATGGCGCAAGCGCATAGCCGTCTTGGCTCCGCGGTCACTGTGATTGAGGGTCAAAAGGCCTTTGGCAAGGATGATCCTGAGACGGCTTCGATTGTTTTAGAAAAGCTGCGAGATGAGGGCATCTCTATCGTTGAGGATGCTTTTGCTGAGAATATTTCAGGCATGGCTGGTGATATTACTGTTGAAACCTCAAAAGGTAAGTTCAAAGGCACGCATCTTTTGTTGGCCGTGGGCCGTAAGGTGAATATCGAAAAACTAAAATTAGACGCTGCCAGCATCGTCCATCATCGTGGTGGCATCAAGGTTGATGCTAGTTTACGCACGAGCAACCGCCGGGTCTATGCTATTGGGGATGTGGCCGGTGGGCTGCAATTCACTCATGTAGCGGGATATCATGCGGGAGTCATTATTCGCTCCATTTTGTTTGGACTGCCCTCTAAGGCCAAGGTTAATCATGTTCCTTGGTCAACTTATACTGACCCTGAGCTTGCACAAGTTGGCCTGACAGAGGTGCAGGCTCAAAGCAAGTTTGGAGCTCGCCTTGAGGTAGTAAGGTTTGATTTTTCAGGGAGCGACCGGGCGATCGCCACGGGCAAAACTAATGGCTTGATCAAGGTGATGATAGTGAAAGGCCGCCCAGTTGGGGCTTCAATCGTCGGCGCAGGTGCAGGGGAGCTGATCGGCCTTTGGTCGATGGCCATTGCAAACAATCTGAAAATGTCAGCCATAGCGGCTACTGTTTTGCCTTATCCTTCCATGGGTGAAATTAATAAAAGAATTGCGGCTGCATATTTTTCGCCCAAGTTGTTTAAAAGTATTTTGGTCAAACGGGTGGTCGGTTTCGTACAGCGCTTCGTTAGTTAACGCGTTAGTCAGGATAGGATGTTCAATACACTTTCAGGGCGGTTTCTAATTTTAACAATGGCCTTCGTCATGCTTGCGGAGGTACTGATCTTCGTGCCCTCGGTGGCACGTTTTAGGCAAGACTATTTGAATGCTCGTTTGGAACGTGCGCAAATTGCGTCTTTGGCTTTAGAAGCAGAGGATATGATTTCTTTAGAGTTGCAGGCTGAGTTGCTGGCGACAGCCGAAGTGTACAACGTCGTGCTCCGGCGGAATAAGGTGCGTCAGCTGATGCTATCCTCGCCTATTCCCTTAACAGTCTCAGCTTCTTACGACCTACGAAACCCTTCTGCCTTTAGGTTGATCTGTGATGGTATGATGGCGTTGCTGGATCCACGGGAAAAGGTCATTCGTGTGTTGGGCTACCCGGTACGCGGCGCCGGGCTTATGATTGAAATTACCATGTCCTCCAATGGCTTGCGCATGGCGATGCTAGATTATGGACTACGGGTGTTGTGGCTTTCGGCTGCAATTTCGATTTTTACTGCGGTACTCTTGTTTTGGGCAACCCGGCGGGCTTTAGTCTTGCCCATTCGCAGCGTGGTCGACCATATGAAAGCCTATGCCAGCGCCCCAGAAGATGCCCGCCGCATCATCAGCCCAACGGCTCGCTTGCGCGAGTTGCGCGAAGCACAGGAGGCTATGCAATCTATGCAAATCGAGTTGACAGGGGCGTTGAAGCAGAAGGAACGCTTGGCCCAGCTTGGTGGTGCTGTGGCCAAAATTAGCCATGACTTGCGCAATATTCTTACTTCCGCCCAGCTGTTCACCGGTCTGATAGAAGCCAGCGAAGACCCTACTGTAGCGCGTCTTGCCCCAAAACTGGTCCGATCGATTTCTCGAGCTGTGAACCTTTGCGAAAGCACCCTCGTCTATGGCGGCGCTGAAGAGCCCGCACCGCATCTTGAAGCGGTGAACATGTTGCGCCTTATAGATGAAGTGCTAGAAGGTGAGAAATTAGCCAATGAAGGAGAGATCACCTATCGGACGGTGGTGCCTATTGGATTTGAGGTGCAGGCTGACCGGGAGCAGATGTATAGAGTGATATCTAACCTATGCCGCAATGCCCGCCAAGCTTTGCAATCGGAGCATCGTAGTGGCGTGATTACTTTGACCTGTAGAGAAGATTTTAGTAGTTGGTGGATAAAGATAGAAGATGATGGTCCCGGTCTGCCCAAGCGCGCGCAAGAAAACTTATTTATGGCTTTTCAGGGTGGCACTACTAAGGGAGGATTTGGTTTGGGATTAGCAATTAGTGCGGGATTAGTCCGTGGCCATGGTGGTAGTTTGATCCTTGAGAAAACTGATGCGCTGGGCGCAATCTTCACCATCTGCCTACCAAAAGAAAACAACTGAGCAATCGGCAATATTACCCTTGCATCCGCACCCACCTGAGGCTATCTGCTCGACAGTGGACCGATAGCTCAGCTGGATAGAGTACCTGACTACGAATCAGGGGGTCGGGGGTTCGAATCCTCCTCGGTCCGCCATAAACTCCCAGCACTCAGACAGCAGCCATTTAGTGGCGATTATTCCTTAGATTTCAGGCCATTAAAATATCAGATTTCATCTGAGGACTTTTGCTCGCGCTGAATTTGGCGGTTTAAAACCTTTTCCTCACAGGCCTATTCTAGGCGTCCTTAGTTTCCCTGTTCTTTGCAATTAACAGGGAATTTAACAGGGAACTTTGTGTTTTTTGCGCTCTTATGGCAGACCAAACTGCGGTAATTCCCATACGGCGTTGGGGCGTCTCGGGGGACGGTTAAAAATTAACAGGGAATTTAAATCGGATTAACAGGGAACCTTGCCGATATAGAGTGCCTCTTGCTCGGCCCAGTTTTCTGGAACGGCTTTGCTTTCCAAATTCTTAATGGTGATGTCGTGGTGCAGGGTTCCAGCCAAGATCGCTTTTTGAACTTTGGGAGATAAGCAGGCCAGCCTCATGCGCTTCCAAATCGTTCGATCTAGCAGGCCTGTCTGTTGTTTAAGGCCTGCGATTTGCTTGCCTGATTTAATCTGGTTGAGCCAATCATGAGCATCATGAAGTGCCTTGATGAGGTGGGTTCTAGGGCCCTGCTTATACTGGGCCCAGATAAGCTTGGTTCCATTTTGCCTGCGTTGAAAGCTGATCGGTTCTTCAAAGATCAGGAGTTCAGGTTCAAAAGTATTTGAGGGGCAACTTAGTAAGGCTGCAAGCCCATCTGCGTTTATAGAAATTCTGAGAATACCCTTTGTTAAGTCTACGCGCTGGATCAGGCTTAAAGCGGCTTTAATGCTGAGGGCTTCAAACTGACAGATGTAGCCTGCTACTTCATGAACCTTCATATCAGCCTTCAGCTGTAAGTTCTGACAGGTCCTTATCAGATAGGTTTTGAGCATGGCGGATAGGGCCAATTCTAAAGTATCAGCCTTTATGCGCCAGCCCGTGGGATCGGCCCCTTTGGTGGTCAATCTGTTGGAGTAATAATAGCGGTGCACCCGCCCATCGCGCTTCGTGTTGGAGGGCGTTAACCGATCGCCCGTCTCGTCATATATTTTCCCAATCAGGCAAGCCGAGAGACCGCGCTTGGGATGTGTGCCGCGCTTGATGGCTGACTTTAGCTTTAGCTGTTCTTGCACCCGATCAAATTGATCCGCATCAATGATGCCTTGATGAAGGCCTTCGTAAACTTCGGTCTTATGGCGAACTTTCCCGATATAGATTGGATTGATCAAGATTTTGTAAATACGGCCCCGGCTGTAATTGCGCGCTGGCCAGAGCCCATCTACCCGCTGTTTGAGTTGGCTCAGGCATTCCAGCTCTTCGTATAAATCAAATATCTGCCGGATATCTTCAGCATGCTCTAAGTGGACTTCCAATGATTGGACTTTCGGGTCTGAATGGATGGCATAGCCCCATGGCACGCGCCCTCCCATCCACATGCCCTTCTTTTTAGATGCAGCGATTTTGTCGCGGATACGCTCGGCGGTGACTTCCCGCTCAAATTGGGCAAATGACAAAAGCACATTGAGCGTCAGGCGTCCCATCGAAGTCGATGTGTTGAAGGATTGTGTTACCGATACGAAAGAGCACCCCTTGGCCTCAAGCCGGTCAATCAATTTGGCAAAGTCTGCCAATGATCTGGTGAGCCGATCAATCTTATAGACCACGATCATATCTACCAGGCCGCTATCTACATCCTCTAAGAGGCGTATCAGGGCAGGGCGGTTCATCGTGCCGCCTGATACTCCGCCATCATCATAGCGTGCCTTTAGGTGCTTCCAGCCTTCGTGGCGCTGGCTGGCGATATAGGCTGCACACGCTTCGTGTTGCGCATCAAGGGAATTGAACTCCTGCTCTAAGCCTTCCTCCCGCGACTTGCGGGTATAGATCGCGGCGCGGATTTTCTGGCGGGGCATCGCGTTCATTTGGGCACTCCAAAGAACTTATTCCCAGAGCAGTGGTAGCCGCATATCTGCTTGGCGACTTGCGATAGGGAGGTATAGGCCGCCTCCTGCCAAACAAACGCGCCTGCGGCGTTCACTTCAACCAAATGGGTTTTGCCATGATGCTCTCGCACAAAGCGTGTGCCGGCCGTTAACTTGGGCCTATCTGCTTTGCCGTTCACGCGGCGCTCTAGGGCTTGTAGGAACCTTTGGGTTGGCCTGCCGTGGCGCTGTGCTTGGTGTTCAAAGGCGATTATTGAGATCAGAAGTGATCGGCTAATATGCTTGGGGGCTGGCCTGCCTATGGTCACTCGCCAACGATCTATAAGATCATCGCGCGATGCAGTTTGTAGGGTCTTAAAGAATGTGTCCAATTGCTTTGCTCCATGTGATCATTGTCACTGAGCAAAGCCCGAGGGCATTCGGGCGTACCTCGACACAGCCTTACGGGTGCTATGAAGTCCAGTCCAAAGAACTACAAATTAGGTATTCAGCTGATCCGCCAAAGGGGCATGCCATTTCCTATGCCCATTTGCGATAAGGCTTGCGAGAAGCTGTCGACCAAGTCGTCATTGCGGCCATGCGGGAAGTGCCGCAATTCTTGGGTTACCATATTGAGATTGGGCTCATCGCGCACAAAGTAGACTTTGCCGGAGTTGATCTTATGCAGCTGTGCTTCCAGCCTTTGCATTTTAGAAAGCCCTCCGGTTGGAACCGAGTTTACAATGCAGCGGTTAGACAGATCTTCCCTCACCATTCGAATAAGATCGACCGCATGGTTGGCCGCCTCTATGCAGACGTATTGCGCCGAATGTGCAATCGCGTTTCGTATTATGATGCTTTGCAGTTTCTCGCTGGTAACGCGGCAGCGATGTGCATCAATTAACACCAAGCGCCCATCTTCAAACCGGGCCCAAGTTGTAACTGCTGAGTAATCGGCAGTCGGCTTATCCGACAGCGCCGTATCCCAGCTTTGAAAGATTGTGGGAACAAGATCTATTTGGCTAAATTCATCTTTGCTGATGTATTTGATCTTTCCAAAATCTATCGGGCAATCGTCCTCAACAAGGGGGTGTTGAAGATACTGCGCGCAAAACGCAGCGTCGCCCATTTCAGATTGCTTTTCGGATAAGAACTGCTCGGACATTCGGTTCGGTGTCAGCAGTTCACCTGCGGTGACCTCTTTGTGGCCGAAGATGCCCAAGTTGAACTGTGCCGGTTCATCAAAGCGGGCCGGCAGGCTCAGGACCGTCCAGGGGTGCGCTGGATCACGTGTTATATCTCCGCAAAGGTCATTGGGGCTTATGCGCTGCTGTATCAGAAGCATTTTGCCCGTCTGAGGGTTATCAAGGCGTGTGGTTACACTTTGCCTGAACACTTGGACTAAGTCGTCCTGACGGACCTCTGAGCGCATGTGTGCGGCCTGCAAGGGATCATCTAGAATGATCCAGTCTGCACCAAGCCCGGTGAGTGCGCCACGAATGGATGTAAAGATGACTTGCCCACCCTGCGGTGTGCGCAAATTGGTGGCTTGCATCCTATCATTTTCCAAAACCGTATGAGGAAAGATCCGCTTATAGGCAGGATGAAGAAAGACCTTCTTTGTGGCGCGCGCCAGTGTTGTTGAGAGATCATCGCCATAAGTCACAACAATGATTTTGGTCTTTGGGTTTTTGCCAAGTAGCCAGGGTATAAAGTAACTATTGGCCATGGAGGTCTTTAACGATCGGGGTGGGGCGTTGATAATCAAACGCCGACACTGTCCATGATACATCTCAAGCAAATGCTGGCTTATGGCGTGCAGATGCCACGGACACTCAAAGCCCTCTGTATTATCGATCTTGGGAAACAGATGGGCGAAGAATAAACTTGGTGATTGGCGAAGCAGTGAATGGAGTTCGGCTTGATTGAGCTTACGTGTCATTGCTGCCCGCATCAAAACTGAGGCCAATCTTATCTAACTCCAACAGAAGTGCCCCATCGATCTGTTCAAGTTCTTCTGCTGTGCTTGTGTCATCTTCAGCTGTCCCTCCAAGTACGCCGAACAGTTGAACGATCAAGCGTTGTTGCCCGATACGCCCGTTGATGGCTGCGGTGGCAACCGCGGCGAGCAGCGCGCGCTGTTTGGTGACGCAAACGACTTCACCATTTTTATTGACCATCACTTCCTCCTCAAGCTCTTGGCGTAAGTCGTCTGCGAGAGTTGGGGGGCGTTTGTTGTGCACTTTGGTGGCCGGCCTTTCGGATTGCCGGACTGGCCTTTTTTGAATTGGGTGTGCTTGGGTGGATTTTTATAACTCATGACCCACCTGCGTTGCTCAAGAGGCGATCATCTTTGATCTCGTTGTAGCTTTTGCCAGATTGAACGTGAACGGCGTCCAAGTTGCACCGATCTTTAAGACGCTTAAGGGCCACATCGACAAATTTGGGCTCCAGTTCAATTCCAAGACAGCGCCTACTGACTTGCTCTGCGGCCAGACAGGTGGTGCCACTCCCCAAAAACGGATCGAGCACCCAGTCCCCGATTGAGGTACAGTCCAAAAGAATGTCGGCGATAAGCTTGGTTGGCTTTACCGTAGGATGATCCACAAGATCCTCTGTTCTGGTTGGTCCAAAGCTGGTCACGCCATCATATTGCCAGACATTTGTCCGGTAGCGGCCACTTGCTCCAAGGTTGATGTTGTTTTGGAAAGTTTTGACCCGGCTATAAACCGCAACCAACTCATGTTGCGAGCGGTAGAACGATCCCATCCCAGCATTTGTTTTGGCCCAGACACACAGGTTTTGCGCCATTAGGTGCAGCGCTTTTGCAGCTGCATTCAGATGATCCATATGGCGCCAATCCATACAGACGTAGAACAGGGCCGTTTCAGTGGTGAGCGGCATTGCTGATCGCAGAAAGGATGTAAGGAAACCCTCAAACTCTTCATCGCTCATCTCACCTGCGGCCATCGCAAAGGCCCCATGACCTTGACCTGTCCTGATATGGCCTTTGGTCGGCACATTATAAGGCGGGTCCGTCACGCAGACTTTGGCCAGAGGCTTTTCATCAAGGTCGCTCAAAGCTGATTGGGCAGATAAAGCATCAACGCAGGCAATGATGTGATTACCAACTCGCCATATATCACCAAGCTGGGTTACGGGATCGGCGGTATTCCAATCTTGCTCTGGCTCATCGATGAGTTCAAAATGGAGGATCTTATCAATCTCAGCCTGCTCAAAACCGGTAAAGCTGAGATCAATTTTGAACTCTAATAGCTGTTCAAGCTTTTGCTTTAAGCGCCCTTCATCCCAGGTGCTGTCTTGGGCCAGACGGTTAAGCGCCAATTCCAGTTCAATGAGCTGGGCGGGAGACGCCTCTGACACAACAATCGCATTGAGAGTTTCAACGCCGAGCTCTTGAGCCACGGCAAGCCGAAGATGGCCATCAATGATGCGATGGTTCTCATCAACGACAATAGGCACAACAATTCCCTGTTCAGCAAACAGGTGCTTTGCTTTTTGAATTTGTCGTGGCGGGTGATGGCGAGGTGTTGAGTTTGAAGAACGAAGCTCCCCAAGACCCAACGAACAAGTGGTCAGCAGCATGCTAACTCCTTCCGTTGAATTAGGACTTCAATATTGAAGCCAGCAACAAACCGAACTTGGTCATTCGGGCTACTGCTATGCTTTAATCATAACACCAATTCAGGTTCGGCTAAAGCAGTTATATTTTTTAAATAGTTGATATAATTAAATAAAATGTTAATTCTGTTAACTATCACTCGTCAGCCGGTACCGCAAAAACAATCAGGACTGCATAGTTCTTGCGATTGCACCCGCTTACCAGTGGAGGAGATTCGCCGGGCTTTAGAGGGAAAGCAGACCGGTCCGCATATTTTGGCGAGCAGGAACCGCTTTCACCTTCGGGCGTATATCTCGCAGACCGGCATGGGCCATGTGTGACATCCCCAATGGTTTTATCATCTGTGAGTGACCAGGCTTGCTTGCCTTCCGCATCCGCCCCTTCAACTGTCAGAAGAGAAATATTCTCCTCACCGTTGGTCACGTAATACTGTCCCGCCGGAATAGGAAATTCTGGCGCTTTCATGATCAGGCCGTTCTCATCCAGCCACCAATCATCAATATCAAACCGCCAACCCGAAGGAGCAATATTACCCGCTTTCTGCAAAGCCTGATAAAACCGCAACCACACACCGATCGGGCCTGGATCAACTTTCCAAAGGCCCCAAGTTTCCGCGCCAGTCCCTGACGTTGCACCTTCAGGAGCCAATGCCGCGATATACTGGGTTTGAATGCGGCGAATTTTTGTTTGTGCTGCTAAAGGAGCGGCAATGGATGAAACCAAAAAGCCAAACGCTGACGCGAGCCATTGGCGACGGGTGAAGTTGAAGGTGGGTTTCATATGCGTCTCGGTCTGATTGCTCACAGTTGATTTAAAAATAGCACGGCAATTATTTTTGGCAAATAGAGGGGGCAAATTGATGTGTGGTGGGAGGCCGCTTTTGGGGTTCGATTTCCTGTCTGTCCGCCACATATACCTAATTAAGTAGCTGATTTTATTTATATTAATAATAAAACTAAATCCCTACCCACAACGCTACCCACAACGAAACATCAGATCAAAACAGAGTTAATCAGGGGTTACTGTACCCAATCGTTACGGTTCAGCTGCAATCGGCGCCAGTGGGCCCCCCAATCATAGGGCCCCGCGTCTCGGACCACGGGCCTTTAGTATTAGCCTTGTAAATTCATTCGGGGGTAATTTTGTTCGGCTGCCATCTCTATTCACGCACCAATTTCAAGCTAAACCGTGCCGCTGCTCTCGCTGAGTGGCGTCAATTATTGAGCGCATAGATTTAGGCTGTGCTAGCAATCTGATGCGTGTTCTCATTAGTTTGACAGCTGCCTCCTTACGCTAAACTCTTAGGGTGGAGACCGGACGTTCGCTGCGGTTTGCATAGAGGCCCACTGTGCGGACTTAACTGCCATTGACCATTGCTCATTGAATGGCTGCTAATTTGCACAATTCGGACCTACCTCTATCCAAGTTACGCATTTGCAGTCTATTACTCCAAAAGACACCGATTTAAGTCGTAAACAGACAACTCCCTCCCAACAATTTGCGCGAAGCATTGCCTGAAAATGGAGAAGCCCAACTGTGAACCAACACCACCGCGATATACGTAAAATCGACCCGTCACGCGGCGCGACGCTTGGCGATGGCTCCCCAAATGACCAAAACCGGATCGAGATCGGGCCAACCCAACTTGTCATGCGCGAATGGGAAGCCGCAAACCTCACCCTCCCCAACCTTGCCAACATGCGCAGCTATCGGCACGCGCGGCTCACCCAACATATCGTGGATCGCGGATACGGCGGCCTGCTGATGTTCGACCCCCTCAACATCCGCTACGCCACCGACAGCACCAACATGCAGCTTTGGAACACCCACAACCCGTTTCGCGCCGTGCTGCTGTGCGCGGACGGCTACATGGTCATCTGGGATTACAAAAACTCCCCCTTTCTCAGCACGTTCAACCCGCTCGTCAACGAACAACGCTTCGGTGCCGACCTGTTCTATTTCGACCGCGGTGACAAAGTCGACATCGCCGCCGACACCTTCGCCAACGAAGTCCGCGTCCTGCTCGAAAACCACGCCCCCAACCACGCAAACCTCGCGGTCGACAAAATCATGTTGCACGGGTTGCGCGCGCTTGAGGCCCAAGGGTTCGACATCGAAGACGGCGAGGAAGTCACCGAAAAATCCCGCTCCATCAAAGGCCCTGACGAAATTCTCGCCATGCGCTGCGCCTCTCATGCTTGCGAAACCAGTGTCAAAGCGATGGAAGATTTCGCCCGCGCAAATGTTGGTAATGGCAAAACATCAGAGGATCAAATTTGGGCCATCCTCCACGCAGAAAACATCAATAGAGGTGGGGAATGGATTGAAACAAGACTGCTGTCATCAGGGCAACGTACAAATCCATGGTTTCAAGAATGTGGACCAAGAATTACGCAGCCAAACGAAATCATTAGCTTTGATACTGACCTTGTCGGATCCTACGGCATCTGTGTTGATATCTCGAGAAGCTGGTGGATTGGGGATCAAAAGCCGCCACCGGATATGATTTACGCGATGCAGCATTCCCACGAACACATCATGACAAACATGGAAATGCTGAAACCGGGGGTGATGATCCCCGAGCTGACGGCCAATTCGCATCGATTGGACGACAAGTTTCAGACGCAAAAATATGGTTGCCTAATGCACGGTGTCGGCCTGTGTGATGAATGGCCATTGGTTGCCTATCCGGATCAGGCCGTACCGGGCGCTTTCGACTATCCACTTGAGGCAGGAATGGTGCTTTGTGTCGAGGCTGCCGTTGGTGAAGTCGGCGGAAGTTTTACCATTAAGCTCGAAGACCAGGTTCTCATAACCGAAGACGGCTACGAGAACCTCACGAAGTACCCTTTCGATGCTGCTTTGATGGGTATGTAGTCCGCAAAATCTGGCCGCCTCTAACTTTACTTTTTCGACACCATCCAATCACGTGCGATGTCTGCTTTGGGTGTCATATCAGGGTGACTTTGTGGCTGGCAGCCAAAACTGGGCATTGACTGTGCTAATGCCTGAGGTCTGCTATGCGGGACAAACCTACCGTTTCCCCGGCGGCACGTCTCGCAATCTCAAACTTATTTCATCAACCTGAGTACGTGTCCATTTTGAATGTATTCGCACTGTGCTCGCTGGTTGGTTACTCAATCCAAGCCTAGGTTGATCACGGTGGGTGTTCTGTGGACGGATTGGTCGATGTGCAAAGCCACCGCCGCATGTTGCGCACACATTATGTAGAACCTTTTCAACACATTCTACACAATAGGTGCATTCGTAAGTACATATCCGCGCCTCCGATGAATCAGGTGGAAGGTCTTTGTCGCACCACTCACAGTTTGGTCCCGCAGCGACGTGGTAGGCGAGGTCTACGGTGTTGACGTAAGTCATGAAACGGTCCGGTTTTGGTGGAACCGCTTCGGGCCAATGTTTGCATCAGAGATTGCTAGGAAAAGACGTAACCAGGCACGCAGTCATTCTAATTGGCAGTGGCACTTTGATGAGGTCTTTGTGAAGATCAACGGTGAACGGCACTACCTTTGGCGTGCTGTAGATCACGAAGGTGAAGTTCTGGAAAGTTATGTGAGTAAGCGTAGAGATCGCAAAGCCGCATTAAAATTCATAAGAAAATCAATGAAGCGCAATGGCCAACCTAAAATTATAGTAACGGACAAACTGCGTTCCTACCGCGCTGCGATGATGATCATAGGAAATGCTGACCGGCAAGAAACAGGTCGCTGGGTAAACAACAGAGCTGAGAATTCTCATTTACCGTTCAGGCGACGAGAGAGGGCGATGCTAAGGTTTCGCCGAGCGAAAACCTTGCAGAAATTCGTCTCCATCCACGCTTCAATCCAGAACCATTTTAACCAGGAACGCCATCTCTATTCACGCATCAATTTCAAGCTAAACCGTGCCGCTGCTCTCGCTGAGTGGCGTCAATTATTGAGCGCATAGATTTAGGCTTGCCAGCAATCTGATGCCAGCGCAAGGGCTTCGCGAGGTGTCTCAACACCTGCACGTTTTTGGCCAGTGTCACATTCAATCATCACATCGAGCGGACGCTCAGCTTCTCTTGCAGCATCCGAATAAGCAGCAAGTGAAAATAAGCTGTCGCTACACACCTTTAAAGGCACACGCCTTTGCAGCGACGCCAGTCGGCCAGATCGAGCTGCACCAATCAAATTGGTAGCTATAACAATGTCAGTAATGCCGTTATTTGCCATCACCTCAGCTTCTCCAAGCTTTTGACAAGTAATACCTTGAGCACCAGCTGCAATCTGCATTTTTGCTAGTAAAGGCGACTTATGAGTTTTTATGTGTGGCCGATTTTTTACCCCAGCATTGTCACATAAGGTCTGAGCACGTTTTATATTGCGGTCGACCACGTCAAGATCGATCACAGCACATGGTGTACCAAAGTTTTCAATAATTGAGGTTTTAAGTGCAGAAATATTCCTATTCATTTAATTTATCTATCCAAACTTAAGGTGAGTATACAGTTAAAGGTTTGGCTGCTGCGAGCCGCGGCCCGCGTGCCTTGAAAATCAGGTACTTGGTTCATGGTTCTTGGTCAAAGTGGTGCCTTCGAGTTCCACATGTTCGATTGGCTCCTATTCCCTCGTCCAAACCTGCATTGGGTTGGGGCCGCGGTTACACCAGACGTAATACGGAACAGCCGTCAGTGTTGCTGGGATTTCCAAGGGCGGTGTCGCGCGATAAAGATCGCGCGTCCAGTCACTGCTTTCAATGCGGACACCTTCAGCCTGCAGCGTCACGATTCCACCCAACAGGTTATCGCGGGCAACGGCACGAATGTCCGCTGACTGAGGTAAACGCAGGCTGCTGACCGGTTCTGTCCCATTGTCGTGTTGTTCTAGGCAATAGACCAGCGGACCCCGGCGCAGCGCCACACGCCCTAAATCTGCTTTGACATAGGGATGCGCGTAAATGCGTTCGGCGGGCATCGGCAGATCAAGTCTAACGATATCGCCAGACGCCCATTGGCGGCCAATCGTCAGATAGCCGTTTTCCAGATTGGCCCTAGCATCAATGGCCTCACCGTTGACCTGCGCCGTCGCACCTTTGGCCCAACCGGGGATGCGCAGTTTCAGGGCAAACTTGATTGGTTTTTCCAGCAACACCTCGACACTGATCTGACCTGACCATGGATAGTCGCTGACTTGTTTTATCGTCACAGAATTTGCGCCCACTGACACATCAGCCTCGCTGGTCCCATAGAGGTGGATGGCCAGGGACTCGTCGCTCGTCGAATAAAAGTACCCGGCGACCGACGCGATCAGGCGCGATGCGTTCATTGTGCAACACGGACAATGATGCCAGCTCCAGCGTGAATGTGTGCCGTCACTATCCAACTTATTGTCATAAAAATAATGCTCGCCGTCGCGTGACAAGCCGGCCAGCGAGTTATTGTACAAAGCGAGTTCCAGAATGTCCGCATATTGGCCATCAAGATCGATGTTCAGCATCCGCTGCGCCCAGAACACCATCGCAACGGACGCACAGGTTTCAGCATAAGCTGTGTCATTGGGCAAATCATAGTTAGTCGTGAAGCCTTCGTTGCACTCTGATGGACCAAAGCCGCCGGTGATATACATACGGGTTTCGGTGATATCTCGCCACAAGGTTTCGCACGCCGATTTCAGACTGTCGTCACTCAATTCGGACGCCAAATCGGCCATCGCGGCGTACATATACATTGCGCGCACGGCATGCCCGACAACCTTGTCCTGTTCGCGAACCGGAATATGCGATTGATTGTATTCGTAGGTAGCATGATGAAACGCCTCGGGGCTTTCGCCGCGGGCATCGCGTTCTATATCAAAGTAATGTGGTTGGATGCCACGTTGATTGATGAAATATGTCGCCAGATCGAGGTGCTTTTTATCCTTGGTCACGCCATACAGTTTGATCAAGGCCAGTTCGATTTCCTGATGTCCGGGATAGCCGGGTTTTTGATTGTCACCCGTGCCAAATGTATCGCCGATATGGTCGACATACTTTTCCATCACGTCCAAAAGCCGCCGCCGGCCCGTTGCCTGAAAATAGGCAACCGCCCCTTCCAGCATGTGTCCGGCATTATATAGTTCGTGATTGTCGCGCAGATTGGTCCATTCGTTTTCGGGTTCGCGTTGTAGGTACCAGCAATTGAGATAGCCACTGGGTGCCTGTGTTTTTTCCAGTTGGACGGTGATGTCGTCTATTTGCTCCTCGATCGCGTCGTCGCGACGATGCGACAGGGCATAGCTTGCTGCCTCGATCCATTTACCAATATCGGAATCCCAGAATATCTGCGTGGTAGAGCCCTTTTTGCTCCGCGGGATCGTCAGAGGCGGCACTGGATGCTGCACAGTGAGGGAGTCGAGCATGTTGAATTCTACCAGCTTGCGGTACTGGCTTGGAATTGTGTGCGTCAATACCGTTTCCAGCCGCTCACGCCAGAATTCACCTTCAAGTTTGACATCTGAAAAATTTACTGGAGTGTATTTCCGCATAATTCCGTCCCCATATCGGTTATCAAATCATCCATGACTTGTTGTGGCCGCCACTGTTTCCAAATTACAAGTTAAAACGCGCTACGGTGCTGTCAACTTAATGAGAACACCCATCGGATTGCTAGCGCAGCCCAAATCTATGCGCTCAATAAGCGACGCCACTCAGCGAGAGCAGTGGCACGGCACTGTCAGAGTAAACTTGCTTGAAGCGGGCAGGGCTAATTTGTAACCATGCCGAATGACAAAACATTCTCCATTCCGCTACTTTAAAACCAGCCCTGAAGTCATCCGACTTGCAGTAATGATGTACGTTCGATTTCCGCTTTCGCTCCGTAATGTGGAGGACCTTCTTCATGAACGGGGTGTAGATGTAAGCCATGAAACGGTCCGGTTTTGGTGGAACCGCTTCGGGCCATAGATTTGAGCTGTGATAGCAATCTGGTGTATGTTCTCTTTAGTCTGATAGCTCTCTTTGGTTTAGCAGCCATCGCTGACTTGACTCCACTAAGCGATTGTTGTTCCCTCAAGAAACAACAATACAAGTCAAGATAAAAACATTTGTGATTGTTTTATCTTGACTCATCTAAGCCATTGCTGTTCGCTCGAGAAGTAACAGCAATGGACAAGATTGGTGGGAGTGGCCGTAGTTGCAACATTCAAATACGAACATTGCGAAATGAGTTTGGCTCTCAAAGAAAGTCAATGACGAAAAAAGAAACCTAGGTAACAGGGAGAAACCTATGAAAATTAAGACACTGGTAACTGCACTTGCGGTATCTGCGCTAAGCATCACCTCTGCAGCAGCGGACATCTTGGATACAATCAAGGAACGCGGAACTTTGGTCGTTGGAGTAAAGGCCGACTACAAGCCTTACGGTTTTTTGGACACCTCGGGTGCCATTATAGGCATTGAGCCTGATTTGGCAAAGGACGTCGCTGACAAACTTGGCGTAGCTATTGAATATGTGCCTGTTGTCAGCTCCAACCGGATGCAGTTTTTGGAACAGGGCAAGATTGATCTGATGATTGCAACCATGACCGATAAACCGGATCGTCGTAAAGTCGTCTTAATTCCTGACCCGAACTACTATTCATCCGGCACCAATATTTTGGCTTTAAAGAGCCTTGGGTTAAAGGAATGGGAAGACCTGCGCGGTAAGCCAGTTTGTGGCATTCAAGGGGCGTTCTACAACAAAGCCACGTCGCAAAATTACGGTGCAGAAATTGTTGCATTTAAAGGCACAGCAGAGGCGTATGCCGCCCTCAGAGGCGGCAACTGTGCCGCGTTCGTTTATGACGATAGCGCAATTGTTGCCAAAGCTGCCGATCCAGACTGGTCTGAATACGAGATGCCACTTAAGACTATTGACGACGCCCCATGGGGCTTAGCTGTTGCACTGGGCGAGCAAAACTTTGGAGATATGATGGGCGAGATGATCATCGATTGGCACAAGACGGGTCGCATCCTTGAGCTTGAGACAAAATGGGGTGTTGAAAACACGCCGTTCGCTCTGGCGATGCACGATAAATACAAGTGATCGTAAGGTTGGGCGGAACCATCAGGTTCCGCCCAGT
This sequence comes from uncultured Planktomarina sp., assembly GCA_905182535.1. Classification (GTDB taxonomy): domain Bacteria; phylum Pseudomonadota; class Alphaproteobacteria; order Rhodobacterales; family Rhodobacteraceae; genus Planktomarina; species Planktomarina arctica. The sequence continues at coordinate 157,740 of CAJJBZ010000012.1, forward strand.
CGAAATCGTCTGAGGGAAAGCCAGTATGGAATATATTTTCGATTGGTTTCGTGTCCTGTATCAGGAGACGGGTATAAACTTGCCGTTCCTTTACGACGAATATGATAGAAACCGTATGGTGGAAGGGTTTTTTACAACCATCTGGTTATCGCTGGTCTGTTTGTTTTTCTCGGCCATCATCGGAATAATAGGTGCTTGGCTCCAAGGTTCTTCGTTTAAATGGACGCGACGCATAGTTAACGGCTACATTCAAATTTTTCGAAACACGCCGCCCTTGGTACAGCTCTACTTCTTCTATTTTGCGATTGGGACTTTATTGCCTCGGGTCGATAACGACTGGGGGGGGCAATCGCCGATCTTGGGCAGTTTCGCATGGGCTGCGATTTCACTATCATTCTTTGCAGGTGCCTTTAACGTCGAGATTTTTCGTTCAGGGATTGAAGCGGTTCCAAAATCCACAGTGGAGGCCGCCGAAGCACTTGGTTTTTCAAAACTACAGATTTACCGCGACATCACTCTACCACTGGCGTTTCGTGTCGTGCTACCAGCGTTGAACAACAATCTCGTTAACCTTGTGAAGACAACAACTTTGGCCTACGCAATTGCGGTACCTGAGATGTTGTATGAGGCCAACCAAATCTGGTCGGATAATGTAAATGTTACAGAGATGATGGTCTTCCTGCTGTTTGCCTACTTCCTGCTTGTCGGCATTTTGGTAGGCGCAATGAATCGCTGGGAACGTGCGATGAAAATTCCGGGGTATGGCGGATGAGTTATAAAACAGATTTGCCTGTGATGTTGCAAGCCAACCCGCACGCGCCTGAGCCTTTTTTGGGACTTAAACTTTGGCATATTTTGCCAATCGGTCTGATTGCAATATTCGGGCCGGGTCTGGCCTTTGCGCAGTCCACAAATGAGGCACAATCGCCGCTGTCCGTGTTGTTGGACTGGGCACCTCTGCTGCTAAAAGGGTTTGCCTTTAACCTTATTATTTCCTTCTGTGCTATGGCTCTTGGCACTATAATTGGTGGGATTTTGGGTTTGGGGCAGATATCGCTGCTGGCCGTTACACGACACAGCTCGTGGTTCGTAACGCAGTTCTTCCGTAACGCGCCTTGGCTGGTCCTACTATTCTTCGCTATGTTTTTGCTGCCGTTTGAGATGAACGTCTTTGGATTTAAAGTCCCTTTCCCAGATTGGCTGAAAGCAATCCTTGGTTTGTCTTTGCCCGTGATGGCAAACGTATCCGAAATCGTACGCGGTGCGGTTAGATCATTGCCAAGCGGTCAGTGGGAGGCAGCTGAAAGCCTGGCTTACACACGACTCCAGACTCTGTGGCTCATAATATTGCCGCAATGCATAAAGCGGATGCTTCCGCCTTGGATGAACCTGTACTCTATTCTGACTATGGCCACGGTTCTGGCGTCAATAGTTGGTGTGAATGAGGTGATGACCCTGACTGGGCAAGCCTTAGCATCTGAAGGTGGCCGCCCTGAGCTTCTGGCTCCCTTTTACGGCTTTATTTTGTTATTGTTTTTTATCTACTGCTACCCAATCGCTCGGTTCACCGTGTGGTTGGAGAAGAAATACGCTTTCATAACCTGAGGACTTGATATGAGCTGGACACCTGCAGAGCCAATGGTTTCAATAAAAAATGTGCATAAGTCATTCGGGGATCTTCATGTGCTGAAAGGCATCTCGCTCGATGTAATGAAGGGTGATGTCATCTGCATAATCGGACCGTCAGGGTCTGGAAAATCCACACTAATTCGCTGTGTAAATGCGCTAAATGACATTCAGAAAGGCTCAATCAAGGTCGAAGGTATAGAAGTGAATGACCCAAAGCTCGACAAGCTTCAGCTGCGTAGGAAGGTTGGGATGGTGTTTCAGCAATACAATCTCTTCCCTCACAGGACTGCTTTACAGAACGTCATGATGGCGCCAGTGCGGGTGTTGAAGCAGGACAAATCTATAGCCGAAGAAACAGCCCGTGCACTGATTAAGAAAGTGCGTCTGGAAGGCAAGGAAGACGCCTATCCGGGCGAGCTATCCGGTGGTCAGCAACAACGCGTGGCAATCGCACGCTCGCTCGCGATGCAGCCCGATGTTATCTTGTTTGATGAGGTAACCGCCGCGCTTGATCCTGAAACCGTTGGTGAGGTTTTGGAGACCATCAAGGACCTTGCTGAGGATGGCATGACCTGTATCTTGGTGACACACGAAATGGGCTTTGCCCGTGAAGTGGCTGATCATATCTATTTCACGGATCGCGGTATTATCGTCGAACATGGCCCACCAGAGACTTTTTTCCAGAATGCAAAGGATTCACGGACCAAAGAGTTTCTGAGCCAAATCTTATAATTCGACGAAGGGCATTGTCGGATTAAACTTGCTTGAAGCGTGCAGGGCTAATTTGTAGCGTGTTTGGACGACAAAACACTCCCCATTTCGCTTCATGAAACCTGGCACGGGGTTCTTGTGACATCATGCCTAGGCTCAGGGACCGGGAACCAAGCACCAAGAGCCACGGACATTAGCGCACCCAACTTTGTCCTGACTATTGTGTTGCTGTGGCTCAGTTGGGATTAGATGGTTTTGCTCGGGCAATTGACAGACAGCAGGGGTTACTGTGCCTAATCGCCACATATGAGCTGCAGGGCCATGGACTTCGGACCCCGGATCACGAGCTGTGCGCCCTGGGGCTTTTGGTGTTGGTGGTGTGGATCCATTCGAGGGTAGTTTTGTTTGGACGCGATCTCTATTCACGAACCAATATCAAGTAAAGCCGTACCGCTGCTCTCGCCGAGTGGCGTCAACTATTGAGTGCATAGATTTAGACTGCGCTAGCAATTCGATGTGTGTTCTTATTTGTTTGACGGCTCCGCAGCTGCTTAATCAAAACCCAAACTTCTTCGCCAACCGGGCGTTATAAACCTACGTTACACAACCTGTATAAGCCTCTGTGTTAGCCTCAGATGGGACCCTCCAGAAAGCTGCGAAACGACTTGGGTTAGCCCCTTATCAACACATGAATTCAAGGTAGCCTTTACTTTTAGAGAATATACGCTCCAGTTAAAACAGGTCAGACAAAATTTCATCCGTATGCTCTCCGAATGTTGGTGGCGTGTGACGATAGCTCACAGGTGTTTTGGAAAATTTCAACGGGTTTCCGATCATCTTGATACTGTCGGATTGGCCTGCACCATTGGGGATCTCTACAAGCATTTCGCGAGCCTCGACTTGGTCAGAGGCGAATACGCGATCAAGCGTATTCACAGGTCCAACAGGCACTTTGATTGCCTCAAGCCCAGCAACAACAGCATTCGTTTCGATCTGACGTAATAGCTGTTCAATCTCTGCAATCAACGCATCGCGGTTTTTGAGTCGCACAGGATTCGTTTCAAAACGCGGATCACCAATCCAATCTGGTCGCCCGAGCCATTCTGCAAATCTTGAAAACTGGCTGTCATTGCCAACTGCGACAACCACATGGCCATCGAAGGTTGCGAATACTTGGTAGGGTACGATATTTGGGTGTGCGGTACCGCGTCGTTTGGGCAATTCACCGCTGGTCAGATAGTTTGTCCCTTCGTTGACCAACCATGCGATTTGGCTATCAACCAAAGCGAGATCAATGTGTTGACCTTCCCCTGATATATCCCGGTACCGCAGGGCTGCCAAAATACCGGTTGAGGCATACATTCCGCACATGACATCTGCGACGCCAACACCTACTTTCATAGGCTGACCATCTGGTTCACCTGTCAATGACATTATGCCTCCGTAGGCCTGTGCCATAAGGTCATATCCCGGTTTGTGCGCGTTCGGGCCGGTTTGCCCATATCCCGTAATCGAGCAATAGACGAGTTGAGGTGCTATCTTTGACAACGCCTCGTAGTCCAGGCCATATTTTTTTAATCCGTTAGCAGTAAAATTCTCGACGAGAACATCGCTGTTTTTCACTAGTTCACGAATAATGCTTTGTCCCTCGGCACTAGCCAGATCAACGGCAAGAGAGCGCTTGTTTCGGTTTGCGCAGACGAAATACGCACTCAAATCAGTATCAAACCCATCTTTGCCTTTGACAAAAGGCGGACCCCAAGAACGCGTATCATCCCCATTTGTAGTTGGATTTTCGATCTTGATAACATCGGCTCCCAAGTCGGCGAGTAACTGTGTGCAGGTTGGGCCTGCTAAAATGCGACTTAGATCAAGAATGCGCAACCCGTCTAACGGTCCTGTCATGTCGACGATTCCAATGACAAACAAGCAGTTGAAATCCGCCTGCATGCCTCGCGCAGGGTGTCCTCGGATGCTGCGGTCGAAATGCGAATATGGGGGGATAGGCCAAAGGCAACGCCGGGCACCACAGATACGTGATGCACATCAAGGAGCCAGTTACACACGGTTTGATCATCGGTGAGAATGCGTCCTTCCGGGGTTTTGCGGTCAATCAAGCCCGCGCAATTCGGATAGACATAAAATGCGCCTTCTGGATTTAGACAACTAATACCGACAATGGCATTAAGTGCAGAGACCACGATGTCTCTGCGCCGTGAAAAACTGTTAGCGCGATCAGCCATAAAATCGCTTGGGCCATTTAAAGCGGCAATAGACGCCGCTTGCGAAATCGAGCAGGCATGTGTGCAGCTTTGTCCCTGCACCACATTCATTGCTTTGATCAGATCCACAGGACCTGCGCCGTAGCCGATCCGCCAGCCGGTCATTGCAAAGACTTTTGAGACACCGTTCACAAGCAATGTTCGATCCCGCAGATCAGGTGCCACATTCAAAATGGATGCGAATTTGTGGCCATCAAACATAAGATGTTCATAAATATCATCGCTGAGGATGCGTACATGTGGATGACAGCGTAAAACGTCGGCCAACCCTGCAAGCTGATCCGCTGAATAGACTCCACCCGTCGGGTTGGACGGCGAATTGAGCATAAGCCAGCGAGTATACGGTGTGATGGTCTGCTCCAACTTTTCCGGTGATAGCAGAAAGTTCTCACTTTGCGGACAATCCACAGTTACAGGCGTGCCATCGGCGATAGCGACCATATCGGGATAGGAAGACCAGTATGGGGCAGGTATTATGACCTCATCCCCTTTGGACAAAGTGGCCATAAACGCGTTGTAGATGACTTGCTTTGCGCCGTTGCTTACGCTGACCTCCTCTGCCGTATAACTGAGCATATTTTCTCGACTCAACTTTTCAACAATCGCTGTTCGCAACGCGGGCGTACCCGGGACCACGGTGTAGCGCGTTTGATCCGCCACGATGGCAGCGATGGCGGCTTCTTTAATATGATCCGGTGTGTTGAAATCTGGTTCACCAATCCCAAGATCGATCACCGGATAACCTTGAGATTGAAGACTGCGTGCCTTTTGTAAGAGACCCAGAATCATAGAGGGTTGGACAGATTGAAGCCTGTCAGCAGACATTTTAGATACGTCCATCATAAGCGCCCTGATCAATAATGGCTGCAATAACCGTGAACGTGTCACACGTGCGCGCGGCGCTCAGCGCAGCAACCAGTTCTGTTTTCGATGTTACTGTATGCCCCGCACCACCTAAAGAATTCCCCAATGCTTCGAAATCATGCCTGCCAAAATCAACACCTGCATTTTTCATCTGGCGTTGACGCTGCTTTAGCTCGATTAAGGACAGGCAGGCATCGACAAAGACGACAAATATAGTTTTGAGGCCAAGTTCAGATGCTGTGGATAATTCGCCACCCACCATCAACATCCCAGCGTCGCCAGAGAACGACACAACGGTGCGATCTGGATGAACCAGTGATGCGCCCATCGCCAATGGCACCGCACATCCCATCGTACAAAGGGCAGATGATTGCAAAAGACCGCGAGGCTCGAAACACTGCCACTTTTGCGAAAGCAGAATGCGGTGTGCACCTGAGTCGACAGTAGCTACGGTCTCGCGCGGCAAATTTGCACGGCACGTCTCAATAATGACACCTGGCCCCCAGACTTCCTCAGCAGCGAAATCAGCATTTAGCTTGGCCTGGGCGATGACAATAGCGCCGTCCGTCCAAGTGTCTCGTGTTATCACACCATCGGATATCTTGCGAAGCGTTAGCCCTACATCAGTTACAAAGTGTAGGCCAGATTGGTGCATGTAATGGGTGTTTGCTTCAGCGGAAATGTCAATGATATTTGTGGTTTCGACATCCCAGGCATCGCACCAACCAGCACGCATCTCGATGGGATCGTAACCTGCGCAAATCACAAGATCAGCAGCCTCGACAAAGGGCAAAAGCGTTTGGTCATTCAGCGGGGAAAGTCCTGCGCCACCAAGGCACAAGGCGTGATCCTCAGGCACGATGCCCTTGGCTTTATACGTGGTTATGAAGGGGACGTTAAATGTCTCGCAGAATTTCAGAATACTACTGCCAGCTTCATCTTTCAGTGCATCAAGTCCAACAATCATCACTGGCTTTACGGACTCAGTGAGCCATGTGCGTGCAAGGTCTAGATCTGGACCTGTTGGAACAGACGGGCTCGGTGCTCTTCTACGACGTAAATCGATCGTACCTGGTTTTTCGTCCGCCACAGAAATAGGCACATCAATATGAACAGGCCCGCTGCGTCCATCAGTAGCAATCGCCAGTGCTTTGTCCGCGATGATGTCCGCACCTTTGGCGGTTAGACAAAACGTAGCTTTGGTAATAGACGCAAAGACGGCCTGATGATCTATGACCTGATGAGTATAGGTCAATGCCTCTGTTGCATCGACGCAGCCCGTCAGTACGATCAAGGGAACGCGGTCTTGTTCTGCGTTTGCAACCACGTTCACACCGTTCACAGCCCCAGGACCGACTGTGGCAACCAGAACGCCGGGAACACCAGTAAGGTGATGCACGCCTTCAGCCATAAAGCCCGCGCTGTTTTCATGTTTACACAAAACGAACTGGATGCCTGCCTTTTCAAGCGCATCAACAATTGTCAGAACTTCACCACCGGGCATGCCAAAAGCATACCTACATCCAGCTTCATACAACCTGCGAGCGACAAGGTCGGCGGAGCGGTCGTTTGGGTTGGACTTCATGATTTTACCTCTTTTGATTTCGTCGCCGCACGCGCATAACCGTCGCGAGCCTGTGGTGTTTTAATGCCTAGCACTGAGCCCGCAATCTGTGTTCGTAAAACCTGCCCGGTTCCGCCACCGATTGTGAACATGCGGACGTCGCGGTACATGCGCTCAAGCGGTTCTTGGTCGCCGTATCCGCGCGCGCCAAACATCTGTAAAGAGTCACTGACAACTTTGATCGCCATCTCTGACGCAAACAATTTGGCACGCGCAGCCATTGTCATATCAGGAAACTGGCTGTTATTTGGTCCGCGCGATCTGGCTGCCTCGTGCAACATCAATCGCGCAGCGTGAAGCTGCGTATCCATGTCGGCGACCATCCATTGCAGACCTTGAAATTCTGCGAGAGGTCGCCCGAACTGCTGGCGCTCAGTAAGATATCTTTTGGCATGTTCAAAAGCACCGGCAGCCACGCCCATTGCGATCGTTCCCGCGCCGACGCGCTGTGAATTATATGCATTCATCAAATCAGCAAAGCCACGCTTGAACCCTGACGGCGGGATCAGCGCCATGGCTGCATCCACCACCAAGTCTTCGAATTTTAGGGTTGTCTCGGGCATTCCGCACAAACCCATAGTCCTCTCGCGACCTAGGACAGAGAACCCTTTTGGCTCTATCCCAGCCAGCGGATCGACGTGGACGATGAAACCCCCAATCCCAAGTCCTGATCCATCATCATCTAAAACTCGGGCGAAAATCAGGTGAAGTTTTGACACGCCGCCACCCGTAATCCAGTGCTTAGTACCGTTGATCACATAGGTACCACCGCGCCTCTGCGCCGTTGTTTGCATTTCAGTCGCAGCGCTTCCTGCATTGGGTTCGGTGATGCAAATTGCGGGTTTGTCACCCGCCAAAACGATGGGCGCGCAAAACGCTTTCTGCGCCTTTGTTCCATAGGCCATGACAGCGCTAATCCCACCCATGTTGGCTTCAACGACAACGCGTGCAGTCAGTGTACAGACTTTAGCAATTTCTTCGATTACTTCGGTAACGTTGAGGTAGCTTGCACCTAAACCACCCAGTTCTTCAGGGATCGTCATTCCCATGATCCCGGCGTCAACAAGATCGGCGATATTATCCCAGCAATATGTGCGTTCCACATCCCATTTACGGGCGCGTGCCGCGAATACTGGCCCAAGTTTACGGGCCTTGGCAACTGCTGCATGTGTCATTGCTGTTCCTCCTTTGAACTAAGAGCACTATAGGGCTGGAAATATTCAACTCAACACAATAAGATTTAATTTTAAGTTCAGGAAATTTGAATTTATGCAAACCAGAGCCCTTAAAAACCTAGTGAAGATCTCGCAGGTCAGGTCATTTCTGCATGCATCTGACCAACTGAATATGACGTTGCCCGCACTATCGATGCAGATGAAGGCGCTGGAGACGGAACTTGATGTCGCCCTTTTCGACCGATCGGTGCGTCCGCCACGTTTGACAGCGATAGGCCGATTGGTGGTTGAAAAAGCCATGGATATCTTAGGCCAAGAGGATAAATTACTTGAACTTTGCGCGTCACAAGACGGGCTTGTTGGCAAATTCCGGATCGGGTTTGTGACGTCAGCGTCGGCGCGGCTTCTTCCGGATTTCCTTGTAAACAGTCGACAAAAATTTCCATGCGCTGACTTTGAATTCGAAACAGGCCTCTCTGTTAATTTACAAGAAAAAGTACGCGCAGGGGAATTGGATGCGGCTGTTGTTACAGACGCAGAAGTCGATCCACAGGGGATGGCACAATTGGTTTTGCAAGACGAGCCGTTTGTCTTTGCGGCCCATGCCTCGATTGCGGCAGAAGGCTTTAACAATATTGTTGCTAAGCAAACGTTCTTTCACTTCATGCCACAGACGGGGATAGGAAAGTTAATCGCGAAAGCGATGTCTCTTGTTGATCGGCCTTTGGGGAACGAGACCGTCATGTTGGACAATATCGAAGCCATTATGGGATGTGTCAAAAACGGTTTGGGCTATACTCTGCTACCCGCTCCAGACGTTCACAGATATGCTAACGACGAGGTGGTAAAATTCCGTGCGCCCAATGATGCCCATCGGTCGCTTATACTCGTGGCACGATCTGAAAATATACTGACTAAGCGTCTGCCACTGCTGGCCGCCCAATTTGAGAAGCCATCTGTCGCAACATAACATCAAACACATTGCCTGATTTAAAGTCTTTTATCCAATACAAAGCCATAATTTGCATCGACTGCAGCAACTGTCACTATGGGCCTATTCTGTTGAAAAGCTCTTCTTGATTTGAAGGCTTTTCACTAATTCAATTTGCTTGTGAATGTAGGGGATTGATGATGTTGGGACCTAAGCAAGAAGCGCAAGGCGCGGGCCGTGTAAATGGCTGCGGTATATCCGGCAGGTCCGGCGCCGATAGCGACGAATCTATGATGAGACTTTTTTCATTCCAGCAGAATCAAATAAAAAAAATTGGCTTGGCCTCAGATTGATAGAGCCCTCGGCGCGCCGACCTAAAATCAAAGATTAGGGTTCTTTGAACTGCCCCGTTCCGGCACAAGGGTATTGTTAGCAACCAGTGCCGTTTGCAATAACAGTTTCAGAGCTTTACGCACCGCCTCAGCCAACTCAGCATCTGGCCGCATCATTTCCTGAACGCGCAGGCCTCGTAGAAGCGACACGATAACCGTCATAGCCACCTCCTGTTGGGCTGCATTCAAGCCGGCATTTTTGAAAAGGACAGCAGCTGCCGCGCGATAAGCTGTAAACATCTCGGCCAGAGAAGTGTCTAGATGTTGTGCGAGTTTTTTATCTCCACGAGCCGCAATCATTATATCGATGGTGACTGAGACATAGGTTTCGTTGAATGATTCTCGCCACAAACCGTCTACGAAGGTATCTATATCCATTTCACAATTCGTCAATTTCTTGCATAACAATTCGGTCGCCAATATGGAATACTTCCACATTTTGGATGTGGCATCGATCACTAGATCAGACTTATTTGCGTAGTGGTGCAGCAAGGCACCCCGTGAAACTCCAGCGCGACTGCTTATGTTTACGGTGTTTGTGTTGACGTAGCCAACCTCTGTGATTAGTTGAATAGTTGCAGTTCGAAGCTTCTCAGTCATTTCGCTTGACCGTTGCTGCTGACTGCGCCTCTCGGTTCTTTGCATCTCATCCTCATGCTTAATGAAAACTAGTATGGTGATTAATGACTTTATTAGATTTTTCAAAGACATTTTTGCGTTGCCCAATTTGACTTGCCTCAGTGATCAAGCCCTTTGGACAACGCAGGTTATTGAAATGAGCTTACATCATTTCAAACAAGGCCTAATTCGATATCTATACCATTCTGGATTACAAAGTGCCCAAACGGACGATCCTTTAGATTACCATTGGAATAAAACGATACATCCATTCCATAGCCCGTGTAGTTGACGTCCTGACCGGCACGAATCGCATTCAGCAGGTTTACCGCGCCGCTGGTAGCTGTACCTGGCCCATTTGTGATTGTGAGGATTTCTTTTGTGTAGACAGTGGCATCAGCGGTACCAGCCCGTTCCATCGCACCAACTTGTACCGCCAGCGAATCCGCACATAAAGCTGAAAAAGGTAGGAACGTGCCAGCCTTAGCGCCCATGAGGGACTCAAATTCTTTATAAACTGCAGAAGATGAATCATTGGTAGGCTGCAAATGGTGAATGCCTTCCCCAACTTCATTACCAACCGCCGAAATGAATTTGCCACCTCCGTTTACACCTGCACTGGCCGCGATTGTTAGTGTATAGAGCTCAGTTTTATAACCACCACGGTACCATTCTTTGGCTATTGATGTGAATTGGGCAATGTAGGCTGGCAGGAAAACGGCCGTTACATCCTGACCCATAACTTTGTCAACTTCTGCCCTAAACGTGGGCTGATCCGGTTTCACTTCAGCCTGAACTACAACTTGGCCGCCTCCTGCTTCGATGGTTTCGATAAAGGGAGCTATCATAGATTGGGTAAAGGCTGTTTGAACAGCGAGAATACCGACCTTTTTGTGTCCAGCAGCCAACATGGCCTTTGCAGCGGGAACGCCCCATTCGCGCCCTGTGGCCTGAAAACGCCAAATCAAGCCCTGAGTGTCACCCTCAGTGATGGCATCAGCCGCACCAAGGCAGCTAAGCGAAACGCCTTTCTCAATTGCGAGCGGTTTCACTGCGAGTGTCGGACCGGAGCCCCACATTCCAACAATAGCACTCACTTGATTGACATCCAGCAGCTTGCGCGCAGCACGCACCGACGCAGTGGAATTGGTCTCGCTGTCTTCGGCGATTATCTCAATCATGCGCCCGCCAAGAATACCGCCCGCGTCATTGATTTGTGTGGCGACAACCTGAGCCGCTTTTACGATATTGGGACCATAAGATCCGCCACTACCGGTAAGCGGAGATATCATGCCAATCTTAACCGGCCCAGTGTTGGCAATTGCAGGCAAAGGCAGCACACTTGCAGCAGCCCCTACTAAAGTGGTGCCGATAAACGTTCTGCGGTTCATCTGATTAAATTTCATGGTCTTCTCCTTGTTGTAAATTTTCAAGATTTATTAAGGGCCGTCTCACCCCCGTCTTCCAAAGGTAGTTGTAGTGAATCATTGAATCGGTTGAACGCACCACACAGCGCAATGCGCCATGTCAGCTCCACGATTTGTGCATCGTTGAAATGTGGTCTGAGTGCATCGACTTCTGCATCACGCATCTGGTTAGAGCGATTGGTCACCGCCTCAGCATAGCGCACCACAATTTTGTCCACCTCGTCTAGTTCGGGGTGGTCTTCGCCGTCCAACAGACGGTCAATACCCTCTTGGCTTAGTCCCTGCACTGAAAGCATTGGCGCATGGTGCGAAACGCAATAGGCGCATTCGTTCAGCTTGGAGACCACAACCAACGCCACCTCCAGAGATCGCCGTGGCAGCACCGCTTCATCCCGCAGATCCAAAAGCATACTAAACAGGTGTTTCAGGATTGTTGGCCTATGCGCCATTGCACCCAACAAATTTCCAAAGGGCCCGTAACGCTTCATGTCTTCAAAAACCTCGCGGGCATCATCTTGCAGTGTTTCCGCGGCGATTAGAGGTATTCTATTCATTTGGTATCTCCTTTATCAACTCTCAAGCGGTGTTCGCGAAAGAAGCCTTGTGGTTTATAAATCAGCAACAAAATCAAGCCGGCACCAATCAATATTAGGCGTAAAGAGGCGGCTTGTCCGGCATCTAGAAAGGGCATCAGGTCCTTAAGAAAACGGGTTCCTTCTAACAGTACCATGACCGAAACTGCACCAAACAGCAGTCCGGTATTAGAACCGCGGCCCCCCGCAATCACCGCCATGAACGCATAGGCAGTGACGAAAGCCCCAAACTGGGTTGGATCGATATACCCGAAATAAGAGCTGTGCAGGTAACCAGCCACGCCAAGGATGGCACCCCCCGCAGAAAAAGCCCAAATACGAAAGCTAAGTACGTGTTTACCCAGCGTTGCGGCCACTAGATCGTCTTCGCGCAGGGCACGCAGCACGCGGCCAAAAGGAGATTTTGTAAGAGCTTCGGCAAAGGCAAAACAGATTGCTGCAAGGACAAGCGCCATAACAAAAAACAGCAGTTCATAGCTTTGGCCCGACGAGTAAGCTGACAACGGTCGTGGAATGCCGGGTAAGCCGTTCGCACCACCTGTAAGCCATGTTTCGTTCAGCAGAAACAATCGAACAGCCTCAGCAAATGCAAGTGTCGCAATTGCGAAATAATCTTCACGCAGGCGCGCTGATACCAGAGCGACAAGCGCACTCAGGGCAACACCGGTCAGGATCGCCAAAACCAGCGATATCAAAAGAGGGTATCCAGCAAGGGAAGACAGGGCCGCAACGTAAGATGTTGCGGCGAAGAACCCAAAGATACCAAAGTTTACCATCCCGGCCTGGCCCCATTGCAGGTTGAGCGCCAAGGCTACGAGTGCGGAAATGAGAACGACAACCAAAATTGCAGTAAGATACCCAATCATCTGCTGATCCTCGGTTTGCCAAGAAGCCCATGTGGGCGCAGTAAAAGTACCAAAACTATAATGACGAATGAAACCGCCTGTCGGTAAGTCGTGGGTAACACAAGTGTGGCCATTTCTTCAACAATACCAATGATAAGCGCGCCCAATACAGCGCCCAAAGGATTGCCAATGCCCCCAAGAATGACTGCCGCGAACAATGGCAACACATAATTCCAGCCCATGAGCGGATCGATGATGCCATCCATTCCAATCAGAACGCCAGCGGTTGAACATAGCGCCGCGGCAATCACCCACACCAGAGCAATGACCTTGTTGCGACTGATACCCCTGACGTCAGCAAGATCTGGATTGTCAGAGACTGCCCGCATCGCGCGCCCAAATGGGGTGCGCATCAGGATGAACCAAACAATGACCATCGCCAGAAACGCCACGACAAATATCAGGATCTGCTCGTTGTTAACCCGCAATCCCATCCATCGATGCGGACGAGCAACTGTTACGTCGTAGCCCCGAATGTCTGATCCAAACAGGAATCGAACCACATTCTCCAGAACAAAATAGACGCCTATCGAAGCCACAAGCAACGTGACGTGATCCGCCCCTCTTAGTGGTCGATAGACGAGGCGGTCGATTAGTAGTGCGACAGCTGCGAGCCCAACAGCTGCAAGCCCCGCTGCCACAAAAAGCGAGACGCCAATGTCCACATTGAAAAATAAGGCAATGTAGGCCCCAAATGTGATCATTGAGCCAATGGCGAAATTCGGAAAATTCAGCACGCCGTACGTCAAAGATAGGGCAACCGCTGGCAAGGCAACAAGAAGGCCCGACACAATGCCATTAAGCAAAATCTGTAACATCACGCACCCTCTTGCTGTCGGGTGCTTGCCGCACCCATGTAGAGTGCGTGGATATCTGGGTGGTTCATGAATTCACGGGCTGGCATCTGCGCGCGAATTTCTCCCGCTGCCAGTACGATTGCGGTTTCTGAAATGGCCATGGCCTCCCTGACATTCTGTTCAATCATAAGAATACAAACACCGGCATCATTCACCGCCTTTACGGCAGCGAACATCCCTTCCACGTATTTGGGGGAAAGGCCTGCACTGGGTTCATCTAACAAAAGCAGACTCGGATGTGGCATCAACGCACAGCCAAAAGCCAGCATCTGACGCTGCCCGCCAGATAGGTTTCCAGCAAGGTCGCTTTCGCGTCCTACAAGGTCCGGGAAAATGTCAAATACACGATCCCTCGCCGCAGAAAACCCCGCTCTATCGGGCGCTATAAATTCGTAGGCAAGCATCATGTTTTCGCCAATGCTCAGGTTTCGGAAAACATTGTGCTCTTGGGGGACATACCCTAAGCCCGCTCGGGCCTTTGCCGGGGCGTTCATCTTGCTGACATCCTTGCCCGCCAGTATAATCGAACCAGATCGGGGGGTTAACAAACCTACCAGCGCCTTGATCAGAGTAGATTTTCCAGCGCCATTAGGCCCAACGATGGTTGAAATTCCATTTTCAGATACTGTAAATCCCGCGTTTTTTACAATATCACCACTACCGTAGCCAGCGCACAATTTTTCAACTTTCAATAGCGGTTCTGTCATCAGACCATAGTCCCCAGAAAGGCGTTTAGCACGCGGGGGTCGGTGGTGACCTGCTCGTAGGTACCATGCATCATCTCTCGCCCCTCTGTCAGGACATAGATGTCGTCACACAGTCGTTTGACCATTTCCATGTCGTGTTCTACAATAGCAAATGTGACGCCCTCCGCTTTCAATTCGAGAATAAAATCGCACAGCACACCCTCCATTGTCGGCGCGACGCCTGCAGCGGGTTCATCCAGCAATATTAGTTTGGGGGACAACATCATCGCTCGCAGCACCTCGAGGAGTTTTTTCTGGCCACCCGAGAGGCTTGATGCTGACTGATCCGCCAATCGCCACAAATCAACCCGTTGCAAAAGTGATCGGGCCTGCTCGATTGCAGCTTCTTCCTCAGGCGCGAATTTTTCTACGTGCAAACAATGCGGATACCACTCCCTCCCCGAGCTGACCGGGACGTGCGACAAGCAAGTTTTCAAGGATTGTCAAAGCAGACAGATCACGACTGATTTGAAAAGTACGGATAAGACCCTTCGCCGCAAGTCGATGTGGCGACAATCCAGTTACGTCACCACCGTCCAGCAAAACGGTTCCCGCATTTGGGCGCAGCGCTCCGCCAATTGTATTGAACAACGTTGTCTTGCCCGCCCCGTTCGGTCCAATAATGCCGGTAATTTGGGCGCGAGGGATATCGATGTTACCAACGTTAAGCGCGCGATATGCGCCAAACATTTTGGTCAAGCCACTAATTTTCAGCATTGAAGACCCCCTTACGACAGCTCAAATTACAAAAACAGTAATTATTTGTGTTGTTGTTTCTTGAGCGAACAGCAATCGCTTAGATGAGTCAAGATAAAAACAATCACGAATGTTTTTATCTTGACTCAGGCTTGAGCCAGGAAGCACGGGAAAAT
>CAJJBZ010000013.1 GCA_905182535.1 uncultured Planktomarina sp.
ACCAAGAAATGCCAACCCATGACCCATAAATTCAACGCATTCATGCTCGAAACGGCTATACCGCCCTTACCAAGGACAACGTTGATACCGCATTGGATCACACCAATACGGTCAACTCATAAGTTTTGAATATGCAGACTGATACATCCACTAAGCCAATTCAGATGCTCGATTTTGATTTGGGGGCAAGCTCGTTTCCAGTCACGACTTCATCACCCAAAGCACAGCAGCTTTTTGATTTGGGATTGAACTGGTGCTTCGGGTTTAATCAAGAAGAAGGACTTGCCTGCTTCAAGCGGGCGATTGAATGCGACCCAGATTGTGCGATGCTTTATTGGGGTGCCGCGTATGCGGCGGGACCGTTTTACAATATGCCGTGGGGCGATTTTTGTGAGGAGGAAGCGACGGAGTGCACTGCATTTTGCCATGGCATGATCGAGAGTGCATTGCACCTGTCTGGCCGAGCCTCACCGCTGGAGGCCGCGTTGATCAAGGCACTGTCGCGTCGGGTGCAAGCACCCAATGCTGTGTCCATGGCCACGTTCGACAGCTGGGATGATGCCTACGCCAACACTATGCGCGACGTTTATCGGGAGTATCCCGAAAATCTGGATGTTGTCGCCTTGTTCATCGAGGCGATGATGACCCGCACGCCGTGGCGGATGTGGGATGTGAACACCGAGTTGCCCCCACGTGGCGCAGATACGCTTGAGGCGATCGAGGTCTGTGAAACCGCTATTTCCCAGGCGGACAGACGGCTTGTGCCACAACATTTCGCGATTTTGCACCTGCACATTCACCTGTTAGAAATGTCGAAAACGCCAGAACGGGCGATTGCCTCTGCAAACCGTCTTGCCGGGCTGTGTCCCGATGCGGGCCATATCCACCACATGCCTGGTCATATTTATCTGCTGTGCGGCGAATACGAGAAGGCGTGCATCACTAGCCAAGCAGCGATCGAGGTGAACCGCAAATACCTCGCCTATGCGGGGCCGTATAATTACTACACTACTGCTCGGTGCCATGACCTGCATTTGATGATGTATGCTGCCATGTTATCGGGGCAATTTGCCCCCGCCATGGCAGCGGCCGAAGAAATTTGTGAAACCCTCACTCCAGATGTGGTTGACCTAAAATCTAAACCGTTCATCGGCGCTACGATGGAGGGGTATTTTTCCATGAAGATGCACGTCCTAGTGCGCTTTGGCCGCTGGCAAGAGATTATCGACAGCCCGATGCTGGAAAACAGTCTGCTATATTGTGTGTCCACAGCGATGCATCACTATGCCAAGGCAATCGCGCACGCAGCGCTCGGGAATGCCAGAGATGCGGACCATCAAAAGATGGCATTCTATCTGGCGCTTGAGTATATCAAGCCGGGGCGCAAACTTTTCAACAACCCTGCGCTGACGACGTTGGCCGTTGGTGAAATGATGATGCTTGGCGAATTAGAATATCACAAAGGCAATTACCCACTAGCCTTCGCCCACCTGCGCGAAAGCGTGCGTCGCTGTGATAATCTGCATTATTCAGAGCCATGGCCGTGGATGCATCCGCCGCGCCACGCTTTGGGTGCGTTGCTTTTGGAGCAAGGCCACTACGTTGAGGCCGAAGAGGTTTACCGTTCGGATTTGGGACTAAACGACACGGTGCCACGGTGCGCACAGCACTGGGCAAATATCTGGTCCCTGCACGGGCTGGCAGAGTGTTTGACGCAGCGTGGTGCTAACGTCGAGTTAGCACAATTGCAACCTAGATTGGACGTGGCGCGCGCACTCACCGATACAGCTGTAACCTCATCGTGCTGTTGCCGAAAGATGACGGCAGATCACAATGTTTAATAAAAATGGAGCTGCCTAATGATCGCCAGCCTATCAATGTATGCACGCCCAGAAACTGCGGCTGCCATCGATAATCTGTGGGCGCTGACACTTGAAAACGTGGTTGCCGCGGGCGTAGATGCACCAGTGGTGTTAACGCAGGATACTGATCCGATGAGCGTATGGACTGACCCCGCGCTGGTCTTGAGCCAGACCTGTGGGATGCCCTATCGCAAGTTCCTGCATGGCAAAGTGCAACTTATCGGGACACCACATTTCGACCTACAAGAATGTCCGGCAGGACATTATTTTAGTGTGTTCGTCGTGCGAAAAGAAGATCCGCGCAAATCGCTTGCGGAATTTGACAGCGCGCGGTTTGCTTTCAACGAAGAAAACTCTCAATCTGGGTTTGCTGCCCCGCTCAATCATGCGGCGCCATTGGGCGTCACTTTCGGCGACCGTATTCGATCGGGAGGCCATACTAAATCAGCTGAAATGGTAGCGAATAACACGGCAGATATCGCGTCACTTGACGCTGTGACGTGGGAACTGATCAAGCGGTATGATAGTTTCGCGTCTGATCTGCGGGTGTTGGAACGCACGAACCCCACAACGCCGGCGCTGCCGTTTATCACGTCGCTGGCCAATGATCCGGCAGTGATCCGAACCGCGTTCGCAACTGCGCTGAAAACGCTGCCAGATGAGCAAAAACAGACGTTGTGTCTGCTCGGTCTTACCCAAATTCCGGCGACAGATTACCTCTGCATCCCCAATCCCACCTAGCGGAACGAAAGCAAACGAATGACACACCCCTCCCACCGCGGCGGCTTGGCGCGTGAAGCGATCACTCCGCTATACATCAGAAGGACCGCTTTCGGGACCGCTTTTATATTTTAGAATAGAAATAAGTAACTGTAATTAAATGGAAATATAGAAAGTTCGACGTCCTCTTCTGGGCACCACAAATCACATTTAAGTATTGTAATTATTATATAAAAATTGGTTTGGTGCCTGCGAAACCTAGCCGCAGGACCACTTTCTGGACCACTTTGTAAATCTGTGACGAGATTGGGAGTGTTTCGTAATCCAAAGACGCTACAAATTAGTCCTGCCCGCTTCAAACAAGTTTAATTTGACAGTGCCCTTAGTCGCCTTGGTTCAAACCTGAACTCTGAAATTTTTAAAAGATCTGGCTGCAATTCTAATCCAACCCACGACCGGCAAGGCCGGCTTCCATTGTCAGGACTGCCGCAACAAGGTCCTGCGTGGCTTTGGATTTTGGTCGAGAAAATAGTTCCAGCGGCTGTCCAGTTTCTACTATTTCACCCGCAGCAAGCACAGATACGCGGCTGGTCGCGTAAGCAACAACCGACAAATCATGCGCAACAAGCATCAGCGCAAGGTTTAGGTCAGTCACCAAATCCATCAACAAGTTCAGAACCTGAGCCTGAATCGACACATCGAGCGCCGAAACTGGCTCGTCCGCAATAAGCACAATCGGGCGCGTCATTAGGGCTCGTGCAATTGCGATCCGTTGTAGCTGACCGCCTGAGAATTCGTGTGGATATCGTCCAAGGACCGATGATGCCATACCAACCTGCTCAATCACTTCATTCACCCGGGCCACGTGGTCGCAATCGATCCCAAGACTGCGAAGTGGCTCTAGCAAAGAACTGCCAACAGGCATCCGCGGATCGAGAGAACTGCGCGGATTCTGCATAACAACCCCCAGGTTTCTTCGAAATTCCAGTCTTTCAACAGCGTTCATCTCCCACAAATCCTTCCCATCGAAGAGGACCTGGCCTGTCTGGGGCCGTTCTAGTCCAGTCAGGATACGCGTCATGGTCGTCTTGCCAGCACCACTCTCGCCTACGAGGCCTACGGCCTGTCCAGTCCTGACCGCAAAATCGACATTGCTGAGGACCTGCAAGTAGCTAGCAGTAACAAACGGGCTCCGGCGTCCCAGACGATAGGCTTGCGAGACGCCACGCAATTCGAGTATCCCAGTCATTCCTCTGCATCCAGAACAATCGGATGCCAGCAGGAGAGGCCCTCAATTACTTTTGGTGTCTCCAACCTACATTTGTCAGTCGCAAATTCGCATCTTGGCTGGAAGGCACATCCAATGGCAAGATCCTGCAGAGGCGGAACAGTTCCACGAATCGACGGCAAGCGCGAGCTTCCATCCAGCGCGATGTTGTCCATCGTCGGCTGTGATCGCAAAAGCCCCATCGTGTAGGGATGGCGAGGCTTGCTAAACACCTCTGCCACTGGCCCTGCCTCAACGATACGCCCAGCATACATGACGGCCACTGTATCACAAATCGCAGCAATTATTGGCAGGTTATGAGTGATCATCAAGAGCGCAGTTCCTCTTTCTCTCACTGCCACATCCAAGGTTCGAAGGACCTGTTTTTGTACTGTCGTATCGAGGGCCGTCGTCGGCTCGTCGGCAATGATCAGCTGTGGATAGCAGGCTAACGCGATTGCAATCATTATCCGCTGGCGTTGACCTCCTGACAGCTGATGCGGATAAGCGCGCAGCATCTGCGCAGGGCGCGGCAGATTCATCTGCCTGAAAAGTGCTTTAGCCTGCTCCGTAGCCTCAGCCTTGCCAGCGTCTGAATGGCGGCGGATCAAAGATATGATTTGGTGGCCAACACGACGCACAGGATCAAGTGCGGTAAGTGGATCCTGGAATACCATGGATATCGTACGGCCACGTCTGCGAGATAATTGCGAGTCCGACTGACAGGAGAGATCCACACCATCGTGCAGTATACGCCCCTCAGTAGACCAACCAACTGGTAAGAGACCCATCATAGCGAGTGCTGTCAGCGTTTTTCCTGACCCACTTTCTCCTACCAGCCCCATTCGTCCACCCACAGGGATACTAAAGCTGACACCACGCACCGCCTGCAAATCGCCATTGCCCACGAACAGGTCCCGAACATCCATTGCGCTATCTGTCATAAGATCGATTTCGAAAGCTTGGGATCAAGCACGTCGCGCAAGCCGTCGCCCATAAGGTTCAAACCCAAGACCACAATCACAATCGACAGCCCAGGCCACATTGCCAGCGGTGACGATACCCCGACCTGATTTTGCGCCTCGCTAAGCATTAGTCCCCAGGAGATTCCTGGCCGCGTCACCCCAACACCAAGATAGGAAAGCCCTGCTTCAGTGAGAATGCCCGCTGCGAAGTAGAGCGTAAACTGCACGATCAGCACCCCAGCAATGTTTGGAAAAACATGTCTGGCTACTCTGGGCATACGCCCGCGGCCATAGAGCTGGGCCGCTGTAATAAAATCCTCCTGCAAGACCGATAGGGCGGCAGATCGGGCCACGCGAGTGAATGAGGGTGTGAAGAATGCGGTCAGGGCGAAGATGGTTGTCAGCGCACCAGACCCAAGGGTCGCAGCCAGAACCAACGCAGTGACCATGCCTGGGATAGAGAGCATAATATCCGCCACACGCGATATCGTCTCGTCTACTATCTTGCCCGATGCGGCCGCTATCAAACCCATGATAGCGCCGAGGACTAGGCTGATCGTCGCCCCCCCTGCCCCTACAACAATTGATGTGCGTGCGCCAACCATCAGCTGGCTAATGATATCGCGACCCAGAACGTCTGTTCCCAGCCAGTGTTCAGCAGAGCCCGCTGCTAACAAGCGATTAGGAATATTTGGAAGGTTGGGGTTATACGGCAACCAGAATGTGGAAACGACCGCAATCGAAATCGCGCAGAACGTCAATATTGCCCCAATTATAAGCGATACATTCAGCCGCACGTTACTGGCCTAACCGTGTGCGTGGATCGAGCACACTATAAAGCAGGTCGACCATTAGATTGACGAAAATTACAAAGACGATGATCAGCATTACAGTCGATTGCACCACAATCACCTCGCGCGCTGCTACATTAGCAAGGATCATTCTGCTCAGCCCCGGTATCGAGAACACTGTTTCAATAATTACCGTTCCGCCGATCAACTCTGCCATTTGCAGACCGATCACCGTCACAATAGGCAGGCTAGCATTTCGTAGGCCCACCTGCACTAGAGCCTGGCTTTCTGTCATCCCACAGGCGCGGGCCGTACGCACGTAGTCCTGGTTCATCACATCCAGGATAGCGGACCGGACATAGCGCGTCATCACCGCACCCAAGATCAGACCCAAAGAAATCACTGGCAATACAAGTGACCGGATGGATTGAATCGGATCAACCGACCAAGGAACCCAACCGCCTGTGGGCAAAAGGCCCAGATATACGCCAAACAATAATGACAGCAGGATACCCGCCCAAAACACCGGTACCGCAATGCCAATCTGGCTGAGCAAACCCACGAACGCACCCACCGGACGCCCGGCGTTGCGGGCCGCAAATACCCCCGCTGGGATTGCTATTATCAGGCCCAGAATCAGGCCCGAGAGTGCCAACGGAATCGAAATCGAAAGCCTTGAGACAACCAAATCTGCCACGCTTTCCCCTGTGCGAAATGAACGCCCAAGATCGCCATGCAGCATCCCCTTGATCCAGTCAATATATTGTACGGGCAATGGACGGTCGAGACCATATTCCGCAGCAAGGGCATCAATGGCGTTGGCGCTCGCATGCCGGCCCAGCACAATAGCAGCCACATTACCACCAGCAGCCCTGATCAAAATAAAAATAAGAACTGACGCAGCAAAAAGTGCGCCAAAAAAGAACACCAAACGGCGAATTAGGTAAGTCACCATAAGGGGGCAAACCTCCATTAAAAAAAGGCAGATCACCGAGCGCACCACCCAGTTCTAGGGTCGCCTGCGCTCGGTGATGGGGACTTACCAGCGCAAACTGGACAGTTCTACGGCAACACCCAGTCTTGGTTCGATGAACCCTTCGAGCTTGGGGTGCAAAAGGCCAACGCCCAGCTTGGCGATCAGCGGTACTATCACCGCATCGTCCCGCAGTATTGCGGAAGCCTCGTCCATCAGAGTGCGATACTCCTCATCGGTAGCCGCCGAATCCGCTGCCGTCAGCTTTTCAGTATAGGCTGCGCTGCAATAAGTGCTCCAGCCAGCCGCTGAAGGATCCGGGCAGGCCCATTGCGTTGGTTCACCAGGGCCCGACATAATCGTCACGTCAAATTGCGGAGGACGGCCCGCAAAGATTAGCTGGGAATACCTAGCTAGATCGATGGCATTGCGGGTCACATCAAAACCTGCTGCCTGCATCATTGGCACCATCACATCTGCTGGCAATGATAGGTCTGGAACGTCCGACAGCGAGACATATTCCATCTCAATATCGCCAAATTCGTTGTCCGAAATCATCTGCATAGCCCCAGAAAAATCGAAAGGATACGGGCAGGTATCCTCACTTTCCGCACGGTACCAGGGCATGTTCGGCAAACCAAAGGTACACGTGTTCTCCGCCCCCCACGCAGCTCCAAAAGCATCATTGAACTGCTGGCGATCAAGCGTCATTGCAATGGCCTTACGCACCTCATGATCAATGGACTGATTGATGACCGCATAAGTCGGTTCACCTACCTGTGGATAAGTAACCAAGCTATAGGTCTGATCTAGCTCACGGCTAACCATCTGCTCCCAAAGATCAATTGTGATAACAGGGATCGCGTCTACTTCCCCGGCAGCCAGCGCATTCAAGCCAGCAGTGCCATCAGTAACTATGCGGACATTGACAGACTTTATTGCAGGCGCTTCGCCCCAATAGTTTGGATTGGCCTCAAATGTAAGGTTGCTATTGGAGACATATTCAACAAGTCTATAAGGCCCGGTGCCAATTGGGTTGGTTGCTATACCACCTGCTGCAGCCTCGGGTTGGATAAGACCACTCATATCACCCATACCACGCCAAAAGTTCTGG
Organism: uncultured Planktomarina sp.; assembly: GCA_905182535.1. Classification (GTDB taxonomy): domain Bacteria; phylum Pseudomonadota; class Alphaproteobacteria; order Rhodobacterales; family Rhodobacteraceae; genus Planktomarina; species Planktomarina arctica. The sequence continues at coordinate 7,693 of CAJJBZ010000013.1, forward strand.
CTGGCCCGCGATAGCGTGATGGTTATTTGCCGATCACCTGTCTGCGCCATAGATTTTACGGCATCGAAGGCCGCCGCGTTCGACCCCACCGGGCTCCCTTTCATCGCGTTTAGCGAAAATAGAACGTCGGCTACTTCGACGGGGCTGCCGTCAGAGAACATCGCAGCACGAATATTGAAGGTATAAACCTTGCCATCGTCGCTGATCTCCCAAGTTTCGGCGATCCCAGGCGACACTGTCCCGTCAGCTTCGAAAAAAACCAGTGGCTCCACTACATTGGCAGGAATCCATAGGCGAAGGGCGGTCAAAATAGATTTCACATAATCAAGCGTTCCAGGGTCCTGACGGGCAACCATAATCAGGGCTTTATCTGCCGCCCGCGGGGACACCGCGTCCTGGGCAACGGCAGGCGCTGTCAGGAACGCTGTTCCTAGCCCAACAACCAATGCCGTCGCACACAAAACCTTGCGGGCAAAATTTTCTACTATTGTCATTTTCGTTCTCCTCTTGGGGCCTTGCGAATCTAATGCGCCGTACTGTTGCGAACAACTGCCAAGGCACTCAGTTCTCCGACCTACATATTGAAACGATTATTTGAATAGTATGTTAATATAATAATATGCTAACTCGATTCTTAAAAAAATGTCAAATATAACCTTCCAACTAAAATAATAGGTGAACGCTTATTCATAAGGTGTTAATCATTGGCGCAGGAGGCATTGCCCAGCGCGATATCAAGGGCTACTTGGCGATAGGTCCAGCGATTTTATGTATCATTGATACCTAATTCGAAAAACGAAATAATGTCGCCTAACTATTTAATATATCGAGCAGTTATAGAGATATCCCCAAAGCAGCTTTTTAGATTTAATTTGAATATATTGAGTGCCAGATCTAGTTCATGCTTGTATTATTTTTTTACCAGTACGTACGCTCTCCGGCGCTCAGCCGCCTCGGATAGCCCGCGCATATAACCCAAGGCAAAAATGTGCCCACTCATGGTGTAGCCATCGTTTTCCGTCCGATCACAGGCTAGCAAGGGTGTGTGGTCGCTCCTCACCAGTCCAGTATATCCAGTTTCAGCAAGCGTCTCGAATGCGGCCAGAAGGTCAGAATCTCCGTCATCAGGAAAGGTTTCGACAAAGTCATCCCAGCTGCCATGAATATCGCGCACATGGACAAATCCGATCCGCCCCGACCAACGCCGAATTAGCGCTGACAGATCATGGCCAGCCTCAGCAAAGCAGCCGAAGCACATCGTCATCGCATTCGCTGGACTACTCGAGAAACCCAAGACCCGGTCAAAGTCAGCAATGCTGCCAATGATCCGCTGAAGGCCACAGAGTTCTGGCAGCGGAGGATCATCTGGATGCAGCGCTAGGCGCACACCTGCAGCTTCCGCTGCTGGGATCACATCACTAAGGAAGCGCTCCAGATTGGCCCACATTCTCTCCCGCTCTATCGGCTGCTCACTATGGGGCAAAGTCGATTCAGTGACGTCAGACAAACGAAATCCACTGGTGAGCGCACCACCTCGGATGGGCGTGTCCATCGTCGTTCGGACAACCATCGCGTCGGTCGAGACCTGCGGCATAAAGTTATAGGCTACCACCTCGACCCCAAGAGCACCTAGGGCTCCAAGCGTGCGTTTGTAGCTTTCAGTCTGCTCCTGCCAGCCAAATTTTCCCATGACAATCCGGTCAATCGATGGGCCAGATTCCGCGACTGTCCAACGCAAGCCGAAACGCGCGTATCTAGCCGCTATCTCGTCAAGCGCTTCCCTATCAGTAGGCAGACCGGCCATGTCATAATGGACAGCTTCCTTGACACCCAATTGGCGCAGTAGTGTCAGGTAGGTGTCGTTGGGCGGATTAGCCACCATTGTCAATCGCATGGCTTCCCCTAAAATGAATCTAAAGGACTTAGAGGCCGTGTCACTCGAGTGTATTGAAGTCTTCGCACATCGGCACGAGTAGGCCCCGGAGTGTCTGCAAGCAATATCCGGGCAGCCAGGGGACCGAAGCTAACCCGAAAGTGCGAGGGTGATTTTACAAATACCAGAGCAGCTGTCGCTGGTTCAAGTCCCTGAGACAAGTACATCCCAGTATCCCACTCCATTGAAGGACGGCTACGAGCAACGATGCGAATCTGGCCAATTCCAAATACGGCTGTGGCGCCCATATTTATCTGCAGTCCCGATGCTCCCGCATCCTGCATTACATAACAGCCATCAGAAAGTGACAGTACAGTAACGGACGTAACGACAGGCTCCCCGTCATCAACAGAGAATGAATGGCCCAACGGCAGCTCGATGGTTGCACCTGAACCAGCGGTATGCGCCGCCTGCGCGGCGGCGGGATCACACAATGTCAAGAGGCTTGGCCGGTCCTTATCCTGCGCTCCTGAAGCCAGCAGTGCGCGCAAAACAGCAGCGCTATCAGCGGCAGCGCCACCTGTCGGCGCGTCGCCAGTATCTGCCACCAGCGTCATACCCGCTTGTGTATGGCCAATTTCAATGACCTGCCAAAGCGGTAGCAGATCGAGTGCAAAATCATGCCGAATATCCATGATCATGGCTGCCAGCTCGTCAGCACATGCTTGCGCTTCCGCCAGATCTCCATCGTGACAGACTAGCGCAGCAAATCCTAAATCCGGTACATCAATCCATGGCTGCACAGGAAAGATTGACGCATGAAGGACACGTCCATCCGCCTCCATCGAACGCGCAGCCGCCGCGACCTGCGAAAGTGGGCCATCAGTAGTGCGCCCACAAACAGCAGGAACGACCACTGGACATTTTGCCAATGCCATGACTGGGCGGCACCGTCCAGACAGCGTCTCGATCATTAAAGAAGCAATACGCTCACCTGTTTCATACATGTCGACATGCGGATAGGACTGATAGCCAACATGTACGGTGTCGGGCTGTAGCATGAGGGGTGTGATATGGCCATGAAGATCCAATGACACTCCAATGGGCACCCCGTCCGGCAGTATCGCCCGCATCCGCGCAATAACCTCGCCATCCCCATCTGGTTGATCAGTCACAACCAGGGCCCCATGCAGTACAAGGATTAGACCATCGACCGAACCAGCCTCGCGCAAAAGCTCTTCTATCTCGGTTACGAGGTGCTCGAATACTTCTCGCGAAAGCGGCCCTGCTGCCGCTGCATAGGCGGCCATCAAGGGCACAGGTTCAATACTGGCAGCCTCCAGCGTGGCCAGTACTGCGGGCACTTCCACGCGTGCGGCGCCAAAGCCAGTCTGCAACTCAACGCCACGATGAATGTAGTAGCTTTCAAACAATTCCACCGTCGTTGGAATCGGAGAAAAAGTGTTCGTTTCCTGCATGAGCGATGCGACGGCCACGCGTAAAGGGAGACTAAACGGTTTCTGCAGCGATCGATTCATTTTTTGCCTTTCAAATCTCAACGGCACGCTATCCATATTGTAGTGTAGAACGATAATTTTCCATGGCGCAACACTTAATATCCCAATCTTTATTTTGCTTGGAATAGTTAGATTTTAAATAATTTACAGTAAGTTATGTGGTATTAGAGCGTCCAGTTAATGACACCAGAAAGATTGGAATCCTGAAGTTATTTGCGGAGATTTGGGATCCTCCCTCTTTGAATTAGTCCACCCCTATAGTTAGGAACTGAGAGATAAAATTTGGGAATTAAGCGACACAAACCCAAAGAGATTGTAACGAAGCTTAGGTAGGAGGAGGTTTTAGTTGGACAAGGAATGGCGCATATTGAGGTGCTGTCAAACAAATGAGAACACGTATCAGATTGCTGGCTTAGCTTAAATCTATGCATTCAATAGTTGTCGCCACTCAGCGAGAGCAGCGGCACGGTTTAGCTTGAAATTGGTGCGTGAAACACTTGGTGCACCTCCGATCTAAGAGGACCGCTTTCGGGACCGCTTTTATATTTTAGAACTAAAATAAGTATCTGTAATTAAACCAAAATATAGAAAGTTCGACGTCCTCTTCTGGGCACCACAAATAACATTTAAGTATCTGTATTTATTATATAAAAATTGGTTTGGTGCCTGTAAAACCTAGCCGCAGGACCACTTTCTGGACCACTTTGTAAATCTGTGACGAGATGGGGAGTGTTTTGTTATCCAAAGACGCTGCAAAGTCAGCCCTGCCCGCTCTCAAGCAAGTTTAATCTGACAGAGCCTTCGATATGGTAAAATTGGCTGTCCGTTTTCATAAAGGTCTAGCATCATATGCGTATGAGCGGTTGGCCAAAAAGCGCTTGGATGAAGAGCGCGACTGTCAGCGCTGAATAGATAAAGCCGGCAACCCATATTGTGGTGATGCCTTGATCTGTTCTGTCTGCCCATAGTCCGATCAGGGGCAAAACCTGCAATGCATGAAGCGACAGAAAATGTGCAGGTCGCAAGTCACCCACTTCGGTTGACCAGCCAAAGAATGGCAGAACGAGTTCTGGATTACTTTGGTCTCCGACAAAGTGGCTGCCGTTGCCGCCAAGGTAACCTCCGATGATCACCGTCAGTACGAAGCTTATGATCGCGCCCCACCAAATGCCCGATTGAGTTGCTGGGCCAAATGCAATGTCGCCCTTTGCAAGCCAGGCAATGACGACTGGCAAGGCAATCAACACAACCGCACCCACCCCCATCAAAGAATACATCGTACTGTGAAACGAGGTCGTGTCGTTAAAATGACTGTGCTGCGCCTGCGCCGCCTGAAAAATCAGATATGCCATTTCAGCAACGAACACCGCTGCCAATACCCAACCCACACCTGCAACGATACGCAGCTCCGCGTTTTCTGGAGACATCAAGGCGACAATAATGGCGAGCGTAGCAAAATGAACGAGAAATGAGACCGCGAATTTTGCGGGTTTCACCCAAACGGGTACGCCATCCAGTGTGCGTTGATCAAGTTGACCCCAAATTAATGTCGCTATGAGAAGTAGCGTAGAAAGCGCCGTGAGTTGGACGAATACCATGGAACGGCCTTGGACAAGAAAAGGAGCTAAGAGATCGCTCATATCTTACACTTTCATTTCAAATTTCGGGTACTGGGTGTCTCGATTGGAAATCGGGGCTTAGCCCAACTTGTGACCGTTGTTGACCCACGTTCGCACCAACTCGGTAAATTCTACTCCCTTATCCTGATAGCAGAAATGGCCGCACCTCTCAAAGATGGTCAACGCACTTTTAGGGAGCCGTTTGTGCAGGCGCGCAGCGTTGTCTGTTGTCAAGAACGCGTCTTGATCACCCCAAAATACGTGAACCGGTACATTGAGAGTTTCCAGATGGGGATCAATGTCTTTTAAGCCTTCAGGGTAATGCTTGAACCATGCAGTCACTTGGTTAATCCGTCCTGAATAGGACGCGACATAGTCCGCGACTTCTTCGGCAGATGGGCTGTAGTGCAAATACCCAAGCTGGATGGCACCGGCAACAAACGCGCGCGGGCCAGTCATATTAACCATGGATCGCCAGAACCCTGAATGAACAATCTTTTTGATGAGGCTTCCGTCATCCGAGGGCAAAATGCCCGGTCCATCCCCGATCAGGATGCTTGCCGCTTTGTGATCGCGGTGCATAGCGTAGTGCAGCGCCACTGGCATCGCGACATCCGGAGCCACGATGTGAACGTCCGCAAGACTCATTTCAGAAATGAATTTTTCCAAGAACGCGCTTTGGGCGGCAAACGTCATGAATGACATGTCTCCTTCACTGCGCCCAAAGCCCGGCAAATCAAGGGCGATCAGATTGGCGTCAGCAGCCATTGCAGCCCAAATGCTGTCGTAACAGAGAATGCTTTGGGGCAACGGGCTGAGGAATAGCACTGTCGGTCCATCTGGATTACCGCCTGTCGCATATCGGATTTTGAGACCATCCAGCTGCATATGTGTGGGCTTCATTGTGAAATTAGCTGGTGCGTAATTGATTTTTGAAGCCCCCGCCGCACGCATTGACCGAACTTTGTAAAATTCAGGGGTGATCATCATCAAACTGGCTGCGTTCAGGCGGCCCAGCATTCCAATGGGATCTTTCGGCATGGTGTCTCCTTAGGGGCTAGTATCCATATATTTTTTCCGTAACTATAGGTACGAAAATATTCCGTCAATAATAAAATACCCAAAGGTACGATAATGGATCAAAAACCTAGCCCTACGCGCGGCCGACCAAAGTTGCTGGACCGAGAGCAGGTATTGCAAACAGCCTTGATCGAATATTGGGCAAAGGGGCCGACGAACGTATCGATCGGCGAGATTTGCAAACAGACGGGGGCATCTAAACCCGGAGTTTATCGGGAATTTGGAAGTGATGACGGGCTCAAAAGCAACGTACTAGAGGCCTATCGGTCATTCGTAATTCAGCCTTTGATCGACATCATAGTCAAAGATCAGCCTGCGGCGGAAACCATAGATGCCATAATCGGGTTCATGACACAGGATCGCACCGCGCTTGGCATTCCAGACGGATGCCTGTTCGTCATGATGCGGGCGCAATCTGAACATCTTGGGCCGTCGACATGCGATAAACTGAACAAAGTTCGCCACGATCTTTTGGCCGCTTACTCGGCGTGGATAGAGCGGGCGAAGCTGCACGGTGAGTTCATAGATATACCAACAGATATCGCTGCACTATTGCTCGACATGCAACACGGTGGCGCGATGCGTATGCAAAGGGAAGGCGTTCCAAGAGAAACGATAGAAAGTGTGCTTAGGTTTGCTCTTGGGGCCCTGATGTTTCGAGATAACGCAATCAGGCCCTAACCCTTCATACGATGTGCCCCGAAAGCCCACTTGGTCCGCATAGCAGACCTCAGGCATTGGCACGGTCAATGTTCAGTTTTGGGTGCAAGCCACAAAGTCACCCTGATGTGACGCACAAATCAGGACCGCTTTTATATTTTGGAACCAAAGGACGGCTGGCTTACCCATGGTGTGGGCAGCAGCTATGGATTGGGGCATAATCACCGAACCCTAACGGGATGGTTAGTTGCTATCGTTGAGGCCCCAAGCCTGGAAGTATAAAGTGGAGGCCAATATAGCAGGCCCCACCTTTGATTTTGAGATGCACAGTTTCTACAACTTGCTTTATCTGTTGGTAGGTCAAATCGTCAGGTAAGCGGTGTTGCTCCAGTTTCCATGCGAATTATTTGTCCATTTTTTAGCATGCAAACCATCATAACTGCTTCTTTAGTATCGTCGGGGTAAGACATGAAATCATGTGAAACCAAAATCTCATCATTTTCATAAACGCAACGAGATGCATCGTTTACGAACTTTGGGTTCCCCATCATACCAACGACCATAGAGGCCCATTCACTTTTTGTGAATTTGTTACCTGATTTATGAAATACAATTTCTGCATCTTCATGAATAAGTTCAACATAACCCTCGACATCCCGATCATCCATGACTTTTGTTAGTTTCTGGTATAACGACATTTCTATTCTCCTTTAGTTATTCTTTATCGAGTGAAGGATTCTCCACTCATTGGTGTTACCACCGTAGTCTCCAATATAGCGCCTGCTGCCGCTCGTTTGGCTTTAAGCTCCTCGTGGCCTCCAAACGCTTTCATAGCTTCAGGGGATTCAAAATCGATTATAACGGTGAGCTTATTGTCATCGTCTTTCTCGGTTCCTGCGAAGACAAGCTTCGCCCCAAGCGCATTTAAAGTAGCCTCATTCTCATGAAACATATCTTTCCAGGGCTTGAAGCCACGTGCTAGGTCTTGTGTAAGTTTTACCATCATAGCGAATGTTCTTTCTGTATATTTATAGAGGTGATTACCATGCCCTCATCGGGTCATAGCATTGTTTTAAATCTGCATTATTGCCAAAAACTTCTTTCTGGCTGCGCTGTGTTTTACCACTTAAAATCGTAAATGCTGTGTGTTGCATCAATTTGATATGTGGTCTGAAAAGTTGGCTTCAGTTCGTTGCCGTTATATTTGCCAGTACCGCTAGTCATGCTTCCTGTTCCAATTCCTGTGCTGGTATCAATTACAGCAAGCCAAACCGAGGCATCTCCATCAGGATCGACGGATTCACAAATGCCATTAATCGATGAAGGGGCTTGCTGTCCTGCTTCCATCAGCATGGTGTAATGACAAGTTGCCATGGCTGCGGTAGGCCAGCCCTCAGGTGCCTTTTGGTAATGCCAAATATCTTCAGAAACCATATGGATAATTGAACCCGATTTTCCTTCTTTAGTTGTGGAAGAAACAGTGCTTGAAAAGCCTTGACCCTGTCCATTGTGACTTCCAGCAAAAGCTGCAGCTGGTAATAGTAAAATGGCCACTGTGGCGATGATAGTTTTCATTATGTTCGTCCTTATTTTTCAATTTTTATAACTAAGAATTTTTAAGTAGATGAATTTGAACATTTAATTTAAATAAAAGCTATTATTTATTTTAAACTAGTTTTACTTTTAGCATAGTTTAGATAAATAATATTCCATGATCGGTATCGCCAGTTTTGATTTGAGGGGAAAACTATGAATGGCATGATTAGACGGAAGATAACGTCCAAGGGATAAAGAGGCACGTTCGATTGCCATCGGCTTGTCGTCTACGCGGCGCAAACGCGCGATCCGTGATACGGACTGGTCGGGGGCCAACGCAAGCGCCATGCCCTCATCTGGTGAGGGCATAAAGATACCACGTTCGAGCCAAACACTTGTCGATGTCATCCCGCGCCGCTTCATATCTTCGCTGAACGATGTGAGCAGAGACAGCGACCGTTCGATCCGCGGCGCATCAGAGGCGTCAAATGAACCGGAGCCCCGGCGCTGGACGATCAATCCTTCTTCGACAAGCGACTGGATGGCTTTGCGCACCGTGGCGCGCGAAAGATCGGTCAGTGTTGCGATTTCACGTTCCGGGGGCAAGGACACGCCTTATTTCTCATGATCTTGACGGCCTTTTTGGCGTTGGCGCAGTTGCAAATAGCGCGGCCCACCGTCTGACAACAGCCATGCGTCCGGATTAAGAAATTCTGCTACGTTCATGGGTCATACCTTGCTGCTAAAAGTGCTGCGTCACGCGCAAGCATGAACCCACCATCCAACGCCGTCCCCGCAGGGGAGCGCAGGCCCGACAACGTCCCGTCCGCCAGGGCATTACAATAGCTCGCGGCGACGCCACCGATAAAGCAAATCGGATTGCCGCCCTGAAACCCTAACGCATCAAGGCTAGCTTTAATGTAGTGCGCGCCTCGTGCCATCAAATCTGTCGCATGGGGATCATTGGCTTTGGCTGTGGCAATGACCGTTTGTGCAAATGCGCCAAAGTCACGCGGCGTTGCTGAAAAACTAAAGTTAGAGACTGCAACCGGATCATTTTGAAATTTTTCAAAAAGATCCAGCGTTAAGTCTGAATGGGGCACTATGCCATCATGACACTCAAGCACACGTTCCATCGCTTTGCGGCCCAACCATGCACCTGAAGCTTGATCTCCAATGTGAAAACCCCAGCCACCGAGGAACTTGATGTCTTTGTTGTTCTGTACCGCCAGAAAACTGCCCGTACCCAAAGACACCAAAAATCCATCACGTTCTGCGAATGCGCCTGCAACAGCCGTCACGCGATCATCGGTCACAGTCGTCGCTCCATAACAAAGTGCAGTCTTGATACGTTCGCCATCTGCATCGGACAAAACCCCCGCCAAGCCGATGTGTGCGGTTGCGCGCGAAAGCACGGCATCTGAAATACCTGCACTATCCGCGGCTTCTTTCACCGCAGCCTTGATATTTGCGACTGCTCCGTCCAAATTGGCCATCGCGTTCGCGGGCCCACCCTCGGCACGCGCCAAAACGCCACCGAACGCCGTACCAACCGCTGCGCGGCAGCGTGTTCCACCACCATCAACACTGATTAAAACGATTTGAGAGAAATCTGTCATACCATACCTTTATAATACCTAAAGCGATTATAGAGGCTATTTTTTGAGTGGAAATGTTGTTTTGCACTAATCTAACGGTTTATATCAAAAAATGGTAGATAATCAGTATTTGAAAGGTCTTACTTAAGAAAAAAGGGAAATCGTATATTGCGGCCGACAACTGAAGCGCTGCCAGATGGAACTGCTATCGATTCTGTTTCGGCGGAGCAGGCCGCGGCATTGATGCTTGATGGCAACATGGCAGCACTCTCGGTCATCACACCCGCGCTGCCCCACATCACCAAGGCGTCACAGCTTATAACCCACGCCATTAAAGGCAGTGGCACGCTTCACTACGCAGTCGCAGGAAGCTCAGGCCTTCTTGCTCTTGCTGATTGCTGCGAATTGGCGGGCACATTTGGGATTTGGGAAAAGTAGGTCCGCATTCACATGGTGGGCGGTATTCCTGTCAGCGCAGCGATGCCTAGCAATGTTGAGGATGACATTGAAAGCGCGCGCACCGTCGCGGCAGCTGCCACACCAAAAGACGAAAGTCCACTGTAAGTGCTAGGAGTTAATATGGGTGAAGACATCATAACATCATACTTGCTAATACTTGTTGGCTTCATGGCTTTCTTTGCAGGCTACTTAGATATGACTAAGGACTAACCTCTTTGTATCTCAACGAAGCTAAGCTAAGATTGTACTGAGAGATTTAGCACCAAGGTAAGAGCATGAAACACATCACCATCATACTAGCGTTCCTAATGACGTTAGTATTATCTACCTTTAGGAGGACATGATGGTAAAAACTCTACTTCCTTATCTGGTTTTGGTCTTGGCTGTGGGATTTGGAACTGCATCTAATACCTTTGCCAACAGTGCAAATGGGTTCACAAAATATTACCGTCGCTGCTAAGTATAACCACGATAATATTGTGTATGTTTTGCTTGTCGCAGGTAATGAAATCATTGCCAGTTGGAATAACCTATGCATCGTATGCTGGTATCTGCATAATAGCGACATCTGTTGTTGGTATTATTAAGTTTAATCAAATCCCAAATGTACCGACTATGGTTGGGCTATTCTTAATAGTAGTTGGCGTCTTGATGATTAACTTACTAGGGCAACTCAGATAAATAAAATGACCCAACTCAAGATGATCCCTGACCACACACTCAGCATCACCTGTGGCTTATGTAAGCACCACTCAATGCTGGAAGTAGCCAACCTAATACTTGTGGTAGGTGAGGAAGCTACGGTTCATGATGTGCGTAAGAAGTTCAGGTGCAAGCAGTGTAACGTAAAAGGTGAGAACACCTTTCAGATAGTTTGGCGGGGTAACTCAGACATTGCGCTTGATGGGGCTGGGGTTAGGCCAGCTAAAACGTAGGTTAAGTAGATTTGTTCTAGCTGGACTAATGTCTTAATTTAAGCGCCCATTGGCTGCATAGTGTACGCAGCATGATGGTGGTATAGCCTTAGATGGGGCTGCGGTTAAGGTGAAGCTATGTTAAGCCGATTGACTTCCATTCTAGCGTTTCTTGTCATGGTCGCCAGCCAAGTTAGTGCTGAAAGTCAAAACATTCTCATGAATGCGATAACAGAAGTTGATGCCAATGTTGTTTTCATGCGTCATGCATTAGCGCCTGGTTATGGAGATCCTGCTAATTTCTCACTGATTGACTGTAATACTCAGAGAAACTTAGGCTCGGCGGGGAGAAAACAAGCCAGTGACATTGGTGTTGCGATCAAGGACAGTGGTTTCCGTTTCATCCGAATATTATCAAGTGAGTGGTGTCGCTGCAAAGAAACCACAGAACTCATGAAAATAGGTCAGTGGAGAACCTTTTCGGGCTTAAACTCCTTCTTTCAGGGCTATGCCAACAAACACAACACACTGGATAAGTTAAGCATAAGGCTTAAGGAGCTTACCGAAGGGGTGACTTTAATGGTAACTCATCAGGTGATTATCAACGCCACTACTGGAGCCTCAGTAGGAAGTGGAGAGTTCGTTGCGTACAACACCCTTACTAAGAGACGAAAAGTGTTTCGCTTGGACTGACTGAATGCGCATTATTATTTTACTCATATGCACTGCACTCTCCAGCAAAGCTTATGCCGTTGAGGAATGTGACCTTCATGGATCTCTGGAGGCTGATCCACTATCAATCTCGGAGCCAGTGAAGTTCCAAGACATCCAAGGCGCAAAGCTTATTGAGGTTTGCACGATAGCGATTAACAAACAAAACGAAAACCTTCCAAGGTATTATCTGCTGAGGGCGAGAGGTTATTTGAGTTCTGGTTCTTACGAAGAAGCAAAGAGTGACATAACTTACTCTCATGAGATGGGTTATGCAGCCGCAACATTTGCTCTCGCTACACTACATCACTTTGGAGAGGGTGTGCCGCAAGACCTACTTAAGGCAGCCACACTTTATGAACAGGCATATAATGAGGGGGTGACATGGGCTGCTCGTGGCCTATCAATCTTATACGATGACCTTAGTTTTGATGACTATGATCCAAAGCTATCTAAAGATTGGCTTTACAGGTTTGAGGGTAATTAGCGCTGGGCATACCAAAGCTGATGTCTCTCTCGCCAATGTGAAACATCGTCATCACCTGCAATGATAGTATCTATGTCTATTGCTTTAGCGTTCACTTCTTGCACCCCACATTTGAAATGCTTGTAGCTTATCACCGCAAAGCTCCAGTGAAAGATTTCTCATTAGATGTATTGGCGATCCACCTCCACCTTTCCTAGATTTTCCTTGGGTAACAGTAAGGCATAATTTCATATTACTGATCAGATAAATTCTACCGTTGTTATCCCATTCAAATTTCTGAAGTTCCTCATCTTGGCATTTGCTTAGTCGCAAAGATGCTGACGCAGTATTTGAGTCTGCTTCCATACACACATCAAAGGCAGGTAAACGAAATTGGCCTTTATCCAACCTAAGCAAGTCAAAACCCTGATCAACGGCAATGCTACCTTGGTATGAGTAACAGGTATGTGCCTGAAGTCCTGAATTGGTTTTTGCTTTAGATTTATGGCCTCTTATGTCTATACAAAAACCCCGTGGGTCATCCATCTGGTCCAGAGAATAAATTTCTACCAAATTACCTGTCACAATATTAGGAATTAAAAAAGTAAGGTAGAAAAGGAAAGTTAGTTTTCTCATTATAA
>CAJJBZ010000014.1 GCA_905182535.1 uncultured Planktomarina sp.
ACCAAGTGGTAACGTACGATGACTAAACAACCAAATTTCCTGTTCATTATGACCGACCAACAACGCGCCGATTGGCTGAGTTGCTATGGCCACCCCATTTTGAAAACGCCCAACATCGATAAAATCGCGTCAAAAGGCACACGGTTTGATAATTTCCATACTGCGTCTCCAGTATGCATGCCTAACAGGGCGTCGTTTTTGACTGGTCGCTATCCAAGCCTACATGGGCTTCGCTATAACGGCTGCACCCTGCCTGAAAATGCGACAACATTCGTCGACCTGCTTGCAGACGACGGTTACAACACCGCTGCAATCGGCAAGAGTCATCTGCAACCTTTCACAGATTTGCGACCAATGGCCCGAAACATTGGAAACTCGGCCGCGACAACCGAAGCTTGGAAAAAAGAGCAGCCAACGAACTATCAAGAAGCGCCTGAGAACTATCAAGGCGAAGAGGCCTTCGAAATGAAAACACCCTACTACGGGTATAAACACGTGGATATGGTAACCAGTCACGGCGATCGCTGCGGCGGGCACTATCAACAGTGGTTTCGAAAAAACGCGCCTGATTGGCAAGCGCTGCACGATCCTATTAATGAGCTGTCGCACAACTATTCTTGCCCACAAGCTTACAGAACACCCATTCCTGAGGATCTATACCCAACGGCGTATGTTCGGGACCGAACGATTGATTACATCCAATCGCAAAAAGACGAAGATGCTCCGTTTTTTGCCTTTGTCAGCTTTCCCGATCCCCATCATCCGTTTAACCCGCCCGGCAAATACTGGGATATGTACAGCCCCGATAACTTTGACGTTTCGCTTCCGTTCGGTGCGCACCAGAACCCAACCACTCCGATGCGTTGGCTCCATGAAAACTGGAAGTCGGGTGGCGCGCAAATGACCGCACAAACAGCGATGATGCTGAACCAACAACAATTGAAAGAAGCCATGGCTCTGACCGCAGGCATGATGGCATTTGTGGACGATGCTGTCGGAGACATTGTGACAGCGCTCGAACAAAGTGGCATGATGGACGATACGGTCATCTGCTATAATTCAGACCACGGTGATTATCTGGGAGATTACAATATGCTGTTGAAAGGCGCGTTGCAGTTTCGGAGCATAACGCGTGTGCCGTTTATATGGTCCGATCCTGACCGTCGTAAGGCAGCTGCAAGCGACGCGTTGTGCTCAACTGTGGATTTGGCCAGTACGATCCTTGAACGCGCGGGTGTTGAGCCCTTTAACGGCAATCAGGGCTTGAGTTTTCTGCCTGCTACAAAAGGCGAAGCCGGGCCACGTTCGGAAGCACTGATTGAATATAATGACGGTGGCAGCCGCCTTGGATTTGAGGCCCCTGCGCGCGTTCGATCCTTGGTGACCGATCGCTGGCGGTATTCCGTTTACCGCGATCAGCCATGGGGGGAATTATATGATCTGGAGAACGACCCCAATGAAACCCACAATCTATGGGATGACGAGGACCACAAAGAAATTCGCGCTTACATGTCCGAACGGTTATCCCACCACTTAATTGCGCAAATGGACGAAAGTCCGATGTCGGATCGCTTAGCTTAGTAGACACAACGCGGGATGCAACGTGGCGCATAAGGAAGCTTTGGCTCGCTAACTGAACTGAATGTAGAACACTGCACACGTCTTTTGAGACGGCGTAAAGTTATCATTTTTCGAGGTGTCACCGTTCGCTAGGCCAGCGGCACTGTCCATTTTTGTCTGGCAAATACTAAGCCAGTAAAGGCCCAATGTCCGAGACGCGGGGCCCTACGATTGGGGGCCCCGGTCCTGCGTCCTCCGGCTCAACTTTAGTGATTAGGCCAAGTAACCCCTGCCGTTGGACCACGGCCCTCGGTCCTGGGACTGTGGTACCACTGGGTGTACCAAATCTAAGCACTTGCGTTGTGCTTGCGGACTGCTAATATGTTGTTATTGCAGTGAACACACTCGGACCAAGGTCCTTGGTTAGGCATCGAACCCCTCTTCTAGGCACCAAAAACCCCTCTTTCTCCCTACTTTTACAAAGAGAGATAAGTGTTTATGCAAATTGCAAAGGCCCCAGTCAAAAGTTTTCTAAAGCTGCCACACTTCCTACACTAACTACATTGGTATGGAGTTAGTGCTGTAAAACTGGCTGAATACTCTGCCATCGTATCCCACTATAGGGGCGAGAATAACAGGCGCCTGTAACGGGCCATAAAAGTTTGAGATTAGTGAAAGGTTGGGCTAGACACTAACATCTAGTTTACTGAAGGCTGCCTAATGGACACCAAAACCTAAGCTGCACCCCCGCAATCAACACAGAGAAGGTTACGATTTTGGGCGTTTAGTGGCGCAGTTACCCAAACTTGAGGCATTTATTATCAGCAACCCTGTCGGCCAGATTACTATTGATTTTCAGGATGTGTGGGCGGTTCGTGTGCTTAATCAAGCTTTGTTAAAGACATATTACAATATTAATTATTGGGATATCCCTGCCAATTATCTATGCCCACCGATCCCCGGTCGCGTCGACTACATCCACTATCTCGCGGACTTGCTCGCCAGCGACAATAATCAGGAGATCCCTCGTGGGCGTAATTTCAAAGCGTTAGACATAGGCACTGGTGCTAACTTAGTTTATCCCCTTATTGGCCAAAGTGAATACGGTTGGCACTTTACTGGCGTAGATATAGATCCGACCGCTATCAAAGTGGCACAGCACATATGCCGGTTCAATGAGCTGAAAATTGACCTCAGACAACAAAATATCCACGAAAATATTTTTAGAGGGGTGATCGAACCCCACGAAATTTTTCACATCACCCTCTGCAACCCACCTTTCCATGCTTCCATCGAGCAAGCTAAGAAAGTCGCCCAACGTAAGTGGAGAAATCTTGGCAAGGGACAATCAAAAAAACTCAACTTTGGCGGTCAAAACACTGAACTTTGCTGTCCTGGCGGCGAGATAAAGTTTATCGCTAGCATGGTTGAACAGAGCATCGAGTTTGCCGACCAGTGCCTGTGGTTTAGCTCGTTGGTATCTAAAAAAGACAACCTCAAGCCGCTCTACAAAATTTTGAGAAAGGCTAAAGTTACGGATGTTAAAGTGGTCGAAATGGCACAGGGGCAAAAAGTTAGCCGTTTTATTGCTTGGACTTACATTAGAAAAAATCAGCGATCTTTGTATATGAAGAGGGCTAATAAATAAAATAGACGACAACTTCATGCGCAGTTTAAGTTATGCGAGGAAAGAGCTGGTAGCGCTGCAAGTTTAGGCTAGGCATTCCAAAATGCTCTCATAGTGGAACGCGAAGCAAATCAACAGTCACCCCAATTATAAATAGAATATGGAATACTCTTGAAAGTAATTCAAAAAATAGGTTCCTAGGTCAATTAATATAAGAGACATTTTTTAAAGTAAACAAACGGGCAATCCCTTATCCTCAGGCAGGAATAGGTGTTGGTGTCAGCATCGGCTCGGCAGGCAAAGGTGCTAGCTACAGTTCAGACTACTCTGCGGAAATCATGAGGAAAGTCCTTGTGAATATCTAGTAGACTTACTCGCTTTCACCACTCTTGCCGATATTAATTCCTTTTCTGCCCACATTCTTGGGGTGGTTACTTTTACCGTTCTGGGTCTTCTGGTAGAAGCTCTCTGACCGCTTCTCTTGCTTGCGCTTGAGTAGGTCTTCCATAAGGGCTTTCTGAGGACTCGTAGTCGGTTTCTTGTCGGTCATAGGTAAGTCTCTCTGTTTTGTGGATTTTGTTGGGAGTTGCTAACAAGTGCCGAACAGAACTGAAAGTCTAAAACCTACCAAAAGGTCAAAAAATGACATCAAAGGTTAGGAAGAGGCAAACCAACGAAGGCGCCTCAGGTGATTAGTTCGTACGACTAAACCCAAGGAGCCAGAGAAAACCTACACTGTCCGCATTTGACTGATGATAGCTCAAATCCAGCAGGTAAAACGGAGTAATTTCCACGTTCTATGTTGATAACAATAATCATGGAGAGCAGCCATGTTTACATCATTAAGGTTCCTAGCAATAGCTGTGCCTGCCCTTTAGCTTGTCCTGGAAAGGGCAGATTAAGAAGCCCACTGGTAAATATTACTTGCAGTACCTCAGGCTTATAATAACTTCCCAGAACACCACCTGAGACCGATGATAACCCTAACCTTGCCTACCCACTAAAGTACTGTCCAAAAGTTCCAAAACTGGTGGGTGCAAGAAGAACATTAGAGGAATGTTAAAAACAAGGCGCCCAAAAGAGAATAACCATAATTTTCTGCTTGGTAAGTGGTGACACAAAACTTGCACTGACTTGAGCGGTTATTTTCTACGTCGCAGAAAGTCTATGTTTCAAGATTGTTCAGGACCCTTGACCCTAACTGGCGCACCGTGGAATGGTTACGACTAGAGACAATGAACGCCGACCTAAGTTTCCACAGTATCAGGCATTCGTTCCGCGGAGTGGTAGCTCTAATCAAATCACTTACAACCCACAGAAACTGATAGCACGCACCCACAAGGTTCATAGAAATAAATTAGAGTGTGCTAATTCGTTATAAGTTAAATGTTTTTGCGAATAGTTCTCAATTTAATTGACAGTTGCGACTGATTTGCAATATCATAACTTAAATAATAAACTAGGTGAACAAAATGCTATCTCAATTTTTTAAAACAATATCTGCAGCAACTGTAATAGCAGTCTCTGCAACTACCCTTTATGCGGATAATAAAATGAAGGTTGTTACGACTTTTACAGTCCTTGCAGATATGGCAATGAATATTGCGGGCGATGCAGCAGACGTGGTATCCATTACCAAGCCAGGTGCTGAGATCCATGGCTATGAACCAACCCCACAAGATATCGTACGTGCCTCTGATGCCGATCTAATTTTGTGGAATGGCATGAATTTAGAACTTTGGTTTGAACAGTTTTTCAGCAACATGGAAGATATACCATCAGCTATACTGACCAATGGAATTATCCCTATCTCAATCTCAGCGGGCAGCTACGAAGGCAAGCCTAACCCCCATGCTTGGATGGGACTAAATAACGCAATAATTTACATTGATAACATTGTTACGGCATTTTCCAATCAAGACCCAGACAATGCAGTTGTCTATATGGCAAACGCTGACGCATATAAACAGGAGCTTCGCGCAACTATCGAACCACTTCGCGCAGCTATTGCGAGAATTCCGGAAGATCGTCGTTGGTTGGTTACTTGCGAAGGCGCGTTCAGCTACCTAGCTCGTGATTTTGGTATGAAAGAGCTATATCTGTGGCCGATGAATGCCGATCAGATGGGCACACCACAACAGGTGCGTAAAGTGATTGACGGTGTGAGGGATAATAATATTCCTGTTGTCTTCTGCGAAAGTACGGTTAATGCTTCCCCCGCCAAACAGGTGTCGCGCGAAACCGGCGCTGCTTACGGTGGGGTTCTTTATGTTGATAGTCTAAGCGAAGCTGACGGCGAAGTGCCGACGTACCTAGATCTGTTGCGTGTGACATCCCAAACAATAGCTGCCGGACTGACGTCGGCTTCAAACTAAGGCGTCAACAAGATGAAGAAGCACCCTGCGGTACGAAGTTCGTAGGGTACTTCTATTAAAACGGAAAAGTGATATCGCAAGGGAAAAAAATGCGCGAAGAGCAGACTTCACCAGACTGTAAAAGTACTCAGGCTACTGTTGGAATTTCCGCACACGATGTAACCGTGACGTACCGGAATGGTCATACAGCCCTTTGGAATGCTAACTTTGAATTACCCCGCGGTACAGTAACAGCCCTCGTGGGTGTCAACGGAGCTGGTAAATCAACCCTATTCAAAGCAATCATGGGGTTCGTTCCTGCTGCCAAAGGTACCATTAAAATCCTCGGTTTGGGTGTCAAAGAGGCGTTATCAAAGAACCTTGTTGCGTATGTTCCGCAATCTGAAGAAGTCGACTGGGCCTTTCCAGTTTTGGTCGAAGATGTCGTAATGATGGGCCGCTACGGCCATATGGGATTTCTGCGTCTTCCCAAAAAAGCTGACCATGATGCGGTCGACGAGGCGTTGCACCGCGTAAGCATGCAGGACTTCCGAACTCGCCAAATTGGCGAATTGTCAGGTGGCCAACGCAAACGTGTCTTCCTTGCAAGATCATTGGCACAGGATGGGCAAGTAATTTTGCTAGATGAGCCCTTCACAGGAGTAGATGTAAAAACAGAAGAGCAGATCATCGATCTGCTGCGGGAACTTCGCGATGAGGGGCGTGTGATGCTAGTATCGACCCATAATCTTGGCTCAGTTCCCGAGTTCTGTGATCGTACGGTATTGGTCAAAGGCACAGTGCTCGCCCATGGGCCAACAGAAACCACATTTACCCGTGAAAACCTTGAAGATGCTTTTGGCGGTGTGTTACGGCATTTTACGCTGGGTGGCGAAGCACTGCATGATGATGGAGATGCGCGTTCGGTCACGATCTTTACCGATGATGAACGCCCACTTGTGCAATACGGTGACAAAACCCAGCGGACAGACCGGAGCACATAATGGACTACCTATTAGAACCATTCACATACGGTTATATGACTAACGCTATGTGGGTCTCAGCCCTTGTCGGCGGTGTATGTGCATTTCTGTCTGCCTATCTCATGCTTAAAGGCTGGTCGTTGATAGGAGACGCGTTGTCTCACTCCGTAGTGCCAGGTGTCGCCGGAGCTTACATCCTCGGACTACCATTTGCGTTGGGGGCGTTCATCGCAGGAGGGCTTGCTGCTGGAGCGATGCTGTTCCTATCGGAACGATCAGGATTAAAAGTTGACGTGATAATTGGATTGATTTTCACATCTTTCTTTGGACTGGGCCTGTTTATCGTATCGATCAATCCAATGTCTGTATCCATCCAGACTATCACTATGGGCAACATACTTGCAATCACGCCAGAAGATACGCTGCAACTGGTCATCATTGGGTTTGTTTCACTTGCGATCCTCCTTGCAAAATGGAAGGATCTTATGGTTACGTTTTTTGATGAAAACCATGCTCGCACCATCGGATTGCGCCCCAATCTGCTGAAAGCGATCTTCTTCATCCTGCTGTCTGCATCAGTCGTTGCTGCCATGCAGACCGTGGGTGCATTTCTGGTGGTTGCATTGGTAGTCACACCAGGAGCTACGGCATATTTACTATGCGACCGATTCCCACGCTTGATTGTAACCTCCGTCTTAATCGGTTCAGTTACCAGTTTTTTTGGGGCTTATATCAGCTACTTTTTAGATGGCGCGACAGGTGGCATCATTGTAACCTTACAAACAATAATTTTCCTGCTAGCCTTTGTTTTTGCGCCCAAACATGGTTTGTTAATTACGAAACGCAAAGCAAAACAAGCGCTACAGCGGGATTCTATCGACTTTGCAGCGGATTTTAAATAATGGATTTCGAAACACTCACACTACCATTTCAGTACTCCTTCATGCAGAATGCGTTTCTAATCTCAATGATCATATCAGTGCCAACTGCTTTACTGTCATGCTTTCTGGTGATGAAAGGCTGGGCGTTGATGGGCGATGCAGTGAGCCATGCTGTTCTACCAGGAATTGTTCTAGCATACATTATTGGCATACCGCTAATTGTTGGAGCGTTCGCAGCGGGTATGACCTGTGCGCTTGCGACCGGCTATTTATCAGCGAACAGCCGAGTGAAACAGGATACTGTGATGGGGGTCGTTTTTTCTGGCATGTTTGGTCTTGGTATCGTGCTGTATGTATCAGTCGAGACGAATGCGCACCTAGATCACATTCTGTTCGGCAACATGCTGGGTGTTGAAACACACGAATTGTGGACTTCGGGGATGATATCGCTTGGCGTTGGTTTGATGCTCATGCTGAAATGGAAAGACTGGCTGCTACACAGCTTTGATCCTGCACAGGCGCGCGCGTCGGGCTTGTGGGTCAACTGGCTGCACTACGGATTGCTTGCTGCACTTTCGCTGACAATTGTAGCTACGCTGTCTGCAGCGGGCCTTATTCTTGCGATTGGTCTGCTGATCGCACCCGGCGCAATCGCATTCTTGACCGTGCGCAAATTCTCCACAATGCTATGGGTGTCAGTTATCGTGTGTATGGCGTCAATGCTGCTGGGCACTTATGCTAGTTTTTTTCTCGACAGTGCGCCCGCGCCAACGATAATCCTGATTATGACGGCGCTGTTTATTGCCGCCTTCATAAGACGCCAAATAGTTACGCGTCGCACTTCTTCGCTGCGCGTTGAGGAGGCAGTGAGTTAATGGCGCGGCATGTAGCTGAAGCAGAGCCAAAGCGGCTAGAGCACAGATGCCGTGGTCGGGCAGTACCCATTATTTACCCAGCGCTCCGAACTCGATCACTTTAAAAATTAGATAAGCTATTAAGTAATTCTATTTATTTTCTTTTACAGCTAGATCGGCCATCTTCATGATAGCTTCACGTGAACTGGCAACTGCAATGAAACGAGCGTTGTGGCAAAATAAAGCGCCTTTGACCCCACTGGCATCCTCTAGTGCGGCACCAGTCATTCCCGCCCAACCAGCAGGTAGGTCGGCGCGCTGCTCAAAGGTATCATTTGATAACTTGATGCCGTTCAGCGTCCAATCATCGCCGCGCGGATTGACGACGAATAGTATATGTGCCGCATCTGCTTCATCCAGTGCAGAGCGGTAAGGCATGCCCATTGGTAATTCTAGAATAGGTGACGGGCCTGCTTTTACTACAGCCTCAAAAACGATGCTTTGCGCGCGGGCCCTCGCCGCAAGATTGCCGATTGCAGCCTCGATAAAGCTGCAGGCAATTGGTAAGGCTGCGAAAAACGCGTCATTATCAGCTGTTGGTGATGTATCATCAAATACAGGTTTTAAGCTTCCTAAGAGCGCGGGCAAAGTTAGGGTCGACAGTTGACCAGCAACTGATGGTTCAATCGCGCCATTGTCTAAAAGATCAATAGGTAGCACAAACTTTGAATCAAACTGTGTATGAATTTCTTCGATATCGTCCAAGGGCACGTTTATCACAGTTAGATATGCGCGCCCATAATGCTTCCAAATCAAACCAAAAGAACTGAATGGCTGATCATCTTCGCGTAGCGGGCTAGGCTGCTGGTGATGGTCAAAAACCTGCGCATCGGCATTATATTTGCCCCCCACATCATAGATGATCTTCTCGGCCGAGGGCAAAAGCCACTGGGGATCACGCGTCCGACTTAGTTCGGCCTGCGGAAAAAGGCGGGAAAGTATCACAGAAGACAGTAACTCGTCCGCATGAAAGCCACCAGAATGAGTTATAAGATGAGTGATATTCATAGATGAGTTCCGTCAAGTCTATTAAATTACAATAGCAGCCTAAGCGGCCACTTGTGAATAATGTTATGGCACGCCTTCGTAGCAAATAAATACGAAATCAAAAGCCCTTTTTCTGTCTTCTTAAACATGCGAGCGGATGAGACCCAGAAACATCCAAATTCGTCTCGAATTGAAAGGCAAATATTATTCGCTGTAAACCTGTCAAAAGTGAAGACGCAGTATATATTAGGCTGAGTAAGGAGTGAGCTATGGTGCTGAGATTTGAAGAGGTTCGAAAATCCTTTCGCGATGGCGATAGTGTAGTGCCGGTTCTGCAGGACGTAAGCTTTGAATTAGAAGCAGGTCAGACACTGGCACTACGCGGTGAATCGGGCAGTGGGAAAAGTACACTTCTTCATATCGCCGGCGCATTAGAGGCCCCAGATGCAGGCCACGTGTGGGTATCCGGGCAGGACTTGACACGGCTTAACGACAATCGCCGGGCTCGCCTGCGCCGAACAGACATCGCACTGGTTTTTCAACAATTTAATCTGATCCCATCCTTGAACGTTGAAGCGAATATATCGTTTCATGCGGCCCTTTCAGGGCATGTGGATTTGCTCCACATCGAACAGATTTCTGCAGCTTTGGGTTTGTTGGGTCAGATGAAAAAATACCCAGAAATTGTCTGGTGGCCAACAACAACGCGTGGCTATCGCGAGAGCGATTGCGGCCAAACCTAAGCTAATGCTGGCAGACGAACCAACAGGTAACCTTGATGAAGCAACGGCTCAGGACGTTCTGGAGCAGATGTTAAAGTTAGTTGTGCAGATGGGTACAGCACTGATGGTCGTGACCCATTCCCCAAACATTGCAGCCCGCATGGACCGTCAATTGCATTTGCGAAGTGGTCAGTTGGCATGATCAGGTCGTGTCTTTCGGCGTTACTGTCGCATTGGCGCCGCAACCCGGTGCAATTATTCGCCTATATTGCAGGCCTTGCCTTAGCCACAGCACTCTGGTCCGGCGTGCAAGCAATCAATTCCGAGGCACGTGCAAGTTATCAAGCAGCGGCGGCAACGCTAGGTGAAGGGCAGAATGATCTGTTGTTCCCAAAGCATGGTGATCACATTCCACAGGAAACTTATGTTTTACTCAGGCGTTCAGGGTGGCTTGTCTCGCCCATCGTCAGTGGGCGTTTAAACGATGTGCGGCTAATCGGCATTGATCTGGTGACGTCCGCAACAGGGTTGGCTTCTGGAGGGGAGGCGTTAGAATCAACTTTTATTGGGTCTGATCGCTTGCTTGCAAATGAAGAGACAGCATTAAGACTTGGATCAAGTCTGGACATCACTGTGGATGCAAGCATTGCATCGGGGATAGCGATTGGGGACATCGGCTTTGTGCAACAACTGTTAGGGCGTGATTATTTATCTCACCTAGTGTTGTTGCCAGACCAACCCATTGGCCAACCAGCTCTGGATACGATTGCACCTAATCTGCGGCTTCAATCTGCGCTGACGGCAACAAATGTTGCGGAGCTAACTAATAGTTTTCATTTAAACCTGACCGCCTTTGGTCTGCTCAGTTTTGCCGTTGGTCTGTTCATCGTGCATAGTACGATTGGTCTGGCGTTTGAGCAAAGGCGTGGCATGATCCGGACGCTTCGTTCGCTAGGTGTACCACTTCATACTCTAGTTATACTTATCACCATTGAAATGATGATGTTGGC
The DNA here is from genome assembly GCA_905182535.1 of uncultured Planktomarina sp. Classification (GTDB taxonomy): domain Bacteria; phylum Pseudomonadota; class Alphaproteobacteria; order Rhodobacterales; family Rhodobacteraceae; genus Planktomarina; species Planktomarina arctica. The sequence continues at coordinate 11,039 of CAJJBZ010000014.1, forward strand.
AACTATTGGTGCTGGGTTCGGTATCGTTCTAGGTTATTTGATTGCCGCGTTTTTACTGCCAGATGTAGCAGCTACCTTGCGTGGGCTTTACGGCGCACAAATTTCTGGCACGCTTGAGCTGCGGGCCTCTTGGTGGGTGTCTGGTTTGTTGCTTGGACTGGTAGGGACAGCCGCAGCCCTTTCAAGCCAGATCTGGCGAATTGCGGCAATGCCAATTTTGGTAAGTGTTAAGCCACGGGCATGGCTGGTCGCTACCACGTCACGGTTTCGCTTACATTCTATCGCTGCGGCGGTTTTGCTATGCGCGACTGTTCCATTGGCTTTATTCTGCGATGGATTGCTGGCTGGTTTCGTATTGCTAGGATGTCTGTTGATTGGTGCGGCGCTTGCCCTACCAGCAATAACAGCTTACATTTTGACCCTGCTTCAAAAACATACGGTCGCACCGGTCTGGGCTTGGTTTTGGGCTGATACCAGACAACAATTGCCTGGTCTTAGCCTTGCACTCATGGCCCTATTGCTTGCAGTGTCAGCCAATATTGGTGTTTCAACAATGGTATCAAGTTTCCGGCTGACCTTCGTATCTTTTCTTGACCAACGCCTTGCGCCAGAGCTGTTCGTTGAGGTAAATTCTGCGGACCAAAGTGTCGCGTTAGAAACGTTTTTAGGCAGCCGCAAGATAGAAATTTTGCCACTCCTCACAACCCAAGTCACAATGCTTGAACAGACTGTTGCGCTGTATGGCGTGCGGGTTGGTCAAACCTATCGGGATCATTGGGTTTTCTTGGATGAAACACCTGCCGCTTGGGACTTGGTTGAGACAAACAATGCTGTTGTAGTTAATGAACAACTGGCACGTCGCGCTGATCTCTGGGTTGGTGATTTGGTTCAAATCACCACTGATTTGGCATTACCGATTGCTGCTGTTGTGGGTGATTATGGTAATCCACAGGCCCAAATCATCATGTCCGAGAACACTTTTCAGGGCCTGCACCCTGAGATACATCCGTTGCGCTTTGGCATACGCACCCAAGCCGCTGCTAAACTTCGGCTTCAAATAATTGAGTTAGTTGGTATCGACGACAGTGCAATCATCGATCAAGCTGCTATCAAGGCATTATCACTGAACGTGTTTGAGCGAACGTTTGTCGTTACGTCAGCTCTAAATGTTCTAACGCTGGGCGTAGCCAGCTTTTCCATCCTAATGAGCCTTTTGACACTGGCAGATTTACGTGTGCCTCAGCTTGCACCCGTTTGGGCCTTGGGCCTAACCCGCCGACATTTAGGATGGCTAGAATTGTTGCGCTCCGTCATACTGGCCACGATCGTCTTCGTCTGTGCGTTACCATTGGGTCTTGCTCTTGCGTGGGTATTGCTAACAATTATCAACGTTGAGGCGTTTGGTTGGCAATTGCCAATATACCTATTTCCAGTCAATTATTTACAGTTGGGTGGCTACGCTTTGGTAGCAGCTTTCTTGGCAGCCACATGGCCTGCTGTTCGTCTAATAAGTACCTCAACATCTACTTTACTAGGGATATTTGCAAGTGAGCGTTAGATTACTAGTCTTTTTACTTCTCTGGCCCTTCGGCGTAATGGCGCAGGGTTTTTCAGGCCTTGGTGCTGGTGCCGAAGGGTTTGATAAGCCTGCGCCTAATTTAGTTTTCAACTTTCCTACCGATCACGGTGCGCATCCAAAATACCGGATTGAATGGTGGTACCTTACCGCAAACCTAAACGGTCCTGATGGGACATCTTATGGGTTGCAATGGACCCTTTTTAGAACAGCCTTTGCACCCGGTGAGGCGGAGGGCTGGCAGTCCCCACAAATCTGGTTTGCACACGCCGCCGTAACAACCCCAGACCTACACTTTGCCACTGAACGCTTTGCGCGGGGCGGCATTGGCCAGGCAGGGGTGGATATAAATCCGTTTAGGGCGTGGATCGACGAGTGGGCGCTTGACGGCGTAGACCTTGACACTTTGACACTTACGGCAAATGGGTCTGACTTTGGCTATAATATGTCGCTTCAGGCGGAGGGGCCGCTGATCTTTCACGGGGACAATGGGTACTCGATCAAGGCAGCAGGAGGCCAGGCAAGTTATTATTACTCCCAACCTTTCTTCCAGATTGAGGGAACTTTGAAGCTGCCTACTGGAGATATTGCAGTGACAGGTAGCGCGTGGCTTGATCACGAATGGTCGTCGCAGCCACTGTCAGACGATCAATCCGGCTGGGACTGGTTCTCATTATCATTATTGGGTGGCGCTAAGTTAATGGGGTTTCAGTTACGCCAGGTAGATGGATCACTCTACAATTCGGCCACTTGGATCGCGCCCGACGGGGCAACGACATCCTACGGTGATGGTAACTTCTCGGCCACCTCACTTCTCATCAGCGATGTCGCAGATCGAGAGCTGCCGACGCAATGGCGTATCAAGTTGCCAGACAGAGGGGTTGATGTTGTCGTGACAGCCTTAAACCCTGATGCGTGGATGGGGCTTTCGATCCCATATTGGGAAGGCCCAGTAAAAGTATCAGGCAGCCACACAGGACAAGGATATTTAGAAATGACAGGTTATGAGTGATCATAACAATCTAGAGACTTTTCTAGATGAGGCTTGGCGGCATTTAAATCGTGGCGCCGCAGATAGCCGTTCCCCCGCGCGGTACCCTACATTTGCAACAGTTTCACCTGAGGGAAAACCACAGGCGCGCACTGTGGCGTTGCGCAGGGCCTCCCGCCCCAATTCAATCCTTGAGGTACACACTGACATAGCGACTGATAAGGTAACCGCTCTTGAACACACCCCAATTGCTGCCTTTCACATCTGGCTGCCTCGTGCAGATCTACAAATTCGGCTAAGTGCTTCAGTTGCGATACTAACGGGTGATTGTGTTGATGCGCAGTGGGCGAAAGTGCCACCCCTCTCGCGGGTTTCTTACGGGACCTTACCTGTACCAGGCCACCCCATTGTGGATGCATATGCCTACGAAAAACCCAGTGATCAAGACCGTTTCGCCGTGCTAAAGTGTACCGTGAAAGAAATTGATTTAGTGCATCTTGGTAAACGTCATCGGCGCGCTTTATTTATTGCTGAAGATAATTGGGTTGGTAGGTGGCTGGCACCCTAACCCAGCCACCTAACTTAGGCTTGCCCGTGTACTCTTAAGACAGTCACAACTATTTAGTGTGTCTCTGCAAAGTAGGCTCAGAATATTAGTTTACATTCGTTTTCCCAAAAAATATCAAACAAAAAAATTATAGGAACACTAAAATGAAGTATACTATTAATACTAAACAGAAGGTTCTTGTGACAGGCGCTACAGGATTTGTAGCTGGTTGGATAATAAAACAATTAGTAGAAGCAGGAGTATGTGTCCATGCTGCGGTGCGTGATCCTGACAGCGAAGCGAAAGTATCGCACTTAAAACAGTTATCTCAAAAAGGCCCAGGTTCTGTAGTGCTCTTTAAGGCTGACCTTACTGAAGCTGGTAGTTACGACAAAGCAATGAAGGGATGTGCCACAGTATTCCATACCGCATCACCATTTATATTGAAGTTTAATGATGCCCAGAAAGATTTAATCGAGCCAGCACTTTCTGGTACTGAAAATGTGCTTTCGAGTGTAAACGCTACTAAATCTGTAAAGCGGGTCGTTTTGACCAGTTCAATCGGAGCTATCGGTGGCGATACAATTGAATGCGAGAACACCCCAAATGGCAAATTCGATGAACATAATTGGAACACCACATCATCTGCAATACACCAACCTTATTTTTACTCAAAGACCCTTGCAGAGCGTGCAGCATGGAAGATCGCAGAGGATCAAGATAAATGGACTTTAGTCGTTATAAACCCTGCACTTGTAATCGGGCCGACCCTTTCGGGTAAATCTACGTCTGGAACTCATGACATACTTCGCCAATTGGGCGACGGCAAAATGAAAGCTGGTGCTCCGCCTTTTGAATTTGGGATGGTAGATGTACGAGATGTTGCCAATGCGCATATTCGTGCGGCATACATTAAGAAAGCAGCAGGGCGGCATATGGTGTTTAACGAAGCCCAATCGCTACTCGAGTTAGCCAGCTTATTAAAACAAAAATATGGGGCGACTTACCCCCTTCCCAGTAAAGAGTTGCCTAAATGGCTATTGTGGCTAGTTGGGCCAATCGTGGATAAAACCTTTTCTCGTAAAGTGATATCATTAAATATGGGTCACAAATGGGTTGGTGATAACTCCAAGAGTATTGAGAAGCTTGGTATCAATTATGGCTCATTAAAAGCATCAGCCGAAGATATGTTTCAGCAGATGATTGATGAGGGAGAGTTTCATAAAAAATAGAACTTAATTCTAACTATCTCAATAAGACAATATCTTAGTTGGATAGCTTGGATCTTGAAATGTTCATGGAGTTCCAATCCATGGTTCCCTAAAGCTTGGCCAGCCCCATAAAAAGGGTTGGCCACTTTATGAAGCACTGTAGTTTGCTTAGGCCTACCCACTGAGGAAGCTATACCAAAATTTCTTTTATCAATAATCTGAAAAGTGTTCTGGCCCTTTACGCCCCAGTCCAAGACCTGATCAATGCACCAAAAGCCAGGCTGAAGCCCAGTTTAGATCTTTTTCTGTCATCAAAAAATTTATTTATCTTAAACTATGCTGGAAATAAAACAGAAAGGCTTCCTCTGGGAGAGAAAGGAAGCCTCAAGTATTATACTGCTCTGCCTGACGATGTTTTGTCTCGTCTTGACACTAACATATGACAGTTTGATAAAGTTTAGGCTTTTTTAATAATATAAATATTGATTTATATCAATTATTTACTTTAAAAATACCTAAAAATTTAGGTATTAGCTTCCCACATATACCATAATCCATGGCCTATGCGGGGCAGCTATATTCAGGTCAGACCCCAAGCAATATTATGTTTTGATTGGTACAGGAAGCCACAATATGGGCCACCAGATTTAGTTTTATTTAAAACTAAAGTGAAAGATCTATTACTTCTCGTAATCGGTACTTAAGCATCTAGGGAAAACTACAATATAAAACGACCAAAAAGTACACTGGTCTATCACCCACCACATTCTAGGTTCATTATGTCGATAGGTCCAAGGTCAATAATGCACTAAAATTCAACTTGGAGCTGGCCCCTTTCGAGATAACCATAAAACAATTTAATTCCTTAAGACTGTATGTGCAAGGTTCCTGTGTTCGGGCGACCTTTGGCTTATTAAACAGCTCCTCTGGGGGGCCCTGCTCCACAATCATGCCGCCATCAATAAAACATACACGATCGGCTACCTCACGAGCAAAACCCATCTCATGAGTGGCCAGAAGCATAGTCATACCCTCAGCGCGTAGTTCGCGTAAAACGTCTAGCACCTCACCCACAAGTTCTGGATCAAGGGCTGAAGTAATTTCGTCAAACAGCATTATCTCTGGACGCATTACAAGTGCGCGGATAACCGCAACTCGTTGCTGTTGCCCACCTGACAATTGATCAGGATATTTATCCTTATGCTGAGCCAGACCAAACCGTGCAAACTCTTCCTCAGCCCTTAAACGTAGCCCTTGAACTTCCTCATTCAGTACTCGGCGCGGCGCCAGTAGCACGTTATCCATAGCGGTCATGTGCGGAAATAGATTAAACGACTGGAATACAATGCCAATACGTCGTCGAATGGGGCCTAAGTCTAGGCCCGGCGCAGAAATATCCAATTCATCTAGCCAGACATTACCATCGTCAACCGGCTCAAGCTGATTAATGCATCGCAATAGTGTCGATTTTCCGGAGCCAGACGCACCAATCAGGCAAATCATTTCACCCTCAGCAACATCTAAATCTATGCCCCGTAGGATAGCTTGTTTGCCAAATGATTTTTTTACGCCACAAAGGCTTAACTTAGCTTCTGGCATTACGATCTCTATTCATAAGATAATCAGCATACCGAGTGGCCGGCACAGTCACGCACAAAAAAATTAATGCAGCAGCTACATATGGAGTAAAGTTTGCTAGCAGGCTTTTAAAAATGCCAGCTTGGCGTAAAATTTCAACAGGACCAATAAAGCTCAGCAATGCAACGTCCTTTTGTAAGGCTACGAGCATGTTCATATTAGCAGGGATGACGCGGCGAATAGCTTGGGGCAAAATAACATAACGCATAGTATCACGTTCAGATAGGCCTAGGCATATGGCTGCTGCACGTTGGCTAGCATGAATGCTCTCAATGCCACCGCGCAAAACTTCAGCGATATATGCCGAATAGGTCAGGACCAGAGCGACAGTGCCCCAAATATAGGGGCTGTTCCATGGACGTGGGAGGCCCAGGCCAGGAACACCAAAGCCAACCAAGTAGATTACCAAAACCACAGGGACGCCACGAAAAATATCAACGTAAGCTGCCCCAAATATCCGCAGTGGAAACAATGCTGGGGAGCGGACTGCACGGGCTAGAGCAATGGCCAGGCCAAGAGCAAATATTAGCGGCACTGACCATGCAAATATAGCTACATCCCAAAGAAAGGCTTTCAGCAATTTTGGCAATGTCTTGGCAAAAACCTCCCCGTTAAAAAAACTAGTTTTAACGCCCTCCCACCCTGGCGCCAACGGCACAAGCAACACAATACTAAGTACAACAATTGCAGTGCTCACGCCAGCCACCACCATAGATCTTTGGCGTAACCTAGCTTCGTATTTTAGACGTTTGTTCACTGTTATTTGATCAGTGGAACGCCCGTCGTTTCCTGTAGCCAAGTAGCCTCAATACTACCCAAAGTACCGTCAGCCTTCATCATAGCAAGTGCAGCATCTACACATTCTTTCAGCAGGCTACCCTCGGCCATGATCATACCAAAATGATCTAACTCTGTCGCTTCATCTGCTGGGAATTGACCCAACACTTGGCCCCCATCGAGTACAACGGCAGAAAGGTACAATGCAGTTGGAAGATCAAACAATGCCGCATCAATCTGACCCGCCTTCATCGCCTCAACAATATTTGCATTATCGTCATAAATAAGAGTGCTTGCAACTGGAGCAATGGTATCTGTAATCATCGGCAAGCCAGTCGTTGATGCAGCGGCACCCCAAACCAACCCTTTGAGCTGCTCCATAGTTGGCTCAAGATTGTCGGCACTACGCACCAACACAGCCATCGGCGCAGTATAATATGAGGCCGAGAAATCAACGATCTTGTCACGATCTTCTGTGATCGAAAATTGTTGTATATTCAAATCAAAATCTTTTGTGCCAGGCTGAATCGCTTGGTCAAAAGATGTACGTGTCCACGAGACATTATTTGCTGCAAAACCCATCTTTTCAGCCAGCGCATAAGCTACAGCGGCCTCAAAACCATTTCCAGATTCTGGTGCGTCATCCATGACCCAAGGGTAATATGCTGGGTTCCCTGTCGCAATCGTTAGCGTACCATCAGTTAACGTTTTACCATCTGCACAAGACTGAGCGGCAACAGAGCTAGCTAAAAGCATAGCACCCAGGGTTACAAAAATTAGTTGAGGTTTCATGTTTTTCTCCAAAATTACAATTCACACCGCCACTGGGCAGCAACTTATCTTTAAATTTACATTAAGAGAGTTATTCATTGAGGCTATTAGATTCGCAAGGTCCGAGTGAACCAAGGGAAGCATAGGCCAAATTGTAATGGTGGATGCGGGCGCGAGGAAGTCTCGTCTATTCATAATTAGCCTCATGTTCGCAATGACAGGCTGGATGTCAGAACTGCAGTAGTCTTAAAGACCACCAGGGTTACTAGCTAATCGATATCGTGGGCGATGGTAACTCAATGGGAAGGATTACGGTTGACTTGAACCTTTTGTACTTGCTCTGGCCAAGTCGATTTAATGTAGGCTAAAATCTCCCAGATAGCTTGATCAGGAATCACTCCCTCAAAAGCTGGCATGCCACTGTTAAAATCGGTTATACTACGAGCAGCGAGTGCCCTCTTGCCCCCAAGTTTCGTATATTCAAAAAGGAGAGCGTTGTCATGGTGCCACGTGTGACCTGTGCTGTCATGAGGGGGAGCTGGAAGCACGCCATCTTTATTCGCAGACCGCCAGTTTGGTTGCCCTTCGAGGTTGGCACCGTGACATGAAGCACAGTTTCCGACATAAAGAATTCGCCCTACCATCAGATCGCGATTTTCTAATTCGTGATCCGCCATCGCACTTGTCGCTGTGACAATTAGAAAAGGGACGATGAACTTCACGCAACGTTTACCCAAGTACGCATTCCACCGGCTGCGTGGCTTAGCATATGGCAGTGCAGCAACCAACGCCCAGGGTTGTCAAACACGCAGATAATGTCACGGCTTTTGCCAGCATCTACCAATGTGGTGTCGCGCAAGTCTCCAAGAATGCCGTCACTGTTAACCTCAAAGAAATGATGTCCATGCAGGTGAATACCATGAGCGAACTTTGTGTCGTTCACCATAGTCATCTGCACCGTTTCACCACGCTTGAAGGATCCAAATGGGCCTGTGGGCAGGTCAGATACGTTGTTGAATGCCCAGATGTTATCCCCACCATGGCGGCTGCTCATGGCACCACCCATCATTGTCAACGTTAGGCGTTGTGTGGGTTCGTTTGGTATAGGTAAATCACAAGGCAAAAGGGCCATGATGGGGCTGGATTGTCTGCTTGTATTGGCTCCATCGACTGTAAGATCAGCAAGTCTATATGGTCCTTGTCGGCTGTTCATATCAAAGGCAACGGGGCCAGTAACATCAACAATCAGATCGATGCGTTGCGCTGGTGCTAGCACGAGGTCCAAAAAAGGGCGCGGTTCAACCAAAGGCATACCATCAAGTGCTACAACCTGCCCGCTAACGCCACTTAATACTAATGGAAAAATACGATTTGTAGCCATATTGATTAGTCGTAACCTCACGCGGTCACCAATCTTTACCCGTGACTTAGACAGAAATGCGCGGGCAAAATTCCCCATGTATCCACTATGAGACGCGCTATGCATATTAGTATAATTATCAATTAAACTGCCATCTTCACGCATCTGCCAATCAGATAACAAAACTGTGATATCGTGATCTATATCCGGTGGTGTGTCGTCTTCGACAATCAGTGGCCCCATCATCCCCTGAGCAACTTGTTCGTGCGAAATATAATGGGAGTGATACCAATATGTGCCTGCATCTGGTGGAACAAAACTATAAGTATGGATTTCACCAGGGTTAATGATTTCTTGTGTCAACGTTGGTACGCCATCCATCTGATTATCTAACCTGATACCATGCCAATGAACTGCGGTGCCTTCTTCCAGCCCGTTTTCAACATCAATCACCACACGCTCACCGCGACGTATACGCAGCTCGGGCCCCGGCATTGATCCGTTGAAGCCCAGCATTGCTGTAGCACCATCACCATCTGGAAGAATTTGTTGTGTAACAGCCTCCGCACGCAAACGCAGTGGCGCTTGTCCAGCCAAGGCAGTCAACGGCAAAGCCGTAGTAGCAGATGCGGACGCGAGAAAGTCTCTTCTGTTCATAGCTGGCCTCATGTTGGCAATGTCAGATTAGATGTCAGAACGGCCGTAGTCCCAAGTACCGCGAGAATTACCAGCCATTCGACATAGATTGAGGTTATCAGGTGCGCAGAAGCTTTGGAGTCGCCTGCCCGGAGACGAGGGATGAACCGAAGCTTATTGGCTGTAGCCAGAGCAAGAAGACTAAATCAAGACTACTTTTAATATCAGTGCTTGGCCATATCCCATGCTGATAAGTGTATTGACGGACCCAACAAGCTCATAGCCCATATAGCCACCCGCCGCTATCAAAAGTGGTACCATTACAGTTGCCAGAAGCCCAAACTTGTGACCAAGGCCTGCAGCATCGGACCAAGTTTTTGGTGATGATGCCAGCCGCTTGAGCGGTGTCAGAATGCCGATCCAAAAACTGGCAACAATTAGGTGTAAGATCAACGTCAGCTCAAGGAGGCTGGCTTCTCGGCCTGCAACATGCCCGATATGGGTAAACGACCAAATAGCTATCAAGCCACCAACAGCCGACACCCATAGCCCAATACGCCCAGCATAAAGGCCAATAACAAGCAGACCCAACCCAGTGATCCGGTGCAACAAAGCAGTGCCGACGGGGGTGCCCCAAAGTAGGCCGAGCATCTCAGGATCCGTCATACCACTGGCGTCACCTGTAAGATTTGCGCCACGCAGCAAGAATGCAGCAATCGCAGCAAGCAAACCAATCCCACTAAAAGTCAAACAAAGGCCGCGATAATGGCTTAGGCGAAACAGCAAAGCAGTAAACACCGTTCCTGCGGCAGTCAGCACTCCAAGATAGAGTAAAAATTTAGTGACAATAGCCAACAGCCCCCAGATGTCTGGCATATTATTCAACTGTAAAGCTAAATGTGCCGTTCAGGGCGTGCCCATCCGCACCGAGACCGCGCCAGTTAATGATATAAATACCAAGACCCATACTCTCAATTGGAATCACATAATCCTTGATAAAACCAACATGTCCACTGATATCCATCTTGACAGCATTATGATCAGCATGTGTCATACTCACGCGGGTTAGGCGGATATTGCCCTTGAAACCAAGAAATACCTCTGTCGGAACTTCAGAAATTATCGCATCATTAGCTGGAACTGTACTTTTAAGTGGCGAGTGCGCAATGGCCCCCGTCGCACAAATTATCATCATAGCTGCAAGTAGTATATTCCGCACAGTTGTCCCCTTTATGGCAATCAGTTGATCCCGTTGGCGCGTTGTAATTCTCGAACATATGCTGTGATCATTTTTATATCACCACGTGTGATTCCTTCGATAATAGGCATATCACCAAACGGCCAGTGATGCGCTCGGACGCCCATTTCAACTGCGCGCTGAAACGCTGCATCTCCATGATGACCAGGTTCATAAATGATGTGGACCAAAGGTGGCGCTACGCCGTGCTGACCTGCTGCATTAGCCCCATGGCACGATGCGCATTTTGTACCAAAAGCTAGTTTACCAATTTGAGCGTTCTGAGATAAATTTTCAGGCAGTGATACTGCGGCAAGCGCACCATCAGGTATTATTGCAGCGGATACTTCTGTGTGATCGTTGCCACCTAATGGCAATATTGCATATGCAATCACACCAGCAGCAGCAATTGCAATTATAACTATCACTCCACGCATCAATCGCTCTCATTCTTATTAAGTTAGAATGTAGATACCCCCTGGTACCCATAGAAGGTCAAGTAGTTTTACATCACAATTTTGAGAGCATCCAAAATGCCATCCCGATCATCATCAGGTTTTCGGTCAAAGATACAAACCCAAGCGGGACTTTACTGTCACCACCAACGCATGCGCACTTTAACTCACGTTTATCGATATATACGGCCTTGAACACGCTAACGGCACCAATGCTCGCCACAAACAACGCAGCAGGTGCTGAAAGCCATGTTAAAATGCCCCCCATCATCAACAGACCCGCACCAGTTTCCACAAATGGATAGACGTATCCATAACGGATCCAGCGCTGCGCGAGCAGATCATAGTTGAGAAACATCGTAGCAAATCGTTCCACGTCTTGCAGCTTTTGCAAGCCTAGTAGAACCATGGAAATTGAAATGAACCATTCAACAGTGCGGCCAGAAGAAAAATTTCCAAGCACCATCCAGCTAATTACACAAGCCATCAACGCTGCCACCCCGAACAGAGAGATCACAGGTTTATAAGTTGTGGCATTCTTTGGTACAGGCGCTTTGCCAAAATGAACGCTCAAGTCGTCAAAGCCACCGACGCGCACACCATCAATAAATGCCTGTGGTGTCGATGTGACACCATACTCGACCTTGAACGCATCAATTTGCACGCGACTGGTCAGATGATTATCCTCAACTATAAACCCCTCCTGCTCCAACAAAGCTTTAGATTTAAGCCCGTGGGGACACATATGATCAGTCATCACCATCCGATATAAAGAGGCATTTTTAAGCATAACATTGGTCCTCTTAAGAGTTTTTGGGTAATCATTTAATTTTAAATTAATTTGTAACACGCCCCTTAAGTCAATCAAAGGTCAAGGGTTAAAAATATTCTAAGCCATAAGGTTTTAGCCGTATATAATTAAGATACTGATAAATATTTGCTACATATCAGGTATTCACATATCGATGGTCACGTATATCAAACATAATCATAATATTATACGTTCCATCACCTAATTGGCACACATTGAGTTTTAAAGCCTTTGACGCCAATCATCCCAGCGGGTCCGACAGAGGCACTGTATGATCCTAGTGGTAGGTTAGAGCAGCCAGCCGAAGAAACAGCCCCAAAGTTGTCCAGGGCCTGAGCACAAAAATCTCAATGGAGTGTACTATATAGTCTCTCTTTACTAATAGTTTCAGCCATTTTCATTAGGGCTAAAGCTTCAAAAGGCTGGAACCCCTAAAGATATATTAATTACATACGGGAAGGCTATTCCAGCACTCCTCCAGAGCCAAATACTCATCAAAACCAAATAATCTGATCGTATAATTTAGTTCTTAGCCAATTAAAGCTATTGAGGCTGAAGATGTATTTTATGCGCCTCACGCAAATTCATATCAAGTTGCGGATTAAAACGGGCAGCAGAAACTCCTGAAAGGATTTCATCTTTACGCTTTGTTGCCTTAACTAGAAGATCTGGCTTTTCCAGTTCGACCCATTCTTTTGGCGATGTCCGATCACCTAATTTGGGATAAACAAAATCTGATTGCATGCGGCTAAGGGTTTGATTCGTGCCAAGATAGTGGCCCGGTCCACCCATACAAACCTGCGCCATTTGATCTAGCGCAAGGGTCTCGTCAGTGACTTCGATGCCACGTACACAGCGTAAAGCCTGGCCAATGATATCGTCGCTAAGTATCAGGCTTTCGTGACAAAAACCAAGTAATGAGGCATGCATACCTGCTGCCTCATAGACCATATTGAGCCCAGAGAGCCCTGCTATAACATTTGAACACATTTGTTCCCAACCCGCTTGCATGTCAGGCATTTTTGAATCAGATGCCCCTGCGGGAGCACCTCCAGGTAGACCGTAAAATTTATGCATCTGAGCACACCCAGCAGTAAGAAGTGCCTGCTCACCAGACCCAACCGACATTGCGCCTGTGCGCAAATCAAGGCCAAAGGGCCAGGTTCCAAAGATAGCTGGATGACCAGGAGTGATAGCGTTGACATAAATAAGTCCCGCAAGACACTCTGCAGTTGCTTGAGTGATAGCACCTGCGATGGTGGAGGGAGCAGTTGCGCCTGCCATCCCAGCGGACAGCAGAAGTACTGGCATGCCGCCACGAATACAGGCCTCCATAACTTCACAACTTTCTGTTGCGAACTTCATGGGTGGCACAACAAAGCAGTTTGAATTCGATACAAATGGGCGTTCACGGTATTTTGCCTCTCCACCAGCAATTTCGTAGAGCATTTCAAAGGCACCGGGTACGAAAGATGGTTCAGTGAAAGATGTCCCAATGTGTTTTGTTGTACCTGAAGCGCAGGCATAGATCGTGTTGAGATCCATTTCATAATTATCAGAGATATCACGACAAACCATGGGCCGTTGTAAGAAGTGTACATTATCAAGTTTATCCACGATGCGAGCAGCATCATGCAAGTCTTGGACGGTACATTCACGGTATTGATTGCCGTGAACGTCAACAATGTGTACGGCGGCACCCGCTGTCCCGTAATGGACACGGTTGCCTGAAAGTGTGAGATCATTTTTACCATCACGACTAAAAAGTGTGACCTCACGGCGAGCCTTGGTCAACATATCCTCAACAAGCGAACGAGGGAACCTGATACGCCCGTCCTCACCTTGGATTGCACCAGCATTTGTGAGAATTTCAACTCCTGATGGTGGAGCATCAGCAAGGCCGATGGTTTCCAGCGCATCAAGTGCCGCAGTATGAATTTTTTGAACATCGAGATCAGAAAGAGGCTTGTAAGTTCCACCCTCCATACCCGCACGGATAGGACGGACATCGTCTGTAAGAGGGGCTGCGCGAAGAGCTTACGTGCAGTACGACCACCAGAACGGCGGGAAATGGTTGAAGACATTTAAGTACTCGCTTTTACTGTATTGATTTTAGCGGTTTGCATCGGATCAAAACCATGGGGAACCGCGTGCTGCGCGGCCACGTTTCCCGCCAATGATGCACGATAACAAAGCAGTTTTCCATTCAAAATTTGGCATAGTATTCCCGTATTTTCATATTTCATTATAGCTAGTTTATGATAATATTTTATGTGAAAACGCCGATTTGCGGCACTAACGTCGTTTTCAACACTTTAGGATTACAACTTCGGGTGTTGCTTGTGCAGCCATATAATGTGGGCTGCTTAAGTATTTGCGTATTTTATTTGGGGACTAGGCAGTCCGCGAAGCGCCTTGCTAATTATTTACTATAATTATTATTTTAATATTAGAAAATACTGCGAGGACGCGACCATTATCTCTCCGGAGACAATGCTGGTATCTATCGAGGTAGCCTCTGTCCTTGCTGCAGTACCAGGGCCCGATAATATTTTCATACTGACAAAGTCTGCTATGCATGGCCGGATTCTACGGCTCATTGTTAAGCTGGTATGGTCCTTGTTTGTTATTGTATACAACGGCGATAGCACTAGACTTTACAGTCATTTTAGACATCTTAATATGCATCTATTACCCTAAAATATGCAGACTTATCTTACCTACTCTGTATGGCATGGCTGGCATTTAGCACATCCAAAAGCAGATTTATCGTTGAAACGAGAAAACCTGAACCTACACGATGGTAACTCCTTGGTAGATTTACGCTTTGTATCACCAACCCAAAAATTAGGGTCTTATTTTTGGCTCTCTTGCCGCAATTCTTTAACTCAGAAAAGTATCAGCGATGGCCCATTCCTATAAAATCAGGATATTGATAGTTCTCATTACGATCACCGCCTTTCGCACGGTAGCAATCGCAGTTGGCTCACTTAGATCCTGAATCAAAGGCTCTTCGAGGACACGAAGTGTGCGGCGGCCGTATCTATCGCGTCGTATTTTTATCTCTTACATTTGAATTAGCGTCGACATAAAAGTGGCTCCAATATCCCATAGGTTTAGCCCTCTATTCTGACGTTGCTTACGCATGGTATAAAACTACCACTAACGGACACCACCATAGGAGCACAGACAACAGTTCCTCAGCCTTAGTTGTCTTGCCCTACAACTCACCCAGTAAGCACGATAGGCAATATTAAAATCGTTCTCATTATAATTTGACTTTTAACACGAGACGTAAAAAGCTCTCAGTGCCAAATCGGAAAAGGCCACCCCTCAAGGTGACCCCTATAATATTTTTACTATAAAAAAATTCTTATTTGCAGAGACCATATTTATGGGCATGCCAAAAGCGTCAGTTTTTAAAAGTATATGAGCCTGCCCCCAAAGTTTCGGAAAGATTACTCAAATCCCCAGGTATTACGAATTTTCCATAAGTTTTTTTTCTTTTCTTTTTTGTCTCATCCTTGGATTGAATACATGCAGCAAGTGGGTCGCCACCATTTTTATCAAATCCATATTCATTTATGCAGTCATTCCTATAACCTGCTAACTCAGCGCTTCTCATATCTTGAGAAGATACTGTAGGTTCAACTGGCTTCTTCTCAATCGGTCTACTCTTACTACACCCAGCCAATGAAATTACACCCACTAAGCCCATGATCAAAACTGCACGCATTTAATTTTTCCTATTTAATATGTTGTCAAAATATTATTGTTATAATCTTAGGATTGTCTAGAATTTTCTTTAATAAATTGTCTCACTAGCCTTAAAATAAACGAATGCCCCATGCCTCCGTGGAGGCTTGTGACAAAGCATCGTGTTGAGGAAGGGCTGAATAACTAGTTAACCTATTCGAATAAAAATTATTTTCATCAAAATACAAGCCTGTTGATGGCTAGTACGACCACAGTTAGGTTAATAAAAAGGGAAACTGGAATGTCTAAAATTAAGTCTGTCAAAACGCGTCTGTTTGAAATTCCACTAGATGAAATCTTAGTCGATGCCAAACATGGCGATCATTCATTTTTCCACCTCATTACAGCCACTATAGTCCTAGAAGATAACTCTATAGGCACAGGTTACACCTACAATGGTGGCCGTGGCGGGCATGCAACAGCCTCAATGATACATCATGATCTGGCGCCTTTTCTTATTGGCAAGGACGCAACAGATATCGAAAGTATTTACGATGATATGCAGTGGCACATGCACTACGTGGGGCGTGGTGGGATTTTGAGCTTTGCCATATCTGCTATCGACATCGCTTTGTGGGATATTCGCTGCCGACAGATAGGCCAGCCTTTATGGAAAATTGCTGGGGGACATGGTAATATCTGTCATGCCTATGGAGGTGGGATTGATCTTGGTTTCCCCCTGCCAAAACTATTAAATCACGTGCGGGGCTACCTAGAAGCGGGTTTAAATGCAGTCAAAATTAAAGTAGGGCGGCCAAGCTTGGCAGAGGACATCGAACGCATTTGTGCGGTACGTAGTATGATCGGGCCAGATGCAAAATTTATGATCGATGCCAATTATTCAATGACAGTTGATCAAGCAATTAAATTAGCCAACGCTGTGAAAAATCAAAATATCCTGTGGTTTGAAGAGCCTATCATTCCAGACGATTATAAAGGCTATTCCAAAATAACGAAGGCGACTGGTATGCCAGTTGCCCAAGGAGAAAATCTTCACACCATCTATGAATTCAAGTTAGCAATGGAATATTGTAATTTGAGTTACATACAACCAGACGCATCAAACTGTGGTGGTATCACCGGCTGGCTTCAGGTTGCAGTGCTCACCTCAGGCACCAACGTGAAGCTGTGTAGCCACGGAATGCAGGAACTGCATGTTAGCCTCGTTTCTTCACAAGCCAACGGCGGATGGTTGGAGGTGCATTCATTTCCAATCGATCGCTACACAATCCGCCCTCTTGTCATCAGAAATAAAATGGCTGTTGCCCCAGATACACCGGGCATCGGAGTGGAGTTCGACTGGGATAGAATTTCTCAATATGAGGCTGTTTTGTAATAACTTTTGACGCGGATACTATGATCAAACATACTTATGCTGATAGTAAAACTACTTTAAGAACATTTTAATCTTACTAAATACTTATCCCTGACAAGTTAAAATCAGTACTGAGCAGCAAGCGCCAGAACGTCATATTCCTACCCTCCTTAATAAAAAGGCAGAGCCAAGGAAATATCGCTTTAATAGCTTGTGATGCTTAGTGGTACTAATCAATATTACTTTTCGCTTGACCTGAATTTTGCATATAGCTGTAAGACGCCATAACCCCCCGCAACTCAGCCAGTCCGCGCATTCTCCCAATTAATGGATAGCCAGGGGTACTATCACCGCCAAGGTCACTCAACAACTCTTGGCCGTGATCAGGGCGCATGGGGATTTGCCAGTCAACACGCCCCTCAGCACATCGCCGTTTCTGCTCTGCCATTAGGGCGTGGACAGTACCAACCATGTCGGTGTCTCCCTCTAAATGAGCCGCCTCAAAAAAATTAGGCATATCAGACAGAGAACCTATAATTCGTTTTGTGTTTCTCAAATGTGCAAAATGGATGCGCGGGCCATGTTTTTGTACGAATGCAGGCCCATCAAAACTCTGTGCAACACCTAACGATCCAGTGCATAGCGTTGCACCGTTAGCAGGTAGGTCAACTGCATCCAAAACTGCGCCATAATCATCGCTGGTAGACATCACTCTTGGTAGTCCTAAAAGAGAAAATGGCGGGTCATCAGGATGACAGCACATGCGCACCCCAAGCTGCTGAGCAACAGGAGCAACTTCCGACAAAAAGTCTACCAGGTTTGCCCGCAAACGTTGCGGCGTAATACCAGAATAAGTTTCTAACAATAAGCGTACATCCTCAACGCTCCAGCTATCATTAGCCCCCGGTAGTCCAGCCGTAATATTTTTTTTCAGCAAGGTTTTAGCACTATCAGACATTCCACAAAAACGCGCATAGGCCGCAGCACTAACAGCATCTGAATAGTCATCAACACCTGCAGAACGCTCTAAGATATGCAGATCAAATACAGCAAAATCAACTAGATCAAAGAGCATCGCTGCTCCGCCATGCGGTTGCTGCGCACGCAACTCCGTACGCGTCCAATCCAGTATCGGCATAAAGTTGTAGCAGACCACTTTAATATCCTGCGCAGCCAAAGCCCGCAAACTGGTCTTATACGCGGCAAGGTGTTTTTGCATTTGCCCAGTTTGGGTTTTGATTGCTTCCGAGACAGGCAGACTTTCGACAACATCCCAATCATAGCCAGCCATACTCAGTACAGACTTTCGTTCCAAAATTCTTTTGCTTGTCCAGGCTTCACCGGGTGGAACGTCATGTAATGCGGTTACAATCCCCTCAACCCCCACCTGATGCAAATCTGTCAATTTGATTGGGTCCTCCGGACCGAACCAACGCCAACATTGCTTCATGGCATCCATCCTTTATAGAGTTCATGCTCAGGCATTAGGGGTAGATTTACCCGCTCCCCTGTGCGTGAACTATGATAAATTGCAGTGACAAGGGCTATTGATGCAGCCCCATCTTCTAAAGTAACGGCAAAGTTTTCTTGCTCATTTATGGCCTTGCCTATTTCGGTAAAAAAACCTTCGAATCCAACCGCCTCAGGTGGTGCATCAACAACAGCCTTATCAATTTCATGCTGCTGGTCTTTAAAACGCGCAGTAAAAGTCCAGGGCTGCGCCCCTGGTGCATAGGGTGCAGTACCAGAGGTTGCCGTCAAGTTTTCAAAAATAAACCGTAATCTTGTTTCATCGCCTGCTGCACCAAGAGTAATGCTGCTTGTACAAAGCGCCCCAGAGGCCATGGCAAAGGTAATGGACGCACAGTCCTCAGTCTCAATCTCATTGACTCGAGTGGCGGTCATCGCTGACAGGGCGGCAACGTCACCCGCAATATGTGTTAGAAGATCATGATTGTGGATAGCGTGCCCCAAAATAGCACCACCACGTTCACCAGACCAGGTACCACGCCAGGGAACGGAATAATAATCATATCCCCTTGACCAGTGAGTTTCCAACGAAGCCACCTGCACCTGTCCAGCTAATCCGGACCCCATGAGGTGGCGTAGCTGGGCCAATGATGGGCCCCACCGATACTGAAACACTGGAAAAACATGGCAACCATTTTGTTTTGCAGCAGCTGCAATCCTGTCCACATCAGCAAGTGAGGTTGCCAGTGGCTTTTCACAGATTACATGCTTTCCAAAATTTAACGCATCGAGTGTAACTGAAACGTGTAAATGCGGCGGCAAACAAATATCTATTACGCCTATTTCTGGATCAGTAAGTACGTCTGAGATGTCAGTCAGAGCCGCGAAGGTATCCCCAAACCGAATTTCTTCGATACGCTCTAAGTTTTGGTCAACAACAGCCACTACTCGGAACTCACTCGGAAGCTCCCGTAACGCCGCAAGATGTTCACGACCAATACCAGCACCAATAATAGCAATATTAATCATTCTAGTTCTGCCATTTGCTGCGCGCGCAATGCCAATTCCATTACAGTAAAACAATGCACTTGGCTCATAGCCGTTTCTGACCGATGCTCAATATCATATGCTAGACGTGAAAAGTACGGAAGACCTGCACCTGATGCATCAATTTTTTCACTCTTAGATTGGTTTACTAAAATCAAGTGATCAGTGCCTTTTCTACCACCAACATCTACATACTTACGAAGCTCAAGATAGCCTTCAGTTCCAAGAATCGTTAGGCGCCCATCGCCCCAAGTAGGCAGGGCATCCGGAGTGAACCAATCCACCCTGATATAACCAGTGCCTTGCTCACTCCGTAGGTTAATTTCACCAAAATCTTGAAAACCAGGTAATTGCTTTCTTTGTAGTATTTTCAGCTAATGCACGGGTAATCTGCGCAGTATCAGAGCCTGTATAATGTAAAAACTGATCAATTTGATGTGACGCAATATCAGTTAGTATACCGCCGAACCGTTCCCGCTGAAAAAACCAATCCGGCCGCGTTGTACGGTTCAGGCGGTGTGGACCAAGGCCTACAGTTTGGACAACTTTTCCAATCGCACCTGCAGCGACTAACTCAGATGCACGCGTACTAACTGGCGTCTCAAACCGTTCTGAAAAGTTAACTGACCAAATACGGCTCGTTTCTTGTACAACAGATTTAATTTCACCCAACTGCGCTAATGTAGTACATCCAGGCTTATCGCTCATAACATCCATTCCATGTTGCATGGCAGCGACCGTTAATTGGGCACGATCCGCAGGAATAGCAGAGACTAATGCCAGATCTGCACCGCATTCAAGTGCATCTTCCAAGCGTACGAAGCGAGGTAGGTCTGGAAATCTTTCAGTATAACCACTTAACGTTTCTGGCGTTCCTTGTGTCCAGAAACCAAGGCATTTAACGCCAGCTTTTTCCATATTATCGGTCATGCCATAAATATGGCGATGATCCAGCCCAAGGGCGACACAACTTAATGACATAGTGGAACCTTTACACGTTGCCCGCTCCGGTTTGCAGTTTCCATTGCATCAATCAGCGCATGAGACCGCAAAGCGCTCCGCCCCGGTGCCATGGGCAGTTGAGTTTTAGACAATGAAGACGCAAAATTCTCAATTACAGATTGGTGCCAGGCATGGGTGAAGGCCATCGGATTAGATCCACCACCCGTTGCTTCGGCCGTACCAAGCACCTCGACCTCACCGTTGAAATACCGGACAGTCAACACACCTGATCCAAGGTGCGCCGAGGCTTTGGTGCCTTGGATGGTTATCGTCTCCGCATGGCCGGGATAGGAAGCGGTTGTCGCTATCAAGCTCCCAATTGCCCCACATTGCATCTCGAACAGTGCCCCGGCCCAATCTTCAGCCTCAAGCACGTGCAACTTGGTGCGTCGCATCATCGCTTGAACAGATGTTACAGGCCCAAGTAGCCACATAGCCAAATCAAGTGTATGAATTGCCTGTGAAATCATAACGCCGCCACCATCACGCCCGTAGGTGCCACGTCCTGGAGCATCATAGTAATTTTGATCACGCCACCATGGGACACGTAGGTCAACAGTAGAAATTTCGCCCAAAGCACTAGCTTCGATTGCAGATTTTAGCTCCACAGAAGCTTCACGTGCACGATGTTGAAATACAATGCCCAATGGTACTGAAGCAGTTTCACAAATTTCAACAATCTCAGTTGCCGCAGCAAAATTTCGTTCTACCGGCTTTTCCATCAAGATAGGCTTTTTCGCTGCAACTAGCGTTTCAACAATTTCAAGTCTCGCATCAGGGGGCGTGGCGAGAATAACAAAATCAATCGTCGAGTCTTCGGCTATTTCAGCCACCGATGCGTAAGCCCGAGTTCTGTTTTCCACTGCAAAAGTGGCAGTGCGCGCAGGGTCGCGCCCCAATACACCATGCAGTTTCAAACCCTGATCAGAGCTACGTATTGCAGTTACGTGCGTTGCCGCAACCATACCCAAACCGATTAAGGCAATATTCATCATGCTTCCCAATTTTTTATTATTTTGAAGCATTGCGCAGGTAAGATGCAAGCTGCAATATGGACTTAATCCTGAAAACATCGCCATCGGAGCGCCAAAAGTGACAAGTAATTTAAATGCATCCTCAGAGGCAATCTATCAAGCGATCAAAAGACTGCCAATTGTCTCTCCACATGGCCATTGTGATCCAATTTGGTTTGCTCAAAACAAGGAATTTAAAAATCCAGCTGAACTTCTGGTCATTCCTGATCACTACGTCTCTCGCATGCTATACTCACAAGGTATTTCGTTGTCTGATTTAGGGATTGGATCTCCAGGTCAAGGTGCCAACCCACGAGAAATTTTTCGGATTTTTGCAAAAAATTGGCATCTTTTTTTAGGCACGCCATCACGCGTTTGGATGGAATATGTGCTGCGTGAAACCTTTCAAATCCCAACCGAACTATCAGCACTGACGGCAGATTCAATATATGATCAACTTACAGAGAAATTAGGACAAGATAACTATCGTCCTCGCGCATTATTTGACCGATTCAACATCGAAATACTCGCTACGACAGACTCCGCGTTGGATGGGCTTAACCATCATGCAACCATCAAGGCTAGCGACTGGACTGGACGTGTAATACCAACATTTAGACCTGATGGCGTGCTGGATCCACTTGATCCTAGCTTTGTTCAAAATCTGCAAGAATTGGAGAAATTAACAGAGTGTGATTTAGGTAGTTACTCTGGGTATCTTGATGCAATTCGGTCCCGACGTGCATACTTTGTCAAAATGGGCGCCACTGCAACAGACCACGCGATTGAAGTTATCCATACTGAGTGGCTGGACCATCCTGATATTTTATACCAAAGCCTGAAACTGGGCACCGGCACATTAGAAGATGCCCGACGGTTCTATGGACATATGCTGATTGAAATGGCTCAGATGTCCGTTGAGGATGGGCTCACCATGCAAATTCATGGTGGTAGTCGCCGTAATACAAATACCAAATTACTTTTTGAATTTGGACGCGATATAGGCGCAGATATTCCCATTTCTGTTGACTGGGTGCGAGGATTAGATGCGCTTTTAAACCGCGTAGGGCATATCACAAACTTGACGATCATCTTGTTTACCCTGGACGAAAGCACTTACACACGGGATCTGGCCCCAATGGCAGGGCACTGGCCCTGCCTCCGCATTGGCCCCCCGTGGTGGTTCCACGACAGCGCTAATGGTATCGCACGATACTTTAATCAGGTTGTTGAGACCGCAGGCTATTATAACCTCGCCGGATTTAACGACGATACACGCGCATTTATGTCTATCCCTGCGCGACATGATTTATGGCGGCGCGGTGTGGCTTTACACTTAGCCGAGCAAATGGATAAAGGCCTATTTGGCCGTGACCATGCAGAGGATTTGGCGCGGCTATTAGCAACTGACTTGGCTCGTCGCGTTTATAGGATAGCTGATTAAATGGGACTTATTATTCATTTTGGTCTTGGTAACTTTGCCCGCGCACATTTGCTTGATTATACGGCAGATGCCGGAGGCTGGGATGTTGTTGCAGTAAGCTTGCGCTCACCAACAGTCCGAGATGGTCTTGCAGCTCAGGGGTTTTCTTACACCCTAAATGTGCAAGGCCAAGGGCTTAAACGGATTCAAATTTTGAAAGACGTTCTAGTAGCCTCAGAAGGATTTCAAGTAATTTTAGATACAATGGCAACTGCTGATATTATATCTGCTACAGTCACAGAAAAAGGCTACCACCTAAATACTGATGGTAAGCTTGATTTCCAAGATCCAGCTATCTTATCAGATTTAGTGGGCAATTCTATCCAGACGCTCATTGGTTTCATAGCACATAGCTTGGCGAATCGCACTAACCCAGTCACCGTTTTAAGTTGCGACAATCGTGTTGAAAATGGGACTACGTTGCAAAAAGCAGTGGCTGATTTTGCGACTGCTGCAGATCTTAAAATCAACTGGAAAGACGCTAGCTTTCCAAACTCCATGGTAGATCGGATCACCCCCGCAACCACCGACGCCATAAGAGCAATCAGTGACGATCCCATGGCCGTCCCCACCGAAGCTTTTCGTGAATGGGTTATTGAGGACAACTTCTCAGGTCCTTGCCCCAAATGGCCAGAAGTTCAATTTGTGCGTGATGTGCAGCCCCATGAATTACGCAAGCTTCGGATGTTAAATGGTGCGCATTCTTTGTTAGCCTATGCAGGGCTGGCCCAAGGCTATACTTACGTGCACGAAGCGATTTCTGATCCAGCTTTGCGCAGCCAAGTGCAACAGCTTATGATAGATGCTGGCGCCACCTTGCCCATAGCGGTGCGCGACCAAGTGCCTGGCTATGCAAAGGCCTTATTAACTCGGTTTGAAAATGTGGCGCTTGCACATCGACTTGATCAGATAGCCATGGATGGAAGTCAAAAAGTACCCTACCGCTTTTTGGAAACCTTGCGTGTCAGTAGCTCTCCCGCACTAATAAGAGCCGTCAGGTCTTGGGTAACATTTTGCCGTGCGCAAACCGCACAAGGCCTGCCTTTAAATGACCCTAAGGCTAAAGAAATCGCAAAAGCGGCAAATTCAGAAAACCCTGAAATAGCCTTGCTGGAATTGCTAGATGCCGCTGATTTAGCTCATCTCATTCAGGGATGATAGCTCCCCGATACTGCACGACGGCCTTCGCTAAATTATGCCCCATAATCAGCGCCTCAGCTTGGGTTTTACCAGAAAATAATGCACCCAAGTATCCACCATTAAAGCTATCACCTGCCGCTGTGGTATCCACAACGTTTGGAGCTGAGTGATAGCCATGAAATACTTCACCGCCTAACGAAAGCGGCCCCTGCTCACCTCTCTTTAAAGCTCCTGACTTTGCGCTGGATAAAAACCGCATTGAGACTTGGTCCGTAGTTTCAGAAAACAAGTCCATTTCATCATCCATTGAGGGTAGTGCAATATCGGCGCGCATCCACAATGCGGATGTGATCTCCTGTGAATGCTGGCGGCTTTCCCAAAGGCGTGGTCGAAAATTACTGTCAAAAATTAATTCAATAGCTGAGTTGTTCAACCATTCAACAAAAGCTAACCTTATGGCATGAGGTAAAATTGCCATCGAAATACCAGGACAAATACACTGCATCATAATTTTCTAAGACGCTGAAATCACTGTCTAAAAATAACTGCCGGGCTGCGCTATTATTACGCCAATATGTGAAGCTACGCTCACCTTCGGAAGATGTGGTAATACCATATAGTCCCGGTGACCCATCAGAGAATCCGCTGTATTCGAGAGGTTCCCAAACCATGCTGAGAGATAAAATCAAAAATGCGCGCCGAAAATGGATCACACCCAAGGCAGGTGATATAATCAACCCTCAATTTGGGCGCCGTACGGTGCAAATAGATGGCGGTGTTGAGAGTGTCACCAGCAACACTGACCTGCGTATCTTCGCCGATCAATGATAATTCAATCATAGCTTCACCGACACAGGCAACTCGCTTCATTTTCGTTCTCTTCTCCAAATAATGAGCCCAGCGCTCATAATGACGATAGCACCAAAAATGGTACCCATGTCTGGGACTGTCCCAAATAATAAGTATCCCCAGATCGCCACGAATACCAGAAATGAATAGGTGAACGGCATAAGTTGGTTTGCAGTGCCAAAGCGGTGTGCATTTGTCAGCAGCTGATGCCCAGCCCAGCCCAAAACACCAAGGCTTATCAAAACGAGCATTCCCCATGTGGTTGCCGGTTGCGTCCACACCCAAATCGCAAAAGGAAGCATTAATAAGGTCCCAACCAGTCCCATATAAAACTGCATGGTTTCGACCGCAACAATGCCAGACAGCCTACGCGTCATAAGCGAATAGAGAGCCAAGGCTATGGCATTGTAAATGATCATCAGCATTGCAGGGTGGAAGGCAGTGCCGAATGGACGTACAACGATCAAAACACCAATAAAACCAAGCAAAATGACCCCCCAACGCCATGGCTCCACCTTTTCGCGCAGAACAGAAACTGACAGAAAGCATACCAAAACTGGGCTTGAAAACATGATTGCTGATACAACTGTTAAAGGCAAAAACTGTAAGGCGTAGAAGTTGGAAAGGGTGGCAGACACTAGGAGTAACGCCCTGCTGATCACCTGCCACAAATGCCCGGTCTGAAAGCGATTCAGCTGAAAGCCATCCTTGGCGATCACGCCAATCGAGATCACAAAATGTCCAGCATATCGCATGAAGGCCAGCTGGAATGCGGGTATGCCAGCCAGAGCGAGCCATTTTGCACCCGTATCCACCCATGAAAACATAAGCCAGGCTGCAAGCATCAATATGATGCCGTAGCGTGGAAAATTAGCCATTGGCTTTGCGATAACGGCCATAAATCAGACTTTAAATCGGCGTACGAAATAATCCACCATTTGACTGACCATTTCATCCGCCTGCCCATTATCGCGAGCATCAATTAAAGCAGCCAGTGGGCCTTTGCACATGATGCTGTCCACACCAGCATCTTCGGCCATGCGGGCATAATACCCCACATCTTTGGCTGCGTTCTTAATTGCAAAAGCTAACTGCCCTGGATCATTATCAACACCGTAAGCTTTGACAAACCCCATCATGCCAGAATGCAGGGGACCAGCCGCCATCACATCATAGAGTTGGGCCCGGTCCACACCAGCCACATCCGCCATGGCAAAGGCTTCAGCCATCGCGTTTGCGACTGTGCTTCCAAAAAAGTTATTTATTAACTTTATAGTGTGTCCAGAACCAACAGCTCCTAAATAGAAGATATTCTCCCCAAGATCTTTCAAAATCGGCTCGATCCCATCAAAAGTATTTTTATCTCCCGATGTCATAATATTCAGCAAGCCATCCTTCGCGTGCGCTGGTGTACGGCCTAGTGGGGCGTCTAAAAAGTGGCCACCTGCTTGCAACACTTCTACAGCCAAAGTGCGGCTACTACCGGGAAGGGAGGTGCCAAAGTCAATGACAGTCGCACCGGGAAGCAAACCTGCGATCACACCGCCAGTTCCCCGCATCCGGCCTTCCACATGATCAGAAGTACCCATGCACAACATCACTATGTCGCTTGCCTGTGCAACTATTTTTGCAGTTGCAGCCTCAGTTGCTCCACGTCTAATGGCTGAATCCAAATAAGTGCGATCCAAATTTCCCAAAACAGTTAGCTGATATCCAAGGTCTTGTAAGCGGCCAACCATAGCACCACCCATTAAACCTAAGCCAATAAATCCAATAGTTGGTTTGCCCATAATTTACGCTCCTCAAAGCTTGGTTTTATAGAATACATAGTCTTAAATCAGGGTTAGAAATACTGGTCCTATTTATATATATTTTTACTAAAACATTAAACTTGAATAGAAAGTTTGGCCTCAAGCTCCTGCGCTACTCCAAGTGTTAATGTAGCATCAGCAACATCAACTAACGGTTCAGCACCGTCAATCACCGCTAAGAAATGGTCTAATTGTGCCTCCAGTGGCGTTTTTTCGTTCAGGGCGGGGCTCAAAGCCACAGGCTCAGCCGCACGCCCCCAATCAGTGCCTTTCCACAGCGTCATGGACGGAAAACTTATCGCGCCTTTTGTCCCAGTGATCCACATCATATCTTGATGGGTGATGCCGATATTTGGATTTTCACCAGTCCCTGCCTCAAAACCCCATGGGCTAGGTGTGATGTCTGAAAAGCTAACGCTTCCAACAGCACCATTTTCAAACGCCAGAGCGATGGCACCACTTTCAACTCGTGTTGATCCACGAAGCGGCTTTCCTTTTAGGGCGATAGTCTGGATGATTTCACCAACAACAAAACGTAAAATATCAATATCATGTACTAAGTTTATCATAACAGGACTACCGCCGTCATTACGCCAATTACCCTCAAAATATGCATCTGGCTTGCGCATTGCCCATAAAACTGAGACATTGACTACCTTACCAATCAACTCATTTTCAAGGCAAGCTTTTAGCTGCTGGACCACCGCATGATAGCGACGGTGATGCCCCACAAGCGAACGTATGTTTTGGCCACGTAATGCCGTTTCGAGCTTTTGTGCACTTTCAATTGTCTCAGAAACCGGCTTCTCGATCAGCATGTGCCAGCCGCGTTCTGCCGCTTCAATGCCATGGAGTGTGTGTAAGTGGGTTGGGGTCGCAATAATCACACCATCCACAGGCTCCAGGACATCACCCATCTTGGCGAAGCGAGGCACATCACACTGGATAGACATATCAGGGTCTACCAAGCCAACAAGTTCGCATTCGGCATGCACCCGGACAGCTTGCAAGTGTCGGATACCTATTAAACCACCACCAACAACCAGAATACGCTTCACATTACAGCTCCAATTTGCCAGGGTACAAACTCATAATCACCAAGACCCTGCCCTTCTGACTTTGTAACTTCACCAGAAGCGACACGCAAAAACATTTTATAAATCTCACGACCTTTTTCCTCGACACTGATACCTTCAGATAGGATCTGTCCGGCGTCAATATCCATGTCTTCGGCCATGCGATTAGCCATCTCACTGTTTGTCGCTATTTTAATCGTAGGTGCAGGTTTTGATCCGAATGCAGACCCCCGCCCAGTAGTAAAACAGACAAGGTTACAACCGCCAGCAATTTGGCCAGTCACAGAAGCGGGATCATATCCCGGGGTATCCATAAATGTGAAGCCTCGGGCAGTGACAGGTTCTGCATATTTATAGACCCCCATCAAAGGCGTTGTGCCACCTTTAGATGCCGCTCCTAATGATTTTTCTAAGATTGTAGTTAGGCCTCCCATTTTATTTCCGGGGCTGGGGTTATTATCCATGGATCCATTATTGCGCGTCGTGTAATCTTCCCACCATTTGATCAAGCCAATTAGCTTGTCGCCCACCGATTGATCTACAACTCTGCGTGTCAACAAATGCTCAGCACCATAAATTTCAGGTGTCTCAGCCAAGACCCCAGTTGCACCTTGGGCCGTCAATAAATCGCAAGCATAGCCTAATGCCGGGTTTGCGGTGACCCCAGACCACGCGTCCGAGCCGCCACACTGCAATGCAACCATCAATTCAGATGCAGGGCATTCCACACGTGTTGCCTGGTTAGCAATTGGTAGCATTTCCATTATTTTCTTTATACCCAACTCTACGGTCAGGCGCAGGCCTGCAACTCTCTGGATATTCATAGTTTGAAACGTTGGACCTTGCTTTAGACCATAAGCCTCTAACAACCAATCAATTTGGTTCATTTCACAGCCCAATCCGACCATGAGAACACCCGCATGGTTGGGATGTTTGGCATATCCCCACATCACCCGCTGCAGTGCTTCAAACCCATCTCCAGAATCTGCCATTCCACAACCGGTTCCGTGTACGAAAGCAGCCACGCCATCTACATTTGGGTAATCCGCAAGAACCTCAGGTGTGAAGTAATCGGCAATCATCCGTGCGGCAGTTGCGGAGCAATTGACCGACGTGATAATTGCAATATAATTACGCGTACCGACTTTACCGTTTTCACGACGAAATCCCATAAAGGTATCCTGCTTTGCAGCAGGCGGCATGAGGCGTAAATCAGTTGAAAATTCATACTCCATCGCCGTATTTCTAAAATCCACATTATGGGTGTGCACGTGATCTCCTGGCATGATGTCGCAAGAAGCATAGCCAATAAGCTGGGAATATTTGCGTACTGGATCCCCAAGGGCCATCTGGATCGTGGCCACCTTATGTCCAGAGGGAATTTGTGCTGTTGTCAAAACACCGTCTACAAGAGTACCAAGCGCTAATATCCGCGTTGCGGTAACCACTGTATCTGCTCGATCTAAACGTATAAAATTCATTTCCATTCCTCAAAGTATAAATTTTAGGCGCAGTGGGGCGTATCCGCAGACCACCGGTGGATATCAATATGTGGGACTGCCGCCAACCTGGCCCGAGCCTCTTCCCATTGCGCTTTACAGGCACGCCAATCAGAGAGTTCCGTTTCAGGGTACGCTCGCGAACGTACAACAAAATCAGGAAAATGCGACCGGCCCGTTGGGGGATCAGTGACGTTAAAACGAATATCAAAAGACCAGCGAAACCCACCAATGATATTAGTCAGGGAAGCATGAGGCGTTAGGGGATGAAAGAACACTGCCCCACCGGCTTTGACAGGTAAAGGTACAGCACTTGATTCATTCAAAAAATCATCAGCGATTCCAGTTTGATTCCGAGCACAATGGGGTAAAATTGTTTGCCCAGATATTTGTGACTGAACCTGTAGGCACACATTCTCAACCGTAGCATCAGTCATGGCGAGCCAGACTGTCACCATATTAGTTTGATCTGCATCTTCCAAAGCTACCGCGCAATCTTGGTGCCAGTCTGTTGCTGTAATATGGGCACGCACCTCACCGAGATTCAATTTGGCGGCTGGGGGCTTTAGCCGTACATGCTGAATAGGATTGCTGGTCAATTGCGGGCCGATCAGTTGCTCAACCACATCCAACAAGGGGACAGCTGTCAACATATTGAATACCGCCGGACCAATATGGAACGGCGCGTCTGCCATTATCCTATCTCCCAGCAGCGAAATATCCATCGGCTGAAAGTAATCACACCCAGCCTGGTATGCACTTAACAATTTCCCGCAAAAATCCAATTTCCCACCCGGTATCTGCACCAGACCCTCTGCAATCCAACCCTCATAAAGACCGTTTAAAAGGTCAGTATATTCTGTATTGAGCTGCCCACATATATTAGCAGGCATCAGGTCTGGAATTACAAGATAACCCTCTGTCTCAAACTTTTTTGTTTGATCGGAGTTTAGTATCATAGCTCAACTCACAAGAGTAGAGCTATGATGTTTGGCCAAATCAGCAGAACTGAGAGTGCTAACAACTGAATTCCAATAAAGGGCAAGAACCCCCTAAAGATATCCGTAAGGCTAATATGCGCTGGTGCGACAGACTTAAGATAAAACGCCGCTGGTCCAAACGGTGGCGATAGAAAACTGACCTGCATATTCATGCAGAACAGGACACCAAACCAAATAGCCACATGGTTAGGAGCCAGTTGACCAATAAGACCAATTTCGTCGATGGGCAGGCGCAAAACGATGGGGAGAAATACTGGAATTATCAAAAGAACGATACCAACCCAATCCATAAACGCGCCCATAAACAATAAGATTAGCATCATCGTAAGGATCACCCCCATAGTTGGAAGATCTCTTCCAACTATTAGATCTGCAACATAGGTTGGACCACCTGCTATCGTATATGCCCCTGCAAGCGAAGCCGCACCGATGGTGACCCAAATGATTGTACCAGTAGACCTTAAAGTGCGCATCAGACTTTCCCAAACCAGTTGGAATGATCCCTCACCACGCAAAATTGCGATAATAAGAACGGCACAAGCGCCCATGCCAGCTGCCTCAGTAATACCCGTTATTCCGCCATAAATCGACCCAAGGACAACCCCAATTACAACCATTGGCGCAACAAGACCTTTGCCCATATCCCAACCAACCTTTGCTCGATCCTTGCCAAATACAAAATATATAAGAATTAATGCTATTACGACAAGGCCACCTAACCACGGCATATGCTCTAACGTACCAAGTCGAGCTGGGTCACCCTGACTTGCCGCGTTGGAACCAGAAAATTCAAAGAATGCAGCCCGTACAAATAACACAGCAGAGAAACCGGCCACTACAATCGACATGAAGGCCCCAAAAAGCTTCCTCTTCTCAACAGGTTCCGGATCGTTTGGATCTGGTACCGGTAGGGGCGCATCTTCTGGGTGCAAAGTTGTTCGGACGATGATGTACATAATGATCATCGAGGCCAGCATGAAACCCGGGACAAACGCAGCAGTAAACAGCGCTTTGATAGAGGTTTCTGTGATTAGCCCGTAGATAATGAGAACAATGGAAGGTGGGATCATAGTACCCAGCGAACCGGAGGCGCAAATAACACCAATTGCAAGATTTTGATTATACCCCAACCTCAACATTTGTGGAAGTGCGATTAAGCCCAAAAGCACCACTTCACCACCGATAATGCCTGACATTGCTGCCATTATCACCGCCATAATCGAAGTCACGATCGCAATTCCACCTCGTGTCCGAGATAGCCAAACATTAAGCGAGGAGTACATATCTTTTGCAATACCAGAGCGCTCCAAAAGCGATGCCATGAAAATGAAAAGTGGTACCGATATAAGAACATAATCCGTTAATAGCCCATATATTTTTTGAGCTAGGATATATAGGGGGCCAGTCCCCGGTCGGCTAGTCAACATCCCGTCACCGAAACTTAGAGGATTTGACAAAAGTGAAGGTTCAAACTTCAAAACCAAAACTAAAACAGCAAGTGCTGCAGATGCAAGACCAAGGGGCATCCCGATAGCCAGTAATACAATAAGCGTCACCATTAAAATAAGTGAAATTGTTCCAATATCCATTAGTCTTGTCCCACTGCGCGTTTTAGCATTTCAATTTCTTCTTGATCAGGCTCATCTGTGTGAACTTCTGGCTCTTTATTCCAGTCCGCAATCAGGTTTAGAACCGCTTGCGAGGCCACCAAAGTTATCACAATCAAAATCATCGGCTGTAATGTTGCAGGTATAGGCGGGTTAAACGCCGACCCATAAAGTTCCCACCGATAAAGTTTGTTAATAAAAACTTGTTTATAACTGCCATAAACCAGGAAAAATGCAAACATAACGATCAACGAAGTTGATATCGTATCAAAAATTCTTTGCAACCAACGGGGTGCAATGTCGTAAACTAGGAAAATACGAATATGGCTGCGTTGCTGCATCGCATAAAATCCAGCTTAAGAAAACAAAACTAGCAAACCAAAGCGTCATTTCGTTAGCCCATTCAGTCGGCTTTTCAATGATGTAGCGTAAGAAAACTTCATACAACATGACTGAAGTCATGAGTGCGATCATCATCATTGTGACGCGACCAATGAACAATGCCGCACTGTCAATACTACTAGCCCCGAGATACTCCATGCCGGCCGCACGCACAGTACGCGCTCCTATAACTGCAAGGACAGGAGACAAGACCAACGCAGAAAAATCAATAATATCGATATGTCCACCAAAGATTCCAGTTAAGTTTGGCGTCACATCGCTAAGCAAATATATAGCTTCGATCTGCGCTTTTAGAGAAACTGATGAATAGGGCAACCAATCCAACAAAAAGGCAGGGAGATGCCAAATAAGCCAGCTCATGGTACCCACGAACGCTAATGGCACGAGCCACTCGATAATTCCGCCTGTTTTCTGCATGTTGATATCCCCTCGCCGCTATGCGTCGATACTATAGTAATTAATGAAGTCTTGGTCGGGTTCTACGCCGATACCTGGTCCAGTAGGTATTATAACGCGGCCTGCGTTCGATTTGACCTGCCCTTGAATACCCAAAGGTTCAATCAGCAGTTCGTCGCGGAATTTATTGTCCGTTGTGTCAAACTCAAGCATTGGCTCCCATGGGTGCAGGCCACCAGGCAAAGGCGGCATCGCAGCCAAAAGCTGTAGATTGGTGGCGACAGCAATTGCACTGCCCCAAACATGATTTATGACAGGTGTAAAATGTGCATGGCACAATGCTAACACCCTCAAATATTCAGATACTCCACCCAGAGCGCAAACTTCTGGCTGTGCGATATCCAAGCCACGATTTTCAAGAATATTTCGCCAGCCCCAACGATTGAACTCAGCCTCACCACCAGAGATATTAACGGTCAAACCCGATCGTAATTCACGGTAACCATCCAAATCCTCAGGTGCAATCGGTTCTTCAAACCAATAGGCATCCAACTCTTCAAGGGCGCGCCCTACATAAAACGCATCAGATGTTGTGTAGCAATGGTTGGCATCAACCATGAATTTAAAATCATCGCCTACACCACGCCTAACAGCTTCACACAGCTTAACATCAGGTTTTGGTCCAAAACCGGTTTTCATCTTCGCAGCGACAAACCCCATATCCCGGATCGTAGCAGCCTCATCTTCAAATCGTTTTGCAAGATCGGCTACGGGTTCATCTCGCAGCATCATTCCATATCCATAACACGGAACATCCGTACGGTGTGCCCCACCTATCAGTTTATGAAGTGGCAAACCTGCCACCTTGCCAGCGATATCCCAAAGAGCAATATCCACTCCAGACAAAGACTGCATGGGCATACCTTTTTGTCCATGATCTCGCAAAAGGTTATAGACCTTATGCCAAATCACATCCCGATCCATCGGATCCATTCCCAACACCATGGGTTGAATTACTTTTTCAACAATAGTTTTATTAGCAATCGCGACACTGCCTGGACCAAAACATTCGCCCCAACCTGTCACATCCTCATCAGTTTGCACTTCAACCAAATGCGCAGTTCGGCTAGCATAGTATTGCTGCGAATAACCCAAAATTTCGGGCATGTCATATTGAAGTACATGACTTATGATGCGCGTAATTTTCATGTCATCCAGTCTCTATAAGTAAAAACGACAAGGCCATAAAAACAGCCTTGTCGCACTAAGATAATAGTAAAAAATACCGATTACTTCATTGCACCTAGATCTTTCAGGAATGAGATGTGGCTAGCAAGAAGTGCTTTGGCTTCTGGAGTTGTAGCAAATTCAGTCCAACCAATTTGTACGGCTGCACGATATTTTGCCAGATCTTCTGGAGCCCACTCATACAAGTTGATGCCCTTAGCGCGCAGATCTTTAGCAGTCTGGGCGTTCATGACTTCATTCTTAGTTGCATTTTGCAACGCTAAGCTTTCCATCGCAACTTCGATGATTTTTTGGTGATGCGCAGGCATCGCGTCCCAAACAGACTTGTTACACGCAAGGTGATCTGCTGGCATGGAGTGGAAACCTGGATAGTTTGTGTGCTCACCAATATCATACAAACCTAGTCCAACGTTATTGGTTAAGTTTGCAGCATCTGCACCGTCGATGATGCCAGTTTCAAGCGCCGTAAAGATCTCTGTGAAATCCATCACAATCGGTGATGCACCCAAAGCTGCAAACACTTTTGTTGCGAGACCTGGAGGTGAGCGGAATTTCCAATCTTTGAAATCAGCAGCTGTACGGATCGGTTTGGTTGATACCAAAGACTCTGGACCCGGGATCCACCACCCAACAAACTCCATGTCGTAACCGTTATAAAGTTCGTTTAAAGCTGCGCGGCCACCACCGTGCAGCATCCATGCCATTTGCTGGTATGGGTTCTGATAGCCACCAAGCAGGTCGCCAGCAAATTGGAACGCAGGGTTCTTACCAGTTTGGTAACCACCGCCTGTCATGTCACAATCAAGGATACCCGTTGCAGCGGCATCAAATGTTTCTACTGACTTAACCACAGATGAGGAATAAAACATCTCAACAGCGATTTCGCCATTGGACATCAACTGAATATCATCGATGAACTTTGCGGCCATTTGGCCAGAAAGCTGTTCAGGTGAGAAGTGCGTTTGCATACGCAAAGTTGTAGTAGCATGGCCATCAGCGAATGCCGCTGATGCTGCCATGGAAGCAATTACGGCAACTGAAGCCGCAGTTTTCATAAAGTTCATATTGTCCTCCCAGACGGTAAGCATTTGAATTCGGGTATCTTAAGATACAAAATCGAATTTCAGAGTATTAGCGTAGGACGACGAATCGAGATCAGCAAGAAAAAAATGAAATTACCAACAATTTCGAGATTTTAGTTAATTATCGAAATAGTATTACCTATTATGAAATATCGTGTTAGGAAAACTTCCATGGCAAATGATAATGATGTTTATCTCGAACTTGAAAAAAGACTGACTACAAATGAGTTTCTACACGGCACTAAATTGCGCGCTGAAATTTTGCGGGTAGAGTTTGGATGCTCCGCAAGTACTGTCAGAGAAGTTTTGTTTAGGCTGGCTACCCAAGGACTGGTCGATTTCAAGGAACAACGGGGCTTTCGGGTTCCAGATTTGTCACCTAAAAAATTAATAGAACTTACCCACCTGCGTGTCATGCTGGAGGAGGAAGGCGCTATTCTTTCTATACGCCAAGGCGGGGTTGCTTGGGAAGCGCGGCTGACAGCAGCGCACCATAAATTAAGCCATATAGAAAAACGCATACACG
The DNA here is from genome assembly GCA_905182535.1 of uncultured Planktomarina sp. Classification (GTDB taxonomy): domain Bacteria; phylum Pseudomonadota; class Alphaproteobacteria; order Rhodobacterales; family Rhodobacteraceae; genus Planktomarina; species Planktomarina arctica. The sequence continues at coordinate 46,772 of CAJJBZ010000014.1, forward strand.
CCCTGGATGACCCAACGCCTCTAATTGATATTTGGTTTAGCTCTGAAAAAGAATTTCACCAAACACTCATCTCGGCATGTGGATCCACGACTTTGAAACAAATGCATAGTTTGATTTATGCCCAGTTCAGGCAGCAGTTAATGGAGGCAGACAGAAGATTTGACTTCATATCAGGTAATATCAAACATCATTATGACATTCTGGAGGCTGCGCTGTCCGCTGACGAAAACCTGACACGTAAACGAATACGTGACCATCTGGCGCGCCATTTAACAGGAGAGACAATTGCCTCTCAAAAACCATCAACTTGACCATCAACGGCAGAAAGTAACGCAAGATGACTAATCTTTTACAAATAGGTGGAATAACTGCTGACATGCGAGAACGGCTCGAAACAGTTTTTAAAATCCATCAGTTGGATGATTTTGATCCTGATATCATTACGCATGTCGTAACAAACGGCCACGACGGCGTTCACCCTGACTTGATGGCCTCCTTAGAAAACCTGAAAGTGATCAGCGGCTATGGTGTTGGATACGAGGCAATAGATGTGGCAGAGGCTGTGAAACGCAAAATTATAGTGACCCACACCCCAAACGTTTTAAACGAAGAGGTCGCAACCACCGCCCTGTTGCTAATGCTATCATGCTACCGCGAAGTCTTACGGGACGATGCATACGTGCGTTCAGGCGAATGGGCGGTAAGGGGGAATGCGCCCCTCACTCGGTCATTGGACAACCAAACCGTGGGTATTTTGGGCCTAGGGCGAATTGGCCAGGCTATTGCGCACAAATTGGTACCCTGGAACGCCAAGATCGTCTATCATTCGCGCAACAAGAAAGATGTAGAGTATATATACTATGATAACCTGACCAAAATGGCCAAAGATTGTGATGTTTTAATCTGTATCATACCTGGTGGTCCCTCCACACATAAGATTGTAGATGCTGAGGTTATAGAGGCGCTGGGCCCCAAGGGAACATTAATTAATGTAAGCCGTGGGTCCGTAGTGGACGAGCACGCCTTAATAAAAGCGCTTCAAAGTGGTAAGTTGGGGTGGGCTGGACTAGATGTATTTGATGCTGAGCCAATCGTACCACAGGCTCTGCGTGAACTCACAAATACTGTTCTTCTGCCCCATGTCGGCAGCGGTACCACTGAAACACGAGCTGCTATGGGGGCCCTTACCGTCAACAACTTATTGCGTCACCACAAAGACGGCACGGTTATATCAGCAGTCCCAGAATGCGCGGGGCTATAAAAAAGAAAATTATCAAAGATTGAGTTTATCATCGTCGTTTTCGACTGCAGTGCAGCGCCTTCAGCCAAAGAGAGCCCTGAACCTTTCCATACAAAGCCGAAAGTCTCCTTTAAAGCTTTCATTGCCTGAGAGGTAAACACTTTCAAATGATATGACACCATCGTGGGAATCTGCTCGAAGGGCATCTGCAATTGGCTGAAAAAGATCAGCCAATTGCCCCTCACCCATTCTGCAAACCTCCAGCATAGCCTATGTTGTATCAACTTTTACGTCCTTAATATGAATATGGGCAAGGTATCCACCTTTCAGCTCATCATAGCCATCAGGGTAAACCGACTCATGACACTAACAATTATTACAAGTGTCCCCGTTGCCAGTTGTCACAACCAGACCTACGCCTTCAGGTTTTACTAGTCCTACGGCCGGAGTAATCACTGGGGCAATTGAGCCCCAAACGCCATTTACCACATTCCACTTCTCAGCGTCGTTCTTACCCCAAAGTATCTGCTCTTTTCTTTGAGTAAGCATACGCACAAGCAGCGAACCGATAACATGGGCCACCTCAATCACACGCTTAAGAGAATCCACAACGACAATGGCACGACCAAGGTCTCAGCTGATCCCATCGCAAGTTACACCTAACTTCATTTTGACCCCTTCCGATGAAGCTCAGCGCCAACAATGTCCTCAATCACCCGTGTGCAAACCCAATTATCGCCATCGGGGTATTTAGTGCGCCCTGCATGGAAAATCTGCATAGCGGAGCCTGCAGTATGGAGCGGCACGCCAAGCTCTTCACCCAAAGCCATGGAAATAGTTAAGTCTTTGTGCATCGTGTTAATATGGCTGCCAGTACCCTCGAATTTGCGGTCAATTATTTTTTCAAGTGCATTATTAACGATGCCACAGCCAGCAGAAGAAGTAGAGAACACATCAAGCAACACCTGCCCCGAAATCCCCGCCTTTGCGGCTAAAGCCGCCGCCTCAAACGTTGCAGAAAATTGCGAGCCTATCAGAGATTGCAAACAAGCTTTTACTGTTTGCCCATCACCAGGCTTTGTTCCAACTCGGTGAATATTAGCTGAAACGGCCTCTAAATATTTTAAGAACACATCAAGCGTTGCATTGGGTGCTGCAGCCATCAACGTCAGGGTGCCAGCCTGTGCACCTGGAAAGCCGCCAGACACAGGCGTATCAATTAAATGGACCCCAGAGCCTGCCATACTTTGGCCAATTTCGCGTGCCTCATTTGGCTTGATGGTTGCAGATAATATGATGGCACTGCCCTTTGCCATTGTTGTCAAAAGACCATCGGGGCCAAAGATGACATCTTTAACCTCATCACCCTTCATCACCATTATGAAAACGGCCCGCGCATCTCTGCCAACATCAGCAGGATTACTACACAGCTGACCGCCTAGGATTTCAAACGCAGACTGCCGGTTTGGTAGCAAATCCGCTCCCTTTACTAAAAAACCACTTTTGATAAGATTTTTGGCAAGGCCACTGCCCATATCGCCAAGGCCCACTACACCTAAAGTTTCCATACAATTCTCCCGTTATTTGCGCAGCGGTGCATTGCTAGAGCCGTGCGTTCAAAAAAAGATGCCCCGAAGCACCAGATTTTACGGGGATTTCACACGTCTACTACCACGCTGGGCGGGTCCGGAAGACACCCCGCTGCCCAGTTAAGTATTAGCGACTAAATCAATTTTTAAAACTTTTGCAAGTACTACCGTAAGGTTTTTGTACAGCCGACGGCGGCACAAAAAAGTAATCAAAGCGAAGCCGTTATGCCGCCATCAACATAAAGCGTATGGCCATTCACAAATGTAGATGCAGCCGAAGACAAAAACACAGCAGCGCCCACCAACTCCTGAACTTCGCCCCAACGCCCTGCAGGTGTGCGTTTTGCTAACCATGCGCTGAATTCATCATCCGCAACCAACGCAGCATTAAGAGGTGTATCAAAATAACCTGGTGCAATAGCATTACATCTAATGTTTCTTGAGCCTAGCTCAGCGGCAACAGATTTGGTAAAACCTCCAACGGCCCCTTTAGTCGCAGTATAAGGCGCAATGCCCGGACGCGCTAATGCAGTCTGAACGGATGCGATATTAATTATCTTACCCTGTTTGCGGTCTATCATATGGCGGGCAACTGCTTGACCAACGTGAAAAACAGAAGCTACATTGGTTTGCAATAAGCGCTCGAATGCGTCAGCTGGGAAGTTGTGCAGTTCGGACCGGTGCTGCATTCCAGCATTGTTGATTAAAATATCTATAGAGCCAACTTTTGCCTCAAAACCATCAACCGCTGCGCGCACAGCCTTGTGGTCAGTTACATCAAAAGTCAGATGATGAACTTTTGCTCCATCACCCTGCAAAATTTCAGCTGCAGTATTTAGCTTGGATTGGTCACGCCCATTTAGTACGATTTCAGCACCAGCACCAGCAAGACCACGGGCAAGGGCGAAACCAATCCCTTGGCTGGAGCCTGTGATAAGTGCTCGTTTCCCAGTCAGGTCAAACATTTCAAGTGTCATTGCAAAATCCTTTAGTGGCTTCATCTAACAGCCTGTACTATACGTGAAATAATCAGATGGAGAAACACTAATGTTGCGCGCGAACCAATCAATTGTCATTCATGCAGCACGCGATCTGCGCCTGGAGCAGCGAGAGATTACTGATCCAGGCAAAGGTGAGGTTTTGGTGAATGTGCAGGCAGGTGGCATTTGTGGTTCAGACCTACATTATTACCAAAATGGCGGATTTGGCCCGATCCAATTGCGTGAGCCGATGGTATTAGGACATGAAGTATCAGGAACTGTAGCGGCATTGGGAACTGATGTTGACAGCTTACATATTGGACAGTTGGTCGCAATCTCCCCGTCACGGCCCTGTCACACTTGTCACTACTGTCTCGTTGGACAAGAGAACCATTGCCTGAATATGCGATTTTATGGGAGTGCAATGCCGTTCCCCCATATCCAGGGCGCGTTTCAACAACAGCTTATCGCTGAGGCGGGTCAATGCATTCCAGCCGATGGGCTAACAGCCGGACAGGCCGCAATGGCCGAGCCTTTGGCAGTCTGTTTGCATGCAATTGAGCAGGCAGGGCATTTAGAAGGTAAGACAGTTTTGATTACTGGTTGTGGACCCATCGGATGCCTCGGTGTGCTTGCGGCTCGGCAGGCCGGCGCAGAGCGCATCATTGCAACAGACTTGTCGGATTATACTCTCAATATGGCCCAGATTTGTGGCGCAGATATAGCCCTCAACACAAAGACAACTCCAAATGCACTCAACCCTTTTCAAGCAGAAAAAGGCCAAATTGATATTCACTTAGAATGTTCCGGAGCAGCACCTGCTCTGTCGGCAGGTGTCGCCTGCCTGCGTCCAGGCGGAATATTAGTCCAGCTTGGGCTGGGTGGCGACATGACTGTTCCTATGCAGGCCATCACCGCCAAAGAAATTACGTTACGCGGCTCATTCCGCTTTCACTCCGAATTTGCAACTGCCGTTGGCTTAATGCAATCTGGATCAATTGCAGTTGACCAATTGATCACCCACAGCTTTAAGATTTCTGAAGTCGTCACAGCCTTCGACACAGCTGCTGACAGAAGTCAGGCTATGAAAGTACAACTAACTTTTTAGATAGTTGATGGGGTGATGGGTATTATAATAATGGGCTAGTGGGCAGACGAATAAGGGCCGCAAACCCCCTAAAATCAGGGGTTAAATCGCAAGTAGCGCCCAGATATACTCTCAGGCGCCTTGCTGCAGTCCTTGGCATTTCTCCTAAATACGAAAAATGCTCAACCAATTAACCGATAAATCCCAAAATCAAGACACACAATTGTTTGTTTTAGGGTCCAGATTTATACGGTCACCATCGCCCCCAGCATAACTAAAAAGCTAACTTTTTCACTTAGGCTTCTAAATCTAAAAATATATATAATTATCTTAGACAAAATTGTACTTTATGCTCACGCGATAGGTTCCATCCTCTCACTAACCCTAAGTTACTAATGTTGTCAGCAGGCGTTCAAATACACTTAGATTAACGCCCGCGAATGCGTGGATCGAGCGCGTCACGCAGACCATCACCTAGGTAGTTGACACCAAGTACTGTCAGTGAGATCGCGATACCGGGTAGTAAAACACGTTCTGGGTACTGCTCCATTCGCGGTACGGCATCTGCTAGCATTTTGCCCCATGTGGGGAAATCTGATGGGAAGCCAACGCCAAGAAATGACAGCGCGCTTTCGGTGATGATGGCGACTGCCAATCCCAGTGTCGCGGAGACCATTATAGGTGATACCACGTTTGGCAGCAGGTGGCGACGAATGATTGCACCGGAACTTGTGCCGATAGAGCGGGCAGCAAGGATAAATTCGCGTTCTTTCAAAGCTAGAATTTCACCGCGCACGATCCTAGCTGTTTGCATCCAGCTTGTTAGTCCCACGACCACAACTATTAGAATGAACATGCCACCCTCTGGCCCAAAATTAGCGCGCAGTGGTTGGCGGAAAAGGGTGACTGCCACGAGCAGCAAGGGTAGGATTGGTAGCGAAAGAAATAAGTCTGTCATACGCATCAGAACACCATCAAGCCGCTTAAAATAACCTGAGGCTACACCTATTCCAGTACCTATGATTAGTGAGAGCAACATAGCCGCCCAGCCCACGGCCATTGACGCGCGGCCCCCTGCAATCATGTTAGAAAGGATATCACGGCCTAAGTTGTCAGTACCGAAAGGGCGATGCCAAAGTACTTTTGCAGAACTATCCCAAATTGCTGTGAAAATTGGGCGCACATCCTTGTTTCGAATATCAAGTTTTTGCGGGTCAACGTTCCATATGTATGGTCCAAGCAGGACTGCAAGTGTGATAAACATCAGAAAGCCGCCACCAAAGACGGCGCCTTTGTGTTTCTTAAACTGATCCCATACGTCAAGCCATTGGTTGCGCGGCGCTTTAGGTGGCTCTTCGTCTTGCAGAGCCCCGTATGGTTTGATTTCGCCTGCCTCAACTAATCTATCAGTCATAGCGAATCCTTGGGTCGAGCACGCCGTAAAGTACGTCTGCAATCAAGTTAAACGACACAATCATAATAGCGAAAATAAATGTGATCGTCATTACCATGGGAATGTCGTTTGCAAAGAGCGCTGTGATCAAAAGTTGGCCGATCCCGTTTACGCCAAACACGTTCTCTGTGATGATTGCCCCACCAAAAATAGAGGGGACGCCAAGTGCAATTACGGTAATCACTGGGATCATTGAGTTTCTTAGAACGTGGATCATAACGACGACACCCTCTTTCAGGCCTTTGGCCCGTGCAGTTCGCACGTAATCCTGATTTAAATTATCGAGGACGGATGCCCGCATGTAGCGGCTAATCTGCGCAGTTGTCTGAAGGGCCAAAACCATCACTGGCAGGATCATTTGTGATAGCTGATATTTGAAGCTGGCCCAATCTTTTACGACATGAGTGGTGTCATAAATTGATTGTGACATTTTTGACGGAGAAAATTACAATCAGAAGGGGCCCCGTGAAAAATGGTGGGATTGAGAAGCCAACCATTGTGATAAATGTACCAGTTTGGTCAAAAATTGAGTAGTGTCGATAGGCTGAGTAGATGCCAATGGGTAGTGCTATCAGGATCCCAACGATGTAAGCGAGGCCAACGACCCATAAGGTTTGTGGGATGCGTTGAATAACGATATCCATGATAGGACTACGGGTCTGCCAGCTGATATTGCGCTGTTGTGGTACTAGTTTTTCCAGCTCGGCGTCGTAGACCATACTAAGTTCGGTGTCCGGTAGCCAGCCAAACAGGAGGCTGTTGCGTGTCATCCAATCAATTAGGAACTGTGGTTCCACGATGAAGAATTGGTTGAGCCATTTGAGGTATTGGATGTGTACCGGTGCGCCAAGGCCAAGGGCTTCGCGCATCTTTTGCTTCACTTCTGGCGGTACTGTCAGTGGCACTTGGGCCATTGGGTCGCCAGGGGCAAGCTGTAACAGTCCGAAGATTACGATACTGATGAACAAAAGCGTCGGGATCGAGAATAACAATCGACGAATTGTGAAGGTCAACATCTGCGGCGCCTTTGTGCGTCAGTATTTAAATTTGAGGGGTAAGGAGCGCTGAAGCGCACCTTACCTAATTTTTAAGAGGCTGGATGTACATTTTGTACACCCCCACCAATATTAGTTGCCGATGCGGTACCAGTCAGCAGCGTTCCACAGTTCGGAGTCGAACACGTTGAGAACGACGCCGCCCAAGCTGTTTGCGTGTGCGGATACACGGCCACGGTCAACCAGAGGAACGATTGTGAAGCTGTCTTTTGTCAGCATATCGTTCATCTTTTTACCCAACTCACCCCGTCTAGCAAGATCACCTGTGCGGGCCAACTCGTCGATCATCGCGTCATATGCGGGATCACAGAAACGGTTGATGTTTTCACCCTGCCACTGACTGCTAGGTTTAGGCTCGCCGCCACAACGGTATGCCGCGAGGTAAGCTTGTGGATCCGTACCGTCGAAAACGTTAGCGTACATTTCTACGTCTGCATAGAATTTTTGGAACGTGTCAGGAGAACCTGGATCACCACCAAAGAATACTGATGCATCTAGATTGCGCAATTCCGTTTCAACTCCAATTTGGTTCCATGAGTCCTTGATCAGAGCCTGAAAGTCCTGACGCACAGCGTTGGTCGATGTTTGGTATAAGATCGATATACGCACGCCGTCTTTGGCGCGGATGCCGTCGGAACCTTTAACCCAACCGGCTGCTTCCAACTTGGCGTTTGCGCCAGCGATGTCTTGTGTCAGGCAACCTGTGTTGTCAGATGCATAAAGTGCTGGAGCTGGAACCAAGTTACACGTTGGCCGCCCTGCGTCGCCGTAACCTACGTCAACAAGTTCTTGGCGGTTGATTGCCATGGAAAGTGCTTCGCGTACGTTTATATCCGACAAAAATGGGTGAGGTTCTGCAACCGTTGCACGTGTTTCTGGTGGAAGATTAGGTGAAGGGTTCGTGAGGTTCATTTCAAGACGCTCAACCAAAGCGCCAAATGCGGAGATTGGCTGACCTTTGCCACCTTGGGCCATCTTCGATATGACGTCTGGTGCTAATTGTAGGTTCCAAGCGTAGTCAAATTCGCCTGTTTCCATGACTGCACGACCGGAGGCTTCAGCAGACCCACCGCCCTTGAATGTCAGCGATGCAAACGCAGGTTTGCCCGCTGTGCGATAGTTTTCGTTGGCAACCATTTGTATCACATCGTTTGGCTTAAAGTTTGTAACAACAAATGGGCCTGTACCGATTGGGCCAAAGTTGGCCTCAGTGCACTCAGGTGCGCGCGCACCCAAGCAATCAGCAAACTGTGTCGCTTGAATGATTGGCGATTGGCCACCCATGAAAGGGCCGTACGGGTTTGGTTTCGGCTGATTAAACGTTATTTTTGTTGTCATAGCGTCAATTGCTTCAACTTTTTCAACGCCATCATATTTTGACAACTGTGCACAACCACCTTCTGGGTGCATGCAGTACTTGGCTGTAAACACGAGGTCAGCTGAAGTCACATCAGAACCATCAGACCATTTGAGGCCTTCTTTGAGCTTCCACGTAATAGATGTCAAATCTTCGGAAACACCACCGTTCCCGACTGTTGGGATCTCTGCTGCCAAGTAGGCAACGAGGTCACCATTTTGGTCGTAGCGACCCATGGGTTCTATTACTAGGGAAGATGATTCGATGTCTTTGGTGCCGCCAGAAAGATACGGATTTAAGATTGATGGGGCCTGCCAGTAAATAATTTTGACTTCACCGTCACGAGCGCGTGCGCCTTCATGACCATCTGCCATCGCTGTGGATGTTACTGCAGTTGTCGCAATAGCCCCAAGCAAAAGGGTTTTTAACAGCATGTTTTTCTCCTTGTTGGACACAAATGAGTGCCTGTTTATTCTGCAGCTCACCAGATTGGGCCTGAGGTATTTGAGATGAATTGAAAAAAACTCGCGAAGTAAGCGGTATAACCCAGCCAAAGTACAACGTTTTTTGGCAGTCTTCGCTTGTCCCCAACAAGCCACTGATCGCCATCGAAACAGGTTCTGAAAAAATTGCAAGGGCGTTGATGGGCGACGTGAGGAAAAATTAGTTTTTGGCCTTGATTTAATTTTGTGTCAGTGACCCGCATCTATTTGACACCTGCCAAGCGTTACACGTAGCCTTAAAAAATGCTCATGAGTTTGGGATTATTAAAGTGATTTATAACGCATTCAATGCCATCTGTTTGACAGTCGCTAGCTGTTTGACCTAGCATTTATGAAGCTCCAAATTGTGGGCGCACTCGGGGGCAATATGTTGGATTACGATTACTCAGCTACAATAGGTACAAAAATTGCCGAAATTCAGGGTTTGCGGGTAGAATTCCAAACAAAAGATGGTCCTGTGATCGGCGTGTCTAACGTATCTTTTGATATAAAATCTGGTGAAACTGTCTGCGTCGTTGGCGAATCTGGCTCTGGTAAATCGGTTTCTTCGCTATCATTGATGCGTTTGGTTGAGTTTGGTGGCGGTGAAATAACTGCTGGTCGTTTATTATTTAATAGAAAAGATTTGGAGGAAATTGATCTAGCACAAGCTGAACCAAATCTTATGCGTTCCATTCGTGGCAACGAGATAGGCATGATTTTTCAGGAGCCAATGACAGCCCTGAACCCCGTTTTTACTGTGGAGCGTCAATTGACCGAAGGTCTGCGCCTCCACAAAGGCTTATCCAAGGCTGCGGCTTCAGCTAAGGCATTGGATTTGATGCGTGAGGTACGCATTCCAGAGCCTGAGCGTCGATTGAAGCAGTATCCACATGAATTGTCTGGTGGAATGCGCCAACGTGTTGTGATTGCAATGGCATTGGCCTGCGAGCCCCGTTTGTTAATTGCAGATGAACCAACCACTGCATTAGATGTCACAATTCAGGCTGAAATTTTGGCGCTCATGGATCGCCTAAAACGCGATACAGGCACAGCGGTGATGTTCATTACCCACGATATGGCTGTGGTTGCCCAGATGGCAGACCGCGTTGTGGTTATGTTTCGTGGGGAAAAGGTAGAAGAAGGTAAAGTTGAAGATATTTTTGAAAACCCTCAGCACCCCTATACAAAGGCTTTATTAGCGGCTGTTCCCAAATTGGGTGAAATGACCGGCAAGGCATACCCAGAACAGATGGTTTTGATGGGCCGCAGTCGAGGCAGGGTTGAGCCGATTAAAGGTAGTGATGAAGTGTTGTTGGAAGTTGAGAACCTGACAACCCGTTTTGCGGTTAATGGTGGTTTTTTTCGCCGCACTATTGCCAATGTGCATGCTGTTGAGGACTTGTCGTTCACCATCAATAAGGGTCAAACTTTAAGTTTAGTCGGTGAATCGGGTTGCGGTAAATCGACGGCGGGCCGTTCGATCCTGCGATTGGTCGAACCTCAGAAAGGTGCCGTTCGCGTTGGTGGAAAAGACATCATGGCGCTTGATACTAATGGTTTGCGTAAATCCCGCCTTGATATGCAGATGATTTTTCAAGACCCATTTGCATCTCTTAACCCACAGATGCAGTTATCAGATCAAGTTGCTGAACCGATGCATAATTTCGCCATCTTCAAAGGAAAGGCGATCCAAGACCGTGTCGAGATGTTATTTGACCGAGTCGAGTTGCCTCGCAGCTTCATGCGTCGCTACCCGCATGAGTTGTCTGGAGGCCAGCGTCAGCGCGTGGCTATTGCGCGCGCCTTAGCACTAAATCCAAAGCTTATAATCGCAGATGAAGCCGTCTCCGCTTTGGACGTGTCGGTCCAGGCTCAAGTGTTGAATCTAATGATGGAATTACAGTCTGAATTAAATCTGTCGTTTCTCTTTATTTCGCATGACATGGCTGTGGTTGAACGCGTTAGCCACCATGTTGGTGTGATGTATTTAGGTCGTATTGTCGAAATTGGGCCACGCGCTTCCGTATTTGAAAACCCGCAGCATCCTTATACGCAGGCGTTGATGAAGGCGGTGCCCATTGCTGATCCGCGTCAACGCAAGGATGAAAGCGATTTGAATTTTAAACCAATTCCCTCGCCGATCCATCCCGTTTCGTATGTGGCAGAGCCATCGGTCTACCGTGAAGTAGCACCAAGCCATAAAGTTTTGATTACAGATAGTGGATATTAAGATGGAGACTAAAATCTTGCACCGTTTAACCCCGTTAGAGTTAATGACCAAGTTGATCAGCTTTCCTACAGTAAGCCGTGACAGTAATCTGCCGTTGATTGAATGGGTTGAGTCTTATTTAAGCTCGCATGGTATTACTTCACATCGTTGGCCTGATCCTGATCAACCACACAAGGCAGCATTATTTGCGCATGTGGGTCCCAACATCGAGGGCGCGATTGTTTTGTCGGGGCATACAGATGTTGTGCCCATTGATGGTCAGCCTTGGGAAACAGATCCGTGGGAGGTGGTTGAGAAAGACGGCAAGTATTATGGTCGCGGAACTTGTGACATGAAGGGCTTTGACGCTTTGGCTATCTGGGCTTTGGTCGAGGCACATTATACAAAGGTGACCCGGCCATTACAGTTAGCGCTAAGCTTTGATGAAGAAATTGGTTGTACGGGCGCTCCACCAATGATTGTGGCGATGCAGGGTGTGATACCGAAAGGTTCAGCTGTAATTGTGGGGGAGCCGTCAATGATGAAGGCTGTCACAGGCCATAAAGGCGGCAACGCTTTTACCACGCATGTTGTGGGTTTCGAGGTCCATTCTTCGATCCATTATCAGGGCGTGAGTGCTGTGCATGAGGGTGCTCGTCTTATTCAGTGGGCGAATGAGCAGAACGAATTGAACCATGCAGCAACCCCGAGCCCATTAGCTGCAATGTTTGATCCACCGTACTCAACATGGCATGTTGGAACAATTGTCGGTGGTACTGCCGAAAATATTACAGCAAAGAATTGCCATTTCAATATGGGCTACCGAGCAGTGCCTGGTGATGACCCTGCTATATTAAACCAGCTTTACTTTGACAAAGTAAATGATGTTAGGGCCGCGATGCAGGCTGTACATCCTGAGGCTGATATTGTTCTGACCCCACGCTTTTCAGTGCCTCCGTTGAAGCCTGAAGAAGATGGTGCCGCCGAAGGCTTGGTACGGGCCGTTACCGGAGACAATGCTAGTCATGTGGTCAGCTACGGCACTGAGGCGGGGCAGTTTCAGGATGCGGGGTATTCGGCAGTGGTTTGCGGGCCTGGTGATATTGCACAGGCCCATCAGCCCAATGAGTTTATCGAAGTGGCTCAGTTTGAAGCAGGCCATCAATTTATGCGTGATTTGTTGGCTAAGTTAGCGTAAAGCTACCGCTACAGATCTGCCAGTCCTAGAAATTAATTGATTAAGTCTTTGACGATTTGCGCTTGTGTTTGGATCAAGTTATTTAAATTTAGGGTAATAATATGCCGATTAAGAACCGATTTGCCGAAACTCATGCTGAAATTACTGGATGGCGGCGCCATTTGCACATGCATCCTGAGTTGGGGTTCGATGTGCATAACACTGCTAAATTTGTTGAGGAAAGGCTGCGCGAATTTGGCATCACTGACATCACAACAGGTATTGGAAAAACTGGTGTTGTAGCCGCAATAAAAGGCCGTACTGATACGTTAGGTCGTGTGATTGGCCTGCGTGCTGACATGGATGCGCTGCCAATTCACGAGGCGACAGGCTTGGAATACGCTAGCGCAGTGCCAGGAAAAATGCATGCCTGTGGGCATGATGGCCATACTGCAATGCTGTTGGGGGCGGCCCAATATTTGGCCGAGACCCGCAATTTTGATGGTACAGCAGTCATGGTTTTTCAACCCGCCGAAGAAGGTGGAGGTGGTGGTCTTGAGATGTGCAAAGACGGCCTAATGGGCCGTTGGGGTATTCAAGAAATTTATGGTATGCACAATATGCCTAACTTTCCTGTAGGAGAGTTTGCAATCAGATCTGGCGCTTTGTTGGCTGCCGCAGACGAGTTTTCATTAACAATCACTGGCCGAGGCGGTCACGCTGCAGCTCCACACGAGGCTATTGATCCAAATGTTGCTGCGGCTCATGTGATCTTGGCTCTACAATCTGTTGCTTCACGCGTCGTTGACCCGCTAGGCCAGGTTGTTGTGTCAGTCTGTGGATTACATTCAGATACTGAGGCGCACAATGTTATACCACAGGTCGTACGGATGCTTGGGACGGTGCGCACGCTGGATCCAGCGGTGAGGGATATAGTGGAGGTGAAGGTCAAGCAATTGGTGACCATGACCGCACAAGCCCACGACTGTATTGCTGAAATAAACTACGAACGTGGCTACCCTATAACTGTAAATACAAAGGAAAACACGGATTATGCGGCTGATGCTGCATTGGCTGTGGCTGGGTCTGTTGATACAAACACTCCACCGATTATGGCTGCTGAAGATTTTTCTTATATGCTCGAAGAACGTCCCGGTGCCTACATCATGTTGGGCAATGGTGGTGGCGCGACGGTTCATCATCCTGAGTATAACTTCGATGATAATGCCATTCCCGCCGGGTGTAGTTGGTACGCAGAAATGGTTGAGCGCAGGATGCCCCTGTGATTTGAGCCTTTTTGGTTGTGAAATGCTATGGCAACACCTGACAGGTTAAGCTATTAGTTGGTCCAAGTCAGGGGAATAAATAATGCCCATCAAGATACACTTTGCCGAATTGCACAAAACTCTTCCAACAAATGCGCCTTGGCTTAAGGCTAAGAGCTTTTGAGCTTTATCTTTGCGTCCTAAAATGTTGAGTATTCACTTTACCATTAAAGATAGTGAGTAAAAACGGATATATGAATTGTACTGTTTGGTTTTAAATGCGAATTTCCACCCCTGAATTTATCTCACTTATGGCGATGTTGGTGGCTACAGTTGCTATTTCAATCGACGCAATGTTACCCGCACTGCCTGATATTGCTTTACAGCTAACTGCTAAAAATCCCAACCAAGTACAGCTTATTTTATCAGCCTTCATTGGAGGTATGGCTCTTGGAACTTTAGTAGTAGGGCCACTTTCTGACAGCTTTGGCCGCAAAAATATAATATATTTTGGCGCAGTAATTTATATTTCATTCTCTGCACTCTGTATGTTTGCAACTAATCTAGAAACAATAGTTATCGCCCGAGTTTTTCAGGGAATTGGGGCAGCTGCCCCACGCGTAGTTTCACAAGCGTTGGTGCGTGACCTGTATTCAGGCCGCGAAATGGCACGTATTACATCATTTATAATGATAATTTTTTCAATTGCCCCCGCAATAGCACCTTTGCTAGGCGCAGGCCTGATTTCGTTATTTGATTGGCGTGCTATTTTTGTAATATTCATTATTTTTGCACTTATTAGTACTATTTGGACAAAAATACGTATCAGAGAGCCCTTAAGGCCTGAAATGAGAGTACCATTTCAAATCAAAATCTTTCGTGCCGCATTTTTAGAAATAATATCAATCGGAATTGTGCGGGTCTCAATTATAACCCTGATATTTTCCTATGGAACTCTATTCACCTGCATCTTACTTGTTCAACAAGTCTTCGACCAATTTTTTGGACGAGCAAATAGTTTCCCAGAATGGTTTGCCGTCATTGCAGCATTTTCAGCCTCCGCATCCTTCCTGAACTCTATGCTTGTAATGAAATTAGGGATGCGGCGCTTGATCAGTGCCGCCTTGCGTGTACAAATAGCATTGAGCGCTTTCATGCTGCTAATGTTTTGGACAGGTGCAATTACTGGAAATTTAGGTTTTGGATGTTTTGTATTCTGGGTTTTTAGTTTATTTTTCCAAGCAGGACTGACTTTTGGGAATCTTACCGCTCTTGCAATGGAGCCGCTAGGACATATTGCAGGTACAGCCGCAAGTGTTATTAGTGCTTTGGCAACATTAGGATCAGTATTTTTGGCAACTATAGCAGGCCATTTTTTCGATGGCACGCCACTAGCAATGATCATTAGCATAGCACTGTTTGCATCTTTTGGAGCACTAAGTGCGCATCTTCTACGACGGTTCGAGCGTAAATACTGACAGTAACAAACACCTAGGCCGTGTCAGATTCTTAGTCATGACATAATACTAAAAGTCAAATAATAAGGGATGAATACCCTGCCTATCCATCATAAGACCTATATAGTGTATTGATAATTATCGCGGCAACACTTTGATTTAAAGGCGACGTAGACCCATGACAAAGCGTCCAAATTTTTTGTTCATTATCACTGACCAGCAACGGGCGGATTGGTTGGGCTGTTACGGCCATCCAGTGCTGAAAACGCCAAATATCGACTCAATCGCGGCACGCGGCACAGTGTTTGAGAATTTCCACGTTGCGTCACCGGTTTGTATGCCAAACCGCGCATCGCTTTTGACGGGGCGCTACCCCAGCCTGCATGGGCTTCGCTATAACGGCTGTGCCTTGCCAACAGACGCCAACACTTTCGTCAATGTTCTGGCCGATGCAGGCTATCACACGGCAGCCATCGGCAAGAGCCATCTGCAGCCCTTTACTGCAATGGCCCCCATGGGAAAAACCGCTGAGGAGATCGGCAGGATGCCCGAGGCATGGCAGATTGATCGTGTCAAAGACTATGAGGAAGAGCCCACTAATTATATGGGCGCAGTGCGATACGACATAAAATCACCCTATTATGGCTATCAACATGTTGATTTGGTGACCTCACATGGGGATCGATGTGGCGGGCACTATGGACAGTGGTTCAAAGAGAATGCGCCTGATTGGAAGGCCTTACATGACCCCAAAAACCAGCTGGCGCACAGCTATTCTTGCCCGCAAGCTTACCGCACTCCTATCTCTGAGGACTTGTATCCAACAGCCTACATCCGCGATCGTGCGATCGATTATATCACGTCGCGTACCGATGAGGATGCACCGTTCTTTTCCTTCGTTAGCTTTCCCGATCCGCATCACCCGTTCAATCCACCAGGCAAATATTGGGACATGTACAACCCTGACGATTTTGAGGTGTCGCTGCCTTATGACGCCCACAAAAACCCAACGCCGCCCATGCAGTGGCTACATAAAAACTGGAAAGGCGACGGTGGGCAAACGACGCCGCAGACTGCGCTGATGCTGGACGATCAACAGATCAAAGAGGCTATGGCGCTGACCGCGGGCATGATGGCGTTCATTGATGACGCGGTGGGTGACATTATCGCAGCACTAGAGGCATCGGGGAAATTAGACAAAACGGTCATCTGCTACAATGCCGATCATGGCGATTATTTGGGTGATTACAATATGTTGCTCAAAGGCGCGTTGCCGTTTAGAAGTATCACGCGGGTGCCGTTTATCTGGTCGGATCCTAATGCACGCCACCAGACCCGTTCTGACGCATTGTGTTCGACAGTTGATCTGGCCGCAACCATTCTTGAACGTGCGGGGCTTGAGCCATTCAACGGAAATCAGGGCCAAAGCTTTCTACCCGCCACTAAGGCACAAGACGGGCCACGCCATGAAGCCTTGATCGAGTACAACGATGGCGGTAAACGTTTGGGGTTTGAAGAGCCTGCGCGTGTTCGATCTTTGGTGACGGCTGAGTGGAGGCTGACGATTTATCGAGATCAGGATTGGGGAGAGCTTTACTATTTGAAAGCTGATCCTAACGAAACGACCAATCTGTGGGACAGCGCCGATCATCAAGACACACGAGCGCATCTGACCAACCGTCTTGCGCATCACCTTATCGCGCAGATGGATGAAAGCCCCTATGCGGATCGTCTGGCCTGAAGGGGCGGGAGAAAGTTTCGATTTTAGGAGACCAAAATGCTGATCCCAGATGACATTTGGTACGGAGCAGATATTTTGACGGTGGATGCAGCGCGCCCCAAAGCGGAAGCGATCGCAATTAAGGACGGTAGGATACTGGCCGTTGGCCGTGATGCAGGCGTGCTGAACCTTGCTAGATAAGGTATTAAATATAATATAAACAGAGTGTTATTTGACAACTAGTGGATGTAATAGGGTAATGAATTCCCCCTTGGTCCACCGCAAACTGCCTTACTCGCAGTAGCATACCCTAAGTAAGCATCAGTTATTATTCATATCTTTTAGCTCGGCGCTTGTAATGCTTATTCGAGTACTGACCAAATTGCTGACTGGTCCTCGTAGACATTCTTGCTCACAAATGTTTTTAGGTATCGCAAGCATCAATGCTTTTAGCTGATTGATGAGATGGCAGGAAGAATTTCATCAACGTCATTTACTGTTTTGGCAATCATTCCATCTACAAACAAATTCCTAAATCGTCTTTCGTAAGCTGTAATTGCTATGACAGGCTTTCCATTAGCGTAGGTGAAACCAATCTCGGCCGCTGTTCCAGAATCGATGTCTTGACCTGTTATTAGCGCAACGGTCAGGTCTGCTTCCTTCAATGCAGTCAGGTCAGTATTAAAGATTTTATCCTTTGTGGCTTGGCTCATATTCGTGCCTTCCAACTCAGATTCATCAATCCCAGACTGATCCCTGTGGGGCAGAAAGCATTTGTAGCCGTTACCCTCTAGCTCTGCAGCTATAAACTCGAGGTAGCTTCTTTCATGCGCATTAAACAATGGCCCTGCAATATATATATTTTTGATCATGCGTCTAAACTCACATAGGTTGGCTAAGACATTATCTTATGACTGAAGAGTTTGAAAAGCTAGGCTGCTGGGTCTGCTCAAGCCACTTCTTCAGACGATCACGGAATAGCCAGTTCCACTCAAAGAGAAGGCCCTCCACATTGCGACGCGATAAGGAAAATCAAACATACAGCGTTACTGCCAAACGAATGACTTCAGGACTGGTTTTAAGCGTCGAAAAGGGGAGTGTTTTGTCATTAGAAAACGCTATAAAGTCGCTCGTCCGATCTCAAGCAAGTTTACTCTGACAAAGCCAAGTAGGGCCATACTGAGACTGGTTCGAAGCCGTCTGACAACACCATCAAGTGGGTTGAATGCGAGGGCATTGTACGATCACTACGGTCCTGTCATCAAAGAACTCGTCCTCGGTTCCCCCTTTTACGGTCGCGTATTCACTAATTCTGTGGAAATCTTGTCTATCCGTTGCCTCAAATGCCGCCTCCCAAGCTGCAACAGTTGGGTTGTCTGGCAATTTGGCGTACCCGTCGCTGAACACTTCGATGGTTTGTACGTCTTCTTTTGGTCGCCATGCGTCGACCCAATCACCAATTTGAGGCGTACCGTCAGCTAACACATCATAGCAAAGCGAATTGCCAACTTCATTTGCGAAACGATACTGCATACAGATTCCGGCGGTAAGAAAATCTCTAACAATAGCACCTTCGTTTTGAAGGCTCAGCCCCACGATGGTCTCAGTGATGATATTGTCTGCTAGTTCGCGGCCCATAATTCCTTTTTTCACTGCATCATCAAAACCCAGAAAAATACCACGCCTAACTGCCATCTCAGCAGAGTCTAGATCTGGCAGTCTCTTAGACAGGTCATGGAAAAGTGCAACGCGAGCGAAAGTAGCGACATCATCGATTAGCTTTGTGTTCCTTAGTGTCTCTGAACCATTGATCCTTATGCCACTGTCACCAAGACAGAAAAATCTCCAATTCTCGCCACAGTCGATAGCTAAAGCAAGTGTCGTCGCGGGAAGAGGCGAGACAGAATGTTTTTCAAAACTTTTTGCATAGAGCGTGCTGAGTTTATTAACAAGTTCTCGAGCTGGCAGCTTGCGGTTCTCAGGAGGTGCTAGCAATTGTGCTACGCATTCTGCGGCATTCAACGCGGCCATCCGGCCTGCAGGCGTGCTATCGATTAAAGTTCCTTTCGCGTCGGTCGCACCGTCGAACAGGCCTATTGCGATACCTGGTAAAATAAACGGCACGTCGTCGCCTGGGCGATCAACTGCTCGGTATTTGCAACGTGAAAATGCTTCAATATTCATAGGTTATCCTAGATAAATGCGGAATTGCGGTTTTCGGCAAAGCGGAAGACTGCATAGACACAGGCTCCTGTGCTCAAAAGCAAAATTGTAGACAATGCCGCCGCCAGTCCGAATTCACCATCGAGAACCGCCACATAGACTTTAACGGGCATGGTAATTGTTCCAGCGTCGTAGAGGATCAGAGTCGATGAGAGTTCGTTGATAGCGGTGATGAAACTCATCAATGCGCCAACCACAATTCCAGGGAAAATAAGCGGTACGGTGATCTTTACAAATGCGCCAAGAGGTGTTGCGCCAAGATTTACAGCGGCCTCCTCTAGTGAAGGTTTGATTTGCCGTAAACTGGATGTTGTCGAGCGGACACCGTAAGGAAGCCGTCTAATAAAATAGATCATAACTAGAAGAACTGCGGGGCCAAAGAAGTTTGGCATCCCATTTCTAAACACGGTCACAAAACCGATTGCCATGACAACACCTGGCACGAGGTAAGGCACCATCATTAGGAAGTCGATTGCTGCCGCAGCCTTGGTATCTCTTCGAACAATAACATAGCTTATTAGTCCTGAGGTGATCGTGATAAATGTCACCGCGATTAATGCGAAGAGAAAGCTGTTGTAGATAGCATCCGGCGCATCTCGCCAAATCCGCTCATAGCTCTCCAAGCCAAACCCCCCAACAAAAACAGGGCCTTTCGTCTTCAGAAACGATGTATACACGACAACTGCCGATGGCAGCATAGCCAAAAACACAATGCCATGGCTAAAAAAATGAACTGCTGCGTTCTTCCAACCCGTTAACTTAACAGCGACCGGTAGATTTGTAAGAGAGCTGGCATAGCGACGATTAGCTAGAATTCTCCGTTGTGCAACGAGGGCAATCATTGAAATTGCCATCATCAAAATCGACACTGTGACGGCCATGGTAGGGGGCCCACCCAACTCTGAACGATAGGCCGATAAGGCAATTGTGGACAGTGTCCGAAATCCGCGACCGAGAATGGCGGGCGTTCCAAAGTCAGCGATTGAAAGCACAAAGCAGATGATGGCTCCGGTGCTGACCGCTGGAAAAACAAGTGGCAGCGTCACCTTTACAAAGCGTTGCCAAGGGCTGCACCCTAGATTTTCTGCGGCGTCTTCAAAGGATTTATTGACCGCATTCAAGGCAGTCTGTGTCATTAGAAAAATGAACGGGAAAAACTTTAGTGAGAAGACAAGAATGATCCCGTGGGCACCGTAGATGGTGGGTATGTTAATGCCAATACCGCCAAAAAAGTTTGTGATGACCCCATTGGATCCCATCATCATGATCCAAGCGTAAGCACTGATGAACGGAGGGGACACTAGTACCAAAATAGCAAGAGTAGAGATGAGGGTCTTTCCTCTGATTAGGAATCGAGTAGTGAAAAAGGCGAGTGGAATTCCAATTAGGCAAGCTCCGAGTGTGCCGAGGACTCCAACAAAAAGCGTGTTTTTCAAACCGTTCAGATAATAGTTCCGGGTGAACACTTCGATGAAGTTGCCAAGCGTCAAGCTGCCGGTATCTGGATCAACAAATCCCAATGTCAACACACGCAGGATTGGCAAAATGAGAAGAATGCAAAGTACGGCTATTATTGATATGGTAATCCATGTCCAGAAATCTGGCCTATGGCGTGGAATCGAGAAGGCCATCAAACACGCTCCCCAAGCTCGCTGTCTTTGAAAAAAGATAGGTTTTTTCTCTCAACACAGAACCAAGCACGACTGTCTATCGGCAGCGCAATCACCTTGGAGTCAGATCGACCGACAGCCTTAAGTGCTTCACCATTATCCGTGGTAGCAAATATCTCCATTTCGCGGCCTACAAAGCTGACTTCTTTGATTTGGACCGGAATTGAGATTTCTGTATTCAATAAAGAAGACGGGTCCTCACCGACCTTGACCGATATGTCTTCTGGACGCAGTGCACAAACTACAGGACCAGCAGGATCTGCAGGCAGGTGTTGCGATACTGAACCACCGCAACATTTGAGAACGGACTCGCCTTTGAAATTTCCTACTTGGAGAAAATTGTTTGCACCAACAAAAGATGCAACAAATCGATTTGACGGACGCAAGTATACATCTAAAGGGGTAGCTGCTTGCTGTATGATACCACCCTCCATGACACACACTACGTCTGACATCGCGAGGGCTTCTTCTTGGTCGTGCGTCACGTAAATTGTAGTAATACCAAGGTCACGCTGGATCCGGCGGAGTTCGGCACGCAGGTCAACACGCAGTCTTGCGTCAAGATTGGAAAGAGGTTCGTCCATGAGCAAAACTTTTGGCCGCACTACAATTGCTCGTGCGAGCCCAACACGTTGTTGCTGACCGCCTGATAGTTCATGGGGCATTCGATCCACGAATTTACCAAGTTCAACAACCTCAAGGACTTCTTCTACTTGACGTGTGATTTCCTTTGCAGGAATGCGACGTTGTTTTAGTCCAAAAGCTACGTTATCACGCACACTCAAATGCGGGAATACTGCATAGTCTTGGAAAACCATTGCAACATCTCTTCGATGCGCTGGCAGATGCTCGATGGAACTACCGTCGATAGTAATTCGACCGGCTGATTGTTGATGAAACCCTGCGATTGTTCGCAGCAGAGTCGTCTTACCACAACCTGATGGCCCAAGGAGCGTGTAAAACGTACCTGACGGAATCGAGATGCTTATATCTGAGAGAGCAACGACGTCACCGTATAGCTTGCGTAGCCCGGAAATTTCAACCGTTGCCATTATCATTTCCTAACGATTTGAAGTTTTTTGGTGATGCTTGCCAATTATAGAGATGACAATCGGCAAGCACTACTTTCGCTGCTACTCTACGTCGAGTACCAGATCCTCCCAAGCTGAGACGAGGGCCTTGCGGTTCTCAGCTGCCCAAGCACCGTCATAACCAACAGATGGAAGTTCACTGATCGCCTGAAGTGCAGGGTTTGATGCCACATCAGCGCGTACTGGCCGGCGGCCTTGTTCTGCCACAACAGTCTGCGCCTCTTTGGTCAACATGAAGTCTAAAAAGGCTTTGCCGTTGTCTGCGTTTGGTGCACCTGCAATCAAGGTCATAGCATCAGGGACAATGGCTGTCCCTTCGGATGGGTAGACAATCTGGACTGGACCACCACCTTCAACATAGCGCAATGCTGCATCCTCAAGGGTCACACCAATAGCGAGCTCCCCATCATTGACAAAACGTGGAACAGCACCGGAGCTGTCTGAAAGCACAAAGTTAGACAAAAGTCCTTTATAGACTTCCCAACCAGCCTCTTCGGTATCGTATGCCTGCAACACGGTTGCCAATTGAATATAGGAAGAACCCGAAGCATTCGCTTTTGCAGAAGAGACTACGTCATCATATTTAGGATCCGCCAATTCTGACCAGCTTGTGGGAATTGGCAGGCCGTCAAGCTTATTTTCGTTTACTATAAACGCCATAACAACTGCTGTGAACGGGCTCCAAAGTTCGCTTGGCTTCATTCCCTCGGCAAGTGCATCTGTGCCAGCAGCTTCATATGCTTCAAAAAGAGCCGGGTTAAAATCGATGACAGTGCCATCAACGCTCCAGAGGACGTCCGCCACAGGATTATCAGCTTCTGCGGTCAACCGGTTAAGAAGATCACCAGAACCAGCTTTGATAATTTCGACTGTCGTGCCCGTTTGTGCTTCAAACACCGGTACAAGCGAATCAATAAAGTTCTGTGGAACGGCTGTATAGACCGTCACGGTCCCATCTGCACTGGCAGTAGTTGCCAACGCTGCCACGCAGGATGTCAACATAGTAGCCATCAATAATTTCTTCATCTTTTCCTCCCCTTAAGGTGCATAGACCACCTTTTTTCTCTGTTGCAACAAATTCGTCAGACTGCAATTATTATCTTGCATTATGCAAATTAATACTGAAAGCTCATGAGCTGTCAAGAATAAACTGGGCTACCAATTTTCAGCTGAAACTGATAATTCAGTTAAAATGAGAAAGCAGTTGATATGGCAAACGATTTAAACTTGGGATATAATTCCAGACGCATTATGGCGTCTATTCGCGCATCAGGCTCCCAATCGCGGGCTGATCTCGCTCGCAGTCTTGGCGTAAATCCAGCGACAGTGACGAGGTTGACTACCACAATGGTGGGTGATGGACTCCTTACCGAGGAGGCTGACCCAAGACGCCAAGGACTTAAGGGCTATCCCGCAAAGATTCTCAAGATAGAACCTACAGGCTTGTACTCAGCTGGCGTCTACTTGGATCCTGATCGGATTCGGACGTGTGTTATCAATGCAGCAGGGGAAATAATGGCGAATGATGAACTTGCGCTGCCTGATCGGTCTTTTCAATCAGTCATGTCAGCAGCAGCAAAAAGCGTCAAAGAACAAATCAACGATCTTGGACTTGACCAAAACCGTGTTGCAGGTTGCGGAGTAAGCTATCCCGGCCAATACACAGAAGACTCTTTAAGAGTTCAACGTATTCAGCAGTTTAAAGATTGGCCCAATGTCAGCATTGAACAAGATCTCCTCAAACCCTATTTCGGAATGCCGGTCAAACACACGAACGACGCTAAAGCGGCCTGCCTAGCGGAACTCTATCATGGTGTTTGCACTGATGTTGAAGACTTTTGCTACATCTGGCTCTCATATGGTATTGGTGGCGGCGCCGTTGTTGGTGGAAACCCGCACCTGGGGCGCGTACAGGGCGCAGGAGAATGGGGCGGCCTCTTTCCAAAATCCAACTCTCGCCCATCTGGTCAAGATTTGTTTGATACTCTGAAAGAGGCCTGTGTGCCGATTGGCAAGCTGAACGATATTGGGTTGGAACATCTCAAAATGCCAATCGTTCATTCTTGGCGCGAGCGCGCCGCAAAGCAGATCCAATGGCTGTGCCTTGTTATTGCAAGGACATTTGATCCCAAAACCATCGTGATCGGTGGAACGCTTCATCCACAAATTCTGGATGGGTTTGTTGATCATATGGTACTGGTGAGTGTACTCGGTGAAGACTATCAGCACTCCCTTCCAAATATAGTCCGTGCATCAAGGGATGACCTACCAGAGCTTGGTGCTGCCGCATTGCCCATACATGATGTCACCAATCCAACAGCATACGCAGGAAAAGCAAACAAGGGATGGTAAAAGTCCCAAGATACAGACTTTTCATACGGCCCTTTATCGTGAGAACGCCGGTGCAATAATCCCTCACTGAAGCGGCCAGATTGTCTGGTTGGCCGGGCTCTGTCAGATTAAACTTGCTTGAAGCGGGCAGGGCGACTTTGTGGTGTCTTTGGATGATAAAACACTCTCCATTTCGTCACTACAAACATTTAAGTATCTGTATTTGTTATATAAAAATTGGTTTGGTGCCTGTAAAACCTAGCCGCAGGACCACTTTCTGGACCACTTTGCCAATCTATGATGAGATGGGGAATGTTTTGTAATCCAAATACGCTGCAAAGTCGCCCTGCCCGCTTCAAGTAAGTTTACTCTGACAAAGCCCTTACTTCACCTGCTCCCACCATTTTGATCTAGGCAATGGCTCGTTTGGCTCGAACATTTGTCCTATGCGCGGGGTTGCCAAACGAATGCTTTTATCTTGCGCCGCCGTGATTGCCCTTTGGATCGGTTCACGCCAATCATGATAAGCTAAGTTGAAGGTCGCCCAATGCACTGGCACCATGACTTTGCCTCCTAGATCCAGATGTGTCTGCATCGACTCTTCGGGCGTCATGTGTACATCCTGCCAGAATTCGCCTGGTCCGTAGGCACCTATCTTGATCAACGTCGCATCAAACGGACCATAAGCGGCGCCTATCTTGGCAAAATCACTAGAATAGCCAGAATCACCACTAAAGAAGACACGGTGTTCAGGGCTAATTACAGACCAAGATACCCACAGAGTTTTTTTGAAATCAAATAAACCGCGATTTGAATAATGGCGCGCCGGGGTGGGGACAATTGTTAATCCAGAAAATGTGCTTTCTTGCCACCAATCCACTTCGCTAATCTGATTATCTGATACGCCCCATGACTGAAGTGTTGATTTCAGTCCAACTGGAACAAAAATTTGGGTGCCTGTAGCAGCCAGTCGTTGGATAGTTACTCTATCAAAATGGTCATAGTGATTGTGTGAAATGAACACCGCATCAATGCCCTTGATATGGTCAAGGCGAATAGGTGAGCGGTGAAAACGTTTAGGCCCAAAAGAGGAGAATGGAGAAGCCCGTTCGCTCAGCACGGGGTCAAACATGATCCGCTTGCCACCAATTTCCACCATGCTAGTCGCGTGACCCAGCCAGGCAATCCGCAGTCCTGGCTTAGGGGCATTTTCGAACATGTCAGCGCTGATATCATCTACGGGCAATATGCTAATTGGAACACGTTCTTCATCGCCTAACATTGATTGACGAAGACTATCAATGACATCACCAGCGCCACCCTCTGGTACGGTGTTGATGAAAGTCTTCCCATCAAACTGCTTTGATTGTTTGATACGGTCCCACTGATTTGTGGTAAAGGGTGTGCTAAGCTTCCAGCCAACAACCGCTACAACGATAGCTAGCAGCCCAAGACTACAGACTATCCACAAACTGAACTTTTTCCAAATTTTCATTCTTTTTGCAGTCATTTTTGTCTCACAAAACTGATACCGGCATCTGTGAAATTAAACCTCTTTTGGTTATTTTTTATCAACTATAGCCAATGACATATTCGTACAGGATAGTCTAAAATTTCATGGATTTGCCTATATGTAATTAGGCTGTTGCTAAATGGAGCTACAGTTCTCCATCTTCATTCAACAATGCACGTAAATTTTTACTACCACCAACCAGCTTTTGGTCAACAAATACCATTGGAAATGTCGGCCAACCAGTTCATATCTTCACCCTTCCGATTGCATATCCGCAATCATTTTCAATGCCCAGCGGCGCGACATGAGTGGAAAAACCCAATTTACAAAGAAGGAAACAGCCTACACTGCCTACACTAATCTGGGCTTAGAACTGCATAACAGGCTGTATACCGCTCCACTGCATCCCACTGGAAGTACGGGACTGGTAGACGCCGGTTAGTTTGTCCAAGGCTTTCTTGAAGGCGTTGGTAGCGGAAATCGAACAGTACAGCATTGCCGCCAAACGAATGACCTCAGGAGCTGGTTTTAAAGTAGCGAAATGGAGAGTGTTTTGTCATTGGAAGATGTTACAAATTAGCCCTGCTTGTCTCAAATAGTTTCCTCAAACAGCATGGTTAGGGGCGCTCCAAGATGTAATCAGGCCGAATCCCTGATGCTGCGATGGGGCCGGCAACATCATGGCCAGAAAAGAACCCATAACCAGCAATCAAAGCTGTTTTCAAACCAGCAACACAACCCCCCAGAATATCCGTATGAAGGCTGTCTCCAACCATCACAGTTCTGGCGAGGTCGATATTCTCAATCTGAGCAAAAGCTAGCTCAAAAATATTATCAAAGGGTTTTCCAAAAAATTCCAGTTCCACTCCAGTCTGGTCAGCCAATCGGTGCGCATAATGACCCGGTTCAACCGAAAATCCACTCTCTCGAGGGGCCACAATATCCGGATTTCCGACATACACGGGTCGAGGGTTCTCTCGCAAAGTGGCCTCAAGCAAAGCCTGTCGCGTTTCGTTCCAATCGGCGCTGCCCAACAACACGAAAGCTTCCACCTGATCATAGGCGGTGGCATCTTCGGCCAAATACGTAATGTCGAAATGACTCAATATCTCCGCGTCCAAGACTTTTGGTGGCCATCAAACCCCATTTTAGAGGTGGTGCTTTATGCAGCGCTTGAAGTATGGCTTTACGGCTGGTTATGACGTCCTCTGGTGCGAAGTCATAACCAAGGCGTTTGTATTTAGCCATGAGGTTGGCGTGAGGAAATCCAGCCGCATTCGACACGATCATCATCCGTTTCCCAGCATTTTGAAGGCGCGCAACGCGTTCTGGCACCCCCTTAATTGCAGTATCGCCTATATTGAGAACGCCAAAAGCATCCAGCAGGAAAACATCCATCTTATCAGCAAGCGCATCAAGGTTTGGCAACCTCTTGCAAGAACCTTTCAAAGTTGCAGTCGGCAAGCGATGGCGTACGTGCTCATAGCTGGTGAATGCTTCTTCGATGTTCAAATTATCGCACCTCGTACTTTTGCGGAAACCCACTCAGAGATGACCACTGCTGCAAGGATCACCAGCAGTATCAACGAGACCTGAGGCCATGCTAATACATTCAACGAGGAGGAAAGCTGCAAGCCTATGCCGCCCGCGCCAACCAAGCCGAGTACGGTAGATTCACGGATATTAATGTCCCAGCGAAACACTGCAATGCCTGCAAAGGCAGGCAAGATCTGAGGAACAATTCCGTAAGCCATTACTTGCCAGCGTGATGCTCCTGTCGCCGTAATGGCCTCTACCTGAGTTTGGTCAATCTCTTCGATGGCCTCATACAAAAGCTTGGCACAGAACCCAATAGAGCGGATCGCAATCGCAATCACCCCAGCAAATACACCAGGACCAATGATGGCAATCAGCAGCAATGCCCAGATCAAGGAGTTGATCGAACGGGTCGAAACGATGATCAGCAGCGCAACGGGGCGGATAAACAGTAGCGAGGGCGTAGTATTGCGCGCAGCCAAGAATGCAACAGGCACAGCAAGGATCAACGAAAGAATCGTGCCCAGAGATGCCATATTCAGCGTGTCCCAAATTGGCTCACCCAATTGGGTGATGTATCCCCAGCGCGGTGGGGTGGCTCGGGTCCAAATGTCATCGGCAATGCGCGGCGCATCCCACACAAAAAACCATGTGGTTACTGCCGAAATTTGCTGCCAGCAATACGCAAAGATAGCGACACCAATCAACCACATAATCCAATGTCCAAGGCTTTCACGGCCCGTGCGGCGTTGCCAAATTTTCTGGCCCTTGAAGTTTTGCGTCGGCATTTACTGAACCCTCGCACGGATCACGCCAGATAGGTATTCCAGCGCCATGACTATCACAATAATGATCAAAAGGATCGCTGCCGCCGTATCATACTCATAGCGGTCAAACGCGGTATTAAGTGTGGCGCCGATGCCGCCTGCCCCAACCAGCCCAAGTATCGCACTTTCACGGAAATTGATGTCAATACGGTAGATGCTAAGTCCAATAAGACGTGGCATCACCTGAGGCTGTACCCCATAGTTGATCCATTGCGTCCATTTCGCCCCCGACGCCTTGATGGCTTCAGCCTGCACTTTGTCCATACTCTCAATGTCTTCAGCCAGCAGTTTGGACAGAAAACCTATTGTAGCAAAGCTGAGCGTCAGAAAGCCAGCGAGTGGCCCAAAGCCGAAGATCGCAACCAGAAGGATTGCCACTATAATTTCTTGCAACGCCCGGCTGACAGCAATGACCGAGCGGCAGATCAAATAGACGGGCAGCGGCGCGATGTTGCGCGCAGCCCCTAAGGCAATCGGGATTGAAATTGCTATGCCTACAACCGACGCAGCGATAGTCATAATAATACTTTCCGCCATACCCTCATAGATATCGCTTGAACGGGTAGTGAAGTCCGGATTTGTAAAGGCCAACACAAATTTCTTACCACGCTCCAAGCCCTCGTAAACGCGATACCAGTTGACGTCGATCGTTATATAAGCGGCAATGAGATAGACAATAAACCCAAGTATAAAGGTCCATCTCAGCCATGGCCGTTTGATGAAAGGCGGCTTGCGCCACGGCTTGCCGATCAGCGCTTCAACTTCACTCACTTTAAGGCCTCTTCAATCTCGTCTTCATTGACAGTTTCAATGGTCGCTTCCCAATCCTCCTCACCGTAAATCGTGGTGAGCACTTCGGGCGTTAGTCCCTCTGGGGGACCGTCAAATTCTACAGCTCCCAAGCGCAGGCCGATCACGCGTTGGACAAACATCTGCGCTAAGGCAACATCGTGGATATTGATGATGGCAGCCAAGTCACGCTCTTTGCACAACTCACAAATCAGGCGCATAATCTGACGCGATGTTTTGGGGTCCAGCGATGCCGTGGGTTCATCCACCAACAGCAGTGCAGGATTTTGTATTAGCGCGCGGCAAATGCCAACACGTTGGCGTTGCCCGCCCGATAATTCATCAGCGCGTTTGTCTGCCATGTGCGCAAGACCAACACGATCCAAAAGGCGGAACGCCTCATCCACATCTGATTGGGGAAAGCGTCGCAGGAAGCTGCGCCAAAAACCAACGTAGCCTAAACGCCCAGACAGGACGTTTTCCATAACGCTCAGTCGCTCGATCAATGCGTATTCCTGAAAAATCATCCCCATCCGCCGTCTTTCACGGCGCAGGTTGCCAGAGGACAGACCCGTCAACTCCAAATCTCCTAAATAAATCTTGCCTGAGGTCGGCTCTACCAGTTGGTTGATGCAACGGATAAGTGTAGATTTACCTGCACCGGATGGGCCTATTAGGGCAAGAACTTGCCCCGCAGGTACTTCAAGCTCAACGGCTTTTAGGGCCTGATCACCCGTTTTGTATGTCTTAACAAGCTTCTCAAGCCGC
The DNA here is from genome assembly GCA_905182535.1 of uncultured Planktomarina sp. Lineage (GTDB taxonomy): Bacteria > Pseudomonadota > Alphaproteobacteria > Rhodobacterales > Rhodobacteraceae > Planktomarina > Planktomarina arctica. The sequence continues at coordinate 76,594 of CAJJBZ010000014.1, forward strand.
AGCATGAAAGCCCTCCTACTTTAAGTAATTTTATTGTTTGACAAGATTGTTGGAAAAGGCGGGCTCGAAGACCCGCCAGATCATATTTTATTCACAAGCGTAGCTGACGCCATTCGCAGTATCGATCTTGCGAATTACGTCCCAAAATTCCTTATAGGTCATCGGCAAAAACTGGCCTTCGTTAGACTTCTCAAACTCGGCCTGCAGAGATGTGCCTTCCCATTCAAAGTTAAAGAAAGCGCCACGAATTTTTTCCTTAAGTTCCGGTGTCAGATTATGGGCCGTACCAAAACCCGTCGTCGGGAAAGTTTGCGATTTGTAGATCACTTTGACCTGATCCGCGGTAATCACTTCACGGCTGATCATGCGCGACTTGACAGAGTTCGCGATGGAGGCTGCCATGTAGTCCTTGTTTGCCACCCCAAGGATTGAGTTGTCGTGCTTGCCTGAGTAAACTGGCTCAAAATCCCGATCGGGGAGCATGTCAAAGTCGCCCTTCAAGATGGCACTTGGTGCTTTGAAACCCGAGTTAGACGTGGGCGAAGTGAACGCAAGTTGCTTGCCTTTAATGTCCTCAACTTTTTCGATTCCAGAGCCAGGGTATGTGATGATTTCCATCTCATAACCAAAGTTGCCATCCTTAGACGCCATGATAGTGAAGGGGTTGAAGCCCGCGCAATTCACAGCCAAAGGGTTAGAGCCGGTGTTGAAACCCGCAATATGCAGACGGCCCGAACGCATGGCCTCAATTTGTGCTGCATTGTTTTGTACAGGAAAGAACATAACCTTCTTGCCAGTTTCCGATTCCAAATGCGTCAGGAAGTCGGACCAGGCAGCTTTGTAAACGGCGGGGTCCTCTACTGGTGTGTATGCAAAGATTAGCGTGTCAGGATCGACTTGATCCGCAACGTTCGTGGGTGTGTCAGCAATCAAGTCGCCGTCCACATCGCAAAAGCGTTTATCCAAATCCCCGCGCGGGCAATCTTGCGCTGAAGCTGCCCCTCCCAACGAAAGTACTAAAGCTACAGCGGCGCCTGACAAAAGTGAATTTATTAGTTTCATTATAATATCCTCCCAGATTACCAAAGGCTACACTCACCAAATGAATTTGCAAGTTAAATTTTGCTTGTAAGTTAAGCAACTAGGATGCCGTGGGCTGTCCATTTTTCAAAGCGGTCAGCCTTTAAAAGGTCTGGCAATGGTGCATTCAAATAGCCGTTGGAAAACAACCGAAATGGCACATCAGCGTTGAGCGCCGTAAAGTAATCGATAGTGCTGTCTCCAACATATAATGTTTCTGACGGAGTACTGGACAGGTCTTTGATGCAATTTAATAAAGAGGTCGGATCAGGTTTTCTAGGCTGGTAATCCTCCGCCCCCGCGATCACTTTGAAGAACTGCATCAAGTCAAGACGGGCACAGATTTCTTTAGCGGGCTTGGTTAATTTGTTTGTGCAAATACCCATCGGAACACCTGCGCGCTGAAACCCCCGAAGCGCAGACACAACACCGGGATAGGGTCGGGTCAGGGTCGTTATGTTCTGATTGTAGTTTTTTAAGTACAAATCTAGAGCGGTTTTCCTGACCGAACCATCATACCAACCCGTTGCGTCAAGGCTCTGTTCAACCATTTTTTCAAATCCGTTTCCAATAAACGAGATAATGGTGGATAAATCAAGCGCGTCACGACCAAGGGTGTTGAGAGTGACGTTTACTGCAGCGTGCATATCAGGTGCACTATGGATCAGAGTGCCATCCAGATCAAAAATGATTGCCTTTAGGTTTTTCATTACAGTATGTTATTATTCCAAGTATAATTCTGCAAACCTAAAATTTTATTTATAAAATGAGGGCGTTTTGAGGTTCAACCTGCGCCAAACAGGTTCATGCAGACTAGACAGGGTTGCATTAAGTGCAGGTAAATGCAATTTTGGCAACGGCTTAGCGCCATTTGCTGCCAAGCCATTGGTCGTAAGCCTCAGTCTACCAACGCCTTCAAGAAAGCCTTGGACAAACTAACCGGCGTCTACCAGTCCCGTACTTCCAGTGGGATGCAGTGGAGCGGTATCCAGCCTGTTATGCAGTTCTAAGCCCAGATTAGTGTAGGTAGTGTAGGCTGTGTAGGCATTTTGGGAAACTTTCTACTGGGAGATCTCTGGGGACTTTTGCGATTTGCCTACACAGCCTACACTGCCTACACTCTTATCTCTCTTCTTTAACGAGAAAGGGTAATAAATAAGGGGCAACTCCCTCGTTGAAGTAGCATCCACAAGCAGTCCCCGCACTCTGCTCAGCAGTAACTGTCAACACAGCCTCTCACAGCCGCATACTGCTAGTTTACGAACTCCAGCCACCAATCTCAGGTCAGGGCTATATACGGCATCCGTAGCGGGTGGGGCGGCACATGCACCCTCTAGTCAATTACTGACCAGATTACTGACCAATATGCGCCTTATTGCAGTGAACTGGGGTATGCTGTATCGAGTGAATACAGAGAGTTAGCTGATCAATGACGGATGTAATAGGAGATGAACACCCTGTCTGTCCGCCATAAACTGCCTTACTAGCAGTGGCATACCCTAAGTAAGCATCAGTTATTACTCATATCTTTTAGCCCGGCGCTTGTAATGCCGCATGTGAGTACTGACCAAATTGCTGACCAATTCTATCCCCCATACTTTCGTTCGTAATGGCTACTATTACTTTTCTCGTCGTGTTCCTGCTGACCTACGAGGCCATTATTCTTACCATCGTATTGTCCAAGGGCTGCGTACTACATCCCAACAGAAAGCTAAGGTGCAAGCCACTGTTACTGCTGTTCCAGTACCAGCTCTTTGTAAAATGAGGCTTTTGCCAAGCTCTCCTAAGTAAGGTGAAGGCAGTATTTCTCCTGGGTTGTGGCGTCCCCCCCAAACATACATCAACACCCGTGCATGTTCATTGCGGAGTAGTTCAGTCAATTTGCCAGTTGTTTTAGATGCGTATTCTTCGGGCAAGAACAAAAAATAGATGGACAAGTTCCGGTCATCACCGCCTTTTAAAGTGAGGTCGGTAGGTGGCACTGAAGCTTTCACTACCCAATCCCAATTAGCTTGATTAGCCTCCCACATCAAAGGCGGTAAAATTTTCCACAAAATGGATACAGTGCCATCAGAGCTAATTTCGAGAGTATCACCATTAAGTTCAAACTCATTGCTAGAGAATAGAGAAAATGTCTGCTCATTCCAGCTATCAGAAAAAGTGACTTGCTCAGCCGCCGCACAGCTCCATGAGAAGATTGAAGCAGTAATTAAGATTAACCTTAAGTTTTTAGTAATCTGAGGCATAACGTTAGACTGGTCTAGGTTTCAGAAAGACACAAGTCTGCCACTGTTGACCAAATTACTGTTTTGTCTTCTCCAGCCACTCCTTCAGCACACTGATTGGTGCTGTCAACTTAATGAAAACTCGCATCAGATCACTAGCATAGCCTAAATCTATGCGCTCAATAATTGACGCCACTCAGCGAGAGCAGCGGCACGGTTCAGCTTGAAATTGGTACGTGAGTAGAGATGGCGTTCCAACACTGCTTGAAATGGTTCTGAATCGACCAACAGTAAAGGCCCCAATACCCAAGGCGCGAGGCCCGTGATCCGGGGCCCTAAGTCCATGGTCCTGGGCCCTTGGTCTGACTGGATTGGGCTAAGTAACCCCTTGTTTGAGCGTGGTACCGCTGGGTGTACCCGAACAAGGCACTTGCGTTGTGCTTGTGGGCTGCTAACATTTTGTTATTGAAATGAACCCACTCGGACCAAGGTCCTTGCTAAGGCATCGAACCCCTCTTCTGGGTACCATTTTAACCAAGAACCATGAACCAAGTACCTGATTTTCAAGGCACGCGGGCCGCGGCTCGCAGCAGCCAAACCTTTAACTGTATACTCACCTTAAGTTTGGATAGATAAATTAAATGAATAGGAATATTTCTGCACTTAAAACCTCAATTATTGAAAACTTTGGTACACCATGTGCTGTGATCGATCTTGACGTGGTCGACCGCAATATAAAACGTGCTCAGACCTTATGTGACAATGCTGGGGTAAAAAATCGGCCACACATAAAAACTCATAAGTCGCCTTTACTAGCAAAAATGCAGATTGCAGCTGGCGCTCAAGGTATTACTTGTCAAAAACTTGGAGAAGCTGAGGTGATGGCAAATAACGGCATTACTGACATTGTTATAGCTACCAATTTGATTGGTGCAGCTCGATCTGGCCGACTGGCGTCGCTGCAAAGGCGTGTGCCTTTAAAGGTGTGTAGCGACAGCTTATTTTCACTTGCTGCTTATTCGGATGCTGCAAGAGAAGCTGAGCGTCCGCTAGATGTGATGATTGAATGTGACACTGGCCAAAAACGTGCAGGTGTTGAGACACCTCGCGAAGCCCTTGCGCTGGTCCAAATAATTAAAAACGATCCAATGCTAAACTTTGTGGGCATGCTGTTTTATCCATCAAAGGACAGCTGGCCTGAAACGCAAATCTTTCTCGATGAGATGGTAAAAGGTCTAACTTCCTTAGGGTATCAGCCCGGCATCGTTTCAACAGGGGGAACACCTAACTTCGCTAATATTGGCAAACTATTAGGTGCTACTGAACATCGGGCCGGAACCTGTATTTTTAACGACCGGATGATGATTGAAGATGGATTTGCGACGCAGGAAAATTGTGCATTCGGTGTTTATTCAAGCGTGGTTAGCCGCGGTGGAGCACAACGAGGCATTTTGGATGCGGGTTCAAAGACATTAACGTCTGACACAGGAGGCCTCCAAGGCTTTGGGTTGATCCTCGAACATCCTGATGCTCGAATACATAAATTTGCGGAAGAACATGGATTTCTTGATCTTTCAGAATGTGCAAATAAACCGTTAGTTGGTGACATAGTACGTGTTATTCCAAACCATGTTTGCGTTGCCGTAAACATGGTTGACCAGTTGGTAGCTGTTAGAGGTGGCCAGATTATTGACGTAATACCAATTGAAGCTCGTGGGATGCTTGTCTGACGACAATTTAACAGGTGTTGTCAGACAAACTTGAACACCCGTAAAAGGCACATCAAGTCAATCATCATGCGGCACAGAAATTGAACCACTCCGTGAGAGCAGTTGTACGTTTTTGCTTGAAGGATTGCCTGCTTTCTAGATGTCTTTCATGGTTGAAGTGGTTATAGATTTGACTGTGATAACTGACAAATTTCTGAAGTGCCGCAACCGTCTTGAAACGCTGCATCGCTCGTTCTCGTCGTCGAAATGGCAGATGTGAATTTTCACACCGATTGTTTGCCCGGCCGCCACATAATTGACGATCTACAACGCCAATCTCACGAAAAGCCGCGCCATAGGATGCCAGCTTGTCTGTCGTGATGATCTTGGGTGATCCCTGGTTTCGCATTGTTTTTATAAGGAACTTCTTCGCTGCAGCCTTGTTGCGTCGCTTTGTAACAAAGCATTCAAGAACTTCGCCTTCGTGATCAACGGCGCGCCAAAGGTAAAAGCGTTCTCCATTTATTTTCACAAAGACTTCATCCAGGTGCCATTGCCAGTTCGAGTGTTGCCCTGCCCTATTCTTACGGATTTCTCGCGCGAACTTTGACCCAAAACGTTCAACCCAAAACCGAACTGTTTCGTGACAGATATCGACGCCGCGTTCATGCAAGATGTCTTCCACCTGACGAAAACTCAATGGATAACGTATGTAATACATCACTGCCAATCGGATGATTTCAGGTGAAGTCTTGAAGTATTTAAAGGGAGAACATGTTTCCATTTACCAAAAATAGGGATCAACCGCGAAACCGTCAAGTTTGTCTGACAACACCGTTTTGGCGGTAGACCGCTTGAGATCGAAACAATATGGTCGAAGTGGTCGCGCAAACCAACCTGAATTAGCGACGCATTGGCGACCTCATCTTCGGAATTGGTCACCACTGCGAGCTTGAAACTGGACCGAAGAAATCTGACAAGGTCTGTAGTTTCGTAAATGGGCGTCACATTTGCACTACTGCGCGCAAACGCTGCAATGCTGTCATTCACCGCCAACGGAATATTGAATGTGCCGGAGATA
>CAJJBZ010000015.1 GCA_905182535.1 uncultured Planktomarina sp.
CATTATCAACCGGACTAGAGCAATCTTCTGGTAGATAATCAACTGATAACATTCTCATAAATATCATTGCCTTAGTATCAGGCTGGAGAGAATGTTGACCAAATTACTGACCAAAAGCGTTCCTTTTACGTTTAACCGTGCCGGGTATTACTACTTCTCAAGGCGTGTTCCCGCTGACCTCGTACAGCATTATTCCCATCCTCGAATCGTTCAAGGGTTGAAGACGAGGTCTGCCCAGACTGCTAAGTCGAGGGCTTCGGTCGCTGCGGCTAAGCTAGACGAATACTGGTCGCACCTTCGGATGACTAATCCTGATCTAATCGGGCGTAATTTGTTAAAGTCGGCATATGAGCCAGATTCTGGAAATACTCAGCCTCGTGTGTCCAGACATTGCAGTGCCAACCTCACGCTTTCTCAGGCGTTAGAAACATATCTAGCTCAGAAAGGTACCAATAGAGGCAAGACCTTCCGTACGGCTGCTCAGAGAGCCTGTACCTATCTCGTAGAGACTTGCGGGGCCAAGGACTTGGGCAGATACTCGAGGGCCGATGCTTTGGCGTATAGAGATTACCTCATAGCCAAGGGAATGGTTGGCTCTAGTGTCAGCCGAGTAATGAGTTCTATCAGAGCAGTGTTTAACTTCGCCATCTCTGAGTATGCGTTAGACTTAAAGAACCCTTTTACGGGGATGTATTATGATAAAACGGCTGGGGTCTCTAAGCGTCTTCCAATACCAATCGAAGATATCAGAAAGGTACAGGATCAATGCCGTCTCATAGACGACGAGATGCGGTGGTTAGTTGCCTTAGTATCAGATACTGGCCTTCGTCTTGCCGAAGCCGCTGGTCTATTAAAGTCAGATTTAGTCCTTGATGCTGAGATACCCTTTGTGCGGGTTACCGTTCATCCGTGGAGAGCCGTAAAGACTTCTGGCAGTGTAAGGGTTGTCCCACTCACTAACGCCTCTCTGTGGGCTGCACGGTGTATCGCAAACGCCAATCCAGACCTTGCTTATGCCTTTCCCAGATACAATAAGACATCGACCACCAATGCCAACTCAGCCAGTGCCGCTTTAAACAAGTGGCTGCATCAATATGTTCCTCAGGGATGCACTATGCATAGTTTTAGGCATTCAATGAGAGACAGGCTCAGAGCAGTGGAATGTCCATCGGATATAATTGATCAAATAGGTGGTTGGGCTACAGGTAGCGTTGGTCAGGGATATGGTTCAGGGTACGGCTTAGAGGTCTGTGATAGGTGGATGAAAAAGATGGAAGGAAAGTAATTTGGTCAACATTCTCTCCAGCCTGATACTAAGGCAATGATATTTATGAGAATGTTATCAGTTGATTATCTACCAGAAGATTGCTCTAGTCCGGTTGATAATGGTGCGGTCGGCGGGACTCGAACCCGCACGAGTGTTACCTCACAGCGACCTCAACGCTGCGCGTCTACCAATTCCGCCACGACCGCGTATGCCATAGGTCAGTAATCTGGTCAGTAATGCGACTGGGGGGTGCATGTGCCACCCCACCCCCTGGGGATGCCGTATATAGCCTGACCCGAGATTGGTGACTGGAGTTCGTAAACTAGTAGTATCTGACTTAAGTGACCGGACTTGACGGTTTCTACTGAGCAGAGTGCGGGGGCTGTTTGTGGATGCTACTTCAACGAGGAAGGTGTCCCCTTATTAATACCCCTTTCTCGTTAAAGAAGAGAGATAAGAGTGTAGTTAGTGTAGGTAGTGTAGGCAAATCGCAAAAGTCCCCGGAAATATCCCAGTAGAAAGTTTCCCAAAATGCCTACACAGACTACACTAACTACACTGATCTGGGCCTAGAACTGCATAACAGGCTGGATACCCTGCCATTGCATCCCACTAGAAGTACGGGACTGATAGACGCCGGTTAGTTTGTCCAAGGCTTTCTTGAAGGCGGTGGTGGAAATTATCTGGGGATAGTTATGTTGGCTGTGAGGGGCTGCAGAAAGCGCCATCTTTATTCACGCATCGCTTTCAAGCTGAACCGTGCCGCTGCTCTCGCTGAGTGGCGTCAATTGTTGAGCGCATATATTTAGGCTGTGCCCGCAATCCGGTGCGAGTTCTCAATAGTTTGACAGCACTAGTGATATGTCCTGCTGTCACATTTTTCCTGAAAAAGGTTTTGCTTATTTCGTATTTTTAAAATGGAATGTCACCGTTGTCGAAGGCAGTAATATCTGCAATCGGTGGAGCGTTGCTATCTTGGCTGCCAAATGATTGCGAGTTGTCTGCATCACTACCATTACGCGAAACCTTCCAAGCTTTTACATCTGTGTACCAGCGGCCGTTATACTCACGGCTTTCCAGATCGATTGAAACTTCAACTGCTTCTCCTTGCTGCAAATTAAACTGATCAATCTTATCACCCCAAGCCATGAAGCAAACTTTCTTGGGGTATTGGGCCTCAGTCTCTAAAATGTATTCCTGCTTGCGCCATTCGCCGTTAGCCGATTGCCCTGATTTAACTGGCAATATCTCAATTATTTTTCCTGAAACTTCCAATGTCACTACCTTCTTCACAAAACAATTATGAACCTTAACCCGGGCATGGCGCGCATCAAGCAGGCCATGCGAGTGATTACTTACGTATCAAACTACGCGATCTGAATGAAAGGCCAAGTGTGTTTCTCTGAATCTTGTGGATTGATGTGAAGCTACGCATGTGCAGTTAATGCTGGGTATGGAACCTAAGTTCACCAAATATAAAAAGCTTATCGAACTGCAGCTAGAAGAGCTTACTGCAGACAATGCGCTGGGCCAGAGCGCACAGAAGACCGTTGAGCTAGACCAGCAGTCGGTTGGAAGGCTTTCGCGCATGGACGCCCTGCAATCCCAAGCTATGGCGCAAGCGCAGCAGAGAAGAAGAGATGTCCTCAAGGGATCACTTCAAGCAGCACTGCAACGTCTGAAGGAGGAAGAGTTCGGTTATTGCCTTGAGTGTGGGGATGAGATTGAAGAGGCGCGGCTATTGGCTAACCCGGTTGTTATAAAATGTATGGCTTGTATTCATAACTAACCGTCAGGCATAAGCCCAGCATCAACCAGCTGGCGTTCAAGCTGCTTTAGCTCTCCAACAACCCGACCTCGACCTTCGCCGCATGGCGCTGGGCTGCCAGCTTGTCCTTCGTCTGCCGCCCGTGCTTGATATTAGCCTCTGAGATGCGCTGTAAGCCCTCTGAAGTCCGACCAACCTGTTGCTTGTGATGGTAATATACATTTGACAACCTCACCTCGCCCTGTGCCATTTATTGGCCGCAAATCGGGTTCTTACTTGTGTCTGTCGTTAAATATCTGACAATAACATTAAATAACGTGTAACCAAGATAAGCTGCAGAGTATTGTGTGACCGCAGATTATAAATAATCTCTTAAGGGGAACAAAATGCCAAGTGAAAAAAGTCAGTCTGCTTCGGTCTCTGCTTTAGACAGATTTTGTCGACAGATTTTATGCGCCATTGATACCGACGACGCCAGCACAGATGCCGCCACGCGGGCAATGATGCATGGCTCTACACATGGGGTCGACAGCCATGGCATTCGGCTGCTTGCGCATTATGTAAAGGCCTTCAACGGAGGTAGGCTCAATAAAAACCCTATGCTGAAAATCCGCCAAGTACGATCTGGAACGCTTGTTTTAGAGGCCGACAATGCCCAAGGTGCAGTTGCCACATTTGCCGCTGTAGATCACGCCAGTAAGACCGCCAAAGAAACTGGGATCGCCGCGGTATCAATTCAGAACACGTCACATTTCGGACCGGCCGGGGCTTTTGCCAAAGCCGGAGCAGATGCCGGCATGATAACAATGGTGTTTGGCAACTCAGACAGCTTTGTCCGCCTGTTCGATGGCGCAGAACCGTTCCATGGGACCAACCCGATTTCGGTTGCCGTACCATCGGGACAGCACAATCCTTGGCTGCTTGATATGGCAACCAGTTCGGTGCCTTTCAATCGGGTTGAACTTCATCGGTCGCTCGGCCGCAACCTGCCGTCCGATGTGGCATCCGATCATACCGGCACGGCCACTACCGACCCTTTTGCAACCGAAATGCTGGCACCGCTGGGCGGAGCAGACTTTGGGTTTAAAGGAGCGGCGCTGGGCGGCGTAGCCGACATTTTTTCGGCCGTACTCAGCGGCATGAAGGTCAGCCCTGACATTGCACCAATGGCGGGTCCCAATTTCAGCCAAGCGCGCGAGATGGGCGCGTTTGTTATTGTGATTGATCCGGCTGCGTTCATAGCAGCCTCACTGGTACAGGCTGGGATGATCCACTATCTCACCCAATTGCGAGGCTCAAAACCCCGCGCCGGTCAACAGGTCATGGCACCGGGCGACCGAGAATGGGCCACAGCGGAGCAAAGGCGCAAAGACGGGATTCCGCTTGATCCAATCACAGTCAGTAATTTTACTGAATTATCAGAAACCTATAACGTACCTGCGCCTTGGGCCGACGATCGCTGACATCCGCGAAGAGGCTGTATCTATAGCGGGCATAAAACAATCACCCCACCTTCACCAACCGCACAGCCGCAGTAGAAACTATGCAGATGTTAATATGGGTGTTGTCAGACAAACTTGACGGTTTTGCGGTTGATCCCTATTTTTGGTAAATGACAACATGTTCTCCCTTCAAATATTTCAAGACTTCACCTGAAATCATCCGATTGGCAGTGATGTATTACATACGTTATCCATTGAGTTTTTGTCAGGTGGAAGACATCTTGCATGAACGCGGCGTCGATATCTGTCACGAAACAGTTCGGTTTTGGGTTGAACGTTTTGGTGCAAAATTTGCTAAGGAAATCCGTAAAAATAGGGCAGGGCAACATTCGAACTGGCAATGGCACCTGGATGAAGTCTTTGTGAAAATAAATGGAGAACGCTTTTACCTTTGGCGTGCTGTTGATCATGAAGGCGAAGTTCTTGAATGCTTTGTTACAAAGCGACGCAACAAGGCTGCAGCGAAGAAGTTCCTCATAAAAACAATGCGAAAGCACGGATCACCAAAGATCATCACGACAGACAAGCTGGCGTCCTATGGCGCGGCTTTTCGTGAGATTGGCGTTGTAGATCGTCAATTATGCGGCGGCCGATCCAACAACAGATGCGAAAATTCACATCTGCCATTTCGACGACGAGAACGAGCGATGCAGCGTTTCAAGACGGTTGCGGCACTTCAGAAATTTGTCAGTTATCACGCCCAGATATACAACCACTTCAATCATGGAAGACATCTAGAAAGCAGACATACTTATAAGCAAAAACGCAGTGCCGCTCTCATTGAGTGGTTTCAAATCTGCGCTTAATAGATTTGTGTGATCGTGGTGCTTTGATACCTGTTAGACTTTGTTTGACAACACCCTTACAACGTCCAAACCATCGGGCACGTGAAAATCAACCTCACACAATAACTTTAATACTTGCTCATCAGAATATAGCTTCCGAGCCATCTATATGTCCTCCCATGACAATTATATAATGGCTCAAGTCTAGGGGGCTAAGACACTCCAGCGATCATTACCGATCTTTTCAGTATGCTCGAAAGCAGTTAGGCTTTCATACTAGGGCTAGATACAAACATTTTTTATGGGGTAATAAGGATGGCAAGGATAACACGCGTTGAAATTATGATGGTTAACCTGTCGCCTAAAGTAAAACGAGTGGATGCAATTCAGTCGTTTGATGCTCAGGAAACTCCAATAGTAAGAATTCATGATAGTGATGGCGTAATTGGTACGGGCTACACTTATACTATTGGTACAGGCGGCCCATCGGTTATCGCATTGCTAGAAAAAACGTTAGCCCCTGCTCTGATAGGCAAAGAAGCAAATCGAATTGATGCGATCTGGAGGGAATTACTCTTTTTAACACATGCCACGTCTGTGGGTGCCATTACTTCTTTGGCTTTGGCTGCCATTGATACGGCACTTTGGGATCTGAAATGTTTAAAAGCAGGGCTACCACTTCATATAGCAACGGGCGGAACTCGCGATCAAATTCCACTTTACACGACCGAGGGTGGGTGGCTTCATCTAGAGCCCTCAGCACTGGTTTAAGGCGCAATTTCTGCTAAAGAAAAAGGGTTTCAAGGGGCTAATGCTGTCAATTGGTCGCCCCAGTTTATTTGAAGATAATAGAAGGTTGCGCGCGGTACGCGAAGCGGTGGGCGATGAGTTTGAAATTATGACTGATGGAAATCAAGGCTTTTCCATTTCGGAAGCAATTCGGCGGGCACGCATGTTGGAGGACTATAATATAGCATGGTTCGAAGAACCACTTCCCGCGGATGACGTGCTTCAGCATTCCCGGCTTGCCAATGGTACAAGTGTTCCGATCGCAATTGGAGAGAGTATTTACAGTCTTAGTCAGTTTAAGGATTATTTGGTCGCGGGTGCCTGCTCAATCATTCAAGTGGATGTTGCGCGTATTGGAGGTATTTCCCCATGGTTGAAAGTTGCCCATTTGGCCGAAGCATTCAATGTTACTGTTTGCCCCCACTTTTTGATGGAACTTCATCTTCCGCTTGTTTGCGCTATTCCCAATGCTCCGTGGCTTGAATATATCCCGCAGCTCGATCTGATTACAGAAGCAGGCATAGACATAGAAAACGGTATCGCGCGACCGTCCCATTCGCCGGGCTTAGGCATTAAATGGGATTGGGACGCTATTTCTTCTAACGTAGAAAACGGCAGCAGTTACAATATAACTGAGGCATAAAGGAGGTTTATGGTGAAACGCATGGGTATGGTTATTCGGCTAAAGGCTGATAAAATCCAAGAGTATAAAAAATTGCATGCGATTGTGTGGCCAGATGTTTTGGAAACTATAGCAAAGGCAAACATAAAAAATTATACGATATTTTTACGCGAGCCTGAGAATTTTCTCTTTGGGTATTGGGAATATTATGGAGTTGATTTTGAAGCGGATTTAGCAAAAGTAGCTGCTGATCCAAGAACGCAGGAATGGTGGAAAATAACAGACCCACTTCAAATACGAATGGAAAGCAGTAACCCTAATGAGCAATGGTCGATTATGGAAGAGGTTTTCCACACAGACTAATGTTTGGGTGAAGAATGCGTCATCACTGCTGAAAATAACACATAGCTTTGGCATCCTCACCGGCAATCAGCCGCTATTTCATTCACCAAAACTACGTTCATCCAATTCCATACGTTCAATAGACGCCCATATTTCAGTCAAGTGCTTCGCCATTTCTTTTGCCGCAATATCTGGATAGCCATTTTTTACTGCTTCCAAAATGATGGAATGTTGATGGAACATCAAAGCTGCATGCCCAGGTTGCGGCAGGCCAATGAAGCGCATTCGGTCAAGTTGACCCTTTACCGCCTGAATAACGCGCCATGCACGAGGAAGTGATACCCCTTGGCAGAGCAAGTGATGAAATTCTTCATCCAATTCCATAAACTCGGTGAAATCTGTATGTTTCAAAGATTTTTCTTGATTGGTTAAATTCGCTTCCAAAAGCCTTAATGACTTTGTTCCAATACTCTCTGCCGCGCGCCGTACAATTGCCGTTTCCAAAATTTCACGCAGAAATTGAGATTCTTTAATTTCCTCCATTCTAATCGGCGCAACAATCGTTCCCCGTTGTGGAAATATATCAACAAGACCTTCTTCTGACAGCCGGATGAACGCTTCCCGGACCGGCGTGCGGCTAACGCCCAGTTGAAGCGACAACTCTTTCTCACTTAAAGCTTTTCCCGGTTTGAGATTTAGTTTTAATATTTGTTGCCGTAGATAATTGTGCACTTGCATTGCAACTGATAAATTTTTAACGATGGCTAGATCTTGGTTTCTTGATTTGAGGTTAGAGGAAGCCAAAAATAAATCCTAACGTTTTTTGTTTACTTTAACAGCTACCATGGTACCATTTTTCAGAAAGATCTCAACCATAAGCTTAATAACCATGCAAGACGTAAATTTACTATAGTAAATACTCGGATTTTTTCCAAAAATTAGGGTATCCATGATCTTAAATTTTGAAAAAACTAACTCTGAGTAAATTATGGTGCCCCATGAAAATTGACGCTCACCAACATTTTTGGAACTTTTCAGAAAACGCTTCTGACTTCACTTGGATGACAAATGAATTAGAGGCGTTGAAGCGAAATTTTTCGCCCGATGATTTGGCTCCTCTTTTGTCTGAAACGGGACGCGATGGTTCCATAGCAGTGCAAGCAAGAGAGGTTGTATCAGAAACCGATTTCCTTTTGCAGTTGGCGCAAACGCATGTTTCAATCAAAGGTGTCGTTGGCTGGATAGATTTATGCGCGGATGATGTTGAGGCAGTGCTAGATAACTACTATGGCACTCCAAAACTTAAAGGTTTTCGTATGCTTATCCATGACAGAACTGATTTGGATTTCGCAGATAGTACGGCTCACTTAAACGGCGTCTCACTGTTAGATAAATATAACTTCACCTATGATTTATTGCTGCGCACAATACACTTGCCATCAGCGATTAGACTTGTCCAAAACCTGCCAAATCAGCCCTTTGTTGTGGACCATATTGCGAAACCGGCAATGGATGGAAGCGATATGGAAGCATGGAAACATGGTATAAATGAAATTTCCACATATCCCAATGTAATGTGCAAACTTTCAGGCTTGGTGACTGAAGCAGATTGGATAAACTGGCATGCGTCAGACTTTATTCCTTATCTTGATTTTGTTTATGAAGCCTTTGGTGCAGATCGTTTGATGGTTGGATCTGATTGGCCTGTGTGCACTGTCGCCGCAGATTATAATGCCACTATTAGTATTGTTGACGATTGGGTTTCAAAACTGTCAACCGAAGAGCAATCTTTGATATTGGGTGAAACCTGCGCGAAATTTTATTCAGTTTGACACAAGGCCCAATTTTGGCCCATGAAATTTCTTTTCTAAAAAATGTTAATTAGAACGATTAAATGCGAATTATGTCGCAGTTGTGTGATGATTGTAAGTAATTCTGCAAAACTACATTTGACCAGCACACGCAAGTCAGCCCCCGTTTATTGCCCTTTATGTATGGATAAATTCCATAATCTTGCTGCTTACCGCGTCGTAATCATGATCGTTTTCTACAATGCCATTCACCTGAAAGTCTTTCATCACTAAAATTTTATCCGCAAGACTTATCATTTCTGGCATGTCACTTGATATCAAGATTATTGAAGTGCCATTATCCGCCAGCTTTATGATTAATTCATGAAGGTATGCTTTAGTTTTAATATCGATTCCCACAGTTGGCTCGTCAATAATTAAAATATCAGTTCCAGCCGCCAGCCACTTGGCCACACTGATTTTCTGCTGATTACCTCCAGATAAATTTGAAATTAACTGATAGTTTGATGGTGGTTTTTACCTCAAGTTGGCGAATATAGGAATCGACTTTATTGGCAATCATTCCATCGGTAACGAACCCAAAGGCTTTTCTAATTTGTGACCAGACGGTAATGCTGGTGTTGTCCAAAACATTATGGATAAGTATCAAGCCCTCTTTTTTTCTATCCTCACTTATGTAACCAATTTTGAATTTTTCCAAAGCAGTTTTAGGCGAGTTTATCGTTACCTTTTTACCGTTAACTATAACATCCCCATCAGTGATCTTGTCTTGTCCAATAAGACATTTCATCAATTCTGTTCTGCCTGCCCCAACTAAACCGTAAAGGCCTATTATTTCTGATCGGTTCAGCTCTAGATCTATATTCTTATGTCCTAATTCTGTTTTAACATTCTTTAGAGCTAGTATTATGTCTTTGGCATTTTCAATTTTTCGGGCCGATTTTACGATCTGTTCGTCACGTCCAATCATTAATCTGACAAGTTTTTGCCTATCAAGATTTTTTATATCTTCTGAAGTACATGCATTCTCTCCGTCACGTAAAACTGTGACATCGTCACAAATATTAAATACTTCCTCCAATTTATGGCTTACAAAAACAATACTTACGCCCTCGTCGCGAACAATTTTCTTCAGCAATGCGAATAAATTTTCTGATTCCTGAGGAGAAAGCGAAGAGGTTGGCTCATCCAATAAAAGAATTTTCGCCCTAAGCGATAGGGCTTTGGCTATCTCACAAAGCTGCATTTTGGCAACGGTGAGTTCAGAGACGACAGTCTTTGGATCGATATCAAGATCCATCATTTCAAGCCATTTTTTTGACTTAATTGTAATCTCATCGTAATCAATTAGACCTAGTGCTGTTTTAGGCAAGTTATTCAACATCAGGTTCTCACCAACCGAGAAGCGTCTGATTAAGTTTCTTTCTTGGTGAACAACAGATATGCCAAATTTTGTCGCATCATTTGGGTTGTTAAGTGTTTCTTCTTTCCCGTTTATAAATAACTTCCCACTATCCTGCTTGTGAACGCCTGTAATTATTTTAATGAGGGTAGACTTACCGGCGCCATTCTCTCCGAGAAGAGCATGAATTGATCCTTTTCTCAGCCGGAAACTCGCCTGATCCAGCGCCTTGACTCCCGGAAAGGATTTATTAGCCGAGCTTATTTCAAGGCAAAACTCACTCACTGTTGAAAATCTTTCTGAGAGCTTCTTGCTTGTACTCTCGATAGCGGTTTACCAAAACGGCGATTAAAATCATAACTCCCAAAAATATCTGAACAAAGAATGGGTCGATTTTAAAGATCACTAATGCTTGTGATATTATCACAACGATCAAAACGCCAAGAGCGGTGGCAATAACATCCACTTTGCCACCCGCCAAAATCGCCCCGCCAATCACTGGAGCCGCGAAAGATGGTAACAGCCATGAATCCCCAATATTTGGCGTTCCAAGCTGCAACCTGCAAACGACTAATATTCCCGCTGTCGCCGCCAAAAACCCTGAAATAACATGCGCCGTAATGACAACTTTTGATGAAGATATCCCTATTAATTCGGCTGATTGAACGCTGTTTCCATAGGCAAGCATATGGCGGCCAGTCTCCGTTCTGTTCATAAAGACCCACATTAAAAATGTTATAATTATTGGGATAACGATTAAGAATGGGATAGGAGTATTACCTAGTTTGGCATTTCCAAAGTTTTTGACAGTTTCTGGAATATTGTAGAATGGTTCAGCCTCGGTAATTCCTAAGTTTATACCCTTAAATATATACAGTGTCGCTAAAGTTATTATGAAAGCTGAAATACCAGATTTAGCCGTTATGTATCCATTTAAAAATCCACACATCATGCCAATCACTAGGCCAATTAAAACAGCAACTGGAACGGAAATTTGATGTACTTCCATCAGGCCACTGAAAGAAATTGCCACTAATCCTCCAATGGCACCAACTGACAGGTTCATCTGGCCAATCGCAATAATTATCATCTGTGCCAAAGCAATTATGAGCATATAACTTGTGCTCACCATCAAAACATATAAATTGAAATGCGATAGAAAAGCCGGCTTGACAGCTGCAATGGCAAGTCCACTGACAATCACAACAATCAATAAACCGAACCAATCTTTTTTGAATAATGTAGCCATGCTAGTATTCACGATACTATCACTTTTCTGAGCGTAAAATATTCTCTGGTCCTGTCGAGCAAGACAGCCATTAAAAGAATAATACCAAGGAAAAATCGAATCCAAAATTCACCAACGTCCAGAAGGTAAAGACCATTTGTTAGAAGCGTAACCAAAACAGCACCAAGCATGGTTCCAAAAACTGATAGTTTACCGCCTGATAAAAGAGTACCTCCGATAACAGGTGCAAGAAATGCCGGCAGCAACCAATCCATACCCAATTGTCCCGCCATTGAGGGTATCGCAGCGCCGATACGCGTTGTAAGCAAAATCGCGGCCAAAGCGCCCAAAAAACCTGACAAAATATGACAATAAATGAACATCGTATTCACCGATATTCCAGACAATTCTGCTGCCTCGGGGTTTGCTCCAGCCGCAATTAATTTACGGCCAATATCGGTAAACCGAAAAACATAAAACAGGACAAAACAGGTTGCGACGCTCACCAACAGAAGCGGCGATATATATTTATTAAACAGTTTGGCTGAACCAAAATCGGTAAATAACTCAGGAAGTCTTCGAAATGCTTCAGCTTCCGTCAGCATGGTCATAAATCCGAAGTAAATACTCATCGTGGCCAAAGTGACGATAAAACTATGAACACCAGTTTTAACCGTTATAAAACCGTTTATCCATCCTAAAAACGAACCCATACCGAGCATAAGAAGTATCGAAGGTATTATGGGTATTTCCAAAACCTCCATGCACCAACCACCAAACATCGCGGCACATACTCCGATTGCCCCGAGCGCTAGGTTTAAGCCTCCTGTTAAGATCACCACCATCATTGCAAGACCGATCATTATATCGATTGCGATTACCCGTGATAAGGCAAAAATATTAAATCTCGATGTAAAGCCGTCTGTAACGGTTGAAAATATTACGATAAAAATTAATACAAGGCACAGTAAACCAAACTGATTTGTAAATATAAAATTTGGAATTTTCTTATTCATTTATTGTGTCACAGCCGTTCAATTGAGCAGTAATGTGAAGGGGAGAGGTAACCCTCCCCATCAGGTGTTTTAGCAATCCAGAAAATCGCCTTCAAACGTTTTAAGAATTTCTAAAGAAATCCCTCTCATAGCATCAACGTAATTGTCAACGTCAGTGATATCCACGAATACAGTTCCTGAATCGATAAACTGATCAGTTTGGGCAGTCGATTTCCATGGTGCGTCTGCTTTGAACGTGCAGCCGCCTCTTATTTTATCCATTGCATAAGAACCAATATACCCCTGACCGTAAGGGTTTTGCAGCATTGTGCCATGCACAAAACCAGCTTTGATTGCCTCCAAAACCACTTCATCATGGTCAATACCCACCATTTTGATACGCTTATCGCCCATATTTGTTAAGGCTTGTGCCGCAACAACTGCAGGAACCCAAGCCGTCGTAACGATCCCGTCAACTTCACCCC
>CAJJBZ010000016.1 GCA_905182535.1 uncultured Planktomarina sp.
GCATGATAATGGCACACTCTTCAAAATTCATTCTCTAACCTGAAAGAGACCTATGCATGTTCGACCTCAATAAATCACAGATTAAGGCGTTGTTTAATTTTGACGCCGCCGTTGATTGCATAAAAGACGCTTATATAGCGTCCGCCAAAGGCTATGTGCAGACAGGTGAGGTGGTACATCTGAGCTTTCCCAAGACGAACGGTGATTGTCACGTAAAGTCAGGATACATTGCAGACACCACTAGCTACGTGATCAAGATCGCGTCTGGCTTTTATGACAATCCTTCAAAAGGGTTACCGTCATCAAACGGTATGATGCTCGCTTTTTCTGCAGCAACCGGTGAACCCCTAGCTATTTTGCGGGACGAAGGCTGGTTAACAGATATGCGTACAGCTATTGGTGGCGCATTGGCCACACGAGCTTTAGCCCGTTCGGATGCGACACAGGTGTTGATCATCGGCGCGGGCATTCAGGCACGGTTTCAGGCCACTTGCCTTGCTAAATTGATGCCAGAACGGACATTGGGTTTTCATATATGGGGGCGCAACGCATTTGCTGCTCAAGCACTCACCACTGACCTAAATGACACCGGTCACAGCGCTACAACAGCGTTAAATTTAGATGCAGCACTCGGTATTGCAGACATCATTATCACCACAACGACCGCCACCGAGCCTCTATTTGCCGATGGCTTGGTACGCAGTGGTACCCATATCACCGCAATAGGGGCCGATTGCCCGGGAAAGCAAGAATTACCTACTAATTTGGTCACTGGTGCATCCTTGCGTGTCTGCGACATGGTGCGCCAGTCCCTGAACCACGGGGAATTCCAAACCGCAAGTAGGGCCAATGCAAAACTACAAGTCATAGAGTTGGGCCATATTCTGTCAGGCGCACAGACCGGACGGATGCTAGAAGGTGACGTCACCGTCGTTGACCTCACGGGGATCGCCGCTCAAGACATCGCAATCACCCAAACCATCATTGACGCCGCCAAGCTCACCAACCACACTTAAAGGATCTTCCATGAAAATCTCCCCCACCGTACTTGAGCAGGCCGCCCTTTCCGTTGCCGCGCATCGCCGCATCAAACGCTGGTTGACTTTGACGCCCTGTATTCCTACACGGCTGTCCTTTGAGGATGATACGGGCCTTGTTTTCAAAGCTGAAAATTTCCAAAAAACTGGGTCATTTAAGTTTCGTGGTGCATTATCAAAGCTGACGTCACTTTCCACAGAGGTGCCTGCGATTACGGCATCCTCAGGCAACCATGGCTTGGCGCTTGCCACGGCGGCGCAGATGACAGGCCATGATCTAACCGTAGTACTCCCCGAAACTGTTGCACTGGAAAAACTATCGCGAATTAAAGCACTTGGTGTTGAAACGATCCTGCATTCAAATGATTCTGGCTTAGCCGAGCAGCACGCCCAGTTGTTAGCCAAGGAGCAAGGCAAAATCTATGTTTCACCATACAACGATCCACAGGTCATCGCAGGACAGGGCACCATTGCATTGGAATTGCTCGAACAGCTGCCGCGCCTTGATATTGTCTATGTCTCAATTGGCGGTGGCGGTTTAATTTCGGGGATTGGGGCGGTGCTCAAGGCGTTTTCGCCAGCCACCCGCGTTGTTGGTGTTAGTGCAATAAATTCGGCGGCTATGGCAGCTAGTATCAGGGCTGGGCATAATATTGAGGTCACACATTCCGATACACTGGCAGACGGTTGCGCAGGTGGTGTGGACACTAGATCAATCACACTACCACTGGGCATCGAGGTCATTGATGAATTGATAGATTGTTCCGAAGATCAGATTGCAGACGGGTTGCGGCATTTAGCGTGGACGGAGAAAATGCTCGTCGAAGGATCAGCTGGATTAGCACAGGCCGCATGGCAGGTTGACGCATCAAACCGTAAAGGCAAAATAAGCGCAGTGATCTTATGTGGTGCTAATTTTGATCAAGACCGGATAGCTCCAATTATTGGCTCACTAAAATAAGTCTGTTGCGTAAAAACTTAAAAGGTATGCTCAAAAAGAGGACTTGGGACTGCCCCTCTTACGCGTATCCGTCCATTAATTCCAAGATTATTGGCATTTACACGATAACTTGAAAATACAGCCCAAAACATGAGACCAATGAACAAAAGGTGATGCAAAAAAATTGTTGAATACAGCATACTCCAGATCACAACAATAAGGGACATTTTAAAGTGGAAGAGATGAATAACCTAGGTTCGCAAAACGCTTGGCCTCCACAAAATCTAGCTAAAGAAACCTTTGTACTAAATCTATAGGCTGCTTAAACTATGCTGTTTTCAGTCTTCTTTCATTCCTCGTTCCAAAAACTCTTGATCCATTTTTGGCAATGTTTCGTCGTCTATGGTTGCTTCAAATGCTTGCAGTCTTTTATAAATTGAAATCAATTCAATTATAGATGTCCAAGACGCCACCAAAAACTGGAAGGATGATGCTACTTGGCCGAACGCGCGCAAAATTTGGTTCATTATTCCTAAAGTTATTCTGCCAGACACAATTGTGGGTATAAGAAAAACATATGCAATTACATTATCTGCTTGGAAGTACATATAGCGGAAAAGATTAAAATAAGTGTAGTGAATGTATATTCGAAAATAGTTTTTTCTAACGTTATCAAATAATTCTCTCAACTTAATAGGCTCAGCTCGAGACTCAGAGTCTTCACCCAAAACCAATTCCTTTCGGAAAGCAGCCTCGACCCTTGATTTCTAAACTCTAGCCCAGGTAACTTTATTCCAGCAAATAGTAATATTAATGTACCAAAAATTGACCATACAATTGAGAGTGTAACCAATGGATATGGTATTGCCCCAAGTATTGGTAATGTTTCAACATGAACTGATAATGCTGCAAGAACAGGAAGAAATGCAATTAATGTCATAATTGAATCTACAAAGGCTACTCCTAGCCCTTCCATAATTGCAGCAAACCGCATGGTATCTTCTTGTATTCTTTGTGACGCACCTTCAATGTGTCGAACTTGCTTCCATCGTGAAACGTAAAAATCATTCATTGTCGATCGCCATCTGAAAATAAAATGTGAAGTAAAGAACCTATTTCCAATCATGAATGCGACATACGGAAATGCTATTGAACCAAAGACTATGAAGTGTCTGTAAAGGGTTTCTGCCTCTACCTCACTATTACCAGATAAGGCTTTTTGGATATCATCGTAAAATGGTCCGTACCATGCATTAATTACAACAGAAACCTGAACAGATGCGTAGGACAGAAATATAAGGAGGGCTGAACCTAAAATAGACCAGTTCTGCCAATTATGTGGGCTGTAGATCCGCCAAGCAGAATAAAAAGCTAATGTTCCCAAAAGATAGTAAATATCAAACCAAAGGAATTCTGGCGTCACAAAGTGCCCAAGTCCGATTACTGTGTTTTCATCTGATAATGCAAAACCTAACGCTTTTCCCAGGTTTTCACCCTGCGCGTACCAAACGCTTATTAAAACTGCTGACCAAACAATGGCCGAAAAAATGAATAGTTTGGGTTTCGGAAAAAAAGATTTAAACATTTATATAGTCCAATCCAATGAGGTTTATTAAAAGAACAGAATACAGCATAGACTAAAAACAGACTTTGTTAGATAGAAGCGTAGCGTATGATCTCACGAAGAAAAAGGTTCAATATGTCAAATTGGTTGTATCAGGTCAGGCTAAAATTATCGAAGGAACTGTCAAATGCCTTACGAACAAATCAGCCTTCAACACGCGCAGATCAAATTAGAACGATTGCGTCTAGCCATAACATGACCCTTGTCTGTACTTTCGATGCATTTCAAGAGTACTGCAACGAAGCTGAACTAAATGGGACCCAAAGTTATCCACTATATGAGTGGACCAAAGCGGTTATCAAAGATCCTATCAAGAAACAGAAACACACAAAATCATTCGCATTCTATTTGGGTCTTGAACAGGTTTATGAAAAGAGTGTTGCAACGGCTATACAGCTTGAAATCGAGGCAATAAAAGACCAACAAGATATTTTAGAGATTACGTTAATTGACTCAAACCCTCAAAACAATCCGCAACCACCACAAAGTCCATCCACAGAATGAGGTCAACGTTGAAACTGATATTGGCAACACGTGAGCTTTGTATTTCAGGGAACTTATTTTACTGATGGGTTAGCTAAAAGCCTAACTTCTTATAAGCTCATGGCCAATGTCTCAATCTGTTCATACATAATCGTACTACTAGGTGATCGGGAATCCTAGTCTGTAAAATAGGAATCCCCCAGAAGCATAAATTAGAGAGTGACGAATTGAAATTGACGCATGCTATTGGATGAACGAAGTGGCTTCAGAGCTAGCTGGTGGGTAAGATGCTGATGCATTAGGTGGTGTCTAGGCACAAAGGGCAAATTAACTATCCGGCTAATTTGCTTTCATTATTTTTCCAAGCAGGGTGGTGGTCTTCTGCCAAACCAATTTTTCAATACCCCGAGATTCCAATACCCGGAGATATAGGCATCTTGTTTTGGTAAGCCTTTTCCAGTGGCTAAACTGTAACAATTGTTTAATTAGACCACTCTCGCCCACAATACAGGTTTGAACGATGCCTTTTTGCCAATCTATTTCTTTCAAGAAGGATAATTGGGCGGTGGATGTAGTCCCAGCGGCATAATATAATTCACAATCCACCCACAACTCCAGAACTGCGCCTATATTTTGGTATCAAAGGTACAACTACCCATCGTTAGTGAGGCAGTAGTCATCGTCTGATACTTTTTCCAGCCAGTCGGCCACTTGTCCATTCAGCGCTTCCTGGATGGCTATGTGAGCCATGCCGTTGCCTACAGTTGCCCCATGCCAGTGTTCTTCGCCCGGTGGTATCCAGACGGTATCACCAGCCTTAATGACCTGTGGTGTCTCGTTTCTTAGCCCAACAAGGCCAATACCCTTAACCACATATAAAGTTTGTCCGAGTGGGTGCGTGTGCCATGCAGTGCGCGCTCCTGGTTCAAACGTCACATTCAATGCCCGAACTCTAGCCGGCTTAGGTGCTTCGATGATAGGATCTTGCCAAACAGTACCAGTGAACCAGTCTGAAGATGCTTTTTTAGTGGGCTGTGACCCAGATTTTATTATTTCCATATTTCTCTCCTTGAGACCAAGTAACGACAGCATTGTGCTATCCGTCAAGAAAAACAACTAACTAGGCCAAATACTCTCCAAGTATACCTATTTTGGGGGTACAGTTTGGACTATGGACATCTTGGTACGCCCACATTGCCTTTTGAAAAATTGGCAACACACTTTTATTTTGTTAAATATACACACAAAGATGAAGCATGCTTCCGTCAAAATTAGTCCTATGCACTTGGCAAATCTATGAAAACGTGGCTGAACTAAGGCTCAGAAAATTACATGACTCGACCATTAAGGAGGCAGGCCATGCATTCAAAAGCCATTATTGTTGGTTCTGGCATAGGGGGTTTGAGTGCTGCAATTTGTTTGCGTTTGATTGGCTGGCGGGTTCGCGTTTTAGAGCAAGCCACTGAAATCACAGAGGTTGGTGCTGGCGTGCAAATCAGCCCTAACGGAGTTAAAGTTCTTGAACAAATAGGCGTAATGCCTCTTTTGGACACCGTCCTTTTTGAGCCCGACACCATTGAAATTAGAATGGGCATATCAGGTAAAAAAATATTAGAAATTCCCATGAAAGGGTTAGCTATAGATCGCTGGGGAGCACAGTATATCCAAATCCACCGGGCAGATTTAATTTCAGCCTTAACCGCGAGATTGTCTCAACTACAACCAAATGCGATTCAGACAGGCGCAAAAGTGGTGTCATACAAACATATCCCGTGTGGAACAGAAGTGACGAAGGCCGATAACACCAAGGAGCGTGCCAACCTAGTAATTGGCGCCGATGGTATCCACTCTGTAATCCGCAACCAAATGCTAGGCCCAGATATGGCAAGGTTTACTGGAAATGTGGCGTGGAGGGCCTTGGTTCCTTTAGCGCTTCTCGGAGATATAGCCCCACCGCCAACCGGCTGCATCTGGGCTGGCCGTAAAAGGCATGCGGTTACAACCCGCGTTCGAGCCGGGAGTATTGTTAATTTTGTAGGTATTATCGAACAATCAGACTGGCAAAAAGAAGGATGGAAAGTCGAAGGTCTCAAGCAGGACGCCTTGACAGATTTTGCAGGCTGGGACCAACGGGTCTTAAACGTTATCAAACAAGCCGAAACATTACATAAATGGGCATTATTTGACCGAAAACCACTACCATATTGGCATCAAAAACATGTTGTATTGCTAGGTGATGCCGCACATCCAATGTTACCCTCAATGGCCCAAGGAGCTGTGCAGTCCATTGAGGATGCGTACATGCTGGCCCAATGCCTTGAAGAGGCTGAGGACGATACCATTCCAAATTCCAGCGCTAACTACTTTGCTAAACGGATCAAACGAGTGACACGGGTTCAACAGGTTTCAGCCCAGAATTTACGTCTATTTGCCGAGTTCCTCAATACCTGCACAAATTTTATCTTATGTGCCAATGTGGCTTGTTGG
The DNA here is from genome assembly GCA_905182535.1 of uncultured Planktomarina sp. GTDB lineage: Bacteria > Pseudomonadota > Alphaproteobacteria > Rhodobacterales > Rhodobacteraceae > Planktomarina > Planktomarina arctica. Next base: position 6,572 of record CAJJBZ010000016.1, read on the forward strand.
AAAGTTAGCTCCAGGCTTGGTTCAGAAGCAAAATGATTGGCTTTATGGCAAAGTGTTCGAACCGCTCAAAAAATCAAAGTAACTTTAGTCCACAGCCCGAACTTTTGAATATTAGACAACCCTTTCTATTGAACTGTGATCTTTTAGGTTTAAAAATCTCGTCCACACTTCCATGCAGCGCCCAAGTGATCTATCAGCCAAAAAATATCGTATAAGAAACATATGCGGTTTGAAAATAAAAAATTGTGACGTTTTCATTAAATCTAAATGCGAAATTAACCAGCTAGACAATTGAAAGCTAAGACCGACCGACGGGACAACACTTAAATTCAAATACACGAGGGTAAATTGAAAAACATTTTGGGATATATTGGCGTAGGACTTCGTGAACTGTTTTGGATAGTTATTGCAGGCGTAGTAATTTTTGGTGGGATCGCAGGCTTTAAGTATCTGGGAGAAAATCGTGAGGTAGTTGAGGTAAAATCCGTCTCAAGGCCCATTACTTTAGTCAAGACCATAGACCTTAACCCCATCAACGCTCCATTGCCAATCCGAGGCGAAGGATTTGTTCAACCTTTTCGTATTGCAAGTTTAGCCAGCCAAGTCGGAGGCCAAGTTGTAAAATTGCACCCAGCTATTACGGAGCGTGGTATTTTCAAGATGGGTGACGTTTTGGTACGGCTCGACGACAGCGCGGAGCGAGCGATTCTTACTCAGACAATCGCAAATATAGAGGGTACTCAGGCGCGCCTGGATCTTAATGCACTCTTACTCGAAAGGACGGAAGCTTTGAGGGCCAGTGGCACAACGAGCCAAGCCTCACTTGATCAAGTAAGAAGCCAAAAGGCTGAGCTAGCTGCAAGCCTTAATAGCCTCCAAGCATCTAAAAAATCAGCAGAAGTCGCTTTAAACCGGAAGGTAGTCAAAGCTCCTTTTAATGGCTCAGTGCTATCTAAGTCAGTGGAAATCGGAACAGTCGTGAACGGAGGTCAATCAATTGCAGAAATTTTTACACAAGATAGAATGGAGATTAACGTACCAGTGCGTGAAGCCGACGCTGCGCTGATCCCAGGCCTGTTTTCAGGCGCAGCTCCAATCGCTACAGTAAGTATCAAGTTTGCAGGAAAAACGTTTTTATGGGCTGCAAATGTGTCCCGAGTAGCGCCAAACCTTGACGTTCGCACTAGAACGCTGGCAGTCACCGTTGAATTGACCGATATTGCTGCTATTGGGACACAGCGAGACGAAACTCTGGCTTCAGGGGCACCGCCAGCTATGATCAATTCTTTTGCCAAAGTTGTGATTCAGGGCATACATCCAGACGATACTTTCCCAATACCATCGACCGCGCTGCACGCTGGCAAGTATTTATGGCTATTTGCCCCGTCCGATACTAACGGCGGGATTTTGAGAGTTTTGGAAGCCGAACTGATCCATGTGGATGGCGAAACTTCGTACGTAACAATCAAAACTCTGCCGGCAAAGTCACGATTGATCACCACAGCACTTTTAACCGCTCAAGAGGGTATGCGACTGCAGGACGTGAGAGATGAATTGTTAAATACACCAACACAGTTGGAGCAAGTCGCAGATGAATAATATTGTTAAATGGATGGCAGAACATCCAGTCGCGGCCAATTTGATCACCATGTTTGTAGTGGCCTTGGGCGCACTTAGCGCCATTCAAATGCCACAGAAAACTTTTCCTGACTTCACATTGGACGCTGTCAGCGTGTCTGTCGGCTATCCCCGGAGCCTCACCAATTGAGATTCAAGCTAGTATAGTTAGACCTATCGAGGATCAGCTGTCTGGAATAGACGGAATTGACAGTATTACAGCAACAATTAGCGAAGGGAGAGGCAGTGTATCTGTGTCTTTTCTACGCGGGGAAGATATCAAGGCAAAACTAGATGAGATCAAAACCGAAGTTGATCGAATTAGAGTGTTTCCAGTCGATTCAGGTGAGCCTTCAGTTTTGCAGGCTAATAACAATTCGCGGGTCCTCGAAATAGCATTGCATGGTGATGCCACGGAAGCCGTTTTGAAAGAAGTGGCGGAACGTCTTAAAGATGAACTTGTTGCATTAAAGTCCATCTCTTACGTAGAGATTGGAAGTACTCGCGACTACGAAGTGTCAATTGAGGTATCGCGCGATACTTTGCGCGCCTATGGCATCACTATCGCGGAGGTAGCGCAGGTAATTGGTCAAAGTTCACTGGAATTACCAGGCGGGTCTATCGAAACAGATACCGTTGCCATTCCAATCAGGACTACAGGTAGAAACTATACCCAAAGTGACTTTGAAAATATTGTCATTCGCACTAATGCAGATGGCGGCCGAGTATATCTCCGCGATATTGCCAATGTGATTGATGGCTTTGAAGATACTAACCTTTCAGCAAAATTTAATGGTGAAACAGCGGTATCAATCAATGTATTCCGTGTTGGTGACGAACAAGTTTTGGCGATTGTTAGTGAAGCAATAAGCTATCTCAACTCCGAATTTCGTCCCAGTCTGGAAGATGGTATAGACACCACTATTTGGCAAAATGAAGCTACAAATTTACAAGATCGAATTGACCTTTTGGTGAAGAACGCCGCAATTGGCCTCTTTTTGGTAATCCTTTGTTTAGCATTATTTTTAGATATTAGATTGGCTTTTTGGTCAGCTGTCGGCATTGGGGTCTCCTTCACAGCCACTTTTGCGATCATGGGTGCACTTGGAATGTCGATCAATATGATTTCACTGTTTGGCTTTATTTTAGCAATTGGGATCGTAGTTGATAATGCAATTGTGGTTAGTGAAAATATCTACACCAATAGTGAAAAAGGCATGACTACCATGCAAGCCGCAGTAAAAGGTACACAGCGGATTGCAATTCCAGTAGTTTTCTCAGCGCTCACAACCATTGTTGCATTCTGGCCACTTACACAGTTGCCGGGAACTTTGGGAAAGTTCCTAACAGATATTCCATGTTGTAGTTATGATTGTTTTGAGCCTGTCTTTATTACAGGCACTCATAATACTGCCACGCAACTTATCCAGCTTGGACGTCTCACCAAGCTATAGCCCCAATCTGGTTTTTCGAACACTCAATGTGATACGGGCAATTGTTGATAAGGTATTGCAGTGGTTTATTCATGTGCCGCTGGATGCCGTTCTGCGCTTCACCACTAAAGGCTTTGCTATCATGATCCCAATAGCCTGCTCTGTGGCACTTATGATCGTGACAGTTGGGCTATTATCCTTTGGGTACGTAAAATTTAATTTTTTTCCATCCATTGATGGTTACTTTGTAAGAGCAAGCATTCAGATGAATGACGGCACCACCTTCGAGATGACTCAGAAAGTTGCTGAAGAAGTTAGGGATGCAGCTCGACGCGCTGGGGCCAATATCCAAAACAAGCTGCCTCAATCCGCGCCTGCCGTAATCGTGGGTGTCAATATGGTTGTAGGCCAAGGTATTGCTGGGGGCGGTCCAGAAGGAGGGGACGCCGCCGGTGGAGCCACTATCGCCAATGTAGTAGTACAGATCACCGACCCTACGTTACGCGATTGGAAAACTACCGAATTTGAAGACACCTGGCGCGCAGCAATTGGCCCTGTGGCTTCAGTTAAATCTCTCACAGTTACTGCAGAACTCATTGGCGCAGGCGATGCGGTAGCGATTGAACTTTCGTTACCAGATGGGCAAGATATAACTCCGGTAGTAGACGACTTGCGAGAAGCATTGCGTAAGATCCCTGGCTTATTTTCCATTAGAGATGATAATTCAGCAGGACGCTTAGAATATCGCTTGGCACTGCGCGAAGAAGCACGCCTATACGGCGTGACATTATCTGATTTAGCCAATCAGACGCGTGCTGGTTTCTTTGGATTAGAGGCAACTAGCGTGCAGCGTGGTGCAGACAATGTGGCTGTAATGGTGCGATACCCTAAAAGTGAACGTAACAGCCTGTCAGACTTAATGTCCACGTGGATTACCACACCCAGCGGCGATCAAATTCCCCTTAACACAGTTGCCAGGATCGAAGAGGGGCAATCACCCGCGCAAATCTTACGCCGAAATGGCCGGCAGGTCACAACACTAACCGCAGAACTAGACATTGCAGTAGCCACAAGCTCCGAGGTGAATGAAGTAATTGAGGCAGACATACTACCAGTCTTAATTAAAAAATACAGTAATCTAATCGTCAAAGCCGGTGGCGAGCAGCGCCAACAATCCGATGCACAATCAGCCCTTAGCCAAGCCCTGGGTATTGCATTATTCGTAATTTTTGCTCTTTTGGCCTTAGTATTTCGATCTTACGTGCAGCCCATTGTAGTGATGTCTGCGATCCCCTTAGGTTTGATTGGGGCAGTAACTGGCCATTACATAATGGGCATACCACTAACAATCCTATCTATTTTTGGGATAATAGGGCTGGCTGGCGTCGTGATCAACAATTCACTGGTCATGGTCGATGTTTTTAATGAACATATTAAGGGCGGTATGGCCGTGCGTGAAGCAGTAATTTTGGGCACTAAACAGCGATTTCGCCCTATTTTATTGACTTCATTAACTACGTTTCTCGGGGTGTATCCGCTAATAATGGAGACCTCGTTACAAGCACAATTTTTGATCCCCTTAGCAGTCTCGATTGGTTATGGAGTGTTGTTCGGGACCGTGATAATTGTCCTCACAGTGCCAGCCATATTCATGGCTCAATATTATGTAAGTCTTGGGTTAGGTAATGTTTATAAAACTGTTTTTATAAAGTCAGAGCCTTTAGATCTAAGCGTAAATAACAAAAATAAGATCTAGATCAACGAAGATTATACCTAGTAATCACAGCCGATTTTCACCGGCTGCGATACTATATGATTATGTAGGTAACGCACCCGTAATTACATAACGTAAAGCCGCAGCCACCTGTTGCGGCGTTTCTGCAACTACAAGTGCAGCTGCATCCACTTCCTTCAATGCTGCGCTCTGATTTCTAGATGTTGCAATCAAAGGCTTACCCAGAGCTGCCGCATAGCCTGCATCAAAAGCGGCATTCCATTGCTTGTATTTTTCACCAAACCGCACAACAATAATATCCGCCTGCTCAAGCCCATTACGGGTACGAATGGCATTTAATTGGGCACCTTTGCGGTCATGCCAAAATTTCTCAGCTTCCACGCCCAAGATAGCAACACCACAATCATCGCTGGCAGCATGATTTGTAACTGGACCATCAAATACTAGCTCAAGATCCCCACAAGCTGCGATAATTTCATCGCGCCAGTCGCTATGAATTTCGCCAGACAAATAAACGCGCTTAATTTTTTTCCATTTATAATTAAAGTTTCGGTAACTACGCTAAAATTAGGGAATGCTGTCCTACACCATAAACTCAGAAGGTCACACCCTGATTAAAACACCTAGATCGGCTACGTTGGTACCTGTGCCACCGGTGATCAGCAAGGCTTTGGCGGCCGCAAGCGCGTGATAGGCATCATTGTCAGCTAGTAATTGTTCAGGCTCAACACCCGCGGCACGCATCGCTGAGATACTAGCCTCACATACGACCCCTCCAGCTGCATTCGTGGGGCCATCGCGACCATCAGTGCCCGCTTGCAAATACAGCCAGCGGCCTTGCCAGTTTTGATATTCAGCCAAAAGTGCAACCCGCAGCGCCAATTCTTGATTGCGGCCACCGCGCCCTGTACCTGTCAGCCTGACCGTCGTTTCGCCACCAAATAGATGTATGCCAGGGCCCGCTGCCGCCACCCGGGCTGCGGCCTGTGACACATCCCCGACTAAGGGCATTTTATGAATTGTTGCCTCTGGGATCTCTTTGCCCATCGCTTCTAAACTTATACTATTGGAGCCAATCAGGATATTTCGAGCATTGGTTAACTCAATTGTGTCGTCGGATTGTTCTAAGACGAGTTTCACCGACAAAGGAATTTGATCCCAAAGCCCTAACTCTTCAAGTCCAACTCGCGCTTGCAGCCGCGTACCTATTGGAGAAACAGTTGGTGCTCTAGCTACAGCTCGCAAATCGTCACCTATCACATCTGACAAGATCAATGCGGTTACTAGGTGCGGATCCACATAGCGCAGCATGCCGCCACCCTTAAGCGTAGACAACTGTTGGCGAATAAGGTTCACAACGAGGATATCTGCACCACTCGCCAACAACAACGCGTTGATATCCTTCTTATCCTGCAATGAAATACCCACGATAGGTGCTGGTAAAAGTGCTGAGCCACCACCCGAAATTAGACACAAAACGGGTTATAATACGTTTACTTTAAAAAGAAATTACTTTTTTGCTGGCTTGTTAATTGACGGTATGTAAGCTGGACGCAAAAACTTGCATCTTACCTAGGTTAGTGGCGTTTTCAGGGTTTGTAACCACTACCATCTCTGGCAACGCCCCTAATATAGATTGAGCCATACGCGCCATACTGACCGCAGCCTTGCCTACCGCAATCAAGGTTGGCGCTTGGTCAAATTCAGGTAAAAACCTCCGCACCGCCCCAGCAGGGTCAGCGGCAACAACACCAGATAAAAATGCCTCTAATGCTTTTTTATAGTAAGGATGATCCATGCTAAACCTTTTAACTGCAACCAAATTATCCAATAAAATAGAATATAAATATATTCTCTCGAGTCCGCGCTTCATTAGCTTATAATAGTTACTATAAGTTAAAATAGAAATGTAGCAGTCCACAAAATCGTGAAAGCTGCCACACGCCCCATCACGTTAGGAACCACTATGAGCTCATTTGATGAAGATCTTTTTCTAGTTGGGTTGGACCAACGAAAAGCAACCCTTGGTGCAGACTATGTCAGTAGAAATCTGGCCGGAGCAGACGACTTCACCCGCCCTTTTCAAGAAGCCATGACCGCTTGGTGCTGGGGCTTTGGCTGGGGCGATGATGTGATAGATGCTAAAACTAGGTCCATGATGAACTTGTCGATGATTGGCGCCTTGGGTAAAATGCATGAATGGGAATTACACTGCAAAGGTGCTATCAACAATGGTGTTACAGTAGAAGAAATTCGAGCGATAATTCACGTGATTGGAATCTATTGTGGAGTTCCACAGTCTCTTGAATGTTTCAGATCCGCCCGCAAGGTTCTTACAGAGGCAGGCTTGCTAGATTCCCCATCTATCTAGGAAATTACGTGGGGAAAGGCTTGTAAAATAGTTTCAAATTTCGTCAAGTAATACAAAATTTTAAACTGAGGTTTTTCGTGATTGCGCATTCCTATCCACATCTATTTCAACCGCTTGACTTAGGATTTACCAAACTCAAAAACCGTGTTGTAATGGGGTCGATGCATCTTGGGTTGGAAGAAGCAGAGAATGGTTTCAAACGCATGGCCGCGTTTTATGCCGAGCGCGCAGCAGGTGGAGTGGCTTTAATTGTCACCGGTGGGATTGGACCCAATGCGGAGGGTGGCGTTGGCGAAGGTGCCGCAGTTATGACCACACCAGAAGATGCCGCTGAGCATCGTATCGTAACAGATGCGGTGCACGCCGCAGGCGGTAAGATTGCCATGCAGATACTGCACACTGGGCGTTATGCCTATAATCCTAATGCCGTGGCCCCTTCCCCGATTCAGGCCCCTATCAACTTAGTCAAACCTAAAGAGCTGGACGACCAGGGTATTCACAAGCAAATTTCCGATTTTGTCCGGGCCGCCACACTAGCACAATCCGCCGGTTATGATGGTGTCGAAATCATGGGGTCTGAAGGGTATTTATTAAACCAATTTATTGCTCTGAGAACAAATCACCGCAACGATGCATGGGGCGGAAGTTATGAAAATCGTATCCGTCTGGCTGTTGAGATCGTACGCAAAGTACGCGAAGCAGTGGGAACTGATTTCATCATTATCTACCGGCTCTCAATGATTGACCTTGTTGATGGTGGATCCACCATCGACGAAGTCATTCAACTTGGCAAAGAGATTGCAGCTGCGGGAGCCAGCATATTCAACACTGGCATTGGCTGGCATGAGGCGCGAATTCCAACAATAGCCACCTCAGTGCCGCGCGCTGCCTACACATGGGTTACTGCGCGGGTAAAAAAAGAAATGCCAATCCCAGTGATTACATCGAACAGGATCAATACCCCAGATGTCGCAGAAGAGGTTATCGCGCGCGGTGATGCAGATATGATCTCTATGGCACGTCCTTTCCTCGCAGACGCCAACTTTGTAGCAAAGGCTGCGGCGGATAAAGGTGATGAGATCAACACCTGTATTGGCTGCAATCAGGCCTGCTTAGACCCGATTTTCAACGGCAAGATCACCTCTTGCTTAGTCAATCCTTTTGCATGCAATGAAACAGAAATGCACCTACACTTAGCAACCGATATAAAGACAATTGCTGTGGTGGGAGCCGGTCCAGCAGGGCTTGCGGCCGCTACAACCGCCGCTCGTCGAGGCCATAATGTTACCTTGTTTGATGCGGCCACTCAAATTGGTGGACAATTCAATATTGCAAAGAAAATCCCTGGTAAAGAAGAGTTTAACGAAACCATCCGCTATTTTGAAAAAGAAATTGAAAAAGCGGCGTGATGCTTAGGCTTAGCCAAAAAGTGAAGACTGAAGATTTATTAGGGTTTGATGAAGTGATTTTAGCTACTGGGGTCACGCCACGACGTCCCGCAATCCCAGGCATAGATCACCCAAAGGTTTTGGGTTATCTCGAGGTTGTCAGAGGAGCTCCTGTTGGCAAATCCGTAGCGGTAATTGGAGCTGGGGGAATTGGCTTTGATATCAGCGAGTTTTTAATCCACAGCGGCCCCTCAGCCAGTCAAGACATCCCAACATTCATGAAGGAGTGGGGAATTGATATGACCTTCACTGCACGCGGCGGGGTCGAGGGCATGGTAGCAGAATTTTCCCCACCAGCCCGTGAGGTATTTCTACTGCAACGTAAGTCAAAGAAAGTAGGTGGAGGTTTAGGTAAAACTACAGGCTGGATTCATCGCGCTAACCTGGCTAAACGCGGCGTAAAGATGATAGCAGGCGTCTCTTATGACAAAATTGATGACGCAGGACTACATATTACTATTGCGGGAGAGGCTCGGATCTTGCCTGTGGACAATATAATCATTTGCGCAGGGCAAGACCCAGAGCGACGCTTGGCAGAGAACCTGCCAAACGCTCATTTAATTGGTGGCGCCGATGTGGCGGCCGAATTAGACGCGCGCCGTGCTATCGATCAAGGCACCCGCTTGGCCTTAGAACTTTAATTCTGGCTGGAGGCGCGAAGGCCCTCAATCGTGAGACCGGGGGTGATAGCTTCCGCTGCCACATTAAGATCGAGTACAGCCCCAGTTGGGCTAGCCAACGCCCTGACAAAAGCCGCGGCAAATTCTGCAGTGGTCTCAATACGCTCCGCGTAACAGCCGTAGGCTTCTGCCAAAGCTGAAAAATCTGGATTTATAATGTCTGTCCCGCTGACCCTGACCGGATAATGCTTCTCCTGGTGCATCCTGATAGTGCCATAAGTGCCGTTGTTAACAATCAAGACAATTGGCCGCGCATCTGATTGCAGCGCGGTACCCAACTCTTGGCAATTCATCTGAAAATCGCCATCACCAGCAAAACAGACCACGCATCTATTTGGGTATTCAAGCTTGGCGGCAATAGCAGCCGGTAGACCATAACCCATGGCGCCCGACTGCGGTGCCAGCAAACGCTGGTCAGCTGAAAATTGTATGAATTTGTTAGGCCAAATTGCAAAGTTTCCAGCGCCATTAGTTACAATCGCGTCACGCGGCAACAACTCCTGCACTATTGCTGTTACTTTTCCCATATCTACCGGGCTGGGTTGCGGCTTGGGAATTTGGGAAGCAATAAAACCGTCTCGCGCGACCGCTATCCAGGTAGAATCTACCTGCATATTAGCACAAGAAAGCCTGTCCAACAGACTTTGCAGCACAGCACTTGGGCTGCATATCATCGCTAAGTCTGGAGACACATATTTATGGAACTCATCACCAGAGCGGTGTGTCTGGCCAATCCATTGCCCTGAGCGCCCAGTCCCAAATAAGGTAAATGCGTCAGTAGTCATCTCACCGAACCTAAGGTTCACTGCCAAGATCACATCTGCCTCACGCAGGATCCGTTTTGTGTTTGCAGTCATACCAACACCAGCTTCCCCTACGAATAAGGGATCAGTGTTGTCGAACAAATCGTGATAGCGAAAGGCCGTTACAACAGGGATATTTAGCTCATTCGCACAGTTTTTCAGCGCATTTCGATCTAGATCAGTCCAACCGCCCCCACCCACAATTATCACAGGCCGTTGCGCACCTTCTATTTTTTTAGACAGCTGCAAGATATCTGCAGGCATCGCACCCCCCAGAGGAACGCTAATCTTTTCCTGAGAGATATCAATATTAGAGATTTGGGTCAGAATATCCTCAGGCAGCGCAACCACAACAGGACCAGGCCGGCCAGAAATTGCCATAGACCAAGCCCTGCGAATAATCTCACCGGTGCGAGACACATCAGTGATTTCAGTAGAGTATTTTGCGATTGGTCCAAAAACCTGCCGGTAGTCGAGCTCTTGGAAAGCTTCGCGCCCTTGATGCTCCAAACCCACCTGCCCAACAAAAAGGATCATAGGTGTTGATGCCTGCATGGCAGTATGGACCCCAATGCTGGCATTGGTAGCACCGGGGCCACGTGTAACAAAACACAGGCCAACTTCGCCAGTAAGTTTAGCCCAGGCTTCCGCCATGAAAGCAGCGCCACCTTCATTACGGCAACCTGTAAATGTGAAGCTAGATACATCGTAAAAGGCATCTAATACTGCCAAAAAGCTTTCACCTGGGACGCCAAAGCCACGGCGCGCACCAAGTGCTATCAAGGTATTAACAACGGCTTGACCGCCAGACATATTCACCATTAGGGACCTACTATTGTAATTATAACCAGTCTTAGGCAATTTAGATACTTACGGCTAGTCTGTTGCCAAATCAACAGACAAAACTTTTAGAAATGGGAGATGTAATGGAAGCAGACTTTGTAATTATTGGATCAGGTTCAGCGGGTTCAGCAATGGCGTACCGCCTTTCTGAAGATGGTAAGTATTCTGTTTTGGTGCTTGAATACGGCGGTACCGATGCAGGGCCACTGATCCAAATGCCAGGTGCTCTATCTTACCCAATGAATATGTCACGATATGATTGGGGCTATTTCTCCCAGCCTGAACCTCATCTGGGAGGCCGTAGATTAGCTTGTCCACGTGGGAAGGTAATCGGAGGGTCTTCATCAATCAATGGCATGGTCTACGTGCGAGGCCATGCGTCGGATTATGATCATTGGGCGGAAAACGGCGCAGATGGCTGGTCTTATGCCGATGTACTCCCCTATTTTCTGAGAATGGAAAACTGGCATGATGGCGGTCAAGGTGGGGACCCTAATTGGCGGGGTAACGATGGGCCACTACACATCACAAGAGGAAAACGCGATATTCCACTACATCAAGCCTTTGTCGAAGCTGGTAGTCAAGCCGGGTTCGAAGTAACCAAAGATTACAACGGCGAGCAGCAAGAGGGCTTTTCGCCAATGGAGCAGACAGTTTGGAAAGGCCAACGTTGGTCGGCGGCGAATGCCTATCTCAAACCAGCCCTAAAACGGCCTAACCTAAATATAAAAAAATGCCTAGCGCGACGCATTATCATGGAAAATGGCCGCGCGGTCGGGGTAGAGGTACAGCAAGGCCAGACTATCTCTACGGTGCGGGCCCACCGTGAGGTAATTTTGGCCGCTTCTGCTATCAACTCGCCAAAATTACTAATGCTATCGGGCATCGGACCAGCCAAGCACTTAGCCGAAATGGGCATAGAAGTGATTGCAGACAGGCCCGGCGTTGGGCAGAATCTACAGGATCATTTGGAACTTTATATCCAACAGGCCTGCCTTCAGCCTATTACTCTATTCAAATATTGGAACCTTTTCGGCAAAATGCGCGTAGGGCTGGAATGGCTGCTCAACAAATCTGGCCCCGGATCGTCAAATGCATTCGAATCCTGTGCATTTTTACGTTCAAAACCAGGAGTAAAATATCCTGATATACAATATCACTTTTTGCCAATTGCTGTACGCTACGACGGACAAGCAGCCGCGGAGGGGCATGGCTTTCAAGCACATGTAGGACCAATGCGCTCCTCCTCGCGTGGATCTGTTACTTTACGCTCCACCGCCCCTGCAGAGGATCCTAAGATCCTATTCAACTATATGTCAGACCCACAAGACTGGGCTGATTTTCGCCATTGCATCCGCCTCACCCGATCAATCTTTGGGCAAGCCGCATTTGATCCTTTCCGGGGTAAAGAAATTCAGCCCGGTGCAGATGTGCAAAGTGATGCAGAACTGGACGCGTTCATTAGTGAACATGTCGAAAGTGCTTATCACCCCTGCGGAACGTGCAAGATTGGTCGTGCCGATGACCTAATGGCCGTAGTTGATCCTGAATGTCGAGTGATAGGTGTAGATGGTCTGCGGGTAGTCGATAGTTCGATCTTTCCAAGCATACCCAATGGCAACCTCAATGGACCCTCAATCATGGTTGGGGAGAAAGGTGCCGACCTTATTCTAGGACGCGCGCGCCTACCACAAGACAACCGCGCACCTTGGATCAACCCACGCTGGGAAATATCCGATAGGTAATTTCAGTGCGATGGTCTAAGCGTAGCCAAATTTGACGCAAGCGGGGCGAGGTATGCTTTATGAAACGATTTTGGCCAAGGTAGAGGCACGCAGTTCGGCATCGGTAATGCCATCAGCGGTTTCAACAATCGCCAAACCACCCTCAACCACATCTAAAACGCCAAGATTGGTGATAATACGATCTACAACCCCGGCCCCAGTCAATGGCAAGCTACAGGTTGATAGAATTTTGCTTTCACCCTTTTTATTGGTGTGATCCATAACCACCACAACGCGGCGCACACCAGCAACCAGATCCATCGCCCCGCCCATGCCTTTGACAAGTTTTCCAGGGATCATCCAATTGGCTAGATCGCCATTCTCAGACACTTCCATCGCACCCAAAATCGCCATTGCAATCTTACCACCACGGATCATGCCAAAACGAAGTGGCACTGTCAAAATAGGCGGTTTGTGGCAGTTCAGTTATGGTTTGCTTGCCCGCATTGATCAAGTCTGCGTCCACTTCTCCCTCGGTTGGGAAGGGTCCCATACCCAGCATACCATTTTCCGATTGCAGCGTCACTTCCACACCCGCGGGGATGTAGTTGGAGACCAGAGTTGGAATTCCAATCCCAAGGTTCACATAGGTGCCATCTTCCAATTCAAGAGCGGCACGCGCCGCCATTTGATTGCGATCCCAGCCTTTTGTATCTGTGGCCATTATGATGCCCTCACTGTGCGTTGCTCAATGCGTTTTTCATGGGTGCCTTGGATCAGACGATGCACGTAGATGCCCGGTAAATGGATGAGATCTGGGTCAAGGCTGCCAGTTGGAACGATTTCCTCAACCTCCGCCACACAAATTTTGCCACACATTGCAGCCGGAGGATTAAAATTACGAGCAGTTTTGCGAAACACCAAATTGCCCGTTTCATCAGCCTTCCAAGCTTTTACAATCGACACGTCCGCAAACAAACCAGTTTCAAGAATATAAGTCTCGCCGTTAAAATCTTTGTGCTCTTTGCCCTCAGCTATCACAGTCCCCACACCTGTTTTAGTATAGAATCCTGGAATGCCACAGCCCGCGGCTCGCATGCGCTCAGCTAATGTACCTTGCGGATTGAACTCAAGCTCCAATTCGCCAGACAGGTATTGCTGCATAAAGGTATCATTTTCACCCACATATGAGGCTATCATTTTCTTAACCTGACGGGTCTGTAGCAAAATCCCTATACCAAAGTCATCCACCCCCTGCATTGTTCGAGGCAAAGGTGAGGTTTTGAGTTCCAGCAACGCGGATGGCTTGCAGCAAGTTTTCAGGCAAACCACAAAGGCCAAAGCCACCCGCTGCCACAAACATCCCGTCAAACAATAATCCCTTTAGGGCTTCGCTGGCTGATCCATATATCTTTTTCATAATTAAGCTGTCCCATGAGTCTTAACAGTGTTCAGAAAACACTGATGGTAGACTGGGTCAAGCCTAGGTTCAGTTTTATGATAAATCTTGCGACTTAGGAACAAGAGGCGGGCACAAGTCCTAAAACATGTTCCCGCACGCATTTCTTACAAAAACGGAATGTCTACTAAAGAGGCTAGGACATGCCGCCCCTCTGCGCGCTGCAATGAACTGCATCGAATTGTACAGCTGCGAGAGATGAGCGCATAGCCAATGTTCTTTTGAAGCCGAGGCGACCACACGCAATTTGTCATGTCACCAACTTTTATACCGTTCATCAAAATATCTTCCCAAGAAAACGCCAAAGCGTCTGGGCTGTCACCTTCCAAAACTAAACCAAGCTGGTGCCGCTTTGGACCTTCCTCATGAATACGACGCAGAGCTTGGATGCCAACCACCTCATCTGCTACAAAAAGATCAACGTATCCCCCAAGCCGTACTTCAAAAGGATTTGTATTTTCATCAGTATCAGATCCACAGCTAACAAGGCCGCTCTCAGTTCGTTCCGGCGATGTGGGACCACCGTTGCCAATCCCATAGGGTTGGCCAGCTTCCTTAACTATATTCCAAAGCTCCTCGCCACGGGTACCATCACGAAGATAAATCTCAAACCCACTCTGTTTAGACCAACCAGAGCGTTGCACGGCAACAGGTATCCCGTTCAGTTCAGTTTCAGAAAACCAGAAGTATTTTAGATCATGAACCCAATCACCAAAAATTGAGGAAACAACTGCCGCAGACTTAGGACCTTGTACCGCCAATGGAGAAACGTCTGGCTCAGTAATTTTTACATCCAAGCCACGTTCAGCCGCAATTGCACGCGCCCAAAACCAGATGTCACTATCAGCGATTGAAAACCAATATAGATCTTCTCGCAATTTCAGCATGATTGGGTCATTGATTAAAACACCATCATGATTACACATCGGCACATATTTTCCCTGACCAACCTTACATTTAGAAAGATCACGGGGACACAGAATTTGAGCAAGTTTTCCCGCATCAGGGCCCTCTAGCTGGACTTGGCGTTCAACACCCACATCCCACATGACGACACCATTAATAAGGTCCCAATATTCTTTCTCTGTATCGCCAAAACTTGCAGGTAAGATCATGCGATTATAGATGGATGCACTTGTACAACCCTCCGCCATTACTGATTTAAAATATGGCGAAGGCCTCAAGCGGGCCGTTGGAAAAACTTGGAACATTATCGCAATCCTAGATTTGTGTCTAAGACAGGGCTAATCTAAATTTAACATGACAATGAGTACTGTCCGCGACAAATGTAGGGCACTCCACGACACTTAATTATGACCTAGCGGCAACATAATTTTCTGGACATTTAACTTCACACCAGCAATCCCTGATTTATGGTAATCACGATCAAACATTTAGAGGCATTTATCTGGGTTGCCGACCTCGCCAGCTTCGTACGCGCAGGCGATAGGCTAAACACTACGCAGCCCAATATAAGCAACCGAATTTCAACTTTGGAAGGTTTGATCGGCGCACCCTTGTTCGATCGTACTGGAGCGAAGGTCCATCTCACACCAAAGGGGCAACAGTTGATGAGCCCAGCCCGTGCCGTATTGGCAGCCCGGGATCAATTTTTGCAAGCCGCAGATGAAAAAGCCCTCACACAGGGAACTTTACGGCTGGGCGTTACGGAAATTATTGTGCACGCGTGGTTGCGCGCCTTCACATTAGATCTAAAATCCATGTTTCCAAACTTAGCCATCGAGTTGACCATCGACATGGCGGCAGAATTGGAACGTGGACTGCACGCGCGGCAATTGGATCTTGTTTTGATCAATGGACCGTTTCAATATCCCGCCACCTCCAAACCTCTGGGACGTTACCCAATGATTTGGGTGGCAGCGCCCAGCTTGGGCCTCACCGGGTCTCTGCGCCTTGAGGATTTGGCAGCTCATCCAATATTAACTCATGCGCGAGGGTCCTGGCCACACCGTTTGTTGGCGGATCATTTTCATATGCGCTCTGCGCGCTTGGTGCCCTCCTCTAACCTCGCCACCTGTTTGCACATGACCGTCGATGGCATGGGCGTGGCTGTCTTGCCTAAGGCCATGGCCAGCAGAGAGCTTGCAGAGGGGGGGCTCATGGCGCTTGATTATCACTGGACCCCGGATGACCTTGAATTTCAAGCCCGTTACCAATCCGATAAAGCACCCAAGCATGTGGCGCAGGCAGCCAGTTTAGCATCAAGAGTTGCGACTGACTTCGCCATAACTAATCGATAAATTTTATTTATCGTAATGATGATTTCAAATAATTTCCCATAATGATGTGAGGCGCAGTATCCTATCTATAACTTGGAGGATTCTATGCAGGATAAATCTATTCGCCTCGGCGTGGACATTGGTGGCACATTTACAGATGTGGTCCTAGAGCATGGCACGGTGTTGTTTTCCACCAAAGTGTTAACAACCTACACAATCCCTGAAGATGCTATCATTGAGGGGATGCACCGCGTCTGCTACGAATCCGGGATTGAGCCAAGCCAAATTAGCCAAATTATTCACGGGACCACATTGGCTACTAACGCTTTAATTGAACGCCGCGGCGCTAAAACTGCTCTGATTACAACAGAAGGATTTCGCGATGTAATCGAGATGCGTACCGAAAGTCGGTTTGAACAGTATGATCTCAACCTAACCCTACCCAAGCCTCTATTACCCCGCAATTTCCGTTACACAATCGAGGAACGAGTACAGGCAGATGGGCAGGTACTCAAACCGTTAAAACGCTCCGAAATCGAAGCCTTGGTGGATCAAATCAAATCAGCAGGCTTTGAGAGCATCGCTGTTGGCTTGCTGCACTCCTATGCGAACGACGCTCTAAGAAAAATAATTGCAGCAGTAATAGAAGAGCGCATGCCCCAAGCAATGGTATCACTGTCATCGCAAGTTAGCCCACAAATGCGTGAGTATGAACGGTTCAATACAACTATCGCAAACGCCTATATCAAACCCTTAATGAAATCTTATCTTGTTCGACTTAAGGGCCGTCTGGCACATGAAGGCGCTGGTTGCCCAATCTTTTTGATGCATTCCGGCGGCGGAATAATTAGCCTTGAGAATGCGGCTGAATTTCCAGTCAGATTGGTTGAATCAGGCCCCGCGGGCGGCGCGGTCTTTGCGGCCCATATCGCCGCGCGTCATGGTTTGGATAAGGTGCTGTCCTTCGACATGGGCGGCACCACCGCAAAAATTTGTTTAATCAAAAACCAAACCCCAAAAACCGCAAGGGTTTTTGAAGTCGCCCGAACCTACCGGTTCAAGAAAGGCTCCGGAATGCCCATCTCAATACCCGTTATTGATATGGTTGAGATTGGCGCAGGCGGTGGCTCCTTGGCACACGTAGACAGCATGAACCAAATTCGCGTCGGGCCCGAAAGCGCAGGCTCAGAGCCCGGCCCGGCCTGCTATGGCCGCGGTGGCGCCCGCCCGGCGGTGACAGATGCAGATTTGGTGTTGGGCCGCTTAGATCCTGCCAATTTTGCAGGTGGCACCATTCCATTAGACGCAGCGGCTAGCTCTGCGGCCTTAAAAGCCGAACTGGGTGATCTCTGGAGATGGACGTCGAAACCGCAGCATTTGGGCTGGCGGAAGTGGTGGACGAAAACATGGCCAATGCCGCCCGCGTCCATGCGGTGGAAAATGGCGAAGATCTCAGCGAATATACCATGATCGCCTTTGGTGGCGCAGCGCCTTTGCATGCGGGTCGGCTCTGTGAAAAACTGGGGATCGCACGCATGTTGGTGCCGGCCGGCGCTGGTGTTGGATCAGCCATCGGATTTTTGCGCGCACCTTTCAGCTTTGAAGCCAACCGTAGCCAATTCATGCGCCTGTCAGATTTTGATACCCCAGCGATCACAACGCTGTTTAATGAGCTCAAAGTTGAAGCCACATCCTTTGTGCGCAGCTGCGACGCGCAGGCTGAAATTCAAGCACAATATAAGGTCTATATGCGCTATTCCGGCCAAGGCTGGGAAATACCGGTGCAATTGACCGCCACCCAGGCCGAAACCCCCGATCTTGCCACCTTCCAAGCGCTGTTCGAGCGAGAATACGCAGCTCTTTTTGGCCGAGTTGTAGAGGCCATGGATGTGGAGATCACCGTTTGGTCTGTCAACGCCACAACGCCTACACAATCGGTCACGCCTGTGGATGCCGTGGCCAGCCTGCCCCTTATGACGACCAAGACACAACGGGCTCTGTTTGATCCCGCCACCGCTGCCGTTGCGCAAGCGTCGGAGGTTTTGCGGTCAGACATGACACCCGGCGCATGTATTGCCGGGCCAGCTGTGATCACCGAAGATGAAACCACAATCATTGTGCCTACTTCTCGCAGGGCCATAGCCCTCGCCGATGGCTGCATCGATGTTGCTGACAAAGGAGCTGACCTATGAGCGCAAAAATCCGACCCCACAGCCCCTCAACAGTACAATATCAGGTGATGTGGAACCGCTTGATCTCTGTGGTTGAAGAGCAAGCCCAAGCCTTGGTGCGCACCGCATTTTCAACCTCTGTGCGCGAGGCAGGCGATTTGTCCGCGGGCGTCTATGATCAAGATGGTAATATGCTGGCACAGGCAGTGACAGGAACGCCTGGGCATGTGAACGCCATGGCCGATGCCGTAGCACATTTCATCCGCAGGATTGGCCATGAAAACTTTGCTGAAGGCGATATCTACATCACTAATGACCCATGGGAAGGCACAGGCCACTTACATGATATAACCATTGTAACCCCAAGTTTTAAAAGTGGAAGTCTTTGTTGGATTTTTTGGATGCACCGCCCATATCGTCGACATTGGAGGCCGTGGCTTTGGCGCGGATGCCAACAGCGTTTACGAAGAAGGTCTGTATATCCCCATTATGAAATTTGCCGATCGCGGTGTTGTGGACAAAACCTTGGTGCAAATTATACGTGGCAATGTGCGCGAACCAGATCAACTGGTTGGCGATGTTTATGCTCTGGCCACCTGCAATGAAATTGGCCATCGTCGTTTGATCGAGATGATGCAGGAATTTGACCTTGAAGATCTCACGGGCATTGCGGATTTTATCCTCAGCAATTCACGCCGCGCAACGTTAGAGCGAATTAATGCGCTTCCCCCCGGCACCGCCCATGGAGAGATGCGCAGCGATGGCTATTCGCATCCAGTAGATCTCAAGGTGCGCCTGAGCATCGAGAAAGATCGTATGGTTTGCGATTTCGAAGGCACCTCGGGGCTGGACAAAAAAGGTATCAACTGTCCCTTAGTCTACACAAAAGCCTATGCGTGCTACGCGCTCAAGTGTGCTGTTGCGCCGGACATTCCCAACAATGCCGCCAGCCTCGCACCTTTTGAAGTCATGGCTCCAGAAAACAGCATCGTAAATGCCTTGCACCCTGCCCCAGTAGCTTTGCGCCACGTTATCGGTCATATGGTGCCCGATGCGGTTTATGCAGCCTTAGATCAACTGCTTCCAGATATGGTGCCCGCCGAAGGCGCAGGCTGCCTATGTAATTTTCAAGTTTCCCTGCGGCCACGCACCGATGCGCCAGCGCCTTTATATGCGCGGCGCGCTGAGGTTTTGACATTCAATTCCGGCGGTTCTGGCGCTCGACCAACCCTAGACGGTATGAACGCCACAGCCTTCCCCAGTGGAGTGATGACTATGCCCGTTGAAGCCACCGAGCAAGTGGGTCCGGTGATCATTTGGCGCAAAGAGTTACGGCCCGACAGCGGCGGCGCAGGGCGCCATCGCGGCGGGTTGGGCCAATATATGGAAGTGGGCGCACAGGAAGGTCATGAGTTTGACATTCAAGCGATGTTTGACCGGGTCAATCACCCCGCGAACGGGCGTCAAGGCGGTGACATTGGCGGGGCCACCACCATCGGGCTGGACGACGGCACGGTGATGCGCGGCAAGGGCAAGCAATTTGTGCCCCATGGCCGCCGTGTCATTATGGCTTTCCCCGGTGGGGCTGGCTATGGTCCTGTAACCGAGAGATCAAGAGCTGAGATACTGCGAGACCTTGCGGGCGGCTATATTTCACCGCAAGCTGCTGCCAAGGCCTATGGACTGGACTCAGACACAATCGATGACACCCTAAAGCGCGCTCGTAATGGAGAGGTTTTTTAAGATGGCTTTGGCACCAAGAACTCCAAAATTGCCCACTATGATGTCGTCATTGTCGGCGGCGCGATGTATGGTAGCTCTGTAGCTTGGTGGTTGTCACGAAATTCAGATTTTGGCGGCTCAATCTTAGTGGTGGAGCGCGACATGAGCTTTGAGTTTACCTCAACCAGCCATACAAATTCTTGCATCCGCCAACAATTCTCCAACCCTACCAACATCCAAATTAGCCAATTCGGAGCGGAGTTTATCAACAACTTCCAAAGCTTTTTTGACAATGATCCAAGGGTGCCAGAGATTCATATTCAATCGTTTGGCTATATGTATCTTGCAGACACATCAGAGTTCGCAGTAACTCTGAAAGACAGCCAAGCCATACAGGCCAAGCTCGGCGCTGGCACGCAGCATATGACGGCCGCTCAGATCAAAGTCGACTATCCGTTTTATATGGTCGATGACATTGTGGCAGGCAATCACAACCGGATCAATGAGGGCTATTTTGACGGTGGGACCATCTTTGATTGGTGCAAACGTGTGGCGCGCGAAAAAAGTGCAGAATACATTGAGAATGAAGTAATAGCCATTGATATAAAAAATAAACATGTCACTGTGTGACCCTTAAGTCCGGTAAAAATATGTCCTGTGGAACTCTGGTCAATTGTGCAGGGCCCCGCGCCGTTGAAACCGCCCGCATGGCCGGGCTGTATCTGCCGGTTGAGCCACGCAAGCGTTATACCTTCATCTTTGACGCACAAAGCCCGTTGGAGTGTGACCTGCCCTTAACCATCGATCCCTCCGGCGTGCATATGCGCTCGGAAGGCAGCTATTATCTGGCTGGCTGCCCTCCAGATGACGATCCGGCGGTGGATTATGATGACTTCACTCAAGATCACACAATCTGGCAAGAGAAGGTCTGGCCAATCATTGCAAACCGCATACCGCAGTTTGAAGCCATCAAGCTGGTCAACAGTTGGGCGGGCCATTATGCCTATAATACCTTTGACCAAAACGCCGTCATTGGACCCCACCATGAGGTTGAAAACTTCATCTTTTCTAATGGATTTTCAGGGCATGGTTTCCAGCAATCCATGGCCATGGGCCGCGGCTTGTCAGAGATCATCACCTATGGCACCTATCGCAGTATTGACCTCACCCCCTTCGCGTACAAACGCATTGCCGAAGGCAAACCCTTTACCGAAAAGGCCGTAATATAATGAAAAAACTCGTGTTAACTGGGGCCGGTGGCCGTTTAGGCTCTTATCTTCGCGAACCCTTGAGCAAAATGTGCGATGAGTTGGTCTCAACCGATTGGGTGGAGGATATCGACACGCTTTATCCCGGTGAGAGTTATGTCAAAGCAGATCTTGGGTCGTTAGAGCAGATGGAGGCCGTACTTGAGGGTGCGGACATGGTGGTGCATTTTGGTGCGATTGGTGACGAGGCCGCTTGGGACGCGATCCTGCATTCTAACATCATCGGCGCCTACAACGTTTGGGAGGCCGCCGCGCGCAAGGGTCTGCGCCGGGTTGTTTATGCAAGCTCAATCCATGCGGTGGGCATGTATCCCAAGACCCAACGCATCGACACCGAAGTGCCGCATCGCCCCGATACCTATTACGGCTTGGCCAAATGTTTTGCAGAAGATTTGGGCAGTCTCTATTGGGATAAAAAGGGCATGGAAAGCGTGCATCTGCGGATCTTATCCGCCGCTCAGGTCAACAATCCGCGATCTCTGGGCACGTGGTTGTCTTACGATGACCTCATTCATCTGGTGGAGCGAGCGATAACCACGCCGATCACCGGGTTTTCCATTGTTTACGGCGTCTCCAACAATGACCGTGCCACTGTGGACAATCACAAAGCCAACTTTTTAGGCTACCAGCCAAAAGACAATGCCGAGCAATTTTCCGAAGCCGTTTTCGCCGAAGCCGCCCCTGCAGATCCAACGGATCTCGGCCAAATGTGCCAAGGCGGGCCGTTTGCCTCGGTTGAAATTGGATTTTCTGGCATAGCTAGTATGAACATTGTGCAGGATAAAAAAGAAACCTAAAACGACATCTAAGTAGTGTGGCCCAACAGCTGGGTCACGCCCAACCTTAGAAAGTCTCACCATGACCGCGCTGTTCACTCCATTAAAGATCAAAGATGTTACCCTAAAAAACCGCATAGGCATGGCCCCGATGTGCCAATATTCCGCTGTGGATGGTGTTATGAACGATTGGCACCGCCATCATTTGGGAGCTCGCGCCATGGGCGGTGCAGGTTTGATCATTTGTGAAGCCACCGCAGTTTGCCCCGAAGGGCGGATCAGCCCCGGCTGTTTGGGTCTTTGGAATGAAACGCAAATGCAAGCCGTGGCGCCGATTAATGCCTTCATTGAAAGCATGGGTGCGGTGCCTGCGATTCAAATCGGGCATTCTGGCCGTAAAGGCAGCGCGCATGTGCCGTGGGAGGGCGGCGCGCATATTGCCGACCACGACCCACGGGGCTGGCCAACCTGTAGCCCCACATCCGAAGCCTTTGATCCCGATGGCACCCGTTTATGGAAAGCGCCAAATGAAATGAGCCTCGACGACATTACAGCAATAAAAGGCCATTTTGTTGATACCGCCAAACGTGCGCTTGAGTCAGGCTATAAAATTCTAGAGCTGCACGCAGCGCATGGCTATCTTCCACATTCTTTCCTCACCCCGCTGATCAACACCCGCACCGATGCCTATGGTGGCGATCTGCGCGGGCGGGCGCGATTCTTGTTGGAAACCGTCGAAGCTGTTCGGGCCGTTTGGCCTGAGCGGCTGCCACTGGCAACAAGAATTTCAATCCACGATTGGATTGAAGGTGGTCACAGATTGAAGGAGAACATCCAGATTGCCAAATGGCTTAAAGAAGCAGGCGTTGATATGGTCGATTGCTCCGGCGGTGGTGCCACCCCAAAGGCCCGCGGTAGCATAGGCGAGCGCACCTCGAGCCAAGTTGATCTTGCGGGTGAATTGCGCACAGCCACAGGCCTTACCACCATGGCTGTAGGTTATATCACTGATGCCAAGCAGGCCAATGCTCTGATCGAAAATGGAACCTGCGACATCACCCTTCTGGGACGCCAATTGCTGCGCAATCCCCATTGGCCAACCCATGCGGCCCAAGAGCTTGGGGTCGATCCCAAACCGCACATGCCCGTGCAATATCATGTTGTAGCAGGCTAGCTGACGTGGGCCAAACCAACTCTTCACCAGCCCGGCACAGTCATTTGCGGCGAATGGGTACGGGCTTTATGGTATGGCGGGCAATGTTTGGGATTGGACGGCGGATCTATTTCGCATCAAATCCCTCTCGAAATCCGGTAAAGCAAAGGCCACAGCCATGCGCGACTATCAGCTAATCAAAGGCGGTAGCTATTTGTGCCACGCCTCCTATTGCACCTGCCAACGCATTGCAGCGCGCACTAGAAACTCACCTGACAGCTCAGCCAACCACTGGGTTTAGCATTATATTTGATTATGATTGAGAATTTTGATTAAAATTAGCTATACCTCATAAATAACTAAAATATAATCACCTTCCATGGGATTGATCATAAGGGTTTTGCCGTGCTTCCACAAAACCCTCAAGGGTTTTTGGCTTGTATATTTCTATGACCAAAGGATAGCAGGACGCGGTATCACTGGAATGTTCATCGCCGCAATCTCCACCCGGACATGCAGAGAGGCCCAGTGTGATATCCGTTTGTGCCTCCAGCTCAATGAAGTCTCCCGGACGTACCGGGCTGGCCTTCATGAAGTATTGGTGCGTGTCTTGGGTGAACCCTGTCAACATGAAGACATTCATAACATCATGCACATGCATCTCAGCCTCAGTCAAACTCAAGCCAAAGTGATCAGCCATAGCCCGCGTGAGGTTTGAGTGGCAACAATGGTGGTAATCCGCCCCATTCAGCAAGCGCCCTGTATATGGATCGCATCGGGTGCCGATAACATCATGAACCGAGCCACCATCTGCGTCATAGCCATACCAATCCAAAGTATCGCAGGTGATATGCGCCAAAGGCCGCATATAGGGCAGGTTTGACCATAGGCTGTCTCCAGTGCTGACATGGGTGCCATGCAGAGCGCGGGTTTTGCCGCTGTAGAAGCGTTCTGCAATAGTATGGGTGTGCCAAATGTTCAAATCCCCAACCTGCGGCCCCTCCACGGATAAAATTCTCGCAAAATGGCCGGCAGGCAGATCGACACAAGCGGCGTGACGTGCGGGCACCTGAACCGACTGCACCAAGTCAGCCCCTGCCCGGCGCGCTTGCGCTCCCGCAAGATCTATTTCTGGCAATGTATCAATTGGATAACAGATCAACACGCCAGTCGTGCGCCGCGCTGCGGCATCTTGAGGCTCGAGATGGTGGGGGCGGTCAAGTTTCATCAGGCATTCCTTAAGACGTGGCGCAACTTTAAGCACCTCACGTGGACTGTCAATTAAGCACTGTCACAGGTCGTTTCTCTGCTTGCCCTTTATCAGTCTTTCGGGTCAGCTGGAACCATGGAAATTTTACAAAACCCGCACCGCAATATTGGCCTGAACGTAGAAATTTTACGTGACATTCCTGCCCCATCAACCGATGCCTCTCAAGTGCAAGCCTTGCTGGCACGCTGCCCCAGTGCTGCCGTCACCCCGCTGGTGCAGGCCGCAGAAATGGCAGCTGATTTGGATGTTGGACAGATCAGCATCAAGGACGAGCGTGCCCGTATGGGACTTGGCAGCTTCAAGGCCCTCGGAGCCTCTTATGTGATCGCCTATTCCGCCCTGATTGATGGGCAAGATCAGAGCCAAAAGACCTATGTGACCGCCAGCGCTGGAAACCATGGCTTAAGTGTGGCCGCTGGGGCCAAAGCATTTGGCGCCGCCTCAGTTGTGTTCATTAGTGAAACCGTACCAGAAGCCTTTGCCAAAAGATTGGCCGCCCAAGGGGCGCAGGTGATGCGGGCTGGCAAGACCTACGAGACAAAGCATGGCTGCCGCGCAGGATGCGGCGCGCAACAATGGCTGGTCGCTGCTCTCAGACAGTTCTTGGCCCGGATACTTTGAGCCAAGCCACCGTCTGATGGAAGGTTACACCGCCCTTATGGCCGAAGCAGATGGGCAAATGCAGGCTCCAAGCCATATTTTCCTACAAGCCGGTGTTGGCGGCTTGGCGGGTGCCGCCGCTGCAATGGCCCGAAAACTCTGGGGCCAAGACTCACTAATCGTGGTTGTCGAACCAAGCCACGCTGCGGCTCTCCATGGCTGCATCTTAGCCGGAGATTTCATAGCTGCCACAGGTCCCTGACAGCGCTATGGGCCGTCTTGATTGCAAAGAGGCCTCCTTAATAGCTCTAAAAGGCCTTGCCCGTGACGCTGATGTCTTTGCTCTGATCACTGAGGCAGAAGGCCAAGCTGGTGCAGATTATGCAGCGACACATGCGATGAAAAGTACAGCCTCCGGGGCCGCTGGGTTGGCCAGTCTGTTGGCCTCAAAATCGCATCGCGCGGCGCTTAAACTAGACAGAAGTTCGCA
Organism: uncultured Planktomarina sp.; assembly: GCA_905182535.1. Taxonomy (GTDB): domain Bacteria; phylum Pseudomonadota; class Alphaproteobacteria; order Rhodobacterales; family Rhodobacteraceae; genus Planktomarina; species Planktomarina arctica. The sequence goes on from CAJJBZ010000016.1 coordinate 32,375, forward strand.
TGTGATGCTGATCATGTCAGAAGGACCAGAATAATGACTAAAGGGTTTCCCGTTCAGGAATTCAAAACACGCGTCGCCAAGGCGCAAGCCCATATGTCCCAGCAGGGATTGGATGCTATTTTGCTTACCACAGAACCCGATGTGCGCTATTTCACGGGCTACCTGACCCGGTTTTGGGAAAGCCCCTGTCGTCCATGGTTTTTGGTGATCCCGTCCACAGGCGATCCAATCGCCGTTATTCCTTCAATTGGCGCTGTATTGATGGCTCGGACGTGGATCACAGATATTCGGATCTGGCGCGCGCCAGATTTAGACGATGACGGCGTCAGCCTCTTGGCCGATACCCTGCGCAACATCGGGCCACGCATTGGCACTCCGAGCGGATTGCAATCACATTTACGCATGCCACTGACTGACTTCGCACGGCTGAATACAGCCCTCCCAGAGCCGATTGGTGCAGATGGTGGCATAGTCCGAGCTCTCCGCATGGTTAAATCTGATGCGGAGATTAAAAAAATTCGTACTGCATGCCAGATCGCAAACCGTGCCTTTGCACGGGTGCCAGAAATCGCACAGGCAGGTGTGCCTCTGGAACGAGTCTACCGAGACTTTCAACGCCTGTGCTTGGACGAAGGCGCAGATTGGGTGCCATATCTCGCAGGTGCGGCGGCACCGGGTGGCTACGGCGATGTGATTTCGCCCGCCGATGACCGTCCCCTTGCGGCAGGTGATGTTTTGATGCTGGACACAGGCTTGGTGCATGATGGCTATTTCTGTGACTTTGATCGCAACTTCGCAGTGGGAGATGTGAGCGCCGAAGTGGACGCGGCCCATGGCGCTTTAATCGAGGCCACCCATGCCGCGTCCGCAGCCGCCCGACCAGGTGCTACTGCGGCAGATCTGTTTCATGTGATGGATAAGATCGTGACCGGTGGGGCTGGCGGGTCCGACGCTGGGCGTTATGGCCATGGCTTGGGAATGAACCTGACCGAATGGCCCAGCCTGATCCCAACTGACAATACGGTCTTGACCTCTGGCATGGTGCTGACCTTAGAGCCCGGAATTGAAATTGCCTCAGGTATGGCGTTGGTACATGAAGAAAATATTGTGATACGCGATACCGGCGCGGAGTGGCTCAGCCAACCCTACGACTACGTCATGACAAGATTAAACACATGAGCTTATTCTCATATACAACTGTAAATATTCAACCAACTCGTATTGGTGTTATAGTTTTGCAATCCGACGAAACCATTGAACGGGATCTTATGGCTATGCGCGGGGATGCGGATGTATTCGTCAGCCGAGTGCCCAGCGGGCAAGAAGTCACGGCAGAAACCTTACAATCCATGGCGGGACATATTGCAGCCTCCGCTAGCCTATTCCCCCAGACTATTAGCTTTGACGCAGTGGGATATGGCTGCACCTCAGGCACCGCTCAAATCGGGGTCAGCGAAATTGAACGGCTGGTAAAATCGGGTACGCAGACAAAAACCGTCAGCCAGCCCGTCTCGGCGCTGGTGGCCGCGTGTCAGTATTTGGGCCTCAAACGCATCGCCTTTCTGTCCCCCTATATCGAGAGTGTCAGCGCAAATCTGCGGCAGGTTTTGCTAGATAATGGCGTTGAAACTCCAGCCTTCGGAACCTTTGGCGAGGCGGAGGAATCCAAAGTAGTGCGCATTTCCGGCGCATCGGTGATGGAGGCCGCCACAGCATTGGTGCGTGATAGTCAGGTTGATGGCATCTTTCTCAGTTGCACCAATCTACGCACTTTGGATTTGATCACGCCATTGGAAGCGGCGCTCGACATGCCAGTTTTGTCCAGCAATCTGGTGCTGGCGTGGCATTTGGCACAGCTGTCGGGCAACCCCGAGGCCTTAAGCGGTCCCGGGCGATTGTTTGCATCTGTATCCTAGCTGGCCAGTAGCGCGACATTGCCCCCTGCGGCGGTTGTATCGATGCAGATGGACTGCTCGCGCAGCAACCATGTCTCAAATCCCTCATCCATCAGCAAAGGCACAATCAGCCCCTCACGCTGGCTGAGCGCTTGGCGCAGAGCCTTACCATCAGACCCTGCATACACCACGGCTTCCAACTCAGCGATTTTGATCAAATCACACGGTGCAACTGTTGCGGCTATCGCCGAACAGCCCATGGTGCGGGCTTGTGCGGCCCGCGCATGTGCACCCTGCCCCATGCAGAGCACCCGATCCTTAGGTGTCAATACATAACGGTTCGACTCTCCGGTTGGCCCCGGTAGAGTCTTCTGCCTCATACTTGACATGCGCAGGCTTGGCGTCAAAGGCCGAGGCCACCTGCTCCACCGACAGCACCGGCGGCATATCTCCATGATCACTCAACTGGTGTTGCGCCACAAAGCGTCGCAAATAGCGCGGCCCACCAGCCTTGGGACCCGTTCCACTCAATCCATGTCCACCAAAGGGTTGTGATCCGACCACCGCACCAATTTGATTGCGGTTGATATAAAGATTACCCACATTAATCCGACTTACGATCCGTTGCACCCGGTCATCAATACGACTGTGAAACCCGAACGTAAGACCGTAGCCACTGGCGTTGATATCATCAATCACCTGATCCAAGTCCGCAGCTAAGAATGTAGCCAAATGCAACACCGGCCCAAATATTTCTTCACTCAGATCACCAATGCCTTGCACCGCAAGAACTGTTGGTGCCACAAATGTGCCAGTTTCAGGCGCTCGTGTTTGAAATAGGACTTTGCTCTGCGCGATATGATGCAAGATTTTGGCTTGCGCCGCGGGGTCAATTACTGGGCCCACATCACAGTCAGCATCGGCGGGGTTGCCCACCACCAAAGCCTGCATTGCGCCAAAGAGCATTTTTTGGAATTCCGCCGCGATATCGCGTTGCACATAGAGCACCCGCAAGGCGGAGCAACGCTGTCCAGCCGATTGAAATGCGCTAACAAGCACATCCCCGACCGCCTGTTCTAACAGAGCCGTGCTGTCCACGATCATTGCGTTCAATCCGCCTGTTTCTGCGATCAAAGGTGCTGTGGGCGAAAGCCAATCAGCCATGGTGCGGTTAATCCGCTGGGCGGTGGCTGTCGAGCCGGTAAAGCACACCCCAGAAATCTTAGTCGCGCTACACAAAACCGGTCCCACGACGGCACCCTCGCCCACAACCAATTGCAAGCACGCAACAGGCACGCCCGCGCGGTGCAACAACTCCACCGCAACATGGGCAATCATGCTGGTGTTTTCCGCAGGTTTGGCCAGAACGCCATTGCCCGCCGCCAAAGCCGCCGCAATTTGTCCAGTGAAAATCGCCAAAGGAAAATTCCAAGGGCTGATACAGGTGAAGATACCGTCACCAGAAAATTTCTGCCGCTCTGCTTCAGCTGCATAATATCTTAGAAAATCGACAGCCTCACGCAGCTCACCAATGCAATCGGACAAGGTTTTGCCAGCTTCATGGGTCAACAATGCGAACAGTTCTCCCGCATGGGCCTCATACAGATCTGCCGCTTGGCGCAGCACATGAGCGCGTGTGCTTGGGTCTGCGTCCCAAGGAGTCGCTGCCTCGACAGTCCGCGCCGCTTGTTGCGGTGATAAATACCGGACCTGTCCTATTCGCGTGCCGGTTGCTGGATTTATGACCGCTTGGATATCACCCACATCCCCAAAATCCCAATCTTGTGGAGTGGCGCGTGCCGCTTGTAATTCTGCCAGCACCAAAGGGTCCGATAAATCGAACCCCATAGAGTTGGGACGGGTTGGCATGAAAATATCCTGTGGCCCCGTAATCGGTGGCCCCGCCTCACCCAGTTTTTTAAACGGATCAGCAGCAACCAGCGCTGAGGGTACATCAGCGTCAAAAATTTGATTTACGAAGGACGAATTGGCACCGTTCTCCAACAATCTTCGCACCAAATAGGCCAATAAGTCACTGTGATGGCCCACTGGCGCATAAATCCGGCACTGAACACCCTGCTCTTTGACCACTTGATCATGCAGCGCCTCTCCCATGCCATGTAACCGCTGAAACTCAAAATCAGAGGTACCTTGCTCGGTGGCACTATGCAGAACGGCCGCGATGGTATGAGCATTATGGGTGGCAAATTGCGGATAGATGCGGTCAGACATGGCTAGTAATTTGGCCGCGCAGCAGATGTAATTTATATCCGTATTGTGTTTGGTCGCCAGAACCGGGAAACCTGGTAAGCTCTCCACCTGCGCCAGTTTAATCTCACTGTCCCAATAAGCACCTTTCACCAACCGCACCATGATTCGGCGATCCAAACCTTGCGCCAGGAGATAAAGCCAATCAATCACATGGGCCGCACGTTTGCCGTAGGCCTGTACCACGACACCAAATCCGTCCCATCCCGCAAGGCTCGGCTCAGATAAAACCGCTGAAATCACGTCTAAAGACAGATCCAACCGCGCCGCTTCCTCTGCATCGATGTTCAGCCCAATGCCCGCAGATTTTGCCAAAAGCGCCAGAGATCGAGCACGCGGCACAAGATCGCGCATCACCTGATCTCGGTGCCGCAGGTCATATGTGGGATGCAGCGCTGATAAGTTTAATCGAAATGCCGGGGTTTGTGCGGATATCATCGCCCAAAGCCGCCTTCGCAATTTGAGAAATCGCATCCGCATAAGCCATGTGATAGCTGCAGGCATCCGCATCGTTCACGGCCGCCTCGCCCAGCATATCATAGCTATAGCTATAGGACTGCGCCTCAAGGGTCTTGGCGCGCTTGATGGCCTTTTGGATGGTTTGACCCAGCACAAATTGCTGCCCCATCTCCCGCATCACCCGCGCCACAGCTTGGCGGATCACCGGCTCACCCAAACGCTTGATTGCACCCCGCAAGACGCCAGCTACTCCTTTGCCGGGCTCATCCAACACCTGCCCAGTTACAAATAATGCCCATGTAGTGGCATTCACAAAGGTAGAATGGCTGTCACCCAAATGTTTACCCCATTCCGAGGGCGCAATCTTGTCTTCAATCAAAGCATCCATCGTGGCGGCATCCGGCACGCGTAGCAAGGCCTCAGCCAGACACATCAGAGCTACGCCTTCATCAGAAGACAGCCCGTATTCACCAAGGAATAATTCCATCATCGATGGCTTAGCCGAATGGCGCAGTTGATCAACCATGGCGCAGGAATGTTTAGAAATATCCTCGCGGGCCGCAGCCTCCGGAGCAAAGGCTGCAACAACCGCAAGTACATCTGTATCAGCGACAAATGCCTTCGAACGCATTTCCGCGCGTATTTCATCCATCAAAGTACACCTTTGGCGCGATTGACCATGCCAAACAAATCGCGCGGATCATCTGGATCTGCGAGCAAATCCAAATCGATATGATGGCCCGTGCGTTCCAATTGGTCGCGCACATAGCGCAGGGCAGAGAAATCTTCAGTCGCAAAGCCTACGCTATCAAACAAGGTGATTTGCCGATCCGAACTGCGGCCTGGCAGCTGACCCGTGATCACTTGCCACAATTCTGTGACGGGATAATCTGGGTCCAAAGCCTGAATTTCACCCTCAATCCGCGTTTGCGGTTGGTATTCTACAAAAATATCAGAACGTAGCAAAATATCACGGTGCAACTCCGTTTTGCCGGGACAATCACCGCCAATCGCATTGATGTGCACCCCTGATCCAACCATATTATCGGTCAAAACGGTCGCGTTTTGCTTGTCTGCGGTGCAGGTAGTAATGATATCGGCTCCAGTGACAGCGGCCTCTGCAGTATTGCAAATCATGACATCAAGCCCGGAGTTTTCTAAGTTTTTGGCCGCCTTATGCGTGGCTTGGGCATCAACATCATACAGCCGCACCGCAGTGATCCCCACGATCTCTTGAAAGGCCAGTGCTTGAAATTCACACTGCGCGCCATTGCCAATCAAGGCCATAGTACGTGCGCCTTTGGGCCCAAGATATTTGGCAGCCATCGCGCTTGTAGCGGCGGTACGCAGCGCGGTCAGGACGGTCATTTCTGAAAACAATACCGGATAACCATTAGACACTCTGGCCAACACACCAAAAGCAGTAACAGTTTGAAACCCCCGGGCCATGTTAGACGGGTGCCCGTTCACATATTTAAAGCCGTAATATTCCCCGTCTGAGGTGGGCATCAATTCGATCACCCCCTCCTCAGAGTGGGTGGCAATTCTTGGGGTCTTATCAAACAGGGGCCAACGGGCGAAATCCGCCTCAATATAGGCGCAAATTTCCCGCATCATTTGACGTGGGCCAATGGAATTAACAATTTTCATCATATCTTGAACTGAAACAAATGGCACCATGGCCATAGCTGAAGGATTTAGGTTAATCATATCATAATCCTCTTGTCCGACGATCAAGCACCTTTCGACCCAGAAGCGAGGCGGTGAGATCGCACATAAGCGTTGCAGTTTTTCCCCGAATATCAAGGAAGGGATTTAATTCCGTGAGTTCAAGCGAAGTGGCCAAACCGCTGTCATGGGTCATCTCCATGATCAAATGCGCCTCGCGAAATGTGGCGCCACCTGGAACCGTGGTCCCGACTGCAGGTGCGATGCTTGGATCCAAAAAATCGACATCAAAACTGACATGCAAAAGCCCATTTGCCGCAGCAACTCGGCTGCAAAAACAGCTTCCATAGGTTTGGCCACCCCCAATTCATCAATCCGGCGCATGTCATAGACGTCAATGCCTAAGTCACGGATAAATTGATGCTCAGCCTCATCCACCGACCGCAGACCCATCATACAAATATTGGCAGGATCCAACGGGGCGGGTACGGGAGGGAAAATGCCCTCAAAGCTAGGCATTCCCAGCGCATATGCCATGGGTGTGCCATGCAGATGCCCACTCAACGTGCTAGTCAATGTGTTCATATCAGGATGCGCATCCAGCCAAAGCACAAATTGTGGCCGCCCAATTGCTACAGCCGCTCTGGGCCAAGCCAGTCAATGTGCCAGCTGCCATCGAATGATCACCACCTATAAAAATTGGAAACGTATCCTGAGCTGCTAGCTCGGCAGTGCGGACTTGAATGTCGCGCGTCCAAGCTACAATTTCTGGCAGTTTTTTTAAATGCGCGGGGCACAAAATATCTGGAGTGTATGTTGGAAAAGGTAAATTTCCCAAGTCGCTTAGGCCAAACCCCTGAGTGGTGATGACTTCTCCCAAGCCAGCCGTGCGAAAAGCATCAGGGCCCATGAGACAGCCGCCGCGTCCAGTACCAGCCTGCAACGGCAGGCCTAAAATTGTGCAATGACTTGTCATAAGGCGCTCCAGTAGTTTTTTGCAGGTTGTCATCATGGGACTTGAACAATAAGCCTAAATAGTGTTCAAAAAATATAATTAATGATCAAGTTATAGGGCTAATTATATAATATGTTCAAAATAGATGATATCGATCGACAAATTATTGCGCGACTCCAAGTTGATGGTCGCGCCACTGTGACCACTTTGGCCGCAGTATTGGGGCTGGCGCGGGGTACGGTGCAGGCACGCTTGTCCAGATTGATCAGCAGCCGCACCATCAAACGGTTCACCATCGACTTAAACACGCTGGAAACGAATGAGTTGGTACGCGCCGTTATGATGATCGAAGTACGCGGCAATACAGCGGAATCAGTGCAAAAGGCCTTGCAAAGGATGCCCGAGGTCTCTGCTCTGCACCGCACATGCGGGGTGTGGGATTTGGTGGTCGAGCTGGAAACTACCAGCCTTTATAAATTTGACGGCGTATTATCGCGGATCAGAGAACTCACTGGGGTGTCAAACTCCGAGACTTGCCCTTTGCTGCGGCGCGTCAGCTGACACGCTGATCAATCTTCGGTTTGTTTAGAAACTTCAAGATTGGGGCGGTGAAGGGCCCTGGTGTTTATATCAGTCAAAAATGCTTTAGTTTTGGCACAATCAGACTTTGCGCCCCACAGATTGAAAGGCGTTTACCAGTACATCACCAACAGCCTACTTTAGCAAAGCCGGGCTATCCATAATCATGACATTTGGCCCACCAGTTTCAGCAATCAATGGTATATGTGAAGGTAATTGGGACGCCATAGTTCGGTTGATCTGGGATTTGGGATCTAGTTATAGCGTTGGAAACTAAGAGACGCTATTAGTTCGATTGCGGTGTGGCCCAGATCAGATAGTTAACTTGGCGTCTCAAACTCTGAGACCTGCCTTTTGTTGCAACGCTCCAGACAAGCTATCAGCATGCAACCTATCGGTATTTAATGATATTACAGCCTTAGTAGTGAGCATAAACGCTCATTTTGAACACAAGTCCACAAGAGCTATCCTATGAAACTAGCCAACAGATGACAGAGCTTCTGCCAATTGATAACGTGGCAAAAGCGTAGTGCATCCTACGCTTAATATTTGTATTTTTGATGAAAATAGCTTAAAAAAATAATACCTGCGCAATAGCGCAATTCTTTTCGGATATGGAGCTACTATGAAAATTAAAAACTTAACAGGTATTTCTATCGCGTCAGTCATGACCGTTTTAGGATCTTCTGCTTTCGCAAATTGTGGCGATATTACAATGGCAGACATGAACTGGCCATCGGCAACACTGATGGCCAATGTCGATAAAATCATTCTTGAAGCAGGGTATGGCTGTTCCGTTGAAATGATTGTAGGGTGCTACTACTACAACCTTCGCATCTATGAATGAAAAAGGTCAGCCGGATGTTGCAGCTGAGCTTTGGATTAATGCAGTTCGCGAACCTTTAAATGTAGCCATGGCAGAAGGTCGCCTACATTCAGCCGTAAAAGGCCCTATCACAGATTTAGGCGAAGGATGGTGGATACCTCCGTTCACTGCCGAAAAGCATCCAGAATTGAAAACTGTGTTAGATATTCTTGATCATCCTGAGCTTTTTCCTGATAAAGAGGATCCATCAAAAGGTGCCTTTATTGGTTGCCCAGCAGGCTGGGGATGCCAGTTATCGAACATCAACTTATTCCGCGCCTTTGAAATGGAGAAAAAAGGCTGGGTACTAATTGATCCAGGCTCACAGGCAGGACTTGACGGCTCTATGATCAAAGCAAACGAACGTGGTGATAATTGGTTCGGTTATTACTGGGCTCCAACGTCTATGATTGGTAAATATGGCATGAAACTAATGCCGTTTGGAGTTCCATTTGCCGGCAGTGAAAACTGGGATGGTTGTATTGCCAAAGCAGAGCAAGATTGTGATGATCCAAAACCTTCAGCTTGGACCGCATCTGAGGTCCACACCGTTGTGACAGATCGCTTTAAGAAAAAAGCCAGCGTCGCAATGGATTATTTAGCTAAGCGGGTTGTGCCAGGCTCAGTAATGGGCGCAATGCTCGTCTTCATGGAAGAAGAGCAATCTGACGGTCCAGATGCCGCTGCTGAATTCATGTCACGCCATGAGGATCTGTGGATGCAGTGGGTCCCTGCTGACGTAGCAGCCGCAGTAAAAGCTTCGCTTTAGAGCTAATAAAACTAAAAGCCCTGCTAATCTATGGGTTAGTAGGGCTTTTTACCGACAGAATAGGGTTTTAGTATGGGCTTTTTTGATAAGTTTCCAGCAATGGAACGCGCAGATTTAAGAGACTTAAAAAAGGGGATCGACTCCTCATTTAAAGAGTTTTCAAGGTCTTGGGGAGAAAGTATCGAAGCTTTTTTTGATCCTCTTTTCTATTTTTTAGTTAATTTTGAAAAATTACTTTTATCTACGCCTTGGCCAATCATAATATCAATAGTTGCGGGCCTAAGTTATTGGGGGTCGCGAAGCTGGAAACTATCAGCTGGCGCAGCAATTTCATTTTTATTTATAGGTTATCTCGGCATGTGGGATAATACGATGTCGACAGTTGCCCTGATTTCAGTAGCGACATTTATTTGTATTGCACTTGGTATTCCAATTGGTGTTGCGATGTCCAAATCCGACAGACTACAGTCCACCATAACACCAGTACTAGATATCATGCAGACCATACCAATTTTTGTGTATCTTTTACCAGTTGTGATGCTGCTTGGCATAGGTAAAGTTCCCGGCCTGATTGCCGTATGCGTCTATGCAATGCCGCCCATCGTACGTCTGACAAATCTAGGCTTGAGGCTAGTTGATAAAGAAATTCTCGAGGCAGCAGATGCATTCGGATCAAATTATCGGCAAAGGCTCTTTAGCGTCCAGTTGCCTTTGGCTTTGCCAAACATCTTTGCAGGAGTAAATCAAACAATCATGATGGCACTAGCAATGGTGGTTATCGCCTCAATGATTGGTGTGAAGGGACTCGGGGTTCCAGTACTACAATCTATTCAGAACCAATATCTCGCTCTAGGAATGATGAACGGCCTCGCGATCGTAGCACTTGCTATAATCTTCGACAGGGTATCTCAAAAATATGGCAAGCGCTTGCAGCGCCACAGGGAGGGTGGAAGCGATGTCTGATTACAAAATTGAGATAAAAAATCTCTATAAAATATTTGGTCCAAACGACAAGAGTATGGTTGAACTCGTAGCAAACGGTACAGGAAAACAGGAACTTTTGGACAAATACGGTCATGTTTTAGGTCTAAAAAATGTCAATATTGGTATATTGGCTAACTCTGTCAATGTTATTATGGGGCTTTCGGGTTCTGGAAAATCCACTCTCATAAGACATATCAACAGATTAATTGAGCCAACTGTTGGCGAAATTATTGTAGACGGTGAAAACGTCTTGGGTATGAACCACGAAAAAATTCGAGATTTCCGCCGTTTTGGGGCTTCAATGGTTTTTCAGAAATTTGGTTTGATGCCACATCGCACTGTTTTAGAGAATGGAATGTATGGCCTAAACATTCAGGGTATGGCGTCTGGTGAAGCCGAGAAACAGGCCAAACACTGGCTTAACCGTGTCGGTTTATCAGGTTTTGAAGACAGGTTTCCCGCGCAGCTCTCAGGCGGCATGCAACAGCGTGTTGGTCTCGCACGGGCGCTTGCAACAGACGCTGACATTTTGCTAATGGATGAGGCTTTTTCAGCACTCGACCCACTCATCCGTGCCGATATGCAGACTATTTTGTTGGATTTACAGGCTGAATTGCATAAAACAATCGTGTTCATTACGCATGATCTGGATGAAGCATTAAGGATCGGAGATGACATTGCTATTCTACGGGATGGTGAATTGATTCAAAAAGGTACTCCACAGAATATTGTTTTAAAACCCGCTGACGATTATGTCGCTGATTTCACTAAGGATGTAAATCGAGCTCGGGTTCTGACTTTAAATACTCTGTCGCACGAAACTGGTTCAAAAGAAGGTCTACGTTTGGATGGTGACTTATCTATCGAACAGGCAATGCAGCAGATGGTTAATTCAGAGTATAACCTGGTGACGGTAATGAACGATGGTACACCAATAGGGCAAGTCTCCCTAAGTGATATGGTCGGAGCAATCTCCAGACCTGATGCTACTAATTCAGGTTCAACAACAACTTATCGCTAAGCCTAATTAAAATAAAAAAAGTGGCGTGTTATTAAAATGCGCCACTTATGTTAATGATGGTCTATGAATCAAGGCGTCCACAGCACAGACTTTATCGGCATAAACAAAAAGTGGATTAATTTCGATTTCTGAAATGATAGCATAGTTTTCAATGTAAGTGATGCATAATCGATTTATCTGGCTAGCTATATTCTGGATGTCTGCCTTTGGACGTCCACGAAACCCTTCAAGTAACCTTCCAACGCGTAGTGTTTGGATGGCGCTCTCTATGTTATCAGGAGATGTGGGCAAAAGTAGTGTCACAACATCACCAACCAATTCAACTAAAATTCCACCACTGCCCAGTACCAAACTTGCCCCAAACTGGGGGTCCCGACGCAGGGTTATAATAAGTTCAGCCAAAGGTGTAGGCGACATTGCCTCAACAAGAAATATGTCAGTAACAGCCTTTGGATTGTAGGAGGTTACATCAATTGTCATTTGTATTGTGGCTCTGAAAAGAGCGTCCGAATCTGTAAGGTTCAATACAACCGCCCCTGCTTCAGTCTTATGCGCCAAGAGCGGGCTGATCATTTTAAGAGCGACAGGATATCCAACCTCACTTGCGGCAGCGCAAACTTTTTGCGCAGATACCACACGGCCTCCTGGCACAGAAAATCCGTTGGTTTCCAGCCACAACTTACTCGCATCTTCTGTTACTATAGCTTGCTCACACCACTCCCAACTAGGTAATAAAGGCTGAGGTTCGGCTAGTAAAATACGATGCCGCGCTTCCAGCCAATTGGCGGCGGCATGAATGGCATTCAAAGTCTCATGAATACCTTGCATAGGGGCTACACCCACAGAAATCAGAAACTGGCGCGTTTGCTCATCCATATTTTCTGGTAGGGTTGAGCAAATAGCTGCCGGTAAACCTTGCTCTTTTGCAGCTTGCGCAAATGCGGCAGCATCCCTCTGATAAAAAACCTTAGAGGCGTCTAAACCCTCCGCTGGGTAGTCCTGCACCAACACCGCCGTATCCGCTTCAATAACCGTAATGGCTTTTGCAAACATCGGGTAAGTTAGATTAGATTGCCCCCAAATAGGTGTTGTATAATCAAGCGGGTTTGAAACTGTCGCAATCTCTGGCAACAACGCTGCTAGCTCTATATCCCGAGAAGGCTCTACTGGTAAAAAACTAAGACCTATCTTCTCGGCGTGATCTGCAAGCATAGTGGCGCCACCCCCTGAACATGTGAACCCCACCATTTTTTTGCCCTTAGGTGCACCAACCACACAAAGAAACTTTAGCGTTTCGAGAAATTGCGAAGGATTAGTCACACTTATAATACCTACCCGCGCGAATAGGGCCTCATACATCTCAGCTGATCCAGATAGTGATCCAGTATGGCTCACTGTCAGTTCAGACCCAATACTAGAGCTGCCAGTCTTTAGGGCGACCACAGGTACGCCTTTAGCAAGTGCTTTCAAAGCGGCTCGCTCGAAACTTGGAATATCCTGCAATCCTTCAATGTGTAAGCCAATGGCTCGCACCGCCGGATCATCCACAAAGATGTCCAAGAAGTCCTCTTGACCCAACACCGCCTGATTTCCGGCCGAAATCATATAAGCCATAGGTAGCGAGCGCTGGCTCATCGTTATGTCAGACGAAAACATGCCTGATTGTGTAATGATCGCCGCACCATAGCCGGGGGACCAACCTCCATGCTCAAACGACCAAAGAGCTGAATTATCTATGTAGTTGATCAGCCCATAGCAGTTGGGACCAATTAGCGCCATATCACCCGCCGCGTTGACTAGATTTTCTTCAACTTGGGTGGCACCAGCTTCCTTAAAACCTGCAGAGAAACAAACGACGCCACCAACACCCATCTGTGCAAGGGTACACAGCGCTTCAACCACACCGGCAGCGGGTATAGCGAGGTAAACCGCATCAGGGGCTTCCGGCAGGTCTCCTATGGAAGCAACGCAGCGGACACCAGCCAAATCTGGCCGCTTTGGATTTACGGCCCACATCTGCCCCTTAAAACCACGCCGCCGAGCCTCATTAATTGCAATAGTAGCGTCACGGCCACCAATGAACGCAATGTGGCGTGGTTTGAGAAGACGTTGTAAGTTTGCACGGCGAAGCGGGCTCATGCACCAAGGGGCCTAAGAATTGATCGCGTAATAATATGGCGCTGTATCTCAGAAGTGCCATCCCAAATGCGCTCTAATCGGCTATCACGCCAGAACCGTTGGATTGGCATCTCTTCCATTAGCCCCATACCACCAAAAATTTGCACAGCATCATCTGCTATTTTGTTCAGCATTTCGGAACAGAACACCTTTATCATAGCAGCGTCAGCATCACTCATCTCACCTTTCTCAGCACGAGCTACAGCGTCTTTGACCAACAGCTCGGCTGCACGCAGGTTAATTGCACCATCTGCCAAGCGAAAACCAGTTGCCTGAAATGTCCCAATGGGTTTGCCAAATTGTTTTCGGGTTGCCGCCCAATTTGTAGCCATGTCCAAGATACGCTCAGCCTTGCCACAGCAAGTTGCACCCACCCAAATGCGGCCCATGCCTAACCACTTGCCAGCCAGATCCAAGCCGAGACCCTCTTCCCCCAGAACCTGTGCTTTACTCAATCGAACATCGTCAAAATGCAGTTCAAAAGTTTTATACCCTCGATAGCTAATACAACGGGTCCCTTCTCTGCAGTCAAAACCATCTGTCCCCACGTCTACCAAAAAAGCAGTGACCCGTTTACGAGGGCCCCGCGGAGTTTCATCTTCGCCTGTCGCCGCAAAGACGATGGCAAAATCAGGCATGCAAGGGCCTGAGATGAAATGCTTAGAACCGTTTAGTATCCAATCATCGCCATCACGCCGCGCGTTTGATTTCATGCCCATGACGTCAGATCCTGCATCAGGTTCAGACAACGCAAACAACTCTCGTTTGTCTCCACGTACCGCAGGAAAAAGGTAACGCTCACGTTGATCTCCTTCACACGCCATCAGCAACTCTGTCGGACGCGCCGCCCAACTTTGCAGTGCGTGGCTAGTTTTGCCATATTCACGCTCAATCAGTGACATTGGCCCATAGCTCAGACCGCCGCCTCCGACCTCTTCTGGCAAATTGCATGCAAAGAGGCCAAGCTCTTTGGACTTAGCTTCAATCGCACGACCTATGTCCTCCGGAACATGGCCCATACGATCGACTTCCTCCTCATGTGGAAACATCTCAGTCTCAACAAAACGACGGACTGTACTTACCAATAGGTCTATTTCATGATTTGTTTCAATGGTCATGGAAGCCTCGCTTAATTAATTTATGCAGCAATTTACACTTTTGGATATCAAATAACAAATGCAAGAAAGATTATCAGAATCAACGTTATACGCTATTATTTTCTTTCTGATTTTTTTGCCCGTTTTGTAGGTATCATAGAATTTTAAATCTACCAGACCGCACAATATTAGCCATCAGCGCCCCGCAACTTTAGCTTGTTACGAGCTTGCTGTGGCGTAACCAAGCGCCCACCCATGCGCTCGATAATTTCGCGAGCTCTGGTAACTAACTGCGCATTCGTAGCCAACACACCACGGTCAAGGTAGATATTGTCTTCCAAACCAACACGCACGTTACCCCCCATAGCGACCGCTGCCGCCAGCATCGGCATCTGGCCACGACCAATCCCAAAACTTGCCCAGCTCGCATCTGTAGGCAACTGAGCCTTCATTGCTGCCATAGTCTCAACAGTTTGCTCTGCGCCCCAAGGGATACCAAGGCAAAGCTGGAACATAGGAGGGCCATCGATCAAACCTTCAGCAATCATAGCTTTTGCAAAACGGATGTGACCCAAATCAAAGACCTCTAGTTCAGGTTGGACGCCCCATTCGCGCGCTAATGTGGCCATTTTGCGTAATGTAGGTGGCGTTGAAATATAGATCATATCTGTATCTGAAAAATTCAACGTACCACAATCAAGCGAACAAATTTCAGGCAAACACTCCTTGATGTGGGCCAGCCGGTCTTCTGGACCTATCATATCAGTTCCAGGTCCAGGCATCGCCGGATTTGAGGGGTCCGAAACCCAGTCTCCACCCATCCCGGCTGTAATATTGATCACCACATCAGTGTCACTATCTCTTACTCGATCAATAATTTCTTTAAATAATTTATTTACGCGACCCCTGCCCAGTTTCAGGATCCCGCGCATGGATATGGGCGATTGCCGCGCCAGCTTTTGCCGCCTCAATTGCTGCATCAGCTATCTCTTTTGGTGTCACCGGTACGTGTGGACTTTTTCCGGTAGTATCCCCCGCCCCTGTGACCGCACAGGTCAACACCACATCATAGTTCATTTAAACGTACTCCCTTTCTGTAGAGTGGTGCTGAGGGATGAAAGATTTTTGTCGATTATCCGCCATACATGCTGCTATAATGGCGAAAAAACGTACCTGCGTGGGGGGCCATAAAAATGGAAATTGATATTTTACCTAAAATGAGGCCGGCACCAACACATATGATTTTTATTGTCGTTCCAAGGTTCAACATTACAACCTTAATCACGATGATTGAGACAATTCGAATCGCAAACTATTTAGCCCCAGCTCCGATATTCTCATGGGAAGTTGCCTCATTTGACAGTGAAAAAGTGTCTGCAAGCAATGGAATGACAACAACTGTTGCGGTTGCCGATGACAAGCTCCAACCTGCTGAATTTATTTTTATTCTAGGCAGTTGGGGTACTGAATATTACACAAACCGCAATCTAACGGCATGGCTCAGAAAACGAGCGCGAGCGGGTGAACGTGTCTGTGGCGTTGAGTTGGGTTGCTATATTATTGCGCGTGCCGGTTTGTTGGATGGAAAGGCAGCGACAACACATTGGTCATGGCTTAACGGGTTCAAAGAGAATTTTAATCGTGTCGAAGTTCAGGAAAGCCTCTTCACAATGGACAGTAAAGTAATGACTTGTTCAGGCGGATTAGCAGGGGTTGATTTAATGTTGCGCCTGATAGAGGAAATTAGTGGCAGCAGTTTTTCTGGTGAAATTGCTGATCAGATGCTGCACCACCCAATCCGTAGTGCAACATCTCCCCAGCGCAGTACAATGGGGCGAGGCACTGAAACAATGCTGCCTCTATTACGTGAGGCGATGACGTTAATTGAAAATAACATAGAGGAGCCTTTAACCGTGCCTCAGGTCGCAAAGTTTTTAGGTGTCTCACAAAGACAATTAGAGAGGCAATTTAGAAAAAATGTTGGGTGTACAGTGGTCCAATTTGGTCTTTTACGACGGTTACAAAACGCCCGCCTGCTGCTAATCTCAACTGAACTTAGCATCCGTCAGATTGCCACCGCTTCTGGCTTTAACACGCTGTCCCACTTCGCCTACTCATTCGGAAAATTTTTTGGCCGTCGCCCTTCAGATTACCGAGAAGCATGGCCAGAAAATGAGCCTGCTCCCAGCTGGCCGGGTTCACTATCTGATTTTCTTGATACGCTGAATGAGGCAGTCGAAAAGGATCACTTCGATCGTACCTGACGCAACGCGTTCAGAACACCTACTATTTCTCGGTCACGTTGCGCCACCATCTCCTCAAAGTTGTTATCGCCAGCGACGGCATTGCAGCCATTTACCATTCGGTCGCGGAGTTCCTGGGTCAGCTCCGGTGCCTCCAAACGGGTCCATGGCAGCTTCAGGGCAGGACCAAATTGATCCAGATTGGTTGCCATTCCACCTTCACCACAAGCAACGTGGAAGGCCATACATTGCCCCTGAGAAACCATTCGGGGCGCAGGCCCGTTCATTAATGCGATATCGATATCTTCTGGTGTAGCCTCACCGTTGGCGACCATATGTAATGCCTCCCGCCAAAGCGCCTCTTGAAGGCGGGTAGCTACGAAGCCTGGGATCTCTTTCTTCATCAGCAGAGGGGCTTTCCCTGCAACTTCGTAGAATTCTCCCGCCCAAGCAACCGCCTCTGGTGCAGTTTTCTTACCTCCCACAATCTCAACCAGCGGCAAAAGATATGGAGGGTTGAACGGGTGGCCAATTACAGTGCGTTCTGGTGTCATGCAAGTCAGCCTGAATATCACTCATCATCAAACCAGATGTAGACGAGCCGATTATAACCGAGGGTGGCAGGATTGCACCCAACTGTGCGTAGAGAGCTTGTTTGATATCCAACCGCTCAGGTCCACTTTCTTGCACAAATTCGGCAGCCTCAAGCGACTCTTCCAAATCAGTTACAATCCGTAAGCGATCCAGCGACGCGCCAGGCGCAAGCCCCAGTTCAGTCAGACTTCTCCATGCCGTGTTAAGGATTGACATGAAAGCAGGTGTTTCTGCCTCGTCATGCAAATAGGCAGTGACATCGAAGCCCCGCGCTAGGAAATGTGCTGTCCAACCACCACCAATTGGGCCCGCACCCAAGCTGGTGACGCGTGTGACCGTTTTTGGGTCACGATACATCATTCACCCTTAAATTTGGGTTCACGCTTTTCGACAAATGCTGCTACGCCTTCTTTAGCATCGTTGGATTTCAGCATTTTACGATAGGCGGGCATCGGTTCCGTCCGCATTTTGTGAAAAGCTTTTTCCAGAGAGACACATTCAATTTCGCGTTGTACTTCCTTAACTGACTGCATCGCCAACGGGGCAGACCAAGCAATCGAGGCAGCCCACTCACGTGCCGTTTGCATCAGGTTCTCTTTAGGTACGACCTTGTTGACTAACCCGTAGTGGGCAGCCTCAGCGGCTGTCATTCGCCGCCCCAGCAAGAACATCTCCATTGCAATATTATGTGGAATGCGACGTGGCAAACGTTGAAGTGCACCTGCATCAGGTACAATTCCAAGAGGCATTTCAGGCAGACCGAACTCCACATGATCAGCAGCAATTAGAAGATCACATCCCATAGCCATTTCAAAACCCCCACCAATCGCCAACCCGTTAATAGCGGCAATAACTGGTTTGTTCAAAGCCCAGTTTTCTGTCAGTCCAGTAAAACCTCCAAAACCATACTCATCAGCTTCCCACCAATTATCGAGCTGCATTTCACCCTCATTTAAGGCCTTCAGGTCCCATCCAGCAGAAAATATCTTATCGCCCCCACCTGTAAGGATGGCGCAGCGTAGTTCTTTGTCCTCATGTAGCTCCTGAAACGCTGCTGCAAGTGCCTGCGACGTATGTACATCAATAGCATTCACCTTGCCGCGCTCTAGTGTGACCTCTAATATGTGTCCATCACGGCTGACCTTTACACCATCTGACATGAAAAGCTCCTTATTTGAATTCTGGGATTACTTCGTTGCAGAACATCTGCAACGATCGTTTTTGAGCTGCGTGATCAAGCCCCATAGAGGCATAATAAATGAACTCATCTACGCCCAACATCTGATAACGCTTGAGCTTTTTGATCACAGTATCAGGGGAACCAAACATCAGGTTTTCCTCCAACATTAAAGGGTCGTATTGTTCGCGGCCCTCTAACTCATGAAGTGGGATCTCTTTCGGAAACCCGTTTTTAACGTCGCCAAGATTACGGTATAAGTTTTCGAATTGCCCCAAAACACGTGTAATAGCGTTGATTGCCTTATCGCGGTCCGACTGATTTTCATACAAGGCAGTATGGCGCATCAGTGCAAAAATTGGGTTCGCAGTACCACCATGTTTTGCAATGGATTCATCCAAATGCCGTCTGTACAACTCGGCCTCAGCATGTGGACGCGTGAACGGCCAACACATGATATTAGCATTATTAGCAACAGCATAATCATAAGTGATCGGTGATCTAGCTGCTACCCAAATTCGAGGATCAGTTTGCAAGGGCTTTGGCACTGAAGTTGAGGTCGGAAACTGCCAATATTCCCCCTCATGCGCATAATCTCCCTTCCACAGAGCCAGGACGGCAGGCAGCATTTCTTGCATATATTTATACCCATCAGACTGAAGTAAACCAGGCTTCATCCTATCAAACTCACGCTGATACGCCCCAGATCCGATACCAAATTCCAATCTGCCACCACTAATCAAATCAAGGAACGCAGCTTCCCCTGCTAGCTTAATTGGATGCCAATAGGCTGCATTGACACAAGCCGTTCCAAGTCTAATTTTATTAGTCTCCCCAGCCCACCATGTCAGTATTTGAAACGGGTTGGGGGCAATCGTCATTTCTAGAGCATGATGTTCAGCAGCCCAGACAATCTCAAACCCCCCATCCTCAGCCAGTTGCACCATTTCTAACGTGTGGCGGGCAACATCCTTCATATTGAGACTACTATCAAGGCGCTCAAGGTTTATAGCTAATTGAAATTTCATCTTAGAATTCCTTTTGTAAGTATGGAACAAATCCACCGCTCTTAGCGATTATAAATTTAATTAGCATACCAAAATCATCGCATCACAAAGGGATTTGCCATTGGCTCATCAGAGGTATTCATCCAAATTGTTTTAGGCCGAGTGTAATCATAAATTGCTTGAAAACCACTTTCACGACCATGGCCAGATCCTTTGACACCACCAAACTCAGCAATCGGTGAAACAACGCGGTATGTGTTCACCCAAACTATCCCTGCGCGTACTGCGTTGGCCATCCGAAGGGAACGGGCCGCGTTTTGAGTGAATATTCCAGCCGCCAACCCAAGTTCAGAGTCATTGGCAAGCTCCAGCACCTCTTCCTCAGTCTTAAAGCGCTGCACTGACAAAACAGGCCCAAACAATTCGGTGTCAACAATACGCAAATCCTGACGCGGGCATTCGATGATTGTAGGCTCATAAAATAAACCACCCATGCCTTCAGGTTGCTTTCCCCCTACAAGTATTTTTCCACCTTGTTCTTGAGCATAGGCCACCTCACGCTGAATATTTTCCAATTGGCTAATTGTGCATAGCGGACCCATTTGTGTCTCTTCGGCCAGCGGGTCACCAATAACGATTTGGCGCGTAAGGGCAGTTATCTTTTCAAGAAACTCATCTGCTATGCCTTCATGCAGATACAGCCGGGATCCAGCAACACAGCTTTGACCCGTCGCACCAAATATTCCCGCAATCGAGGCATTAACTGCGCTTTCTATATTTGCGTCATCAAACACGATAAACGGAGATTTTCCACCAAGCTCCAACGAAACCTCTGCAAAGTTACGTTTAACATTTTCCAATACGTGGCGCGCAGCACTTGGCCCACCGGTGAAGGACACCCGCGCAACCAATGGATGCCCTGTTAGCGCGCGGCCACATGGCTCACCGTGGCCTGTGACGATGTTGACAACCCCTGGCGGTATGCCGGCCTCTTTGATCAGTTTACCAAAATCTAGCATCGCAGCACTGGCATGTTCAGAGGCTTTCAGTACCACAGTATTACCTGCGGCCAAAGCCGGTCCTAATTTAACCGCCACCAAAAATAACTGCGAGTTCCATGGCACAACCGCTGCGACAACACCGAGGGGTTCACGTTTGGTAAACACGAACATGTCAGGTTTATCGATTGGCAGGGTCTCACCATTAACTTTATCTGCACAGCCAGCAAAAAAGTGGAAAAAATCAGCGATGTACTTAGCTTGCCAGCGAGTTTCCTTTAGCATTTTACCAGTATCAATAGACTCGGTACGCCCCAAGCCTTCAGATTTCTCGGCCAATAAGTCTCCTAATTTCCGCAGACACTTGCCACGCTCTGTTGGCGTAAGTTTAGACCATGGACCTTTGGTAAACGCGAGATGTGCAGTTTCAACAGCAAGATTTACATCGGCTTCTGTTGCTTCTGGAATGCGGCTCCATATTTCACCTGTGGTGGGATTCACACTGTCAAACGTACCGCCATCTGATGAATCAACCCAGTCACCGTTAATCAACATTTGATAGTTTTTTATATCGCTCATTCCAACCGTCCTCCGTTGTACTTTAACTATTCATGGCTGCTTTCACCGCTAGCGTGAACGAAAAAACGACGCTGTCTGTCGAAAAATCTGAAAGTCTTCACTGACTAACAAGGCAACTTGTTTTTAACGGAGGTTCAAAATGGTTAACAAAAAACAAATCATTGGAGGCCCACTCAAAATTGGTGGTCGCGTTCTGTCGCTCTCAAAAGCGATCCGCGCGGGAGATTTTGTATTTCTAACAGGACAGATCCCAATGCGCGACGGCGTGCCTATGACTGATGGTACAGTAGAGGAGCAAACTCGTGCCGTTCTCAACGACATAACCGCCACTCTGGCCGAGGCGGGTTGCAGCCGTGATGATGTAGTTAAAGCAATGGTCTGGCTTCGGGACCGAGCCGACTTCCCCGGTTTCAACGAAATTTATGGTGAATACTTCCCAGTCAAACCACCCACACGATCCGCCATTGTCAGCGATCTACTGGTAGATGCACGGGTCGAGGTTGAGATTATGGCCTACCGTCCCCTGGGGGATCATAGCTGATGTCTTTTACGCCAGACGGCACAAAGTTTGAATTAACAGGTCCAGCGGATGCGCCTGTTGTAGTTTTGATCCACGGGCTTGGATTGAGAAAAGAGTGTTGGCAATGGACCACTCCTGCCTTGATAGACGCTTACCGCGTCTTGAGCTATGATCTTCACGGACATGGTGGATCTTTAGTACCTCCGGAAACTGCTAATCTTTCTATGTTCTCAACTCAATTGAGCGGACTTCTTGATCATTGCGGAGTTGGACGGGCAACCATTATAGGTTTTTCATTGGGGGGAATGATCGCACGCCGCTTTGCGCAAGATGTACCACAGCGAGCAAACGCGCTGATCATTTTACATTCCCCACATAGACGTAGTGAAGAAGCGCAGGAAGCGATCTTAAAACGGGTACATCAAGCCCAAGAAATTGGCCCTCAGTCTACAGTTGAAGCGGCGCTTGATCGTTGGTTTACTAAAAAATTTCGCGTAACAAACCCCGACCTAATGGAGACTGTTCGTGGATGGGTGCAGGCCAACCAAAAGTCAATTTATCATACTATCTATCGTGTGCTTGCGACAGGAATCGACGAGATTGTTGCTCCAAGCCCAGCCATCACCTGCCCTGCGCTCGTCATCACCAGCGATGAAGATCATGGTAATGGCCCAGAAATGGCCCACGCCATTGCTGAAGAAATTTCAGGCGCTAAGACACTAATACTTTCCAATTTGCGGCACATGTCGTTGGCCGAGGAACCTGAGGCCGTTAATCGGCCAATAAGACAGTTTCTTGACAGTCTGGATTTATTGGCGTGAGTACGAAGATTTTGAAAGGGCTGCGAGTACTTGATCTCAGTCGGATGCTGTCTGGGCCCTATTGCACAATGCATCTAGCCGATCATGGCGCTGAGGTAATCAAGATTGAAGATGGCCGTGGCGATACGAGTCGCGGCAACGGGCCATTCCGAGACGACGATCCCACCCAGGACTGGGCAGGTTATTTTGTAAGCCTTAACCGTGGTAAAAAGAGTATCCAGATAGATTTAAAATCGCCAGAAGGCTATACAAATTTTTGTAAACTTGCGCTGCATGCAGACGTAATCGTCGAAAATTTTCGCCCCGGCGTAATGGAGCGTTTGAATCTATCATACGAATCTCTTGCGGCCAAAAATCCGAAACTAGTTTACGCTGCCATACGTGGCTTTGGTGATCCACGAAGTGGTACTAGCCCGTATGAAAAATGGCCATCTTATGATGTTGTAGCTCAGGCAATGGGCGGCCTGATGGCGATGACCGGCCCGGATGCAAATACCCCAACCAAAACTGGCCCCGGCGTTGGAGATATTTTTGCAGGTATGATGATGGCCTTTGGCATTATGGCAGCTTTGCGCGAGGCTGAGGCGACGGGCAAAGGACAATTCGTAGATGTTGCCATGTATGATGCCATGATTTCGCTTTGCGAACGAATGGTTTATCTGCACGATATGACCGGTAATGTCCCAGGTCCAGAGGGCAATGGCCATCCATTCCTCGCCCCTTTTGGGTTGTTTCCAGCCAAGGACGGACACATTGCGCTTGGCATTGTTGACGATGCCTTTTGGCAACAATTGGCCACTCTTATGTGCCGTAATGATCTGGTTGGAGATGCGCGATTTGCAACCCGTGCGGCGCGGGCGGCCAATGCAGCTGAACTGAATTCACTAGTAGCCAAGTGGTCTATTTTATACAGTAAGGATGAGCTCACTGCCAAGCTAGGCGGTGCGGTCCCCTACGGTCCAATGAACAACATGGCTGACATCGTCCAAGACCCTCATGTGATTGCAAGGGGAATGCTGGCCCAAATTCAAGGCCCGTTACCCAATCAAGAACCATGGACTATCGCCGCTAATCCACTGCGGTTTAGCGCGCATGGTCACGGCCCCCTTACCACCGCGCCGGCTCTGGGTGCAAATAACAACCTGCTAGAGGGACTTTCTTCGGTCAAAAAAATGGACTACAAAGATAAGTGCCTACTGCGCGATACATTTGGCAGCTTTGCCACAGGCAGAACTATTGTGACAACCTGCCAACCAAACGGACAACCACGCGGATTAACTGCTAGCTCCTTCACTTCCGTTTCACTAGATCCGCCGCTACTTTTAGTTTGCATCGCCAAGGAAGCTCTATCGTGTAACACGCTTGAAAACGCAGATTATTTTGCAGTCAATATTCTTGCCAGCGACCAAAAAGAGATTTCCAGTCTGTTTGCTTCACAATCAGCCGAGAAGTTCAAGATCACCAAGTGGCGAGCCAATACACAGAAGATACCACTGATTGAAGGCACTGTGGCTAATTTCAGTTGCGCACGGCACCGTTTAGTGGATGGAGGTGATCATCTGATCTTAATGGGGGAAGTGCTGAGCTTTGAGGTACGTCAGGGAACGGCTCTTGGCTATGATAGTGGTTAGTACTTTGGTATCGGACATGAAACTGAGGATACAAGCGTTGTAAATCCCCTCACAAGGCACCAAAATAATAAAATCTAGTAGGAGAAAAGCTATGCTTCCCGAATTACGAAAAGTTATCACTTTTGACGAACAAATTCATAGCGAAGGAGGACGTAAGTCAGACCCGGTTTTACGCATGATTGGTGTAGCAGCTGTCGTAAAAAATCCTTGGACAGGCAGGGGTTTTGTAGAAGATTTGTCACCTGAGATAAAGCGAATGGCTCCATTTCTAGGTGAGCTGCTGTCAGATCGCCTGATTGAACTGGCAGGATCAGGCGATGCCATTGAGGCCTATGGAAAGGCCTGTATAGCCGGCACCAGCTGCGAAGTTGAGCATGCTTCCGCTCTGATCCACACATTACAGTTTGGCAATTTCTACCGTGAAGCGGTTGGCGCCAAAAGTTACCTTGGCTTTACCAACACCCGTGGTCCAGCAAACACACAAATTCAAATCCCTCTAATGGATAAACATGATACCGGACGGCGCTCGCACTACCTGACAGTACAGTTTTCAATTTATGATGCGCCAGGAGTTGACGAATTAGTTGTCGCTCTGGGTGCCGCAACCCGCGGTCGTCCACATCACCGGATTGGAGATAGGTATTCGGATCTAGCTGCCATGGGGCGCGATGTGGACAATCCAGCAGGCGTTGCGGACTAACCTTCCATTTTACGTCTAAAGTATTCGGAAAAATGTCAGCATATATTAAGAATATGTCCGCTCTAATAGGAACTTACATTAGATATTGTGAGAGTAAATAAATTCATACCAGAGAAACTGATGCAACCCATGAATATAACAGCCCAGTACAAACCTGCTGCAACTGCTTTGGACAAATAGAAATTTAAACATAACTAGTCATTGGGTCCAAAGAGCTGCATTCGACACCAGTAGTTTTGTGCTG
Organism: uncultured Planktomarina sp.; assembly: GCA_905182535.1. GTDB lineage: Bacteria > Pseudomonadota > Alphaproteobacteria > Rhodobacterales > Rhodobacteraceae > Planktomarina > Planktomarina arctica. The sequence goes on from CAJJBZ010000016.1 coordinate 57,627, forward strand.
CATGCAATATTATTATGAACTCCTACTGTTTTGGCTCCTGTCATAGAATACGCAGCCAATCGAGGGCGATTAAATATTCGTGATTAGAAATATATCAAATTCGGAGTAATTTTAACGAACAAACATGCCTGCTCTGTAGACATGCACGTTTAGGTCAAACTTAAATAGATTAATAAGATACCATCCTAATTTTTATGTTTAGAGCGGCATTAAATTTGTACTAGCCCCACCTCATATTTGTATTCAAGATTTTTTAACCAGGGCTAAGCCCACGCAGCCTCTCGGAGCGCCTTCGTAGCAGCTCAAGTGTCATAAGTAACAGAACAGAGATACCAACCAGTATAGTGGCTACAGCCAAAATAGTAGGACTAATTTGTTCACGAAGACCTATAAACATTTGCCACGGAAGCGTTTTTTGACTGGCCGAACCAATAAACATTACAACAACAACTTCATCAAACGATGTAATAAACGCAAATAATCCACCAGAGATAACACCAGGCATAATCAACGGCATCTGAACCTTAAAAAAGGTTTTCAAGGGACCAGCTCCCATGTTAGCTGCAGCGCGCGTAAGGGATTTATCAAAACCAACGAGCGTTGCTGTAACTGTTATAATGACAAAAGGAATGCCCAAAACTGCGTGTGCCAGAATTACTTTGACGTAGCCAACCAAGTTTTTATCAAGCCCTAAGGTATTCTCCATAAAGTTACCCAGGGTCGAGTAGAAGAAGAACATACCCATCGCCGAAATAATCAGAGGCACAATCATAGGAGAAATAAGGATAGCCATAATTGCCCGTTTGGCCGGGACGTGGCTTTGACTGAGCCCAATTGCAGCAAGCGTTCCAAGCGAAACGGAAATAATCGTCGCAATTGGAGCAATTATTAATGAGTTCCAAAACGAACGTTGCCAATCAGAGTTGTTAAAAAAGTCCTGATAATGCTTAAGGGAATAGCCTGCAGGATCCAGCCGCAGCATTTCAGGAGTAAAAGTAAAAAAGTCCTGAGCGTTGAAAGACAAAGGCATCACAACGAGAATAGGCGCAATCAAGAAAACAAAGACCATACCGCAAATCACTCTAAAACTATAATACCACAATACCTGTCCAGAGGTGAGATAGGGGTGCAACTTCGCGCGGTAGCCACCTTCGTAAATCCAATAGAAGAACCAACCAAAAAACCATCCGAACAGCCCGCCAAAAAATGCACTAACAGGACCTAAAAATACGATCCCAAAAATAGCGAAAAGAACAGGTAAAGTTCTACGAATATTTTTCGAGCTAAAATATTCGTTTGAAGTCATTAGATAAGCAAGAAACACAGAGACTATTGCGAAAGAAAGAAGCCAAAGTCTTTTGGGTTCAAATCCCATCCAAAAAGTAAACCAAAAAACGCCCCCATAAGCCCCATCATAAGCAATACAAAAGACAAAGAGCGACGCGATACCTCATTAAATACAGCCATTTTGTTAACCCCCCAGCTTTACGTTGTCTATTCCAACAATTTTGTCATAGGCCCAATACAGAATTAATACGGCTACCAGCAAAATTGTTCCAAGTGCGGCGGCCAACCCCCAATTCATTGACTGAAAAATATGGTAAGCTATTCGGTTAGAAATAAAGACGCCCTTGTTACCACCCACTATCTCGGGTGTGATATAGTAACCGATTGAAAGTATGAAAACTAAGATAGATCCAGCTCCAATTCCAGGCACAGATTGTGGAAAATAAATCCGCCAAAAAGCGGTCCAATTGGTTGCACCAAGAGATTTTGCTGCCCGCAAATAAGTGGGCGAAATAGACTGCATGACAGAATACATGGGCAGGATCATAAAAGGCAATAAAATATGTGTCATCGCAATGACGGTGCCTAGCTGATTATTTATCAAAGCCAAACGGCCAGTTTCTTCAATCATACCTAGTGCCACCAGAAGGTCGTTGATAACTCCCTGCTGTTGTAACATGACTTTCCATGCAGACGTACGGACAAGCAAAGATGTCCAGAAAGGTAAGAGAACCAAAATCATCAAAAGATTGGCCTGTCGCATTGGTAAGTTGGCAAGAAGCCACGCCACCGGGTAAGCCAATAAGATACATGACATCGTTATCACCAAAGATATAATCAGCGTTCGTTTAAAAAGTGTCACCAAAATCTGTCTATCTTCAGGCTGATATTCTGGCCCAGAGACTGTCTTACGCATATCGATAGAGTTTAAAAAATATCCACTGGTATACAGCGAACTGTGAGTTTTAAGAGTTTGCCAGACGGCAATATCTGCCCATCCCTTATGGGTTTCTATCAGCTTATTTTTAAAAGGTGCATCCGCCTCAAGATCCCATTTTTTTGCCTTTCGAGCAGTCTTTTTGAAGAGAGACGCCATACCAGATTTTTCATAATTCAAACGCAGGCCAACCCTCGTGTGATCTTTTGCTTTTGCTGCTCGCTGAATGTCTCCTGCAAAAGCTGAATACACGGTTTCATCAGGCAATTCGCCCGATTGAGCATCCCAACTGCTCAAGGCCACAACAGTTTCCGGCAATATTTCCGAGACAATGTCATTTTCAACCGAGCGAAAAAGCATAGAAGCAAAAATTAAAGCTAAAGTAAATAAAACAAATATAAGTAGCGGAGATATCAGGAGTAAAGCCCGTATTTTTTGCCGCCTAAGCGCTATTGCTAAGCTTTTTTTAAGGGGTGTTCCATCAACAGTCATCATTGGACGGTGTTCGTCAGTATAGCTCATAGTGCCCCCATAGTCGGCTTAACTTATCAAATAGCCAAACAAATTAAGAAAAGGGCCAGAAGGCCCTTTTCAATTTTGAGTTTTTTATTTTGCAAGCCAAGCTTGGAACTTAGACTCTATGTCGTCTTTATAATCCGCCCAAAAAGCGTAGTTCATAAGGAACGTATTTGTCGAGTTTGCAGGATCAGTTGGCATGTGAGGCGCCATGTCGATACCTAGTTCCGCATGCTTATCAACCAACAGGGCTGATGACGCACGAGTCGGGCCATAGCTGATCCATCTGGACTGATCTGCAAGACGCTGTGTGTCAGTTGCAAATCTCACATAGTGCAGCGCACGTGCTTGACGCTCTGGGCTAAGACCAGTTGGAATAATCCAGCCGTCAAGATCATAAATTTGACCGTCCCAAAGCATTGAAACTGGCTGATTTTGCTCTTCGATCAAGGCAAATAAGCGACCATTGAAAGTAGAGCCCATGACGACTTCGCCATCGGCAAGCAATTGTGGTGTATCGGCACCAGCTGACCACCAGATCACGTCATCTTTGATGGTATCAAGTTTAGCAAGAGCTTGATCCTGACCAGCGGCAGTTTCCAACATCGGATAAATGTCTGCTTTAGCTACGCCATCACACAATAGCGCCCACTCCATATTGGAAAGAGCACCCTTTTTTAACGAACGCTTGCCAGGATACGTTTCGGTATCAAAAATCGCACAGATGCTTGTTGGAGGCGTACTGCCAACCATATCGTTACGATAGCCCACTGTGTATGAATAAACGATTTGTGGAATAAAGCAGTCTGATACGATGAAATCACCGAAGTCATTTGAAGCAAGAGTTCCGTCTGGTGCGTCGGCCAACATGAAATCGTGATCGATTTCCATTGCAAGACCTTCGTCGCAAAGCTGCATTGCTGGACCAGCTTCAACGTCGACGACATCCCAGGTTAGGTTGCCAGCTTCTTTCATAGCACGCAATTTTGGGACGGCTGTACCGGCACTTTCATCATTAATGATAGTGACGCCAGTATTTGCCGTGTAGGGTTCATGATAAGCTTTAAGTTGTGATTTTGAATAAGCACCACCCCAAGAAACGATAGTCATTTCCTCGGCAAGTGCTAATCCTGCAAATAGCGAAAGTGCCGCCGTTGCAAAAACAGTTTTTGTAAATTTCATTACATTCTCCCACACGTCCCGTTCTTTATGAAAAAAAATTGCGTTACGGGTTAAACAGCAAATTCTTTATATTCGCCTACTATCAAGCAGACGATATGGCTTGCAGCGCTTATGCGTCTAATGCGCGACAATCGGATGGTAACCAACCAATATCAATCTTGGCGCCAGGCACCAAACGCACCTGATCAGGTGCGTTCCGGGTCTTAACTATAAAGTTGTCATTGCCAGCTACTCTAAGGCGAGTGCGAAAAATATCACCCATGTAAATAAATTCAAGCACCTCTGCGGTCAGCGTGTGCGCACCCGGTTGAAAACGTTCTTTATTAAACTCTACCCGTTCCGGCCGGATTGAAACCCTGGTACGTTCACCAGCTTTGGAAACATTGACTGGGTTACAATCAATCAGACCACCACCATCTAGCTGTACCAAAGCAACTCCGTTAGTAATTTCTTTAACGATGCCTTCCAGAGTATTATTCTCGCCAATAAATTGAGCAACAAAGCTATTTTTTGGCGACTCATACAACTCGTCAGGTGGCGCTAATTGCTGAATCCGACCATCATCAAACACAGCCACACGATCTGACATAGTCAGCGCCTCAGTCTGGTCGTGCGTTACGTAGACTACGGTAATCCCCAAATTATTAGCAATGCGCTTTATCTCAAACTGCATGTGTTCGCGCAGCTGTTTATCGAGTGCTCCTAGCGGCTCATCCATTAAAACTAACTTTGGATTTGTAAGCAGGGCCCGCGCCAGCGCTACACGCTGTTGTTGGCCACCTGACAATTGGGCAGGCCGACGTCCGCCAAACTGCCCCATTTGCACCATTTCAAGCGCTCGCTTCACTTTAGTATCACGTTCCGATTTGGAAAATTTTCGAACCTCAAGAGGAAATGCTAAATTTTCGGCAACAGTCATGTGGGGAAACAACGCATAGTTTTGGAAAACCATTCCAATCCCACGCTTGTGGGGAGCAATATTATTGATTGAAACACCATCCAAAATTATATCACCATGGGTAGCAGTTTCAAATCCAGCCAGCATCATTAAACAAGTGGTCTTGCCGGATCCAGATGGCCCCAAAAGAGTTAAAAACTCACCACGAGGGATGGCCAAACTTAGATCTTTTACGACTAAGACCTCACCGTCGTAACTTTTTTGCACGCGCTGAAATTCAACAAATGCTTTAGCTTGTGCCTCAGCCAAATCATATTCTCCGTATTTTACCATTCCAAGCGAAAGGTATTATTTTGGAGATCATTAACGAGCAAATCAGTCTTTGGTGCAACCGTAAATCTAATAATACCTTAGGTAAATGAACAAAATAATACCTGTTGACTTGGCTAAACGCACCATGGAAGGGCTAATTAACAAACATGTAGACTAAATAAACAAAATATTAGTAATCCGTTAAACCTATTATTTGTAAGAACAACGCATTTTTTGCTGATCAGAAAGAATCAGTCAGTTTTTATCTAATGCTCATTCTCCTTTTCTGGGAGCTATTCACTACAAATTTTTGTTATCTAGCAATATATCCATTCATTATTTTTTACCAAATAGGTAAATTTTCATCCTACGTACCCGCAACATAAGACGGAAGACTTGGCCATTGACCATTGCCACCACAATGTAAAAACTACACTCATCCAAAAAACGCATGTACCATTGAATTGTCTGTCAAAGAATATATGCGTCTTTTTAGAAATTGGGCCTAAATAGGACACAAAATAATGGTTGATCGCAAGTTATTCATTGAAGCTATGCGCAATGTTGCACAATCGGTCACAGTTGTGACTACTAGGGGCAAAAGTGGGGCAACCGGTGCAACTGTTAGTGCATTTTCGTCATTATCTGCCGACCCACCCTCGGTTTTGGTCTGCTTGCGATCCGACAGTCGGATTGGCTTGGCCGTGGCACTCAATCAGGTATTTTGCGTAAATGTCCTGCCCGAGGGTGCCCGATCATTGGCAGACCGGTTTTCAGGCCTTTATGACACCGAACAACCAGACCGTTTTGGTGCAGTCAATTTTATAGAAGGGCCCACAGGCCCAGTTTTAGAAGGTGCGACAGCCTTTGAGTGCATATTAGACAACATCATCACTCATGGCAGTCATGATATTTGCATTGGCAATGTAAGGTCTGTTACCAAGTGCGATAGGCTACCCTTAACATATATGGACGGCGGCTTTCACATTGTACGGCCTGAGGCGAAGAACCAAGATTAAATGCTTGTAAAACTTAGCAGTGGCGCAACATAGCTTGCAGAGTGCAATAACGACACGAACATAGTGCTCAGAATCAGATAATCTACAGGCCAGTTGGTGTTTCGAACCATAGGTGGGCTGCAACCCTCTAAGCGACGCCACCACCACAGCGACTGTAGCCCATAGCACCATCATTTCGCGCACCAGCACCCAAAAGCGCAGTTCCAGTGGTAATCTTAGGCAATGGTCAAACCCCTGGCCCAGCATATTATGATCAGGCCCTAGCAAATCTTACAGCGCCGTTCAGGGCTACGCCCATAATTGATCGTGTTGCAGCACCAAAATCACTTAACGTCAGAAAAGCAAAAAGGACCACACAGGCCCTTTTATTTATTTAGTAACAAAACTAGACGAGTTACATCGCAGCCATAACTTCATCACTCACTTCAAAATTGGCTGTCACCCGCTGCACGTCGTCATCGTCTTCCAAAGTATCGATCAGCTTCATCAGCTTTTCCATGCCCGCAAGATCTAGTTCAGTAGTGGTTTGCGGCTGCCAAATCAGCTTAGCACTATCAGGTTCTCCCAGCTGAGCTTCAAGCGCTGACGACACCTCATTCAAATCTGTATCAGCACAGAAAATTGCATGCCCATCTTCACTTGATTCCACGTCTTCGGCACCAGCTTCAAGCACCGCCATCATGACCGTATCTTCATCACCAACAGAAGCCGGGTAAGTCACCTGCCCTTTACGCTCGAACATGAAGGACACCGAGCCAGTTTCTCCCAAGTTACCACCACATTTGGTAAATGTACTGCGCACGGTTGACGCCGTGCGATTGCGGTTATCAGTCATCGCTTCCACGATCACAGCCACGCCGCCTGGCCCATAGCCCTCATAGCGAATTTCGTCATAGGTTTCAGCATCGCCGCCTTGGGATTTCTTAATCGCACGGTCAATAACCTCTTTAGAAACAGACAGTGACTTTGCTTCCTTTACAGCCATTCGTAGCCGTGGATTCTTCTCTGGATCAGGATCGCCCATTTTGGCTGCAACTGTTATCTCTTTAGCAAGTTTCGAAAAAAGTTTCGACCGCGCTGCATCCTGTCGCCCTTTACGGTGCTGGATATTTGCCCATTTTGAATGGCCTGCCATAAAAGCCCCCTAATCTAATGTATGTCTAGGGGTTTTAGGCGGGGCCGCGAGGCAATTCAACCCATGTTAGAGCGCATTCAGCAGCTAAACTGAGTTTAAAGTTTTCATTTATTTATCTTACAACGGCATTTAGAATACTGCGGAAGCCACGATGAGTTAAAAGGAAAGCCTTGACCTAAAACAAACTATTTAATTCCATTTTCAAGCTGATGATCTCTATTTGGTTAGTATTTGACCTACCACAGTGAGATTTTTAAGTACCAGTTATCCTGCCTCATTAATGGTGCACTGGGGTTAGCTCAACTCAGATGCTCCATTATTTTTGCTCTTCATATTGGGACTTACCAAATAAATTCCAACAAACATTATTCCCAAGGCCAACCAAATTGGTCCAGAATAACGCTCGCCCAAAATGAGCATGGCCCAACCCAAGCCTGCTGCTGTCACAATATAGCTGACTTGTACCGAAAATATAGGCCCATAGCTACGCACGATCATGACATACAGCGTATAAACAAGAGTATGTATCAAGGCTGAGGCGATCAACGCCAAATCTGCCATATTCCAAACATGGATTGGATTGATCCACTGCCCAGTGCCCCAAGCAATAGGCCCGGTGATAGCGACCCCAGCAATGGAAGCCCCTAGCAAAAGCTGCAAAGGTCCAGCACCACCAGTGCCAAAGCGGGCAACAAAATTCCCTTCAAATGCATACATCAAACTGGCAAGGAGTCCCAAAGGGATAAAGGCTAGCATAGCACTATTGGGCAAAGCATCAGGCACGCCAATAATAAGAAGGATAGCTAGGAGTCCGAGTGACAGCCCTGCCGTCCGTTTAACACTGAACCTATCTAGTCCCAAGACGAGTGCTATAGGAAACGCCATCATAGGGATCAATGACAGCAGCAACGACATAATCCCAGAGGGCAGAACCGTATAGGCTTTATAGGAGGCTGCATTTGGGATAACAGTGCCCATCAATGCAAATGCAATATAAAAACCGATTACCCGCCGGTCAAATGGCAAGGGCCGCCGCCGCATCATGTTGATCACGCCTAAGACAGCTACGCTAATCAGCATTTGCCAAAAAATCATACCTAAAGGTTTATATCCACCGGTTACTGCTATCTTAATTAGCGGCTGTGTGAGGCCCCAGCTGATACCAATAAAAAGCAGCCAAGCAAATGGAATAAGCCTACTCACTCCAGATCAATCTCCGGGCTTTGACTCAGCAACCCTCCATGACGGATCATCTGGATAGATTTGGCCCGCCCTGAGGCATCGTCAGTTTCCACCATCAAGCCACAAAGCGTCGCAGGGCCCAGCGCCGGCTCAAAGCGGGCCTTCGGCATGCCAGTGATGAAGCGCCGCAAAGGCTCAGCCTTTTGCATTCCTATCACAGAGTTGTAATCGCCACACATGCCCGCATCACTTTGAAAGCCGGTACCACGTTCTAAAATCTGTGCATCCGCTGTGGGCACGTGGGTATGGCTGCCCGCGACCATGCTAGCCTTACCGTCACAGTAATGGCCCATAGCCATTTTCTCTGAGGTCGCTTCGCAATGAAAATCCACTACGATAGCCGCCACCTGCCCACCCAAGGGATGGCGCGACAAGATACTATCAATAGCCGAGAACGGATCATCAAAAGGCCTCTTCATGAAGACCTGCCCCAGAACCTGCGCAACCAAAACCTTGCGGCCGCGGGTTGCAGTAAATATGGCGGCGCCACGGCCAGGAGCAGACTTAGAGAAGTTCAAAGGCCGGATAATGCGGGGCTCTTTCTCAATGAATTGCAACATATCTTTTTGATCAAAGGCATGATCACCAAGAGTTATACAATCCGCACCTGCCTCTAAAAGAGCTTGCGCATGTTTGCCAGAAAGCCCCATACCACTGGTCGCATTTTCGCCATTTACGACTACAAAATCTGCCTTTAGCCGTACCCGCAGAGATGGTAACTCCTCTGAGATTGCATGCCGCCCGGAGCGGCCCATCACATCACCAAGATAAAGAATTTTCATCCAATGGCCTTAGAACGACACGGCCCATAGTGCAAGATGCAGCAGTTAGTAACTAGCCAAGCCCATACTGCGCGTTACAGGCCATAGGAAAATTCATTGATGTCACAATCAAATGTACATCATGAACCTTCATATGCACAGCATTAGCCACCAGTGCATTTGTATTAACAGCCAACATCATCGCAGGCCTAAGGGTTGCTCCCATAAATCAACGCCTATCAAGACAGTCGAAAACATAAAGGTTACCAGCCCAGCTAATACAAGAATTGAAATTATAGACTTTGGTCGTCTTAACCCCTGATGGTCAGCACCCTGTCTTCTGTCACTATCATATCGAGCAATTGATCGGATGGCTCAAGCGGTAGATCATCTGCCTGCTGCGCATTGAATGCAAAACCGATAGCCAAGACAGGGCCACGGTTCCGCAACCCCTCAAGAGTACGATCATAAAAACCACCCCCATAGCCAAGGCGCCCACCTCTCACATCCCACGCCACCAAGGGTACAATGATGATTTCAGGTATCATCCATTCAATCTCAGCCGGAATTGGCGCTTGAAACTCGCCTGCAACCATCGCAATCTCCGGTGACCATTGGGCAAATCCCAAAGGTTTGGCCAAAGCCTTGATTACCGGCACTCCTACCACCCCGTGGGCAGCAGCCTCAGCCATTGCGGGACACGGGTCAATTTCAGTATTTATAGGCATGAAACCTGCTAAAGGCGTGCCACGAAAACCCGCCAATATTTCAGATAGCAAACCTGACGCCGAACGCGTTTGAGCCTCAAAGGCCAGCTTGCGCCGTCCGAAGGCAACGGATCGGGCAGCGTGTTTTTGCGCGTCTAGCGTCACAACAACATCCAAGCCGCCAAACCCAGAAAGGCGAAAAAACCAACAACATCTGTAACCGTGGTTACAAAGGCTCCTGATGCCAAAGCTGGATCAACACCAATTTTTGCAAGACAAACAGGTACAATAGTGCCCGCCAGACCCGCAACAACCATGTTCAAAACCATTGCCAAAGCCAAAACCCAACCGATGGTCAACGACCCAAACCAGAAATATCCAACCATTCCCAAGACTACAGCAAAAATTATCCCGTTTAACAGTCCAACCAAAACTTCACGCCTGATCACCCGCCATACGTTTGATGTGGTTAAGTCTTTTGTAGCAATCGCCCGCACCGCCACAGTCAGTGACTGCGTTCCCGCATTACCCCCCATGGAAGCAACAATCGGCATCAATACTGCCAAGGCCACAAATTGCGCAATTGTCGCCTCAAACATAGATATCACAATTGAGGCGACAATTGCTGTACATAGGTTCACTGCCAACCAAGGAAACCGACCACGCATGGTTTCAATAACTCGGTCTGAGAGCGAGCCTTCACCAACCCCAGCCAAGCGCATCATGTCTTCTTCATATTCTTCATCCAGAACAATCATAGCATCATCGATGGTAATCACCCCCACCAGACGGTCATCAGCATCTACAACTGGGGCCGAGATTAGGTGATATTGATTGAAGGCATAGGCCACATCTTTTTCTGGCTGATCAACCGGAATAGTGCGGAAACTGTCCTCAACTATTTCCAGCAAGGGTGCAGTGCGGTTGGCACTTAGCAGCTTGCCTAAAGTTACATGTCCAGTTGGGCGCATGCGTGGATTAATAAGGATCACATGGTAAAATTGTTCTGGCAAATCCTGATGCCGGCGCAAATAATCGATCGCCTGGCCAACACTCCAATGCACAGGTGCCATAACAACCTCACGCTGCATCAAGCGGCCAGCAGAGTTTTCTGGGAACGACAGCGATTGCTCAACGACTATCCGTTCAGCGTCATCAAGCGCGCCAAGAATGGCCTCTTGCTGAGGTGTATTTAAATCCTCAAGCAGATCTACAACATCATCTGAATCAAGGTCACGTACCGCATCCGCCAGCTCAGTTGCGTTGAGCCCGTCAATAATACCTTCACGTATACTCTCGTCCAGCTCTGACAGAACATCCCCGACTATCCCGCCCTTCCACATATGCAAAAGGCGGCTTCGCAAACCGTCACTAACCTGCTCTAAAAGATCGGCAATATCTGCAGGGTGTAGCGGGTCCAGCAGCATATGCAGTCGACCAACATCTTCATGTTCGACAGCCATACGCACATCCCACACGCGTTGGTTATCCAAAATATCACTTAACTCGGTTGGATTATCATAAAGTTTCGTCATACCTGCCTTTACGAAGTTGCCACTCCTATGACAAGGTAAGCACCTTAGTTTCAATCTTTGAAAGATATAATGATGAATCAGAACTTACTTCTTGGTCAAACATTACGTTTTGATGGAGACCCCTTTCAAAGTCCTTGGCAGGAAGTAACCAATCACCGCCACGACGGAGCAGTCTTGATTGATGCTGGCCACATCCTGGCAGTTGGATCACGGGAAAAACTTTTGACAGAATTTCCTGAGGCAAATGTCACCGATTATGGCAATGATTTAATTGTTCCAGGTTTTGTGGATGCCCATGTACATTATCCGCAAACGGCCATCATAGCCAGTTGGGGCAAAAGGCTGATTGATTGGCTAAACACATATACATTCCCCGAGGAGATGCGCCTAGCAAATCCAGTATATGCAGCCGAGATTGCAGGTAGATATCTGGACATTGCGCTGAGCCATGGCACCACCACTATGGCGAGCTATTGCACCACAGCACCCACTTCCGTAAACGCTTATTTTGAGGCAGCAGCACAGCGCGGTATGCGAGTTGTAGGTGGCAAAACTTGCATGGATCGCAATGCGCCTGAAGGTTTAATCGATAGCGCCCATAGGGCCTATGACGAAAGCAAAGAGTTAATTGATACTTGGCACGGAACAGGCCGCGCTGTTTATGCCATCACCCCAAGGTTTTCGCCCACCTCCACACCAGAACAACTGCACTCATTAGGTGCGCTCTGGGCTGAGCGGCCAAACTGTCTAATGCAAACGCATCTGTCAGAGCAAACCGAGGAAATCACCTGGGTGCGCGAACTCTTCCCCACAGCGCGCGATTATCTCGACACTTATGCACAACATGGGCTGTTGGGCGAGCGCGGCGTTTATGGTCACGCAATCCATTTGGAGCCCCGTGAAATAGACCAGCTGGCCGAGGTCGGTGCCTCTGTGGTCCATTGCCCTACGTCGAATATGTTCATCGGTTCGGGCTTGTTTGATTTAATGGGATTGGCAAAGGCAAAAGTTGGGCTGGGCTTGGCCTCTGATATTGGCGGTGGGTCAAACTTCTCCATGCTTCGCACTATGGCCGCAGCTTATGAGGTGGCACAGCTGCGTGGCGTGTCACCGCATCCTGCCCAATTGATGTGGTTGGCTAGTGAGGGATCAGCAAAAACACTACATCTCAAGGGTAAAGTTGGCCATCTCGGGACCGGAGCTGAGGCCGATCTTTGCATTCTCAACCTAAGCTCGACCCAAGCTATTGATCAACGAAGGCGTAATGCCAATGACTTTTGGGAGGCTATATTTCCCACCATTATGATGGGCGATGACCGCGCAGTGCGCCAAGTATGGGTGGCGGGCGAGCCCATTTAAATCAACTTACCTTCATCCTCAGTCATAGAGTGTCATCAACAGCTTCTGGAAAGCCACCTCCATTCCATGGTATTGGTAATCCAAGGTAAAGACTAAGCTATACCCGATCTTGCAAGGCTCTCATCTGGTAGTTTTGCTGCGATGCTAAGGCCCGTTGATCTAGAGTCGTGATTTGACCATCGGCAACCACTTGCTTGCCATTTACAAAAACGTCTCGTGCCAAGCTTGGCCCAGCTAGTAAAACTGCGGTGGGGTCCCAACTGCCCGCAGCACTTATGTCGTCCATATCCCAGATAACCACATCAGCACATTTGCCCACCTCGAGAGACCCGCAGTCCTCGCGGCCCAAAACTTTTGCGCCGCCACGGGTGCTAATCTCAAGAGCCTCACCCGGTGACATGGCCCCAGCACCAAAAGCCACCCGTTGTAAAAGCATGGTTTGGCGAGCTTCTGCTATAAGGTTACCCACATCATTGGAGGCAGATCCATCAACCCCAAGCCCCACGGGCACCCCGGCATCACGCATGGCACGCACTGGCGCAATGCCAGAGGCCAGACGGCAATTGGAACAAGGACAATGCGCTACGCCAGTTTGGATCCTGGCAAACAAGGCAACTTCCTGAGGGTCTAGCTTGACGCAATGTGCATGCCAAACATCCGGACCACTCCACCCCAGTTCTTCGGCATATTGACCTGGCCGCATACCAAATTTTTCTAAACTATAGGCAATATCTTCATCATTCTCAGCCAAATGAGTGTGCATCATGACACCTTTGTCACGAGCCAACACAGCGGCATCACGCATCAATTCACGGCTCACTGAAAATGGTGAACATGGCGCAACACTAACTCGAAGCATTGAACCAACAATTGGATCGTGAAATTTATCAATCACACGGATCATATCGTCCAATATAGCAGCTTCGCTTTCGACCAAGTGATCCGGTGGTAACCCACCATCACTTTCACCAATGCTCATTGCACCACGAGTTGGGTGAAAACGCATACCAATAGCTTCGGCTGCATGGATGGTATCCTCAAGCCGCGTACCGTTGGGGTAGAGATACAAATGGTCCGAGGTTGTCGTACAGCCTGATAATAATAGTTCCGCCATGCCCACCTGTGCCGATGTAAAAAAATCATCTGGGCGCATAGCCGCCCAGATTGGATAAAGCGTTTGCAGCCAGCCAAATAGCGCCGCATCTTGTGCTACGGGCACAGCTCGGGTCATGGTTTGATACAAGTGATGATGCGTATTGACTAAGCCAGGCGTAACTAAACAGCCCTTCGCATTTGCGACCAGACAGCCCTGCGATGGCAAACAAACACCCACAGCCACAATAAACCCACCACGCAGCAGCACATCACCATATTGTAGTGAGCTATGCTGGATCCATTGTCAGCACCAAGCGGGCGTTCTGAATAAGGGTGTCAGTCAAGCGGTACGTGTTTCAATATCTTGAGTGCTGCTGCGTGCAGTTCAGGAGTGGCCGCACAAATACACCTGCCCCCATTCATTGGATTTCCCCCGCCCCAGTCAGTGGCCACGCCACCGGCAGCACGTACCAAAGCGATTGGCGCTTGTATGTCATAAGCCTGTAGCCCAGCCTCGATAACCAAATCGATATGGCCCGCTGCCAGCAACGCATAAGCGTAGCAATCCATTCCATAGCGTGTCAATTTACAGAGCTGTGCCACTTGGTGAAAGGCTGCTGCCTCAACTTTGCTGCCCACTTCTGGATATGTTGTGAAAATTATGGCCTTCGTTAAGCTCTGGGTTTTACTCGTGGCAAGCGGCGTTTTCACACCATCACGCTCCATAAAAGCATAACCTAGTCCACCAATAAACCGTTCACCAGTATAGGGTTGGTCAATCACACCCAAAATTGGAGCCTTGCCGTCATTGAGAGCTATCAACGTACCCCAGGTCGGAGTGCCACTAACATATCCTCGGGTCCCATCAATGGGATCCAGCACCCAAGAAAAGCCAGTGGTGCCAGTTTTATCTTGGGCCTCTTCACCAATGATAGCATCATGCGGTCTATTCGCAGCCAATACGGCGCGCATAGCCTGCTCTGCAGCCTTATCTGCCTGTGTGACCGGGTCGAAACCCGACTCAAGCTTATTATCAGCGAGGAGTGCTGGGGTTCTAAACCACTTCAGTGTCTCCACCGCCGCTGCGTCTGCAAGCTGTTCAGCCAGTGTCAAAATCGCGTATGCGGTTGGAATCGGATGGGCCATGCTAAGTTCTTTCATAAGTAGTCCCATCTACGGCCAGCAACCTCATTTGGTCAAGCAAGCCACCTAAGCCAAATTACGCAGTACCTGCGTGAAATCAAAAATTTTGATATTAGAAAGTTTTCAACATAGCAGTTTTATAAATCGCTCACCTGATCTTCAGAGATATTCTTTACTAGAATGTTGGTAAGAAACAGCCTATTTATTTTCCAGATGGTTCACAAATAAGGTAATTTCCCCCTATGTTGACGCTTCAAGTCCACGACCATTCTCAGGAACCTATATTTGTAGATATGGCCAGTCCAGAAGTTGGCGCCAATCAAATCCTAATCCGTACGGCCGCATGTGCACTTAATTTTGCAGATCTTTTAATGATCAGAGGTACTTACCAAGAAACACCCACCCTGCCCTTTACGCTCGGAATGGAAGTCGCAGGCGATGTGGCTGCTGTAGGTAGCAAAGTAACCAATTTTAAAGTTGGCGATAGAGCAGCCGCATTTTCAGGCTCTGGCGGCTTGGCTGAACTCTGTGCTGTGGATACTTCACGGTGCCTCAAAATTCTCAATAACTTGTCATACGAAACGGCCGCATCTGCTCTAATCAGCTATGGCACTTCGCATTTAGCACTTACCCACAGGGCCAAAATAAAACCTGGAGAAACGCTATTGGTGCTCGGAGCAGCTGGCGGTGTTGGCTTAACGGCAGTTGAAATTGGCGCCGCTTTGGGCGCGCGGGTTATTGCAGCTGCATCTACCGACGAAAAATTAGCGGTTGCAAAGACCGCCGGTGCCGATGACTTAATCAACTATAGTTCCAGCGAAGATATGGTCGGTATTATTAAAGAGCTTGGCGGCGTAGATGTGGTCTATGACCCTGTGGGCGGCAATCCATTCATCGCAGCACTTAAATGCTGCAAGCCAGAGGCACGCTATCTGACAATTGGCTTTGCAAGTGGCAATATCCCACAAATCAAAGCTAATCACCTCCTAGTCAAAAATGTTGACGTTATGGGTTTTTACTGGGGTGGGTATTTGAATTTTGCACCAGATATGCTGTCTAAAAGCTTAACAAGGGCGATGGAAATGATTTCACAGAGACTGCTGAAACCCCATATCAGTGCCGTCTATGATTTTGATCAGATACTGGTGGCTTTGGACCACCTCAAGGATCGAAAATCGACTGGAAAACTTGTAATTCGTGGACCAACATCCACTTAGTGCATAAAATGTCGTTATTTTTGGACCAATTGGAAAATATCGCCCTTTTTAGGGTGGGTTTTCCTTGAAATCTGCCGCAATAACCCCAATATCTACGAGCAATAGCGTAATCAACGCTGCATTTGTAAAGATTTGGAGAGCAACATGGCAGATTATAATACGATAGCCGCAAATGCTGGCGGTCGCACCGCAGCAATCGATGCGGGCCTTCGGGCGCACATGAATAAAGTTTACAGCACAATGTCTGTTGGCATGGTGATAACCGCCCTGGCCGCTTGGGCCATCGCAGGCTTGGCCACCACTACAGATGCAAATTTGGCAGCAGCACAGTTACCAAATGGCAAATTACTAACAAGTTTTGGCCTGACAATTTACGGTACGTGGCTAAAGTATGTAATAATGCTAGCGCCTCTGGCAGTATTGTTTCTAGGCATGGGGGCAGTAATGCGCCGCGCTTCTGCGGCTGGAGCACAATTGTTCTTCTTTGTGTTCGCTACCCTAATCGGTCTTTCACTTAGCTCTATATTCATCCGGTACACAGGCCATTCCATCACACAAACCTTCTTAGTCACAGCCATCGCCTTCGCCGGCCTGTCACTGTTTGGCTATACAACGAAAAGCGATATCTCCGGCTGGGGTAGTTTTTTGATCATGGGGGTGATTGGCTTGGTTGTGGCTATGATTGTAAATATTTTTCTGCAATCACCTGCTCTGCTGTTCGCAATTTCTGCAATCGGCGTATTGGTTTTTGCGGGTCTCACTGCCTATGACACCCAGAATATCAAGAACGAATATCTTGCACATGCCCATCACGGTGATCAAGAATGGTTGGCTAAATCTGCAATATTTGGCGCTCTGAACCTTTACCTAGACTTCCTCAACATGTTCTCATTCCTACTGATGTTCATGGGTAATAACGAGTAACCACTCTTTGAATAACGTAAAGTTATGAAGCATCCTACTAAAAATGGTGGGGTGCTTTTTTGTTGGATATTGTCGAAGTTCAAAGCAGAACTTTATAGATAAATCAGCAGTACAATTAAAAAAAGGCCGCGCAATTGCACGGCCTCACAAAATATCTGTTGTCGCTCGCCTACTTAATTTTGCCTTCTTTATATTCAACATGCTTGCGTATAACCGGATCATACTTCCGGACAACCATTTTCTCTGTCATGGTACGTGCATTTTTCTTGGTCACGTAAAAGTGGCCCGTGTCCGCACTCGAATTCAGGCGGATCTTGATTGTGGTTGGCTTCGCCATTGTAATTCTCCTACGGGCGCAGCCTATTGGCCGCATTAAATATCTTCTTTCGGCTTTTAACGCTCTGGGCAGCGCTGTCAACCGATTCACGCGGCTAGATTAAGTCAAATGTGCGCGGGGGGCCTGTAAGCCGGATTTTGTCCAGGATAACGTAGTTTCCTACGCAACCTTGGGCAATCATTCATCTCGTGGGCCTGTTACCAGACCCCTCTAGCTGCCAACCCGAACCTGCGGGGCTGAAACGGCCCATATGCGGCTCCTATTTGGCATTGCTCCCGGTGGGGCTTGCCGTGCCACGGCTGTTGCCAGCCGCGCGGTGGGCTTTACCCCACCGTTTCACCATTACCTTGCATGCAAGGCTGTCTCTTTTCTGTGGCGCTATCCCTGGGGTTGCCCCCGCCGGGCGTTACCCGGCACCGTTGTTTCAGGGAGTCCGGACTTTCCTCGAAGGTTGCCCCTCGCGATTGCCCAGCCCCCCGCGCATGGTAGGTGTTAGGCGGCCATGGCCTTGTGGTCAAGCCTCTGGGATAGCGGGGTAGCTTTGTGCCAGATCAGATAAGATTCGAACATCGTGATGGTCCATCGGACCCTGGGCTTGGGGTCTAAACCTCTGCCGGAAGGCCTCAAGCACCGCAACTTGAACAGTATCTTCAGGAAATGCGCCCTCAGTTGTAAAATAGCCAAACTGACGCGCAGCATGCAAGAACGGCAAAATATCCACATGAGGTTGACCACGAAACACTGCAAAACCATCAATGGCTAGGGCCTGCCAGTTAAAAAACCGACCTGGGTCTTGCTTGCGTGTCGGTGCCATATCCGAATGCCCAATTACCTTCTCAGCAGAAATACCCCAACGCTGCATAATATCACCCAGCAAGGTCTTTAAAGTTTGAATTTGCAATGAAGGAAACTCATGGTTCCCTGCATTGCAAAGCTCTACCCCAATGGACGCTGAGTTAACGTCATCACATTCTCCCCAAGACCCAGCGCCTGCGTGCCATGCCCGCTGCGCCTCCGCAACAAGCTGGATAATACCTCCCTGCTGATTTATTAAGTAGTGTGCAGAAACCTCGTGTAGAGGGTCACAAAGACGCTCCAGTGCTGCGTTTGAGGTGGGCATGGCAGTGTAGTGAATCACAATCAGACTGGGCTCCACCACACCGCAGCGTGGACCAAAATTTGGTGATGGGCGCCAGTCTATGAGCATATTACTCAGTTTTTTACCGCAGCCCGAAAGGGCAGTGGATCCCATTCACATGCAAACCCATCGCCATCTGGATCAATGCCAAACGCATCAAGCTCTGGTCCGCCACTCAATAAAAATGCCTGTTGAGCAGCATCAGTAGAACTGTATTTCCCACATCCGCCAAAGCTGAATATTTTGAGCGCAGTGCCAAATCGATTATATAGTTGCACACCTACCAAATTATTGGTGCGGATTGCATATTCTACAACATTTGGCCCGTTATCGCCCCGCTGTGGTAAGGCACGCGCATCAATAACTATATATTTTGCCCGATTAGCCGCAATACGCTCAGCATCACTCTCAACAGTTTGTGTGTTTGCCACTGCGTCGAAATCTTGTTCGTTAGAAATGGTACTGGTGATAACTTCAGTTTGAGTACTAGACGAAACTAGCTCTGTTTCACCGGGTTGGAGGACTTCTTCTTGTGGGTAATTGTACTCAGCAAGTATTACATCGTTAGGCATCGTACTTTGACAGGCAGTCAAAGTCAGCCCCATGGCCATAATCACAAAGTACTTCATCGACTTCCCCATTATTGACATCCCAGACGAAAGTGTACGTATAGGTTCCAGCCACAGTATAATTGTTGTAACGTAAAAATCTACAAATCCATAATTTGAAAATTGATAAGTTTTAAAGCCACCACTGGTTGGGTTTAAAATTGAATTCCAAAGCTTTTTCCAACGCAAAGGCCGTGTTAAGAAGATCTCCCTCCTCCCAAGGCCTACCAATCAACTGCAGCCCCAAAGGCAAACCTTTGGAATCAAGCCCAGCCGGCACAGATATCGCCGGGAGCCCTGCCAAATTGACTGTGACAGTGAACACATCAAACAAGTACATTTGTACTGGGTCTGCATCAACCATCTCACCCAAGCCAAAGGCAGCTGTAGGGTGTTGCAGGAGTTAAGATAGCATCAACTCCAGCGCTAAACACATCATCAAAATCTTTTTTGATCAAAGCGCGCACCCGGCGCGCCCGGTTATAATAGGCATCGTAAAAGCCAGCAGATAGTACATAAGTGCCTACCATAACCCGGCGCTGAACCTCTGCGCCGAAGCCTTCTGCGCGGGTCTTTTCATACATTTCAGTAATGCCATCTCCAGCTGCAAGCTTGGCTCGGTGGCCAAAACGCACGCCATCATAGCGCGCTAGGTTCGAGGATGCTTCAGCTGGCGCAATCACGTAATAGGCCGGTAAGGCATATTTTGTGTGTGGCAGACTAATGTCTTTCACAATAGCGCCCGCATCACGCAACATCGCTGTGCCTTCAGACCATAGATGTTCCAAAGTGTCAGGCATGCCATCAACACGGTACTCCTTTGGAATACCTATAGTTTTACCCCGAACATCACCCGTCAAAGCAGCTTCAAAATTAGGTACAGACATGTTCATAGATGTGCTGTCTTTGGGATCAAACCCACACATTGCTTCCAACATAATAGCAGAGTCACGTACATCTTTGGTGATTGGGCCCGCTTGATCAAGCGACGAGGCAAATGCCACAATTCCCCAACGAGAGCACCGCCCATATGTGGGTTTAATACCAGTTATACCGGTAAAGGCAGCCGGCTGACGAATAGAGCCGCCCGTGTCTGTGCCAGTGGCCGCGAGACAGGTCTCAGCAGCGACCGCGGCCGCGGACCCACCGGAAGAGCCACCCGGCGCCAGTTCACGATCATCAACTTTCCAAGGGTTCACAGCATTGCCGTAGAACTAGTTTCATTTGAAGAACCCATGGCAAATTCATCCATGTTCAATTTACCAACCATGACAGCGCCTGCATCAAATAGTTTTTTGGACACGGTCGATTCGTATTCCGGTATGAACCCTTTTAAAATGGCACTAGCAGCTTGGGTTGCAACGCCTTTGGTACAAAAAAGATCTTTCATACCAATAGGCAGACCACACATATCCGGCGCACCGCCAGCTTGGATACGAATATCGGCCGCGACGGCTTGGGCCCGCGCTATCTCAGATGTGTCATGCACAAATGCATTCAGCGGCTTGGAAGCCACAACAGCAGCGAGTGAGGCCTCGGTCAATTCAACCGCAGTAATTTGCCCGGCGCGCAATGCGTCACGAGCACCTGACAAAGTCAGTTTCATCAGATCAGACATTATTCAACCACCATTGGCACGGCAAAAAAACCTTCACGCGCATCAGGCGCATTTGAAAGAACGGCAACTTGTTGATTACCATCGTTCACAACATCTTCCCGCCGAAACAACCGTTGCGGAGTTACAGAAGTCATAGGCTCAATACCTTCCACATTCACCTCATTCAACTGCTCAATGAAGCCCAAAATGTTGGTAAATTCCTGCGCCAAAGCTGGTAAGTCTGCTGCGTCAACCCTAATCCGGGCAAGTTTGGCAACACGGGCAGCCGTTTTTGTGTCGATCAACATAGGTGGTCCTTCACTTCTGCAGTTAGTTTTAAAGCTTACTAACTTGGGATCTGCATGTTGCCAAGGCCTCGAGCGGCTGACCTAGGCTTTGCTGCGCTGTTGTGCAAAAAAATCTACCAAAAGCGTAGAACAGGCCTCGTCAGAAATACCACCAATCACTTCAGGCCGATGATGGCTTTGAGGATGAGTGAATACCCGCGCCCCATGGTCCGTGCCACCTGATTTGGGATCAGCAGCTCCATAGATCACGCGCGCAACCCGCGCATGAACCAAAGCACCTGCGCAATGACTACAAGGTTCAAGGGTCACATACATTTTTCATCCTGCCAAACGTTCTTGCCCCAAAATCGCTGCAGCCTGCCTAATGGCCAATATCTCTGCATGTGCCGTCGGATCACAATCGCGGCGGGTACGATTGCCTGCTGCAGCTAAAACCTGACCTCGCGCATCGACAATCACCGCCCCCACGGGCACTTCACCTGCTAAGGCAGCCTGCTGCGCCTCATTTAAGGCTAAATCCATTTGGCTGGTAAAACGCATTCATCCCCGCTTGGCTTTGCATTAAACACAGTCTAAGCCCAGCGCATGGCAGATGAAACACCAAAGGGCGACCGGATCGCAAAAGTTTTAGCACGCGCCGGCGTAGCAAGTCGACGCGACTCAGAGAAACTGATCGAGGCAGGGCGAGTGAAAGTAAACGGGAAGAAGATTTTCAGCCCGGCTCTCAACGTGCATCCAAGCGACAAAATTGAATTTGACGGCGAGCCGATTGAGCCACCAGGTGAACCAAGGCTATGGCTGTATCACAAGCCGATCGGCTTAGTGACTAGTGCTCGCGATGAGAAAGGTCGAGAGACTGTATTTGACAGCTTGCCAGAGTCTTTGCCGCGAGTGGTATCAGTGGGGCGCTTGGACATGAGCTCTGAGGGCTTATTACTTCTAACCAATGACGGCGGCTTGAAGCGCACGCTTGAGTTGCCCAGTACTGGCTGGACTAGACGCTACAGAGTTCGAATTAAAGGCTATCCGCAAGAAAACGCATTCGAACCCCTAACCCAAGGCATCACGGTTGAAGGAGAACGCTTTCAACCAATGACTGTCCAGATGGATCGTAAAACTGGTGCCAATTTCTGGTTAACCATTGGCTTGAAAGAAGGAAAAAACCGTGAGATTCGTAGAGCTATGGAGTTTCTTGGCTTCACTGTGAACCGCTTAATTCGTATCTCATATGGACCATTTCAGCTACGTGAATTGAAACCTGGTGAGGTTGAAGAAGTGAAGCGGCGCGTGTTGGCCGATCAGTTGGGTTGGTCAACCAAACCCAAGGTTTTGCCGCGTAAAGCCAAAACCTCAACCCGCAATAAGTAAAGTAGTTCTGCGGCAATTACGCAGAACTACTCGCCTCATCAGGAGCCAATCCCAGCCGGATCAAACGCGCTTGCTTTGACGATGGCGAACACAGTTTGCCCCAGAGCCAATCCCATTTGCACTGCAGAATATTGCGTTACCCGGGCTAAAAAGAATGTCTCACCCACCTTAAATTGTACCATAACACCTGGGCCTTGACCGTGATGGAAATCGCTAATTACCCCCTGAAGAATATTTAAAGCTGATAGGCCATTTGGCATCTTATTTGCTAAAACAATATCTTGAGCAGCTATTCTAATGCGGACTTTATGCCCAATAGGTTGCACAAGCTCTGGCAATATCAGCCGGCCACCAGCAAAGCTCATGACCGCAAGCCCAGTGGTGGGATCGGGAGACTCTACACACCCTAAAATTACTGTGCCGGCCGCGCGTATGCCCAAAAATGGCACAGCCGCAGGGTCGGTCAAAACCTCAGATACAGGGCCCGACAAAACGCTCTTACCTGCCCGCATCAAAACAATATGATCAGCCAATCGCGCCATTTCAGTTGCATCGTGTGTGACATATAGGATTGGGATTTTTGTCTGGTCACGTAAGCGTTCTAGGTAGGGCAATATGCGCTGCTTCAACTCCTGATCGAGAGCAGACAAGGGCTCATCCAAACAAAGGCATTTGGGCGCACTCAACAATGCACGACCCAAGGCAACTCGTTGGGCCTCACCACCCGATAGCGCCACGGGATAGCGTTGTAACAGGGCACGCAGTTCTAACAAATCCGTGACATCGTCAAAGCTTTGCCCCGATACTAATCGCCCCATCTTCTGCGCAAATTTGAGGTTCCCCAAAACCGTCAAATGTGGCAATAAACGTGGTTCTTGAAAGACATAGCCCACCGCTCGCCGGTGTGGCGCCACACCTGCCATATCAACATGATCAATGGAGATATGGCCGTGATCCACAAGGTCTAAGCCTGCCACAGCTCGCAATAGAGTAGTTTTACCACTACCAGAGGGACCAAAAATAACGCTCACACCAGCTGGTGCATTAAATTTTACATCGAGCAAAAAACCACGGCGTCGCATTTGGATGTCCAGTGTTACAGTCATCGGCGCACCATCCTTCGAGCTAATATCTCAGACAACAGCAATGCACCGAAGGACAGCAAGATAGAAAAACCAATCATACGTGCCACTGCGACCTCTTGGCCTGGGACCTGCAATAAGGCATAAATTGCCGAGGCGATGGTTTGGGTTTCACCAGGAATATTCGATACGAAGGTAATCGTTGCACCAAATTCACCCAACGCTTTGGCAAATCCAACAACAGCACCAGCCAATATCCCTGGAAAAATTAGTGGAAGGATAACAAATACAAATAACTTTACAGGGGAAGCACCTAATGTTCTGGCAGCCTCTTCCAGTTTTGGGTCAAGTGACTCTATACTCAGGCGGATAGCACGCACTATCAACGGAAATGCCATCACAGCTGCTGCCAGTGCTGCACCTGCAGAGGTAAATGCCAATTGCAGGCCAAATATTTCAAGTACAGGCCCAAATACACCGTGACGTCCAAAGGCGAGCAACAAAAGATACCCAGTGACGACAGGTGGCAGCACCAATGGTAGATGCACCAATGCGTTGAGTAGGCTATGCCCCCAAAATCGGCAGCGGGCCAAGACGTAGGCTACAGCCGTTGCGACCGGTAGGCTCACAAGAACAGAGACCCCAGCCACCCAAAGCGACAGCGTGAGCGCTTGAAATTCAACCGGGCTGAGACTGAGCCAACTCATGGCGGCAAAAACCCATAACTCATAAATACGGCCTGCGCTTGCTTCTTGGTTAGATAATCCACGAACTCTGCCCCCCGAGGCGATATGGAAGCGGCCTGATAAGTCACAGGATCATGCACCTTCAAAGGAATTTCAGCAACGGCAAACACCCCTGGCGCAATTGCCACATCACTGGCATATAAAATCCCCAAGTCAACTTCTCCCCGCAATACAGAGATCAAACTACTGCGCGCATTATCCTGCTGCGCCAAATGTGGGGTTAGCGCTGTCAGAAAGCCCATGTTTTGCAATGACTGAGCCGCATAAAGCCCTAAAGGTACCGAAGAGATCAAAGGTACAGCTAACCGCCCACCAGCCAAACGCCCAAGAATGTCCGGCAGTTCAAGCGACAAAGGTCCAGGTACGGCCGAGGCAAAAACCAATCTATTAGACGCAATATTCTGAGCAGAATTCTGGAGAACGCCCACTTGCTCCAAATAATGCATCCACCCAAGGTTGGCAGATACGAAAACATCCGCCGGCGCGCCATGCTCAATTTGTAAAGCCAAAATGCTGGATGCGGCATAAGACAAACGCGGCGCCTGCCCTGTTTGCGCAGCGAAATTTGCCGCGATTTCATCAATTGCAGATTTCAAACTGGCTGCAGCGTAAACATCCAACGTTTGCGCCGAGCACGTGCTCGTGCTGGCCAACACCAGCCCCACTATAAAAAGCCTAAACATGCGCGTTAGACTTCGAGAAATATCACTAGATTGAATCAATTATTCAGTGCTTTTTTGTATTTTCATTTCTTGTATGATATAAACAGTCAATAACAATGAAAACAACACCGCACGATGAGCAGCTCTAACCCAACTCAACTCCCGCTTTCGATTGAACCGAAGCAGAAACGCCATGCACGCTCTCAATTTGGGGCCCTGTGCTATCGGGTAAATGATGGCAAAATTCGAATCCTTTTAATCACGTCACGCCGTACTAAGCGCTGGATCCTGCCTAAAGGCTGGCCAGAAAACAATATGACGCCTGGCGAGAGTGCAGCCAATGAGGCTTTGGAAGAAGCAGGCGTGACCGGAAAGCTAAAAGAAAGGCCACTGGGGGTTTATTGCTATGAAAAAATAGTAGAAGGTAGCGAAAGCTATCCCTGTATCGTGACTATCTACGCATTGAAGGTGAAAAACATTTTGGAAGATTACTCAGAGAAATCTGAGAGGCAGCGCAAGTGGTTTAGCCGCAAAGAGGCGGCAAAGCAGGTACTTGAGCCAGATTTGGCACGATTGCTAAAGTCCTTTGACCCATAGCCAAGAAAGTAAAGCTCACACATACACGTAGGCTCTTGTTTTACAGTTGGTAAACGCCCTAAGACACTAATAACAAATAGGAGCCTGCGGGATGATCCGCTTTTCGCTTAAATGCGATCAAGATCACACCTTCGAAAGCTGGTTTCAATCTTCTGAGGCCTATGAGAAATTGGCAGCAGCAGACCTGCTCAACTGTGTGGAATGTGGCGATAGCCAGATAGTAAAATCACTGATGAGTCCAAAGATAGGTATAAGTACAGGTCACGCCGAAACTGATACTCCATTGACCGCCCCAACTAGCGATGTGGAAAAAACACTAGCTAAGCTGAAGAATGAAATCGAGAAAAACTCTGATTATGTGGGATTAAACTTCGCCACCGAAGCCCGCGCAATGCATGACGGCGAACAACCAGCGCGCTCTATCTATGGCGAGGCAAAGCCTGAAGAAGCAAAAGCGCTCATTGAAGACGGAATTCGCGTCGCCCCTCTGCCTTTCATGCCGAAGCGTCAAACCAATTAATTGCACATAGATAGCCCCCTGAACCCTTGCTCTTAGCCCCCCAAAAGCCTAATAAATAGCTGTAACTGCAGAAAGTTGGACTTATCATGCCTCGTTTGGTGATGAAATTTGGCGGTACATCCGTTGCTAATCTAGACCGCATCCAAAACGCTGCCGAACGCGTTCAAAGGGAAGTGGCCAAGGGCTATGATGTGATCGTGATCGTCTCGGCAATGTCGGGGAAAACCAACGAAATGGTGGGATGGGTCAATGAAACCTCTGCCCTTTACGATGCATGCGAATATGATGCCGTTGTGTCCTCTGGCGAAAACGTCACCGCTGGGCTGATGGCCTTGACTTTACAAGAGATGAACATTTCAGCGCGCAGCTGGCAGGGTTGGCAAGTGCCAGTACAAACCACTAATTCCCATTCCAACGCGCGTATTGAGAAGATACCAACTGCAAACTTAGATGCAGAGTTTGGTACTGGTATGCGTGTGGCTGTTGTAGCAGGCTTTCAGGGAACAAGCCCCGATGGTCGCATCACCACCCTGGGCCGCGGTGGATCAGATACTACGGCGGTGGCCTTTGCAGCCGCATTTTCAGCTGAACGCTGTGATATTTATACAGATGTAGACGGGGTCTACACCACAGACCCTCGAATCTCAGACAAAGCGCGTAAGCTCGACAAAATAGCCTTTGAAGAAATGCTAGAGCTGGCCTCGCTTGGAGCTAAAGTATTGCAAACCCGCTCGGTAGAATTGGCCATGCGGTTTAACGTGCGCCTGCGAGTGCTCAGTTCATTCGAAGACCCATCAGACACAGCAGGCACATTAGTATGTGCCGAGGAGGAAATAATGGAATCAAATGTTGTTGCAGGAGTGGCTTATAGCCGTGACGAAGCCAAAATGACTCTCATTTCTGTGGCCGACAGGCCCGGCATCGCCGCTGCAATCTTTGGCCCTCTTTCAGAGGCAGGCGTTAACGTAGACATGATCGTTCAAAATATTAGCGAAGATGGCCGGACAGACATGACTTTCTCTTGCCCTACGGACCAAGTTCTGCGTGCCGAGAAAGTTATGCAAACAGCCAAGGATGCCGGTACGATTAACTACCATGACCTGGTGGCTGATGAAGCTGTGGCAAAAGTCTCCGTAGTCGGTATAGGCATGCGTAGCCACGCTGGTGTGGCCGCCAAAATGTTTCAGGCCCTGCACACAGAGGGTATCAACATTAAGGTAATTACAACTTCCGAGATTAAGATTTCTGTCCTCATTGAACGGAAATATATGGAATTGGCAGTCCAGACACTGCATGATGCTTTTGAATTGGAAAAAGCAGCCTAGGGGTACCGTATTATATGGCCCAAACCTCAGAGAGTGAAAGTCGCAAGCTTCTTGGAGCACTGCGCGATGCAATGGCTGAAGACTCGGCAGGGCAAGCGCGACTCGACAAGATAGTGCAGCTCACCGCAGGGTCTATGCGTTCTCAGGTGTGTTCGATCTACCTGTTCCGCGATAGTGAAACTCTTGAGCTTTGTGCCACTGAAGGGCTAAACGCCGAAGCGGTTCACCAAACTCGAATGCGCATTGGCGAGGGGCTTGTTGGCCGTGTGGCCCGCTTTAGCAGTATAATCAATACTGCCGATGCCCCCTCAGCCAAAGGGTTTCGCTTCATGCCCGAAACAGGCGAGGAAATATATTCCTCTTTTCTCGGAGTACCAATCCAAAGACTTGGCGACTCGCTTGGGGTATTGGTGGTGCAATCCAAAGAAGCCCGCGAATTTTCAGCTGATGAAATCTATGCGCTTGAAGTAGTTGCGATGGTTTTGGCCGAAATGACAGAGCTTGGTGCTTTTGTGGGTGACGGTGATGCCTTATCTGCGCGCCATCAAAAGCCAGTTACATTTCAAGGGTTAAGCTGCCAAGAAGGCGTCACCGAAGGCGTCGTGTATCTGCATGAACCGCGGGTTGTCGTCACTAATCCGATCGCTGACGATCCCGAGGTTGAAAGTAATCGTCTGGAAGACGCTCTGGATCGCTTGCGGGTTTCAGTAGATCAGATGCTAGCAGATGCCCGTAATGGCGATGCGGAGCAACTAGAAGTTTTGGAAGCCTACCGTCTCTTTGCCCACTCCAAAGGCTGGCGCCGTCGAATGGAAGAAGACATCCAGCGGGGTCTATCAGCCGAAGCGGCAGTCGAAAAAGAACAATCCACTGCGAGAACCCGCATCGGACAATCCAAAGACGCTTACCTAAGGGAACGCTTGCATGATTTGGATGATCTATCAAACCGGCTTTTACGAATATTAACCGGGCAAGGTAGCGATACTGGCGCAGAAATACCTCATAATCCTATTTTGGTGGCACGTAATATTGGCCCCGGAGAACTATTGGATTATGGCCGCAACCTACGTGGTATTGTACTGGAAGAGGGCTCTGTTGGCTCGCATGCAGCGATAGTGGCTCGTGCCTTGGCGATACCCTTAGTCGTTCATACCAAAGGAATCATTACAGAGGCCCTGAACGGCGATGCTGTCATGTTAGATGGCGATCAAGGCACTGTGCACCTGCGCCCTGATGAGGGCGTGCAAAGGGCTGTTCAAGATAAAATTGCTATGATGCGCCAAGCGGCTGATCGCTATGTCACGCTGCGCGATAAGTCTGCTCAAGCCAAATGCGGCACGGTAGTAGAACTTTTGATGAATGCAGGGCTTATGGCTGATCTGCCGTCATTGCCAAACTCGGGCGCTGAAGGTGTCGGCCTGTTTCGTACCGAACTGCAATTTTTATCACAGAACTATATGCCAAAAAGGGCTGAACTGGTAGCACAATATACTCGGGTAATGGAAGCGGCTGAGGGTCGTAAGGTTGTGTTTCGCACACTTGATATTGGTTCAGACAAAGTGCTGCCATATATGGTTCCACAGGATGAACCAAATCCAGCTATGGGCTGGCGCGCCATTAGAGTTGGACTGGATAAACCAGGTATTTTGCGAATGCAGCTTCAGGCTCTATTGCGCGCAACTTCTGGGCGTGAACTGTCAGTAATGTTCCCCTTTGTCGCCCAATATGATGAATTCCAAGGTGCCAAGGCTGAATTAGAGCGCGCAAAGACACGCGAGACAAAGTTAGGACACACATTACCCACGAATATCAATGTGGGTGCTATGTTAGAAACTCCATCTTTAGCTTTCGCACCCAATCAATTTTTTGAGGAAGTAGATTTTCTATCAATCGGTGGGAATGATCTCAAGCAATTCTTTTTTGCTGCCGACCGCGAAAATGAGCGGGTACGCAAACGCTACGACACACTCAATACCAGTTTTCTGAATTTTCTAGAGCAGATTGTTGGCAGAGCACGTATGAGTAACACTCAACTGTCTTTTTGTGGTGAGGATGCGGGCAGACCGTTAGAAGCGGCTTGCTTCGCAGCCTTAGGCATACATACCCTGTCAATGCGTCCTGCCTCTATTGGTCCTGTCAAACATTTGATCCGGTGCATTGATCTCAATGAACTAAAGTTGGTAATTGATAAGGCTAGAGACGAGGGGCACCAATCCGTGCGCAGCTCAGTAGTTGAATGGGTTCGGCTTAATAGTTAGCTAGCCTGCACATCGCCGGTGACCCCCTCCCAAGCACCACGCTGAAGCTCCAACCCTAAGACGCGAAAGGGATTGGTCGGCGGCGGCATGTGAACGCCAGACAAAAAACTAAAACCAAAACGTTTATAGTAAGGTTGATCACCTACTAGCATAACTCGGCTAAACCCTAAATCTGGTGCCACTGAAAGACTTTCATGGATCAAATGTGCGCCCAGCCCCTCACCCTGCCGTGTAGGATGGACCGCAATGGGTCCAAGCAATAAAGCAGGCGCTACCCCAACTAAAATGGGCCAATAGCGGATTGCACCAGCCAATATTCCATCTGAATCACGAGCTACGTAAGAAAGCGAACTTAACGGCGCAACACCGTCGCGAAGACGATACGAGGACAAAGCTTCTCGGCCGGGCGCAAAGCACAGATCATAAAGCGCTTCAACTTCCCACCAATCATCTTCTGTCTCGCGGTTTAAATGAAACACCGCACTGTCCTTCTTTCCTTTTGCAACTGCCCTAGCACGCAGGTAACATCTGCGCAAACAAAGAGGAGAGCAGATGTTTTACCGCCCCGACGATGGTCATGGCCTACCGCATAATCCATTCAATGCCATCGTAACACCCCGTCCAATTGGCTGGATATCCACACAAGACAGCGCTGGAAACCGCAACTTAGCGCCCTATTCATTTTTTAACGCCGTAGCCTATGTGCCACCTCAGGTCATTTTTGCCTCCACCGGAGCAAAAAACGACCAAGAGGGCACTAAAGACAGTGTTGGTAACATTCGCGAAACTGGCGTATTCTGCGTAAATATTGTGGAGTATGCCATGCGGGACGCAATGAATACTACCTCCGCTGCTTTTCCAAAAAGTGATGATGAATTTATAAAATCTGGAATGGAAGCCATAGCATGCGACACTATAGCAGGGTTTCGCGTAGCGGGAACGCCTGCCAGTTTAGAATGCAAACTAACTCAGATCATCCAACTGCCCGGTGAGGCTAATTTTGCCGTGTTTGGAGAAGTCACGGGCGTACACATGCGCGATGATTGCCTGGTGGATGGCATATTTGACGTAACCAAATTCAGACCTCTGTCACGCTTGGGCTATAAAGATTATTCGGTGGTGGATAATATATTTTCGCTCAGCCGCCCGGATGACTAATCCGAACAACTGAGCGTATTTTTTAGTGCCCCGCAGCTAAAATTCCAGTCCGCACGCCATAATCTACAGCAATTTCATAATCGGGGTCATCATCGCTATCAATGATCAAATGCCCAGCTTTGCTTAGAAGATAATGACAATCTTTGCTCAAGTGACGTAATTGTATCCGCTTGCCCGCTTCCTCATACTTTAGGGCTACGGCTTCAATTGCTTGCAAGGCAGATTGATCCGCAACCCGGCTATCAACAAAATCAACTATTACCGTATCAGGGTCCTCATTCGGTGTGAACAGTTCAGAGAAACCCTCTGAAGAGCCGAAGAACAATGGGCCACGTATCTTATACACCTTGGTGCCATCTGCTTCTACAGCGCGGTTTGCATGGATCCGTGTGGCGTTCTGCCAAGCATAAGCCAAAGCGGACACGATCACACCAACAACAACCGCTATCGCAAGGTCTGTCATTACGGTCACGACTGTCACAAGTACAATCACAAAAGCATCCATGAGCGGCACTTTACGCATGATTTTTAAGCTATTCCAAGCAAATGTGCCAATCACCACCATGAACATAACACCCACGAGAGCGGCTAACGGTATTTGTTCAATCCAAGACGATGCAACAACAATGAACAAAAGCAAGAACAAAGCTGCAGCAATACCTGCAAGGCGGGTGCGTCCTCCAGATTTTACATTAATCATCGATTGCCCGATCATAGCGCAACCACCCATGCCACCAAAGAAACCTGTGACAGTGTTTGCAATACCTTGAGCAATACTTTCCTGGCTCGCACCACCACGTTTGTTTGTCATATCACCCACAAGATTGAGGGTAAGTAGGCTTTCTATCAATCCAATCGCAGCAAGAATGCCTGCGTAAGGTGCTATGATAACGAGTGTGTCTAGGGAAAACGGCGCCATAGGTGTGCCATAAAGTCCAGTTCCAGTACCAAATGGGTTGTGAAAGCTAGGCAGTCCACCTTTGATACTTTCCAAATCTCCAACGCGGGGCACATCAATTCCAAAAGCAATGACCAGAATAGCAACAATTCCGATTCCAGCTAGAGGCGCAGGGATAACCTTTGTGACTTTGGGCATCAGCCAAACTATCGCCATTGTCAGCGCCACAAGCGCTAACATTGTCATCATTGAAACGCCTGACAACCATTCACCACCGGACATTCCATGGCCCGTGTTAACAACGGTTCCAGGGACTTTAAATTGGCTCATCTGGGCCAAGAAGATAACAATCGCCAAACCGTTTACAAAGCCTAGCATGACCGGATGTGGCACAAGGCGGATGAATTTTGCCCAACGCATGATGCCAACAAAAATCTGAATTAGTCCCATCAAAACAACAGTGGCAAACAAATATTCAACCCCATGTTGTGCTACTAAAGCCACCATAACCACGGCCAAAGCACCCGTAGCACCAGAAATCATGCCTGGCCTGCCACCAATCAAAGCAGTGATGACGCCCACAATAAAGGCAGCATAAAGTCCTACTAAGGGATGAACCCCCGCGACAAAAGCAAAAGCAACAGCTTCCGGAACCAACGCTAGGGCCACGGTAAGGCCAGCTAAGATCTCGATACGCACACGACCAATAGTTATTGGCTCACCGGCACTGAGATTGAAATCAGCAAAAGAGGGTCTGGCCGCTAATGCAGCCAACAAGACACGAGACATAATGGGGAACCTTTTTTAGTCGAGAATTCTATGCATTATGGCCTCATAGCATATATTTCGCTGACGTCACGGTATTCTTGCCGACAATAGGATTGTAAAACTAGTAGTGAACTAGAAAATATGAAATAATAGCTATATATTTTATATCTTGAAGGCCTTGCAGATGCGTAGAACGAAAATTGGAATTATCGGTGGATCCGGACTTTATGATATTGATGGATTGCAAAACCCAACATGGCAGCGGGTTGACGGCCCTTGGGGCGCACCCTCCGATGAGATGTTGACTGGGACGCTGGACAGTGTGGAAATGGTATTTATACCCCGTCACGGCCGCGGACATGTGCACTCTCCAAGTAGCGTGCCGTACCGCGCCAATATTGACGCTCTTAAAAGGCTGGGCGTCACAGATGTGATCAGCGTCAGCGCCTGTGGCTCGTTTAACGAAGCCATGGCGCCAGGGCATTTTGTTATAGTAGATCAATTTATTGACCGCACCACTGCGCGTGAAAGCTCTTTCTTTGGGACAGGATGCGTTGCGCATGTGAGTATCGCCAATCCAACCTGCTCACGCCTGTCACAGGCCTGCCAAGAGGCAGCCAACATCCAAGGTATCACTGCCCACTACGGCGGCACCTATTTGGCTATGGAGGGCCCTCAGTTCTCCACTTTAGCAGAGAGCCGTATGTACCGTGAGGTATGGGGCTGTGATGTGATTGGTATGACCAACATGCCAGAAGCCAAATTGGCCCGTGAAGCAGAGATCTGTTACTGTTCCATTGCTATGATTACTGATTATGATAGCTGGCACCCAGATCATGGTGAGGTAAATATTACCCAGATCATCAAAACTCTCACAAAAAATTCGACGCAAGCCAAAGGTATGCTCGCTCGAATACCAGCATTGCTGGGATCACAGCCTGCCAATTGTCCAAATGGCTGCGACAAATCCCTCGAACATGCAATAATGACTGCTCCCGAAAAGCGCGACCAAGCCTTACTGGCTAAGTTGGACGTCATTGCAGGACGCGTACTCTGAGCGGCCGGCCGCTCTACCTGCGCGGATTACGACGTTGGGTCATCGTAGGCGCTGCATTATTTTTTGCACCATCGCTATGGTTGCAGGGTACGACAAATTTGCTCACCATCGACGAGGTAAAGCCTGCTGATGCGGCCTTGGTGTTTGGTGCTATTGTGCGCAATGGGTTGATATCTCCCCTGCATGCCGAGCGCTTAGATGCCGCCAATGCAGTTTTTGAACTAGGTTTAGTCAAGCAAATAGTAGTTTCAAATCAGCAGCTAGCGGCAAGATCTATGCGTGACTATTTAATAAAGAAGGGTGTTCCGGCTGAGGCGATAACACTAGACGGTCGCGCAGAACGGACACCAGACACGTGTAGAGCAGAGGCAAGCAGAGCGCAGCAAAGGCGAGTGATCATGGTATCCCAGCGCTTCCACCTGCCTAGGCTCGCGTTTCAATGCAGCAACCTCGGAATTGAAGGGCAATATCTGATTGCAGACAGCACCATACGAGCACCTGAAAACTATTGGACCCTGCTTAAAGTTCGTAGCTTAAGAACCACCCGAGAAGCCGCACTAGTTTGGGCTGAAATTCTAGGCGTTTATCCAAATTAGTCCATTGAGGAACCTAACCTTGAAGCATAGACAAAAAATTATCCAAACGGGGCTAATATGAAAACCGTCGAAGATTATATCCGCACAATTCCTGACTTCCCCCATGAAGGCATCATGTTTCGAGATGTCACCACATTATTTGCCGATCCGCGTGGTTTGCGCCTCGCAATTGACCAAATGCTGCACCCCTATGCAGGTGTGGCCGTGGACAAAATCATTGGGCTCGAAGCGCGCGGCTTTATCCTCGGCGGTGCGATTGCGCATCAGCTGGGTAAAGGTTTTGTGCCAATCCGCAAGCAAGGCAAGCTGCCCGGCAAGACCCTTTCACAAGCCTACACACTGGAATATGGTGAAGCCGTCATGGAATTACACGACGATGCACTTGAACCAGGTGAAAAAGTGCTGGTTGTTGATGATTTATTAGCCACTGGTGGCACTGCTCAGGCTGGATTGATGCTACTAGAGAAGTTGGGGGCAGAAGTCGTTGGCTGCTCTTTCGTGATTGATTTAAAAGACTTGGGTGGTCGTACATTGCTGGAATCTATGGGTATGCAAGTTCACAGCATTTGCGCTTTCGCGGGCGATTAACCCGCTTCCGTTTTGCCGCGCCTATCGTGTCGGATTGCGGCGTAAAGTACATGAGTGCGCCAACGCCCAGCTATTTGTAGATAACTTTGAGCAACACCTTCATATTTAAAACCGCAACTTTCTAATAATCCACGTGATGGCTGATTATCTGGTAAGCATGCAGCCTCAACACGACTAAGGTCCAGCTTGCGAAACGCATGTGAAACCATACAAGTTACTGCCTCGCGCATGTAACCTTGACGACTAAAGGCTTGCCCCGTCCAATAACCCAGCGTTCCCGCCTGCGCAGGACCGCGGCGTATATTGTCAAGAGTGACGGCCCCGATCAGGGCTCTATCTGTTTTTCGGATCAAAAACAGCGGGCAGCCATTGCCGTTTTTAATGGCCTGCTGGGCCCAATAGACCCTATTTGTAAAACTCTTCCGAGTTAGATGTTCATTAGGCCAAGCCGGATCCCAAGGTGATAAAAAATCATGGCTATCACGGCGTAGCTGCACCCAATAGCGAAAATCATTGTGATGTGGTGGCCGCAAGATTAGCCGTTCAGTTTCTATAATCAGCTTTGGAGATAGCCCAAACATCACGCCACCAATCGGGCCTGTAATTTTTCAACTGCAGGCGCATCAGCCACTGGACCATAAAGTGCCATTGCCGCAGGTGCGCCCGAAGACATAGATCCCGCAAAATTACGCACAGTTTCGGTGGTCACGCCATCAATCTGTGCCACAATTTCATCCAATGAGGGGATGCGATCCCAGATTGTCATCATACGCGCCAGACGTTCCGCTCGGGACGATGGGCTTTCCAGTCCCATCAACAAACCGGCTTTCATCTGCGCTCGCGCGCGAGCGACTTCTGCCTCACTCATATCGTCCGCCGCACGCTTAAGCTCATCCATAGTAATATTGGCCAGCTCAGCCACTTTATCACCAGATGTTCCTGAATATATCGTCATCGTACCAGTATCGCAATAAGCGCCCGCACTAGCAAAAATTGAATAACACAGCCCACGTTTTTCCCGCACCTCCTGAAACAGCCGAGAAGACATACCACCACCGAAAGCTGTCGAAAAAATCTGTGCAGTATAAATATCTGGATTTTTATAGTTGGGGCTTTCAAAGGCTAAAGCAAAATGTGCTTGCTCTAGATCCTTAACCTGCCTAATCTCACCTCCACAAAAATTACCCTGTAAAACTGGCGACTGATTCCGAGCGATCAAATCCCCAAAAATCTCTTCGCATTGTCGTACTAATTCATCGTGATCCACAGCACCAGCAGCTGCTAAAACCATCTGATTTGCACTATAATTTTCTGACACAAAAGTCGAAAGATCTGGCTTTTGAAAATTGGACACCCGTTCTTCGGGCCCAAGAATTGAACGCCCCAAAGGCTGATTGGGATAAGACACCTCTTGCAACCAGTCAAAAATAATATCGTCAGGCGTATCGAGAGCTTGGCCAATCTCTGATAAAATCACACCACGCTCAACCTCAATTTCCGCTGGATCA
Source organism: uncultured Planktomarina sp. (assembly GCA_905182535.1). Lineage (GTDB taxonomy): Bacteria > Pseudomonadota > Alphaproteobacteria > Rhodobacterales > Rhodobacteraceae > Planktomarina > Planktomarina arctica. The sequence goes on from CAJJBZ010000016.1 coordinate 94,015, forward strand.
AAAATCGGATTGAGTACAATGTCAGAAACGACATCCAGAGCCAAAGCTACATCATCTGCCAAAACCCGAGCGTAATAAGCGGTCATCTCACGGCTGGTGTAAGCGTTGATATAACCACCTACATCTTCAATAGCTTCGGCAATTTGCACGGAGCTCCGGCGCAATGTTCCCTTAAAAGCCATATGCTCCAAGAAATGCGCGATCCCGTTCTGTTCAATCCGCTCGTGCCGCCCACCGGCGTTGACCCATATACCCACAGAAGCAGATTTCAGCCCTGGCATATTTTCAGTTACGATGCGAAAGCCGTTTTTCAGGCGATGGGTTTGTACGGTCAAAGGGCAATACGCTCGCGAATAAGAGATTTCATTTTTTGTAGATCATTGGGCATTTCAGTTAAACGCTCTGGGCGGTCAAACAAATCTGAAATCCAGTCTGGTAAGACAGGTCGAATTCCCATTGCGGCCTCAACCGCATCCGGAAATTTCGCAGGATGCGCAGTGGCAAGGGTGATCATTGGGCTTGTACCCATGTGATCATGGGCCACTTTTACTCCAACGGCCGAATGCGGACAAAGAAGTTCACCAGTGGATTCAAAAATAGCCTTTATCGTAGCACTTGTAGTGTCCTCCGCGCTGGATCCACTGTCAAAATGTTTACGCAACCCTTCCAGTGCACTTTGACTAATTCCAAAGCCGCCCTGTTTCATTTCACCCATTAATTGTGTGACGGCTCCACCGTTTCGGTCATAAGCATCAAACAAAGCACGCTCAAAATTAGAGGAAATCTGAATATCCATGGAAGGAGTGATCGTTGGAAACACGGTATCCATATCATAACGGCCTGTGCTAATTGCACGATGCAATATGTCATTACGGTTAGTCGCAATAACCAAACGATCAATCGGCAAGCCCATCCGCTTCGCTATGTAGCCAGCAAAAATATCACCAAAATTACCAGTTGGGACCGTGAACGATACTTTTCGATGTGGCGCGCCTAGAGCCGTAGCAGAGCTAAAGTAATAGACCACTTGCGCTAGGACCCGCGCCCAGTTGATCGAGTTAACCCCAGCCAATTTCACACCATCACGAAAGCCGAAATCATTAAACATGTCTTTCAGCATTGCCTGGCAGGTATCAAATGTGCCTTCCATGGCAATAGCGTGCACGTTTGGCTCAACCGGTGTTGTCATTTGACGCCGCTGTACGTCCGATACCCGGCCATTGGGAAACAAAATAAATACATTTGCTGAATCAAGACCTTTAAATGCCTCAATCGCAGCAGACCCAGTATCACCAGAGGTAGCACCCACGATCGTGACTTGTTCGCCACGCCGTCCCAACGCCTTTTGGAAAAGTTGTCCAATCAACTGCATGGCAAAGTCTTTGAAGGCCAAAGTAGGGCCATGGAATAATTCCAACAAGTGGTGATTGGGGCCCAATTGCACCAAGGGCGCACGCGCGTCATGGCTAAATCCGGCATAGGCCTTAATGATTGCATCCATCAGTTCATTTTCAGAAAAACTATCGCCCATAAAAGGCTGCATCACTCGAAAGGCGATTTCTTCATAGGGCAATCCTGCCATGGCGGCAATGTCACCATGACTCATCTGAGAAATAGTTTCAGGCACATAAAGACCACCATCACGAGCCAAACCAGTCAGCATTGCGTCTTCAAAAGACAAAATAGGAGCATTTCCCCGAGTTGAAATATATTTCATTGCCTTAGCCTTACAAATGAGTGTCACGGGATCGGTAAAGGAAATATCCACTCATTCCAAGCCAGATAAGTGCCAAGGAGAACCACGTGATTGCATAATTCATATGATCATTGGGAATATTAGCGGTCATTTTAGGCAAAGGTGTGGAAGTCTCAGTCTCAAAGCTGCTTTCACGCAATACCAGCAACACCGGCTCTGCCTTCAAATGATCGGCCAAACGGACTACATTGCGCGCAAACCAGATATTCGCAGCAAGGTCATTTTCAGGCGTGAAGCTGTCGACCTCTTGTGGCCATTGTAAGTTTCCAATCACTTGGCCAGTGCCCTGAGGCGTACTGGGCTGAGATGAACGTACGGAGGTGAAACCACGATCGACCATGATTGTGCGACCGTCTAAAAGCTCAAATGCAGTGATTAACCTGTATCCTGCACCATAAATTTTTTGTGAGACCAGAACTCGTACCGTATTGCCAATATAGCGGCCATCGGCATGGACTGGTAGTAAGGAATGCGCCTCAGGTATGACAGATTCGGGGATATCAACGGTAGGCGCTAAGATTTTGCGTTCAATGGCCTCGAGCACATCATTTTTCCAAACCAGACGCTGTAATTGCCAAACACCAAGGCTCAGTAAAACCGCTACCCCCAAAACTCCAAACACAACCATACCCCAAAACCGCATATCTTCCCCTTAAAACTGCAAAAGGGCAGCTTGCTGCCGCCCTTTGTCAAACTTCATTTGGTAACAGTCAACAAAGCGCTGGTTTATCCAGCCCAGAGATAGACAGCGGCAAACAAGAACAGCCACACCACATCCACAAAGTGCCAATACCAAGCCGCAGCTTCAAAGCCGACGTGATTCTTTGGTGTGAAATGACCCTTACCCACTCGGATCAAACAGACCGCAAGAAAGATAGTACCAATTAGTACATGCATGCCGTGGAAGCCAGTAGCCATGAAAAAATTAGCGAAGGTTACCGAGCCAGAGAATGTCCACCCATCCACTACAACCAATTCACGATATTCATATACTTGGAAAGCCGTAAAAACAGCACCAAAAATGATCGCAAGAATCAAGCCAGTACGTAAGTCTTTGCGGTTGTTGTCGTGAACCAAAGCATGGTGAGCCCAAGTCGCTGCACAGCCTGATATCAATAACAACAAAGTGTTTATAAGCGGCAATTCAAACGCGTTTATATGGTGATACTCAGGCTTTAAATACTCTGTGCCTGCATACTCATACATGGGGTACAGCTGATGTTTAAAAAAGCTCCAAAACCATGCTGCAAAAAACATAATCTCTGACATAATAAATAGAATAAAGCCGTAGCGAAGGCCTATTTGTACAACTGGTGTATGATCCCCCACATGGCTCTCGGTTACAACTTCGCTCCACCATGCATACATAATGTACAGCACGCCAACAAAGCCTGCCAAAAACAGGTAGGGACCGCTACCGTGCATCCAAAGGATAGCGCCCGTCAGCATAAATAAAGCAGCCAATGAGCCTAAGAGCGGATTAAGCGACGGCGGTAGGATATGATAATCGTGATTCTTTTCATGTGCCATAGTTGGGCCTCGTCGAACTTAGTTTCGTTGTATGGGTGTGTCGACCTGCAACGCGGCTTGCACTACGGGCAGATCAATTTCGTAGAATGTATACGATAAAGTGATCGTATGGATATATTTACCTTCGCTGTCATCCACAATTTCTGGATCAACGTAGAAAGTAACAGGCATTTGCACCCTTTCACCAGGCATTAAAAGTTGTTCTTCAAAGCAAAAGCAATCAATCTTTGTGAAAAAACTACCGGCTTGATAAGGGGTTACGTTGTAGCTGGCAGATCCAGCAATAGGTCGGTCTGTTGGGTTATAAGCTTCATAGAAAGCCAGACCAGTTTCACCAATTTTCAGCTCCATCGTACGAGTAACAGGCTCAAAGGCCCATTCCATATCGCGCTCCACAGAGGCATCAAAACGAATATTGATTGTTTCAGCTAAAATCGTATCACTACCCAGCTCGGCTGTGTTAGTCACGCCACCGAAACCAGTCACGCGGCAGAACCAATCATAAAAGGGAACACTTGCCCAAGCTAAACCACCCATTACCACCACAACGGCAAGTGTTTGCGATAGTGTCTTATTTTGTGGCGTCACTTGGAGGCCTCGTCAGCAAGCGCGGGGCGCGGGGCATGATCATACCCCTCAATTGGCCCCGTGTTGGTAATTTTTACTAGGCTCAGAACCATGACCAGACCGATAAACAGAACCAGGCACACGGCCACGCCAATATTCTGGCTGCGGCGACGTCTGTGCATGTCACTCTCAACGCGAATACTCATGACCAACCTCCAAGACCGTAGGGCGCTATAAGGGCTTCGGCCAAAATTGCAAGAAAATGCACGAAAAGATACAGGAGGGAAAATTTAAAGAAAGCCCGCTCCACCTTGAAATCATCTGCTTCCGCGACAACCTCATCCCTACGCCAAATGCGTAAGGCATCCTTCAAAACGATTACATTGCAAACAAGAGCCACTACCAGATAAATCACACCACCAACCGCCGTGAAGGCAAGTGCAACAGCCAGAGCCGATTGTAATATAGCATAGACCAAAATATGAAGGCGTGTTTTCGGCCTTCCATGGGTAACGGTTAGCATCGGTACTTTAGCATCATCGTAATCAGAGCGCATGAAAAGCGCTAAAGCCCAAAAGTGCGGTGGGGTCCACATGAAGATTAACGCAAACATGAGTACCGCTTCAATAGAAACTGATCCAGTAGCAGCCACCCATCCGATCAAAGGCGGGAAAGCACCAGCGGCGCCACCAATCACAATATTCTGCGGTGTGGCCCTCTTGAGCCACATGGTGTAAACTACTGAGTAGAAGAAAATGGTAAATGCTAACCAACCGGCAGCATGCCAATTTGCAGCAAGGCCCAACATCAAAACAGACAAACCAGACAGAGCCACCCCAAGACCTAGAGCAGCATCAGGCGTGGTACGTCCTGATGGGATTGGTCGGGATTTAGTACGACGCATGATCGCGTCAATGTCCGCATCCCACCACATGTTCAAAGATCCGGAGGCTCCAGCGCCAATCGCAATGAATAAAATCGCAGAAAATGTTTCAACTGGATGCAGAGCAACAGGTGCCGCCATGAGCCCAACAAACGCTGTGAAAACAACCAGTGACATCACACGAGGCTTTAACAAGGCAACGTAATCGCCAAATACTGGATCATAATCCGAGTTATGATGAGACACTTCAGCCATTTATCTTACTCTCAGCTCACGCTTAGTTAGACGCCAGTCGAACAGATTGCGGAATACCGGCATATTCTTCAATCGCGCCATCCAGCCAAGTATCATACTGTGCTTGGCTCACAACTTTGACCGTTATAGGCATGTAGGCATGAGCCTGACCACACAACTCCGAACATTGACCAAAGTAAATACCCTCTTTTTCTGCAGCGAACCACAGTTCGGCCAGACGACCAGGAACAGCGTCTTGCTTGACGCCGAAAGCAGGAATCGTCCAAGAGTGGATCACATCAGCACCGGTCAACTGCATAACGATAGTAGCACCTACAGGAACAACAACTGCGTTATCAGTAGCCAATAAGTACTCATCCGGCGCATAACCAAAATCTGCTAATTCATCTTTTTGCAATAAAACACTCTCAAAACCAAAGCCATGATCTACATATTCATAACCCCAATACCATTGGTATCCTGTCACTTTAATAGTTATGTCAGCATCTGGTATTTCTTGTTGCTTGAATAAAATAGGCAGTGAAAAAACACCGATTACAACCAATATAAGTACAGGAACGACTGTCCAAAGAACTTCCACAACCGAATTGTGTGTAAAAGTTCCCGGTGTTTTGTTGCGGCTGGCGTGGAATTTGAAAGCGGCATAAGCCAATAAAAGCGTCACGAAAAGCGAAATAGCTGTGATGATGATTAACAAAAAATTATCAAGCCATACAATATCTCGCATAAGTTCAGTTGCTGGGAATTGAAAGCCAATGCCCATAGGCGCAGGCTTACCAATAGTTTCTAAGCCTTGGAAGTTTTCTTGTGCTTGAGCAACTCCAGCCAATGTGACTAGCACTGCACTTAACAGAGACCTAAGAATTCGCATGTTCTACCCTATGTCTTTAGCGCCTTCGCGCTTTCCGTCGCACGAATGCACGACGCATGATTGTAATTTAACCAGCATCAATCATATCATTGAGCTACACGCAATTGGTTGATCCGCGTCAAAGGGACGCCAGTGGCAAAATTCATCCGCGAAATGTATTTTTCGCTAAAATAATGCAAGGAATTTCATGCCCGATTCTCAATTTCGTCCGTTTGAGACCCATCTCGACCGGGATGCAGCCCGTGAGATTCTTAGAAATACCCTCATTGGAGCCGATGATGGAGAGTTATTTTTGGAGCGCTGCCGCTCAGAAGTGCTCTCGTTTGACGATGGCCGCTTGCGCACCTCAAGCTTTGACGCTTCGGAAGGCTTTGGGCTAAGGGCTGTTCAGGGCGAGACAGTGGGCTATGCCCATTCCACAGAGGTCTCCGAACAAGCCATGCGCCGCGCTACTGGTACAGTGCGTTTGGCCATCGGCGCAGACGGCGGTACATTGGCAGCGGCGCCGCAAGCTACCAATCACAAATTGTACAGCGATCATAATCCACTCACCGATTCCACTTTTCCTGCCAAAATTGATATCCTGCGTGAAATAGATGCCTATGCTCGGAGCTTGGACCGTCGTGTTGTACAAGTCTCTGCTACAATCGCCGCATCACATCAAGAAGTGGTTATACTTCGCGTAGATGGGCCAGACGTTTCCGACAGCCGCCCGATGGTGCGTATGAATGTCTCAGTCATCGTTGAGCAAGACGGCCAACGCCAAACTGGTTATGTCGGCGGCGGCGGTCGGTATGGGCTAAACGGCATGCTAGAGCCAACCCATTGGCAGCCTTTGGTAAAAGAATCCCTGCGCATAGCCGTATTGAACCTTGCGGCAATACCGGCCCCTGCTGGGGTAATGGATGTGGCACTCGGCGCCGGCTGGCCTGGAATTTTATTACATGAAGCTATTGGGCACGGCCTAGAGGGCGATTTCAACCGTAAAGGCACATCAGCGTTTGCAGGGCTAATGGGACAACGAATTGCAGCCTCAGGCGTGACAGTGCTGGATGATGGCACTATGCCCAATCGTCGCGGCTCGATCACTGTAGATGACGAGGGTACCCCAAGCGCTAAAAATATATTGATAGAAGATGGTATTTTAGTCGGTTTCATGCAAGACCGGCAGAATGCGAGACTGATGGGCGTAGCCCCCACCGGCAATGGCCGTAGGCAAAGCTTCGCCCATGCACCAATGCCACGGATGACTAATACCTATATGTTGGGCGGCAGTGTAGATCCACAAGACATGGTCACAGACATCAAAGACGGCATCTATGCGGTAGGGTTTGGCGGTGGCCAGGTTGATATCACTAATGGGAAATTCGTCTTTTCCTGTACTGAGGCCTATTTAGTTAAAGACGGGAAAGTTGAGGCACCGGTTAAAGGCGCCACTTTGATCGGTGATGGTGCTACAGCCCTGCGTCAAATTAGAGCTATAGGGAATGATATGCGACTCGATGACGGTATGGGAAACTGCGGCAAGCAGGGACAATGGGTCCCAGTCGGCGTAGGTCAACCCTCTTTACTGATCGGCGGGCTCACTGTGGGTGGATCAGCGACCTAAGGCGTATAATTTTTACAAACTTTAACGAGTGGCGCCCAGATCCTGAGAGAGACAAATTCATATGCCAGTATTAGTAGCAAAAATTTATGAAGCGGTACTTTAGAATTCGGACAAACCCCTAAGTCAGTCCGCATTCATTTACTCGACCTCAAGAGCTTAACCAGAGACGACCGAACGCTGCCACTGACTTACAGGCCTGAGTATTATCAACTACCTCAGCCCCGCTAATCTGGTAGCCAGTTAATTGGCCCTTGGCGTCAAAGCTTCCATCCTACGAGGTCCAAATAACCGCAAAATCAGATATTTTGAGCCGCTTAGGACATCCCCTAAGAAGGATGCTAACTACATTAGTTACACATTGATTTACCTTTTTTTTCAAACTTCCATTGACAAATTGGCAACGCGCCCCCTTTTTGCACCGAATATTTCTCTTAATTTACAGGGTGTCCCCATGGCTGTTGTTGTTGTAGAATCTCCTGCTAAGGCTAAGACAATAAACAAATATCTTGGGCCGGGATTTACCGTATTAGCCTCGTATGGCCACGTGCGCGATTTGCCACCCAAAGACGGATCTGTGGATCCAGACAATAATTTTGAGATGCTTTGGGAAGTTGGGGCTGCCAGCAAGAAGCATGTGAAGGCCATTGCCGACGCTTTAAAAGACGACAATGAATTGATCCTCGCAACTGACCCCGATCGCGAAGGCGAAGCGATTAGTTGGCATCTGCAAGAGACCTTAACAAAACGTCGTGCAATCAAAAAAGATACCCCAGTCAGCCGGGTAGTTTTTAATGCGATCACAAAAGCGGCGGTTACTGAGGCGATGAAAAATCCTCGCCAAGTGGATATGGAGTTGGTTGAGGCATATCTGGCCCGCCGAGCTCTGGATTATCTAGTAGGGTTCAAACTGTCACCAGTGCTCTGGAGGCGCCTGCCGGGCGCCAAATCCGCAGGCCGGGTTCAGTCCGTCTGTTTGCGTATCATCGTTGATCGTGAGATGGAAATTGAGGCGTTTAACGCTCGTGAGTATTGGACAGTCGGTGCCTCCCTGACTACACCGCGAGGTCAGGTCTTTGATGCGCGCCTCACCACTTTGGGCGGCAAACGTCTCGATAAGTTCGACATCGCCAACGCAACAGAAGCAGAACTGGCAGTGCAGGCTGTGACTAGCCGCGATTTGACTGCGACCTCAGTTGAAGCTAAACCCGCCAGCCGCAACCCTTCGGCCCCTTTCATGACCTCAACTCTGCAACAAGAAGCTAGTCGCAAGTTTGGCATGGGCGCGCGACAAACAATGTCCACGGCACAGCGATTGTATGAGGCAGGCCTTATCACTTATATGCGAACAGATGGTACCAATCTATCTACAGACGCTATAGACACACGAGACGTGATTGAAGCTCGCTACGGCCAGCCATATGTTCCAGCGTCTCCACGCATGTACAAAAAAAAGGCTAAAAATGCTCAGGAAGCACATGAATGCATTCGCCCAACAGAGTTGGACCAAGCCCCAGATAAAATTAATATCACAGATGCGGATCAGAAAAAGCTTTATGATCTAATATGGAAACGTACGATTTCCAGCCAAATGGAAGCCGGCCGCATGGAGCGAACCACAGTTGAAATTAGTAGCTCAGACGGCCAAGTTGGCCTGCGCGCTACAGGGCAAGTTGTGTTGTTCGATGGCTTTATGCGAGTTTATGAAGAGGGCCGCGACGACAGCGTGGTGGACGGAGATGACAAACGGCTGCCAAAGATCACAGCGCAAGACCCACTCGGTAAAGGGTCGGTAAATCCAGAGCAGCACCACACCCAACCGCCACCCCGCTATACAGAGGCCAGTCTAGTTAAACGAATGGAAGAGCTCGGCATTGGCCGTCCCTCCACCTACGCCTCAGTGGTGACCACCATACAAGATCGTGACTATGTACGAAAAGAAAAAAGCCGTCTGATTCCAGAAGATAAGGGCAGGTTGGTCACAGTGTTTTTAAGCAGTTTTTTCCGTCAATATGTGGGATATGAATTTACTGCTGATTTAGAGCGCGAACTCGATGATGTCTCGGCGGGTGAGCGACAATATCGCACTGTTTTAACACGGTTTTGGAAGGATTTTAAAGTCGCTATTGACGGCGCCATGGACCAATCCATAACAGCAGTTCTTGAAAAGATTAATGATGTCTTAGAGCCACATCTCTTCCCAATCGAAGAGCCAGGTGTTGACCCAAGGGTCTGCAAAAACTGTGGTGAAGGCCGCTTATCGATGCGTACTGCCCGTTCGGGCGGCGCATTCATTGGCTGCTCCAATTACCCTGACTGCAAATTTACCCGCCCCTTTGGCCCTCCAGGCACAGAAAGCAGCGCAATTGGACCAGACGGTCAACTTTTGGGCTATGATGGCGAGGATCCAATTAGCCTTCGGGACGGTCGGTATGGTCCCTATGTGCAGCGAGGTAACTTGACGGAAGAGAATCCTAAGCCCCAGCGTATGTCGATCCCAAAAACTTGGCCAATTGATGAACTGACCTTTGATAAAGCGGTTCAGTTGCTATCACTACCCCGCGAAATTGGAGCCCATCCAGAAGATGGCGTAATGATTGAATCGTCAATCGGGCGTTTTGGACCCTATGTAAAGCACGGCACAATGTACGCCAATATTGGCGATATTGACGAGGTCTGGAGCATCGGCATGAACCGCGCAGTGGAGGAACTAGCCAAAAAAGCCGCACGCGGCGGGCGCGGTGCCGCTGCCACGCCATTGCTCGAATTAGGGGAACACCCAAGCGAGGGCGGCCCAGTCAATGTAATGTCAGGCAAATACGGCCCATACGTGAAATGGGGCAAGGTAAATGCGACAATCCCAAAAGACATCGCGCCTGAAAAGATGACAATGGATTTGGCTGTCGCTTTGATTGTAGAAAAAGCTCCCACCAAAAAAAAGCCAGCTGCAAAGAAGAAACCAGCCACAAAAAAAGTAACGGCTAAGAAAACGGCGCCCAAGAAAAAAGATAAGCCAAAGGCGTAGTTACAGGCCTTTGGTTTAATTTAAAGATAACTATCGCTGAGCTGGAGCGCCAAAGGCACTCAAAATGCGTTGTGCCGCTATTTGGACAGGATTAATAGTATCTACCAAGATTTGCACCCGATCAAAGCGATCAGGATCTGAGGCAACAGCCAAGCGTAGAGCGGCACCAAAAGCTAACCGCAACTCTGTTCCAATGTTAAACTTGCAAATGGATGTCTGTTTAGCCAATAGAGTGCGCTGCGCAACCGGCACACCAGAACCACCATGAATGACCAATGGTATTGACGTCATTGCTTCAATCTCTGAGATACGAGCCAAGTCTAGCCCACCCTCTTTGTTCTGTTGCAGGTGCACGTTGCCCACGCTAATCGCCATGGCATCGACACCGCTGTCACTAGCAAACTTTGCAGCCTCTCCCGGATCAGTTCCATTGGAGTCTTCCCGACCAGAGTACCCAACAAAGCCAATCTCACCCTCGCAGGAGATACCAGCCGCATGGGCCATTTCCGCGATCGCCGCAGTTTCGTCGATATTTTGCCGCAGGGGCTTGCGCGAGCCATCAAACATTAAAGAGGTGAAGCCACTATCAAGCGCGATTTTGCAATCCTCAAAAGTATAACCATGATCAAGATGCACTACCACCGGCACCGAGGCTTCCTCAGCTAAATGTCGGAACATTTTGCCAAGCACTGGCAGTGGGGTGTGGGCACGGCAGGATGGGCCCGCTTGCAAAATCACCGGGCAGTTTTCGACTTCAGCAGCTGCTACGTAGGCGCGCATATCTTCCCAACCAAGACAAACCAGCCCTCCAACCGCGTAGCCCTGCGCCAAAGCTGGTTGCAAGACCTGAGCCAAATTAACCAAAGTCATTTAAATTTCGCAATCATATCTTTGATGCCAGGGATAGTTTCGATTTGATAGGCATGGGTAGGCTGGAAATGCTGCACCAGTGAACGCTGGCTTAGTCCACTGAGGATTGTAAAATAATACATTTCATACCCGGGCAAAACGCAGCAAGGATGATAGCCACTATCCAAGCAAATCGTCGACCCATCCATTATGTGATAGGCTTCACCAGGCTTATTATCTTCACGTTGTAGCATCTGCACACCAGAACCAAAGTTGGGCTTAAAGCGAAAATTATAGGTTTCATCATGGCGGGTTTCTGTTGGAAGACGGTCCGTGTCGTGCTTGTGGCTGGGGAATCCTGACCAACCACCAGCCCCAACAGTGAACAGCTCACTCACCAGCAAGCGCCCAACTTTTCCATGTTGTTTTTGACCTAGTATGTGTTTGATCTTACGATGGGTTTTAGTATCATCTGACCCATATTGGACCAAGTCAATCTCATCGGAACGCACAGCAAAAGGGTCTAAAACCTGATCAAATTTAGCGCCAGCTACAAACACCTCCGCAGTGTCTGACAAACATATTATGAGTGCTTTGGCACCCGATGGCACATAGACCCCCTCAGGCTCACCGCCCCAGACATCTTCGACCCTTCCGCCTAAAGCTTCCGCTCTAAATCCCTCAACCTCCACATCAAGCGTGCCAGTGGCGGGCGCGATACAAGTCTCATAGCCGGGCACCTGATATTCAAAGGCCTGGCCCTTCGTCAGCTTGACGATGTTAAAATAATTCAAAGGCACCGTATCATCTTCAATGTCAACGATGGGGAGATTTTGATTGTCAAATGGGGCAATATGCATAGATTAATCTTTCACAAGTGAAGGGCCCGGATGCTGAGCCAAAAACGTTTCTAAATCATCTGGGTAGGGCATAGCAGGCGCACATCCTGGTTTACCAACCACAATTGCCGCGCAGGCAGAACCCCGCAGCACAGAGTCTTGCAAAGACAGTCCCTGAGCCATGCTGGCCAAAAATCCCGCCATGAAACTATCTCCCGCACCCGTAGGTTTTAAGGCTGTAACCGAGTAAATACCCGTGTGCAGCTCTTGACCATCAGCAAAGGTAATGGCGCCTTTTTCGCCCATCTTATAGATCACAATTTTAGCTGTACTTTGGGACAAGGCGCGGGCCTTTGACAGGCCATTATCAATGCCACCAGCCATAAATCCAAACTCTTCATCATTACCAACAATAACATCAGATAAAGCGCCAGCCCGCGACAACACCTCTTCGGCCACCTGTGGCGAAGTCCAGCTATAGGGACGGTAATCAACGTCAAAAACAATAGGCAGGCCTGCAGACCGCGCCAGCTCAAATGCGTGAAAGGCAGCTGATCTGCTCGGTTCAGCCGCAAAGACCGTTCCCGCAGTCACCAAAGCGCCGTAATCACCATAGCCTTGATATCATCGATATCCATCTGAAAATCAGCAGCGCCATTACGATAAATAACTGATTGATGGTTTTCCACTCGGCTCTCATAAACAGCTAGTGAATTACGATACTCTCCACCAATAGGCTTCACGTGAGTTACATCAACACCGTAATGTTTCAATTGGTTCACACAATAACGCCCTATACTATCATCAGAAACTCGTGTCACTAATGCAGACTTACCACCAAGCTTACAAATCCCTGCAGCAATATTTGCTGATGATCCTCCGAGGCCAACACTCATATTCATAGCTTCTTCAGTTGTAGAGCCAGGCGGATCAGGATATAGATCCATTCCAGCTCGCCCACTACTACAAAATTATTTTGCGCAATACCCGCTAAAACTCTTTGCATAGCCTATACTCCTCGCCGTTGTTTAAAGCGGTTGCTTTCCCAATCGGCATGAGCATCCCGAACAGCTGCGTGCTCACTAACCTGAGGAGTACCCACTTCCCACCAAGTGTGCCCTTCTGTGGTCCAGCCATCATATGGATCAACATCCATCACAATCACTGAGGTTTTGTCGGCGGCTTTGGCACGTTTGAAGGCCTTTGCTAGCTCAGCGGGGTTTGAGACCTTCTCAGCATGCGCGCCCATCGCCGCCGCATGGGTCACGAAATCAACTAAGAATGGCTTCACCACGGTTGGGCAATCTGCTATGAGATTGTTAAAACTTTCATTGCCAGTGTTATTTTGTAATTTATTGATCACAGCAAAGCCACCATTGTCCAAAACTAGCACAATCAATTTCTTGTCCGTAAGGACCGAAGAATAAATGTCAGAGTTCATCAACATATAGCTACCGTCACCAGTAAACACGATAGTATCCTGATCTGGTTCAACTTCACTTTGAGCAATCCGTGCGCCCCAGCCGCCAGCGATCTCATAGCCCATGCAACTGAACCCAAACTCAACATCAACCGTACCAATGTCTAAAGTACGCCAATTTGCTGTTACCTCCGCAGGCAGGCCGCCTGCTGCTGCGACAACTCGATCACGGGGATGACACAGGGAGTTCACAACACCAATAGCTTGTGCATAGGAACTGGGTCGATTGCCCACTTTGACGTTTTCAGCTACGTAAAAGTCCCATTTCTTGCGTTCGCCTTGCGCCTCAGCAGTCCAAGCCGCAGGTGCTTTATAGTCGCCCATCTCAGCCTTTAGAGCCATCAATCCCAGCTTTGCGTCCCCCACCAAAGGCAACGCTCGATGTTTGTTGGCATCATGCCGTGCAGTGTTTAAAGAAATGAACTGCGCATCTTGCGCGAATGCAGTCCACGAGCCTGTGGTGAAATCCTGCAACCTGCTACCAACTGTGAGGATCACATCCGCCCGCTCTGCAAGCCAGTTGCCACTATTGGATCCCGTGACACCCACAGGACCGATATTCAAAGCATGATCAGCCAACATATTTGCCCGGCCTGCAATGGTCTCGATTACTGGAATATTTGCCGCTTCAGCAAAGTCAGCCAACGCCTTGACAGCACCCGCATACTGGACGCCACCCCCAGCGATGATAGCAGGTCGTTTTGCAGCTTTTAGTACTACGATGGCGTCTACCAGTTCGCGAGAATCGGGCATTTGTTGGCGAATGCGGTGCAGTTTAGGAGCAAAAAACGACAGAGGGTAATCATAAGTCCAGCCCTGCACATCCTGCGGCAAAGCAATGAATGCCGGACCGCAATCAGCGGGATCCAACAAAGTGGCCAAGGCTGCTGGCAGAGACTGTATCACCTGAGCAGGATGGGTGATCCGATCCCAATATCGGCTTACTGCTTGAAAACCATCGTTTAGTCCTAAAGCGGGATTACCGAAATGCTCCAACTGCTGCAACACAGGATCAGGGAGGCGAGTTAGAAACGTATCACCACAAAGCATCAACATGGGTAAACGGTTAGCATGGCACAGGGCCGCAGCCGTAAACAAGTTTGCAGTGCCAGGACCAGCAGATGCAGTACAAAACATAAATTTCTGCCGCAGGTGATATTTAGCATACGCCGCCGCCGCAAAGCCCATTCCCTGCTCATTTTGTCCACGATAGAGCGGTAATACATCCCGGTGGTCATAAAGCGCCTCGCCCAAACAAGGCACATTGCCATGTCCAAAAATACCAAAACCACCACCACAGAATCTATTTTTGCACCCATTAATTTCAATATATTGTGCCGCCAAATAGCGGATGATGGCCTGAGCCGTTGTAAGGCGAATAGTTGTATCTTCTGTATCCACAGAGAAAACTCCAAATATAAATATCATTAATGCCGCATTTCATGCGGTTAGGATTACCTTAAGATACTATTTTTGCAACCGGTTGCAACAGGCTAAATAAGTGTCTCACAACTTTGCACCTTTTCCCAAATTTAGCCACAATTCAGTCGGCTGCTCGGTACCAAGCCGCCAAAAGAGCGCGATCTTCAGCGGTTACATTTGTGATATTCGCAGGCGGCATTGCGTGACTTACACCAGCATGTAAAAAAATCGCTTTGGCATTCCGTGCTATATCGGCTCGAGTTTCCAGCAGAACGCCCTTTGGAGCCCAGCGCACACCCTCCCAGACCGGCTCGCGGGCATGGCACATGGTACAACGCCCCTTTACAATGTCATGTGCCTGTTCAAAGCCCTCGGCATCAACATAATTCTGTTCGTAACGGGTCAGCGGATCTGAAAAAGCTGTCTCCAGATCTCCATCAAACCCAGGCGCAGAAGACAGCCAGGCAATCAGTATAAACAAAATAACCGTCAGACACCAAGTCCAATTCGGGCGGCCTGCCCGCGCATGCATTGAGTTGAAGTAATGCCGAATTGTTACCCCCATCAGAAACACTAAACAGGCAATAACCCACGCATAGGGCGTACCAAACGACAGCGGGTAGTGGTTTGAAAGCATCAAGAATATAACCGGCAAGGTCAGGTAGTTATTATGGGTAGAACGCAGCTTAGCAATCTTGCCGTATTTGGCATCTGGCACCCGTTCTGCCTTAAGGTCAGCAACAACGATGCGTTGATTAGGCATAATTACCATTGCTACATTGGCCGTCATGATTGTGGCTGTAAAAGCGCCCAGATGCAGCAAAGCTGCCCGCCCAGTAAACACTTGATTATAACCCCAAGACATAACCACCAAAACCACAAATAGCAGAACCATCAGCAAAGTCGGATACTCACCTAGTTTTGATTTGCACAGACCATCATAGATCAACCACCCCACGGCCAAAGACCCCGCTGAGATTACGATCGCCTGCCAAGTAGACAAATCCATCTTAGCTGGGTCAATCAGGTAGAATTCCGAACCGGCCCAATAGACCACCATCAGCAGCGCAACGCCTGACAACCAGGTCGTGTAGCTCTCCCATTTGAACCAGGTCAAATGCTCCGGCATTGTAGCAGGAGCCACAAGATATTTTTGCACATGGTAAAACCCACCGCCGTGCACCTGCCACTCTTCTCCATCCGCCGGCCCTTCGATATTACGGTTCAGCCCGAGATCAAGAGCAATGAAATAGAACGATGACCCAATCCATGCCATGGCCGTGATCACATGTAACCACCGCACTGCAAAGCTGACCCAGTCCCAAAAAATTGCAATATCATACATGATTTAAATCCTCAGCTGCCGCGGTAGGTGGAGTAGCCATGCGCCGATAGCAGCAAAGGCACATGGTAGTGATCATCTTGTGACATGCCAAAACGCAAGGGCACCTGATCTAAAAACATTGGCTCAGCCGCCGCTTGCCTCGTGGCGCGCAGATAGTCGCCCGCATGAAACACCAGCATAATATCCAATTTGAAACGTTTCCTGCGGTAAAATCGGGTTATCTGTTCGGCCATCGACATTTGTGATCGCCTCACAAACCTTGCTCAGCGCCCCATCTTTGTGGCAAAATAACTCAATCTTGATCCCAGATGCCGGGCAACCCTTAGCTGTATCCAAAACATGAGTCGTCAAAAAGCCATTCATCGCCTATTCCTTTTTTACTTTCTTTATCTCTGCCCAAAAAATATGCAAAGTAAAAGCCCAAGTTGGAGAAAATTATGAAACGCTACCCACGTGACATGTCTGGTTATGGCCCCACCCCTCCTGCAGCACAATGGCCAGGCAGCGCAAATTGCAGTACAATTGGTGCTGAACTACGAAGAAGGTGGTGAAAACAATATTCTTCATGGGGATACCACATCCGAGGCATTTCTGTCCGAGATAATCGGCGCTGCCGCTTGGCCCAATCAGCGGCATTGGAATATGGAAAGTATTTATGAGTACGGAGCCCGGGCTGGGTTTTGGCGCCTACATAGGATGATGAAAGATCTGCCAGTCACGGTCTACGGAGTCGCCACGGCTCTGGCGCGCGCGCCAGAGCAAGTTTCAGCCATGAAATCCGCAAACTGGGAAATTGCAAGCCATGGCTTGAAGTGGGTTGAGTATAAAGATGCCACGCCCGATGATGAGGCTGCCGATATGGCTGAGGCTATTAGGCTGCACACCGAAGTTGTGGGCTACCCACCACGCGGCTGGTATACTGGTCGCTGCTCTGAAAATACTGTGCGTCTGGCTGCCGAGACCGGTCAATTCAAATATGTGGCCGATACATATGCTGATGACCTGCCCTATTGGATGGAGTGCGGTAAAATTGACCAATTGATTGTACCCTATACGCTTGACGCAAATGATATGCGCTTCGCTACTCCACAGGGTTTTAATTCTGGCGATCAATTTTACAGCTATCTTAAAGATAGTTTTGATGTGCTCTATGCCGAGGGTGGACGAATGATGTCGATAGGTCTGCATTGCAGATTAATTGGTCGTCCAGGTAGGGCCAAAGCTCTACAACGCTTCATCGACTATGCCAACGGGTATGATGGTGTTTGGTTTGCTACCCGTGAAGACATAGCCGATCACTGGACCAAAAACCATCCAAATATTCGTTTTACTCGCCCTAGCTCTATGGAACGCGATGATTTTGTAGCTGCCTATGGCGGGGTGTTCGAGCACTCCGCTTGGATAGCGGAGCGTGCACATCGGTTGGAATTAGGCCCCATGCATGACACCGCTACTGGGTTGCACAATGCCCTCTGTAGGGTGTTTAGGTCTGCGGATGTGGACAAGCGTTTGCAGGTCCTAACAGCCCACCCCGATCTTGCAGGCAAACTCGCGGCAGCCAAACGCCTAACCGCCTCAAGCACCTCGGAACAGGCCAGCGCAGGACTAGACGCACTAACCGATACACAGCGCGAACAGTTTACAAAACTTAATACTAGCTATGTCGCAAAACACGGATTTCCTTTTATTATCGCCGTACGTGATCACTCGAAAGATAGCATACTTGCTGCCTTTGAGGCCCGCATTAACAATGATAAAGCAACCGAAATAGAACAGGCCTGTCTTCAGGTGGAACGCATCGCAGAGTTTCGCCTACGTGATCTCCTCCCACGCTAATAGGGCGCTGCTTATATTGGAAAATATCCAGCTCAGAAACCTACAAGCTTAGCGGCATGTGCCGATTAACGTCTTTGTAAAGCAAATAGCGAAATGGGCCGGGCCCACCTGCATAGCAGGCCTGAGGGCAAAAGGCGCGCAACCATATGAAATCACCAGCCTCAACCTCAACCCAGTCTTGGTTGAGTTTATACACAGCAGATCCCTCTAAAATATATATTCCATGCTCCATCACATGGGTCTCTTCGAAGGGGATCACACCACCAGGTTGAAAAGTCACGATGTTCACATGCATGTCGTGGCGGAGATCATCAGGCGCCACAAAGCGAGTAGTGCCCCAGGCGCCATTAGTCTCAGGCATGAGATTGATATCATGATCATCTTCATGCGTAACAAATACCTCAGGGGCATCAATTCCTGAAACAGAAACATAAAGTTTGCGTAACCAATGAAACCGCAATGTGTCTACGCCAGCCTCCAGCGTCCATTGCACGCTGCTGGGAATATAGGCGTAGCTGCCCGCCCGCAAAGCATGCGCCTGCCCATTCAGCCGTAAAAGCCCTTGCCCGTCAGTCACAAACAAAACCGATTGGGCACGCGTGTCTGCATCCGGCTGATTACTGCCACCACCAGGCGAGACTTCCATTATATATTGAGAAAAAGTCTCCGCAAAACCACTCAAAGGTCGGGCCAAAACCCAAGCTCGGGTCTTATGCCAATGCGGTAAAAAACTAGTCACAATATCGCACATCGTTCCCTTAGGTATTACTGCATAAGCCTCAGTAAATACGGCCCTTTGGGTCATCGTCTCTTTTTGACTAGGTAATCCACCTGTTGGGAAATAATATTTTTGATTCACGGTCATCATGATATCCTCTCAAAACGTCAGCAAAACTAGCGTGGAAATCTAAAAAGAAAAAGGCCAGTGTTTGAGGTACTAGGCGTTTTAAAACTAAAAGCTCCGGTTAGCATTCCATTTTGCCAGTATTAGTAAAATTATCCACCTCAGTTAAGCACTATTAAAACTTTTAAGCCTGCACTAACGAAATCACGTCATACCAAGTGCTATTTTTTTCTGATCGGCCCAAGTGCGTATCAGGTGATCGACTGCAAGACCTATAAATGCCACACACAATCCCAGCATAAGACCATTTCCAATACCGTTTTTATCCGACAAAGCCTTTAATATGTATTGGCCCAAATCATCGGTACCAATCATGGCACCAATAATTACCATGAATAGTGCAAAAACTACCGTTTGGTTGATGCCTAACATAATATGCGGAAATGCGAGTGGCATCTCTATATTAACCCACCTCTGAAACTTATTCACACCAGACATAGATCCCGCATCTTGTAGGGTTGCAGGTACACTGCGTAGACCTTCCACCGTATAGCGGGTGGCCGGAATCGTCGCATAGACAACAACTGCTATTAAAACTGAAGTATCAGTAACACCAAATAGCATAATGACTGGAATCAAATAAATAAAGGAAGGGAAGGTCTGCAGCGTGTCACAGACAATCAAAATCATCTTACTAGCAAATCTGTTTTGAGCACAAAGAGACCCAACTATAACACCAATAACCGCAGAGACAATGACAGCAAAAGAAGTCATATATGCTGTAATCAAGGCCCTGTCCCACCATTCTGTGAAGGCGATAAACAACAGGAAGCCACCGACTATAAGAGCGGAGCGCCATCCCCCAATGATATATCCAATGCCCATGACCAAGACAAAAGTAGCGCTGACTGGCATGCCCAAATAGGCTGCTTTCATCGGCATCAACACATCGATGATCAACCAATTATTAAAAGTCTGAAGCCCATGATACCAGTTCTCTACCATCCAATCGACACCTGCCTGCCAGAACGGCTCGGTGGTTATGCCCTGATTATGTGGAATTAAATAAAAATAATTAATAAAACCACCAAAAATGATTTTCCCAACAAAGGTTAGGATTACGCAGGTTGCCATAAAAATTAAAAATATAATCCCATATTTATGCCGTTGGAAATAGCTACTATCCGCAAAGTAATCTGTTTGTTTATTGGCCCATGCCAAAGATAATTTATCCAACACAACCGCAATAAGGACGATACAAATACCCAACTCGAGCGCTTGACCAATCCGCAATTGGTTCAAAGCAAGTAAGAGGTTAAACCCCAATCCCTTGGCACCAATGAAAGATGCGATGACAGCCATAGCCAGACACTGCATGATAACTTGGTTTGTGCCGATTAAAATATCACGCCTAGCTGTGGGGATTAAAACTTTCAGCATCATTTGACTATTGCTACAGCCACTCATAGACCCTGCTTCGACCACTTCTGGCGAAACACGTTTCAATCCCAAAAGAGTCAATCTGATCATTGGCGGTGTTGCAAAAATGATTGTCGCAATAGCACCCGCATGATCTCCAACACCAAAGAACACCATCACAGGAATAAGATAGGAAAAATGTGGCATTGTTTGCGCCACATTTAATAAGGGCATAAGAATTGTCTCAGCAGTTTTGCTTTTATAAGCAACCGCCCCAAAAAATAGGCCAAGTAAGCAAGATACGGGTGCCGCAATCAAAACAAAAGATAATGTCTCCATTGCCGGCTCCCATTGACCGAATATGGCAATATAGGACGTTGTAATTCCAGCTAGAAGAGCTAGCAACTTTCCCTTAAGCGCGTAGCCCAGCAAGATTGTACCGCCCAATACAACTGTCCAAGGAAGAGCGGGCCAAACTGCCCACTTGTTATCACCTACAAAATCCCAGCTTGTGAAAGCTACAATGGTTTTGACACCTCCTAGGAGAATTTCACGAACAAATTGAATACAAAATAAAACGCCACCCGAGAAGCCTCGTGTTAGTTCTCGTATGAGTGCAGACGTTTCATACTCTTCAAGATCTGAATCATAAACTTCGACTGGAAACCAATCGTACATGAGATGCTCGGCAAAACCGTTAATTGCCCCGGGAAAGCCCGCAAATAGTGCCGGAAACCGCCAAAGAATATTAGTTTCATCTGGAGTAACCAGCAGACACAGCATGCAAAAAAACATTAGCAAAACTAAGATTTGTAAAGTTTTAAAATGCTTATTCACGAATGCCATAGAGCCACCCTACAGGTTATCATCAGTTGTATTGGCATTACCAAACAACATGTGGATGATCTTCGATGCATGGACTGAACCAACAATATGACCAAGCCCGTCCACAACTGCCACATGTTTAGCCTCAGTCAACACGGCCTCCGCCACTGTGAAAATAATGGCATCCTTAGATACCTGCAACGGCCCAAGCATTGAGGCATGCACAGCAGGCTCCATAACAGATTCAATTTTCAAAACTTTTTCACGTGGTACTTCTTCAGTAAATTTTCTTACATACTCTGTAGCTGGGCATAGAACGATGTTGGCAGGCGTATCTAGTTGCTCGATGACGCCGTCCTTCATAATTGCAATCCTATCCGCAAGCCGCAAAGCCTCATTGAAATCATGAGTTACAAACAGAATAGTCTTGTTCAAAACGCCCTGTAGGCGCAAAAATTCATCCTGCATTTCTTTTCGGATTAGAGGATCAAGTGCGGAAAAGGGTTCATCAAGAAACCAAATGTCTGGCTCGACAGCGAGAGATCGTGCGATCCCAACCCGTTGTTGTTGGCCACCAGACAATTGCCGCGGGAAGTAATTTTCCCGTCCATCCAGCCCTACCAGTTCAACCATTTCAAGAGCTCGCGTCATACTTTCTTCAGTACTCTTGCCTTTCACTTGCAACGGAAAGGCTATATTTTCCAAGACAGTTTTATGCGGCAACAAGCCAAAGCTTTGAAATACCATCCCCATTTTATTGCGGCGAAGCTCTATGAGCTGTTTGGGGGTCATTGCAAGCAAGTCTTGCCCATCAATAAAAATGTCACCTGCAGTTGTATCCGTCAAACGCGAGATGCAACGCAAAAGGGTTGATTTGCCAGATCCTGACAAGCCCATAACTACTAAAATTTCGCCCTCAAATACTTCAAAGGAGGCGTTATTTACACCAACAACACAGCCAGAATCTTTGAATATTTTAGCGTCAACATGTCCATTTGACTGGGAGAGTAACTTCTTAGCATTCTCGCCAAAAACTTTATAAACTGAGGTACATTTAATTACAGGTTTTGCGGCTGATATTTGCGAAGGCATATTTAGTTCCTATTAGGCGTTGGGGACTGTCGACCGCGCGTTTTCTGTTTAACTTTATTCAAACAAATTTTCATTGATAGTTGAGTAAGCCATTTATTTAGTAAGCAACACCTGAAAAGGCACCTGCAACGCCTTCAGCGTTGCAGGAATGTTTAAAACATTATTGAGTGAAAGGCTTCCAGACGTCAGCATGAGCAGCCAACCAGGATTTAGCGGCATCCTGATGGCTCATTTTGTCAACGTCCACTAAGGCCGCCATTTGGCCAATGTCCGTTGAGGTGAACGAAATCTTGCTAAATGCTGTGTATGCAGCAGGATGCGTTTTTGGGAACTTGTAGTTAGCAGCTTTTTTCAGCCAACCTTTTGGTGAACCACATGCACCATCACCGCCATCACCGACGCGACAGCCTTGGAAGAATTCAGGGAATTCGATGAAGACAAAGCCCTCAGCATCCGTAAAGTTAGGTGTCCAATTGAATGTGATAACACCGCGACGTTCTTTTTTGGCAGATTCAAGCTCTGCCCATAACGCATCTGCTGAACCAGCAAATTTTACCATATATTTGTCATCAAGACCGAGGCCCGCCAAACGCTCCGCCATCAACGTGCCGTGCCAGCTTTGTGGGCCTTCCAACCAACGGCCTTTGCCGCCAGAATCAGCTGTTGCGAAAACTTCAGGACAGTTTGCCAAAGCTTCCCAGTTTGGTAAGCCTGGGCAAAGATTGTCGTCGATCACATACTGTGGCACACCCATTTCTTCCAGTGTCATAGCAGCATGTGTTCCCGCATCGATGATCCCACCTTTAGCCATCGCATTGTAGAATGAGGCGCCAAAAGTAGACTGCCAAACTTCATGAGAGATGGTCACATCGCCGTTGCGAATGGCTTCGTAAACAGCTTGTGTGTCAGCAGGAACATAGCTAACATTGTTTCCCATGCTTTCAAAAATTCCGCCAATTACGTAAGCCATTACAATTTGGCTTGACCAGTTATGTGTTGGAATTACAATTGGTTTACTAGAGTCTTCTGCAAAAGCTTGGCCCGATACGGACGCAAGTGCCACTGACAACGCGACTGCAAAATTACGTGTAAGATTTTTCATCTTTTTCTCCCTGTTTAAGCGACATAATAGCCGCTGTGATCTGCAAATATCTTTGCAGCACATCAAACCATTCCAGCTGCATATTATGGGAACAGGTCCAATGCATTTAAAAACATCTACGCCCGCGACTCGTTTCGGTCACAAGAATACCGTGGTGTACACTTTGAGCTAATTTTCCTATCAGTCAAGTTTTTTTCTTCTTAATATACTTTAGATGCTGTTTGTATATTATAACGGCAGATAAGATGTGGTTACCTGCTTACCATAAAAAAAATTTAGGGTTTTATATAGAGTCGGAAACCACTTTAACTTTGTCCGATTTCAAACTGTAAAACTGCGCTAAACGGGTGACTTTGGGTGCAAGGAGTCATACTAATGCGTTACTCAGGTCTACGTGTCATCAAAGAAGCACTCACCGGTCACAAAGGCTGGAAGCCCGCTTGGCGTGATGTCGCGCCGCAAGCTCAGTACGATTACATCGTCATAGGCGGCGGCGGTCATGGTCTGGCCACGGCTTATTATTTAGCCCGCAATCACGGTGCCAAAAAAGTAGCGGTTTTAGAAAAAGGCTGGATTGGTGGCGGCAACGTTGGGCGCAACACTACGATTGTGCGTTCAAACTACCTGCTCGACGGCAATGAACCTTTTTATGAACACTCTTTAAAGCTCTGGGAAGGTCTTGAACAAGATATCAATTATAACGCGATGATCAGCCAACGCGGCATCCTCAACTTAGTCCACTCCGACGCGCAGCGCGACGCCTTCACCCGACGCGGCAATGCTATGATTTTGAACGGTGCTGATGCGGATCTTTTAAGCACAGAAACCATTCAAAAGCGCTACCCATTCTTGAACGTCCACAATGCACGCTTTCCCATAAAGGGCGGTTTGGCCCAACATCGTGGCGGCACAGTGCGCCATGATGCAGTCGCCTGGGGCTATGCTCGCGCCGCAGACCAACTTGGTGTCGATATCATTCAAAACTGTGAAGTCACCGGCTTTCGCATCGAGGGAGGCAAATGCCTCGGAGTGGAAACCAGCCTTGGCTACATTGGCGGTGGCAAGATCGCCTCTTGCGTGGCCGGCTCATCGGGACGCCTTATGGCCAAAGCCAATATGCGACTGCCGATTGAAAGCCATGTTTTACAGGCATTTGTGTCTGAAGGGCTCAAGCCTGTGTTGCCGGGTGTGATTACCTTTGGGGCAGGCCATTTCTATTGCAGCCAGTCTGACAAAGGCGGCTTGGTGTTTGGTGGCGACCTTGATGGGTATAACTCATATGCCCAACGCGGCAATCTGCCGGTGGTGGAAGATGTCTGCGAAGGCGCCATGGCCATTTTCCCAATGCTAGGCCGGGTGCGGCTGTTGCGCATGTGGGGCGGGATCATGGATATGTCGATGGATGGATCGCCCATTATTGACCGTACACATATTAAAAGCCTCTATTTCAACGGCGGCTGGTGCTATGGCGGCTTCAAAGCCACGCCCGCCTCGGGCTGGTGCTATGCCCACCTTTTGGCCACTGATACCCCCCATGAATTTGCGAAAGCCTACCGATTTGACCGCTTTGAAAAAGGCCAGATGATCGACGAAAAAGGCGTAGGCAATAACCCACAGCTGCATTGAGAGGCGCACGGATATGATAATTAATCACCCCATCCTTGGCCCACGTGACAGCGCCGAATTTACTTATATGGGCGATGCGGCCCTGTTGGACCGTCCTGACTGGCAGGCCAAAGATGCATTGGCGCAATTCATTGATTATGGTTATCTGCGCGACAATCCCGCCGGACCCCACCAAGAGCTTTGGTACCATGAGCAAGGGGACAGATCTTTTTTGGTCGTGACGCGCGACACCACAACCCATGAAATTTCATCGGTTAAATTGGCAAACGATGTGGCACGCAGCCGGGGGCGCAGCACATGAGCCAGATCAATCGTCTCAAAGGTGGGCAAATTGACCGCAGCCAAACTCTAAACTTCACGTTTGATGGCAAGTTTTTTCAAGGCCATGCGGGCGACACACTCGCCAGTGCCCTTTTGGCCAATGACGTTCGCCTTATGGGGCGTTCGTTCAAATACCACCGTCCCCGCGGCGTTTTAACAGCAGGCTCAGAGGAGCCCAACGCGATTATGGAGCTGCGCGATGGCGCCCGCCAAGAACCCAACACCCGCGCCACCACGGCAGAGTTGTTTGACGGGCTCACTGCAAAATCACAAAATAAAATCGGATCTCTGCGCTTTGACTTAATGGCGATCAATGACCGTTTTTCGAACTTCCTGACTGCTGGCTTTTATTACAAAACCTTTATGTGGCCCGCCGCATTTTGGGAAAAAGTCTATGAGCCAATCATTCGCAAAGCCGCAGGTCTGGGAAGCATCAGCTTTCAAGACGATCCAGATGACTATGACCGGGGCTTTTTGCACTGCGATCTGCTGATCATCGGGGCGGGTCCTGCGGGTCTGGCCGCTGCACTCACCGCCGGACGCGCAGGTGCACAGGTCATATTGGCAGATGAGGATTATACATTAGGCGGGCGCCTCAATTCAGAGCGTTTCAGCCTCACAGATCAATCAGGTGCCGAATGGGCAGCCAAAACCGTGGCCGAATTAAACAGCCTACCAAATGTCAGGGTCATGGCACGGGCTACGATTTTGGGCGCATTCGATCATGGGATTTATGGCGCATTGGAGCGGGTGTCAGATCACCTAGCGGTTCCAGCAGCCGGAAAGCCTCGGCAAATCCTATGGCGGATCTATACCAAGCGCAGCCTGCTTTGCGCCGGTGCCACAGAACGGCCCATCGCATTTGAAAACAACGATCGTCCGGGCATCATGTTGGCAGGCGCCATGCGCAGCTACGCCAACCGCTGGGCGGTGACCGCCGCGCAAAATGTGGCGGTGTTCACCAACAACGACGACGGCCATAAAACTGCCGCTGATTTGCATGCTGCCGGTGTGAATGTGGCCGCTGTGATCGACATTCGCCACGACGCACCAAAGAGCCAAGACTATGAGGTCATTGCAGGTGGCCAAGTGACCAACAGCCGTGGCCGCTTAGGCCTCACCTCGGTTCAGGTCTCTTTGCCAGATGGCAGCACACGCAACTTGCCCTGCGGCGCCTTGGGCGTGTCCGGCGGATGGAACCCGAATGTTCATCTGACCAGCCATCACCGTGGCCGCCCGGTGTGGAACGACGAAATTGCAGCTTTCTGCCCCCCCAAAGACGGCCCTGCAGGCCTCAGCGTTGCGGGCGCGGCTTTAGGTCTTTTCACGACTGCAGCTGCGCTGACCTGCGGCGCATCGCAGGCCAATGCCATCTTAAAGGATCTTGGCATCAAGCAAACCAGCGTAGATCTGCCCAAGGCGGAAGACACTCCCTCCCGTATGAGGCCATTTTGGTATGTCAAAGGCTGCTCTCGGGCTTGGCTAGATCAGCAAAACGACGTCACAGTTAAAGATGTCAAACTTTCACATCAAGAAAACTTTATCAGCGTTGAGCATCTGAAGCGCTATACCACCCTTGGGCATGGCCACAGATCAGGGTAAAACGTCGAATATGGGTGGCCTTGCCATTATGGCCGAGTTGACCGGAAAAACCATTCCAGAAGTTGGCACAACCATCTTTCGCCCCCCATATACCCCCACAGCCATTGGTGCATTTGCAGGCCGCGATCGTGGCACAGATTTCCGCCCTACCCGCAAAACCCCCAGCCACAAATGGGCCGAAGATCAAGGTGCGGTCTTTGTGGAAGTGGGCATGTGGCTACGCGCGCAATGGTTCCCACAGGCGGGTGAAACCCACTGGCGGCAGTCCGTTGACCGTGAGGTTTTGGCCACCCGAAAATCCGTGGGCATCTGTGATGTGACAACATTGGGCAAGATAGACGTACAAGGCGCTGATGCCGCGACCTTCCTCAACAAGATATACTGCAATGCCTTTGGCAAGCTAGCCATTGGGAAGACACGCTACGGCTTGATGCTACGCGAAGATGGGATTGCAATGGACGATGGCACCGCCGCGCGGCTGGCCGACGATCATTTTGTGGTCACAACCACCACCGCCAATGCGGTCTCAGTGTTTCGACATATGGAGTTTGCCCGCCAATGCCTTTGGCCTGACTTCGATGTGCAGCTGATCTCCACCACAGAAGCTTGGGCGCAATATGCCGTCGCCGGGCCCAATGCACGCAACCTGTTGCAAAAAATTGTGGATTCGGAATTTGATCTGTCTAATGAAGCCTTTCCTTTCATGGCGTGCGCCAATGTCACGGTGTGCGGCGGTTTGCGCGCTCGGCTATTTAGAATTTCTTTCTCAGGAGAGCTAGCCTTTGAAATTGCTGTGCCCACCCGCTACGGTGACGCGATGATCCGACGTTTGATGCAGGCAGGCGAAGAGTTTGAGGCAGTTGCTTACGGCACAGAAGCACTCGGCGTAATGCGGATCGAAAAGGGTCATGCAGCAGGCAATGAATTAAATGGTACCACATCAGCGCTGAACCTTGGCATGGAGCGGATGGTGTCCAAGAAGAAAGATAGCATCGGATCCACACTGTCAGAGCGTAGCGGCTTAAACACAGACGACGCTTTGAAGTTGATTGGATTACGCCCAGTTGATGTTAAGAATCCAGTGCCCGCAGGCAGCCACCTTATAACAAAAGGCGATCCAGTGGATGCGACACATGATCAGGGCTATGTAACATCTGCTTGTTACTCGCCAAACCTTGGTCACTCCATCGCACTGGCCTATCTAAAATCTGGCGATAGCCGCAAGGGGGAGATCCTCCGACTTGTTAGTCCTTTGACCGGCTTTGATCATGAGGTCGAAGTGGTCAGCGCCCACTTCATTGATCCCGAGGGGGAACGTCTGCGTGCATAACCTCACAGTCACAACCGCACTCGGCGGAACCGAACCACGCATCGACATGCATGGGCCTATCACACTAAGCGAGGAGCCAGGCTATGCATTGGCCTCAGTGGCAGCGCGCAAGGGAGGGGAACGAGCCACCATTTTAGCAATCCGCCGGCTCATTGGCCCTGCAGCGCCAAAGCCTGGCCATATAGCGGGTGATAAGGTGACCGCCTTTTGGATCGGGCCAGATCAATGGATGCTCGAAGCGCCATATGACAGCCACGAAACCCTGTTTGAACAAGCTGCAGCAGAGGTGAAGGGTAAAGCATCGGTAACTGAGCAAACTGGTGGTTGGTGCCGTTTTGATTTGCGTGGTGTAGGTTTGGCCTCAGTATTAGAGCGGCTTTGCCCGATCAACATGATCACATTTCAACCAGGCGGCGTCACACGCAGCAGCATTGATCACCTGGGCTGTTTTATAATTTGTCGGGCGCTAGAACACATCTCAATCCTAGGGCCAAGGTCCTCCGCCGCATCTCTCCACCACGGGCTCCTGACGGCAATGCGCTCGGCATATTAGAAAGCAGACAAACCTGCTTTCCAAGTAATAAAAGACATCGTGTTCGCTTATTAGGCAGGGTTAAGACTTTTAAACCGACGGCACCGGGCTGTTGTCTTGTACGCGGTATAGGTTGATGCGGCGGCGGTCCTCTTGGGGGGGTAATCCAAAGGCGTCCTTGTAGTGCTGCACCATTGGAGTGGTTGACCCGTAGCCCACTTGCAGGGCAATTTGGGCCATGCTGTCTTTGGAGTACATTACTAACTGCCGAGCAGCCTTCATGCGCATGGAGCGGTAATAATGGGAGGGACTTTGCCCTGTAGCTTTTTTAAAGCTGCGTTCAATTTGTCGGGCAGACACGCCAACCACGTCGGCCACATCTGCCACAGATATTGGCTCAGTCAGATTGGCAGAAAATACCGCAACGGCTTTGGCCACCACAGGTGGAAGGGTAGCATCAGTTGAGGATTGGCGGTAAGTAGGAATGCTTTGGCGCACCCCTTCACCGCGCATTAATGGATGTTGGAACCAACAGGCCACTTCTGTGGCCACATCTGCTCCCAGCCGAGTTTCGATCAAACGCAAAGACAGGTCAAATGCTGCTGCTGCTCCAGAAGCGGTATAGCGGCGCTGTGAAACTTCAATCACCTGATCCGAAGCCTGGACTTCTGGGAATTCAGACCGAAACGCAGCCTCATAGCACCAATGGACTGAGACCATCTGTCCAGCCATCACCCCAGAGCGCACCAGCGGAAACACACCACCACTGACTCCTCCTAGTATCGTCCCATGGCGGCCCAAAGTACGAAGGGCGCCATAGCCAGCTTTTGGATTAGAAAATTGAGCCATCGGAGGGCTAAGCAAAAATAGATGATCCGGCCTCTCAGCCTGTCCCAAAGCCATATCCGGCTCAAAACTGACTCCAGCGCTGGACCTAACTTTATCCATGGTCTCCGCATAAAGCGTCCAAGAAAAAGCGACTTGCCCTGAGATTTCATTTGACGCACGTAGGGGCTCAATCATTGACGTCAAACAGGCCATAGGAAAGCCGTCAAAGATCAAGAAGCCAATGGACTGGATTTTCATGTCATTCATATTTATAATACTAACAGGAAAACTACCGCCAAGATCAAGACACCAACGTGAAAGATCGGGATAGATTTATGAATATTGAAAAGATAACATCTGAAATGGTCGGAAAACTGACACAAGATCCACATGTTGTGCGTGAGGAACGCGAAAAAGTGCTCGAAGTAGCCATCGGCCGGGAGGTACGTGCCTTTCGTCGTCGCCAAGAAGTTACAGTGGCCGAATTGGCTAATACAACCGGCCTTTCGATTGGCATGTTATCCAAAATTGAGAATGGCAATACCTCACCCTCTCTCACAACCTTACAAACCTTGGCTAATGCCCTGTCAGTCCCGATTACCTCATTTTTTCGTAGGTTTGAGGAGCAACGCCAAGCCATACACACCAAAACTGGCGAAGGTGTTGAGACTGAGCGTGCCGGTACCCGCGCTGGTCATCAATACAATCTGCTGGGCCATATTGGAGCCAATGCAAGCGGCGTGATTGTAGAGCCATATTTAATAACTCTATCGACTGAATCCGATGTGTTCCCAACCTTTCAACATGGTGGCATTGAAACAATCTACATTCTAGAAGGCAAAGTTGATTACCGCCATGGAGATGAAGTTTATCCACTCAGCCCCGGTGATACACTATTTTTTGATGCAGATACTGCCCATGGCCCAGAAAAACTAGTTCAATTGCCAGCACGATACCTATCAATCATCAGCTACCCACAAAATACATAAAATACATATACTGTTACAATCTCTTGCAGAGGAACAAATTCACCACAGCCAAATTCTAAAGTCTAGCCAAAGAGGGGAAATCTAGCGTGCTTCAACCAAAATTATTTTTGTAAAGATGGCTCACTATGATCGTCTGGCCAAACTCCAAAAGAAGTTGGTAAGCCATCATCATATTGGGCCAAAAAATCCAACATCATCGGCCGTTTATCGATGAAGCCTTTATATGTTGCCAATTCTTCCGGCAAATCACGCACTACTCGATGCAGCCTACGACCCCATTTGGGTTTGCTCATAATGTCTTGGAATGACATCAGATAGCAGCGGATTGGAAAAACAAGCCCATTAGAGCGAGGCAGGCGAAAAAACGTTTGCAACTCTACGCGCAAATGCTGTTTAGAGCCAAGATTTTCAGGTGTCAGAGAATTTTTTTGCACACCCCATTTATGATAATTCTCCGGGCTGGTGTCCAGCAGAGGGTTGACCGTCATGGTCCAGTTCAGTCGCCGCGCCGGCGCACCTTGTTGGATACTAAGCAAAAACTTCAACGCGCGCTTGAAAATGCCTTTTTCATGGGCCAATGGTACGGGCGCATGCCACTCAAAGAAATTCATGCCAATATCAAAATCCAAACTCCAATCAGCTTGGGTGGTGACCATACCTGCATCCATCCACAGATTATCTTCACGCTGGTCTAATACGCAAAAATCGCCCTGAGTTTGGCGGGTGATATATTCCATTGGACCGTAAGGTAGCGTAGTCTCATCCATAAAAACAAAATGATCTTCAATGCCCATAGGCTTGTTAATCCAATGCCACTTAGATCCGTCTCGATGCAGTTCAAATAACTCTGGATAATCCTCAGACTTCGATATCATGATCAATTCTAAGAGATCCCAGCCTGCCAAAGTCATGTGGGGTAACGATTGACAGCGCAGCGGATCATCAGCCAAAACCAGCGCACGGTCGCGCATCTCAGCTATATAATGCTCGTCCACATCAAACCGCTTCTCATAAATACTGTCAGCGGGGCCACCCTGGTGCTGCTCCATATTTATCGAATACATGTAGCTATCTTCGTGAAACGGAAACGGGAACCGATCTTTTGCGCGCTGTGAATTACTAAATGAGTAATCATCACGAAACGTTTCATCATTAAATTGAATGGTCATGGCACAATTCTCCTATCGATCCAGCACAAGGATTTTACCGTCAAAGCGGGAAACACATGGCATAATTTTTATACCTGAAGATTTCTCATCATCCTCAAGCCAGTGATCACGATGAATGAATATACCTTCACTTTCCAGAACATCAGTCTCGCATTGGCCACAAGCGCCACCACGGCAAAGGTAGGGTGGCTCAACTCCAAGCCGCTCGATGGCTTCCAGCAAGCTTTCATGTTCACCGACCTCGACAGATAGGCCAGACTTGGCCAACCGAACCGCAAAGGGTTTGCCAGGTTGTGGGGCTAAAAATTCCTCATGATGCACATGTGCGTCAGGCCATCCCGCGGAAGCGGCACTCCTGCGAACCCAATCGATCATTCCTTTGGGGCCACACACATAAAGATGTGTGCCAATTGGTTGGCCGTCTAAAAGGTTTTCTAAATCAATTGACTGCTTTTTATCATCATAATATATATTAACAGAGTGGGCATGCTTAGCACAAAGCTCATCCACATAGCTGCCCAGCTCTGGACTTCGGCAACTGTAGTGTAACTCCCAATTGCCATGGACCGCATCCAACTGTTTAATTTGCGCCATAAAGGGCGTAATCCCAATACCACCAGCGACAAATAAATGCTTGCGGGCGCGCAAATCTAACGAAAATAAATTGACTGGGGAACTGAGGGTCATCGTTGCGCCCACTTGCACTTTCTGGTGCAGAAAAAGAGATCCTCCCCGGCCCTGATCATCACGGCGGACAGAGATTGCATAAGTTTCAGTTTCCGCAGGATCGGACATCAAAGAGTATGGGTTGCTACGCTTTAAATCACCATCCTGCATCTCGACTACGGTATGCGCACCGCCCGAAAAGGTGGGAAACTGGTATCCATCTATGCGTTTAAACTCAAACCGGGTAACCAAGTTATTCAAAGGAACTATGGCGGATACTATAACTTTAATTTTTTCAGCACCAATAGATTTAGGGGCTGTTGAATTTGGCGCTGGGGCGGTCATGAGTACAGCTCCACAGATGCTGGCACATTACCCGGATCTTCAGCATCAATACAGACACCCTGAAATGCAGCGATCCTACGTGAGTAGTGATCACGAACAAACAGGTTAAGGCCGCAGTGGCTGCACTCGAACGGATCAATAATTACATCCTCAGTGATACCCTTGCAGTGCACACATTGCATCCGGCGCGCAACAGAGCCACGGTGTTCGGTTTGAATGGCTGTGTAATCATACCCTGCCTGCATTGCCTCGTTCTGCGCCTGCCCCATCATGCCTTCGGTACCCGTGAGATAAATCTGCAGGCCCATAACAGCATCAGACAAAACTCGCTGAATTCGTGAAAGCGCGGCCGCGAAACTTGGTCCCTCATAATACTGTGCGGGGTTAAGCTCTTGGAGTTTGGGTCCAAACAGGGTACCATTGGGGATAAAAATAATATGAGTGTTGGCCATCAAATCAGATGCTTGGGCAGCTAGGTCTAAAATAGCCTCAGCACCTTCACAATCCGCAATCATCAAATGGGATCTTCCGGGCCGCGGCTCTAAAATGCCATACACAGGCCGACTGCGAATACTTTCAGGAAATTTAAATACGGACATTTGAGTATTCTCTCCCAACATTAAAACAGGTGAAGGCGCGCTTGGAGATCATACAAGCGCGCCTTTAACGTTAGATCAACCCTTTGCAGTGCGGATTGATTTATCTTCATCATAAAATGGCATTTCAGACGCCACACAGGCAATCTCGGCCCCATCAGCATTACGGACGGTCAAAGCCGTTCCAGCAACAGCACAGTTGACCGGCATCCGAGCAATACCAACATTGTGCTTGTTTACTTCCGAATACATCCCAAAGGTGACTACGCCAACACTTTGCCCATTTTGTAGGAGGTCTGCGCCCTCGTCTGCTGGGATCACTCCATCCAATTTAACTCCAAAGATTTTGAAACGCTCTTTACCTTCAGATGAATAATGGTTTTCCGCACCAATGAAGCCAATCTTGCCAGGTGATACTGTGAACTCAAGACCCAATTCCCAAAGCGTGTCGCCACAGGTTTCATTATCAAACGGATGGGTCTCAGAATTATCACCCGGGTAGAACAACAGATAGCTTTCCGTGCGCAGCAGATCCAACGTTGAAAACTGAACTGGACGAATACCCATATCAGCGCCCTCGGAAAGGATAGAATCCCAGAGATGAACTGCATCTTTGCGGCCGCAAAAAATCTCATAGCCACGCTCACCAGTATAGCCAGTCCGCGAAATCATAACAGCACGGCCAAACAGCTTGGTCTGCATCAGACCAAAATAAGCCAAATCACGAATAC
This sequence comes from uncultured Planktomarina sp., assembly GCA_905182535.1. Classification (GTDB taxonomy): domain Bacteria; phylum Pseudomonadota; class Alphaproteobacteria; order Rhodobacterales; family Rhodobacteraceae; genus Planktomarina; species Planktomarina arctica. The sequence goes on from CAJJBZ010000016.1 coordinate 128,296, forward strand.
CAGGAACGTGTTTAGCCAAGAAATCTACTGCAACGGGGCCCTGCAACGACATATCATGCATGTCGTCATCAAAAATTACCTCACAGTTTTTAGATGCAGCCACAGTGGATAGCTGTTCCATACCAGTCCCGGTACCATGCACCACCAGCCAGCTATTCACCGCTAAGCGGTAGATCACGCAGTCATCAATGAACTTGCCTTGGTCATTCAGCATGCATGCGTAAGTGGAGCGACCCGGCATTATCTTTTCAACATTGCGAGTAGTTACGCGGTCAATTACGTAGGCGGCATCAGGTCCAACCAGATGGCATTTTTTCAAACCAGATACATCCATCAACCCTGCTTTTGTGCGGATCGACTCATAATCGGCTTTGGCGCGTTCTGGCGTGTGGTCGTAAAACCAGGCAGTACCCATGCCATTCCAGTCCTCTAGTTCGCCACCAATTTCGGCATGGCGGTGCGCTAGAGCTGAATTTCTCCAAATAATAGACATTTGTTGCATTCCTAAATTAAATTTACTTACTTAATCAATAATTACGATTTTGGCCTATAAATCAATACTAGGAGGCAATTTTTTTTCCTGTAAGGGAAAAATATAATCTTAAATGATTTTAGAATAAACTGAGATATAAAGAGGGCCACTTTAAAAGTGGCCCTCTTTATCAGACTAAAAATTTAATTTATTTTTCAGCTTTTTTGTATTGTGCTTGCTCAGACCGATTGCCAGCAACCAGCACCCAAACACAAATTACTGCAGCTATTGCAGTAAAAATGCCAGGCCACGCCGTACCGGCCAACATAAACATTGGACCGTCCACGGTCGACCAATCTGCTTTATCATATGGAAACATCATATTTCTCCTCGATGTTAATTAGCTAGATGCCGGGCCTGAAGGTGCAATACCTTCAGGATAGCCCTGCGCGGGTACTTTGACTGTATCGAGACCTGCTACCTCAGCGGTAGCCGGAACCCGCAACATACCCAACTTTTTCAGGATAATAGCGACATATAGTCCCGGCACAAAACCAAGCAGGAAGACATGCCCATAACGCGCGAGCAATACTGACGTATTCTCAATCGCCAGAGCCGGAAACCCCGAGCCGAAGATGCCCAGCATAACCACCCCGTAAAGACCAATTGTGCCGTGTACTGTTACCGCGCCAACAGCATCATCGATGCCACGATTTTCAAGCCATGTGGCTGCCGGTTTCAATATCATACCAGCCGAGACTGCGATGATGAATGCCAATGCCGGATAGTAGATATCCAAGCCAGAGGCAGTTGAAATGATCCCAGCAAGAGCACCAGACATCATCCAAAACGGATCTTTTGTCCAAATCCATGCACCAATAATCCCACCAGCAATTGCCATCAATATGTTGAATGCCAGTGAAGATAAGGTGATTGGTGTACCATAAATAGTTGCTTGCTTATCAGCAAACCATGAAAAAGCCTCACCTGGAACTATCACACAAGCCATGAGGAAACCCCAGAAACCGACAATAATGAGCATCAAGCCAACTACTGTCAAAGGCATGTTGTGCCCTGCTATATGATTTGCAGTGCCATCGGCATTAAATTTACCGATCCGTGGCCCAAGATGCATCAAAACGCCCAATGCAAAGAATCCTGCAACTGCGTGGACAAGCCCCGCAGCACCAAAATCATGAACGCCCCACTGTGTGACAAGCCAACCATCAGCATGCCAACCCCAAGCGGCAGCAACTACCCAAGCGAATGAGCCCAGCACAACAGCCAGAATTATGAAGCCAACTGTTTGAATGCGCTCAATCACAGCGCCTGACATGATCGAAGCCGTCGTAGCCGCAAACATTGCAAACGCACCGAAAAATACACCAGAGGCTTGATCCTCTATATTTGGCCCCATGTAAGCGGCTGATTCACCCCAACCCCATGCAATCGAGTTGGCGTATGCCCACCCAGAAATACCCATGGGACCTTCACTGAACGTAAGACCTGTTGGGAATCCCCAGTATACCCACCATCCGACGAAATAGAATGTGGGGATTACAAAGGCGAACGCTAAAATATTTTTAACACCAGACGACAAAACGTTCTTTGAACGCGAAGAGCCCATCTCGTAGGCTAAAAAGCCAGCATGGATGATAATCATCAGGGGTATGCTTAAGTAATAGAAAGTTTCCGCAAAGTTGGTGTTAGTCACACCTGCACTTGCTTTCAATGCAGCCACCGAAGCGGTGAGTTCTGCCAATTGTTGTTCCAAATTTAACTCCCAGTTTTTTTATAAACGCGCCCAGTTATTTATGATTTTGACACGTGTCGGTTACCAAACATATTCAGTCCGATCTGAAAAGGAATTTTTGACGCAAATGAAAAAAAGTTTCCTCATGGTTGAGCCATGCAATGTTTGATGCTAGCGTCCAAAGCTCAGCCCATATCGGGACATTATTCGTGAAAGGAATGCCGCATGTGCGGGATCGTTGGTCTTTTCCTAAAAGACAAATCTATGGAGGCCCAACTCGGCGCCATGTTAACCGATATGTTAATCACGATGACGGATCGTGGCCCTGACAGTGCAGGAATCGCAATTTACAGTAAAGAATCCAAAAGTATTGGTAAGTTAACTGTTCAATCAGATACGCCTGATGTGGATTTTAGAAAGTTAAAAGACGACCTAAAAAAGCATATTACGGGCGATATTGAGATCCGAGTTCAAAGCACCCACGCCGTGCTGGAACTGCCAGTCGATCAGCTAACGATTGCCCGAGCAGCTCTTAAAGAGATTCGACCCAGCGTACGGGTGATGAGTTCTGGTGACAGTTTGGAGATTTATAAAGAAGTTGGCCTACCAAAAGACGTTGCGTCACGTTTTAGCATATCTCAAATGTCGGGGAGCCACGGAATAGGCCACACTCGGATGGCCACCGAATCAGCCGTGACCACAATGGGTGCGCATCCGTTCAACACCGGAAGCGATCAATGTCTTGTGCACAACGGTTCTTTGTCCAATCATAACTCCCTACGCCGCAAATTGCGCCGCGATGGTGTTCATATTGAAACCGAAAACGACACAGAAGTGGGCGCGGCCTATCTCACATGGAAAATGCAGAACGGCAGCACCCTGGGCGAAGCTTTGGAAAGTAGTCTCAAGGATCTAGATGGATTTTTTACATTTGTTGTTGGCACCAAAGATGGATTTGGTGTCGTGCGTGACCCGATTGCTTGCAAACCCGCAGTGATGGCAGAAACCGATCAGTATGTAGCCTTTGGCAGTGAATACCGCGCATTGGTTAATTTGCCGGGTATCGAAGACGCACGCGTCTGGGAACCTGAGCCCGCAACCGTTTACTTCTGGAAACATTGATATGCAGACTTATGATTTATCCACGGGCAGCCTGCGTGAACTCAACGCCACCCTGCACGCGCAAAATGAAACCACAAACCAAACAGCATGGGAAATCATGAACCCCCGCGGTGCGCATGCCATTGCCTGCGGATTAGACAGCCCTATTGAAGTGACCGTACGCGGATCAACTGGCTACTATTCCGCCGGCATGAACCAACAGGCCACGGTGAATATTAAAGGAAGCGCAGGACCAGGTGTCGCTGAAAATATGATGTCAGGCAAAGTTATAATTGATGGCGATGCAAGCCAATACGCAGGCGCTACCGGCCATGGAGGCCTTTTAGTTGTTAAAGGTAACGCGTCTTCGCGTTGCGGAATCTCAATGAAGGGAATTAACATCGTGGTGCATGGCAGTATCGGGCACATGTCTGCCTTCATGGCTCAATCCGGAAATATGGTTGTTTGTGGTGACGCAGGTGAGGCTTTAGGTGATAGTTGCTACGAGGCGCGTTTATTTGTTCGAGGCTCTGTGAAATCATTGGGTGCAGATTGCGAAGAAAAAGAGATGCGACCAGAGCATTTAGAAATTTTGCAAACACTCTTAACCGAAGGAGAGTGCGACGCTAAGCCGGAAGAATTCAAGCGCTACGGTTCGGCGCGCACCCTCTACAATTTCAATATTGATAACGCATATTAAGGGATCCACGACATGAGCAATGATGATAGCGGTATCCCGCGCACTACTCCGAGGCAATCCGCCACCTTTTCTCAAGATGTTAACAGTGAGATCAGACGCGCTGCAGCAACTGGTATTTATGACATTCGTGGTGGTGGGGCAAAGCGAAAGCTGCCCACTTTCGATGATCTTACTTTTTTTGGGTGCCTCCATTTCGCGTTACCCTTTGGAAGGCTATCGCGAGAAATGTGACACCAACGTCACCATCGGCGGGCTACATGCCTCCAACCCCATCCACCTCGATATTCCAATTACAATTGCAGGAATGTGCTTTCGGAGCACTTTCGGGCCCTGCAAAAGAGGCCTTAGGCCGCGGTGCTTCAGAAGCTGGCACCTCTACGACGACTGGCGACGGCGGCATGACGCAGGAGGAGCGTGGTCACTCTTCAAAGCTGGTATATCAATATCTGCCATCACGCTACGGCATGAACCCCAATGACTTACGTAAAGCAGACGCGATCGAGATTGTTGTAGGCCAAGGCGCAAAGCCCGGTGGCGGTGGCATGCTCCTTGGGCAAAAAATAAGTGACCGTGTAGCCAGTATGCGCAACCTACCAAAGGGTATTGATCAACGATCTGCCTGCCGCCATCCGGACTGGACCGGCCCAGATGATCTAGAAATCAAAATTCTTGAGCTCCGTGAAATAACAGGCTGGAAAGTACCAATCTATGTGAAGGTTGCAGGTGCTCGCCCCTACTATGACGTAACCCTGGCAGTGAAAGCTGGAGCTGATGCGATTGTACTGGACGGCATGCAGGGGGGTACAGCAGCCACGCAGGACGTGTTCATTGAACACGTTGGCCAACCGACACTGGCGATCATCCGCCCAGCTGTAAAAGCCCTTCAGGATCTAGGTATGCACCGCAAGGTGCAGCTTATCCTGTCCGGTGGAATTCGCACTGGTGCAGACGTGGCTAAAGCTATGGCCCTGGGTGCAGATGCCGTAGCGATTGGGAGTGCGGCATTAATCGCTCTGGGCGACAATGACCCTAAATGGGAGGCTGAGTACAATAAACTGGGTACCACTGCGGGAGCCTATGATGACTGGCACGAAGGTAAAGACCCTGCAGGTATCACCACTCAAGATCCAGAGTTGATGAAACGCTTTGATCCACTTGAGGGAGGCCGACGCTTGCGAAATTACCTCAAGGTAATGACACTTGAGGCCCAGACTATTGCTAGGGCATGTGGTAAAAACCACCTGCATAATCTTGAGCCTGAAGATTTGGTTGCACTCACCATGGAAGCCGCTGCGATGGCGCAGGTTCCACTGGCAGGCACCGATTGGTGGCCTGGAAAAACTGGTTCATTTTAATATACTGGGCGCGGCGGGTTATCTCGACGCGCCCTTAAAAATTTAAACGATCAATAGGGGAAAAAGACCATGGCAAAAGATCTGGCAAAATTCGCTGAAGACAATGGCGTAAAGTATTTCATGATTTCATTTACCGACTTATTCGGTGGACAGCGGGCTAAATTAGTACCCGCCCGAGCAATTGCAGGCATGCAGGAAGATGGTGCAGGCTTTGCAGGTTTTGCAACTTGGCTCGACTTAACACCTGCGCATCCCGATATGCTGGCGGTGCCGGATCCGGATGCTGTCATCATTCTGCCATGGAACAAAGAAATTGCTTGGGTTCCAGGAAATTGTGTCATGGAGGGTGAGGATGTAGCCCAAGCCCCACGTAATGTGCTGCGCCGCCTTATTTCTGACGCTGCCGCAGAGGGCATGCATGTCAAAACTGGAATTGAAGCGGAGTTTTTTCTACTTACACCGGCAGGCGATCAAATATCTGATCCTTACGACACCGCAGCTAAGCCCTGCTATGACCAACAAGCATTCATGCGGCGCTTGGATGTGATCCGGGAAATTAGTGATTATATGTTAGACCTAGGTTGGGGCGCATATCAAAATGACCATGAAGACGCCAACGGCCAGTGGGAAATGAACTGGGACTTTGATGATGCATTAACTACAGCAGATCGTCACAGTTTCTTTAAATTCATGACTAAAACTGTAGCCGAAAAACACGGATATCGCGCGACCTTCATGCCTAAACCAATTGAAGGCTTAACTGGTAATGGCTGCCATGCACATATATCAGTTTGGGATGCGCCTGGGGCTGAAGCAAAAACTAATGTCTTCGCGATGCAGGCCAATGACAGCAGCCAAACCGCAGAGCTGGGCCTATCTGAAAAGGGCCGATATTTCTTGGGTGGGATTATGAAACATGCCTCGGCCTTGGCCGCAATCACAAACCCCACGGTCAACAGTTTTAAGCGCATCAACGCACCGCGCACCATGTCAGGGGCTACTTGGGCTCCCAATACGGTGACTTGGACTGGCAACAACCGAACCCATATGGTACGAGTCCCAGGCCCAGGCCGTTTTGAACTACGGTTGCCTGATGGTGCTGTTAACCCTTACCTACTGCAAGCGGTAATCATAGCGGCGGGCCTATCCGGCGTGCGGTCTCAATCCGACCCTGGCAAACGCCAAGACATTGATATGTATGCCGAAGGACTATTATTTTCAACCACCAAAATTGCCTCTCAATAATAATGAAATAAATTAGTGAGTACGACAAGGACAAGGGTTTAAAGGCTGCAATGGGCGAAGAATTCTCAGCCGCCTATCTGAAGATGAAACACTCGGAATGGAACGATTTCTGCAGCCACTTCAGCGATTGGGAGAAAGCAAATACTATGGATATCTAACCCTAGTATAAGGCGTTAAAAATGCTAAAAGACTGAGCTCCATGGCTCAGTTTTTTAGTTTATAAGTTCACTTACCACAGTAGGTCTTGCCCAGATTTCCTGTGTGTAAACCAAACCAAATAAGTGGCAACAGCGAGTGATATACCCGCAACCATAGCCACAGAGGCGGCCTCTGGTGCAAAACCAATTGCCCACAGGGCTTGTAGCATCGTCACCACCACACCCAATAGGGACAACAGCAAGAACGGCCGAGAAACAGCGCGGCGCATCAACATTAGCGCGCAGCCCAAAGAGCCACCGAACACAGCTACAGCAAAGGCTACAGTCGCATAACCTGGTCGGCTCTTAGCCAAAGCATCATACGCTTCCGGCAATGTCTCTAAAAGCGCAGGGTTGGTTTGCATTATAAAATTGTAGCAGCCCAGCAAGTTCCAAAGCAGTCCAACCCCAGCAACTACCCAAAATTTTAAACTGGGCTTTGAGGTCTCTATCATTGTTATTTTCCTTTTGGTTTGAACGCAAATCCTAGGAATATAAAAATATTCTATATTCAAAATATATCACAAAGTCTGGCTACATTTCCACCTAAGTTTGTAGCAAAACCGTTTAACCCATTTTTGAGTCCAGGAATCTACTCAAAATAGTGATTTATAGGGAAATTAATGTTAAAAGCGTATGGAAACTTGACTTTTAAATCTGTGAAGCTTCCAATTAAATCAACAAAAAAATAGGGGAATGGTATGACAAATCGTGTTGCAGTCATTGGCGCGGGTCCATCGGGATTGGCTCAATTGCGAGCCTTTCAATCAGCTAAAGACAAGGGGGCCAAAATCCCAGAAATTGTTTGCTTTGAAAAGCAATCCGATTGGGGCGGACTTTGGAATTATTCTTGGCGCACTGGCGTAGATGAATACGGCAATCAATGCCACGGCTCGATGTATCGCTACCTATGGTCGAACGGCCCTAAAGAGGGTTTGGAGTTTGCCGATTATACTTTTGAAGAGCATTTTGGCAAAGCGATCGCTTCTTTCCCACCGCGAGCAGTATTGTTTGACTACATCAAAGGCCGAGTCGAAAAAGCGGGCGTACGTAACATGATCCGATTTTCAACAATCGTACGCGATGTAAGAGCCTTGGCCAGTGGCGGTTTTGAGGTAACAACCCGCGACGAGGTGGCCGATTTAGACACCACTGAATTTTTTGATAAAGTTATTGTGGCTACAGGACATTTTAGCGTTCCAAATGTTCCAGAATATCCCGGCTTTGATCAATTCAGTGGCCGTATTCTCCACGCCCATGATTTCAGAGATGCGCGTGAATTCTCCAGCAAAAATTTGCTAATCCTTGGCACCTCTTACTCCGCTGAAGACATAGGCTCACAGTGTTGGAAGTACGGCGCCAAATCAATCACTGTAGCGCACCGCACCGCACCAATGGGCTATGATTGGCCAACCAATTGGAAAGAGGTCCCAAAACTTGACCGAGTTGAGGGTAGCACTGCGCATTTCATTGATGGAACCAGCACAGATGTTGACGCAATCATCCTATGCACCGGCTACAAGCACCATTTCCCATTTTTGCCTGATGATCTACGTTTAAAAACCACCAATAGGCTGGCTACAACGGATCTTTATAAAGGCGTTGTGTGGACCAAAAATCCAAATGTGTTTTATTTAGGAATGCAGGATCAATGGTATACGTTCAATATGTTTGACGCTCAGGCTTGGTGGGTGCGTGACTGTATTATGGACAGAATTGTCCTACCTACCCCAAAAGCTATGATCCAAGATGTAGTGGACAGAGTAGCTGCTGAAGATACAATCTCAGATGATTATGGCTGCTATTGAGTATCAGGGGGCTTATACAATGGAGCTGATGACAGAAACAGATTACCCCACCTTCAATGTTGCGGCATCTAATAAAGCGTTTTTCGAGTGGAAGAAGCACAAAAAGAAAGGGATTATGGAATTTCGCGATTACGGCTATGTCAGTCCAATGACAGGTACCAAGGCCCCATCTCACCACACACCATGGAAAGACGCAATGGACGACAGCTTGGAAAGCTATCTCAAAATTTAATGTTTTTGAGGTCACCCAACACTAGAAAGATGGTTGGTACAAACGTCTCAGTGCAACGACTTCACCCGTTTACGTTCGCTGTAAGACCCTTCAGCGGCTACTGGTTAAATCAAATAGAGGCGGGTGCGGGAAACCGACTGACTTAGACTAATTTTCTATCCGTAGCCTACAAACTTTAGGCTACGGGTTAGGACTTAGGATCGAGGTTTAGACTTTGTTGGATCATAATGTGAAAAGGGCACAATTTGAGCTGGTAAACGCTTCATTTGTCCATCTAACTTGCCAATTTGAACTTCAGTATCTAAAGCGTGATGCGCCACGTCCACCCGCGCTAAAGCAATATTTTTGCCTAAGATTGGTGACCGCATAGAAGAGGTCACTACACCGATCTGAGCACGTCCGATATGCACACAATCACCGTGATCTACGGCAATATTACTGTCAATGTTCAATCCCACTAGCTTACGGGCTGGGGTTTCTTTACGGCGAATTAAAGCGTCGCGCCCAATAAAATCATCAGTTTTTGATTTGAGTGGTACAGTAAAGCCAATACCTGCCTCAAAAGGATCGGTTTGATCACTGAAATCATAGCCTGCAAAAATTAGCCCTGCTTCAATGCGCACCATATCCAAAGCTTCAAGACCCATTGGCTTCACCCCATGATCTTGCCCGGCGTCCCAAACAGCGTCGAACACGGTCTCAGCATGTTTGGGATGACAAAAAATCTCGTAGCCCAGCTCACCAGTATAACCAGTCCGCGACACAACAATAGGAACACCCTGATCATCGCCAATACGCGCCGGCGTAAATCGGAACCAGGCCAGCTCTTCCAAAGTGGGTTGATGCGGCGCAGTCCAGATAATTTTCTTCATCAACTCTCTGCTTTCAGGCCCCTGCACCGCAATATTATGCTGCATATCCGTGGAGGCACGCACCAGAACTTTTAGCCCTAATTTTTCGGCCTGTTCTCGCATCCATTCGCCACCATAGTCCGAGCCACCTATCCAGCGGAAATTGTCTTTGGCCAGACGAAACACCGTGCCATCATCAATCATGCCGCCGTGCTCATAGCACATGGCCGTATAAACCACGCCACCCACAGGCAACGTTTTCATATTGCGAGTAAATATATATTGGCAGAGCGCTTCAGCATCTGGCCCAGTGACCTCAAACTTACGTAATGGGCTCAAATCTAGCATTACTACCTTGTCACGACAGGCACGATATTCATCCAAAGGCCCCACCTGTGAAAAGGAATTTGCCAGCCAATAGCCATTATATTCCACAAAATTGCGAGTGTGCTTAGAAAAGCTACTATGAAAACCAGTTTCTTTTGTCATTTGAGGTTCCGATTCTGGCGTAGCACGAAAGGCAATCGCGCGTTTGAAAGTCTCCGCGCCATCATAGGTGCGTATGTGAATATCTGTAGGGTTCCAGCCGTTCGCCGCCGAGGTATCATCTGGGCAAGCCGAACTGACACAGACAATATCTGTAAGCGCACGAAGCAGCACGTAATCACCGGGGCGCGACCAAGGCTCATCACCATACATCACGCCGTGATCGTCAATTCCTGTATTGAAGAAGAAATTAATGGCCATCCAGCCAGCGCGTGGTGTCACGCCATGGCCTGACAAAGCATGATTGAAGTTTTCTGAGCAATTTATGTGACCAGGGTACCCTATGTCATCATAGTATTTTGCGGCACAGGCCAGGGCAAAAGCATCATGGCGGCCACATGTGTCCTGAATGACCTCTAGCAAGGGTAACATGTCTTGATCATAGTATTTAGCATGTAGACCCGGCATTGGGTAGGCATGGCCCATCAACGTCCTAGTGGTGGTTACATCCAAGGCATGTTCGACACCCTTGTCGAGCTTGCGAGCTGAAAAGCATTGAAAATCTGTGCATTGGCGTCCGTCAACATCATAGACCTGAATATAATCTCCAGCTTTCACAAAATAGCTCCGGGCTGTCGCCGAATGTATACGAATATCTGCGAGAGGATCAGCCAATGGATCTGGTAGCTCGAATTTTACAACTTGTTTGATCACCGCCCGTTTTACCGTCACAATAATAGGGGTAGCAGTATTTTGTACCTCAAAGTCCATAATTTCACTTGGAGCAGCGATCACAACGCTACCTATTTGCTCTACCCGCATAGCCACTTCAGTTTTTGCGGGAGTCAGCGCATCAAAGAAGCGCACCGCTACAGCACAGGCTATATCGACCCCCCGAGCCTCGAGGCCCATACGCACAGACCGCAAAGACACATCCCCATCGGCCAAAAGCGCCCTTAGTCCTGACGCATCACAATTAGAAGACTGACCCACGAGGTTCACATCACTTCGACCCTTATCATCCAAGCCAATTATCTCACAGGGCTGGCCACCCTCCTCATTCATCAAAATGATTTGATCACCCGGCTCTACTGGAATTAATACAGCACCACAGCCCGGCACCACATAGCGCTCAGTTCCAAGCGGCATCGAAAACACCGAAGGTGCAAAAATTCCGCTGGGTTTAGGAGGCCCAGACTGTACCTTAGGATACCGATCGTCCAACATGTTTTAACCTCCACACCGCTGTTGCATCAGCGGAATAAATCTTTATTTAGAAGAATATCCGATATTGCACCTTTCGGCAACAACCAGAGAATAAAGATGATCAATAATCAAATCAATTTTATAGGCTGGATCTTATTTATCTTGTCTGCACTCAGCTTTATCATTGCTTCCATTGGAAGTTCTTGGGGTATGTTATTTTCTAAAATCTTTGGGAAAAGGAGTTTTCCTAATTCCTTTCTTTCTTTGTAAATTTCAGCATCGCTTCCTCTTGAACTAATCGCAGCCCTTTGCTGGGGGGTACATGACATCTTTGTACGCTATGTCAGTCAACGCACTGGGATAATGGCCTCCATTTTTACCGTGCTAATCTTTGGTGCAATAATTTTAGCGCCTATCTGCATTTATTTTGGTAACTGGGCCGATCTCACCATGCCGGCGGTAAGGCGCACAATATTATCAGGCGGCTTGTTCGCTCTCGGGGCAGTTGGACTTTATAAAGCCTTCGCCATTGGTCCAGTACGCCTAGTGGCGCCAGTTGTGGGGTCCTATCCGATCCTCTCCGTTGGGCTTGCAATATGGTCAGGACAGCCTGTTTCAATCCTCCAAATCATTGCAACATTATTGATTATATTTGGTATTACGATTGTTGCTCAGGGCGAAAATGACAACTCAACCGGTGAACGTCATCTAGCAATTCTATGGGCCGTAGCAGCTGCCATTGGCTTCTTTGGCTCCTTCGCTTCTGGCCAAGCCGCAGCAGCACTTGGGGCAGAATTACCCGTCATCTGGCTGGCCCGCTTAGCAAGTATTTCCACTATTATTTGCATTGCCAAGCCTTTACGTGTCACCCTCAGACCCAGCTTAACACAACTGCCCTTACTCGCCGCCATGGGCTTGCTTGATGCAGTAGCCGCGGCTGTTGTCATCTACGCAGGAACTCAGGATTTTGCTGTATTCGCCTCTGTGACAGCCTCAGTATTTGGACTAGTAACGGTCATTTTAGCTTGGGTGTTCTTAAAGGAAGAAATGACTACTATGCAATGGGCCGGTATAGTATTAGTGTTCCTATCAGTTGGATTTTTAAGTATTTAAAACAGATATTTAATATAAAATTAAGTAGATACTTAGCTTGCACCAACCATTACTTCTTCAAAACTCATAACGATAAAAGCAGAAGGCATCACGCCTTTATTGGAACCATGGTCCCTTGCATTAAGGCAATTTTAGTTTTGCCATCAAACACGTCAGCACGCACAATGACCAATCTTTTACCCGCTTTTTCAACAGAACCCACCGCCCGCAACGGCCCGTCACGCCCCGGCGCTAGCAAGTTGATTTTCATCTCGGCAGTGAGCACTTCAAACTCTTCAGGCATAACCGATAAGGCGGCATAGCCTGCCGCACTGTCTCCAAGAGCAAAGATTAAAGCGGCATGGGCAAAGCCATGTTGTTGCAGGCTACCCGCTAAAATTGGCGCCGAGATCTCCACATGACCGCTGCGGACCTCACCCAGTTTAGCTCCAAAAGTCTGCATAATAGCTTGACGATTAAAACTTTGATAAATTCGTTGCATCTTCACTCCCGTAACATTGGCATAACATGGCTAATTTTGCCAGTAAGCACGGCAAAAGCCTGTCGCTGCATGATATCTGATAGCGCACCAGAATCACTACGTAACCCGCCTGTAAACGTACCAAAAGCGGGTAAAATTACACGCTTGTCATCATATAAAAAGCACGGCCGCGAAACACTGCGCTTACCCAGCTGCACTACCGCTTTGGGATGGTAATGGCCTGAAACTTCGGCTTCTTCACCCGCAACAGAAATATGACGGAACACCAAGGCACCATCACGAAACTCCACCAAATGCTGGCCAAAAAATTCTACTGGCCCAGGATCATGATTACCTTCAATCCAAATCCATTGTCGTCCAGCCTGCAACTTATTGAGCCACTGGACTTCAGCCGCGTCTAAGCTGTCTGCTGCTTCAAGGTCATCAAAGCTATCACCGAGGCAAATCACAATCGCGGGGGCTAATACGTCAATCTCCGCCTGTAGCCGCAGCAAAGTATCTGAAGTTTCATAGGGCGGCATTAATGTTCCAGACCTCCGCGCAATACGGTCAGATTTCCCCAGATGGAGATCAGACACGCATAAAATGCGCCTATGCGCCCACCACAAAACGCCCGAGGCCCGCGCTGTCAGCTGCGCGCCGAATAATGAAAAAACATGCCCATTTGTCATGTCACCTACATCGCGCATTTGGGGGGGGACTAGCAAGAATTATTCGGAACGCATTAGGTCAATCTGGTTGATACCCGAGGCTTGCATCAACTTGGCAGTTTCTTCAGCCAAAAGCTGTTCTTCTGCTTGACCTTTCACTGGAACCCTCCCCATCTCTAAGAGTAATGGCGCCGCAAAGGGCGTCACTCGCTCCAATACCACGTGGTCAATACGCCCAGAAATCCTCTTTAGCATCTCTTCGATCCGGTCAAAGTCGACTAACCCTTTGCGTGCCTCTTCACGGGTGATCTGCATTAAGACATGTTCCGGATCATATTTGAGCAAAGTATCATAGAGGATATCAGACGAAAACGTCGCCTGCCGGCCAGACTTACGACTTCCGGGTAAGTTGCGTTCGATCAGTCCAGCAATAACAGCACTCGTGCGAAATGTCCGCTTCATTACAGCATTGCCAGCAAGCCAAGTCTCCAACCCGTCGCGTAATCCCTGTGCCCCAAGCAGGGCGGCGGGGTCTGTCACTGGCTCAAGGCCCCATATCATTACCGCATAATCTGTCGCTACAAAGCCCAAAGGCGCCAGCCCAGCATCCTCCATCCGCTTTGACAACAGCAAACCCAAGGTCTGCATCGCATTACGCCCAGCGAACCCATAAAAAACACTTGTAGAACGCCCCTCATAAGGGAAAGTCTCTACCAAAAGACGATCAACTTGCGGCAGTTTGCTCACCTGACGCTGAAGGGAAATCCAGTTACGCATGTAAAGAGGGAGCTCAGGCCAATCCAACCGCTTAAGTCCATCTAAAATACGTTTGCTCAGCTGAGTTGAGGTTGCAAACTTTGTACCACTAAATGTGGCTATCTTGGGCTTTTTACCTGATTTTTGTGAGACCTCTACAGTCATCTCGCGCAAACCTTCATAACATACCACTTGCCCCCCAATTAGGAAGGTATCTCCTAAACTCAACGTAGCTGCAAAAGCCTCCTCCACCTCACCCAAAGACTTGCCTCCGCGGCCGCGTAGCCGCACCTTCAAAAGATCAGTATCCTGAATAGTGCCAATGTTCATACGAATACGTTGAGCCGTGCGTGGGTCGCGAAGCTGCCATTTACGATCAGAGGTTTGGAGTAGGCGACGCCAGCGATCATAGCCTTTAAGTGCATAGCCTCCAGTAGCACAAAATTCTAAACAATCGTCAAACTCCGAACGACTTAGCCCTGTATAGCGGCCCACTGTGATCACCTGCGCATAAAGGTTATCGGCCGCAAACGGCCCAGCACATGCTGTGATCAAGATATGTTGACACAGCACATCTCGCGATCCTTTTCCATATGGGTCGCCATCCAAGTCATGCGCACGCACCGCCTCCAAAGCGGCTACACATTCCACAACCTCAAAACGATTGGCCGGCACCAAACGCGCCTTTGATGGGGTATTGAAGCAATGATTGGCACGCCCAATGCGCTGTAGCAAACGCTTTACATTCTTTGGGGCTCCTACCTGGATAACTAAATCCACATCACCCCAGTCAATTCCCAAATCTAGAGAACCAGTACAAACAATAGCCCTCAATTGGCCCCTCACCATGGCCTCTTCCACCCGTGCACGCTGATCACGAGACAATGAGCCATGATGAATACCTATAGGTAAATCTGTTTCATTAGCCAGCCAGAGATTACGAAAGAAAATCTCTGCCTGCGCACGGGTATTATGAAAGATAAGTGTAGTCTTGTGACGGGCAACCTCTAGCAGGACCGCAGGGATCGCATAGGATGCCCCACCACCGGACCAAGGCGCCGGTACATCAATCTGTAACATCTCAATATCTGGTAAGGGGCCTGCCGCTGCATGAATGATCTCGCAAGTGTCCGGGTAACATGCTAAAAACATTGAAATAGCGTGTGGATCTTCCACGGTAGCAGAAAGCCCCACACGCTGCATGTTGGGGCAAAGTCGCTGCAGTGCGGCCAAAGCCAACATTAGCTGATCTCCACGCTTACTTTCACTTAGCGCATGAATTTCATCAACGACCACCCGCTTAAGGCCCGAAAATATCCGATGGGCATCGCTGTAGCTGGTCAATAATGCCAGGCTTTCTGGCGTCGTCAACAGAATATGTGGTGGATCAGCACGTTGCTTGCGCTTTTGCGTGGCACTGGTGTCCCCGGTGCGATCCTCAATACGCAAATCAAGACCCATCTCAGCCACCGGCGCGCGCAGGTTTCGTTTGATATCAGTCGCCAAAGCCTTGAGTGGAGAAATATAAAGCGTATGCAGGCCTTTATGGTGGCCCTCGGCGAGCTCCACCAGACTAGGCAAAAATCCAGCCATTGTCTTACCACAACCAGTGGGCGCAATCAGCAGCGTTGCCCGTGCATCACAACGAGCCAACATTTGCAATTGATGCGGGTGTAGCGCCCAACCCTTTCGGTCGAACCAAGCCTGTAGTGTTGGAGGCAAATCATTGGGCATACCAGACCCTGTCTATTTGCCTCCGATCTGAAATCATACCTTTAAACAGTCAGACCTTCTGGTTCTGGCAAGTTATTCGCACGACAGGTAGCGGTTAAAGTATTAGCTAACAGGCACGCAATGGTCATAGGCCCAACGCCACCCGGTACTGGTGTAATAGCACCCGCAATCCCAATACAGCTGGCAAAATCCACATCACCCACCAACTTCATCTTGCCCTCACCTTTTTCAGGAGCTGGAATTCTATTAATACCCACGTCAATAACAATTGCCCCGGGCTTAATCCAATCTCCCACCACCATCTCAGCACGCCCAACTGCGGCCACTACTATATCGGCACGGCGCACAACATCTGGCAGATTTTTAGTGCGAGAATGAGCAACTGTCACCGTGCAGCTGTCACCAAGTAAAAGCTGCGCCATTGGTTTACCCACGATGTTAGACCGCCCAATAACAACAGCATCACGGCCAGACAAAGAGCCAAAATGATCGCGCAGCATCATCAAACAACCTAAAGGAGTGCAGGGAACCATCGACTTCTGCCCCGTCCCCAACAAGCCCACATTCGAAATATGGAATCCGTCAACATCCTTAACCGGATCAATATTACCAATTACCAAGTCTTCATTTAGATGCTTAGGCAGTGGTAACTGCACCAAAATTCCATGGATAGTAGGGTCTGCATTCAGCTTATTAATCACCGTAAGAAGATCAGTCTCTGATGTATCGACGTCCAGTTTGTGCTCCACAGAATGCATGCCAACCTCAACAGTCAGCTTGCCCTTTGAACGCACATAGACTTGGCTGGCGGGATCTTCACCTACCAGAACAACCGCAAGCCCAGGCACAATCGCATGATCTACCTTTAAACGCGCCACATGTTCTGCCACTTGGCCGCGCACTCGCTCCGCAAAAGCTTTGCCATTAATTATCTGTGCAGTCATCTTAAGTCTCCCCAGGCCTGTGTTTGAATAATGTGGCCGATATTTACAGCAAATACTCCCGCAGGAGGTTGTCCCCCGCCAAAGCGAGGGACAAAGGTTCTAAAACAGACCTTCAATCTCGCCGGCATCATTCAGCATAATGGTTTCAGCAGCAGGTTTGCGCGGCAAGCCAGGCATCGTCATGATTTCACCACAAACAGCAACTACAAAGCCTGCACCCGCTGACAAACGCACTTCGCGCACTGGCACAGAGTGGCCCACCGGCGCACCGCGTAAATTTGGATCAGTACTAAAACTATATTGGGTTTTTGCCATGCAGACTGGTAAGTGCCCGTAACCTTGCTCCTCCCATTCTCTCAGCTGATTGCGGATCTTTTGATCCATTAAGGCTTCATCAGCACGGTAAATCCGCTTGCAGATTGTTTGGATTTTATCAGCTAATGGCATCTCATCTGGATAGATCGGTGCAAAATTCGCAATGTCGGCATCGGCAATTTCGGCCACGCGGATTGCCAAAGCTTCAGAGCCTTTGCTTCCAAATTCCCAATGCTGCGACACGATGGCTTCAGAGCCTTGGCTCGCTACATAGTCTTTCACAGCCTGAACCTCAGCCTCGGTATCCGTCACAAAATGATTGATAGCGACAACTACCGGCACACCAAAGCTTTTTAGGTTTTCAATATGGCGACCCAGATTAGGACAGCCTGCTTCAACCGCTGTGACATTCTCAGCGCCCAGCTCAGCTTTGGAAAGGCCACCATTCATCTTCATTGCACGCACAGTGGCCACCAGGACTACAGCAGAAGGCGCAAGGCCAGCTTTGCGGCACTTGATATTGAGGAACTTTTCAGCGCCCAGATCAGCACCAAATCCTGCCTCAGTCACAACATAGTCGCAAAGTTTTAATGCGGTAGTCGTAGCAATCACAGAGTTACAGCCATGCGCAATATTGGCAAATGGACCACCATGTACAAAGGCTGGGTTATTTTCCAATGTTTGAACCAAATTTGGCTGCATCGCATCCTTAAGCAAAACTGTCATCGCGCCGTCAGCTTTGATGTCGCGAGCAAACACCGGGCTTCGGTCGCGGCGATAAGCAACGATCATATCGCCTAAACGCTTTTGTAAATCTGTAAGATTATTAGCCAAACACAGAATCGCCATCACTTCTGAGGCCACTGTAATGTCAAAACCAGTTTCTCGCGGGAACCCATTGGAAACGCCACCTAAGGAGGCTGTAATTTGGCGAAGGGCTCGATCATTCATGTCCACGACGCGGCGCCAAACGACGCGGCGAGTATCAATTTCTAGATCATTGCCCCAATAAATATGGTTATCTATCATTGCAGACAGCAAGCTGTGAGCTGAGGTAATTGCATGGAAATCACCAGTAAAGTGCAGGTTCATATCCTCCATCGGAACGATCTGCGCATAACCACCACCAGCAGCACCACCCTTCATACCAAAGTTGGGACCTAAAGACGCCTCACGGATACAGACCATCGCATTTTTACCAATACGGTTCAAACCGTCACCAAGCCCAACCGTGGTTGTGGTCTTACCCTCACCAGCAGGGGTCGGGTTAATAGCTGTAACCAATATCAACTTACCATTTTCACGGCCCTGCACTGAATTGATGAAAGATTGGCTTACCTTGGCCTTATCATGACCATAAGGCAGCAAATCTTTGCTTTCAATGCCGATCTTCGCGCCAATATCCTGGATCAAGGCTTTTGAAGCACCCCGTGCAATTTCAATATCCGACTTATAGCTCATTTTATATCTCCCGCTGTGGTCCCATGACCAAGGTATACCGTTGCATGTACCGCCATCGCCTGCAGAAAAGCAGAGTAAATCCGACATTCGCGCTTGCGTGTGCGGCAGCAAATCACTGTCCATGTGTCAATCGGAAACAAGCACTTCACCTCTAAAATAAATTTAGTGAAGTCATCAAAATATTTTGGCCAAAGATTTGCAAAAAATACTTTTGTGCGGCACACCTACTTTTGGTTGCTAAAGGCTATTTGATAAATTGTTTGGCCCATTAACCCTTAAATCAAATGAGATTGACCATCAGGCAGCCAAACACGTTGTTCAGGGCAATGCAGCTTCAGCTGATCTCCTATAGCCAACTGCCCTGGCCGCTCAACCCAAGCAGTCACACCGCGCCTACCCTTAGCGTACTGCTTAAACGATTTACCAAGCCCAGGAAGATCACGCTCAATAGTCATTCCGATTTGGTGGCACGGATAATTTTGCATATCAACCACCAGCGTTGTTCCATTTGTAGCCTGAAGCCGCGATGAAGGTGGAATATGCGAAAAATCTGGACAGCCTGACAGCACAATATTTGCACCCAACCATTCTGGATTAAACTTGGGAATTTTCATAGCTCGCGCTATTTGGTCGATTTCTTCTCGGCTAACAATGCTGAGCTGCCGCACATTAGCGATTTGGGTATCTTTTTTATGTTGCTGCAACACGCGGCTGTCAGAAGCCCGGTGGCGGCCACTGTGCGCACCGCCCAGCACGCCATTCCAATCAAGATCTACTGATTTCCGCGGCTCAGTCTCAACTTCCAAACCAAGCCGCTCGGTGACTATCCCGAGCCAAGTGATCTGCAAAAATAAATTTTTGGCCACTAATGCAGGCATGTTGGTAAACCTTCTATTAAATAAATACCCCCACTGAGTTATCGAGTGGAGGTTTTAAACTTTATACAGAAGGTTCTGGTTCCATCCCGCCGTCACTGAGTTTCGACTTCGGCTTAGTCTTGGGTATGGCCGTCACTGAGGGTGTGCCTCCAGCACTTGTGCTGTCGTCCTCATCTTCGTCACGGTTTAGAACTTCCCCTTCCATTACTTTCTTAATTTCTGCTCCAGTGAGGGTTTCATACTCAAGCAACCCCTGAGCTAAATTTTCAAACCGCACTTTGTTATCAGTAATAGTTTTTAGAGCCAAATCATATCCATCTTGCACGAAGGTTCGCACTTCAGATTCGATCAGCTCTTTTGTACCCGCAGAGGTCGATAGACCAGAGGTCCGCCCAGAGTAGCCTTCGGCAGCCTCAGAGTAGTCGATATTACCAACCAGATCGGACATGCCCCAACGCATTACCATAGCGCGCGCTAAACTAGAGGCCTGCTGAATGTCGCCGGACGGTCCGTTCGACACCTGATCTTCGCCATATTTAAAAATTTCAGCTGCTTTTCCAGCCATCGTCATGGCCAATTCATCATGACATTCGTCACGGTAAAAATTCAACCTGTCCATCTCGGGCAAACTCATTACCATGCCACCAGCACCGCCACGTGCAATTATTGTAGCCTTATAAACAGGCTGACATTTCGGCAGAAGAGATCCAACCAAAGCATGGCCCGCCTCATGATACGCCGTTTTTTCCAATTGAGTCTTGGTGCGCACCATAGAACGGCGCTCAGCCCCCATCAGGATTTTGTCTTTGGCCTTTTCAAAATCTTCCATTGTCACTAAACGGCGGCCAATTCTAGCAGCAGCCAGTGCAGATTCGTTAACTAAATTTGCCAGGTCAGCGCCAGAAAACCCGGGTGTACCGCGCGCAATAATTCGTAAGTCAACATCCGGACCTGTTGGCAACTTACGTGCATGGACGCCCAGTATTTTTTCGCGCCCACGTGAGTCTGGGCTTGGAACAGTTACTTGACGGTCAAATCGTCCCGGCCGTAGCAATGCTGGATCCAAGACATCCTTACGATTAGTCGCAGCGACAATGATAATTCCTTCATTTGCTTCGAACCCATCCATTTCAACCAACAACTGATTCAATGTTTGCTCACGCTCATCATTACCACCACCCGTAACCGGCACCACGGGCCCTACCCACAGCGTCAATTTCATCGATAAATAGGATGCAAGGCGCATTCTTTTTGGCTTGCTCAAACATATCACGAACGCGACTCGCACCTACACCAACGAACATTTCTACAAAGTCTGATCCCGAGATTGAAAAGAATGGAACTCCTGCTTCACCAGCAATTGCGCGTGCCAGCAATGTTTTACCAGTCCCAGGAGCGCCTTCAAGCAGCGCACCTTTTGGTATCTTACCACCAAGTCGGCTAAATTTCTCTGGGTTGCGCAAAAAATCTACAATTTCTTCCAGCTCTTCTTTTGCCTCATCAATTCCTGCAACATCATCAAAGGTTACATTCCCTTGTTTTTCAGTCAGCAATTTGGCGCGGCTTTTACCAAAGCCCATCGCACCACCTTTGCCACCACCCTGCATGCGGTTCATAAAATAAATCCAGACCCCCACCAAAAGCATGATCGGCAAGAGTGACATCAGCACAGATTGAAACATCGATGTTTCTTGAGACTTAGCAATAACACTTACGCCCTTGGAGACTAGTAAATCACTAACCTGAGCGTCACCCGGCACAATTGTTTTAAATTCAGCGTCATTTGGACCTGTGTAGCTGACGGTCTCT
This sequence comes from uncultured Planktomarina sp., assembly GCA_905182535.1. Lineage (GTDB taxonomy): Bacteria > Pseudomonadota > Alphaproteobacteria > Rhodobacterales > Rhodobacteraceae > Planktomarina > Planktomarina arctica. The sequence goes on from CAJJBZ010000016.1 coordinate 149,843, forward strand.
CCGTCCAAAGTAGCGCTACTCACTTGTCCATTTTCCACCGCCCGCACAAAGTCAGAATAGGTTGTCGCGCGGCTCGAGGTAGATTCCCCACCCCCCGAAAATAGCCGGAACAGCATCAAAAGTAGAATAAATAAAACAAACCAGAAGGCGATGTTGCGTAGATTACCCAAGGGAAACTCCTATCAGAAACGCAATGTGTCGACGCGTCTAAGCGCCGGGCTTTGATATAAGATAGACATCACACCGCTTATTTCAACGGGGTTACTATCATTCCCATGGCGTTGGAACCACCTGAAGCACATCTTTTTGTCCAAACCCCGCCTGAGGAGCGGAAATAAGCTGATCATTCTGCCAAACAGAAGGACTAGATTCTAGTGCAATTCGTGGTATTCCACCGGAACGCCAATCCGGACATAAAGACAGACCATAGGCCCCAAGCGCACGAATTTCATATGTTTTATTATGGTTTGGTGCAAAATAACGACCATCCCAAAGAGCTGGACACAGAGATGTTACTTTGGCCACGGCCACATATTCTCGGCTAATACGCAATAAGTTTCCTGGCTGCGGTATTAGGACACATCCGTGCAAACTAAATGTCGTTTTTGCAGAAATCGCCCGCAACAACGCCGAATTTCTAGGCTTATAGACCTGCCCCCCGATCCAGCTTAGCGACTCCGCCACCATACGCTCTACATACTCGCTTGGCAATTGTGCCAGTGCGCTTCGGTCAAATATAATATCACCAAAATCAATTTGTGTGACGGCCTGGCGTATGGTTTTCAGTGAAAACGCCAAAGCTTTTTGTACACTGGACATGCGAGCCGCAGTCTTAGCCAACCGAGCAGTGTTCAATCCCAATTCATCCAGCTGGGGCTGTATTTGGCGCATTTGCACCCGTGTGTAAGACCGATCATCATTACTTGGATCTTCGCACCAAGATTGTCCCTGAATCCGCAAATAGCATCGTAGATCATTGCGCGAAAAGTTCAACAAAGGCCGTGCCCAGTTTAATCCCTTATTACGCCAACGCGCCTGCATTTTGGCCAAGCCATCGACCCCAGAGCCGCGCGCCAAACGTATCAAGAAGGTCTCTGCTACATCGGTTTGGCTATGCCCCAAACAGACAACCTCAAAGCCACGGCCCCATTCCGACAGCGCATCGTAGCGTGCAGCACGTGCACGCGCCTGCAGATTTGAGCCTAAAAGCAAATTAGTTATAGGCAAAGTATCATGCTCAATCCTAAGGTCAGAACAGAGTGCGCCAACCCAACTCGCCTCGTCGCCCGCCTCTGGGCGCAGTCCATGATCTACAGTGGCAACCCGTAGTGTGGCCTTCGGCAAGGCCTCACGTAAAGCCAACAGCATCGCAACAGAATCAGACCCACCCGAAACCGCCACCCCAATCGTGGCGTCCGCGGCCACATCCTCAAAACACTCAATAAGATCAGCTAAAATTTTAGAGCGTATCTGCTCGGTCATATGCAGGACAGTTCTGCCGCTGCCTGTTTGGCATCAGCTACAATATCTGAATTCGAATAACGAAATTGTACCTCATTCAATGTCATACAGCCTTCTTTGGTATTACCCATATGATGAAAAGCTAAAGCAAGGTTATACAAAGCAGAGGAAGCAAATTCATTTGCCTCGTCAACCGAATAAGCCTCAAGGTAGGAACGTGCGGCGAGGCGGAACTTAAAAATATCCATATAACCATGACCCAAAAACAAATGCGCCTTTTGCGTCAAAGGCCCAACAGGAAATGCTTTGACAAAATCTTCGAACATTTGCACCGCACTCAACGTATCGCCGGATATGAGCATAGTATTAGCTAAATCAAATTCTGATTGCTCCGAAATAGTCAATATGTCTGGAGACATGACTAAACCAGAGGGTGTCTCCACCGGAGATCCAGTGGGCATGTCCTCACCTATTCCTGCCACCATACACCCCAGCTCAAGCGCGCAGACCCGAGCTTCCAAACTGGCTATTCTCTGATTCGCATCGCGCACAACGGCAGAGATTCGATAGGTCAGGTCTTCAGTCTGGCCTGTCAAACGTCGCAATTCATTTTCAATAACTACTGCCTTGTCTAAAAGTGAGCCCTCGTTGATGGAGCCTCCCCCCTGAGTTGCGATTATGTCTAGTTGCAAACGCCTAGTATCAAGTAAAAGACCAGCAAGATCTTGACGCATATCAGCCAGGTTATCGGCTGCAACTGAGCTCGCAAGCACACATGACAAGATCAAAGCGCGACCCAAAAGCATCAGCTCAGGCCACCGGTCAAAAGAGTTACAGACCGACGGTTTTTTGCGTAGCATCGCTCTGCACTACAAATTTCTAGAGGCCGTTCCTTGCCATAGCTGCGGGTTTTTAGACGCAGACCAGATACCCCACGGGCGACTAGATATTCCTGTGCAGATTGCGCCCGCCTAAATCCTAGCGCCAAGTTATATTCGCGCGTGCCCTGCTCATCAGCATGACCTTCGATGATGATGACATATTGTGGATTATCTATCAGCCAACGGGCTTGCTCATCAAGACCGGCCTTAGCAGAGCTGTTCAGAATAAATTCGTCTACATCGAAAAGTACCCTATTTCCAATTTTTTTTTCAAAAAACGCTTGAGAAGTGGGATCACTTTGATCTTCGGCATTTGCCGCCGGATCATCCCAACTAGAGCTATCACCAAGAAGCCCTCCGTTAAACCCACCCTCAGGATTAGTACAGGCTGCTAAAGCCAGAAACGGCACAAAGGCTAAGTGAATTAATCTCATTTAGGTTTCCTTTCACAGAACAATTTTATAGGGCTGAAAGCCTTACGGCTGAACAGGCCCCCAGGATGGGTCAGAGGCAGGGGAGCCCAAATTTAAAGGGCTCAGATTCCTTCCTGTAATATCGACAGAATAAAGGCTCGGTGCGCCCTTTGGACCCTGTGTTTCACGGGCAAACATGATCACGCGGCCATTTGGGGACCAAGTTGGCCCCTCATCCAAAAATGAAGCCGACAGCAACCGCTCTTCGCTGCCATCCGTGCGCATCACCCCAATACTAAAGCGGCCGTTGCCTTGCTTGGTGAAGGCAATCAAATCGCCGCGTGGGCTCCAGACCGGAGTGGCGTAGCGGCCATTGCCGAATGATATCCGTTTAGGAGCATCACCTGCGACAGGCATTGTATAGATCTGCTGCGAGCCGCTGCGGTCGCTTTCAAATACAATTTGGCGACCATCAGGGCTAAAGCTTGGCGCAGTGTCAATCGACGGGCTAGAGGTCATCCGTGCCAGAACGCGCAGTAGCCAGGTCCATCAAATAGATATCCGAGTTTCCACCCTGCTCAAAGGAATAAACAATGCGCTTACGATCTGGCGAGAAGCGTGGAGAAAAGGCCATGCCGCTGTCAGGTGTAGGCAAACGCTTACGCCCTGCCGTTCCGACATTGAGCAAGTAAATCTGCGGGAAGCCAGACTCCCAGCTGGTGTACAAAACCTGTTTGCCGTCTGTCGAGATGCGCGGGGCCAGCACGATATTTTCGTTGCCGGTCAAAAACTGCACGTTTTCGCCGTCAAAATCCATAATGGCCAAACGCTTCAGACGTTTGTCTTTTGGTCCAGATTCAGAGACAAATACGATCTTGCTATCAAAATAAGGCCCTTCACCGGTGATGCGCTCATATACCTGATCGGCCACTTTATGGGCCATGCGCCGCACCGCTTGGGTGCTCCCACCCAGTTGGATGCCACTGCCCAGCTGCACACCAGAGAAGATATCAAAAATGCGGAATTTAACCGTCAAACGCCCGGTATTGGTGGTTCTTACCGAGGCCGTTACCAAAGCCTGCGCATTGATCGCACGCCAATCCGGGTAGCGTACCGCTTCCGCAAATGTGATACGTTGCGCAATGAATCGATTGGCTGGAATTTCGCGGAACAAGCCGCTGCTGATCAAATCCGTCGCCACAATTCGTGAAATCTCGGTGGCAATGGCCGCAGCTTCGATATTTTCTGCCTCAAACATTGGCACCGCAAAGGTCAACGGTTCGATGACACCTTGACTTATTTTCACCCGCATCGACCCATTTTCAGCCCAAGCATTATTAACAAATAAGCCTAAAGCTAGAACACTAAAGTAGATTAATCGCATTATCACTCCTAAAACGTTCCTGGTACAATCTCAAATTCCCACCGCTGACCCTCGACTATTTGTCCATTCTGCACCGCATTCTTATAAACATTAGCCATTTTATTCAAACATTGGCTATCCAATGCAGCTCGTTTATAAGCTTCAAACCTAACCTTTGCATTATTTTTAGTTCCATCCTTACGCTCTAACAATTTTATGGTGCTAGCGACAGGCCTTCCATTAGAAGTAAAATTCATGCCGACAACAATAGTCATCGCGGCAGCCTCCGACGACAGGGCCCCTCGATTATTACATTCCTGCATTCAATTCATGGCAGCTTCCAAGGCTGGGCTTACCTTTTGAGCTCCGCTATCTGCTGATTGCCCGCTCAACGCCTCGGCTAAAGCCACCGCTATAGGGTCAACCGGAGGCTCGACAGGAGCGGGCTTCTCCGTGGGCATTTCAACCACGGGGGCACGCGGCGCGGGACGTCGTTGCGGCCGCACACTGCTTGGCGGGGCCTGCCTGGACACCTCGACAGCTTCCGAGGGCTTCTCTGCCTCCGTCACAATCTCTGGAGCCGCAGATTCAGGCGCCTTTGCCGTTTGCTCCTTTACCACCTCAGCTGGTTCAGGCTGCGGCGCGGCGGCATCTCTTGTAATCTCTCCAATATCCAGATCAGGCGCAGTCGGCGCCACCGCCACTGGGGCAATGCGAGGAGCTGGGCGCAGCTTGGGAACCAAGCTAGTTTCCAATGGCTCAGGAGTATCGGCCTCAATTTCCGGCGTGGGCAGATCAATCGGAGGAATGATCACCACCTCCATTCGCACAGGCTGGTCTGGTACGGTTTGTGGCAGAGCATCATTCGAAGTAATTGGTCTGAGCACCTGCGTGTCCCGCTGCGGGGCAACATCAATAGAAGGGTCAGCCGGCGCTTGGCTTTCTTCTATTACTGGCTGAGCAACAGCAACTTCAAGTTCAGTGTCAACTATCGGCACAGTATTATTGAGCATTATGTCAAACATCTCTGAGGAAATAACCGAAACCTCAGTCACTGGTAGTTCCAGTGGCTTTTTATCAAAATCTCCACCAAATAGTAGCCACGCTACCAAACTGGCGTGCAGGGTAAAGGAAATGTACGTGCCAGGTGACATGAGGCCCTATCCGTCTGGGCCATCAAATGTTGGCCCACCCAAATCTGTCACTAACCCAATATTACCAAATCCAGCGGAATTCATCGCTCCCATAACCTGCATCACGCGCGCATAGGGGATAGACCCATCTGCCCGCAGAAAGACTTTATCATCCGATCGTTCTTGCGCCACACCCCTTAGACGTGTCAAAAACTCCGCCTCTGGTGTTTCAGTTGTCTGAATAACAATCACACCTGCGGCAGTTAGCGTTACTGTCAGCGGTTCTTCTGCCTCACTTGGCAAAGCCCCTGCTGATGTTTTTGGCAAATTTACATCCACCCCGGCCGTGAGCAAAGGTGCAGCCACCATAAAAACGATCAACAAAACCAACATCACATCCACAAACGGTGTCACATTAATTTCAGCCACAGGTCGGGTCCGTCTGCGCCGACGTCTGCCGCGCACAGGATCTGGAAATTCAAGTTTTGTCACCAACGATCATCCCCCCAATTGGCGCGACAAAATCGTTGAAAATTCATCCGCAAATGCTTCATAACTCGCAATTAGCCGGTCACTGCCCGCACTCAGGTTGTTGTAGAACACCACAGCTGGAATAGCCGCAAGCAGTCCTAAGCCAGTAGCCAAAAGTGCCTCGGCAATACCAGGTGCAACAACCGCCAAATTAGTGTTTTGCTGAGCAGCAATCTCGATAAAGGCGTTCATAATACCCCAGACGGTACCGAATAGCCCAATAAATGGAGCAACCGAGCCTATAGAGGCCAAAGCTCCAAGGTTATTTTGCAGTTGATTGGCTTGCTTGCTCAAAGCTACATCCATAGACCTCTCAATTCGTGATTGCGCCCCCGCAATCATCGCACCATCCTCACGGTGCGATCTGCGCCATTCGGTCATGCCAGCGGTAAAGATTAATTCACTACCCCCTTTGGGACTAGCTGAGATCTGATCAAATAACTCATCTAAGGGATCTCCAGACCAAAAAGATTGATCAAATGCTGCCGCCCGGCGCCGGGCCACACCAAGGACCAGTCTTTTATTGATGGCAATGGTCCAAGACCAAACCGACAAGCCAATCAACAGGATCATCACCGACTGAACTGGCAGTGTCGCGCGGGAAAATAGGGCCCAAATCGAAAAATCGATTGCTGCTTCCATGATATTGCCTCTATTTCTGGCTCTTCGGCCAATGTTTTGACCTATTGTAACGAGAAAGTTTGCAAAAAGCCAAGCATTCAACATAATTGTTTTTATAGTGGCGGAGTTTAGCGGAGTTCTACTGGAAGCCGCCGTGGCGACCCATTGTCACCCAACGCCACAATCGTTACAACTGATTGGAATAAAACTACTCCACCCCGCTCAACGACCTGCTCCAAAACCCACCGCGCCGCAGTGGTATCAATGACACGGCTCTGCACCTGCAGGCTATCTCCCATACGTGCCGGTACCAAATATTGCGCAGAGATATCGCGCACCGCGAACACCACGCCAGAGGCTTGAAGAGCCAGTTGGTCAATTCCCAGTTCCCCAACCCAGGTCGACCGAGCCCGTTCTATGAACTTTAAGTAATTGGCGTAATAGACAATGCCGGCCATATCCGTATCTTCATAATATACCTTGAGGTCAAAACGATGCTTCATGACACTAATTGGATACGAGCATCCATACGCAAAGCATGGCTAGGGTCATCCGCTCGAGCCGGCATGATGGGATCATAGGCAGCCAGCAACACTGCTGTAATTTCAGGATGCAGCACCGTTGTACCAGTCTCAAGTACCGCCAAGGGGGATCTATCGCTAAAAGCAGCTTGGGACCATAAAAGCATTGCCTGAACCGCCTGCGACAAAGCCAAGCTATCAGCACTCAGCTGTTCTAAAGCCTCATCAACCCGCAAAAATACGAAACACGCCTGAATAGCCCCAGCATCATCAAATCGAAAAGCACGGTATTGATTAGCCTGTGTCATTTGCAAACGATCTACCACACCAGATAAATCTGGGATCAGCTGATCCAAATCAGGCACGGCACGCAATTCATCCCAATCGCTAAAAAAGAACATCATCAAGTTGCTGCCTAATTCTGGATCCAGCTCATTGCTACTATGACCACAAGCAATGCATACAGCTTCGATGGCCGATTTAACCACACTCAAAGTCTCATCTAAAACTCCGAACACAACTGGACAAATCGGACGCCCCCAGCGGGCAAACACATAACTTCCATCAGAGCGTGTAAACATTTGTTCAATTTCAGTTACCGTCAGCACGGATTATTCCTTCTTAATCACTCGGTTTTCAAACTCTTTACAACTCCACACTTATTTTGACCAGAAATACTCCCAACATAGCTCTGCATACTAGCCAAAAAGTTGCGATTGCGAAGCAGACTGTGGAGTAGGCAGCCCCAAATGCGTCCAAGCCTTTGGGGCCAGCATCCGCCCTCGTGGCGTTCGCTGTATCAACCCGCGTTGTAACAGATAAGGCTCAATCACCTCCTCTAATGCGTCCCGGCTTTCCGAAAGAGCGGCTGATAGGGTTTCAATGCCGACAGGACCACCAGCATAATTCTCTGCAATCAGTTCCAAATAACGTCGATCGGCACTATCTAATCCCAAGTGATCCACTCCCAAACGGGTTAAAGCGTGATCGGCAATCTCCTGTGTAATTCGGCCATCACCCTCAACTACGGCAAAATCTAACACTCTGCGCAAAAGGCGTCCCGCAATTCGTGGCGTGCCCCGGGCACGTTTAGCAATTTCTTTAGCCCCTGCATCATTGGCAGGCACCCCAAGCAGCAGAGCGTTGCGAGTGACAATCTGATGCAGCTCAGCATCCGTATAAAATTCCAGCCTTGTCGGTATGCCAAATCGATCGCGTAGCGGGGTCGTCAGTAGGGCCAGCACGAGTTGTTGCACCCACCAGTGTAAATGGTGGCAAGTCGAGTTTAATCGACTCGCCGCAGGCCCCTCACCGATCACCAAATCCAGCTCAAAATCTTCCAAAGCCGGATATAGAATTTCCTCCACCACAGGGTTCAGCCGGTGAATCTCATCGATAAATAGTACATCACGTGGCTCAAGATTGGTCAAAATTGCTGCCAGATCACCTGCCTTCGCCAGCACTGGGCCACTGGTCATGCGAAAATTGACCCCCAGCTCCCGCGCCATAATCTGCGCCAAAGTGGTCTTACCAAGCCCTGGCGGTCCATGAAACAACGCATGATCCATGGCCTCACCGCGTTGACGTGCGGCTTGAATGAACACTTTAAGATTGGCCCGCGCCTCGGCTTGGCCAATAAACTCATCCAAACCCTGCGGACGCAGGGCGCGATCATTGTCTTCGGGCATCGGGTCAGGGCGCAGGGTGGGATCAGGTTCAGTCACGGTTTAGCCTTTCGGCGCCAAAAGTTTCAGTGCAGCGCGGATCAACACAGAGGTTTCGGCCTTTCACCGCCAATTTCAGCCACAACCGCAGCCGCCTCACCCGGCGCATAACCAAGGTTTGCCAGAGCCGATAAGGCATCAGCCTGGGCCGAAGGTACATGTTCTGGCCGAGATGCCGGCACAGAGGCCTCGATTACATCTCCCAGATCATGGATTTGCGGCGCACCGCCCAACATGGCCATCACACCGGGGGCTTTGTCTTTCAACTCAATCACAACACGTTGTGCAGTTTTAGGCCCAACACCCTTGGCTGCTTTCAAAGAGGTCCAATCACCAAGAGCTATCGCACGGCTCACTCCATCGGGTCCTAAAGCGCTAAGAATCGCCAAGGAGGCTTTTGCCCCAATGCCCTGTACCGACATCAGAAGCCTGTGCCATTCCTTTTCCACCAAGGACGTAAAGCCAAACAATTGCAGCAGATCTTCACGCACCAGCAAATCCGTATAGAGCGCCACAGGCTCACCCGCTGCAGGCAAAGATGCTAGCGTACTATCCGAGCAATATACCATATAACCAACACCGCGTACATCCAGAATTACGTGATCATTGCTGCGATAATCCACTCGGCCTGACAGTTTTCCAATCATCCATTCGCCCTTTTCAATGCGGCCTGAAAATGACCGTTGGCTTGAATATGATGCGCATGACAGATAGCGATCGCAAGGGCATCTGTAGCATCAGGCCCAGCCAATTTTATACCTGGCAACTGCAACATCACCATATGTTCCACCTGCTTTTTATCGGCATGTCCAACACCAACGACAGCCTTTTTTACTGCGTTAGGTGCATATTCCCCAACCTCAAGTCCAAACTTTGCGGGAACCAAAACTGCGATGCCGCGCGCTTGCCCCAGCTTTAGTGTACCTGCTCCATCCCGGTTTACAAAGGTTTGCTCAACTGCTGCATGGCTCGGTTGGTATTGCAAGATCACATCACTGAGACCATCGAACAGGCAAAGCAACCTGCCAGACAAGGGTCCAGCGACGGTTTGGCATTGTCCATTGGCCACATGCCTCAGCTTACTGCCCTCCGCATCCACGATGCCCCATCCCGTGGAACGCAACCCTGGATCAATACCCAATACCCGCATGCGACCGCCCTTATATTTTTTGTTGATTTAATAATAGCACGAAACGCGAACATCTGAAAAGCGATGATTTCAATTCAGAATAAATTACATGCCACCAACAGGTTCATAAGTATGAGCCTCCACAAAGATATTTCCAAGAGCGGGTAGCATTTAATAGTTTCAGATTATTACAGGCATGCGGCAAGTGCATATCGGTTATGCCTAATTTTGCGCTAGTCGAGAACCTTAAAGACCCTTAATTGCGCAGCAGAGAAACGGTGCTTGTTGCATCACCATTACATAAAGAAGTTTTTTCCATGGCGTTTTTAGATACATCCCACACTACGGCACTGCACCCACCTCTTAATTTATTATCAAAGCTTGTTAAAATAATATTTGATGCATTGGTTGGTTGGAATGATGCACGCGTCACACGAAATATCTTGTCTCAACTATCCACGCGTGAGTTAGATGACATCGGTTTAGCCCCAGGCGACATTGAACGTATTTTGCGTCATTGATCTCCACCAGCTAATATGTTTAGCCGTAATACATGCCGCGCTAACTACCGTTAGCGTGGCGTTTTCATTTGCGGGTCAATGTTAGTGCTGTCCACTCACCCAAATCTTCACGCTTCACAAGATCGACGCCCTGCGCATTATAAACTGCAACAATATCATCAGCCTGTTCAACCAGAAGACCCGACAGGATCGCAATGCCGCCGGGCGCAAGATGCGTCGCCATGGCTGGGGCTAAATCAATCAGAGGGCCCTTCAGAATATTTGCAAAAATCAAATCGAACGGCGCAGCTTGTGCTAAGGCAGGCGCATCAAAGCCAATAGACTCAACACAGTTAACGCGACCTTCCAGATCATTAGCAAGCACATTTACAACCGCTACTTCAACGGCCACGGGGTCAATGTCACTAGCAATCACTGAGTTAAGACTCATCCTCGCCGCAGCCATGGCTAACACTGCGGTACCACATCCCAAGTCTAACACATTTTCAAAACTTCGGCCTTGCTCCAAAAGCCGATCGAAGGCACGCAAACAGCCTAACGTTGTACCGTGGTGGCCGGTACCAAAAGCCATTGCAGCTTCAATCAAAAGCCCAATACGACCAGCGGGCAAATGTTCCAAATCATGACTGCCATAAACAAAAAATCGTCCAGCCTCGACGGGTGGTAATTCCCGTTGCACTTTGGCCACCCAATCTTGATCGGGCACTTCAGATACAACAAACGAGTTAGCCCCGTAGGCCACGGACAAAAGTGCAAGAGAAATATCGCTGGGCGCTTCTAAAAAATAGCCACCCACTTCCCAAATGCCCTGACCATCCTCAACTTCAAACATGCCAACGCCTGTAGGGGCGGGATCCAGATTCTCCAAAGCTTCTACAAGTGCGTCAGCCTGTAGCTTTCCAGGCAAGTTAGTGAGCGCTGTATAAGTTAGCATTATGAACTCCAGTCATTTAGTTGGGCCATAGCCTGTCCATGCACACATCGCAATCGCCTGCCGTTCAGCAATATCTAAAGAGGGCCTGCCCATCATTAACTAGATCAACGCACGGCAATTAGGAAACATCCAGCCCAATCGGGCAAGTCACCCCAGTACCACCAATCCCACAATATCCATTGGGGTTTTTAGCTAGATATTGTTGATGATAGCCTTCTGCGTAATAAAATATAGGTGCTGTAATGATTTCGCTGGTAATGGCCCCGAACCCCGCGGCTTGTAATTGCGGTGCAAAAGCTGCACTGCTAACATGTGCCAATTGCTCTTGTGCAGCTGAATAGGTGTAAATTCCTGAGCGATATTGCGTGCCACGATCATTGCCTTGTCGCATGCCTTGGGTGGGGTCATGTCCCTCCCAAAATACTGTCAGCAAATCTTCATATTTTACAACCGCCGGGTCAAAAATTATCCGCACCACTTCGTTGTGTCCAGTTTTCCCCGAGCAAACCTCGTCATAGGTCGCATTTGGTGTGAAGCCGCCTGCATAGCCCACCATACTCAACCAAATCCCATCGATACCCCAGAACATCCTTTCGACACCCCAAAAGCATCCCATACCAAACATCGCCTCCTGTAGGCCTGTTGGCACATCAGACTTCAAAGGCCTTCCGGAAAGGAAATGCATAGATGTCGTAGCCAACGGCGTCTCACGTCCGGGCAGGGCAGTCCTAGCGCAGACCATCTCCGTTTTTTCTTGCTTCATAAAAAACATCGCGTACCTCCATGTGTTGATTTTCAAGTAGCCCTATCACAAAAAACATCCAGCATTCGCACAGAGACACTTTCAACTAAAAATTGTCTCATGCCCGGCAACCGGGTGCCTAGGAATTAAGAACGCCAATGCAAGTGAAGTCAACGCCATCAAGGCCGCCATGACAAAAACTAAGATAGGTGAAATTAACCAAACTAAGCCAAGCATTACCGGTAGGCCCACTGCTGCTATATGATTGATTGTAAAAGCCACCGCCGCTGTAGGCGCTATATCAGCAGGATCAGCAATTTTTTGGAAATAAGTTTTCAGGGCGAATGCTAAGGAAAAAAATAGATGATCAATAACAAACAGAGTGCCGGCTAAGATTATACCCCACCCAAACATATAGATCCCACCATAAGCAAAAAATACCAAGGCAAGACCAACATATTCAAAGATCAGCGTGTTGCGTTCTCCAAAGCGGGCCACAACCTTGCCAAATACTGGGCCCAAGACCATATTAAAAGCCAAATTAATCAAATACAGGGCCGTCAGTTGGTGCACAGCAAAGCCGAAGCGTTCCACCATCATAAATCCGGCAAAAACCATAAAAATTTGTCGGCGCGCACCAGCCATGAATTGCAGGGCGTAATAAAGCCAATACCGTTTACGCAGGATCATAGTTTTATGCTGCGGTATTGGGGATTGAAATTGCGGATAAATAATCACGCAAGCGACTGCCATTGCCACCGTAATGCCGCCTGATACCATATAAGCAACATTATAGCTTAATTCGAGCCACTCCCAAGTAACCACGATCACTCCGAACGCAACCAATGAGGCAGCAGAGCCCATGGCTAAAAGCCAACCAAGCACCTGCGGAGCGCGTTCCTTTGAAATCCATTGCAGCTGCAACGATTGGTTGACCGTTTCGTAATAGTGAAAGCCAACAGATGACAGCAAAGTTAGGGTCAAAATGCCACCCATTTGCGGAAACCACGCTGTCACGCCTGTGGCGACACCGAGCAAAATAAGTGAGATCAACCCAAGAACTTGTTCACGAACAAAAATGATGATGGCAATTACGCCCACCGCCAGAAAACCAGGAATTTCACGCACCGAATGCAATAGGCCTATATCAGCCCCATCAAAATTAGCGACGTCAACCACAAAATTATTGAGCAACGCATACCATGTGGAAAAGGCGATAGGCATGGTTGCAGCCATTAAAAACAGTAAGAACACAGGCCTGCGCCATAAAGGAGATTTCTGAGCCTCATCCAAAGTAACAATCTGCATCGCAAAGCTCCCAACCGCGCATAGGCGATCCAAATTTAATCAATTACAAACCCAAGTCAAATGCCTGATCTTTACCTCAACCTCACACATTGGTAATAGAAACTAACCATTTTAAAACAAAGGTTAGGCTATGCCCGTAATCACTACCATTCAAGACCTGAAAGACATATACCAGCGTCGTGTGCCAAGAATGTTTTACGACTATTGTGAAAGCGGCAGTTGGACGGAGCAGACCTTCAGAGACAACACATCTGACTTTTCCAAGCTTCGTCTGCGCCAACGTGTAGCAATGGATATGGCCAACCGCACAACAGCCACCAAGATGATTGGTCAAAATGTTTCTATGCCCGTTGCTCTCGCACCCGTAGGCCTTACCGGCATGCAATGCGCTGATGGTGAGATAAAAGCCGCCAAAGCTGCAGCAGCATTTGGAGTACCATACACTCTATCAACCATGTCCATATGCTCAATCGAAGACGTAGCAGCCGCAACTGATGCACCATTTTGGTTTCAACTCTACACATTGACTGATGAAGACTACACCGACAGGCTAATCCAAAGAGTAAAAGATGCCAATTGCTCTGCCTTAGTAATTACCTTGGACCTGCAACTGCTAGGCCAGCGCCACAAAGACTTGAAAAACGGTCTATCAGCCCCACCAAAACTTACTGCAAAAACTATCATAAATCTAACGACGAAGTGGAGATGGGGCCTAGAAATGCTTAGAACCAAGCGTCGTGGATTTGGCAATATAGTAGGCCATGTCAGCGGCATCTCTGACAACTCTTCCCTAAGCGCTTGGACATCAGAGCAATTTGATCAATCTTTGGATTGGAACAAAGTCGAAATTTTGATGCAAAAATGGGGCGGTAAGGTGATAGTCAAAGGCATTCTTGACCCCGAGGACGCTAAAATAGCAGCAAAGCTGGGTGTTGATGCAATTATCGTATCTAACCATGGTGGCCGCCAGTTGGACGGCGCTTTGTCATCGATTCGGATGTTGCCAAAGATCGTAGCGGCGGTGGACGGAAAATGCGAAGTTTGGATGGACGGCGGGATCAGAAGTGGGCAAGATATCCTCAAAGCTAAAGCACTTGGCGCTACCGGGACTATGATTGGGAGATCATATATTTACGGCCTCGGCGCTATGGGCGAGGCAGGGGTCACAGCCGCACTGGAGGTGCTCCACAAGGAGCTAGACACTACCATGGCACTATGTGGGCACCGCGACATCAATGACGTCAATCGCAATATTCTTTATATCCCAAAGGATTTCGAAGGCCAGTGGGCATAGCGTAAGTATATACTTCAAGCACGCAAGGCTCTTTGGTCTTATGTAAGCAATCTACAGGCGGCGAAGCAATAAGGTCAGCGGAATTGCCGTTAAACTTAGTGCTGCGGCACATATAAAAGCAACACGAAGACCATGAAACTCTGAGACAAAACCCATAATGCTAGGTGCCAAGAAAAAACCAGAGAACCCCATCACTGCTACACGAGAAATTGCTTCCGTGCGGAGATGGTTGGGCACTGACTTGCCAACTAATGCCAGCCCCAGCGGCCCAATGACCGATACACCAAGTCCTAAAATGCCAAACCCAACATACGCCCAAAACGGTGTAGGCGCCAAGGCGGCTAGAAGTGCCCCAATTGCTGCAACCAGCGTTGCCAAAATAATAACCTTAGTATCAGAAAACATCTGCGACACAGCTTGGCCCGAAAATCGACCAACCGCCATGGTAATACCTAACATCGCCGGCCCCATTGCCCCCTCAGCAGCACGCCCGTGTAGGGTGCGCTCTATGTGTAAAGCAGACCATGTCTCCACAGTGGCCTCCGTCATAAAGGCCACCAAAACAATCAAGCCACAGATCACAATCGGCCAAAACGGATAGCTGACTTTCCCGGGGGCCAAAGTAGAATTGTAGTGCACTGGCACATAAAGAAATGTAGCCAATACAAAAATGATCAAAGCAACGGAAAAAAAAGCCATTCCTGGAGTAATTAGCGCTTCGCGGGCAAAGCCGCTGGCCACGGCAGACGCCGCATAGCCGACCGAAAACATAGCATGGTTGGCATTCATCAACGGCCTACTGTGTGACTCTTCTAGCTCACTGACGCGCGCGTTCATCAACACATCAGCCAAGCCAGATGCCGCCCCAACAATCACCATTGATATCCCAAAAGTTAGGGCGTTTGGGGCAAAACCCGGGAGTAAAAGGCTAAAGGCGAAACAAACACTAGCAATCTGCATCCCACGCGAGCCCAAAATACGGTCCAATCGTGGTGCTAAAAACATAGAGCTGACTAGACCCAACGCATTACAAAGCAGCAAGAGACCAAAAGTGGCATCACTCACACCCAGGCGTGCCTTGACCTCCGGTATATAGGCAGCAAAACAGCCCCAAAAAAGTCCTACAATCACAAAAGCAATGGCAGGGCGACGAGACACAGAGAGAGCTTGGAGAACATACATAGAGCGCTGATTCCACAGAGTCGCACATCTTGCAAGAAACAAAGCACACAGGGGCTTCCCATTTGCATGATTTAGCCCTATACGGCGCACTTCAACGGGGCATACACCCTTGGAGGATGCCCCCCCATTTTAAGGAATATAACCATGGCAGGACAGATCCCAGATCTAAACGCTTCGGTACGGACGGGGACAGGCAAGGGGGCCGCTCGTCAATCTCGCCGCGATGGCAACGTACCAGGCATCGTATTTGGTGGCGATACAGATCCGCTCCCAATTAATATCCCGTTCAACAAATTGTTTCAGCTGTTGAAAGCTGGTCGGTTTAAATCAACATTATTCAACCTCAAGGTTGAAGGCCATGATGACGTGCGCGTTATCTGCCGCGATGTGCAGCGTCACACAGTCAAAGACCTTCCAACCCACTTTGATTTGATGAGGTTGCGCCGAAACACAAAAATCAACTTATTTATTCCAGTTGAATTTTTAAATGAGGAAACATGCCCCGGCCTTAAAAAAGGTGGTGTGTTGAGCTTAATACGCCCAGAAGTTGAATTAATTGTAACAGCCGGCGACATTCCAGAGAAAATCACAATTGATTTGGCTGGGTTAGAGGTTGGTGACGTGATTACTATTTCTTCCGTTACAATTCCAGCGGGAGCCAAAGTTACGATCGACCGTGACTTCGTAATTGCCAATATCGCAGCACCATCTGGCTTACGTTCTTCAGAAAATGAAGAAGACGAAGAAGTCGCAGTAACTGAAGTAGTCGTTGCTGAAGAGTAATCTTCAATCGTCTTTGATCAAAACTAGTTTAAAGCCCTGCCAAAAATGGTGGGGTTTTTACTTTTAAAACCTATCCATTTAC
The DNA here is from genome assembly GCA_905182535.1 of uncultured Planktomarina sp. GTDB lineage: Bacteria > Pseudomonadota > Alphaproteobacteria > Rhodobacterales > Rhodobacteraceae > Planktomarina > Planktomarina arctica. The sequence continues at coordinate 166,466 of CAJJBZ010000016.1, forward strand.
CTGCAAATAGCTTTTAACTGCATCCATGTCAGGCTAAGCTGATCACATGAAACTCTTTGTAGGCCTTGGAAATCCCGGTGCAAAGTATGCGCAGAACCGTCATAATATCGGCTTTATGGCGCTAGACCGGATAGCTAAAGATTATGGCTTCAGCCCCTGGCGCAGCAAGTTTCGGGGCCAACTCTGTGAGGGCCGACTAGGCGATATCAAAGTCCAGTTACTCAAACCTACAACATTCATGAATTTATCAGGTCAATCCGTAGGCGAAGCCGCAAGGTTTCATAAAATTCCCCTTAACCAAATCACAGTATTCCACGATGAGTTGGACCTTGCCCCCGGTAAGATGCGCCTTAAACAGGGAGGCGGCCATAACGGTTTGCGAGACATTATCAATAAGCGCAGTGGCGACAAAAATTTCCATCGTTTACGCTTAGGGATAGGCCACCCCGGCAATGCCAAGCTAGTCACCAATTATGTGTTGAAAAAAGCACCCCTTGAAGAACGTAGATTGGCTCACAGCATTACTAAACGGCATAGCCAATGGGGCAGTATATTTGGCTGATGGGAACGGTTCCAGATTCATGAATGAGGTAGCGCTACAAACATCCCCACCCCGCTCTTCAAAGTCGACCAAGACAAAATCATCACCCGCTGCAGGTCCTACCTCAATAGCGGAGGACACTCGGAATGGATATGCGTCAATATCTAGTTATGGAGCAATCCGCAGCACCTAATGAACTTAATATAGCAATGACCAATATTGAAAATAACGGTGCCCCTTGGCCCTATAATCAAATGGATCGATTGAATTGGAAAAGCGAATAATATGAAAAAAGATATTGCCTACATTCTCGTCCTACCCTTGGCCTCCTGCTCGCAGGACCCGCTCACCGGGTTTTTTAGAGATGGATCATGCAACACCTGCGCCGAAGATACAGGCCGCCATACTGTTTGCGCTGTGATGACTGCTGAGTTTCTGGCCTTTTCAAAATATCTTGGCAATGACCTCAGTACGCCACGACCAGAATTTGGTTTTTCAGGCCTAAACCCAGGCGATAGTTGGTGCCTTTGTGCTGGACGTTTTCTCCAAGCACATCAAGAAAACTGTGCACCGCAAGTTCAACTCGAAGCGACCCATCAAAATACTTTAGAAATTGTACCAATAGAAGTATTACGACTTTACGCAGTCGTGTGAGAGCAGCATGAAAATATTAGGCTCGGTTTACTTTAACTGCAGAATTAGGCTCGCACTGGCCTAAGCTCCTGTATTCATTGTAATGTCCAAAGCTGCAGCTACTGTGAATATATCCTTATCGCCACGACCGCACATATTCATACAAATTAGATGATCACTAGGCAATGTTGGGGCGATTTTCATTACGTGCGCTAGAGCGTGGCTTGGCTCAAGCGCCGGAATGATACCCTCTAATTCACAGCATAGTTGAAACGCTTCCAACGCCTCAACATCCGTAATGGAAACATATTTTGCCCGTCCAATTTCATGCAGCCATGCATGCTCAGGGCCAATACCAGGGTAATCAAGTCCAGCAGAAATCGAAAATCCCTCAAGAATTTGGCCATCATCATCCTGCAACAAATAGGTTCGGTTGCCATGTAAGACCCCCGGACGACCACCGGTTAGAGATGCGCAATGCTCCATCTTAGAATTGACCCCCTTGCCACCGGCTTCGACACCGATGATGCCAACTTCTTTATCGTCAAGGAACGGAAAAAAGAGCCCCATTGCGTTGGATCCACCACCAATGGCAGCAATCAGCGTATCAGGCAGACGCCCCTCCTGCTCAAGCATCTGTTCTTTGGCTTCTTTGCCAATGATAGCCTGAAAGTCACGCACCATCGCCGGGTACGGATGTGGACCAGCAACCGTACCAATGCAATAGAACGTATCGTTCACGTTGGTCACCCAATCGCGCAACGCATCGTTCATAGCGTCCTTCAACGTGCCACGGCCCGAAGTCACAGGCACAACTTCTGCGCCCAAAAGCTTCATGCGAAACACATTGGGAGCTTGCCGCTCCACATCATGTGCACCCATGTAGACAATACACTTTAGGCCAAACTTGGCACAGACAGTTGCTGTAGCCACCCCGTGTTGACCAGCGCCGGTTTCGGCAATAATTCGGGTTTTACCCATGCGGCGGGCCAAAATGATCTGCCCCAACACGTTGTTTATCTTATGCGCACCAGTGTGGTTAAGCTCGTCACGCTTAAGGTATACTTTTGCACCACCAAGATGTTTGGTTAAACGGTCTGCATAATAAAGCGGGCTCGGACGTCCAACATAATTAGTCCACAAATCCTGCATTTCTGCCCAAAAGCTGTCATCTGTTTTTGCAAACTCATATTGTGCCTCAAGATCTAAAATCAAAGGCATCAGAGTTTCTGATACAAAGCGTCCACCGAAGTCACCGAAACGCCCTTGTTCGTCCGGGCCAGTTTTAAAGCTATTTAACAGTTCGTCAGACATTGATATCTCCCATGCGTGATGTAGAAATGGGTAGCGCCGGCGGCCTGTAAGGTAAAGACCTTCCGGTCAATCTGCGATGATTTGCCCGTTTGCTTGCACTACGAATTCAGCCATCAATTCCGGGCTTTTCTCGCCAGGTCTAATTTCGATCCCAGAGCTAACGTCCACCTGCCTTGCTCCAGACATACTCATGGCATTTCCTACATTAGAGGGCGTTAAACCACCAGCCAACATCCACGGCAGCGACCAATTTTTCCCACTCAAAAGCGTCCAATCAAACGACAGGCCATTGCCACCAGGCAAATCATGTCCCGCTAACGGCTTTGCATCCAATAACAGTTGATCTGCAACACCCGCATATGTTTGCGCCAACGCGACATCCTGAGCAGTTGCAATGCCCAAGGCCTTCATTACGGGCAAGCCATAACGAGCTTTCACTTCAGAAACTCGCTCAGGACTTTCCAACCCGTGGAGCTGTAACATATCTAGCGGCACAGAGGCCATAATCTGATCCAGAAAGGCATTATCAGCATCAACTACAAGCGCCACCTTAGAAACATCCGCAGGCACACGGAGCGCCAGCTCCCTAGCCTTGGAAAACTCAAGATTACGTGGTGATTTAGCAAAAAATACGAAACCCACATAAGCCGCACCAGCTCTAGCTGCCGCATCAATATCACGAACTGTGGTAAGTCCACAAAGTTTTGAACGAACGCCCTTAATACTCAAGAGGCCTCACCGAGAAGTGCCAAGACATCGTCTTGCTCTTTGATAGTTTCAGATTTCAGTTTAGTAACTTCACGCTCTAAGCGCACCAACTGGCGATGTTCAGTTTGGGCTGCCACTCGGTATTTAATTTCTCGGAACCATTCCCAAACAAAACCAATTAGAAGTCCGACCATAACCCCCAAAAATATCACAATAAAAAGTGGCACTTGAAATTGAAGATTAAACTCTACCAACTCCCCCAATGCTACAGGCAACAGAGTGAGACTCACGTCACCCCGATTAGCAAGTGCAACGACGATGAGACCTACAGCTAAAAAAGATAGCACCAGGTACCGCAAATAGCGCATTCTATTTTCCGTTAAGACGATCTCGCAAAAGCTTACCTGTCTTAAAAAACGGAACATGTTTTTCTTCAACTGCCACAGACTCGCCCGTGCGAGGATTTCGGCCTGTCCGCGAGTCCCGTTTCTTGACTGAGAAGGCTCCAAAGCCCCGCAATTCTACACGGTCACCACCGGCCATAGTGTTAATTATTTCATCAAAAATTGTACTTACAATACGCTCAACATCACGCTGATGCAGGTGTGGATTATCATCCACAAGCTTTTGAACCAATTCAGAACGAATCATATTTCCCCCCTTGAAACTATAAAGTTGCGAGTCTTCTTAACCACAAACACACGATACATGGAAAGTGCCCTCTCTGTGAACCTATAGTTTATTGTTACATGCACTTAAGCACATTTAATATAATATAACTTACATTTAGCTGTAATAATATTCAGCTAACCCTATTAATGGTCGTTTATTGTTTTTTTCAAGGGTTTGGACCAAAAAAAGGCCCCACAAAAGTGGGACCTTTGGGTGGTATGGAGCAAATAACCTAAATATTAGTCTTCGGTTTTAAGCGCAGCACCTAAAATATCACCTAAAGAGGCACCCGAGTCGGAGGACCCATACTGCTCTACGGCTTCTTTTTCTTCTGCAATTTCGCGTGCTTTGATCGACAGGCCCAAACGGCGTGTCTTCGCATCGATATTGGTGACGCGAACGTCAACTTTATTGCCGATTCCAAAACGATCAGGACGTTGCTCAGCACGATCACGCGATAGGTCAGAGCGACGGATGAAAGATTTCATGCCTTCATACTCAACTTCAACGCCACCATCTTCAATCGCTGTCACTTCAACAGTGATGATCGAGCCACGCTTCACGCCACCCACAGCATCAGCAAATTTATCACCACCCAATGCTTTGACAGAGAGGCTAATTCGCTCTTTTTCAACATCAACCTCGGATACAACGGCCTGGACCATATCACCTTTGCGATAGTCGCTGATCACATCTTCGCCACGACCTTCCCATGTCAAATCAGACAGGTGAACCATTCCATCGATGTCTCCAGCCAAACCAATAAACAACCAAATTCAGTCACTGTTTTTACTTCACCTTCAACTTGACTGCCCACAGGGTTTTCGTCTGCAACACTTCCCATGGGTTCCTGTTGCAGTTGCTTCAGACCCAAGGAAACGCGACGCTTCACGCCATCAATTTCCAGAACCATCACATCAACTTCTTGGGAAGTTGATACAATTTTACCTGGGTGTACATTTTTCTTAGTCCAAGACATCTCAGACACGTGGACCAAACCTTCAACACCAGCTTCTAGCTCAACAAATGCTCCGTAATCAGTGATATTTGTTACGCGGCCCTTATGCTGCGAAGCCAGAGGGTATTTCACGCTAACAATATCCCAAGGGTCGTCCATCAACTGCTTCATGCCTAAGCTGATACGATGCGTTTCTTTGTTAATTTTGACAACCTGCACTTTGACAGTTTCGCCAATTGCCAAGATTTCTGAAGGGTGGTTAACACGACGCCAAGCCATGTCGGTCACGTGAAGCAAGCCGTCTACGCCACCAAGGTCTACAAACGCACCATATTCAGTGATGTTTTTCACAACACCGTCGACACTATCGCCTTCGGCCAATTTCCCAATTACTTCAGCACGCTGTTCTGCACGAGATTCTTCTAAGATTGCACGACGTGATACAACGATGTTGCCACGACGACGGTCCATTTTTAGGATTTGGAAAGGCTGCTTCAAGCCCATCAATGGGCCGGCATCACGCACAGGGCGCACGTCAACTTGGCTACCTGGCAAGAAGGCCACGGCGCCGCCAAGGTCAACTGTGAAGCCGCCTTTGACCCGACCGAAGATTGCACCATCAACACGCTCTTCATCGGCATAGGCTTTTTCCAAACGATCCCAAGCTTCTTCACGACGGGCCATTTCACGGCTGATAACAGCCTCGCCTTTGGAATTTTCTGCAGCACGCAGGAAAACTTCAACAACATCGCCCACTGAAATTTCTGGAGATTCGCCTGGATCTGCGAATTCTTTAATATCTACGCGGCCTTCCATTTTGTAGCCCACGTCGATAATGGCTTGTCCCGCTTCGATTGCGATGACTTTACCTTTGACAACTGTACCCTCTTCAGGTGTGTCAACTTCGAAGCTTTCTTGCAGAAGGGCTTCGAATTCCTCCATTGTTACGGTTGCCATGTGGCGTTTAATCCTTACGTGTTTTGTTTCTGGCCGTGCGGTTGTCTCCGCCGGTCTTGAGTTGCATTGGTCCACTTACGAAAAGAGGATTTTAGACACTAAGAAGGGCCGGTGGAAGCCGACCCTGCTACGATACCATAAATCCGCGACTGTTTCCGCCGTTTAGACAGGTCGTACATAGGCTGGAATTTGCAATATTGCAAGGCCCGATCGCCAATGTATTAGTGCGAAAAAGGAGTGCTGAATGCCATAGTCCAATATAAAATACTCACCCAACCAGCAATTTGAACCGCAAAAAGGTTTTTTCCTCAGTCGGGGGTACCATAAAAATCCACGATTCTGGTGGGGACAACCGTAATTAAAGATCTTAACCCACCAAAACAGTAATCACGCCCATCTGCAGATCAAGATTTCCATGCTGAACACACAGCATCGAGATCGCGATTTCACAATGCCCTACGTGACGACTTCAATACTGCGGTAAAAGCGCATCTGCACCAACGGCGCTACCTCTCTTTATCTACCAACTTTATCTACCAACTTTAAAAATTGTTCTCTATCTCACTAATAAGCACATAGGACCTGTGTGTTAGATCGCGGGACAATTAGCCGACGTAATAATCTGCACATCGGCCATCCGCCCTTCCGGTATGGCTGGCCTAAGCTTATGAAATGCTGTGATATGTTGAAGGGCAGAATCAATGTCTGCACTCAAGTCATGGTGCAACACAAATCCCAATTTTCCTTGGCGCAGCAATTGGCGGTTTTCGCGATCCAAATCATGCGCAACAAAGAGATCAGGCCGGAGATCTAAAGCCGCAAGAGCCGACAGAATCGCAGCATTGCCACCACCCATCGAATACACCCCGAGCAATTTATCTAATCCTTCCACCGCCGCGGTAATTTTAGCCGTCGTTTCAAGCGCCAGCCCTGCCCCACCGCTAGCATCTATCAACCCAACGTTGGGGCAAAGCCGTGCCATCTCATCTGCAAAGGCAAAGGCCCGCGCCTCCTCTCCCTGAAACTCGATGCGCGAAGTGGTTGTCAGAACCGTCCCTGTGCGCCCCTGCAGCCTCAGGGCAAAAAGATATGCCGCCGTGCGTCCAGCATTTTCGTTGTTTAACCCCACATAGGCCGTACGCCCACTGCCGGGACAATCGGTAAATACCGTCACAACAGGGATTTTTAACTTTTCTAAGCGCGCAATCTCAGCACGTATCGGCCCAACATTCTGGGCTTTTAAAATGATGCCTTGACTGCCACGGCGGACGATCCGCGCAAGGTCCGCAACGGTTTTGGCGGGATCAATATCCTCAGCGAAGTGATATCTAGGCCGGATCACCGCTGGAGTGAACCGAGGCAAGACCTTTAGCACCGCATGGCGCAGCTCATCAGAAAACCGGCGCGGCGCCTCAACCACAATATCCACAAACATCCGCCGACCTCGGGCCGCCAACTGCCCCTCCTGCTGAGCCAGCTCAGCCATTGCCGCCTGCACCCGCCGCGCGGTCTGCGCGCTGACATGCGCCCGCCCGTGTAAGGCCCGGTCGACCGTGGCATGGCTAAGACCCGACTGCGACGCAATTTCTTTGAGGGGAAATTGATGTATCATTGAGGTGTTTTTGAGGTGTTTTGCCGCATACTGCAACCAAAATATTGGTAAGCTCGCCTCATCACCCGATCCGGAGCCCAACATGCAAGCCTATCTTTCCCCGCAGGACTGCGACTTAGATGCAATTCACCCAACAGGTGGAGCGGCAACTGATCGCCCAAGACGTGCCACAGGCCCATGACATCCAGAGCAATGTGCCAATCTATGACATCGATCAGTTGGATTTGACCGGCGACACCCAAGCCCTTCGCGCAGAATGGGCTGATGTCTTACGCAACACGGCCGGAGTTTTGGTACTGAAAAATGCTTATGCCGACACCAAATGCATCGATGCAGCAACAGCAATTTACGATCAAATCATCGTCGATGAGAGGGCCGTGAACGGCGGTAAAGCGGATCACTTTGCAGCCTCTGGGGCCAATGATCGCGTCTGGAATTCTGCACAAAAACTTTGCCAATACGACCCGCTAATCTTTGCACAATATTTCGGAAACTTGGCCATCGACACCGCCTGTCAGGCTTGGCTTGGGCCCAACTATCAAATGACAGCACAGGTCAATCTAGTACGCCCCAGCGGTGCAGCACAAAGCCCGCACCGTGACTATCATCTCGGGTTTCAACCCACTGCAATAGCTGCGAACTACCCCGCACATGTACATGACTTCTCGCCTATGCTTACTCTACAAGGCGCTGTGGCACATGCAGATATGCCCATCGAAAGCGGACCAACAAAGCTTTTGCCATTCAGCCAGATTTACCGCCACGGATACGTCGCCTTTACTCAATCCAACTTTCGCACCTATTTTGAAGCACATCATATACAGGTGCCGTTGGCCAAAGGCGATGTGCTGTTTTTCAGCCCCGCGCTCTATCATGCAGGCGGCGCCAATGTGAGCCGTGACATCCAACGCATGGCCAATCTATTGCAGGTCTCCTCAGCATTTGGACGCGCCATGGAGACACTCGACCGGCGGGATATGACCCGCAGGCTGTATCAAGTTTTAAGCACCGAAAATCATGGCCTCAGCCCTAGGCAGGCTGATGCTGCAATTTCAGCCTGTGCGGAGGGTTATTCTTTCCCCACTAATCTCGATACCGATCCCCCCATTGGTGGGCTGGCGCCAGAGACGCAAGCAGCCTTATGCCGAAGAGCCTTAAGAAGCTGCATGCCCCAAGCAAAATTTGAGGCCGCACTGAACGCACAGATGGTGCGCAAACAAACCTAAGCGTAGCGTTCAGGCCCCGCCCATTGTGCCGTAGAATAGCGATCGCCATTGACCCAACCCATGGGCAAGGCCGCCTCAACAGCAATCAACTCTTCGGCGCTAAGCACATAATGGCTGCCCACGACCAGTCCTTTGAAATGCTCAACATTGCGGGTCCCCGGAATTGGCAAAATATGGTCGCCCTTGGCCAAGCACCACGCAATCGCCAAACCTGCCGCTGTAAGGCCAATATGTGCTGCCAAAGCCCGAAACGGGGCGCTGGCTGCAATATTCAAGCTCAAATTGGGCTCCGTAAAGCGCGGGTTCTTTGCTAGAAATGGCATGGCCTGTGCGACCTGCAGCCCATGTGGCTTGTCAGTCAACAAACTACGACCCACTGGCGAAAAGGCAACAAATGTTGTCCCCAGATCAGCACAGGTTTGGATCACACCAAGCTCAGGGGTGCGGGTCGACAATGAATATTCAGACTGAACCGCTGCCACCGGATGCACTGCATGTGCCGCGCGCAGCGAGCTTGGGGATATCTCAGAATAGCCGAACCCCACAATTTTTCCAGATGTAACAAAGCCCGCAAGCGTATAGGTCAGCTCTTCAATCGGGACATGCGGATCACGGCGGTGAATGTAGTAGAGATCAATTTGCTCAACACCCATACGCTCCAAACTGGCATCTAGCTGGCCTTCAAGATAGCCAGTTTCATTGTTGAACAGGCGGTTTGGATCACTGCGATCCGTGATACCACCCTTGCTTGCAATGTGAAAAAACGACCGCGATTCGGGATTTTTTGCCAGATAGGAACCGATATGGGTCTCCGAGCCGCCTTTGCCGTAAACATTGGCCGTGTCGATATGGGTCACGCCCAAATCACAGGCCGCGTCCAAAATTGCAAAGACCTCATCGCGGCTGACCTCGCCGTAAAAATTCGAAAAGGACATCGCGCCGATTCCCATCCGCGAAACCTCTGCACCCGTATGCGAGAAATTACGTTTTTTCATGAGATTATTCCTTCTTGAACGATAGAGACTGCAACCGCAATCGCCGCATCGATTGTCAGATTGGATGTATCGATCACCACCGCATCCACAGCAGCAATCATAGGGGCTTCGGCACGCTCAGCGTCGCGGGTATCGCGAGTCGACACATCGGCGAGCACCTGATCAAAATCAATTTGAGTGCCGCCGGCCACCAGCTCTTGATGCCGACGCCGCGCGCGCACTTCAGCACTTGCGGTCACAAAAAGTTTTACCTCAGCCTTAGGACAAATCACTGTACCTATGTCGCGTCCATCCAAAACAGCACCACCTTCACGGCGAGCAAAGCTCCGTTGAAAGGCCAGCAATTCTGCGCGCACCTCAGCCATGACACCCACCTGAGATGCAGCTAGCGCCACCTCTGGGCTACGCAAATTTGCGGCGTCCAAGGTCTTCAGGCCGCAGGGATTGGCAGGCCAGCAATGGATCAACACCCTGCAGCATTTGTGCGCCAACAGCACGGTACAGAAGCCCTGTGTCCAAATGCTCCATACCAAAATGTGCAGCGACAGCCTTGCTGATCGTGCCTTTGCCTGCGGCGGCGGGTCCATCAATGGCGATTGTAAAACTCATCATCTACCCTTGCTTAGCTGTAAAACTGCGCGGTGAGCGCGGGACCATCCACATCCGCCTGAGGCAGACCACCGGTGATCTCATAATAGTCACCCTTATCTGCGCAAAGGATATGGCCAGAAGTCATCACTCCAGTCGCTCCATCAAAACAACCCGCAAAAATTGATAGATTGTCGCCAAGCCCATCCCAAAACATTTGGCTGCCACAGGTGCCGCAAAACTGGGCCGTGCTTGCTCAGAAGACTGATACCACATCACCTCCCCCGTTATCGCGACCTTATCGCGAGCGGCAGAGGTGGCGGCTACAAAATGGCCGCTTGATTTACGGAATTGTGAGCAATGGCGGGTGATAACATGGCCCATAAGGCCCGGTGTGGCAAAGCACAGATGCCCGCAAAGGCAGCTGCCTGTCAGCCTAACACTCACACCTCAGTCCGACAAATACTGGCACCCAGATGCGCCATTAAAAGTTCGAATATTGGAAAGGATGTGGCCACGGGAACACCATCGTCAATAGAGATTGATTCTTTTGAATTCAACCCAAGTATAAGAAATGACATGGCAATGCGGTGATCAAGATGGGTCGCAGCAGTGGCGCCACCCCTTACAGAGCCTCCGCAGCCATGCACATGCCACCAATCAGGGCCCTCATCTACAGTGACACCAGCAGCCCTTAGACCCGACGCCATGACTTCAATACGGTCACTTTCTTTAACGCGCAGCTCTTTAACCCCATGCATACGAGTAATGCCATCGGCAAAACTCGCCACCACAGACAGAATCGGATATTCGTCAATCATCGAGGCCGCCCGTTCTGGCGGCACAGCGATACCACGCATATTCGGGGAATATTTTGCACGTAAATCGGCGACAGGTTCTCCGCCCTCTTCGCGCATGTTCTCGAATATAAGATCTGCACCCATATCTTGCAGCGTGTAGAACAAACCTGCACGGGTCGGATTGAGGCCAATATTGGGCACCAAAATATCGGACCCTTCAACGATCAAAGCCGCACAAACAGGAAAGGCCGCAGATGACGGATCGCGCGGCACGATGATATCCTGCGGGTACAACTCGGGTTGCCCCGTGAGGGTGATCACTCGGCCCTCTTCGCTATCTTCCACGGTCAATTCCGCACCAAAGCCCACCAACATGCGCTCGGTATGATCGCGTGTGGCCTCTTTCTCTATCACCACCGTCTGACCCGGCGCATTCAAACCCGCCAGCAGAACCGCAGATTTCACCTGCGCAGAGGGCATCGGCACCGTGTAGTGGACAGGAACGGCCTCAGCGGCACCAACAATCGTCAACGGCAAACGACCTTCAGAGCGGCCATACGACTGCGCACCAAACATGGCCAAAGGATCGGTGACCCGTCCCATAGGGCGTTTGTTCAAACTGCCATCGCCCGTGAACGTCGCTGTAATGGGGGACGTGGCCATCGCGCCCATGATTAGGCGCACGCCGGTGCCAGAATTACCGCAGTCAATCACCTGATCCGGCTCGGCAAATCCACCCACGCCCACACCATGCACCGACCAAGAGCCACCACCATGGTTGATGACCTCTGCACCAAAAGCCTGCATGGCCTTGCCAGTGTCGAGCACGTCATCCCCTTCTAACAAGCCCTTAATGCGAGTCTCGCCCACGCTCAAAGCGCCCAGAATGAGCGACCGGTGTGAGATAGACTTATCGCCCGGCACATCCGCCTGCCCCGTCAACGGGCCAGACTTTTGTGAAGTCATCGGAATTGCTGCACCATGGCCTGACATATAGGTCCCCTATTTAGTTGCAGGAGTGATAGCGTCCAAGCTAGGCAACGTCCACACCTCAGGTTCCATCAATCTATGATTTTCGAAATGTCATATAGTGCGGGGTGCGGTCTTCGCGCAGGGCTTTTTTCTCATAGCGCGTCGAAATCCAATCCCCCCAGGGCGCGCGCCAATCTTTGGGTCCTTCAGCCAACCAGTCAAAACCAGCCTTCGGCACCTCTTGCAAGGTTTGGCGGACATAGTCTTCAACATCCGTGGCCACACGAAATTTTGTACCGGTTTTTAAGCACCGGTTCAACGGGATGAGATGTTCTGGCGTCACAAAACGGCGGCGGTGATGGCGCAGTTTTGGCCAAGGGTCCGGGTAAAGCAAAAACGCTTTACTGACAGCTTCATCTGGCAAAACATCCATCAAGTTGCGAGCATCGCCCATGTGCAACTTGATGTTGCGCACGCCCGCCTTGCGCATCTTGCCCAAAAGCATCGCAACACCGTTCACATAAGGCTCAACACCCAAAAACTGGACATCGGGGTTTTGGAGCGCTTGATGCACCAAATGCTCACCGCCGCCAAAGCCAATTTCCAACCAAAGCGGCCGGCCACCGGCAAGTTCTTGCATGTCCAGCGGCGTCCGCTCTGGATTTTCCTCACGGGTAATTCCAGCAACTGACAGGCCTGGCAGGTCCTCTTCCAAATAACGATCCTGCGCGGCATTCAGAGCTTTACCCTTGATGCGACCATAAAAATTCCGGTGATCCATCGCCATCTCTCAAAAAAAATTTGCGCCTGAGCTCACCCTGAATATGTTGTCCATCAGAGCGCGCAAGCGCGCCCCTGCGCCTACACGGCTTTTTTCAGCGCTTCAACCAGATCGGTTTTTTCCCAGCTGAACCCACCATCAGCTTCCGGCGCGCGGCCAAAGTGGCCATAGGCAGCTGTGCGCTGATAGATTGGGCGGTTCATGCCCAAATGTTCACGAATGCCACGCGGCGTGAGATCCATACATTGCGCGACTGCGCGCTCTATGGCCTCATCGGGAACCTGACCTGTGCCATGGGTATCCACATAAATTGATAGGGGCTTTGAAACGCCAATCGCATAGGACAGCTGCAGTGTGCAGCGTTCCGCCATTCCAGAAGCCACAACATTCTTGGCCAAATAGCGCGAAGCATAGGCCGCCGAACGATCAACCTTTGTTGGATCTTTCCCAGAAAATGCACCACCACCATGCGGAGCCGCTCCGCCATAGGTGTCCACAATGATCTTGCGACCCGTCAAACCTGCATCACCATCCGGGCCACCGATGACGAAAGTGCCCGTCGGGTTGACCCACCATTCCGTATTGGCTGTGATCCACTCTGGAGGAATAACTTCGCGAATATAGGGCTCAACAATGCCACGAATATATGCGCTGTCTTGATCTTCTGAGGTATGTTGGGTCGACAGAACAATCGAAGTGACCTCTACCGGCTTGCCATCCACATAACGCAAAGACAACTGCGATTTGGCGTCGGGGCCAAGATCACGCTCGGTGCCGTTTTTGCGCACTTCAGCCAAACGCCGCAGGATTGCATGCGAATATTGAATAGGTGCAGGCATCAGCTCTGGGGTTTCGGTGGTGGCATAGCCAAACATGATTCCCTGGTCGCCAGCGCCCTCATCCTTATCTGACGCAGCATCCACACCTTGCGCGATATGCGCTGATTGTTCGTGAAGCAG